>NZ_JBXSOW010000013.1:0-202423 GCF_057784375.1 Martinezella sp. CNPSo 3964
ATACATAGGTTTTCATTCGAAATAGCCCAATTCGATGTGATAAATGTTTCGCCCGAAGCCCAGGGTGTGATTAAAGGGTTTGCTCAGCGACTAGGCGCAGGAACGCCTCAAGCTCTTGCCTGTCGATAGCGACCTCATGCCCCTTCTCCGGATAGGCGCCGGAACGAACGTCATCGGCAAATTCGGCAAAGGCGGCGACACGCTCATTTTGCAGCCGGTCGAACTCTGCCGCGAAATTGCGATAGACCTTCGCATGACGGGGACGATGGCCGCGATTGCTGCCAAGAACATCATCGGCAAACAGATATTGCGCGTCACATCCCGTTCCCGCCCCCATCGAAATCATCAGCATCGATGTCCTTTGGCTGATGGCAGCCGCGATGTCGCCGGGCACAACCTCGATTTCGACGGCAAAGGCTCCGGCCTCTTCCAATGCCTTGGTCTGCCGCCAAATTTCAAAGGCGCTGATAGACGTTTTTCCGACAGCACGGAAACCGCCTGTCCATGTCGCTTTCGAGGGAATGAGACCGACGTGGCTGCAGACGGGAATTCCCTCATCTCGCATCCGTCGGATGATCGCGAGACTTGCGGCGCAATAAACGGCATCACCTCCGGCTTTCAGTGCCTTGAACGCCTCTCGCATATATTCTTCTGCCGAAACATAGTCGCCATATTCCAGACCCGGTATTGCAAAGGGGCTTGGCGCGGCTTCACGGAATGCAGGACCTAGAAGTGTTGGTGGGACGGAGAGCATATCAATCCCAGCTCTCTGCGCGGCTTCTGCTTCCTCAAGCGAGGTGACGCGCAGCATTGTCAGCTGTCGCTTTCCTTTAAGCGACAGAAGATCGGCAACCGTTGGACGATTGTGCTTTTGCATTGGATGTTCCTCAATATGAATGGTTACGCCGCAAGCAGCGACTTCAGCTTGACGGTGCTTGCCGCCAGGGCGATGTGATCCGGATGCGCGCGGGCGGCGATCAGCATTTCGGCGAGGCGAATATCACGCGCGATGGCATTGCCGCGTCCGATACCGCTGGCGGCGAGCAGCCTTCCGTCCGCGCCGAGATGGAAAAGGATGAACGCCCCATCGCCAAGGTCGCGCCGTACATGCGCGACTGCTTCGTCCGCAAGGCCGGCGATCTGCAACGTCAGATCATACTGGTCGGACCAGAACCATGGCACGGCGGATATTTCCGCACCTTCTCCCAGCATGTTGGCGGCGGCGAGATTTGCCTGCTCCTGCGCGTTGCGCCAGGATTCGAGGCGAACACGCCTTCCGCCATAGAGCGCCAGCGGAAAGGAGCAGCAATCGCCCGCCGCATAGATATCGGCAATCGAGGTCTCCAGTCGTTCGCTGACGGCGATGCCGTTGTCGATCGCAAGGCCTGCCTCGGCGGCGAGCGCGACATTCGGCAGGGCGCCGATGCCAACGAGCAGCAGATCGGCGCTGATGACTTCGCCACCCACCAGGCGAACGATTGCCTTGTCGGCGTCTTCCTGCACGGCTTCAATGGCCTGCCCGCAGCGGATATCCACTCCTTCCAGACGGTGCCGTTCAGTGATTGCTTCGGCGATTGCCTCCGGAACCCCCCGCTTCAAGACCTGGGGCAGACCTTCTATGACGGTGATATCGGCACCGCGCATGCGTGCGGTTGCCGCAAGTTCAAGACCGATAAAGCCGCCGCCAATGATGGCGATGTGTCGTCCGGGGTGGAAGACAGCATGCAAGGCCACCGCATCCGCATGGGTTCGCAGCACGCGGATCCGGTGGGAGGTGCCATCGGTGCCGGGAAGGTTGCGCGCAGATGCCCCAGTCGCAAGCAGAAGCTTGTCGTAGGCAAGTGTCTGTCCATCCGAGAGCCCAATCGTCTTCGCAGCGGGATCGATTGCCGTCACTGTGGTATCCAGCTGAAGGTCGATCGATTGCTCCTGGTAATACTCCAACGAGGCGACGAACTTTGGCTCGAGCGCCTTATCCGATCCGCCCTTCGAAAGCGGCGGGCGCTCATATGGGGCAAGCGGCTCGGTGCCAACGAGAGTGATATCGCCCTCAAATCCCTTCTCACGAAGTGCGAAGGCAGCGCGGGCACCGCATTCCCCAGCCCCGACAATGACGAAATGCGCCACGATAGCCTCCTCAGAGCCCGATGAAGACGGTGCCGTTCTCGACCTTGACCGGATAGGTCTGCAGATTGACGCAGACCGGAGCTCCCTTGGCTTCGCCGGTGCGGTAGTCGAAGCGGCCATTGTGCTTGGGACATTCGATGATATTGTCCATCACTAGGCCGTCAGCGAGATGGATCTTTTCATGTGTGCACAGGCCGTCGGTGGCGAAATAATCGTCTTCGGGGCTGCGATAGACGGCGAAGGTCCGTCCGTCATGGTCGAAGCGGATGACATCCTCTTCGTCGATTGCGTCAGCGGCGCAGACTTCGATCCAGTTGCTCATGATTTCCTCCCTTTGTAATTTCGATGCTATTGTGCGGCGGCCGGCAGTTCGCCGTGGAACTCTTCGCGATAGGGCCGCGCTGTCGACGGCAGTTCACGCTTGAGGAAATAATCCTCGTTGCGCAATTGCCGCAGGAAAGCGGGGATCATCTCGCGATAGCCGGACCAGATGGACGGATTGGCGGCTGGCAGATCGTGCTTGATCATCGCATGCAGCTTCGGCAGAGCATGATAGGGCACCATCGGGAACATGTGATGTTCGACATGGTAGTTCATGTTCCAGTAGATGAAGCGGCTGATCGGGTTCATCATGACGGTGCGGCTGTTCAGGCGATGATC
This sequence comes from Martinezella sp. CNPSo 3964, assembly GCF_057784375.1. NCBI lineage: Bacteria > Pseudomonadati > Pseudomonadota > Alphaproteobacteria > Hyphomicrobiales > Rhizobiaceae > Martinezella > Martinezella sp. CNPSo 3964. Next base: position 2,788 of record NZ_JBXSOW010000013.1, read on the forward strand.
GATGACGTTATCTGCAAGGCCGCCATGCTGCAGCAGGCCGGTCAGAACGTGATGCCAGGCGCCATAAAGTCGGGGAAGGCCGATCAGCATCAGGGGCAGGATCGAGCCCATGGCGATCGCCGTCGCAATCGTCACGACATAGATAGCAAGCCAGATACGGGCGATGCGAATGGCCTTCGGCTGCTCCATTTCGGGGATGAAGGTCTTTTCTGCTGAACTGACGACGCCGGCGGCGTTGCGCAGCATATCGATGATCGCGTACCAGGCATCGAGAATGCCGAAGAAATTCAAGACGAGACGCAAGAGATCCGGCGGCCGCATGACGGCAATCTCAGGGTCGCGGCCGACGATGACGGTATCGGTATGGTGGCGCGCATGGCTCCAGCGCCAGGTCACCGGATTGCGCATGATCATGAAGCAGGCGATCTGATAGACCGCATCGTTCATCCAGCGCGTCTTGAACGCCGTGCCATGGCCGCATTCATGCCAGCGGCTGTCGGAGGCAGAGCCATAGAGCACGCCATAGGCCAGGAAGAACGGGACGCAGATCCACGATCCCCAGAAGTGGATGCCGAGCGCGGCGAAGATCACCATGCTGCCGAGCCAGATGATCGTATCGCGGATCGCCGGCGCGTCTGAACGCTGCATCAACGCTTTCATATCCTTGCGCGGCACATCCGTGTGATACCATTCGGCGGCGGCCAGCCCGGTTTCGACCGCCAGCCTGCCGCTTGCGCCGAGCAGATCATAATCACGCTTGATTATCGTCGTCATCCCTGCCTCCCACGATGCGCAACGGCGCCTCGCTCTTAATGCCGGAAACGATAGATCGACTTTTCGCTTGCCTCAATGCAGGAATGATGCAATCTATCAAAACCTATCATCGCGACAATGCGATAATGATAAATTCCATCAGGAGCGATCATGCGTCGTCCCACCATATCGGATCTCGCCAAGGCGTCCGGCGTTAGCGTCGCCACCATTGATCGTGTGCTGAACGGACGCCTTCCGGTTCGCGAACAGACGGCACGGCGCGTCTATGAAGCGGCGCAGGAAATCGGCTATCATGCCGTCGGCCTCTTGCGTCAGCGCGTCTTCGAAGACCTACCACGCTATCAACTCGCATTCCTTTTGCAGAAGCCCACGCAATCATTCTATCAAGCCTTTGCCAGAGAGATCGAAGCAGCTGCCGCAGCGACGACGACAGCGAAGCTGCACGTTCAGATCGACTATCCAGCTGTCTCCACACCGAGCGTAATTGCGGAAAAAGTGCGAGCACTGGCAGCCCGCAATCAAGCCGTGGCCGTCGTCGCCCCCGATTATCCAGCTGTCGAAGCAATCGTCGACGAGCTCAAAGAAAGGGGAATTCCGGTTTTTTCCATACTCTCCGACTTTGCCGCGGGTGTTCGAGAAGGATATCTCGGCCTCGACAACAGAAAGGTCGGGCGATCCGCCGCCTGGACGATCGCGCGTACGGCTCGCAAGCCGGGCAAGGTGGCATGTTTCGTCGGCAGTCACCGTTTTCATGGCCACGAGTTGCGGGAGGTGGGTTTTCGCTCCTATTTCCGCGAGAATGCGCCGGAATTCGAAGTCCTGGAAACGCTCATCAATCTCGACGCCGTCGACGTCACACATGAGGCGACGCTCGATCTTCTGCAGAAACATCCAGACCTTATCGGTCTTTATGTTGCCGGCGGCGGAATGGAGGGAGCGATCGCCGCGCTCCGGGAGGAAAACCGCGCCGGCGACGTGACCCTCATCGTCAACGAGCTTGTTCCCGAGAGCAAGGGCGCACTGATGGATGGAACGGTGGCCATGGCCATTTGCACTCCACTGCCTCTTCTGTGCCGGGAGCTCATCACCCAGATGGTGAGTTCGGTCGAGGGAACAGCGCAAACGACTGCACGCCAGACCTTTTTCCCGTTTGAGATCTATATCTCCGAGAATATCTGAATGATGGATCGAGCCTGGCCGTGGCGAAGCTCGCCAGGCTCTTTTTCGTTCGCGTCGCCGCGTGGGCGATCACTTGGCCTTCAAGGCCGATTCGATGAAATCAAACGAAGTTTGGATCGGTTCTCGTGGGTTGGCGAGATCGTGCACCAGCGGTGAGAAGCACTCGTAGGAAATCGGTCCGGCATATCCGGCAGCTTGCAGAGCCTTGATCTGGCCTACATTGTCCAGTCGGTCTAATCCGTCCACGAGAACCCGGTGTTCGTCTTCCATCTGGTTCAGCTGCAACGTCGGATCAATGACAGCCGATATATGGACGATGCCCGTGTGATTGGCGAAAATTGGCCCGCCATCGGCCAAGGCGTGATGGAAGGTGTCATGAACGAGTTTATAGCGGTGTGCTGCACCGAGTGCGTTGATCGCGTCCACGAGTTCTGCCTTGTAGCGCAGCGACGAACGCTGAAACCCTAGCGGCTCGACCAGCGCGACCAGTTCCGCCTCTTCAAGAAGAGGTAAAATGGCGGAAAGGGACGTTTCGAGATTGGCTTTGCGCTCCTGCTCCTCAGTGCCAATCCCCTCGTTTCGCGGAATGAGGCTGATGGTTTCAGCGCCGGCCGCCTTGGCAATTGCAATCAGATCCCGAACCTTCTGCTCGATATCATCCGACCAGAAATTGAACGGATAGACCTGGGACAGACCAACGAGCCGCAAACCCCGGTCACGAACCATTTTACCCGCCTCTGTCGGCGCAAGGCCGTCGAATAGCTGGCGCTTGAGGTCGTTGCGAACCTCTACGCCCTGGCAGCCGAGAGTAACCGATAGGTCAAGGAAGTCGGTGTAGCTAAGATTTGGCGTCGTAATCTGATTGAGTGCCCAGAACATGTTTCCTCCCAAAATCCCGATATCGCTGCTCCGACGGAGCATGTCACGCACCTTTAGGCAATGCCAAAAGGCTCCCTCACGTGCAATCGGTCTGAATTTGCATTAGCGCATTGGTGAGGTTTCTCATGCCTTCTGCTTGAGGTGTTTCACCTCATTCTCATATGGAGGGAGGTAGAAAAAGTTGTGGTTCCAGAAAATGCGCGTCCGGTGTTTGAATATGACCCTGAAGCGCCCCCCGTGCCATCAGATCGACAGTGTCCCGGCAAAGTTGCGCCAGAGGCGTGCCGATGACCATCGTCGCATAGCCGTCGGAAAGGGCGGTACGACTTATCGAGGTCAACTCATTGACAATGAGGGCGACCTCGCCGGGTGCACGCGTTTCTCGCAGCGCCGCTATCGCGCCTTCCATCCCGCCGCCTGCGACGTAAATGCCTCTCAGATCCGGATGACGCTCAAGCAAGGCGACTGCGGTTTCATGGGTCAGTTTCCTTGTTTCAAGATTGATGACCGGTTCCAAGATATCAAGGTCTGGGCGCAATTGGCCTAGATATGAACGAAATCCGGCTTCCTTCAATTCGTGCCCCTGCCAGCGATTGCTGCCAAGAAAGATCGCAACTTTTCCGGGTTGGCGGCTTGCCGTGGCGATCATCCATGCCGCCAGACATCCGGCCTTATGATTGTCGAGACCGATATAGGTTCGACGTGCGCCTTGCCCGAAATCATTCAGCAAGGCGAAAACAGGAACTCCCTTCTGCTGCAGGTGTCGGGCGGCTTCATTGACGATGCCATGGTTGACAGCGGTGCAAGCTATTGCATCGGTATGCGTGGCAAGTTCCTGCATGATCGCCGCAAAATCTGCAGGCGACTGAGATGGGGAATATCGAATGGTCACTTCGCCACGAAAATCCTGACGGTCCGCAACTGCCCGGGTCAGCTCTTTGCTGAAAGACTGATAGAACTCCTGCCTTTCCTTTATGAGCAGGAAGCCAAATCTCACCCTTGCAGGCGGTGCGGTCAGCTGCCGATCAATCAGACCGCTCGCATAATAGGCCAGTTTATGCGCTGCCTCTGCAACCTTGCGGACCGTTTCCTCACGAACGAAGCCCCTGTTGTGGATAACACGATCTACAGTCGCCTTGCTTACCTTCGCCTCTTTGGCGATGTCCTCAATTCTCGTCCGCTTCATTCAATTCCCGATCAGCTCCTGGGGGATTACTGACCTCGCCTTATTCGCCAGATCCAATGGGCCTCGTCATTGAGCAGCAATCTAAGCCAAAGTGAAAGGTGCTCCAAGAGGGCTAAATTGCGCCTCGTCTTATCGAAAATTTTGATAGGCTACTTCAGCCGCTGTTGCTTGGCTTAACTGCAACGGTCGAGATTGTTGGCTGGCGCGGTCGATCTTGTTTTCCCGGTCGTCATCCGATCCGTCACCGGGAAGGGGCGCTCTTGCATGTTTCTAAATCCGGCAAGCATCGATATCCAAAAAACGCATCTTGGCCAGATTGCGCAAAAACTTGAATGCGTAGCCAGAAAACTGATCGCTTGAGGAGCGATGTAAAGAACTGATTAAGGTCAAATCGGCGTCATTTGTGAAATAGTATGATAAATATTGGTGCCGACGTTGCAGCTAAGACATTTTATCTCAGGTGATCATCTCACCGATGCCTTTCGAAAGCTGTTTCGAAGCCGGCACGGTAATGTCGCGATCGTCGTGGCCCTCTCTCTGGTTCCGATGATGCTCGCTGTCGGAGCCAGCCTCGACTATATCAGGGCGTACAACGTTCGGCAGAAAATGCAGAGCGATCTGGATGCGGCGCTGATTGCGGCCGTGAAACAGATCAATACGGCAGATACGGATTCCCTCAAGCAGAAAGTGGCGGATTGGTTCAATTCCCAATCCGAGAGCAGCTACTCCGTTGGAAACATAGAAATAGATACGACCAACCACAAGATAACGGCAACGGCGAGTGGCGTTGTTCCAACAACACTCATGAAGATTGCCGATATAAGCAATGTTCCAGTAACCGTTGCAAGCTCGGTCAAGGGGCCGTCCACATCCTATCTGAATGTCTATATTGTCATCGATAAGTCTCCATCAATGCTGCTTGCAGCGACCAGTGCAGGGCAGCAAACGATGTATAATGGCATCGGCTGCCAGTTTGCCTGCCATACCGGAGACGCACATACCGTTGGCGGTACCAAATATGCCAACAATTATGCTTACTCAGTCGCCAAGGGAATAAAGCTGCGCGCAGACATTGCTGTAGATGCCGTCAGTGAGGTCATCGACATGGTCGACAATGCCGACAGCACTCACGAGCGTATCAGGGTCGGTCTTTACAGTCTTGGCGATACCACGACCGAAGTGCTCGCCCCGACATTTGAAACCGCCTCGGCCCGCAAGCGCCTTTCCGACGACAGTTACGGACTGACGAGTGCTACATCCACGACCTATACTTTCTTCGACGTGGCGCTGTCGGCCTTGCAGCAGAAAGTCGGTGCGGGTGGCGACGGCAGTTCGTCTGCCAAACCGCTCAAATTGGTCTTGCTGCTGACGGATGGTGTCCAATCCAAGCGCGAATGGGTGACGGACGGCGTGAAATGGAGCGGTTCGACAATCACGACCGCCGGACCATCGTGGAACAAGGTTGCTCCATTCAATCCCGACTGGTGCGCCTATTTGAAGAACCAGTCGAACACCATGGCGGTTCTTTATACCGAATATCTGCCTATAACCACCGACTGGGGCTACAACAATACCGTCGGCTCGACCATGGCAAGTGCGAGCTGGCACAGCACGTGGGGTGGGACCATGGACAGTGGTGTCTCCACGAGCATTACACGCCGCGACTACATTCCTTATGCGCTTGCTGACTGCGCTTCATCCAAGAGCCTGTTTATCTCGGCTTCATCCTCCACAGATATTGTTTCGGGCCTGTCGGCACTGTTCACGCAATATCTCGCATCCGTGCGGCTGACCCAATGAATCCACTCCGGTTGCCGAAATTTCTGTCTCGACTGCTTGCAGATCGCAAGGGTGCGGCTGCCGTCGAGTTCGCGCTGCTCATCCTGCCTCTCTCCCTGATCATCTTTGCTATCATAGAAGTTTCGTTAATGTTCTTCGTTGCTTCGAGCCTCGATGCTTCCGTTGCGAAGATCTCCCGGATGATCCGGACGGGTGAGGCCGCATCCGCCAACATGACGCTCACCGACTTCAAGGCGAAAATCTGCGCCGATATGTTTCTCGCTTTCAGCTGCTCCGACAATCTCCTGATCAAGGCCGATGTTATCTCCAACCTATCGGCCGTCACGCGCGCAACTCCGATCGACAGCTCAGGCAATCTTACCGTCACGGAGACTTTCGCGATGGGCAAGGCGAGCGACTATATGCTGGTGCAGGCCTTTTTGCCCTGGAGCTCTGTCGTCAACTATTTCACCTATTCCAACGCAAAGCTGGCGGATGGGCGCTATCTCCTCGGTGCCACCACCCTGTTTCGCAACGAGCCGTCCTGACATGATGATCAAATGCACGCATCTGGCGTATCGGTCCATAGTCTCCTGTCTTCGCCGCTTGGCTGGAAATCGTGCCGGTGTATCGGGAGTGGAGTTCGCGCTTGTCTTACCGATCCTGCTGCTGTTGCTCGCCGCGACCGTCGATCTTGGCCATGCTCTGACCGTCAGCCGCAAGATCGATGAAATTGCCGCAACGACAGGCGATGTCATTTCCCAGCAAGGCACATGGACGAAATCAAATGTTACCGGGCTGCTTTCGGGAATGAGCTTTATCCTGCAGCCCTATGATACGACAGCTTTGACGATCACGGTCGCGGTGGAAGATGTGCCGGCAAATGGAAATGCGACGGTCAATTGGTCCGCTGCCTTCAATACCTCTGCGCTTGTCTCCGGCGCAGCTACACCGATTTCGGTACCTGCTAAGATACAGGAAACAGGCGTGCAGGTCGTCCTGACCCGCGTGCAGTATAGCTTCACAACGCCGCTTTCCGCATTTCTCGGCAGTTTTACCGGGATCAGCAGCTACAGCTTCAATCGCTACTTTTTCAATCGGCCGCGGACGGCAGACAAAATAACCTATAGCTAGCTTTGAGCTGCGCCTGGATGCCAAAGCGACGCCTTGGAGCGCCGCTCGCTACAGTACGGTTTCGAATAGCGGGATCAATGCCGCGCCGACTGCGCCGGGAGCATCCAGGACTTCCGCTACCGCAAGCCGCGGGACGTCGCGCAATGCGCCGTGGCGCGGCAGATTATTGATCTCGGTCCGCTCGATCAGCATTCTTGCGAGCGAATGCGGGAGTTCGCCGCCCAAAACGATGAGGGCCGGATCAAATACCGCGCAGATCGCGTTGATGGCGCGATTATGCGCCGGCGTCACGCGATCGGCCCATTCTGCCACGCCATCCCAGGCCGACAGGTCTTGGCCCTTGAGATCGCGCAGCGTCAGGCCCGGGCGACCCTTGGCGCGCAGGTGTTCAAGCAATAGCCCAAGTGCGGGGCGGTCATCATAATCCTCTCGATCGAAGAGTACGGAAAACTCGCCGGCATTGCCGAAGCTGCCGCGAAACGGCATGCCTCCGGAAACGAGGCCGCCGCCATAGCCGTGCAGATGGGCAATATAGGCGAAATCCGCGACCTCCCGGCCGACACCGAAGATCGCCTCGGCAAGAGCCGCGGTCCGGGCGACATTGTCAGCCCATACGGGCAGGCCGAGTTGCTTTCCGAGCAGCGGCGCCAGATCGATCAACGACCAATGGGCGAGTGGCAAGGGGCAATTGAAAGCCGTCTCCAGCATGCGATGACCACTGACAGCGAGACCGACGCCGAGGATATCCCGCCGGCTGGCATTCCGGCGAGTAAGAAGGTCCTCCGCCGCTTTTTCGATCCGATCCATCTCGTCGGAAAGCGACGATCCAGACTGCGCAATTTCCATCTTTTCCAAAGGCTCTCCGAAGCCCATGAGGCAAAGGCCGATCGAGCCGACATTGACCGAAATGCCGAGCGTCAAGCACCAGTCTTTGCAAAGGCTGAGCTCCGGGCTCGGCGGGCCGGGGCGCCGAGCCTCCGACGAGGTGAAGACAATCATTCCCCGATCATGAAGCCGTGCGGCGATCCTGTGCAGGGACTGTTGAGTGAGGTCCAGCGGCTCGGTCAGATCCGAGCGTTCAATCCCGGGCGACTTCCAGATCAGCCGCAAAAGATCGCGTTCATTGCGAGATGCCACCCTTCTGGGTTGTGAATCCCGCAAAAAATGTTCCGCAACCTGGTCCAACGGATCGTACTTCATTTCCGAATCTTTTTGATTTACACTGTGAGTGTATAACTCGATTGAAACTGCTTTGCTTCTGCCAAACGAGGGGATTTGAGCCCCGGATTGCTCATTTTGCTTATCTTATCGGGATCGGCCAATCCAGTTGCGAAGATGGCGTTTGGGGATGGCCAGGAGATGGTCTCTGAGTGTCGGGAAGGGCGGTCTCCAAGGCGGGATACATAAGGGGAAAGAGCCGAATTGCATGACGTCATCGAGATTCGAGAATTTGCTGCGAACTCCCGAATATATGGTAAAGGGCTTTACGCCAACGCATGAAGGCAATGATTTCGAATCGATGTTTCGGGCCTTTTCGGCCACTTATGGTGCATTCGGTGCAAAGCCGCTGAGCAACGATCCCGCCTTTGGTTGGGCGGCGGAGGTGAGGCGAAGCGGGCCGCTTACGATGTTTCATTCGGCTTACGAGAGCCCTTGGGAAATCCGCACCCTCGACGAGACGCCGCAACATCTCGCATTTTACATCCCACACACGGGGTTCTTTCGTCTGTCCGTAGGCAAGAAGTGTGTCGAGGGCGGTTCTGGCCAGCTTCTGATGGCCAATAACCACGAGGCAGGCAATCGCTTTGTCCAAGGAGATCCGCATCGTTCGGATGCACTCTTTCTGGACTGGAAGGTCGTGACACGAATGCTCGCGTCGCTCCTTGAAGCGCCGATCATGGGCGCGCTCAACCTTGAGCCCGTTCTCGATCTGGCAACGCCTTCGGGGCAGCTTATCGGAAACCTGGTGCTGACCATTGTCCTGGGCATGCGCAACAATGGTCCGCTTCTGTCCTCACCCCTTGCGGTGTCGACAATGAGCGAAACCCTTGCCGACCTCGTGATCCGATTTGCCAATCATCATCTCTCCGACCGATTGGAAGCCAAGAAGGTGCCCATGATCGCACCGTGGCATGTCCGACGGGCGATAGACTACATGCATGCGAATATCGCCGAGCCCTTCACGATGACGATGGTTGCGGATGCCGTCGGGGTATCGCTTCGCGCATTGCAAATAGGTTTCAAGACCTTCAGAGGAACCTCTCCGGGCGCTTACCTGCGCACAATCAGATTAAAAGCCGCTCGCGACCAGCTGCGAGATCCGCTGAATTCGCTATCGGTTCGCGAGATTTGCACGACGTGGGGCTTTTTTCATCCGGGCAGATTTTCCATCATCTATCGCAGTACCTTTGGAGAAAATCCGAGCGACACGCGCTCACGGGCGACGGCGTTGCGATAGGGTGTTTTCGTCATGCGACAAGAGCGCCATCTTCAATAGCGCTCGGTATCTGCCGCTTGCGGTGTTTTAGCCCGGCACGAGCCCGAGCAATAGTCTGAGAGCTCAAAGATCGCGATCTGCCTTGGCAAGAACGAGCTCTGCACCGACGGGCTCGGGTGACGTTTTTGAAATCTCGAATCGTTCGATCCTGCCGACCAGCACCCAGTAGCTCACAACCGCACCTATGACGTGCAGTCCGACATAGACGAGGGCGCCATGGAAGGAACCGGTTCCCTCGATAATATAGCCGATTGCAACCGGTGTGATGACGCCGCCGATACTGCCGGCAGCGTTGAACAGACCGCCGGTCAGACCGATTGCCTCCTTGGGCGCCGTGTCGGCAACCACCGTCCATCCGAGCGCCCCGAAGCCTTTGCCGAAAAAGGCCGCGCACATGATCGCCACGACGATGGCGTTCACATCCGTATAGTTGCACAGAATGATGGTGGCGCTGAGGCCGAGGCCGATGGTGATCGGGATTTTCCTGGCGAGACTGAGGGAGCCGGACTTGCGCAGCAGCCAGTCGGAAACGAATCCTGAAGACACGCCGCCGATGCATCCGAAGATTGCCGGCAGGGATGCGACGAAGCCGGCCTGAAGCATCGAGAAATGTCTTTCCTGCACCAGATAGCTCGGAAACCAGGAAATGAAGAAGGTCGAAAGCGTCGCGATGCAATATTGGGCAAGGAAAATCCCGAGCAACATGCGATTTGTCAGAATCTGTCGAGCGATCTGCCGGGTAGGAATTTGCGCCTCGCCCGCTTTGGATTTTTCTCCTCCCACATCCGTCAGCGCGCCGCCGGCTTTGATATAGGCGATCTCTTCCTTTGTGACCCGCGGATGGCGGCTCGGCGCGAAGTAGGCTCTCCACCAGACAAGCGCCAAGACCAATCCGATCACCCCCATGACCGAGAAGATGTGTTCCCAGCCAAGGTAATGGAACAACGCACCCATCAGCGGCGTGAAGACTGCGAGAGAAAGATACTGGGCCGAGTTGAAGATTGCGCCGGCGACGCCGCGTTCGTCCGATGGAAACCATGCGGCGATGATGCGAGCGGAGGCCGGTGTCACAGGTCCCTCCAGGAGGCCTAGTACAAATCTTAAAACGTAGAGCGCGACTACCGGATAGGCGAAATACCCGACGCCGCTGACAAGGGTGATCGCGATCGACCATCCCGCCAGGGAAATCAACATGGCAACTTTGGCGCCTGTCCGATCGACGATATAGCCCGATGGGACCTGCGCAATGAAGTAACTCCACGAGAATGCGGAAAAGAGCCAACCCATATTCACGGCATTGATGCCGAGATCCTTTGCAATCCCGGGACCAGCGACGGAAAGGGTTGCCCTATCTCCAGTGCTGACCGCCAGGATTACCGTGATGAGCGCCAGCACGATGAAGCGTTGGTAGCCGGCGCGGGGCGTGCCAAGTGGTGCGGAGGCATGTGTCTTCATCTCGGAACCTTTCGGAGCATCGGGAGCTCTCCGGTCGTCGGGTGTCTCTTTGGCGGCTGAGGGGCAATCGTGGGGGGCGTCTGAAGCAGGCTTGTCGCTTGATATCAGTGTCTCAAAGAGTGTGGTCTGTCGGCGGCAGAGACTGACTGCTCAATCCTGCCAGGCGTGCCGGATCTCTTTGCATGGCAGATCCTCCTCAAGGCTCCTCAACCTCTTCTGGCGATTTCAGTTGCCGAAATCCGATGTCGACAGAAATCTGAAATCTGATATACCAGATGTCACGCAATCGAAGTCATGTCAACGAGATTCAAAAATGATCGAAGCAAAGCAGGGTGTGGGTCGCGTGGCGGCCTTTGAGCGAATTGATCCGGCTTTTCAGCTTACCGTGCGGGACCACGTCTATCGCGCGATCAGAAGTGCAATCTTGTCGGGCGCCTTTGCTACGGGCGAAAAGCTCAATGAACGACAGCTGGCGGAGCAGTTCGGCGTCAGCACGACGCCGATCAAGGAAGCGCTGCGTCAGATCGAAACGGAAGGCTTGGTCGAAACCTTGCCGCGTCGCGGCATTGCGATCAGGTTCAGCATGCAATGGGCCGAAGAAATGATCCTTGCCCGCGCCGCATTAGAATCGATGATCGCGCGTCTCGCCGCCAAACGTATAGACAAGCCCTCAGGAGCTGAGCTTCTTGCCACAGTGGATGTCATGAAAACGGCAACGAAATCAGGAGATGCCGATAAGCTGATCGCGCTCAACGAGACGTTTCACGATCACATTCATCGCAGCTCACGTTGCGGCTATCTCGCGAAGCTCATCGAGCGTCAGCAATTTTACGACGCAAGCATTCGCCGCATCATTCATCTTGATCCTGCAGAACGTCAGAAGGCCCTGGATGAACACGCAAGCATTGCAGATGCAATCGTTATCGGCGATGCGGATTTGGCCGAGCGTCTGATGCGCAATCACGTTGTCCGCTCGGGCGAAACCTATCTCAGCATCGTCTTTGGACAGCAAAAGGCGCCGGAGTAGATTCCAGCGCTGAACTTTGTATGGAGCCAAACCTTGCGCCGCCCTTCCGCCGAAGCAACCGCAACTTGTGCGTTGAAGAGTGACCGTAAATTGAAGGCACAAAGGCAGGCCCCGGTGATGCGGCCCAAGCGAGAGGCCGCAAATTGTGTATCGAAGGTGCTGAGCTACACCAGCAATCTTTGCCGGTGTGACCTATAGCTCGCCCGTCAGGAATTGCGCGCGGCCGAAACCGAAGCTCCAGTCGGCATCGCTGTTCTCGATGCAGGAGACCATAATATCCTCCGGCTCAACACCGCAGCGCTGTCCAAGATAGTCGACGAGCAGCGCATAGAAGCGCTCCTTCATTTCCTGGGTTCGCGGTCGGGTCGTCGCATGGATGAGGACGCGGTTGTCGCTTCGCTCAAAACCGAGGCCGGTATCCTGCATGAGCAGATGCGTCCCCTCGTGTTCTTGCAGCACCTGGTAGCGGTCGCGCACCGGCACCTCGAAGGCCTGGACCATAGCATCGTGAATGGCCTGGAGAAGAAGGGTTGTTTGCTCCTGGCTGCGGCCCTTGATGACGTGAATATTGAGGAATGGCATAGTTTATCCTTCCATGTTTTAACGCTGAAAGCTGATTTCGTCTGTTGCGTAGGGATGCTGGTGACCGGCGCTTTGGGCCGGGAAAATCGGGGCTTTATCCGGGCGTCGACCAATAGTTATTGGCCGCCGCGATTGTGGCGAATTCGGTCGCGACGACTTGGCTGATCTGAATGAGCAGGGCCGCGTCGTTCTCGTATATCTCGCGAAGTTTCTGTCTTATCGCTTCGTCCGGTTGCGTTGCCTTGATGACCAGACGTGCCATCTTGATCGCCAGCTGCCGGCCTTCGTCTGGCGTGGCGGTTATCAAGGAGTTGGCGGGAACAAGGGAAGTGCTCATGCTTGGTATCCCAGTAAATGGTAGTCCACGTTACGGATGTTTCTCGGATTGCGAGGTCCGACCTGACTAAGGCAAGCAAGCTGCGAGCGGCGACAGTTGCATCATCCGTTCGCAGCCGTTCCTTCGTCAGTCGGCTACCTTCTCGATTTTCCCGCATGCGATCGGCAACGTTACATGCGAGGGGATCGGGCCGAGCGATCCCACACTTGTGGGCAGGCCGTGGTCCTTAGGAACGCCGTGAACCATGACGACTCGCTTGTCGAGATCGATAGAGCCGCCCTTGTAGGTTTCGCCGAATTTTTCCTGGAGCGCCTTCAGCGGTACGATCTTCGTGTACTCATAGCTTCCCGATGCATCGGCGTGCGGGTAGGTGTTCGTCGGAATGTTCATCTCTTCCGGCTTGTCGTTGAATGGCACCATCGTCATGCCCATGACCGGCTCGGTCTCGCCGAGATCCACGTAGCCATCCTTGTTCTTGTCCTGGGCAGGCGTGGCGCAGGTGGCGTTCCGACCATCCGGAAAACCATGGAAATGCTCCCAATGCTCGATGTTGGCAGGAACGCCCTTCATCTTGATATGGACCTCGAGATTGTCGCCAACGATCTTGAAGGTCGCATCGCCTTCGGCGGAGGTGCCGATCTTGCCGACATTGAGCGGGGTGAGGTGCGCCTTGTAACTTTCGGCACTTGCGGTTCCCGCTGTAAGCGCCAAAGCAGACACGAAAATGGTCGCAGCAACAGGCTGCAGGAGGTGTTTGCGGGTCGTCATTTTCTGGTTTCCTTCTCCATTTGAGCTGATCGTCCTGTCCCCAAGACTCGATCGTTCTGAACATCACGTGGCCCTAGTCCGAAGGGTTCAGGTGATCCGTTCACCAAGTCCGTCCCGACAGTTGCGAGAACATCGGCTTGGCAAGAGCGAGATAGCACTTGACGACATTAATGACAATAATAATTGTTATTAATGTTTTTGTTGATGTGCGCGCCGATGTCGGCTATCCAATGTCGATTGGGAAAGATTCGGTGAGCAGTGACCACGAAGAATGACATTTTGAGCCTGCTGCGACGAAATCCACTTACGGTTTCCGACCTGTGCGAACAGCTTGGCGTGACGCGCAATGCGATCAACGTGCAGGTCAAGCAATTGGAGGCGGAAGGCCTCATTCGTCGCAGCAAACTGCGCCAATATGGCGGACTTGGTAAACCCGCAGTTCTCTATGAGGCATCGCCCGGCAGCGAAGACGTCGCTTCGGGCGGTTATCGGGTGATCCTGCTTAGCCTTTTGAAAGTGCTAGCCGATCGCAAGGAGCCGGCAGATCTTGCCGACATACTCGATCAAGCCGGGCGCCAGATGGCGCGCGATGCGGGACTGGCCAAACCGGCCGACTTCCAGAGTGGGTTGCAAGCCGCCATGGCCGCTGCCGATGCGCTCGGCGCCAGCACCGAAGCGATCGTTCAGCCGAACGGTGTACTCGTTCGAAACTATAGCTGCCCGCTTGGAAGTGCTGTTCGCGAAGAAAAATGTGTTTGCCGGGCGCTTGCGGCATTTTTTTCCGAAGCAACCGGACGGCCAGCGACCGAGCAATGCCTCCGTGATGATCGTTTGATTTGCCAGTATCTCATCAAACAGGCACCGGTTTAGATCGCAACGCAAATCGGCCGTAACGAGCCGACTGCATAGGTTATTTGGTTGCTAGTGGAAGGCCGTAAAGATCGCTCCGCCGATACATGTCCAGTGCTATGAGGGGTAAATCTGCATCTCGGAATTTGTTTACATGGCGAGTAAATAAGGATATTCTTTATCCTTGATTGATGTATGCTAGCCGCGGGCCTTTGGAATGAATTTATGATTTTGAAAAGCCAAGTCGAATGGGCTCTCCATTGTTGCGCCATTCTCGCAGGTCTGCCCGATGGCCGCTATCTCTCGACCAAGGCGCTCGCTGAATTCCATGGCCTTCCCAAGGAATATCTTTCCAAGGCCCTACAGAGCCTGTCCCAGGCCGGGCTTGTCGATACGGCGCTCGGCCCCTCCGGCGGCTATAGATTGGCGAAACCGCCCGCGGATCTCACCTTTCTGGAGATCGTGGAGGCCGTCGAGGGGCAGCAGCGAACCTTCGTCTGCACCAATATTCGCGCCAATAACCCCTGCCGCCCCAAGGGTTATTGCGAAAGCAACCCGTGCGCGGTCGCGCGCATCATGTGGGAGGCCGACGAAGCGTGGCGCGAAAAACTGCGCGGCGTCAAATTGTCCGATCTCGTCGGCATCTTGTCGAAGGAGATACCGCCGGAACTCTGGAAAAGCTCCTTCGAATGGGTGCTAGAGCGCGCCGGATGAAATCGCCCTAAGCGCTGCCTGTTCCCTCTGTTCGCCCACGGGGACGCAGACGAGGCTTTGTGCCGGCATCGCCAATGACACTCCGTTCGTCCTGCAATGTTCATAGATGAGATCGATGATCTCGTTTTGGGCCGATATGCGGCTCGCCGCACTCGCGACGCGGAAGAACAGTTCGACCTCGATGGCGATTGCGTCGATCGTCTTGAGCGCGACGGCCGGCGGCGGGTTCGTGACGATCCTTTCACAGCCCTGCAGGAGAGCAAGCATGACCTCCTCGACAAGCCGCGGCTTGTGAATGGCGGATACTCGTATCGTCAGCGAGATCTGGTGCGCTTCATCCGGGCGGCTGCGATTGGTGACGCCCTGCTTCGCCAGCACGCTGTTTGGCAGGACGACGACGTTATGCGCGCCCGAAAGCAGGTTGGTGGAGCGCCAGTTGGTCTCGACGACGCGCCCTTCCGTGCCATCGGCGAGCTGGATCCAATCGCCGATGACGTAGGCTCGGCCGAGCGCCAGCGCGATCCCGGAAAAGACATCGGCTAGCGTGTTCTGCAGCGCAAGGCCGATGATGACGACGACGATGCCTGAGGTGGCAATCAGCGGGCCGACGGGTGCGCCGAAGACGAAGCCGATGACCGATAATGCCACGCCGAGATAGACGATGCCGACGATCAGGTCCTGGAGGAGATGCGCCTCCTGCGGTCGGCGGTTGAGGGTGAGGTAGATGTGGACGAAGCCGATCATCGTCCAGGCAAGATGCAGCCACCAGAGGACCCTTGCGGACTTGGCGAGCAGCATGCCGGCATCCCGCAGCTCGCCGTCATCGAGATGATACGGCGAAATTCCCGCAAGCCAGAGTACGAGGCTCATGCAGGAAAAAAACAGTATCTGCACGACGAGGCGCGCGGTCGGACGCCGGCGCCCCTGAATATGCCAAATGAGAATGCCGGCCAGCCCGAGCAGATTGATCAGGACGAGCGGCAGAAAATGATGTTCGCCAAACATGATAGGGCTCATCGACGATGATTTCCTGAGGTCGGGAAGGGACGGGTGCCTCGGGGGGCACCCATCCCGCATCCGGCTACTTCTTGATCGGGAAGGTCAGTTCCTTCTGGCTGGTGTCGACGACGAAGACGGCCAGCAGCTTTGCGGGTTGGGTCTTGCTGGCATTCTCGCTCACGCCGTGGCGGTCGCCCGGCATTTCGGAAAAGTTCTCTCCGGCCTTGAAGACCTTGACCGGGCCGTCATTGACCTGGCTGCGGATCGCCCCTTCAAGCACCGTTGCATAGATGAAGGCCGAGTTCGGATGGGTGTGGGCCGAGGAAAAACCGCCCGGACCATATTCCACGAGGACGCTCTTGATGCTCTTGCCGGGAACGTTCGGCAGTTCGTGCTCGTAGACCAGCGTGACCTTGGCATCCTTCTCGCCGGCATCGTGGGCAGCAGCTGCCGTGGACAGGAGGGCGGCCAGGGTAAGGCCGAGGATAGACTTGATCATCTCGAATTCCTTTCTTGAGATTTGGGCGGTATGGCGCCAGGGCGCCATACCGTTTGCGGTCACTTGCGGGCGGAGGTTGCGAACCACTGCTCGAAGGTGATGCGGCCGAGGCGCGGATTGCCGCTGGAGACAAGTGAGCCGTCTTCCAGACGGGCACCGAAATAGCGGGCTTCCGGATCCGCCACGACCTTGCGGCTATCGCCCATCGCCTTGAGATAGCGGGCAACGAGCTCATTCAGCCGGACACGTTCCGGACCGGAGATCTCGACGATGCCGTTGATTGCCGTAGAGTTCGCAACGACGGTCATATTGTCGGCCACATCGTCGGAAGCGATCGGCTGTACATAGGCCGGCGACAGGTGCACCGTATCGCCGACCGTGCCGGATTGGGCGATGCCGCTCAGGAACTCCATGAACTGCGTCGAATGGACGATCGTATAGGGAATGCCGGATTCCCGGATGATCTTTTCCTGGGCGACCTTGGCGCGCATGTAGCCGCTTTCGGGCAGGCGATCGACGCCGATGATGGAAAGGGCGATATGATGCTTCACGCCGACTGCCTTTTCCGCCGCCACCAGATTGCGGCCTGACGTTTCGAAGAATTCGAGCACCGCCTTGTCCTCGAAGGAGGGCGAGTTTGCGAGGTCCATGACGACGGAAGCGCCGGCCAATGCTTCGCCGAGACCTTCACCGGTAATCGTATTGACGCCGGTGTTCGGGGCCGCGGCGATGACTTCGTGGCCTTGCTTACGAAGGCGGTCGGCCGTCTTTGAACCGATGAGGCCGGTTCCGCCAATGATGACGATTTTCATGAGCTTCTCCATTCGCGGCGCCTGGCGCGCCGCATTGTTCGTTCGTTTCTCATATGATTGCTTACGGGTCAGGCCCGTCTGACGGCGCCTTAAATCTGCTCGGGTGGGCGAGGTGCAGCCCTGCAGGCTGCACGCCGGCGCGGCACTCGCCCACCAGAGAGTTAGTAGTCCCAGAACACCGGTACCCAACGGAAGACATCGCCGTCGGCTGCCACATGGCCGACCGAGGGGAACGGCATATGGGTGGCCACCAGAAGTCCGCCGGTCTGCGCCAACTCCTGCAAAAGACGGACGCGCACGCGCGCAGCCTCTTCCGGGTCGTGTTCGAAGCCGTTGAACCAATCGGGGTGTTCGAAGCCGACCGCGAACACGGCATCGCCGGCAAACATCAGCCCGTCTTTGCCGGACGCGACGCGGACCACGCTGTGACCGGGCGTGTGGCCGCCCGTTCGAGAGACGACCACGCCCGGTGCCACTTCGTACTCGTCATCGAACAATCGCAGATGGCTCTCATATTCCTTTCTGAACTGCTTGGCGGCAGCGCGAAGCGCGTCCGGGAAGCCGGGCGGCATCGACACATGAGAGAAGTCGGGCGCCTCCCAGAATTTGACCTCGGCCGCCGCCACATGGATCTTGAGGTCCGGACGCAGTTGCTCCTTAACCCCGCCGACGAGCAGCCCGCCAACGTGGTCCATATGCATGTGGGTCAGTACCACGTCGGTCACGGATCCGAGGTCGATGCCGGCGGCTTCCAGTCGCTTGATCAATTGTCCGGCCCGCGGCAGGTTCAACTCGGGGTCCAGCCCCAGCCCCGCGTCGATAAGGATAGTTTGCTTGCCGCTGCGCACCACGACCGCGTTCAGTGCCCAATCGAAAGCGTCCTGCGGCAGGAACATGTCGTTCAGCCATGCCGCGCGCTCGGTCGGGTCGGCATTATGTCCCAGCATCTTGGTTGGCAATGGCAGCACGCCGTCGCTGATTACCAGCACCTCGATATCGCCGATCCGCACCGCATAGCGCGATGGAACCAGCTCGTCAGGGCTTGACTTAACGGGATGAGAAGTGTTGTCCAGGTCCATGTTTGTCTCCTGTTGATCGAGATCTCAGAGCCGATTTGGCCGGCTCCACGGTTGAAACGATTGTCATGAGATGTCTTTGCCGCGGCCGCCTAAACGGCCGAGCATCATTCAATGGGTCTTTTGGGCGAGAGACCTAGTTGAGGCCGGCCCTGTCGAGGCTATAGGCCTTGTCGGCCGAGCCCGGCACGGTCTTGAAGGCGATGCTGGCGCGGTTCCAGGCATTGATGACCATGATCGAGAAGGTGAGATCGGAAATTTCCTTCTCGGAAAGCTGGCCGCGCACACGCTCGTAGAGCTCGTCGGGAATGCCGCCTTCATGCAGTTTCGTCACCGCTTCCGTCCAGGCGAGTGCTGCGCGTTCCCGAGGAATGAAGAGATTGGATTCCCGCCAGATGGCGATGTGGTAGAGCCGCAGTTCGCTCTCGCCATGAATCTTGGCTTCCTTCACATGCATGTCCAGGCAGAAAGCGCAGCCGTTAATCTGCGATGCGCGGATATGAACGAGGTCCTGGATCTTCTGTTCGATGGCACTGTCCTTCAGAGCCATGCTGAGTTCTGAGAGTTTCTTGAAGAGTTCCGGGGATTGCTGGGCATAGTTCAAACGCTGTGTCATGGTCGCCTCCATTATTAAGGATATAAAATGTCCTTGTGGATAAAAGATATCCGTAATAACTGGACAGGCAAGCCCTAACGAACTAAGGTTCGGGCATAAAGCTTATGCTGAAAAGTATGGGGCGAGTGGGGAATGGATATCGTATGCGCGTTGCAAACCTTCATGAGAGTGGTGGAAACCGGCTCGTTTTCCGCAGCCGCCGCCGACCTCAGGCGGACGCAGCCGGCGGTGTCGCGGCAGGTCTCGGCGCTGGAGGCACACCTCAACATGCGCCTCCTGCATCGCACGACGACCGCGCTTGCATTGACGGCGGAGGGGGAGCAGATCATCCCGATGGCACTCAAGGTCATCGAAGCGGTCGAGGCTCTTAGCGAAACCACATGTCGGGATGGCGGGCGGGTGGCTGGCAAGGTACGACTGGCCCTGCCGACACCGCTCGGGCTTTACGTCAGCGATCGGCTCGGGACGCTGCTCGAACGGCATCGAGGGCTTTCCGTCGACCTGCTCTTTCGCGAGGAACCGTCCGATCTGGTCGAAGAGGGGATCGATCTCGAGGTGCGGCTGGGAACGGTTGCGGACTGCAGTCTGATGTGCCGCAGAATTGGGTGGACGACGGCCTTTCTTGTTGCCGCGCCCTCCTACCTGCAGGGACGGGCAGCGCCTAAAACGCCTGACGATGTCAGCGCTCATGATTGCATTTGTTACAATCGTGCGGGAAACGGCCGGGCATGGTCGTTTTCAAATGGCGCCGAGGACGTTGCCGTGCGTATCGCGCCGCGCCTCGTCGCCAGCAACGCGGTTGCCGTCCACCGTGCCGTGCTCGCGGGCAATGGGATTGCCGTGCTTTCCCACATTCTCGTCGGGTCCGACATCGAGGAAGGCAGGCTGGTGAACGTCATGCCAGACTTTCCGCCGAGCCGGTTCGCGATCAGCGTCGTCTATCCATCGCGTCGGAACCTGCCGTTGCGCATCAGGACGGTTCTCGACTTCCTGATTGAGATAGTCGGTGAGGATCCACTGATGTCGCCGATATCTTCTCATTGATAGCGTTCGGGCTATCCTTACAGATCGGGTTCGTGACGGTCGCTCCGGTTGGAGCTGACATATCGGCGCGGCAGCGATTATCCCCGTTCCTTGGTCGTCTGGTCTCAATCAGCGCTCATCCCCTCGACCGTCGCTTGCAATTTCGAACCCGACAAGCGGCTGGGCGTGCAAAAATTCTCTACAAAAAAGATGAAGAATAGGATATTTGAGACTTCAGTTTTAGAAACTGAGATGTTAGTTTCATAATATGCTTGACCACCAAAGTCCTTTTCTTACCCAAGGTCCCAGTGATCTCGTTGCGATTGCTGAAGACAGGATTCGCAATGCGATCAAGCTCGGCGAGTTTTCTCCGGGCGAGCGGCTCTCCGAACAGGTTCTTTGCGATACCTATCGGTTCGGGCGTGGGGTCGTTCGATCCGCACTCAGCCGCCTGGCGCACAAGGGTTTCGTTTCAGCTCAGCCAAGAAGCGGATGGCGGGTTTGCTCCATCACGGCGTTGGGTCTGCGAGAAATTACGCTTGGCCGAGCCCAGTTGGAGCCGCTTCTCGCGGATGTCGATCTGTCCGGTGACGATATCGCCCGGCTGGAAACCCTGTGTGACATGCAGGCGGCCTTGCGATTGGGAGGTTCAGCTCATGGATCGCAGCTTTCTCTCATTCGGGAATACGAGCTGCAGATCAGGAATCTGCTCGCGGCACGTCTCAAGGCGCCGCTGATTGCCGATTGGCTGGATATCCTGTGGCACAGGGCCGACTATTACCTCAATTTCTTCGAGGCATCGTCCGTCCAGCGTCTCGAGGCGGTCGACTGGACCGATTTCGTTGCGGCCAAGAAGACGCAGCGCAACGGCGACGCGGCAAAGCTGCTCAAGCGTGCCTGTGATGCCTTTGCCGAATTTACCCAGGCAAGTCTGTTGAAGTCGGAGCTTGTTGCGCCCGCGGGGCGCAAAGCCAAGCGTGCTTCGGCATCAAGTGATGAGGCCCGTATTTCTCGTCCCGTCCGGGAGCGATCGTTTTTGAAAAAGGATTTTTAGATGCGAGCGATAAGAACCCTAATGATTGCCGTTTCGGTTGCGGCGACGATGTCTGTTGCGGGTCACGCCGTGGCAAAGGACAAGGTCGTGATCGACCTTGTGAGCGAGCCGTCGTCGCTCGACCCGCAGAAGCAATGGAATCCGGACAGCTATTTCGTCTATCGCAATATCTTCGACCAGCTGGTGACGCGCGACGACAATGGCAAGATCGCACCTGCGATCGCTACGGCCTGGACCTATAAGTCGGACACTGAAGTTGCCTTCACATTGCGCGATGACGCAGTCTTTCATGATGGCCAAAAACTGACGCCGGACGATGTGGCCTTCAGCGTCAATCGCATCATCGACAAGAAGTTTGCAAGCCCGCAGCTTAGCCAGTTCAACAAGATCCTATCGGCGGCGGTCACTGGCCCGCATGAGGTGACCATTCGCACCAACGGACCCTATCCGGTGCTCTTGGCGCAGCTCGTCAAGCTTTCCATCGTACCGAAGCATGTTGTCGAGGCCATAGGCGACGATGCCTTCAACCTTTCGCCTGTCGGTTCCGGTCCGTACAAGTTCGAAAGGTGGCAGCGCGGCGTTGCCGTTTCCCTGGTGCGCAATGATGGCTACTGGGGCAGCAAGGGCTATTTTCAAAGTGCCGAATTTCGTGCCGTGCCGGACGCCGCCACCCGCGTCGCCGATCTAAAGGCCGGAAGTGCGGATCTCGCCGTGACGCTCGATCCGGATCTCGCTGCCCAGCTTCAGGGGGCAGGCGGCATCAAGGTGCTGACGGCGGTGACGGAACGCATCGCCTATCTGAAGCTCAATCCATCCATCCCCCCGTTCAACGATGTCAACTTGCGGCGTGCCGTAGCCTATGCTATCGACAAGCAGTCGATCGTCGACGGCCTGCTCGGCGGCTATGACAAACCCGTCCCGCAACTGGCCTCGCCGGACTATACGGGATATGTTCCGGGTATCGAGGGCCTTCCCTTCGATCCAAAACAGGCACATGAGCTCGTGGAAAAGGCCGGCAGCGGCGCGACACAGCCGATTGCCTTTCTGACCTCGCCGACCTTCGATCAACGGATCGTCCAGGCAATCGTGCAGCAGCTCAATGACGTCGGCTTCAAGGTGAATGTCGAGACGGTGGACTTCGCTACCTATCTGCAGCGGGTCCAGAGCGAGAAAATCAAGCAGCCGGCCATCTCCTTCGGCAGGTGGTCCTGTGCCTGCCAGGATGCGGATGGCATATCCTTCCCGCTTCTGCATAGCAGCAGTTCATTTTCCGCAGTGTCGGACCCGAGCATTGACGCGCTCCTCAACAGCGCCCGCAATACGCTCGACGAGAAGAAGCGGCTTGAGGCCTACAAGGATGTCGCCACGGTCGTTGCAAAGGATGTTCCGATCCTGCCGCTGTATCAGGCCGCCGTTATCTACGGTGCGTCCGATAAGCTTGAATGGAAGCCGACGGCCAATGAGAGCTTCTTCCTCAACAGGGTAAGCTGGCACGATTAGAGCCGGCATGGCGAAGTTCGAACTGCGTTTAGCCTAGCGTTTGTCGAGGCCCGGATCGTCGGGGAAAGGAAAAGGGGATGGCTGCCTTTATCGCCAGACGCCTGATCCAGGCCTTCATCGCCTTGTTCGGTGTCATAACGCTGGTCTTCTTTCTGCAGCGCCTGACCGGCGATCCTGTGCTGTTGCTGGTGCCACAAGGTGCCACTCAGGCCGATATCGATGTCATGCGGACCGCTCTTGGCTTCGACAGACCGCTCTACATCCAGTATTTCCATTTCCTCTCCAGTCTGGCGCAATTCGACCTCGGGCGCTCCTATGTGCAGAACCTGCCGGTGGTCGAGATCATCGCCAGCCGCATTCCCTACACGTTGCAGCTTGCGGCTGGCGCCTTGTTGGTCGCCATCGGGTTTGGCGTGCCGATCGGCGTCGTGCTGGCCGTCCGGCGCAAGCGCTGGGAAGCCCGCTGGCTGATAGGCCTGGTGCTGGTCGGGCAATCCATGCCGACATTCTGGACCTCGGTCCTGCTCATCATGTTCTTCGGCGTCTTTCTGCGCTGGCTGCCGCCGTCCGGGGCCAACGGGCTCGAAAGCCTGCTGATGCCGTCCTTCGCTCTCGGTCTTCTGTCGATGGCGACCTTTGCCCGTGTGACGCGCACCTCCGTTCTCGATGAGCTGAGCAAGGATTATGTTCGCACGGCCCATGCCAAGGGGCTGTCGACTTATCGTCTGGTCTTCCACCATCTCATGCGCAATGCCGCGGTCCCGATCGTGACGATCTCGGCGCTTGAAATCGCCAATCTGTTGACCGGCGCTATCATCATCGAAACAGTCTTTGCGTGGCCGGGCCTCGGCCAGTTGACCATGCAAGCCATCAGCGCGCGCGACTTCGCGGTGGTCCAGGGCATCGTGCTGATCGGCGCGGCGGTGGCGATCCTGCTCAATCTTGCCGCTGACCTGCTCTACAGCCTCATCGATCCACGCATTCGTCTTGGCGGGAGACCGGCATGATTGCGGCTCTCGCCAAAGCAAACAGGTTGGCCGGAAAGCCGCCGCTGACAGTCGTGCTCTCGGTCATGATCCTGATGGTCATTGTCCTTGCGGCCATATTCGCTCCTCTGATCGCGCCTTACGACCCGAATGCACAGAACCTTCTTGGACGCCTGAAGCCGCCAGGCACCGTTATCCGCGCGACGCATTTCCTGTTCGGCTCCGACGAGCTGGGACGCGATACGCTAAGCCGTCTGATATACGGAGCGCGCGTTTCGCTGCTCGTCGCATTCGCGTCGGTACTGCTGTCTGGCATTGCCGGCTGCATTTTCGGAATGCTTGCCGCCTTTTATCGCGGTTGGGTCGAAATCGTGATCATGCGCCTCGTCGACATCGTGCTTTCGGTGCCTGCTATTCTGCTTGCCATCATCACCGTGGCAACGCTCGGTCCGGGCCTGCAGAATGTCATCCTTGTTCTGGCGCTTACACGGTGGCCGCGTTACGCGCGTGTCGCCTTTGCCCAGACCCTTGTTATCACCAATATGTCCTATCTCCGGCTTTCGCGTGCGATGGGCGCCGGATGGCTGAGGGTGCTGCGCTACCATGTCCTGCCGAACATCGCGGGTGCGCTCGTCGTCGTCGCCACCCTCGAATTCGGTCTGATGGTGCTGTTCGAAGCAGGATTGTCCTTCCTCGGCCTCGGCGTGCAGCCGCCGACCGCAAGCTGGGGGGCGATGCTTTCGGTTGGCCGCAACTATGTTGCCAATGCCTGGTGGCTCTCCGTCATGCCCGGACTGGCACTTTTTCTTCTTGTTTTATCCGTCAACGTTCTGGGCGATTTCCTGAGGGATCGCCTCGACCCAAGGAGTGCTTAAGAATGGTCGATTTCTCTGAAGATTTCAAAGGCAAGCGTGTGGTCGTCACAGGGGCTGCCGGCATTTTCGGCGGCTGGATCGCCAAGGCCTTCGCCAATGCCGGAGCAGAGCTTCTCCTGACGGACGCCGATGGTTCCCGCCTTGCCTCGGCAGCGCAGGAGATCGGCAAGGGCCATCTGCAGCACGTGGCGGATCTGACCTCCGATGCCGATATCAAGTCGCTCCTTTCCGCCATCGCCGGGCACTGGGGCTCAGCCGACGTCCTCGTCAACAATGCCGGCATTTATCCGTCCGGCTTCCTGCTCGACCTGACCGCCGAGGACTGGGACCGGATCTTCGACATCAATCTTCGCGCGCCGTTTTTGCTCTCCCAGGGTGTTGCCCTTCAGATGATCGGCAAGGGCGTGAAGGGCTCGATCGTCAATATTTCTTCCGGCGCCTCGCGCAAGATGCGCAGCACGGTCGTTCCCTATTGCACCTCGAAGACCGCACTCGACCGTCTGAACAAGGGGTTGGCGCTCGAGCTTGCCGAATTCGACATCCGGGTCAATATCGTGGAGCCCGGCTTTGCACCGGGCAGCGACGTCAGCCACCTCACGCAGGAACATATCGACACCGTCGTCGGCAACATTCCGCTCGGCCGGATTTCGTCACCGGAGGATGCCGCGACCGCCGTCCTCTATCTGGCATCGGATGCAGCCGCCTATGTCACGGGCGCGACGCTGACCGTCGATGGCGGCAATTCGATCGGCTCGCTTGCCGTCTTCCAGGCGAAGAAGAAGGCGCTCTGAGGCAAGGCAGGAGGATAGGAACATGGTCGAGGATCGAGCCCGGTCGACAAAGGGCTTTTCTTCTTTTCCGGCCTACGAATGGCCGGAGGGAAAGCAGAGCGCCGTCCTTTTGAGCGTCGATGTCGATGCGATCGCTCCTTATCTGTGGGAGCATCGGGACGGTGTTCCGGATCGTCTCGCGCGGCTTGAGATCCGCCGCTTCGGGTTGCGTTCGGGGCTCGGTCGTCTTCTCGACCTCTTCGACCGCTATCGCGTGAAGGCAAGTTTCTATGTGCCGGCTGTGGTGGCGGAATTCGATCCCGATCTGCTTCCGGCCCTTCTCGCTGCCGGACACGAGATAGGGCTGCACGGCTATTTCCACGAACTGGTTCGTGACATCCGTGAGGATGAATTCAGTGCGGCTCTCGACAATAGCCTCGAACTGTTTGAACGACAGACAGGAAGGCTGCCGGTAGGCTTTCGCTCGCCCGCCTGGGAGATGACCCCGCAAATGCTGGCTGAGATCAAGGCGCGCGGGCTTGCCTATGACTCCTCGCTGATGGGCTTCGATCATCCCTACGATATCGATGGCGTTGTCGAGATTCCCGTCCAGTGGGCCCTGGACGACGCGATCTTTTACAAGTTCGAGGGTAGCGGCAACGAACGATGGGCACCCGTCTCCGGTAGTGCTGTGCTGGAAGACTGGCTTGCCGAATGGCGGGCGTTGCACCGCTTCGGGGGACTCTTCACCCTGACGGTTCATGACTGGATTTCCGGCAGGGCACAGCGCATCGCCAAGCTCGAAAAGCTGCTGGAAGCCATGACAGCTGAAACCGGCACCTGGATTGCGACTGGCGCCGAAATTGCAAGGCATCACGCTTCCTCGGTGAATTCCGGTCGGTTTTCCGTTGCCTCGGCCATTCCTGCCGCCATAGGCGCACGGCGTTTCGGGGCAAGGCCATGAACGAGACCTGGTCGATCGGCAAACAGGAGACACGCAGCAAACACGGCCTGGTCGCCTGCCAGAACTGGCTGGCGGCCGAGGCCGGGGCTCGCGTCCTTTCGGCAGGCGGCAATGCCGTCGATGCGGCCATCGTCACCGCTCTTGTTCTCAGCGTCGTGGAACCATGGCTTTCCGGCATTGGCGGGGGCGGCTTCATGCTGCGGGCCGACGGCGGTTCCGGGGCGGTCGACGTGCTCGATTTCAATGTCATTTCGCCGGCCGCCCTTCGGCCTGATGATTACCCCCTGGTTGCTGGCCGGGATGGTGACTGGTTCGAATGGCCCTCTGTCCAAGGCGATCGCAATCTGCTCGGTTACGGGTCGATTTGCGTTCCCGGAGCCGTTGCCGGCTTTGCCGAGGCGCTCGATCGCTTCGGTACCATTTCCTGGGCCGATGCCCTGGCTCCGGCAATCGAACACGCCCATCGTGGTTTGCAGGTCGATTGGTATGCAGCCCTCGCGCTCGCCATTGACGGCCACAATCTCGCGCAATTCAAGGGTGCCGCCGATCTCTTCCTTCGCGATGGCCGCGCGCCGCGCGTACCGGAAGGCGGCCGATCGCTGTTCCTGCCGATGAAGGCCAAGGCCACATCGCTGGAAAGGCTGGCGCATGAGGGAGCGCGCGATTTCTACGACGGCCAGATTGCGGAGCTGCTGGTCGCGGATCTTTCGAAGGGCGGCTCCGTTCTTTCGAAAGCGGATCTGCGTACCTATGCGCCGAAGTGGCTCCAGCCCGCCATCGGCTCTTACATAGGGCGGCGCGTCCATGCGGTGCCGGGCCTTTCCGGCGGCCCAACCTTGCTTGCGGCGCTCAATGAGCTTGAAGGCCTTCCGCGCAATGCCGATCCGCATTCGGGAGCGGCGGCTCTTGCCTTTGCGCGGGCGTTACGTCGCGCCAGCGAATATCGTCTCAAACATATGGGGCATGCCGCTGGCGAGAGCTGTACCAGCCATATCAGCGTGGTCGATGCACAAGGGACCATGGTTTCCCTCACCAATACGCTTCTATCCCGTTTCGGCTCCAAGGTCGTGGTGCCTGAATTGGGATTTGCTCTCAACAATGGCTTGATGTGGTTCGATCCAAGGCCGGGGCATCCGAATTCGATTGCTCCGGCCAAGCAGCCGCTTGCCAATATGTGCCCGATCATTGCGACGTACGATGGTCTGCCGGAGCTGGCTCTTGGCGCAGCAGGGGGAAGGCAGATCGTACCGGCTGTCGCGCAAATCCTGTCCTACGTCCTGGCTTTCGGCATGTCGTTGGAGAATGCGCTCTTCAGTCCGCGCATCGATGCCAGCGGTACGACGATCAGAGTGAGCCGAACGGCCGGGGCCGAGGTGGCCGCGTCCGTTGCCGCCGACTTCGACGTTCAGGTGATCGATGACACGCTTTATCCGGTCAATTTTGCTGTGCCGTCGGTCGTGATGCGACGCGATGGCGTGAATACCGGCATGGTTCATCCGCGCAATCCGTGGGCGGCCGTCCGCGAGGCTATTATCTGATGACGGCACCAGTCTTGAGCGTAGACATGCTGCAGGTCTCCATCAGCGACAAGGCCGTGGTCGATGGTGTCAGCCTGTCGGTCAATGCCGGCGAGATCGTAAGTATCGTTGGCGAGTCGGGATGCGGCAAATCGATGACGGCTTTCGCCGTGATGGGGCTTCTTCCGGCTGCAGCAGCCATGGTCGGCGGCTCGGTGCAGCTGAATGGGCGCAATCTTTCCCGCCTCGATAGGAAGGATTTGATGCGGCTGCGCGGCAGCGAGCTCGCAATGATATTTCAAGAGCCCGTCGCCTCGCTCAACCCGCTGATGCCGGTCGGCCGTCAGATTGCAGAGAGTCTCATCGTTCATCGCGGACTCGGTCGCCGGCAGGCATGGCATCAGGCGATCGATATGCTTGCAGATGTCGGCATCCCCGAGGCGGCAATGCGCGCACGGCAATATCCGTTCGAGCTGTCGGGGGGCATGTGCCAGCGCGTCATGATTGCCATGGCCTTGATCACACGGCCGCGCCTGTTGATTGCCGACGAGCCGACGACGGCACTCGATGTCACCATTCAGGCGCAGATCCTCGATTTGATGAAACGACTGCGCGATGAAACCGGAACCGCAATCCTGATGATTACCCATGACATGGGTGTGGTCGCGGATATCGCCGACCAGGTCGCCGTGATGTATGGCGGCCGGATTGTCGAAGTTGGCGACGTCGGTGCGATCTTCAGGCAACAGAGGCATCCCTATACGAGATTGCTGCTGTCAACCATTCCGCGCTTGGATGGCAGCGACGCCGGGCAGTTTTTACCGACGATCAAGGGGATGGTGCCCGATGCAGGCGCATGGCCGGCCGGATGCCGGTTCTCGACGCGTTGCCCGCTTGCGGATGAAGACTGTCGCGAAGTGCCGCTGCTCGAGCCGATGGCGGCGAGCCATAGTGCTGCCTGCTGGCACCAGGATCGTATCGGGGGCCTGGTATGACCGCGCCGCTGCTTTCAATTCGCGATCTGCATGTGCATTTCCCTATCCGTCGCGGCTTTTTCGGGCATTCGGCAGGATTGCTGAGAGCTGTCGATGGAGTCGATCTGGATATCGAAGCCGGACAGAGTCTTGCGCTTGTCGGTGAATCCGGGTCTGGCAAGTCGACGCTCGGCGCGGCCGTCGTCGGAATGCAAAAGCCAAGCTCGGGGCAAATTTTCTTCGAGGGCAGCGATCTTGCGTCCAGAGGTGCAGATCGTTCCGCGGCGCGGCTGCGGGATATTCAGATCGTGTTTCAGGACCCCGTCTCCGCGCTTAATCCCAGAATGGATATTGGTGACAGCATTGCCGAGCCGCTTGCCATTCATGGCGTCGGGACTGGGCAGGAGCGGCGTCGACGGGTCGCGGAGCTTCTGGAGCTGGTCGGGCTCAATCCGGCACATGCCAATCGCAAGCCGAACGCATTTTCAGGCGGCCAGCGCCAGCGCATCGTCATCGCAAGGGCGATCGCGCTTCAGCCGAAACTGCTGATCCTGGATGAACCGGTCTCCGCGCTTGACGTGTCGATCCGCTCGCAAATCCTCAATCTGCTCTTCGAGCTGCAGCGTCAGTTTGGTCTTTCCTATCTGTTCATCTCTCACGACCTGTCGGTCGTTCGCCATTTCGCCGACCGTATAGCAGTCATGTATCTCGGCCGTATTGCCGAGGTCGGGGCGACGACCGATGTCTTTGCTCGCCCGACGCATCCCTATACCGAGGCTTTGCTTAGTGCGGTGCCGTTGCCCGATCCTGTCGCCCAGCGTCAACGGCAGCGCATCCTTCTCGAAGGCGACTTGCCGAGCCCGGCCAACCCGCCCGCCGGTTGTCGCTTTTCGACGCGATGTCCGATTGCTGCAGCCATTTGCCAGGAGCTGTCACCGGCGCTGAACCTCTTGGGACGGAACCATCAAGCCGCCTGTCACCTGCGGGCTCCCCCGGTTGGGATCAAGGGCGCGACATGATCGCCGCCGATCTCGCCGAGGATGGCAGGGTCTGACCACCGTCATCAATGATCGATCATGTGAGGAATTGGAAAAATGAAGTGGCATAAGCTTCTTGTGTTGGGTGCGGGCATCGGCTTCTCGATGCTGCCCTTCGTGACTGCGGCCCAGGCGGCCGAAAAGCAGCAGATCGTGGTGGACCTCGTCAATGAGCCGTCGACGCTCGATCCGCAACTGCAATGGAATCCCGATAGCTACTTCGTCTATCGCAACATCTTCGACAACCTTGTCACCCGTGATAATGCGGGCAAGATCGTTCCGCAGATCGCCACTGCGTGGAAAAACATCTCGGATACCGAGATCTCGTTTACGCTTCGCGACGACGTTCACTTCCACGACGGAAGCGTTCTGACAGCCGGCGACGTAGCGTTCAGTATCAACCGCATCATCGACCCCAAATTTGCAAGTCCGCAGCGCGCGCAATTTGGCAAGATCCTCAAGGCTGCCGTGACCGGTGATCACCAGGTGACGTTAACCTTGAAGACAAGCTCTCCCGCTCTCCTTGCCGCCTTGACGAACCTATCCATCGTTCCTCAACACGTCGTCGAGAAGGTCGGGAATGCAGCCTTCGACCTTCAGCCGGTCGGGAGCGGCCCATATAGTTTCGTAAAATGGGACAAGGGCGTTTCGGTAACGCTTGCGCGCAATGACAGCTACTGGGGAGCGAAGGGGCCGTTTGCAACGGCCGTCTTCCGTGCCGTGCCCGATGCATCGACGCGGCTGGCCGACATTCAGTCCGGCACGGTGGATCTGGCAAGGGCGATGACCTCGGACCAGGCGGCGCAATTGCAGGTGTCGCCGAATGCCAAGGCGCTGCCTGTTCTCACGGAGCGGCTCGCCTATATCCGCATCAATCCGAACAAGCCGCCATTCGACAAGCTTGAGCTTCGTCAGGCGCTGGCCTATGCGATCGACAAGGAAGGCATTACGCAGGGTATTCTCGGCGGACTGGACAAGCCGATCGCCGAGATGGTGACGCCGGCACATTTCGGCTGGAGCGATACGATCAAGGGGCTGCCTTTCGATCCGGAAAAGGCAAAATCACTGATCGCCACCGCCGGCAAACCGGCCAAATTTCAGCTGACGATAGGCGCCTTTTTTGACCAGAGGGTTGCGCAAGCCATTCAGCAGGAGCTGCAGGATGTCGGGTTCGACGTCGAGATCGCCAATGTGGATACGCCAACCTTCCTGCAATTGATACAAAAGGGACCGGCGGATGGTCCCACACTCGCCATCAGTACCTCTTCCTGTGCCTGCCAGGATGCAGACGGGGCACTCTATTCACTCTTTCATTCCGGCAGTAGCTGGACCATCACTGCCAAGCCCGAGATCGATGCCCTGCTGGATGAAGCAGCCTCATCGCTGGATGAGAAGAAGCGTCTTGCCGACTACGAAAAGGTCGGCAGCTTCATTGCAAGCGAAATACCGACCGTGCCGCTTTACCAGATGGTGTCAATTTACGGAGCAGCCAAGAATCTCGATTTCCAGCCAACGCCGAATGAGAGCTTCTTCCTCAATCGTTTGCGATGGCAGGATTAGCTTCATAGCTCTAGCACTCCAATCGGCCGCAAAAGGTCGAGGGAGTTATTGTTGCGCTGGTGGAGGGGATACGCCGAGCTCGCCTCATCATCCATCAATAGTCTCGCCGCAGCCAAGAGATCGCTGTCCCGCGGAGATCGCGGGACAGTGCCTGGCAGACGTTCGGAGGGGCCACCATGATACCGCTCCTGGCGTATCACGCGGCCACTTTGCCAATTTGTTCGAGCGCTGCTTTGGAGACCGCGGTGGGTCGTCCTGCATTATTCTCGTCGGGCGGCGCGGATGACGTACAGGCTGAGATCCGGCCGGGAATCAGGCGCGCTTTGCCGAATTCAACGCGCCGTCTGCCGCTACATAGGGCGGCAGCTCCAGATTCGAGCGGAAATCGTCCCCGACATAATCGGTGTCGATGATCGACCGCCGCCGCAATTCCGGCAGGAGCCCGTTCACCAGCCGATCCTCCTGGTCCGGATTGCCGAAGCCGTGCAGGGAGAGAACATCAAGAATACCGGCTCGAAAGCGCTCCTCGATCGCATCGGCGAGTTGCTCGGGCGTGCCGGCCACCGACCAGTGGCCGGTTTCCTGCGCCTGAATGATGAGCTGCCGCAAGGTCAGCCCTTCGCGCGCATAGCGGCGGAAAATTTCCACGCGCCCACGCCGCCGGTTTATGCTGGTGACCTCAGGCAGCAGCGTTTCCGGCAAGGGCTTGTCCAGTGGCAGGTCGGAAAGATCGAGATCGCCGCCCAGCATATCCGCCAGTTTCAGGCGGCCTTGTTCGTAGTCGATTCGCTCGTGCTTTTCCTTCAGGCGTCTTGCGACATCTGCATCGGAATCGCCGATCACCGAGTGGAAGGAGTTCATGATGAAGGGCAGGCCGGCCGTACGCCCGAAACTTGTCGCGCGACGCCGCAGTTCCGCGGCAAAGGCGATGGCATCCTCGAGCTTGGGCTGGGAGGTATAGACCACCTCGGCATATCGAGCGCCGACGGTGACACCCGCTTCCGACTGCCCCGCCTGAAACTGGACGGGGCGACCCTGTGGCAAAGGCGGCACGTTTAGGGGACCGTCGACCTTGAAATGCTTGCCGCGATAGTTGATCGGATGGAATTTCGCCGGATCAATGCCAATTGCCCCGGACGCCTTGCGCTCGGCGGCATTGCGTTCATTGGCATCATAGAGCGCATTGACGATTTCGATGAATTCGGCGGCCCGCTCGTAGCGGTCCTCCGGACTTGGTAGCGTCTCGCCGAAATTCTCTTCTCCGACCGAGGAGGTCACGGCATTCCAGCCGGCGCGTCCGCCACTTGCATGGTCCAGCGTGCCGATCTGGCGGGCCAGATT
Source organism: Martinezella sp. CNPSo 3964 (assembly GCF_057784375.1). NCBI lineage: Bacteria > Pseudomonadati > Pseudomonadota > Alphaproteobacteria > Hyphomicrobiales > Rhizobiaceae > Martinezella > Martinezella sp. CNPSo 3964. The sequence goes on from NZ_JBXSOW010000013.1 coordinate 35,551, forward strand.
GTAAGGATAATGAAAGGTCGTGGAGACCGTGGCGATCAGGCCGATTTGGGAGGTCACCTGGCTCAAGGCGGCAAGTGCGATGATTGGCTCCTGGATGCCGGCGGTTCCGGCAAGTCCCGCCGGGTCGATGTGGAGCAGGTCGGCCGTGAACAGCCCGGTGATCTTTTCTGCTTCCGCCTTGCGGGCGAGTTCGACGGCACGCTTGATGCCGGTGAGGGGGCTTGCGTCGTTTCCGGCGGAAATGACGCTTCCTGCTCCGGTCAATGTCTTCAGGCGTCGGGGACGATTGTGCGTCATGGCGAATTTCCTTGGTCGGTCAAAATATGCCGGGCTGCGCCGACGGCGTGAGTTGTGCGTTTCAGGGCAGGGCCGGAACCGCTTCGAGGAGCGCGCGCGTGTAGCTGTGATGTGGCCTGGTAAACACTTCTTCGACCGCGCCCGCTTCGACGATCCGTCCCTCCTTCATCACGAGAACACGGTCCGTCAGGTGATGGACGACGCCGAGATCGTGAGAGATGAAGAGGAGCGACGTCCCGGATGCGGCCTGAAGTTCGGCCAGGAGATCCAGCACCTGCGCCTGTACCGATACGTCGAGCGCGCTAACCGGCTCGTCGGCCACGAGAAGCCGAGGGCGGGGCGCAAAGGCGCGCGCGATCGCCACACGTTGACGCTGGCCGCCGGAAAGCTCTCGCGGGTAGCGCTTCAGGAATGTCTCGCCGAGACGGACCGCGTCCAAGACCTCAAGCACACGCTCGCGGCGCGCTGTGCCGAAGATGCCGGCGCTATCGAGGCTTTCGCCGATAATCTTCTCGACGGTGTAGCGGGGGTCGAAAGAACTGAGTGCGTCCTGCGCGATAAGCTGCATGCTGGCGCGCCTGGCGCGACGTGCATGCTCGGGGATATTGCTCCAGCCGCCGCCGTCAAGACGGACCGAACCGTCATCCGGTTCGACCAGGCCGAGAACGATTTTCGCAACCGTCGTCTTGCCGGAACCGGATTCGCCGACGATGCCGAGAGCTTCACCGGCCGCAAGATCGAAGGATACGTCGTTGACGGCAAAGATGCCGCCCGATCCACCATAGCGCTTTACGAGATTGCGAGCCGATAGAATATGGTTGTGCCGATCGATCGTCTTTGCAGGCAGAGGCACGCGTTGCCGCGCATTCGACCTGGGAACGGCATGCATCGGCTCACTCTCGGCCTTCGTGACGGATGCGGGCGACAGCCGAAATCCTTTGGAAGCAGCAGAAGGCACGGCATCCAGCAATTGCTGCGTATAGGGATGGCGGGGCTTTCTCAGTATCTGTTCGGTCGAACCTTCCTCGACAATCCGCCCGTTGTTCATGACGAGCACACGATCGGCAAGATGGGAGACGACGGCCAGATCATGGCTGATCAGGAGAAGCGTATGGCCGGCCTTGCGCCGTTCGAGAAGCAGATCAAGGATCTGTTTTTGAACGGTTGCATCGAGTGCCGTCGTCGGCTCGTCGGCGATCAACAGCGATGGGTGCCTGGCTATCGCCGTGGCGATGAGGGTGCGCTGGCGCAAACCGCCGGAAAGCTGATGCGGATATTGCGGCAGCCGTCGCTCCGGATCGGGAATGCCGACCGATTGCAGCAGGACGTGACTGTCTTCGTGCCGACTGGCCCGGCGAAAGAGACTACGCCCGCCGAAGGCATCAGACAGTTGCTGCGAGATCCGTCTGAGAGGGTCGAGGGAGACGAGCGCATCCTGAAGAACGAAGCCGATCTTTTCACCGCGAAGGCGCTGCCATTGCCTTTCATTAAAGTCGCGAACATCGGTTCCATCGATGTCGAAACGGTCAGTGTCGATAACCGCAGACGGGCCGGCCAAGCCGATGATCGAGCGGGCCGTCACCGATTTGCCCGAGCCGGATTCTCCAACGAGGGCGACTGCCTCACCTCTGTCGATCGTCAGATCGATGCCGTGGACAACCCTGTTGTCGCCACCATCGCGAGGAAAGCCGATAGTCAAATTACGAATGTCAAGCACTGGGGTCACGATTGCCTCCTGCCTTCAAACGCAAGTTGCCAGCGTCTTCCAAGCACGCTTATGGAGATGACCGTCAGCGTGATGGCGAGACCTGGCCAGACGCCAATCCACCAGGCAACGCGAAGATAATTGCGCGCCTCCGCCAGCATCGCTCCCCATTCCGGGGCCGGCGGCTGTGGACCCATGCCGAGGAAACTCAGACCCGCAGCCTGTATGATCGTTGTTCCCAGGCCGATCGTCGCGAGGATGGGCACCTGGGCCAGCGCATGCGGCAGGATATGGCGAGCCACCAGCACGCTGCGTCTCAGTCCGAATGTCCTGGCCTGTTCCACATAGCCGCTTTTGGCGATCACGAAGGTCTGCGCGCGTACGACCCTTGCAAAGCGCGGCACGGAGGCGACGCCCAGCGCGAAGATGAGGTTGACCGTGCCGGGTCCGGTAAAGGAGATCAGCACGAGGGCCAGAAGCAGATCCGGGAATGACGAGATCACATCCAGAAAGCGCGAGATGGCCTCATCGACGAGACCACGGGCAAGACCGGACAGAAGTCCGAGAAAGGCCCCCGCGATCGCAGCGATCGCAACGGCGCTGACACCGATGAGTATGGAGTAGCGCGCGCCATAGACAACCCGCGAGAAGACGTCCCTTCCGAGATGATCCGTACCGAACCAATGTTCCGTCGATGGCGGCAGCTGCGCCTGCAGGGGATCTGCAGCAATCGGGTTGGCAGCGGTGAGAACTTGCGGCCAGATGGTTGCGATCGCTACCAGCAGCAGGAAAATCGCCGAAAGGATAAGCCCTGGATTTGCGAGCCGGGCGTGCAGCCGTAGCTGACGCTGATCCGTTTCCTGCTGGGAGGAGGAGACGCTCAATGGCCTGCCTCCAGGTTTTGATTGCGCAGGCGAGGGTCGAGCAACAAATAAAGCACGTCGACCAATGTGCTGAGGACGACGTAGATGAAGGCTGACAGGATGGCGACGGCAAGCACCACGGGCAGGTCGTGCGCCAGCACGGCGTCGACCGTAATCCGCCCCAGCCCGGGTCTGCCAAACACCGCTTCTGTGATGACAGCACCGGACAACAGATTGCCGACGAGCCAACCGGCAAGCGTCACGGCGGGAAGCGCTGCGTGCCGCAGGCCGTGGCGCAGCCGTAGGACGAAGTCATTCGCGCCCCAGCTCCTTACCGTCAGCATGAAGGGTTCTTCCAAGGCCCGTTCGAGCCCTTCGCGCAGCACCTGTCCGATGACGGCGCCGAGCGATAGCCCAAGCGACAAGGCCGGCAGAATCAGGGCTGAAAACGTCCGATCGCCGGCAACCGGAAAGAGCTTCAAGGTGAAGGAGAATATGAACAGGAGCACGATGCCGAGCCAGAAGGACGGCGTCGAGATGAGGATAAGCTCGAGGCTGCCCGCGATGCTGCGGGGCAGGCGCCTGCCGGCCGTCAGCAGGGCGCTCGTGACGGCAAAGACCACAGCAACGACAAGGGCAGCTGCGGTAAGCTTCAATGTCGGCAGCATCTGCGACAAGACGAGGCTCGAAACATCCGTTTGCAGGATATAGGACCGTCCGAAATCGCCATGCAGGATCCGCAGGAGATAGGTCAGATATTGCGTCAGCAACGGCTTGTCCAACCCCCATTCCAGGCGGATGGCTGCCTCCACCTCCGGCGTGCGCAATTGCTCGCCAATTAGTAGGCTGACGATATCGCCCGGCGCGAGATGAATGCTGATGAAGCTCAGCGTAACCGCCGCCCATAGAACCGCGATGGCAGAGCCAATCCGCACCAGGATCTGTGATGCCAAGCTGTTGCGCTTCAGCCGGTGCCTGCGCGAAAGCCAGGCCGAAGGGGTCTGGTCGAAGGCCGTCGTATTGTCAGCAGTCATGATCAATCGCTCCTGCACTGTCCCCGATCGCTTGCGCTGTCGGGGACGTGTTGACGGTACGGTTTATTCGCTGCGCCAAATGTCGTAGGCGCTCTCCGGCAATTGCTTGAAGGGCCGGAAGCTGATGCCTTTCACATAGCTTGCAGCCGCCACCTGATCCTCTGGCTCGTAGAGCGGCAGGGCATAGGCCTGGTCGAGAATGGCGAAGCGCTGCAGTTTCGAATAGAGATCGAAGCGCTTCTTCTGGTCCAGCGTCGAGGCGGCTTCATTCAGCCACTGCGCCAGCTCGGGCGCGAAGGCACGGCTGTAGTTGATGCTGCCGCCCTTATCGAGGGGCAGGTAGTGATACTCGATGTCGATCGCGTCCGTCGGCGTATTGGAATTGGCGATCGAGCCGAACTGGCCGGTCTTGCGTCGATCGGTATAAGTGCCGGCATCCACGAAGACGATCTTGAGATCGATGCCGGCATTCTGCCGTGCTTGCGCCTGCAGGGCCTGTAGGAGCACATCACGCTGATCGCGCACCGTCGCCTGCGCCTGGATGACCTCGATGGTCAGCCGCTTGCCGTCCTTTGTCCTGAAGCCGTCGGCATCTCGCGCGGTCCAGCCCGCCTCGTCAAGAAGCGCATTTGCGGCCTTGGGGTCTGCCTTATATGCCGCTTCGATGCTCTTGTCGTAGAATTGCGGATCGATCGGCGATGTGATTCCCCATGCGCGCGTGCGTTCTCCGCGATAGACGGCTTTCAGCACCGCATCGACGTCGATCGCGGTAATCAAGGCCTTGCGCACCTTGAGGTCCTGGGTTGGCCCCCAGGTGACATTGAGAAACAATGAATAGGGCGTACCGGTGTTGAGAGCCGTCCGGTAGCTGAAGTCCGCATTGTCCTTGAAGAGGCTGGCGTCGTTGCCGGCGATCCCTTCGATCACGTCGACCTGGCCGGAGGTGAGCGCTCCAGTCCTGACCGAGGATTCGGACAGGAAGCGATAGGTGACCTCATCGAGATAGGCCGGTCCCTGATGAGCTGATGTTTTGGGTGCCCAGTTATAGGCCGGATTTTTGACGAACTGGATGTCCTGCCCCTTAGCATAGCGCTTCAGGATGAAGGGGCCGGTTCCCGCAATCTCCGGTCCGCCGGATTTCAGCTGCGCCGAATTGAAGGCTGCGGGCGAAAGGATCTCCAGGCTGGTGGCATAGTCGAGGAAGGGCGCATAGATTTGGTTCAATGTGAAGGAGACGGTGTGATCGTCCAGCGCCTTCGCTTCGACAATGCGCGAGACCGGGCCAGCGCTCACGCTGCCGCTATAGGTCGCGTCCTTGAGCTTGGTGAAATTGGTGATGACGGCCTGCGCATCGAGCTTCTGGCCATCGGTAAAGCTGACATCGTCACGAAGCTTGAAGGTGTAGGTCTTGCCATCGTCGGAGATCTTGTACTCGGTCGCCAACCAGGGAAGGTAGCCGCCATCTGCGCTGCGCGCCAGCAGCGACTCGTAGGCGTTGCGCAGCAGCAGCTTGGTTTTATCCTGCCCGTTGAGTTGTGGATTGAGCGTGGCCGGTTCGGTCTCAACGCCCCATGCCAGCTTGCCGCCGCTGACCGGTGTGCCATCACCAGCAACGCTCAGACCCGGCAGCGCGCTCGCTACAAGCATGGCTGCCGTCAGGCTGAGAAAATATCTGCGCATAAGCATTCCGAGTATCTCCTTGAAATAATCTCTTGAGAGGAATAGGCGCGGCTCAGGCTTGTTGCTGAAGCCAGATGTCATAGGCATTTTCGGGAAGGCGCTTGAAGGGGCGGAAGCTCGCTCCCTGGACCGCAACCGTCGCTGCAATCTGATCGTCGGGAACGTAGAGCGGCAGGCCTAGTGCCTGATCCAGCAAGGCAAAGTGCTGCAGCTTGGAATAGATCTCGAAGCGTCTTTTGGCATCGAGGGTCGAGGCGGCTTCGGCAAGCCATGCCGATATGTCCGCTGCTTCGGTCCGGCTGTAGTTGATCGATCCGCCCTTGGCTCGCGGCAGGTAATGGAAATAGAGGGTAAGGCCGTTTTCCTGGGTCGTGGTCGAGTTCGGAATGATGCCGTATTGGCCGTCGCTCTGCCTGTTGGAATAGGTTCCTGCATCGACATAGCGCAGGACGATATCGATGCCGGCGTTCTGGCGTGCCTGCGCCTGGACGGCTTCGAGAAGAACATCGCGTTGGTCACGCAACGTCGCTTGCGACTGCACGATCTCGATCGTCAGTCGCTTGCCGTCCTTGGTACGGAAGCCATCGCCGTCTCTGCTCGTCCAGCCGGCCTCGTCGAGCAATCGGTTGGCAAGATCGATGTCGAAGCCGTAGCGGCCCTCGATGCTTTTGTCGTAGAAATCGGTGTCGGCCGGCGTCAGAACACCCCAAGCGCGTTTGCGCTCACCGCGGTAAACCGACTGAATGATCCGTTCGACATCGATCGCAGCGAGGAACGCCTTGCGTATCTTGACGTCGCTCGTCGGCGCATTGGTGACATTCAGGTAGAGGGTATAGGGCGTGCCGGTATTCAATGCGCTTTGATAGGTGAAATCCGGATTGTCCCTGAAAAGCGCAGCGTCATTGCCCGAAATGCCTTCGATGACATGAACCTGGCCCGAGCTCAGGGCGCCGGTGCGGACCGCGGATTCAGGCAGGAAGCGATAGATGACCTCATCGAGATAGGCCGGCCCTTGGTGACCAGCATTGGCCGGAGCCCACTGATAGGCGGCGTTTCTGACGAAACGTGCCTCTTGACCCTTGATATAGCGATCCAGGATGAAAGGGCCGGTGCCTGCGATTTCAGGCCCACCCGCCTTCAACTGCGGCGATGAGAACGATTTCGGCGAGATGATCTCGATGCTGGTCGCGCCATCAAGGAAAGGTGCATAGACGTCCTTGAGCGTCAGCACGACCGTATGGGCATCGCGTGCGACCGCCTCGGAAATGTGGGAGACGTGACCGGCGCTGATGCTGCCGGAATAGATCGGCTCCTTCAATTTCAGGAAGTTCGTTACGACGGCTGCCGCGTCGAATTTCTCCCCATCGCTGAAGCTTACGTCGTCGCGAAGGTTGAAGGTGTAGGTCCTGCCATCCTCGGATACCGCATAGTCTTTGGCCAGCCACGGCACATAACCACCATCCGGGGAGCGGGCAAGAAGGCATTCGTAAGCATTGCGCAGAACCAGTTTTGCCTTGGCCTGGCCGTTCAGATGTGGATTGAGCGTGGTCGGCTCCGTCTCGACGCCCCAGATCAAGGATCCGCCGCGGGCAGGCGTGTTAGCCGCCAGCGTTTCGGTCGGTCGTAGTCCGGTGGACAGAGACAGAGCAACAATCCCTGAACTCTTCAGAAAATCTCTTCTGGTTACCACGGTGTTCTTTCCCATGTCATTTTGGACTGATTTCCAATCAGGCTGCAGCGGCGTTGCGTGCCCCGGCCAGCAGTTCGATGGTGCCAAGCCGATGCGCACCTTCGGAGACCGGGCAGTCGATCACAAATTCGTCGATGCCGAATCCCTTGTGCAGGCGCTGCAGTTCCAGATGAACGTCGGCCGGCGTTCCTCGAATGACGCGCGGGCTTCGCTCTTCGATCCGATAATCGGTCGCGCCTGACTGGCGAACATATTCGAGCGCCTGTTCGTGGCTGCCGACATTGACGCTTTGTCCGCCCTTGATTTGCAGGTGGAACCGGCGCGTCTCGCCCAGGAGACTGTCGGCAAGGGCGGCTGTTTGCGCCGTGACGACGCTGACAGCGAGCAGCGCGGTCTTGCCGCCCGCTTGCCGATAGGCCGACAACGATTGCGAGATTGCTTCGTCATCACCATGGATATGACCAGCATAGACGAAGCCCCAGCCGAGACGGGCTGCCAATCTCGCGCTGTCCGAGCTTGCGCCGAGCAGGAAGCGGACAGGCGGCTCGTCGGGAGCTGGAAAGGCTGCAAGGTCCGCAGTTCTGCCGTCTGCGCCATGGTCATGCCGCAAGAAGCTATCCAGTTCGCTCAACAGCGCTTCGAACGATGGTTTGCGCGAGGGATCATATGCCTTCTGGAGAGCGCCGGTCGAAAGCGGAAGCCCGCCTGGCGCCTTGCCGACCCCAAGATCGACGCGCCCCGGCGCCAGCGCCGCCAGCAGATTGAAGTTCTCGGCAACCTTGTAGGCGCTGTAATGCTGCAGCATCACGCCGCCGGAACCTATGCGGATGCGCCTGGTGTGCGCCAGCAGGTGGCTGATCAATATTTCAGGTGAGGAGCTTGCGAGCTTCGGGGAATTATGGTGCTCAGCGACCCAGAAACGCCGATAGCCCAATTCTTCGGCTCGTCTGGCAAGCGCCAAGCTCCGCTGTAACGCTTGCGATGCACGCTCGGCGCCATCAATCGGGCTCTTGTCGAGAAAACTCAGTGCGTAAGACATCTGTCCTCATAGGCGGTCGGCAATATCAATTGTTATAATCTATATTTTTAATGGATTATTAGATCGAGCAATGATGTTTCAATCGTCGGCTGCACAATGAAAGATCATGCCGTGCGAAGCCGTCCTGAAATTATGCATTCTGAGATGGCGAAGCACTTGATGGTATCGAGAGGCGGCAGGTCGGTAGTTCCCGATGGCAGCTTGCCTCCAGATAGCCTTCAGGCACTCCCCGGAGGAGTCTCGGTAGCGGATATCATTGTCCGCTGCTCGAAGATTTCCTCCTTCAGCAAGGTGCAGAGCGTTGGATCGATCGGCGGCTGCGGAGGTTGATGAGATGGATCAGTTGAGCGTCGGAACGGCATTGGGCCGCTCGCAGATGGATCTGACGGATGAACTGGTTGCTCTAAGTTTGCGCGACGAGATCGATGCTGGCCCCGATCCGCTTCGCATACCGATTACGGACGAAGAGCTGGATGGGCTGGCGGAGCGATTATATCGGGAGTCGCTAGGCGATGCGCTTTGGGTCTTCGCTTATGGCTCACTAATATGGAGGCCGGATTTCGATGCAGTCGAGTCACGCGTTGGAGCGATCAGGGGGTGGCACCGCTCCTTCTGTCTTCGAATGACGAGATGGCGGGGATCGCTGACGCAACCAGGGCTCATGCTTGCTCTCAAGCGAGGCGGATACTGCAAGGCAATCGCTTTCAGATTGGACGACGGCGATCGGCTGGCTCAGATCAGGCGCATGCTTCGCCGTGAAATCGGTACCCTTGAAGATGCGTCGACAATAAGATGGATATGGGTGCAGACCGAATTGGGTCCTGTGCGCGCACTGGTTTTCTGGGCTGGTCCAAAGGGAAGGCACGTCACCTCCAAACTGCCATTGGAAGCCGTCGCTGGCATCCTGGCAAGGGCGTGCGGCCCCAGAGGATCTTGTGCCGAATATCTTTATCTGACGGTGAAGCATCTCGAGGCCTGGGGAATTCGGGACATCAACCTGTGGAGGCTTCAAAAGCTCGTTGCAAGCGAGCTTAGCGCTATTCACGCATTGGAAAGCACCGACGTCATGCCGATTTCATCAAGGCAAAGGCTTTCCGATGAGGTAGGCACTACCGCTCCGCCTTCGGTTTCCGTTAGGCAATAGCAGTAAGGTCGCCAGTCGGAGCAACGTGCTTTGCCTCGGAGCAAGCAGGACCAATACATTACCCGAATGACGAGCGGACGATCTTCGAAACGCGGATGCGCGTCCACGACGCATCATCTCCGACTGGGTGAGCCGGTTCTTGGTTTCGCTTGGCAGGCCAATATCTGCGGTCTGAAACCGTTTCTCCAGGCACGAATCTTGGCATCTATTCGCTATTGAAATCTGGCTGGCGGCGCGACGAAGGCGCGGGCTGAAACAAATACGCGTCCCGGCCGTCCTCGCAGCTGAACGGACCGAGCGGAAGTTGCCCCCCTTGGGCGCTGGACGAAATCTTTGTGGAACTTGCAAGCCCGGCCGACATGGTATAGCGAAACATGATAATAAAACTCAAGAATTATTGAGGGCATGACGCTAGACCGCAGACTTCGAACGGATGCGGCAGACGCAGAATCCGGCATCAACTGTCGGATCGCCGGGATCAGGACGTGAGTGCGATGACCGATATGCTGTATTCCCTTCACGCCGGCGAAGAAAAGCGGCTTCATCGCTTCTTCCGTCGCAGGCTGAAGAGCAAGGATGATGTGGCAGATGCGACACAGGAGACATTCCTGCGAATGCTGGAGGCCTCGCACGCGACGCTCATCGAAAATCCACAAGCCTATCTGTTCCAGGTGGCTCGATCCGTCGCGCGGGTCATTCTGACCCGGCAGACCAGGGAGAGCGCGCTCTTTGCTCCCGACGTCGCCGGTATGGAAGAGCCCGACGAGCTTCCCTTGCCGGACAGGATCGTCAATGCACGGCAATGCTTGCTGATCATGGCGAAGGCGATCGAGGCGCTGCCGAAGCGTTGCCAGCAGGTTTTCATTCTCAGCCGGCTGCGCGGGCGGTCCAATGGCGAGATCGCCGGGGAGCTGGGCATATCCCGTAATATGGTCGAAAAGCACATCATCAGGGCGCTACTGCACTGCCGCAAGGTTCGCGCCGAAATATTTTTCTGAGACAACGTCAGGAGATGGACTTCATTTCGGCTCTTGGAATGCGAGCCGGGATGGATGCATGGCTTTGTCGAACTATAGACAGGCGAATGGAGTCATGAGCCGCAATCGCAAAGAGAAAATCGAGGATCGACTGGCTGAAGCTGCCGCCGGTTGGGTTGCACGGCTGCAATCCGCCGATGCGACGGATCAGGACAGGGCCGATTTCCAGTGTTGGCTGCGCGCTCATCCCTCTCACGCAGCTGCCTATGACGAGATGAGTGCGCTGTGGGGCAGCCTCAAGGACGCGCCGGTTTCGCTTGATGGCTTGAAGGCGCGCCGCCTCTCCCGGACAAGGGTAGCGGGATTGGCAGCGGTGTTCGGCCTGATCGCCGTCACATCCTGTATGCTCGGGCAGTTTGGCCTGATCGATCGCTGGCGCGCCGATTATTATACCGATGTCGGAGAGGTGCGGTCGATCACGCTGGAGGACGGTACGCAGGTGGATCTCGATACCGACACGGCGATTGCCGTGCGTTATTCCGCAGGCGAGCGGCGCATCCAATTGCTGCGCGGTCAAGCCTTCTTCGATGTGGCCAAGAACCCGCTGCGCCCATTCATTGTTGACGACGGCGGTTTGAGCGCAACCGCGCTTGGCACGCATTATTCGGTCCAGACATCGACGGGCTCGCTTTCGCAAATGGTCCAGGTCGAGGAAGGTTTCGTCGAGGTCAAGACGGGTGGCAGCGACACGGTCCTTGGAGCCGGCGATACCATTGCTGTCGATCGCTCCGGAAGGGCGACGCTTGCAAAGGCGGATATCGCGAACGATAGCGCCTGGCGGCATGGGAAACTGGTGTTTTCCGCGTCGCCGCTTGCAAAGGTGGCGCAGACGCTTTCGCGTTATCGCCATGGACGCGTTGTCGTTCTCGATGCGCAGGCGGCAGACCGGAAGGTGTCCGGGGTCTTCGATCTGACCAATACCGACGAGGCTCTTGCCATCATCGAGAGCAATTTGCCGGTTTCCGTGACACGCGTCACGGACATGCTGGTGGTCATCCGCTCGAAATAATCAAAATTTTTTGCGCGTGACGTCAGGAGGTCACCGCCGTTTTCACTCTTCGTAAGGGAATGGCGGGTCCGGGGATGCGCCGCTCTCAGATGCAGGGATGAATGAAGGGGGCCGTGTGGCATCGATGAATTGGAAGGCGAGGCGCAATGCGCTCGCAGCGACTGTGTGCGCAAGCACCTGGGTATTTGCAAATGTCGGTTTGGCGCAAACAACGGATAAGCCGGCTGCGGTAGGGCAGGCGACGGTCAATGTTTCCATACCGGCGGGACCGCTGGAAAGTGCAATTCTGGCCTTCGGACGACAGGCGAATATCCGGCTGCTCTTTCCGACGGCAATTACCGCCGGAAAGAGCACGCGCGGCGTAAGCGGAAATTTGCCTGCAAGGGCCGCGGTGGAGCGGCTGCTCGCTGGTTCGGGGCTTGCTTATAGTTTCACCGGTCCGAACACCGTGCGCATTTACGACCGGGCCAATCAATCGGCCGAAGCCGGCAGCGTGGCGGCGGACGGCTCGACCGTACTCGAACCGCTTGTCATCAAGGGTCAGGACCAGGGCATCAAGGGCGTCATCGAGACGGAGGGTTATGTCGGAAAATCCGGACGGACGGCGACGAAGACCGATACGCCGATCGCCGAAACACCTCAGTCCATTTCCACAGTGTCGCAAAAGCAGTTGCAGGACCTGCGGCCGCAGAACCTTTCCGAGGCGTTGAACTACGCGCCCGGTGTGCGTTTGGGGCAGTATGGTGCCGAACCGAGATACGATGCCTTCAAGGTTCGCGGCATCGATCTCACCTATACCGGCATCTTCCGCGACGGGCTGCGGCAGATCGCCAGTCCAAACGGCCTGTTCCGCCTGGAGCCTTATGGGGTTGAAGCCATTGCCACATTGCGAGGCCCATCGGCCTCCATCTATGGCGCCAGCAGCTCCGGCGGTATCGTTGACATCATCTCCAAGCGGCCGACGGAAGAACCGTTGCACGAGATCGAGGTCCAGTACGGTTCTTTTGGTCGTCTTCAATCGGCGTTCGATTTCTCCGGCCCTGTCACCGACGACAATACGCTGCTCTATCGTCTGACGGGCCTGGTGCGTGACGGACGCAACCAGATCGAGGCGATCAAGGACGATCGGCAATATATCGCACCGGCCCTCACATGGCAGCCGGATGAAGACACCAAACTGACGCTGCTTGGCGAATATATGAACTCCACGACCGGCGGGACCTGGGGCTACATCAACGAATATGGCGCAGCTGGAACCTCGGTTGGGGCGACACCCGTCTACGGTGGCGATGCCCGATTCAACGATTTCAAGCAGAAACAATGGCGGATCGGCTATGAACTCGAGCAGGCGCTGAGCGATTCCGTCACCCTTTATCACAAGCTGCGTTATTCCGACATTTCGGCGCACCAGGAGTGGGTCTTTGCCGACTATCCCGGCATCGTCCTCGAGGATAATAGCGGGCTTGCCACGGATACCTATCTCAAGAGTGATTTCGACACTGGGCCGCTCAAGCATCAGCTCATTACCGGCATCGACTACAGCTACATGAAATTCACCTCGCGCCAGGGCAGCGGTCCGGATCTGTTTACCGACAGCTTTTCCTATGTGCCTGATATCAACTACAGCGAAACCCAGAAGCAGAATTCGCTGGGCATCTATGCGCAGGATCAGATCGAATACGATGCTTGGCGCTTCACCGCCGGCCTTCGGCACGACTGGCACAAGAGCGACTATGCGCCCGGCAACGCAAGCTATTCGCGCGACGACAGCCGGACGACATTCCGCACCGGCCTGGGCTACGTCACGCCATGGGATATCATGCCCTATATCAGCTACGGCACATCCTATGTCGCCAATCCGGGCGTGATCCGGACTGTCAACAGCGTTGCTCAGCAGGCCGAACCCACACTCGGCAAGCAGATCGAAGTCGGCGTCAAATATCAGATCCCGGACCGGAACGTCTCCATCACTGCCGCGCTGTTCAACATAGATCAGAAGAATGCCACTGTTTACGAGACCTCTTCAGGCCTCAACCTGTTGCGGCAGCTCGACCTGAAATCCCGTGGTTTCGAGCTCGAGGCGACGGCCTCGCTCGACAATGGCTTGAACCTCATCGCCGCCTATTCCTACAATGACGTGGAAATCACCAAGCTGACGGCGGAAACCAAGGGCAACACGCTCAACTCCTCGCCCTATCACACCTTCTCGCTTTGGGCCGATTACGAGGTGCAGGATGGCGCTCTGGAGGGTCTCGGTATCGGTGCCGGCCTTCGCTATGTCGGCTCGAGCTTCGGCGACAATCTCCATACGCCGGTCCTCGACAACAAGGCCCGTACCTTCGTCGATGCTTCGCTTCGCTATGATCTCGGCAAGCTCAATCCCTCGTTCGAGGGCGTGCGCCTGCAGGTCAACGCAACGAACCTGCTGAACGAAGTCAAACAGGTCTGCACCACTGGCTATTGCTACTTCGATGAAGGCCGGAAGGTTGTCGCCAGCATGCAGTACCGCTTCTGATGACCACGGTTCCATCCGGTTCCCATGCGCCGTCCCCGGCCGCGGTTTTCGTCGCGGTCGGGGGACTTTATATCGCCCAGAGCGTCATCGGTGGCTTGACCATGCTTGGCCTGCCGGCGGTTCTGCGCTCGCAAGGCTTGCCGCTCGATCAAATCGGCTTGCTCTATCTTACCGTCATTCCGTGGGCCTTTAAATTCCTATGGTCGCCCTATGTCGAACGGTTCCGCCTGCCGGCGGTCGGACGCAACCGGTCCCGGTCGATCGTCTTTGCCGGCGGGCTGCTTTGCGCGGCCGGCCTCGTTTCGATCGGCCTTACCGGTCCTTGTCCGCTGGCGCCGGTGTTGAGCGTGCTGCTGCTGGTCGCGCTGATCACATCGACGGTGGACATCGCCTGTGACGGCTATGCGGTCGAAACGCTCGCCAAGGAGCATCATGGCTGGGGAAATACCGCGCAGGTCGGCGGTTCCTATCTCGGTTCGGCACTCGGTGCCGGCTTGTTTCTCATACTGGTCGAGAGGATAGGCTGGAGCTATGCGACCTTTACCATGGCATCGCTGGTCATCCTGCTCGGGCTGCCGTTCGTCTTCGGGCCGGCAAGTCGCAGTGCGGTCGAAACGCGATCGCATGCGCCGTCGCTGCTTCTGGCCCTCAAACGCCCTCAGGTGCAAAGAGGCCTGATGATCGCCGCGATCTATGTGGCGGCCCAGAAATGGGGGCTGTCGATGCTTGGGCCATTTCTGATCGACCGCGGTTTCGATCTTGCCTCGATCGGCATCCTCAACGGTGTCGGAAGCATGATCGTCGGCTTCAGCGGCGCACTGCTGGGCGGGATGCTGGTGCGGTTGTGGGGCGGGACGACCGTGCTGATCCTGGCCATTTTGTTGCAGACAATGCTTCTTGCCGCCTTCGCGCTCTTTAGCTTCGATGGCAGCCTGCCGCGGGCCTTCATCATACCGATCGCAATTGCCAGCTCGTCCGGAGTGATGTCCGTCGGCTTCGTCGCGCTCTATTCGCAGTTCATGGGCTGGTCCGACCCGAAACAGGCCGGAGTCGATTTCACGCTTTTCCAGTGCGCGGATGGAATGGTCAGCATGGCCGGTGGCCTGGGCGCGGGCTGGATTAGCGAACACTTCGGCTATCCCTTCTTCTTCACCGCCGCTGCAATCGTCTCCGTCCTCGCGATCCCGGCGATAGGCCTGCTGATGCGGGAAATGAATGACAACGCCGTTGTTCTGGCACAGCTTTCCGACGGCCGGTAAAGCATGGAACGGGAGAAAGAATTGCGATCCAACGCCATCATCCGCAGCGATCAGGCAGAGGCGCTTGTTGCAAACTTTGCCGATCGCTTCCGCGATTTTGCGCAGGTTGCGGCAGAGGCCGGAAAGGCAACTCTCATTTCCCGCTACGGTCGCGCCGATCTTGCCGCTAAGGCCAATCAGATCTCGATTGCGGTCTCGGCCAAGGACGACATCGACCTCTGCTATATCAAGATGGCGGTCGCCGAGTATTTCTCCTCAGCCGTCGGTCCAGGCGTTGTGCATTGGTCCGGGGACGGCGAAATTACCAGCCCTTTGCCGCCGTTCTTTCGCGAGATGCGGGTTGTCTCGGTTGCGGATGTAACGCCGCAAATGCGTCGGTTGCGGCTGAGCGGCCGGGATCTGCACCATTTTGCGGCCGATGGTCTGCATGTCCGCCTGCTGTTTCCGCCAAAAGGCTCTCCGCCGGTGTGGCCGACGCTGGGAGTGGATGGAAGGATCGTGTGGCCGGGCGGAGCGGACAGGCTCACCTCCAGGGTCTATACGATCCGCTCGCGCAATATCGAGCGCGGAGAGATCGAGATAGATTTTGTTCTGCACGATCATCCCACGCACACACAGAGCCCTGGGGCTTCGTTTGCCGAACATGCCCAGCCGGGTGATCTTGTCGGATTGTTCGCGCCGGCCGGCGGCGAGATCCCGAGGGCACAGTCGCTCATCCTTTGCGGTGACGACACCGCCTTGCCGGCGATCGCGCGCATATTGGGAGAGCTTCCGTCGTCGGCGCATGTCCGGCTGTTCATCGAGATCGATAATCCGGAGTGCCACTACGAGCTGCGCAGCGGTCCAAATATCGAACTGACCTATCTTTATCGCGACGGCAGGCAAGCAGGTACGACCCGCCTGCTATCCGAGACGCTGAGCCGCCTGGAGGTCGATAATCTAGCGGATGATCTCTATTTCTGGGCCGGCTGCGAGTTCGGCGACTTCATCGAGTTGCGCAGACTTGCGCGCCGGAGCTGGAAGCTGCCGCGCGAACGGCATCTCGTTGTTTCCTTCTGGCGCCGAGGTTTTGCCGAAGGGGAAGCCCCCAGTGCCGATGCACGGCCTGCATCAGGTGCCAAGTCGAGATAGATCGCTGGGCGGCGTTCGGCCAGGCCAAGTGCAAGCGTCGTCTTGTTGATCTTGCGCAGGCCTACTTGCGCTTCTTCGAAGGCGGTCATTTATCCGTTTTCCGCTTCATTTTGGGCACTACAAAACGGATTGGCCAGCGCCTCCCACATATGCGGATATCGCGCCCGCCGTTCAATCGGCGAGGTCGGCGCTTGCAGCTACGTCATCGGTGCCTAGCTCGATACTCGCCCAGACCAGAGGGGTGTCAGAGCGTTCGATGATCTCGGGACTTGAGCAGTCAGTCCATCGGCATCATCCATTTGCCTGCACATCCTGATGATTGACGGAACCAAAAGCGCACGCCCGCGTAGACTTAGATGACGAGCTTTGTTCGGTTCTGACGAGGAGCGGAATGCCTTGAGCCACTTCAATATCCAGGAAGGGTAATTTGTTTTCATTCCACGACGACACGCAGAGTAACTTCGAAAGGGGGACCCGATGTCGAGTTACACGCCTCTGGTCCTGTTTTTCATCTCTGCGGGGCTGCTGATTTGCATGATTGGTATCGGCTTGGCTTCCCTTATTCAGTAAAAAATATTCCTGCTGACGCCTCTTGATGAGTGGGGTTTGGTGGTTGGAGCCAAGGAGGTTCGATGGCAATGAACGTCTAACGCCGGAATCCGGGATGTGTCGGACGCCATTCGCGATCAGGCGAATTTCGGCTCCGACCATCCACATCGGATTTTTCATGGAAGTACTGGAAGCGTGTTATGGATGTTTACGTCAGTGGTTTTGAGCATGGGTGAGAAAGTAATCGAATTTTTCCGCCAAGTATCGAAGACGCTTTGGAATTGCTGCACTTCTATTGTTGGCGAGATGCTCTTCATGGGGCCGTCTCGGACGCGAAACATGGGACGATATGGGCATATCACGGTTGGGGAATGGCGGTCCGCGCAAAACCAGTCTCTATGAGGAGCTCTTTGGGCGACTGAAGGCCGAGATTCTTGACGGAACGGTGCCCGAGGGCGCTGTGCTGACCGAGGCAGCCCTTGCAGATCTGATAGACAGCAGCCGCGCGCCGGTACGCCAGGCGCTGCAGCTCCTGTTCGAAGATGGCCTCATTGCCCGGTTCGATGGTCGCGGCTTTATCGTCGGCGCATCGGGCACACCGCCGAAGCGGGTCAAGCTCGGTGACTATCTCGGCAAGCTCTTCGACGAAGATGGCGACAGGCCGATGTTCGCCTGGCAGGCGCTCTACGAGGATGTCGAACGCATCGTCGTTTATCGCTCTTTCTTCGGCCGCTATCGCATCAATGAAAACGAGCTTGCACGCCATTTCGGCGTCGGGCGTGGCGTGGCGCGCGATGTGCTGCTGAAGTTGGAGACGCTCGGCATCACGGAGAAGGACGACAATTTCCGTTGGTCTATCGTGCCGCTCGACGGTCAGCGCATTCGCGACCTCTACGAGGTGCGCGAACAGATCGAGCCGGTGGCGCTCGCAAGCGCCTTGGGCGGACTTTCCGAAGAGCACGTCGAAGCGATGCTTTCGCGGTTGTCGCTGGCGCTCGCGGATTACCCCGATGTTTCTGCCTCAACTATGTACGAGCTGGAGCTGGACCTTCATCTGCGCAGCCTGCAAGCCTGCCCGAACAAGGAGTTCCTGAGCATCCTGAAGCGGACACAATGCATCCTCACGCTCAGCAAGCATGTCGTCGGCAGCCGCATCAAGATGCCGGAATACGAGCCCTTCCTCGCCGAGCATATCGGGGTCTTCAAGATGGTGCAAAAGCGCGACGAGGAGGGGTTGCAGAAAGCAATGCGCGATCACATAAGCAATTCGCAGCCCAATGTGCAGGCGCGTGCCGCCTATATCCGTGAGCACTATCGGCCGGACGAGTACAGCTTCATTACCTAAAGCGCGTCGCGATCTTTCAGATTCGCTTCTCGCGCCTTAGGCCTTTGATTTTGCGCATGTCGTTGTTGCAAAACCGCTGCACACTTTTGCGCGGCATGCTTTAGTTCGGGACGGCGTCAGGTGATGGCGCCGACCTGCCAGGGAACGAATTCATTGTCGCCATAGTCGAACGTCTCGCTCAGCGTCTTCTTGCCGGAGGCGACAGCGATGATCTCCTCGAAAATCCGTTCGCCGGCCGCCTCGATCGTATCGTCGCCGCTGACGATGTCGCCGCAGTTGATGTCCATATCCTCGCGCATATGGTTGTACATCTCGGTATTGGTTGCGATCTTGACGCAAGGCGCCGGCTTGAAGCCGGAGACGGAGCCTCTGCCCGTGGTAAAGCAGATCACATTGCAGCCGCCGGCGACCTGGCCGGTGACGGCAACCGGATCGTAGCCCGGCGTGTCCATGAAGACGAATCCGGGCTCATCGACGATCTCCGAATATTCGTAGACGGCCTTCAACGGCATGGAACCGCCCTTGGCGACCGCACCGAGAGACTTTTCAAGGATCGTCGTCAATCCGCCGAGCTTGTTGCCATAAGAGGGGTTGTTGTTGAGTTCGGCGCCGTTGCGGCGGGTATAGTCGCGCCACCAATCAATCCTGGAGAGCAGCTTTTCGGCGACGGCGGGCGTGACCGCCCTGCGTGTCAGGAGGTGTTCGGCCCCGTAGATCTCAGGCGTTTCGGCCAGAACCGAGGTGCCGCCATTGCGTACGAGTAGATCCGAAGCGTAGCCGAGCGCCGGGTTGGCCGAAATGCCCGAATAGCCGTCCGAGCCGCCGCACTCCAAAGCGAGCTTGATCCCCGAGAGCGGCTGAACCGTGCGCTTGGCGGAATTCACCTCCGGCAGCATGTCCTTGATCATTTCGGAAGCGGCTGCGATCGTCTTGCGCGTGCCGCCGAGATCCTGGATCGTCATGGTGCGCAGCCGGTTTCCTTCCTCGAGCTTGTCGTGCTCCAGGATGGGCGCGATCTGATTGGTTTCGCAGCCAAGACCGACCATCAGGATGCCGCCGAAGTTCGGATGCCGCGCATAGCCCTGAAGAGTGCGGGCCAGATAGCGATAACCCTCTGACTGGGTGTTGATGGCGCAGCCGCCGCCATGGGTCAGCGCCACGACGCCGTCGACATTGTCGAAGCCGTCAAGCCCACCCGTGCGATTGAAATGCTCGGCGATATATTTGGAGACGGTCGCCGAGCAATTGACCGTCGTGATGATACCGATGAAGTTGCGGGTACCGACCCCGCCGGCGCCGCGGTCGAAGCCCATGAAGGTCCGACAGTCCTCGCGTGGCAGCATGCCCGCTTCTTCGATATCGACGCTGAACTGGTAGGGATGATCGGATTCGATCACCGCCAGGTTCTGCAGGTGAACATGGCCGCCCGCTGGAATGAACTGCGTCGCAATGCCGATCGGCTGGCCGAACTTGCGGATTTCTTGACCTGCCTGGATGTCGCGGACCGCAACCTTGTGGCCGCGCGGGATCTGATCTGCAGCAATCAAGCCGTTAATGCCGGTCGGGCTACCAGCGCGGATCATCGCACGAGCGACGGCGACATCATCGATGGGATTGAGCAGGATAACGGGGGAAACGGCGGACATGGGAAATTCCGTATGATTGGATTAATGTCTATTGCTAGCAATAGACAATTATTCGAGGGAAGACGTCAAGCACGATCGACATTGGTGGCTGGCTTCTCTTTCAATCATGTGGTTGGCGCGCGAGCCAGGCGGAAAGATCGGCTTCCGCACGTTCGAGCGCGCTGTGATTGAGCAGTTTTCTCAGAAACGCCACGGCAACCGCGCGCGCTCTGAGATTGAACCGCCCTTCATCATCCTGGCCGCCGAGCGGCTGATAGACGCCGAGTTTCACGTATAACTGCTGCAATCGGTTCTGGACGCTGCGAACCGAGAGGTTGCGCCTTTGGGCGATTGCGCGATCGGTCAATCCAAGCGCGATATCGATCAGAATCTCATATTCGGCCTCGGTGAAACCATTGACATTGCCGAGGCTTTTTTGCTGCATGCCGCGCACTTCGCGGTCGATCACGCATTGGCTTTCGATAAAGATGCTGCGAAGCGCCAGCTTCAGGCGGTCGTCGGAGGCCGATTTGAGGACATAGCCATAGACGGCACCGACGGGGACGATGCGGGAGACGCCGCGAACATAGGCCTCGTCCGAATAGTTCGACCAGAAGAGAATGCGCGTCTCCGGTCGCTCCTTCCATATGGTGCGGGCCGCCTCGATGCCGTTGCGCTGGTTCATCTGCAGATCCATGACGATGTGAGCGGACTTCAAATCCCGCGCCAGCCGTTCGCCCGCATTGCCGTTTTCCGCCTCCAGCACGCCATCGCATTCGGGAAGTGCCGCGCGGATCGCTTCATTGAGATAGGAGCGATGAAGCGGATCGTCCTCGATGATCAGAACCTTCATGCCGCCGCACCTCCCACCGATTGCGCCTTGGCCGGCAGGCTGACGCTGACGGTTGTTCCACCGGACGCAGCCGCCGCCTTGATCGCGAAGCGCGCGGAAATCAAGCGCGCACGCGTCCGCATGTTTTCGATACCTCCGCCCGATGATCTGCGGGTATTTCCAAGTCCAATGCCGTCATCCATGACATCGATGGTGATCGCCCCCCCGGCCGCTTTCAGATGAACCGAAATGCTGCCAGCCTGGGCGTGACGAATAGCGTTATTGATGGCCTCCTGCGCGATGCGGAAAAGCGCAATGGACACCGATTGCTCAAGGCAGTCGATGGCGCCGCCAGTCTCGTCGTTCAGGACCCAGGCCAAAGTGGCTTCGCTCTCCTGGATCGACCGTTCGAGGTGGTTCTCCACCGCCTGCGCAAAACCGAAAAGCTGAAGGACCGAAGGTTTGGCTTCCTCGATGATCTGGCGAAGATCGTGCATGCTGTGCTGCAAACCGCGAAACAGCGGCTCAAGCGCTTCGCCGGTGACATCAGGCTGACGGGCAAGTCGTTCCAGACGCCGGGAGAGGCGGGTCAGATCGGCGAGAATCTGGTCGTGCAGGTCCATCCCGATGCGCTGCCGTTCGGCCTCCAGTGCCTCGGTCAGTTTCAGGGCGCCGAGGCGCAAACCCTCTTCACGAGCACGGGCCTCGGCTTCCACGATCGCCGATCGCTTGGCCTGGTCGGCGGCGCGGATGGCAAAGAAATGGGGTGCCAGAAGGTCGGCTATCACACGAGCACTTTCGATATCCTGCATGGTGTAGAGGCCTGTCTGGTGGCTTGAGCAGGACAAAGCGCCGATGACATGGCCCTGAACTTTAAGGGGCACATGCAGACGGCTATGCAGCGATTGGTGAAAGATCGGATGCGAGAAAGCGCCTTGAAAATGGAATTGCGGATCGCTCCAGGCATCGTCGGTCAACAGGTAGTCAGTCTCACCCCAGAGAAGCGTGCGGATGGGACTATTGCTCACAGGCGCCGGAAAACGGCGACCCCAATCAGTCTCCAATCCGCTCTCGTAGGCGGTATGAAATTGCTCGTCCATCAGGATGATGCAGACATCGAGATGATCATGCGGGATGACATGGCTGATTTCGGCGGCGACCGCCCGGATGACCGAGTGAAAGTCGAGCTGGCCGGCAAGAAGCCTTGATATGTTGAGATAGTGGTCGAAGACCGATTGCGGCGCCAGATCGCGCAAGACAAGCCCTCCCAGGCAATGCGTCGACCTATGCTCCTCCGGCCGCTCGCAGCATGCAAATTTCGGACGCTATTAAGCGCCGATCCGAGCGATCCGTCTTGCGGATTTGCGCATCTTTTCTGCGGGATCCCGCAGGGTCTCGCCCTTTAAGCGCCTGTACAAGCGTCAGAATCTCGGACATCCTGTTTCTACTGACAGGGGAACCTTCAGTGCAAATATTATTTTCGATCGTTCGTTGAGGAGCGCGTTCGAAAATCTTGGCCTGGAAGATGAAGTACAGGCTCTTTGGGAGGAAAAAATGAATATTGCCAAGATGCTTATGGCATCCGCCGTCATCGCTTGCGTCGCTGCACCGGGTGCTGCCTTTGCCGATACGTCATCCAAGAAAATTGCATTGTCGAACAATTATGCCGGCAACTCCTGGCGCCAGGCCATGTTGACCAGCTGGCAGAAGGTGACGGGCGAAGCTGTCAAGACCGGTGTCGTCGCCGCTGCCGATCCGTTCACCACGGCGGAAAACCAGGCGACCGAGCAGGCTGCCCAAATCCAGAACATGATCCTGCAGGGCTATGATGCGATTGTCATCGATGCTGCATCGCCGACGGCGCTGAACGGTGCCATCAAGGAAGCCTGCGATGCCAAGATCGTCGTCGTTTCCTTCGATGGTATCGTCACCGAACCCTGTGCCTGGCGCATCGCCGTCGACTTCAAGGGCATGGGCGCAAGCCAGATTGAATATCTCGCTAAGAAGATGCCGAAGGGCGGCAACGTGCTCGAAATCCGCGGACTAGCCGGCGTTTCGGTCGATGACGAGATCTCGGCGGGTATCCACGAGGCGGCAGCCAAATATCCGCAGTTCAAGATCGTCGGTTCGGTTCATGGCGACTGGGCACAGGATGTCGCTCAGCGTGCCGTTGCCGGCATCCTGCCGAGCCTTCCCGATATCGCTGCTGTCGTGACCCAGGGCGGTGACGGTTATGGTGCGGCCCAGGCCCTTGCCGCCGCCAAGCGTCCGATGCCGACGATCGTCATGGGCAACCGGCAGGACGAGCTTGCCTGGTGGAAGAAGGAAAAGGACGCCAGCGGCTATGAGACCATGTCGGTCTCGATCGCGCCCGGTGTCTCGACGCTTGCCTTCTGGGTCGCCCAGCAAATCCTGGATGGTCAAGAGGTGAAGAAGGATCTGGTCGTGCCGTTCCTGCGCATCGACCAGGACAATCTCGAAACCAATCTCGCCACCACCCAGGCAGGCGGAGTCGCGAATGTCGAATACACGCTCGACGACGCCAAGAAGGTCATCGCTGCGGCGAAGTAACCGATATCTGCCGACCGTAGAGACTGGCGCCGCCGATGAAAAGGCGGCGCCTGCCGATACAACGCCCGACCGGACGATCCATGATTGCAGCCAAAGACAATGCTTTAGTGAGACAGGATGCCGGCCCGCAGGCAGTCGTTTCCGCCCGTGGCATCAAGGTGCATTTCGGTGCTGTGAAAGCGCTTGATGGTGCCGATCTGACAGTTCATGCAGGCGAGTGCATAGGGCTCGTCGGCCATAACGGCGCCGGCAAGTCGACGATCGTCAACGTCATCAATGGCGGTCTCAGCCCGCACGAGGGCAGTGTCACCTATGACGGCGACAGCACTGTGCACGGCGTCAACGCAGCTCGTGCGCATGGCATACGCTGCGTCTTTCAGGAATTGTCGCTCGCCCCCAATCTTACCGTTGTCGAAAATATGCGAGTGGTCCATCGCGGCCTTGCCGGCTGGAGCTGGCGGCGGCAGGCGGCGATAACCGTTCGCGCCAAGCTCGAGGAGATTTTCGCCGGCCACAGGATCGACGTCATGCGGACCGTTGGCGAACTCTCGATCGCTGAGCGGCAGATGGTAGAGATTGCGATCACCTTTTGTGCTGTTGGCGAGAAGCCGAAGCTGGTCATCCTTGATGAGCCTACGTCTTCGCTCGATGCAGGGCTCGCCGCGCAATTGATGGCCTATGTGCGCGGCTTCGTGCAGGCCGGCGGTGCCGTCATGCTGATCTCGCATATTCTTGGCGAGATTCTTTCGACTGCAAGCCGCATCGTCGTCATGAAGGACGGTCGCGTCGTCGCCGACCGTATTGCTCAGGACTTCAGCGTCCATAGCCTGGTCCAGGCAATGGGCAGTGTAGTCAAGGAGCAGGACCGCACGCGCAGGAGCGGGGAGGGTACCACAGCGCCTCCTCTGCTTGCACTGCCGGCGCGAGGTGGCAAGGGTCTTGGCTTCAATGTCCGCAAGGGTGAGGTAATAGGACTTGCCGGTCTGGCCGGTCATGGCCAGACTGACATGCTGCTCGATCTCCATCGGTCACTTTCGAGCAACTGGTTGCCGGGCAGGCAGGGTAATATCGCTTTCGTCGCCGGCGACCGGAGCCTGAACGGCACTTTTCCGCTTTGGAGCATCCTGAAAAATCTCAGCATTGCCTCGCTGAGCGATCTTTCGCGACTGTCCGTCGTCGATGGCGGGCGGGAGGATCGCCTCGGAGCAGACTGGAAGGGCCGTATCGAAATCCGTACGCCGACGATGGCAAACGGCATTCTGTCCTTGTCCGGCGGCAATCAGCAGAAGGTCCTGTTTGCCCGCGCCTTGGCAACGACGGCGCCGATCGTGCTGATGGACGATCCGATGCGCGGTGTCGATATTGGCACCAAGCAGGAGGTCTACAGGATCTTGAACGACGAAGCTTCGTCCGGCCGCACTTTCATCTGGTATTCGACCGAGATGGACGAGATACGGCTCTGCGACCGCGCCTATGTCTTTCGTGACGGTGCCATCGTCGCGGAGTTGGTTGGAGAGGAAATCACGGAGGAAAATGTGCTGGCGGCTTCCTTTGCCGGGGAGGGCGCATGAGCCGCCCATCATCCGCTACCTTGCGCCTGCTCATCCCGGCGCTATCGCTTGTCGTCCTGCTCGCCGCGGTCTTTTATCTGCAGCCGCGCGCCATGAGCTATATCGGTCTCAATCTGCTCTTCAATCTCGCCGTGCCGATTGCTCTGGCGACGATCGCGCAGATGATGATCATGTCGGTCAACGATCTCGACCTGTCGATGGGGACCTTTGTCAGCTTCACTGCCTGTGTGGCGGCGACTTATCTGCAATCTTCTCCGCTCCTCGGCATCCTCATTCTGGCGGCCGCAGTTGCAGTCTATGCCGTGATTGGCATCGTCATCTATATCAGGGATCTGCCATCGATCGTGGTGACGCTCGGTATGAGCTTCGTCTGGGGTGGCCTTGCGGTTCTGCTGCTGCCGGCACCGGGCGGCACCGCACCCGATTGGGCGCGCTGGCTGATGACCTCGAAGCCGCCGCTTGTTCCCATGGCGATCATAGCGAGCGTCGTCATCGCACTGTTTGCCCATCTGATCGTCATGCGCTCCTCCTTCGGGGTGCTGATCCGCGGCGTCGGCGGTAATCAGCGATCGCTGCAGCGGGCCGGCTGGTCCGTCGTCAGCCTGCGAGCGGCGGCCTATGCGCTGGCGGGCCTCTTCGCGGTACTTGCCGGGATTGCCCTGGTAGGCCTTACCACCTCGGCGGATGCGAATATCGCGCTGCGTTACACATTGCTGTCGATCGCCGGCGTGATCCTTGGCGGCGGAGAGTTTACCGGCGGCCGCGTCTCTCCGGTGGGTGCCGTCATCGGCGCGCTGACGCTGACCCTGGCGGGCTCCTTCCTGTCGTTTCTGCGGATATCGCCCGACTGGCAGATCGGCGCACAGGGCGCGATCCTGATCATCGTCCTTGCCCTCAGGCTCTTGCTCAATCGCGTCGAAAAGCGGGAGAAACAATCATGATCGCTCTTCGCGCGCTCGGCCGCAAACCCTGGATCTGGTCCTTCGTCGCGGCAACCGCGGTGTGGACCATTACCGTCCTCTTCACCGGAGGCGCCAGTTCCATCGGTCTGTCGCAGGCCGCTCTTACCTTTGCGGCATTCTCGGTCATCGTCGGCATCGGGCAGATGTTCGTCATCACGCTCGGACCCGGCAACATCGATCTTTCCGTGCCGGCCACCATGACGCTTGCCGGTACAATCGCGCTGAAACTCATGAATGTCGAAGACAGCATGATCGTGCCTGGTCTGTTGGTGTCGGTCGTGATCGGCCTTGGCATTGGTATCGGCAATTACGCGATGATCAAGCTGCTGCGCATTCCGCCGATCATCGCAACGCTTTCCATGAGCTTCATCATTCAGTCGACCGCCATCTGGAGCAATCGCGGGCTGCGCATCAAGCCGCCCGAGTATCTGGCTGATTTCACCACATCAGGTGTGTTCGGCATACCGAATGTCGCCATCGTCGCCCTGCTGCTGTCGGCGCTTGCCTGGATTCTCCTGGAAAAGACAATCTATGGCCGCTGGATATCGGCGATCGGCCAAAGCATGTTTGCGGCGCGCATGGCCGGCATTCCGGTCGATGGAACGCGGCTTGCGACCTATGTGCTCTGCGCCATCCTCGCCTCGATCTGCGGTTATCTGCTCGCGAGCTTCTCCGGCGGGGCTGCCCTCAACATGGGCGCGGAATATCTGTTGATGTCGATCGCCGTCGTCATCATCGGCGGGACAGCTGTTGCCGGCGGCGATTCGAACGTGCCGGGCATATGGGGCGCCTCATTGTTCATGTTTTTGGTCGTCTCCATGCTGAACACCTATGGCTTCGGCGCCGGCCCAAGGCTCGTTCTCACCGGCCTGATCATCATTGCTGTCATTCTCGTTGCTGGCGGCCGCCCCATTGGCGGGCGCTGAATTCCTCTCCCAAGATCCCTACAGGAAAATTGCGATGCCAAACGACATCTCGTCCGTTTACGAAATCTACGATACGCGCTTCCGCAATCTGATCGTTCCGAGCGCGGGCCTGGAGGAGCTTTATTCGGATTGCCGTTGGGCAGAGGGGCCGGTCTGGTTTGCAGACGCCGGATGCCTGATCTGGAGCGATATTCCGAATGAACGCATGCTGCGCTGGGTGCCCGGTGGGAATGTCTCGATCTTCCGCGCGCCGTCGAATTTCGCCAATGGCAATACGCGTGACCGCCAAGGGCGGCTCGTATCGTGCGAACACGGCACCCGCCGGGTGACACGCACGGAGATCGACGGCTCCATCACCGTTCTTGCCGATAGCTATAAAGGCAAGCGGTTGAATTCACCCAATGATGTGGTCGTTCGCTCGGATGGAACCATCTGGTTTACCGACCCTACCTACGGCATTCTGTCGAATTACGAAGGTTACAAGGCGGAGCCGGAGCAGCCGACACGCAACGTCTACCGGCTCGATCCGGCGACGGGAGAGCTGAACGCGATGGTGGATGATTTCCGCCAACCGAACGGCTTGGCCTTCTCGCCGGACGAGACGAAGCTTTATGTCGCGGACTCAGCGGCAAGCCACGACGTCAGCGCTCCCAGGCACATTCGTGTCTTTGATGTCGTGGATGGCAAGAAACTCACAAACGGCAAAGTCTTCTGCAACATCGACACCGGCATTCCGGACGGCTTCCGGGCCGACGTCGACGGCAACATCTGGACAAGCGCTGGCGACGGCGTTCATTGTTTCGCGCCGGACGGCAGTTTGATCGGCAAGATCAAGATACCGCAGACGGTCGCCAACCTCACCTTTGGCGGACCGAAGCGTAATCAACTGTTCATAGCTGCGACACGATCGCTTTATCGAGTGTATACGGCGGCGACCGGGGTACAGGCACCCTAGTTGCATGTCAGGAGTTGTTGCCGATAATCGCCGACGACTTCCATATGATCAATAATCGCCCGGCTGCGGATGTAGAGCCAGCTGAAGATCCCGCAAGCCACGGCTGCCGTCTCGGCTCCCGGTTGCGGCGACGGCGGTGAAGATGCGCTCGGCATCGTCGTACATTTTGAGATTGAGGTAGCAATATCCGCGCAGCACCATCAGATCGACGCGCTCTTGCTGCAGCTGCGCGCGTTGGTCGAGATAGAGCAATGTTTCGTGATAGCGCTTGCCCTCGAAGGCCGAAAGTGCGCGGTCGGCCAGTATGGCCACCTGCAATTCAGCGGCGCGTTGATGGTTCATCGGTGCCTTGGTCGCAGCGACGGCTGCATTGTTGGCAAGGCCGGCCCGCAGATAGGCGAGGCTCTGTCCATAGGCTGCCTCTTCGCGCGATTTTGAATCCGCGTTGTTCAAGGCGACACCGAAGGCTTCCACCGCCTCCATCGGTCGATTGAGGTTCATGAGGCACCAGCCACGGGAAAGCGCACTGGCGGGCGTCAGCAGCTGCGCATTGACGGTGGTATTGCATCCTGCTGGCTGTCGTGCCGAGCGGGTGGCCACCCGGTTGCGGGTCTCCGGTTCAGCATAATTCGGGGAAGGAGCGCGGCGGGCAGGGGCTACCCGCTGCACAGGGATCTGTGCGTTGATGTAGGGCTGCGTTACCTGAGGCTGCGGTGCGGCTTGAGAGGCCATCGGCGGTGCAGGCTGTTGCTCGCCTTGCTGCGATGTTGTCAGAGGCAAGGTCTGAGGGGCAGGCTGTCCAGCCTGATTGGGGGATGGCAGCGGCTCCGATACCGGCGTGCGCGGCGCCGGCTCGCCGAGCACGGCGATACGTTGGGAGCGACCGGCCCAAAGTCTTTGAACTTCGGCGACGCCGACACGATCGTTCAGCTGATTGCGGGTAATGGCAAGGCCGTAGGCGGAAGGCTCGTCGTCAGGCTTCCAGCGCAAAGCCGTCTCAAACCAACGCGCGGCGGCTTGCGGCTGGTTCATCGAGCGCGCAAACCATCCGAGCTGCTGGGCCGTCGGAACATATTTCTGCTTCACGACTTCTGCGGCAATACGGCCGAGAACATCTTCACTGAGGTTGGCCGGCGGTTGCAGAGCCATCAGATTGGCGGTCGCCGCAAGGTAGGTCGCCATCGCATCCTTGGATTCATTGCGCCACTTGTACATGGCGTCTTCGGCTTCCTGGGGCTTGCGATCGGCGATCAGCACCAGGGCAAGGCCCTGCGAGATCGTTGCCGAATCTTCCTTCTCGTGCGCGGCCTTGAACCATTGCTCTGCATCGGCGTAGTTGCTGCGACGCAGATAGTACCAGCCAAGCAGCGAATCATCGGACGCAAGACCCTGGCTGCGGGCGACACGTTCGACTTGCGAGAGATAGTCCTGCGATATGGTCAGCTTCGGATCGTCATTGCCCTGCGCGACGAAACGGCGAGCCAGATCGATCCTTATGCTGTCGAATTCCCGCCCGCCATTGCCGTCTGGCTTTTCCAGGGACAAGAGATCCTGCATCGGCTGATAGGGCAGCAGAGCGGCCGCCTTCTGGATGGTCGCAAGCCTTTCCTGAGGATTGGTGCAGGTCTTCAGGATATATTTGTAGGCATCCTGGCCGCGGGCAGCACGATCGGTGCTGATGAAGGCTTCGGCGACGCGCCAGAGAACGTCGATGTCGCTGCAGGTCAGCAGGCTCGGTGTCCTGGCACCGATGTCGATTACAGTCTGGTATTGCTTCAGATCGGAGGCGTTGACGAGCCGCGTGCGTGCCTCCGCGATATCCAGACGTTCCAGCAGATCGGCGGGTGGCTGCCATCCGGATTCGGCGCCCTGACGGTCGGCAATGGCCTTGCGCACCTCGGCATAACGGCCCTCGGAATAGAGCTGCCACATGGCTTCGAGCTGCTTGTCGCTATTTTGCGGGATCGCCAGCGGATCGGCCGGCGGCGTCCAATTCGGGTAGAGCGTCTGCAGCCGGGAGATCTCCGCCTGGAGCCGCGCCTTGTCGCCACGGCTTGCAAAATAGCGCAATGCGCTTTCATCGACCTTCGGCTGATTATCCGCAGCCTGTGCCGGATTGCTCTGCTGAGGCGATGGTGGCTGCATTGATTGCGGCTGTGCCTGCTGCGGGGAGGCTTGGGCGATCGAATCTGCGGCGGTCGTATTTGCCGACTTAGGCGGAGTGTCGGAGAGAACCGCCGAGGGCGCAGTCGCTTGTATATGGTCGGCGAGCGCCTGCAGGTCGACGGGCTGTCCGGAGCTGCCGCCGGCCGAGCTGTTATCGGCGGCCAGTACCGTTTGCGGCTCGAGACGTGCCGATTTTGCCAGCTTGATCTTGTCTTCCGGCGAATCGTGATCCTTCGTCGCGAGCGTAAACCCCGCCACGGCGACGGCCATGAAAGCCATGATCAAGGTGGACTTTATAAACACTCCGGATGCTTCTCCGTGACGAAAGCCAGGCTCAACAGCTGCAAGGTGGCCGGATAGTAAAGCGATGGGGCGAACTGCCGAACCGAAGCAGGCAGCTTTGTTCCGCTCACCACACACGCCACAACATCGTTAACAATTCTATAACCCGGGTCGGAAAGCCGATCCTTCGGCTTGCCCGTCGCCAGATCGATCGTTGCAGGCTCATCATCCTCGACGGTCATGCCTTGCTGCAGACGCGAAAGCAGCGCCTTGTCATCGATCCCGGCGCGCGTCAGGTAAAGAGGGATCCTGACCGAGTTATAGCCGAATTCCGCCTCGAAGCCGCCCGCGGGCTCCGGCTTTGCCGTCAAGCTGACCCAGTCGGCCGGGAGCTTGCGTGGACCGAATTGCAGTGAGCGCAATAGGGCAAGGCCGTCGTCGTGGAGCTTCTGCCAGCGATCGGAAGGCACCAGCAGCGCCATGACGGGGATCGCCTCGAAGACCCAATAGGATGGGTTGATGATCGGTCCATCTTTGCGTCCTGGCGGCCGATAGCCCTCGACGCCAGGAATGAGCAGCGTCCGTCCCCCGGAACTGATGACGAGGTGGGCAAGGATTGATCTGGCCATGCTCGCTGCCGCCTGCAGGTAGTCCTTGTTGTTCCAGGCCGATCCGGCCAGGGCCAGCGCGTAGGCGATCAATAGATCGCCATCGGAAGCATTATTCGTGTCCGTCACATGCGGGGTGACGGCCGGATCCCATTTCCAGACGGCAAGGCCGTCGTCGCGCAGCAGCAGCTCGGTGCGGGTAAAATACCAGATCTGTTCGAAATCGGCCGGATTATTGGCGAGGTAAGCAAGCAACATACCATAGCCTTGTCCTTCGCTGTGGCTGATGCCGCCATTGCCGTTATCGATGATGCGTCCGTTCACATCGAGGAATTTCGCTTTGTAGGCAGTCCAGGCTTGCGGATCGATTGCCGTGCGTTGAGCGACAGCCGGTTGCGCCGCTGCAAGGATAACAGCACCGCAGATCGCAAGAACAAGGCGCCAGAGTTTCATTCGCGCCTGCCGATCTTGGAAAGAACGCTTGCCGTGCTCACCCCGAGCAGGAAGGAACCGACCACGAACAGGAAGGCGTAGGACAATATGTTGCTGGAAAGCCAATTTGCTGCGATCAGCCGATAATTCGTCAGCGACCAGGGTTGGGAAACGACAAAGGTGAACCGGCTGACAGGCACGGTATCGATTTTCCCCGTCTTGCCGGAATAGACCGTGATGCGGCCGCCAATCTGCGACCAGGTATTTTGGGCGGTCATTGCCTCGGCGCCCGCCCGCAGGTCTCCGGCGCTTGGCGCGGTGACAACGGTCCAGGTTGCGTCGTTGGTCGGATTTGCCTCCTGAGCGATCAGGAAGCTATTGGCGTTCGATGGCGTGAACACCTGCTCGGAGCTGGGAATGAAGCGCAGCGAGCTCAAGGTGATATCAAAGTTGCGGTGCATCCATTGTTGAAAACTCTGCACTTGTCCCTGCAGCAATCCGCCGCTGATGCGTGAGCGCCAATCGGCAATCGTCACGGAAGCCTCGGGTACGCCGCCTTGGCCCGGGGCGGGTGGGCGCCAGGCCACTTGGCTCGAGGCGGAGATGTTCATTTGAGTGAGGATCGTCGACGGCAGCTGCGACACGGAACCAATGAACAGCGCATTGCGGGTCCCGACGGTGCTCGGCGAAGCCGTGGGTTCCAGCGCGATGGGGTGACCGGCGACAAGCGCCATCTGGCCGAGAAGCGTCGCGGTCGCAGACAGCGTGTCGGTGTCTGCTCGGTCGATGAAGAGGGCGGTCGGTTCGGTTTGGCGATTATAGGGATAGCCGGTGCCCGCAAGGGCTGCGAGGTTGGGTCGCTGCGCAACCCTTGCGAAATCCGGGACAGTGAACTGGCTCGTGTCGAACAGTGCGAAGCGCGGCGTCGTGTTTGACGTCGCTGCCGGCGCGCAAGCGGTATCCTCGTCGGCGAGCAACATGGCTTCAAGCGTAATCGTATTCAGGCCCGGCTTGAAATGCCGCATGGTGATGCGGATGGGCAATTGCCGAAAAATGCCGCCGCCAGTCACCGTGATCGGCTTGGTCGTGGCGATGCTACCATTGACATAGACGTCGATATGGCTGCCCGGCCGCACATCCTTGGCATAGGCCGCATCAAGCAGGATGGTGGCCTCGCCATAGGCATTCGCGTAGAAATCGGACGGGATTGCCACGTTGAAGCTTGTATGAAAGCGCCGTCCGGAGAATTCCGTTGTCCTGACGCCCAGCTGTTCGAAGGACAGGCTGGTGCCCGAATAGATCAGAGGTGCGTCTGGTGCGGACCATCGTTGCGTTACCAGCAGATCGCGGCGAGTATCGGGATCGCGATCGGTCGGCGAAACCACCATGTCGATTGCCGATGAGATCGCCTGCCAGGAAGGACCGCTGATGAGGAGAAGCTGTTGACCGCTGCGTGGGTCCGTCGCAAATGTCGCCAAAGCTCCATTTTGAGCTGCGGCCGGAACGGCAAATACGGGCTGTAGCTCCGCTGGCGTGCCGACGACGACCGTCATCTTGCCCGGGCCTGGTGCGGGTAGGGCATCAGTGCCGAACGAAAAGGTCTCGTTCGGCATCCCGCTCAAAAGCGCTAGTCCCTGCGCCAGACGCAGGATCGGCTTGGTCGTTCCTGGTTGGGCCAGGGCCGGCACGACCAGATTGAACTGTGTCTTGCCGGTGCCGTCGACACCGATCGCGCGGATCGCGTCGGTGGTGGAGAGTTTTTCCGCTTCACGACCGGCGAAGCTGAGATAAGTTCTTGCGGGATCGATATCGGACCAGAGCTCGTAGGTCGATGGAATGTCGCAGTCGACGCGGTGCCGCTGAGTCGCCTCGAAGGTCAACAGGTTGGCACCGGGCTGCAGGAGCCCGCGCGGGATATCGAAGCTGATATCCGACTCATTGTCCGAGGAGCCGATCTGCTGCTGATGCACGGCGCGGTCATTCACGAGGACTGTGAGCTGCGATGCTTCGGGGGCAACGACGACCGCGTTCTGATAGGCAAAGGTAAGTTTCGCGGATGCCGCCGCCTGCTCCGGCGTCAGATAAATCGACCAGGACTTGCGATCGGCTTCACCCTCCAATCGCAGCTTTGTGAAAGGAACGACATAGCGCCGGAATGCCGATGAATCGGTGCTGGTGGTCGCCTGTTTCGCCTTTGGCGCCGCTTGTGGCGTTGTCTGGGCGGGAGCAACAGGGGTTGCGACCTGTGGCGCTGCCGTTTGCGGAGTAACAGGGGGTGGCGTCATGACCAGAGGCGGGACAGTTTGAGGAGCCGCGGTCTGTGGTGCAACGGTCTGGGGCGCCATGATTGGAGGCACCGCTGCCTTCGGCGGCTCCGTCTGCGGCGCAGTTGTTTGCGGGGCCATGATCGCGGGTACTGTCGGCGCTTCACCCTTCGGCCGCTCGCCGGACATGTCGAAAGGAGTCGTCTGCGCCTGCGCGGTAACGGCGCCAAGGAGAAGCAGGAGGGCAGGGAGGGTGCGCTTCATCAGCTTCTCGCCTTCGCATCCTGCCGCTGCTGTGTGCGATCCGAGCCAACACCCCTGAACAGATAGATCAGGCCGCGACTGGTCTGATAGAGCGACATGCTCAGGAACCAGAAGGTTCCACGGATGATGCCCGGATTGCGCCGCCGTGCCTGCTGGAACTTCGTCCATTGATCGGAATTGGCGAAGACGAGGTCGGCAATCAGGCGATGGTCGGCAGCACCCCTTGGAACATATTGGCAGCCGATGGCCGTAATGTCGCCCATCTGCTCGACATTGCGAACGACGACCGACAAGGTCACCATGTCGGCGCCGCTATAGGGCTGGAAGCGTATGATCGCTTCCGAGCCGATCTTGACCGGCTCCATATCCTTGTTGAAGACGTTCAACCTGGCGCCATGGACGGACACGTCCTCGATGGAAGCGGAGTTCCACCGGCCGTCGATCCCGAACTCGCTGCGGCGATCGACCCTGACGCGCCGCGAGGAGGCACGTTCGCCGCGCTCGGAGACGACGCCGAGCGCACAGCCGGAAAGGACAAGGTTGATGATGTTCCAGCCGCCGACGACGAGGGTGACGTCGGCCTTATAGGGCTCCGCATAGATACGATATATGGTGACCGCGAGCGCGATGATCTGAACGGCGAAGATGACGAAGAACGGGCGGCTGATCTCCGAAAGCCGGCTGACGGCGATCGACTCGTCCTTGGCCGTAACCTTGAAGGTCGGCTTGCGGGGATTGAGCATGACCGAAACGACAGCCGGCAAGAGATGCACCGTCTGGACATATTCATAGAGCTCGGAAATCCAGGGCCAGCGGAACGACCCATAAAGGTAGTTCTGCATCATCAGGTTCACGAGCATATAGGCAAGCGTATAGGCGAGGAACTCGCTGCCTGATGCCGTGAAGATCTCCAGATCGAAGAAGAGATAGAAGAGTGGCGCAAACAGGAAGATGACGCGCGGAAACGGAAACAGCCAGAACAGCGTCGACGACATGTAGCAGAGCCGTTGCGGCAATGTCAGGCCGCGCTTCAGGAGCGGGAAGCGGAAGCGCAGGATCTGCATCATGCCTTGCGCCCAGCGGCTGCGCTGGCCGATGAAACTTGCGAAAGTCGCCGGTTGCAGGCCGGCAATCAATGGCTTGTCGACATAGATGCTGTTCCAGCCCGCACCATGAAGCGCAAGCGCGGTTTCGCAGTCTTCCGTGATGCTGATGCCGCTAAAGCCATTTTGCGATTGCAGCGCATTGCGGCTGAGCACGGCGGCCGAACCGCAAAAGAAGGCGGCATTCCATTTGTCGAGGCCGCGCTGGATGATGCCGTAGAACATTTCGTTCTCGCTCGGCATGCTGTCGAAGGTGCGCAGGTTGCGCTCCAGCGGGTCCGGATTGATGAAAAAATGCGGGGTCTGCACGAGAAAGAGCTTCGGGTCATCCTCGAAGTAGCCGACGGTTTCGCGAAGGAAATCACGCGCGGGTGCATGGTCGGCATCGAAAACGGCGATCAGTTCGCCGCTCGAATGCTCCAGCCCGTTGTTGAGGTTGCCTGCCTTGGCGTGCTCGTTGCGATCGCGCGTCAGATATTCGACATCCAGATCAGCGCAGAGCCGCTTGAGTTCGTCATGGCGAGCGATTGCGGCCTGCGATTCCAAGATCTTGGTCGAATTGCGCTTCTGTAACGTGCCGCCATCGTCAAGGAGCCAGACCCTGAGCTTGTCGGCCGGATAGTCCATCGCCTTGGCGGAGGCGAGCGTGTTGGCAAGAAGATTGGTGTCTTCGTTATAGGACGGTACGAAGACATCGACGCTTGGAAAGTGCTTGGTCTCGGAGGTGCGCGTGGTGCGCGACGGCAGAGGCGTGGCGACGATGAAGAGGCTGAGCATCAGCATCGCCACGTTGTACATTTCGGCGAGATAAAGCAGCAGACCGGGAATGAAGTTTTCCAGCTGGTTGACGGGTGGCAGCGTATAGGACGTGCGCCAATAGACATAGCGCAGCACGATCGCCGTGCCGAAGGCAAGCGCCACCAGCCGCCAGGTTCCCTGACGCTTGAGGATTTTGATGATCGCCATCAGGGTGACGACCACGGTGCTGGCAATCAGCTGCGTTTGAAGGTTGACCGGCAACGTGATCAGCACGATCCCGCATAGCGCTATCACGGCCCATATCAAGATGCTGCGTGCAGTGTGCATCGGTGTCCCTTCAAAGGTATTGCCAGACGCCATCCTGGCGCCCCCAAGCAGTGCCGCCTGCTAGCGGCACACCTGAGATATGCCAGTTGCTCCGTTACAGTCCGGTAAAGGCACGATGATATTGCTTGCGGTATTTGCCGGCGGCGGCACGGCCATCGAACTTGCTCCACTTGCGCCGTTCGTCTGCGACGGGTCGTTCTGACCATCCGGCAGCGGTACGCGCGGGCCGATCATCGGTGGCAGTGTTGGCGCCGCCTGCGGCTGAGGCTGCATTATGACCGGTCGGCGTATGACAGCAGGGCGCGGTGCGACCGGGCGGTTCTGATAGCCGATGCTGATCGGTGCCGTGCGATAAGGCGTTGCGTCGGGATAGACGAGCTCGCCGGGTTTGCCGAGAACAGCATCGGCACCACGTGGACCACCGAACGGGTTCAGCGCCGCGCCAGCAAAATGGCCTGCGATCGTATAGCCGTAGACCGTGCTCAATAGCTCGCGTTCCGTCGCATCGGCGTCGCAGAGCCGGATGCGCACCTGCACCATGCCGAAATTGCGCTGCTCCTGCGGCGGCGCAAAGCCTGCCTTCACCTGTTGCCAGGCATAAAGGCAGGTATCGCCGGCCTGGCTCTGGCCGGAAGCGTAGCCAAAGGGGCCATAATTGTTCTGGACGAAGGTTGCCGAGCGGACGAGCCGCACGCCGGGCACTGCGGCTGCCATTTCGCGCGTGATCGTCCCATCACTGATCGTATTATAGGGCCGGCTTCCGAGCCCGGGATTGGAGCCTGTTAGCCCAAGAAACTGGACCTTGAGAAAATTCTGGCCTGAGACGGAAGACGAAGTGGAAAGCGCGATCGTTTGCTCGACATCCTTGGCATGCCTGCGCTCGACCACATTGACAATCGCCGGTCCGCCGGGCGGCGGGAAGGCCAGCGCCTTGTCACTCGTGACCGTTTCCACACCGATCGATTGACGAACCGGGCCGGTCGTCGAGCAACCAACGCCGAGGCAGGCCAATGTCATCAATGCTATCGTCTTTGAAAAATGCATCTTATCGGATCGCGACAATCGTGTCTGGTCACATTCATCGGCAAATTGCGCGACGGTCTTTGGAATCAAGTCCTTGTATTCACTATAGCAAATAAAGGTGATTATGGTTAACCGATGGTTAATTTTGACCGATTGGCGCTTCGGAAAGAGCCAGAAACGCGCGCCGAATGCGCTTCATTGCACAGAATGCACGAAGAACGACGCATTGCCGAAGGGCGCGCTGCAACTTTAGGCGGCAATCCTATGAATTTTAATTCTATTTCTTTCTTCGAAATGAGACTTGGACGGCCCGGTTCAGCGCGACCGGGAGGACCGACATGTGGTTCTCTCCGGCATATTCTTCAAAGGTGATCGTTTCTGTGGACGACGCCAGTTTGGCCCATCTCTCAGCCATCTCGCGGGCGAGTCCTATCGTGCGCGTTTCCTTTGCACGCTCCTGTCGTTTTTGCTCTTCGGCGGTGCCTTTATGGAAGGGCGCTAGGATTTCGCCTTCATACTGTCCGGCGGAAAGATGCAGCTCCAAATCGAGCGGCTCTTTGTGTCTGTCCAGGAATTCTCTCTCCATCGAAAGAATAGCGGCATCTTCCCAGTAGATCGCCGGGCTTGCCGAAATCCAGCGGCTGAAGGCATCTGGTTTGTGAAACAGCGCGTAGAGCGTGAACAGACCGCCGAACGAATGGCCGAAAAGCGCCTGGCGTGAGCGGTCGATCGGAACCTGCTGCTCTATCCAGGGTTTGAGCTCGTCTTCGATGAGCGTCAGAAAGCGTTCGCCGCCGCCGGTCTTCACATCCGGCGTATCGGGGAAAAATGGCGGATAGACCCGCCCAGGCGGCGGGCTCAAGTCCCAGGAGCGGCGGAGAGGGTCATATGGCTCGTCGGTGGGATAGCCGATGGCGACAATGACGCCTTCTGCGACATTGGTCCCGTTCGGATAGCTCGCCTGCACTTTCAATGCGTCGACAGCGGTTGCGAAACAGGCGTTGCCGTCGGTCATGTACAGGATTGGCCAACCCTCCGGCGGCGCCGGCTTGTCGGGACGGTAGAGAAAGATCCTGTGCGGATGATCGGCATTGTCAAACTTCAGGTCAACGAATGTGCAGCCGGGAAGAGTGACCGGCGCCAGCATGGCAGCCGCATTGTGTGATGAGGTGGGGGACATGGTCTCTCCGGCTGACCGATCATGTGGGGCGCCGAAGCAACAGCACCGATATGTGAAAAGATGATGAAATTTCTCATATTATGGAGAAGGTGATCTGGCAAGCGAGCCAAATGCTCTGCTAGGCTTAATTTTCAGGTCTTTTCCGCAATTCGATGCTCGGCAACCGGGGCCATTCTGCAACATGAGAGTGGAAACCGATAAAAAATATGACTCTTGTACTCATGTATTCTTGACGCCAGCGGCGCCTGCGAACTAATTTGCGCCATCTTTATTCAAAATGGGCAGGCGCAAAGGGCTTATGAAGCAGAAATATCATAATTATATCAGTAATTTGGCACGTAAGAGATTCCACCATGCAAGCGGCGCCACGGCGCTTGCAACACTGTTTGTTTTAAGTGGAAATGCCTTTGCGCAAGACGCCGCGGCCGATGCGAACAATGGAAATGCCACCCAGCTCGCGCCGATCGTCGTCAGCGGCCAATCGAGTGACGCAAGCGACAATAAGAGCGTAGCGGCAAAGAAGAGCCAGGGCGCCACCAAGATCAATACGCCTCTGGTCGAAACCCCACGCTCCGTCTCGGTCATAACCAAGAAGGAAATGGAAGAGCGCGGCGCGCAGGACATCATCGAGGCTGTGCGCTATTCAGCCGGCGTCCAGACCGGCTCCTATGGTTTCGATCCGCGTTTCGACCAAGTCTACGTTCGCGGCAACGACATTACCACCGACGGCGACTATCGCGATGGGTTGCGTCAGCCCTACATGAACTACGCCATGTTCCGTACCGATCCCTATGCGCTTGATCGTGTCGAGATCATCAAGGGGCCTGTCTCCGTTCTTTACGGTGCCGGTTCGCCGGGCGGTATCGTCAACAAGATATCGAAGCTGCCGACGGACGACACGATCAGGGAGGTCGGCGTCCTGTACGGGACATCGGATCGCGCCCAGACGATGTTCGACTTCGGCGGCCGGGTCAATCAGGACGATGACAGCATGCTCTACCGTATCGTCGGCCTGGCAAGGAGGGGCGATACCAATTTCGACATCGCTGACGATCGCTATTTCATCCAACCATCCTTCACATGGAAGCCTGACGAATCGACGAAGTTTACGGTTTACGGATCGGCGCAATCCACGGAGACGGACGCCAATCCTGGCGCAATGATCGGCCCCGATGGCAATGTCCTTGATTATCGTGACAGCGATCCAGACTACGACTATCAGAAAACCAAGCAGCAGCAGGTCGGCTACCAGTTCGAACATGAGTTCGACGGCGGCTTTACCTTCCGTCAGAACCTTCGCTTCTCGCATCTGGATTTGAAGGCACGCTATCTCAGCACCATCGACTGGGTCGGCAACGTCGCTCAACGCAGCGCGAGCGCGATCAGCGACAGGATGAATGTCTTTCAGGTTGATAACCAGCTTGAAAGCAAGTTCAATACCGGTGCTGCTGCCCATACCATGCTGTTCGGCCTGGATTATACCCATATGAACGATTCTTTCGCATATGGATTTGATTCGACGACCAGCTCCGCCTATGACTTCGATCTCGACAATCCGAGATATGGTGTATCCGGCCCGA
The DNA here is from genome assembly GCF_057784375.1 of Martinezella sp. CNPSo 3964. Classification (NCBI taxonomy): domain Bacteria; kingdom Pseudomonadati; phylum Pseudomonadota; class Alphaproteobacteria; order Hyphomicrobiales; family Rhizobiaceae; genus Martinezella; species Martinezella sp. CNPSo 3964. Next base: position 75,278 of record NZ_JBXSOW010000013.1, read on the forward strand.
CGCCGGACTATAATTACAGCCGGGTCAACGCCAAACTGGAGCAGTTCGGCGCCTACGCCCTCGATCAGATCGAGCTCGACAAGTGGCGCTTCACGCTCGGCGGACGTCAGACCTGGGTCAAACAATCGACCGACACCACCATCGTCTCCACCGATACGACCACCAACGACAGCCTCAACAAGAATGCATTTTCTTATCAAGCTGGTGCGCTCTATCTCTTCGACAACGGGATAGCTCCCTTCACCAGCTATTCGACGTCGTTCAATCCGGTCACGCAGCGGTCCGCATCCGGCAGTATCCTCGATCCCACCAAGGGTCAGCAGTATGAACTCGGCGTGAAATATCAGCCGCCGGGCACGGACATTCTCCTCTCTGCTGTCGCCTATCACCTCGTCGAGAAGAACAAGCCGGTTCTGGTCGATCCTCTGACGCTCGTCTATGCCTCGCTCGGCGAGGTGACCAACAAGGGGATCGAGCTGGAAGCCAGAGCGAACATCACTGATGGCTGGGATGTGGTTGCGGCTTATGCCTACAACCATTCCGAAATCACCCGCGGCGACGATCAAGGTAATGCGCCTGCCGTGACGCCGAAGAATATTGCCAGCCTCTGGTCGAACTACACGTTCCAGGATGATTCGGCCGCAAAGGGCCTGACCGTCGGCGCCGGTATCCGCTATACGGGCGAGACCTATACCAGCACGGCAAACACGGCGAAGAATGATGCAAGCGTCTATCTCGATGCGGCTGTCTCTTACGACTTCGGCGCGGTCGATCAGAAATACAAGGGCCTGACCGCATCCGTCGATGTTCGCAACATCGCCAACCGGCGCCTGACTGTCTGCAACGAAGGGTATTGCTACCTCGGGCAGGGCCGCAACATCACGGCTTCATTGAAGTATCGTTGGTAAGCTTGCTTGTGGGCGCCGCGTTTTGCGCGGCGCCCGTCTTTATTCCGAGACGCCGGCAAACAGGAGAGATATTCTCCTTAGCGTTTCCCGCCCAGTTTCTCTCAGATCAAGTTCGATCGCTCTTCCTGCAAATCGACTTTCATAAGTGCCGCCTGGAAGCGCGAGCACACATCCATCAGATACTTGTTTCGGTCGCGTTGGCTCGATGCGCAAGCCAGTCGTCGGCCTCAACGCGTACCGCGATTCCATCCGTTTGACTTGCCGTTTCGGCGAGACGCTTTGGAAAGTGAACGGCCGTTTTCCACCACTATTATGCGGTTCTGCGCCGCTTCATCAGCAATATCAGTAGCAGCGGGGCACCGACGAGGGCAGAAACCAGGCCGGCGGGCATCTGGTAGGGAAAAGCGATCATTCGGCCGAACCAGTCCGCGAGCACCATGAGGCCACCGCCGGCGAGCGCTGCGCCGGTAAGCTGGGGCGCTGCGCGGCGCAGGCCGAGCTCGCGTGCCAGATGCGGACCCATGAGGCCGATGAAGCTTAAAGGCCCGACGACGAGGGTGGCGGCCGCGGTCATGGCTGCGGCCAGAGCAAAGAGGCAGGCGCGGGCGGCGTTGACGCGAATGCCGATTGCCTGTGCTGCCTCGGTCCCAAGCGGCAGCAGGTCGAGCCAGCGGTGAGCAAGAAAGGCAAGCGCAAGGCCCGATGCCGCCGCCATCATCGCAGAAATTGCTTTAGGCGTATCAACAAGATAAGTCGATCCGCTCATCCATTGCATCACGATCATTGCACGCGGGTCGCCGCTCGCGGCCAGCACGCTGATGAAAGCATCCAGCATGGCTCCGAGCGCAATGCCTGTCAGAAGTACCCGCTCCGGCGCGAAACCGGACCGGATACCGAACAGGAAAATGGCGATGAGGACGGCGAAAGCGCCGATACCGCCGAAGCCCAGTTGGGCGGCCATATCGGGAGCGGGCAGAAGGAAAAGCGCGGCGGTGACGCCAAGGGTAGCGCCTGCCGAAATACCCAGCACCTCGGGGCTTGCCATCTCATTGCCGCTGAGCCGTTGCAGGATCGCGCCGACGACGCCAAGCATCGCGCCCGCAGCAAAGGCACCAGCGATGCGCGGCAGGCGATAAGGCAATACATCGGGCCAATGGAGATAGGCGAGCAGCGTCCATGTTCCATCCGGCGCACGCCCGAAGAAGACGGCACCGGCCAGCAGAAGGACGAGCGCCGGGATCGATGCAGCCAAGAGTACGCGCGGCGTCCGCAAGGCGCGATTTGCATTCTGAGAGAGGGATGGCGCGCTGCGCTGCACGGTCTTCAAACGCGGCAACATCAGCAGCAGCAATGGCGCGCCGAGCAGCGCAGTGATGGCACCCGTCGGAAGGAAGGTCGAAGAGGCACCAGAAAGCAGCACGAGGGCCTCATCGGTCAGTAGCAGCAATCCTGCGCCGATAAGGGGCGACCAGATGAGCTGGCTCTTCATCTGTCGGGCGCCGGCAAGCTGGGCGATGCGCGGAGCGATCAGGCCGATGAAGCCGATGACTCCAACGGCGCTGGTAACGATTGCGGCAAGCGCAATTGCAATGCAAACGGCAGCAATGCGCGTTCGCCTGACCGAAAGGCCAAGTCCGCTCGCGCTGCTGTCGCCCAGCTCCATGAGCGCCAATGGCCGCGCCATCAGCAAGGCCGCGACAGAGAGGATGGCGATTTTCGGGAGAAGGGAAAGCGGAATGGTCCAACTTTGCTGTGCAAGCGATCCGGCGCCCCAGATAAAGAGGCCGGAAAGGTAGCGATCGTTCATCAGGACCAGAATGGCGGCCAGCGCGCCGCTCCAGACGCCGACGATCAGGCCCGACAGCACGAGTGCCAGGGGTGAGAAGCCGCGCCTTGCGCCGATCAGGAAAACGACCGCTGCCGCTGCGGCGCTGCCGAACAAGGCAACGGCGTCGCGGCTGAGGCCCTGCAGAGCGGGAAAGGCGAGCATGACGGCAACGAGCGCAAGGTTGGCGCCTGCGGAAATGCCAAGTGTTGAAGGCGAGGCCAGCGGATTGCGCAGCACCTGCTGTAGCAGGCTTCCTGAGAGCGAAAGCGCGGCACCGGCCAGCAATGCGGTAACGATCCTCGGCAGGGTCGAATAGATGAGCAACAGGCGTCGCGGGTCGTAGCCGGCCTCCTGCTCGAACAGGCGCGAGAAGTCCGGGGCCAGTTGATGCCAGGCAAGCAGGCTGGCAAGCGCAAACAACGTCAGAGCCACGGCTGGAGCACCGAGGACTTTATTCGTTTCGGTGCGGATCATGCGAATTTTTCCAGATGGTCGAGCAATATGCGCGCGAAGCGCTCTGCTTCCTGCACCATGCCGAACATCAAGGTGCCCGGCAGCACGGATACGCGCTCAGCCCGTACGAAGGGGAGGCTGGTCCACAAGGGGCTGTCCTGCAAACTATCGAGAACGTTGGGCGGCAAGAGCGGCTCGAAAGCGATCAGCCGCAGGCTCTGGTCGAGCGTTGCCAATTGCTCCAGCCCGATCGTCTCGAAACCCCAATAGTCGCCAGGTCCAGTCCATGCGTTCTTCAGGCCGATTCTGGTCATGACGTTCTGGTAAAGCCCTGCGCCGCAGTAGATGCGGGCGTGACGGGTGTCGACAAAATTGATGAGTGCCAATGGCGCAGGATTGAGCTTCTTCACGCGGTTTGCGCATTCGTCGAAGAATTGTTCCGACCGAGTAAGAAACTCTTCAGCCTGTTGCCGCCGGCCGATGGCGTCGGCCAGCCGACGCGTCGCCTTGATGGAACGAGGCAATGCCTCGCCGCCCTCGGCATAGATCGTCAGTTCCAGGACCGGCGCAATTGCTTCCAGTTGCGGTTTCAAGGGAGCGAGATAGGGCGTCGTCAGAATGAGCGCCGGTTTGACGCTTGCCAGGACCTCGAGATTGATCTCGCCGGTGGTGCCGAGATCGATGACACCATCAGGCATTTTCGGTTCGACGACCCATGTGTCCCAATCGGCTAGCGAAGCGATGGCGGCTGGCGTCACGCCGAGTGCAAGCAGCGTTGACGCCAAGCCGTAATCGAGGGAGACGATCGGGCCGACTATCCTTTCGGCTGCCATTCCCGTCTGCGGAACGGCAAAAAACGCCGCAGCGGCAAGCAGCGTGCGACGCGAGAGCGTCAGGGTCTCGAGGCTGCGTTCAGATGACATAGGCAAGCGGCGTTCCATGCACGGGATGGGCTGTGACGCCCATATTGGTGCCGTAGATCGTATTGAGCGTTTCAGCCTTCATGAGGCTCGACGACGGGCCGGCTGCAATCAGGCGCCCTTGCTTCAATGCATGCAGATGATCGCAGAAGTGTGCCGCGACATTGATATCGTGCAGGACGAGGATGACGCTCAGATCTTTCGTCCGGCAAAGCTCGCGCACAAGCCCGAGGATTTCCATCTGATGGGCGATGTCGAGGGCCGATGTCGGCTCGTCGAGCAGCAGGCAGCGGCTGTCCTGAGCGACCAGCATGGCGATCCAGACACGCTGACGCTCGCCGCCGGAGAGTGTATCCACCATTCGCCCTGCCAAGGTATCGACATGCGTGAGCTTCATCGCGGTCTCCACCTTTTCCCGGTCGAGATCGGTAAAGCGCCCGAGCGCCCCGTGCCAGGGATAGCGCCCGCAGGCGACGAGCTCTTCGACGGTCATGCCGGCAGCCGAACTGGTGTCCTGCGGCAGATAGGCGACGGCACGCGCGAAGGCACGCATGTCATAGGAGCCTGCGGCAACGCCATCAAACAGGATGCGCCCGCCGGTCGGCTGAATCTGTCGGGCCAGCAACTTGATCAGCGTGGATTTGCCGGAGCCGTTATGGCCGATCAGTCCGGAAATCTCACCCGCCTTGAAGCTGATATCGAGCGGGTGAAGAATGGTTTTGCCGTCGACTTCGAAACGCAGGCCCTCTGTCGTGAAGACCGTCGCGTGACTTTGATCGTTTCCGGTGATCGTTTCGTCTTTCATGATCATTCCTGAAATTCTGATTGCCGGCAGGCGGCCGGGTTGGTTTATTGAGGTCAATGGCTTGACGAAGAACAGGCACGGATCGCTTTCACGCCAGAGAGTCGGGAATATCTCGGCGCGGATGAAGCCGTTTCTATCGTAGAAGGTGCGGGTCTTTTCATATTGCGGTTCGTCCCTGCCGCGCGGAGCGAGCGTCTTCACCGTTAGAAGCTTGCAATCGGAAGAGCGCGCAAAAGCCTCGGCTGCGGCCAGCAATCGCTTGCCGACGCCGCTGCGATGATGCCGACGCCTGGTTGCTATCACGAGAATTTCCATGGCAGCCGGAGGATGGGCGCGTAGCGCAACGAAGCCGGCAACGGTATCCGCCTCGACGCAGCCGAACATCGGCAGGGTCTCCACAGCACCTGCGCAGGCTTCGATGACATCGGGGTCGGTAAACCAGTCGGTCAATTCCGACATGATGTCACGACAGATGGCGCCTTTGGATTCGGTTATCTCGATGGTTTCCTGCATCTATTTTCCCTTTCCTGGCGATGGAGTGCAGTTTGCGGCGATGGCGGAGAACCGCCATCAGGTCCGCATCTCCCGCATCCGTGTTGTTCGGTTTCGTCTATGGCTGCTGCCGGCAGCGCAAGCATGGTCGGCCTCAAGCGAGATAGCGGCGAGGCACCGCGAATGAGCCTCTCGCAGAAGGCCGCAAACAAGGGCGCAGGATACGCCTGCCTCCTTGGCAATGATCTTCTGGGGGATATCGTCGAAATAGTGCTCCTCGTAGAACTTCCGGGTTCTGGCGGGCATGGATTCGACCGTGCAGCGGAAGGCCTTGTAGGCCTCGGCCTCGTGAAGATGTTCCTCGGGGCTTCCATAGGCCGAGGTATTGCCGCCAACTTCCTCTTCGACGAACAGGCCGCGCTCATATTGCAGGCGCCGCATATGATCGGTCGCGAGATTGCGCACCATGCGCATCACATAGGGCGTTGGCGCCGCTATATCCTCCTTCAGCGGCTTGGAGACCAGCTGGAGGAGAACTTCTTGCACGACATCCTCGGCCAAGCTCATGCAGCCCGTGATCCTGCGCGCGACGGAGAGGAGCTTCGGATAGGCGTGAAGTGCTGTTTGGAGTTGCTCATTGGAAGTCGACTGCGAATGGTTGGCAATCATGTCGGGCTCTCGCTGAAATCCAAAGTTGCATTTCTATGTGCCCCTCTTTTTGAGAGGGAACCTATAAAACATGACAATGATAGTCAAGATAGCGGAGTCGAAAAGTGAAGCATCTCCTAAATCACGGTTTATCCACCTGATTTTATTCTAACTTTTTATAGGATCTAGAAGAAAATCCCGCTTTTATGATGCCGCCATTGCGGTTCTGCCGCAGCCTTTGATGTTGCGATAGCCCATTGAAAATCCCCGCTTTCTCCGTCGATGATCCGGCCGGAATGGATGAAGATCGTTTCGCCTGACGCTTGATTCATGCTTCTAAAGGTTGTGCTTCCTGGCGCCAGCATCACGTTTTGCGGGTCAGCCAGGAAGCCCTGGCCGAAGCATTTCAGTGCGGCCTCCTTCTGAACCCAACAGGCGAGAAAAACATCGTGGCGATGTCGCTCATTCAATTGATGCACCTGCTGGAGTTCTTGTTGAGAAAGGATCATCGGCATGATCTCGCAGGCTTCCCTCTCCGAAAATGCATCAAGGCGCTCGATATCGATGCCGATGTGGCCGCCGCGACAGATCGCGAGCGCAATGCGATCTCCCGTGTGCGAGAGATTGAAGTCGATATCGGGGTAATCACGCAGGTAAGGCCTGCCCGAGGGGGTAATCGCAAGACAAAGCGCTTGCGGGGTGCAGCCAAGCAGATTGGCGATGATACTTCGACACAGGACCCGTCCAGCAACGAAGAGACGCCGCGCCGCGCATGATCGAAATGCGGCGGCGCGGTTCTTTTCCGCCTCACTCAGGATCGAGTCCGGCACGACAATGTCATCGGACAGACGCAGGCTGTGAAGCTCCACCTGCGCCGTCTGCTCCTCCGCTTGGTCGGTTTTCACCTATTCCGCTGCCTGTCCCATGTGAGAGGGAAGGTTTGACGGCTGCCCATGCGTTTCCCACTGCACGATGGGATCGAGCTGATCGAGATCGAAATGCTGGCGACCAAGCAATGCATTGGCGATCACGGCGCTGCGCCATGCGGCAAGGCTGAGCTGCGGTTCGGCAATGCCGTGGCTATGACGTCCGGCATTGAGGACGAAGATGCGATTGTCACGCGGACCGTCCCATGCGAGCGAGAAGTCGCTTTCCAGCACCGGCTCGCCGATGGAGCTGAGCTCAATGCGGTTTTCGAGCGAATGCAGGAATTCCGGAAGCACAAAGCGATAGCCGGTTGCAAAGACGATCATATCGACCGTCAGTGTTTCGATGCTGTCATCGAAGCCGTTGCGCATGGTCAGCGTGATTTCGGGACCATCTTGTTCGGCCGCAATGACGTTGCGGAAGGGACGCAATGATATGCCGTGATCGGGGTGACCGGCGGCATCAAGCTTTCGCTCGTAGAGCCGGCGATAGAGCTTTTTCAATGTGGAGGCAGAAACGCCGTCGCTGGCCAGTACCTGCCGGCGCGTATGGGTGAGCCTGAGCTCCTCGGGAAGTCCGTGGAAGCGCTCCATATAGCTTGGCGTGAAAAGCTCATTGGTGAATGGCGTCGCATCGAGCGGTTCGAAATTCGGGCGGCGGCTGATCCAGTGAATGGTCGAAACGGCCTTCAGGTCCAGGAGGGCATCGACGATCTCGGCGCCGCTTTGGCCGCCGCCGATGACGGCAACGCGAGGCGCTTTGACATCACCGACACGTTGCGTCGCTTCGCTGCTGTGGAAGGTCATGGATTTTGGCAGCTGTTCGGCCCAGGCCGGACGAGACGCAACCTTGCCAACGCCGACGGAAAGATTGCGAGCGCTGATCGCGCCATCGTCGGTTGCGATGGAGAAAAAGCCATCATTGGCATGGACTTCTCGAACGCTTGCACCGAAGCGAAGCGAAGTCAGTCCGCGCGCGACCCATCCGAGATAATCGGCGAATTCCTTGCGAGGGACGGCTTCATATTCCGCATTAAGAAACTGGTAAAAGCGTTTATGTGCAACGAGATAAGAGAGGAAGCTCCAGGGACTTGTCGGGTTGGTGGCCGTCACCAGATCCTTGAGAATAGATGTCTGCATTTCCGCGCCCGGCAGCATCATTCCCGGATGCCATGCGAAGGACGGGCGCCGTTCGAAGAAGCGGACGGAAAGTTGCGGTATGGAATCGAGCTGAGCGGCAAGGCTGAGGTTAAAGGGACCGATTCCGGCCCCGGCGAGGTCGAGCACGTGCGATGTCATGATGCAGCTCCAGAATGATGTCGAAGAGGGGGTTACTTGACGGTGTCTTTGGACAGCGGCACCGGCGCAAAGGCATGGTCGAGCCGCCGGGCGAAACGCTGGTGGAAGGGCGTCTTGCCGATGATCGTCAAATGGTTGGTGCCGGTGACGATTTCCGATGCCGTGGCATTGGGCGAATAGCGCCGCCAGTCGATGACGTTGAGGGCGCGCGTAAGAGAATCTTCGGCCGCAAAGGCATGGACGCGGAAATCGGATTGCTCCAGCCGGTAGTTCCGGAAGATCATCGCATTGTCGATGAGGATCCAGAAGGTGTGTTCTTCCGAGCCGATATCCGGACCATCCGTCGGCAGTTTGACGTTATGCTTGACGATATGGTGGAGGAATTGTTCGTAGACCTCCTCGTTCATGGCGGCAAAGAGCCTCTTCCAGTCCTCGCGCATCGGCGTCGTCGCAAGCCAGCTCTGCACGGCAGCATGGGTGCGCTCGCGGATGCCGTTTTCGAAGCGCGGCATGATGCCAACGGTGAACTCCTCGTCCATGTCGCAGACATCGACCATGCCGATCATTCGCAGATCGATATCGTTGCCGAGCTGCCGGGCGGCCTCATAGGCGAGCAGCCCGCCCCACGACCAGCCGAGGAAAGCGCAAGGCCGGCCATTGGCCTTTTTGCGCACGGCTTCGGCATAACGCGCCGTGATATCTTCGACGCGGGTGCTCAGCGTCTTGGTTTCGGTCAGCGAATAGCAGATGAAGCCGGTCGCCGGCTGTTCAGGGCCTAGATAGTCGACGAGGCGCATATATTCGCGCGTGCTGACGAGCAATCCGGGGAAGCAGTAGAGCACCGGCCGGTCGCCATTGCGTCGGAGGTAGACGACATCGACGCCGGTCTCGTCGCGGCTGCCGTCGATTGCCAGTGCCAGGTCGCGCACCGTCGGATGGTTGAACATGTCTGCGATCGACAACGGCCATTCGGGATGGCGCATCTTCAGGCGCGAGACGATGCGAACGGCCATCAGCGATTGTCCGCCGATATCGAAAAAGTTTTCCGTGACGCCGATATCGCTGATATCGAGAATGTCCTTCCAGGCTTCGAGGATTGCTTTTTCCTTGTCGTTGGCCGGCGCCACCATCTCGCGTTCGATACGCGGCGCGGGCAGGGCGGCGCGATCGAGCTTGCTGTTCGGCCCCATCGGCAGCCTGTCGATCAGCATGATGGTCTGCGGCACCATGTAATCGGGCAGGGCGGTCATGGCGGCGCGACGCAACTCTGTCACGCTCAAGCTCTCGCCCTCGCGCGGCACGACATAGGCGACCAGAGAACTACGACCACCGTCATTGTGCAGCAGGATGACAGCCTCGGCGACACGCTGATCGGAGCGCAGCACGGCTTCGATTTCGCCCGGCTCGATGCGGAAGCCGCGCAATTTGATCTGATGATCGACGCGGCCGGCGAATTCGACGATGCCGTCTTCCCGCCAGCGGCCGAGATCGCCCGACTTGTAGAGCCTGCCGCCTTGCGAGAAGGGATCGGGGATGAAGCGGTCCGCCGTCAACTCCGGCTGGCCGAGATAGCCGCGCGCCAGGCCGCTGCCGCCGATATAGATTTCGCCGATCACGCCGACTGGAACCGGCGCAAGGTCGGCATCGAGCACATAGATGCGCCGATCGCCAACGCCGCGGCCGATTGGCGCGACCGTCCCCTCGAAGCGGGTTCCGGCCGGAATTTTCCAGATCATCGGCGTCATGATCGTTTCGGTCGGGCCATAGCCGTTGATCAGCAGTTGCGCCTTCAGGTTCTCGGTAATCATGTCGAACACCGCTTGCGACAAGGCCTCGCCGCCGAAGGAATAGAGCCGCAGCCGTGGTATCTCGCTGTTTTCGCCGGCATATTCGGCAAGGCCGCGCACATAGCTGGTGGGCAGGCTGGCATTGTTGACGCCGTGCCGCTTCATCATGGCGAAGGCGTCTTCCGGTGTGGCAAGCTTGTCTTGCGTCAGCACAACGCCACCGCCCGCCATCAACGGCACTATCCAGCGCTCATGACCACCGTCGGAGGTGAAGGGCAGTACCGGATATTCGCAGGACTCCTCGCTCATCTCGTAGATGCGCAGGGTTGCCTTGCAATGATGCGCGAGTGGGCCGTGCTCGACTGCGACGCCCTTCGGCACGCCCGTCGAGCCGGAGGTGTAGATCACATAGGCAAGTTGCTGCGGGGCGATGGTCGTTGCCGGCACATCGACGCTCTCGGCGGACAGGTCGATAGCATCGAGATTGAGGTAGGGGGTCGCGATATCACTCGGCAGGTTCGCGATGTGCTTTGCGCGGGAAATGACGAGCGAAAGGCCCGGGGCCGTCAGAATATGACGGTTGCGCGCCTCCGGGTGGTCCGGCTCGACCGGCGTGAATGCGCCGCCCGATTTCAAAACGGCAAGAATGGCAATGATGGCGTCGATCGATTTTTCAAGGGCGATGGCGACGCGCTTTTCCGGGCCGATCCCCATCGCGATTAACCGATGGGCCAACCGGTTGGCGGCAGCTTCGAGCTCCCTGTGTGTGGTCGACTTTTCGCCCTGTGCTACGGCAAAGGCGTTTGGCCGCCGTTTCGCCTGTGCGGAAATGACCTCGTGGATCGGCGTGCCGTCGCCGGGCTCCGGCGCGTCGGGATAGGGCGCCGAGAGGCGCTCCAATTCTCCCGGCGAGACGAAGGGGATTTGTTTGACTTGCGTGCCAGGATCGGCGTTCAACTGCGCAAGGGCAATGGCAAGGTCGTCGGCGAAACGGATGATCTGCTTTCGATCATGCTTTTGCGGGTCGAAGCCGACACCAATCACAAGCTTGTCGACAGATGCCGGCGATACGGTGATGACCAGATCGGCATCGCGGCGTGCCGGTGATGTGACTGGACTGCTTACCATGGCCTCGTTCGGCACCGCTTTCAGCAGATGCAGGGGCGGGCGCACATCGAGAAGCGTTTTGACAAGGCCCGTCGTATCGAAGAATTCATCTCGCCGTATCAGCGCATCGGCAAGAGCCTCGAAGGGCAGGGATTGCCTGATAGCCGTATCGATTTCCTTGACGAATGCGTCGCGAACGTCCTTAAGCGTCATGGTACCGGCGAGTTCCGGTGTCAGGATCAATACGTCCTCGCTACGGGCGGCAACTTTCTGCCTTTCCGGGCGCGTGACCAGGCCGATCCTTTGAGTGCCGTATCCGGTATGGCGGCGCAGGGCGATCCCGAGGGCGGCGAGCATGGCGCGAGACGTGTCAGCGGATGGTACCGGCACCTCAAGCACATGCTCGAACCAGGCCTCGTCGACCATGTTCTTTCCCGCCGACGTTTGCGGCAGCAGTGATGCGATGTTCTCCTGAGCCGTCAGTCGTTGGAACCAGAAGTCGACCAGTTCTGGTGCCGGGCTGCGCGGGGCACCGTTGGCACTCATCCACGACGCGGCGTCGGGCAGCGTTGTCTCCGCGACATCCACCGCTTCATGACCGCCGATATTGCGAAGGAAATCGGTCGCGAGCAGGTCAAGCGTTGCGGCATCGGCGAGGATGGCGTGAAGGGAAAATAGCGCACCCACGGCGCGCGCCTCTTGGGTCAGGAGGATGAAGCGGGCCGGATTGCCATCGGTAAGGTCCACCGGGCGAGCTCGCTCGACCGCTGCAGCCGCGGTCAGCGCCTCGTCCAGGTGATCGCCAGAGCCCAACTCCGTCTCGATGATGTCGACGAAGCGGTCGCTCCTCAGGATCTGCTGGACTGCGCCACCTGCCCGCGCCTCGAATTCCGAGGTGATGAGGGGATGTTGCCGCGAAAGTTTTGATAGACCTTCGCGCGCCACAGCAAGAGAGACAGGGGGAAAGGCGATGGCGAGTATTTGTCGCCCGTAGATGACTTCGTTACCCGTCTCCGACAATAGCCAGATACGTGACTGTGCCGGCGATAGCGAGCATTTGGCGAGGTAATCCGTATCGTTTGCTGCCTTGGCGTTCCGATCATGGACAGTCATTTCTTCGCCATTCTCCCTGAATGTACTTAAATACATATCTAATCAATCGAAATACAATAACGTATACATCTCAATATCTGCGATAGATATTAAGTTTAATCGATTGATATCTCTGACTTCTGGCGTCGATAAACTCGGATACTCCGAAAATTACATCGATGCAGCTGCATGACGAACGGAGTTTTGGAAAATTCAGGAGATTTTCAAAAAATATTTTCCGAAAATATTTTGAATTTTTGCTGATGCCGTTCGTCACCGCAGAATTAGCGCTGTGCTTGGCCCGCCGATCTCAGCCGGCGTGGTTCCGAAGATATGGAGATGAATTATGGATGTTTCCCTGGCGATCAGAAGCGATGGGACAGCGGAGAAATCCTTTGATCTGCGCCTGCCGGTATCGGGTTTTGAGAGCAGCGTGCTTGCCTGCGACCAGCCGCTCATCATATCGGCGAGGCCTGCGCCGGGGAGCTTTCGCGTCGAGCATCACGGGGTGACGGTGGCCTCAGGTCATCTATCGGGGACGACCGCCAATCTTCTGATCTTCGATACAATCTCCACGGCAGCCTCGTCGCTTCCTGGCGAGGATATCGTCAACGCCGTGTCTGAAGCCGTTCTGGCATGCAATCCGCAGCTGGATTGCTTCGAGATCGAGCTCGCTGATGGCGGCCTCGTAACGCGTCTGGCGGAAGCGGGTGCCATCGAGCGGCGCGGCGATCGCCTGATCGTGCGTCCGCAATCGTTCTTCCAGCAGGCAAAATCCTGGCTTGGAAGCGTGCCGCGCAGCTATCCGGAAGTGCCGGTACTGACGAACGGCGCCCTTCATCCGCAGCGGCCGCCGAAGCCCGTCGGCCGTGTCTATAGCCGCTTCATTCCCTGGTTGAACACGCAACTCGGTTTTCATGTCGCCGATATCGAGACCGATCTTCAGCATTTCCATCGTTGGATGAATGATCCGAGGGTGGCCGCCATATGGGAGGACGGCGGCGATCTCTCCTATCATCGCGATTTCATCGCGGGCCGCCTTGCCGATCCTCGCACATTGCCGCTGATCGGCACCTTTGGCGGCGTGCCCTTCGGTTATTTCGAGCTCTACTGGGCGAAGGAAGACAGGATAGGGCCGCACTACGAGGCCGATGGCTATGACCGCGGCTGGCATGTGGCGATCGGCGAGGATGATTTCCGCGGAAAGGCCTTCGTCAGCGCCTGGTTGCCGTCGTTGATGCACTACATGTTCCTGGCCGATCCGCGTACTCGCCGTATCGTTGGCGAACCGATCCACCATCACGCCCAGCAAATCCGTAATCTCGACCGTTCCGGCTTCGCCAAGGTCAAGCACATTCAGTTCCCGCACAAGAAGGCGCTGCTGGTCATGCTCCTGCGCGAGCGCTTCTTCATGGATCGGCTGCTATCGCCGGATCTCAGCGGCTTGTCCACAGAGGATGGGCAGCCTGTCCTTGGCTCGCTGGCGCGGGGCGCCTGATGAAGACAGCCGTCGATATGAACGATCCGCGCATCAAGCGGCTTGTTCTGGCGGTCGCGCTCCCGGCGGTGGCAGGACTGGCTGCCAGTGCCGGGCATCATGCGATCAACGCGATCTTCCTGGGAGCGCTTGGCCCGGACGTGCTGGCAGGCATCAGTCTCGTCATGCCGCTGTTTCTGCTTGTTGCGGCAGCCGGTCAGGGGCTGGGTATAGGGCTTGCGACGCTGCTTGCGCGTTATCTCGGCGAAGGGGATCTCAAAGCCGCGTCGTCGGTCGCCACGACAGCGCTCGCGGCGACGATCCCGCTTGGCATTGCCTTGTCGATCCTGATCTATCTCGGTTTGCCGGACTTTGTCGGTGCCCTCAGTGCAAGCGACAATCTTCTTGCCCCCGGGCTCGACTATGGTCGGCTGCTCGCTTTCGGCCTGACGCTCGGGCTTTTGCAGGCTATCTGCGATTTCATTGCGATTGCCGAGGGCAATTCGCGTTTTTCGATGATCGTGTTGATCGCGAGCTTCGCGTTGAACGCGGTTCTCGATCCCATCTTCATTTTCCTCTTCAAGTTCGGTGCGTCCGGTGCGGCATTGGCGACCATTGTGTCGTCCATCGCCGCCCTAGCGTGCTATGTCGCCTACTTCCTGCGTCGATGGGGAACGGTGAGCGTGACCGGCGGAGCGATACGCTGGCAACTGCTTTGGCCGATCGCACGGATCGGCCTTCCCGCTGCTGCAACAAGCATCGTTACGGGCCTCGGATTTCTGGTCCTGATGCGGGAGGCAGCAGTCCATGGCGGCGATACAGGTGTTGCAGCCACTGCAATCGCCATCCGCTTGATGACCCTGGGACAGCTCCCTCTGTTCGGCTTTTGCCTCGGCGCTCAGAGTGTCGTCAGCCATGCCTTTGGCGCCGGCGATGCCGAGCGGTTGAAGGCCGCTATCCGGTTCATGCTGGCCGTGACACTACCAGTCGCATTGCTCTATTCCGCCCTGCTGTTCCTGGCCGCGGAGCCAATCGCACGTCTGTTCACCGATAGTCCAGACGTTATCGGCGAGGCGGCTACGTGGCTGCGGTTCCTCTTTCCGATCTTTCCGCTTGCGGCCTTTCAATCCGTCCTGCTCGTCATGCTGCAATCGCGGGGCAGGGTCGGCCTGTCTGCGCTCGTGGGGCTTGCGCCGCAGGGCTATCTGCTGATCCCGCTTCTGCTCATGCTGCCGCTTTGGATGGGCTTTGCCGGTGTCGCCGCTGCTGCTGCCACCGCTGCCATTCTGGCTGCCATCCTCGGCGCTTTTGTCGGATGGCGCGAATGGCTCGCCATTCTGCCCACCGATGCACCGGGCCGCCTTGCTGGCCAATCGACACTTCACTCCTGACCATGAGGAACGCCATGAACGAGACGCCGAGATTCGATGCTTACCGCCACGCCATTCCAGAGCCGCTGATGCCGCCGCGCGACGATCCTTTCGATGCGGCCGTGCCGCCGATCTACCAGACATCGCTCTTCCTGTTCGATAGCTACAAGGAGCTGGAAGACGTCTTCGCCGGCCGTTCGAAGAAGCCTATCTATTCACGTGGCGACAATCCGACCGTGCGGCTTTTGGAGCGCAAGATCGCCGAGATGGAAGGCGCGGAAGAGGCGCGCGCATTTTCAAGCGGCATGGGTGCGATTGCTGCCGCGGTTCTGGCGTTCGTTGGACCCGGCGACCGTATCGTCACCGTGCGGCATGTCTATAGCGATGCCTTCCGCTTCTTCGAAAAAGTGCTGAAGCGCTTCGGTGTCGTCGTCGACTATATCGACGGCACCGATACGCAAGCCATGCTTGCCGCACTTCCCGGTGCCAAGTTGGCCTATCTCGAAAACCCGACCTCGATGGTTTTCGAGCTGCAGGATCTGACTGCCATCGCCGAGGCCGCTCGCCGCCATGGCGTCGTGACGATGGTCGACAATTCCTGGGCAACGCCGCTCTTCCAGAAGCCTCTCTCCGTCGGCATCGATATCGTCATCCATGCTGCCTCGAAATATCTGGGCGGACAGAGCGACACGGTGGCGGGTCTTGTTACCGGCTCCAAGGCACATATCGATCGCATCAACAGCGAAATCTACCCCTATACGGGTGCGAAACTCGCGCCGTTCGAGGCATGGCTTGTCCTGCGCAATCTGGAGACCCTGCCATTCCGCATGCGCCACCACCATGAAGCCGGGCTCGAGGTAGCTTCCTGGCTGCAGGCACATGAGGACGTGACCAATGTTATGCACCCGGCGCTGGGCGAGCATCCCGGCAAGCGAACCTTCAGCGGGTTTGGCGGGTTGTTTTCCTTCGAGGTCTCGGACCGCATCGACGTCGCCGACTTTGTCGACGCCTTGGGTCTCATTCGCATCGGTGTCAGCTGGGGTGGCCCGGAGAGCCTCGTGGTCCCCACCAAGGCAGCACTAAGCATCTCGCCCGAAACCAATGTCTTCGCACGCTTCGGCGTCACCGACCGCACGATCCGCTTGAACGTCGGGCTGCACTCGGCCAAGGAAGTCATTGCCGATATCGAGCAGGCACTTGCAGCCGCCAAGCGCTAGCTAGCCGCGGCGCGTCTACATCATGAAAGGGGTGGAGTGACACAGTCGCTCCGCCCATACTATTATTCATTATTGATCTATTCCCGCCCAGACCGATTGAGACAAGATGACCATTCCTTCCAATGAAACGCTGAGCGCGCTTGCCGCCGAATACGGAACGCCGCTCTGGATTTATGATGCTGCCGCGATCCGCCGCCGCATCGCGCAACTCTCCGCCTTCGATGTCATTCGCTACGCGCAGAAGGCCTGTTCGAACATTCATATCCTGCAGGAGATGCGCAAGGCCGGTGTTAGGGTCGATGCCGTTTCGCTCGGCGAGATCGATCGGGCGATGCGGGCGGGCTTTTCAGCCGGCAATGCGTCGGGAGCTGCGCAGATCGTATTCACCGCGGATGTCTTCGACCGGCCGACGTTGGAACGCGTCATTGCCGACAAGGTCGAGGTCAATATCGGCTCCATCGACATGCTGCATCAGCTGGGTGAGCGCTCGCCCGGCCATCGGGTCTGGCTGCGCATCAATCCCGGCTTCGGGCATGGCCATAGCAAGAAGACCAACACCGGCGGCGAAACCAGCAAGCACGGCATCTGGTTCGAGCAATTGCAGGAGGCCGTGGCGCTGACGCGCCAGTATTCTCTGAAGCTTGTCGGGCTGCACATGCATATTGGCTCCGGGGTGGACTACGGGCACCTGGAGCGCGTCTGCGGCGCGATGATTGGATTCTGCCGTGCCCTGGATGTGGATATCGAGGCGATTTCCGCCGGAGGCGGCCTCTCCGTGCCCTATAGGGAGGGCGAAGAAGAAATCGATCCAGCTCATTATTTTTCGCTCTGGGATAAAGCACGGCGCGAGATCGAGGCGCATTTCGGCCATTCGATCCGATTGGAGATCGAGCCGGGACGCTTTCTGACGGCGGATTCCGGCGTGCTGCTTGCTGAGGTGCGGGCGGTCAAGATGATGGGCCGCAATCGCTTCGTGCTTGTCGATGCCGGTTTCAGCGATCTCGCCAGACCGGCCATGTATGGCAGCTACCATCATATCTCCGTTATCCCGGGCACGACGCCACGAGACGCCGGCGGTGCAGTTTTCCCAACCGTCGTCGCAGGCCCGCTCTGCGAGTCGGGCGATGTCTTCACACAGACGGACAATGGCACGGTAGAGACGCGCGATTTGCCCGAAGCCCATGTCGGCGACTATCTCGTCTTCCATGGGACCGGTGCGTACGGGGCGACGATGTCGTCGAACTATAACAGCCGGCTTTATGCACCGGAGGTCCTGATCGACGGCGAGACACGTCGATTGATCCGCAGGCGCCAGACACTCGATGAGCTCTTCACGCTGGAAGCCATCTAGGTACGGCTGATTTCAAGGTGAAGGAACAGCCTCCACTTCGGCCAAGCGGGGGCTTTTCTGCGGTTGCGAAATGAATATAGTGACCACGACCTTGCGTCGTGGCGCTCGGACGTTCTCACATCGTTACCGGCCGCAAGGCGCGAAAGTTCTGCACCGCTATGCTGGCCTGGCTTGATCAGAAAACCGAAATCGTCGAACACACCGATCAATCGTCGCGATATTTCGAGCCGGCTCACGCCGCTTACTATAGCGGGAAGCCCGGCCAACCGCTGAAGCTCATGCTGCAGGCGCGCAGCGACTTTCTGTCGATCTGGCGTCGCGCCGATTATCGTGAGCACGTTGCGGAGTTCAAGCTGCTTGGTCGCCAGCTGATCATCGTCAATTCGCCTGAGGCAATCCGCTATGTGGTCGCCAAGCGACATGAGAATTTCGAGCGCAAGACGCCGCAGATGCGCCGCGCGCTGGAATATCTGCTGGGCGACGGCTTGTTCATTTCCGACAAGGAGACCTGGAAGCAGCGCCGGCCTCTGGTCTCCGACATCGTGCACAAAAGCCGCGTGCCGGCCTTTGGCGCGATCATGCAGAGCACGGCCAGCGAGCTTGCCGACCGCTGGCAAAGCTTGGGCGAAGGCGCTGAGGTCAACGCCTTGTTCGAGATGGCCGGGCTGACGGCGGAGATCATCTCTCGCAGCGTCTTCGGCAATGATCTCGGCGAGGAAAGCGCCAATGCCGTCACGGAAGGCTTTGCGAGCTACCAGTCGCTGGTCGATTCCGTCAATTTCGGCTATTTTCTCGGTTTTGACGAGGGTCTGCCGATCATCAGGACGCCGAGTTTGAGCCGGTCGGTCAAACGGATTCACCGTATCATCGATCAGGTGATCGAAGATCATCTTGCCGGCAAGGGTGACAACAGTTCGATGGTCGACCTGCTGATCCGACGGCAGCAACGCAATCCCGAGCTGAAACTCGATGTCGTGGCGCTTCGAAACGAGGCTGCCACCATCTTCATGGCCGGCCACGAAACCACCGCTGCAACCCTGACCTGGGCCTGGTACCTGTTGGCAGGTGCTCCCTGGGTGGAAGAGGCTGTCCATGCAGAAATCGAGGCTGTTTGCGGCGACCGGGTCCCTTCGATTGACGATGTCGCAAAGCTCGACTGGTGCCGTGCAGTCATTGAGGAGACGTTGCGCCTCTATCCCCCCGTACCGATCCTGGCGCGTCAGGCGGCCGAGCCGGACCAGATTGGCGACGTGAAGGTACGCAAGGCTGCGCTGGTGCTGATCGTGCCGTGGATACTGCATCGCACGGATTCGCTCTTCCCGGAGCCGCATCGCTTTCACCCGGAACGTTTCCTCGGCGAGGCACGGCCGGCGCCCTACAGCTACATTCCCTTCGCCGCCGGCCCGCGTGTATGCCCCGGTCTGCAATTCGGCCTCACCGAGGCGATCCTCTGCCTGGCGATCCTGGCTCAGCGTTTCCGCGTTCGGATCAGGGACGGACATAAGGTTCAGCCACAATGCCGCCTGACACTGCGTCCGCGTGACGGCATGCCCGTGACATTGCATAGGCGCCGAGGATGACGAGCGCGGACGACACCGACAAAAGAGTCGCCACCGGCAAGCGCAAGGCGTGGACCTATGAGCCTCCGAAAGCTCCGCCCTTTGGCGATTTCTTAGCTGGCGGCGACCGGCGCAAGGCATTTCTGCGCTATTGGCTTTACGAGAATATCGATAATGCCGTAGATCTCTTCCTCTATTTTGCCTTCATGCTCTTGCCGGCAAGCGTCTGTTCCGATCTCGGCGGCTGGCTTGGGCGCCTGCTGGCACCGCGCTTTCATAAAGGTGCCTACGCGCGCGCTGCAGCCAATCTCAAGATGATAAGGCCTGAGCTTAGCGATACCGAGCTTGAGCAACTTCTCAAGGCTTATGCTGATTCTCAGGGTCGACAGATGGCGGAATATTCCGTGGTGCCGAGACTGGCACGACGGCACGTCCGCAAGATTGGCACCGAAGGGCTGGTCGAGCGTTGCAGCGAGGGGCCGGTGATCTTCATCGCGCCCCATATCAGCAACTGGGAGGTGCTTTGGCATTGCCTTCTCGACATGGGACTTGACGTCACCATGAACTACGACCCGCCCAAACGCCGCTCACGCCATTATATCGTCAACCGGCTGCGCAAGGGCGCCGGCCTCGGCATTCTGAAACCCGGCCGCAGTTTCGTGCGCCCGGCACTGAGAATTCTGGAAAACGGCGGAAATCTGCTGATGTTCTGTGACGAGGGTTTCAACGGGTATATCCGGGCTCCGTTCTTCGGCAGGCCGGCCCATCTTGAGGGCAACTATGCGCTCATCGCGCGAATGGCTCGCAAAACGAATGCATTGATCTATCCGGTTTATATCGTTCGGGAAAGGGGAGTATCCTCTCTATTACGATGTTTAGAGTCATTTAAGCTGCACGGTATGGAAATCACCAAAGATCAGCACATTAAGGATGCGGAGTGTATGAATGCGGTGATTGAGCCAATTATACGCGAATATCCGGCACAATGGTACTTTGTCGACAATCGAATATCTCTGAAGGGGGAATGAAATCGGTAATAAGCGGAAGCCCAGAGATAATTGAAGGAGTGTTACTTGGAGGGAGAAAGCTGCTAATATGAAGGACGTAGAGGTGTTGATTTGCGCTGAGAGCTGACCCGGGATTTGCGCCGAGAAGTGACCCGCCTTTAGGTATCGTTTGTGTTGGTGGTTGTGGTCAAGTTCTTGCGTTTCTCCTTCGTCGATTTTGGCTCATGGGCCGAGCTGTTCTTGAATCGAAAGCTGTCGTTTCCTGTTTCAAGGATGTGGCAGTGATGGGTGAGCCGGTCGAGCAAGGCGGTCGTCATCTTGGCATCGCCGAAGACAGTGGCCCATTCGCTGAAGCTCAGGTTGGTCGTGATGATGACGCTTGTGTGCTCGTAGAGCTTGCTCAGCAGATGGAATAGCAGTGCGCCACCTGAAGCACTGAACGGCAGATAGCCAAGTTCGTCCAGGATGACGAGATCACATCGGAAGAGACGCTTGGCGATTTTTCCTGAATGTCCCTGCGCCTTTTCCTGCTCCAGGGCATTGACCAGCTCGACCGTCGAGAAGAAGCGGACGCGCTTATGGTGATGCTCGACAGCCTGGACGCCGATCGCCGTGGCAATATGCGTCTTACCAGTGCCAGGGCCGCCGATCAGCACTATGTTGTTGGCCTCGGTGAGGAAGTCACAGCGGTGCAACTGACGCACGAGTGCCTCGTTGATCTCGCAGTTTGTAAAATCAAAACCGCTCAGGTCCCGATAGGCCGGGAAGGCTGCAGACCTCAACTGATAGGCTATCGCCTTTACTTCCCGTTCTGTTGTCTCGGCTTTGAGCAGTTGTGAGAGGACAGGAATGATCGCCTCGAACACCGGCGCGCCTTGCTCGGTCAGCTCACCGACGGCCTGGGCCATGCCGTGCATCTTCAATTGTCGCAACATGATGACGATGGCGCCGCTTGCAGGGTCATGACGCATGACGGGCCTCCGTCTTTCTCAAAGTGTCGTAACGTTCGACATTGGCTTTCGGCTCATTGGTAAGCGTCAGGGCCTGTGGTGCATCGATAGTGGGTGGCGTGAAGGATTTGCCGTCGACAAGGCGATGAAGCAGGTTCAGCACATGAGTCTTGGTTGGAACGCCCGACTTCAGCGCCATGTCCACGGCCGACAGCACGGCCTGTTCATCGTGCTGCAGGACGAGCGCCAGGATGTCAGCCATCTCGCGGTCGCCACCCGGCTTCTTGAGCAGGTACTGCTGCAAGGTCCGGAACGCGTCCGGTAGCTCAACGAACGGCGCACCATTGCGAAGAGCGCCGGGCTTGCGCTGTACGACAGCCAGATAATGCCGCCAGTCGTAAATCGTCTGCCCCGGTCGGTCGTGGGAGCGATCGATGACGCGGTGATGCTCGCAGACGATCTGGCCTTCAGCAGCGACAACGACACGATCCGGATAGACCCGAAGGCTTACCGGGCGATTGGCGAAGGATGCGGGGACGCTGTAGCGATTGCGTTCCAGATGGACGAGGCAGGTCGGCGTGACACGCTTTGTATATTCGACGAACCCGTCGAACGGCCGGGAGACCGGCATTAATGCCAGAGCCTCCTCGGCCCAGATATCGGCAATAGTGCCGCGCATCTGGCCGTGTGGCGTCTTCGTCCAGAACTCCTTGCACCGAAGCTCAAGCCAGTCGTTCAGGGCTTCCAGCGATGGAAAGCGCGGAACAGGTTGAAAGAACCGATGGCGCGCATCCTGAACGTTCTTCTCGATCTGTCCCTTCTCCCAGCCCGAAGCCGGATTGCAGAACTCCGGCTCGAACATGTAGTGGCTGGCCATCGCCAGGAAGCGCACGTTGACGTCACGCTCCTTGCCACGGCCGACCTTGTCGACCGCCGTTCGCATGTTGTCGTAGATGCCACGGCCTGGAATGCCGCCGAAGACACGGAAGGCATGATTGTGGGCGTCGAACAGCATCTCGTGCGTCTGCAGGAGATAGGCCCGGACGATGAAGGCGCGGCTGTAGCTCAGCTTCGTGTGTGCCACCTGCAGCTTGGTGCGCTCGTTACCGATGATGGCCCAGTCCTCCGACCAGTCGAACTGGAACGCTTCGCCCGGCTCGAATGCAAGAGGCACAAACGTCCCGCGCCCTGTCGTCTGGAGTTCTCTCTGCTGGTCCGCCTTCCAATCCCGGGCGAAGGCTGCAACACGGCAATAGGAACCGTTGTAGCCAAGGCCCACCAGGTCGGCATGGAGTTGCTTCAGGGTACGCTTCTGCTTGCGGCCCTTCTTGGATTCCGCCTTCAGCCAGGCCGACAGCCGATCTGCGAATGGATCGAGTTTACTCGGCCGCTCCGGAACTTTGAACTTCGGCTCCACGCCGTTCAGGCGCAGGTATTTGCGGATGGTATTCCGGGATAGGCCGGTCCTGCGGCAAATCTCTCGGATCGATATGTGCTCGCGGAAATGCCAGCGTCGGATTACGTTTAGTAACGCCATGTCGATCACTCCAGAGCCCCCGCTGAAACCTCGCGAGGGATGATTGAAACATGGGTCAAATCTCAGTGATAATTTCTCGCTTTCCCGGGTCAGCTCTCAGTGCAAATCAACAGTCAGGCGAAGGCAGTATTGCCAAAGTGGATTCAGACGAGTTATCTTATTAGCAATTTTTCTTTAGTTTCTCACTGAGTACATTTTCTTGGCGATGCCGCACAATAACGAGGCCGGTTATTTTCTCCGCTTACCTCGCCGCCTCTCAGGCTGACTGGGTTGGCGCCGCGCCGATAGGAGTTATGACGTAGCCTTTATCAAAGGATAGCGCCCTGCTATCTGCCGCAGCACGGGCATGCCCGACACGCTGCCTGCCTTATCTGCCCAATCCAGGAAGGCGTGGATGCGGCGGGCGACCTTTTCGGGATGGTGCTGGCTGATGTCGGCGATGCGATGGTCCAAAAAGGGATTGAGGAAGCGGTCGAGTGTCGTTGCCACATAGGCTTTTGCCTCGTCACCCATGCCGTTTGCGGCAAAGCCGGGCAGTACTTCGCGTTCATAGAGAGTATCGAGCCTGACCCTTATCTCCTTGTCGGCCAATAAGGCGCGCACGGTTTCATCTGCCGGTCGGTCTTCACGCTGCCAGATTTCGGCAAGGAAGGTATGACCGAGATTGAGAATATGCAGTTTCAGGCGCTCGTAAGGTTCGAGATCGTCTGTCAGCACGATGCTTGGATGGTCACATGGCACGCGGACACCCGGCGCGCGTTTGATTGCCCACAGGGCATAAGGTTCCGCAACGGCGCCGATCGGCTCAATCGGCTCGGATACGATGCGATCGACCAGGGTTTCGGCGAAGGCGACATGGTCATCGAGCCAGGTATAGAATTCAGCCGTCACATCGTTGAGCCGGGCACAATCGATAATCGTCTGTTTCAAGACGCGGCCATTGCCTGTCATCAATTCGCAAGGAAGGATAACGAGGGGACGGCCGGAGGCTTGCCAGCGCTGGACGAGCAGAGCAGCAAGCTTGGCTGGGAAAGATCGCGGAACCTGCCCAGTCGTGCCAAAGCGGTCTTCCTCTGGCCATGTCTTGTAGCCGGTTTCGCCGGTATTGGAGATGACGAATTCGGCATCCTCGGCAAAATGCCTCGACAGCTCCTCCCAGTGTTCGATTGCTGAAAGACCGCGATCGACGCTGGTAACCTGTACGGTGCGATCGACGGGTTGCCCGTCCAACATGCCGCGGATGATGACGGGATAGCCGGCTGGATTGCCGAAGGCAGCGACGCGCCCGTTGCGGCTGCTGGCGCCTGAAACCTGAACGACGGTAATCGGGCCGGCATCCTGGCCGGATTGCCGTGCCTCGTGCACGAAGAATGCCGCATGCGCCTGGAGAAACCGGCTGGTGCCAAACTGGATGATCCGCGAGCTCACGCCAATGTCCTCATATATTCGATGTTGATGAATGAGATCGCCTGATTGGGGTAGCTTTCAAGCAATCTCCCTGAGATCTGTTTTCTATGGATAAAAAACAGCGAACCATCAGACAGTCAAATGTTTTTATGGGCGTGAACGCACGTTTGCGATGCGGCCACCTTCTCATGGAAGGCACGAGCTCGATTGCCTATTGAAGGAACCATCATGCACCGCTATCGCCGTCAGATTGGTGATTGACCATAGCCCTGCGGTGGATGATCCATCGCAAGCTACCGAATACGCATCTCGTCATGCATGGTTTCTCCTCGGTGCCTGAGGAGTTGCAGGAGATCATTAACAGATATGGCAGCCAGATGACGCCGGCCATGGCCGCACCGACGAAGCTCTGCAAGGAGCGCTTCGAACAGTTCGACGCGGCTGGTCACGCTTTGCACATCCAGCCTCTTTCCGTTGCCGAGATGGCCAAGCGCTACAAATCTGGTTCGCTCGACCCGGTTTTGTCTTAAAGCCGGGTGCTCAGCGTGCTGCCGGGCCTGCCGCCTGGCGCACGCTTTCTTCGCTTAGCGTCTGGCCGTGGAATTTCGACAGCGATGCGACGACATCGTCGATTTCCTTAGCCAGTCGCTGTGCGTCCCATTGCAGGGCCGCGGCGGCGATGGCGCCGATTTCGCGCAAGCCCTGGATCGTCAGCAGGCCTTCGATCGCCATGGTCGTGCGGCGGAAGACGATGTCGGACAGATGCACGATCATCTCCTGCCGCGCGATCCAATCGATCTCGAGTGCACTATGGCGCTGCGCACCGCTGATGCGCTGGCTGTCGCTATAGCCCGAAGGGCGAGTGAGGATTGCCGCCGCAGTCGTACCGTAGCGGCCGAGCAACTCATCCGCTCTGCTGGCTTCGACGCCGGCTTTCGCCGCAACCGATCTGATCCAGCTTGCACGCTCATTGGAGTTCACCGGGAAATCGCGCCCGCCCCCGATCGCAAGCCGCTGCGTGGATGTCTTGCGGCCGATTTGAAGGCGTTTCAGCACCGTATCGGCCACTTCCTCGGCAAAGCCGCGGAATGTCGTCCATTTGCCGCCGACCAGCGAGATGATCGGGAAGGGCCGTCCAGCCTGCGGCTCGAAGACGGGTGCGGAATGATCGCGGCTGATGAGGCCCGGCGAGGAGGCATCCGAGGCGGGCAGGGGGCGAATGCCGCTATAGCTATAGGTCACTTGGTCGCGGTCGAAACGGAGGCTCGGCAGAAGGGACCGTACGCTGTCGAGGAAATAATCGATCTCCGGTTCCTCACAGCGCACATTGTCTGGATCGTCGCAAGGAATATCGGTCGATCCCACAAGCGCTTGGCCCAGATAGCCGTAAACGAGGCAGATGCGGCCGTCATCGGCTTCGAAATAGATCATATGGCCGTTCAGGCTGCGCACCAGTTCCGGATGATCGAGCAGGATATGCGATCCCTTGGTGCCGCCGATCAGATGGGCCGGCGCGCCGAGAGCCGCGTTGACGTGATCGATCCAGGGGCCGGCGGCGTTGACCACGAGCTTTGGCTTCACGGAGAAGGCATAGCCGTCCGAACGCTGAAAGGTCAGCAGACCATCGGTAGCGGAAACAAGCCGCGTCGTATTGGCGGCCAATGAACCCTTGTTGGCTTCGAGCCCGTCATTGATCAATTCATAGACCAGCCGTTCCGGCCGGCTGATCTTGGCATCGTAATAGATGCCGCCGGCGACGATTTGAGGTGTGACATGCGGCATTTCCTTGAGAGCACGGCGCTTCAAAAGGAACCTGTGGCGCGGCATGACGCGGCTACGCGAACCGAAGAAGTCATAGAGCGCGAGCCCGATCTTGATAAGCAAGGCGCCGCGGCTGCGCGGGGCGGTGGTCGAGCCCGTCAGCGTCCGAAGAGCTGCCCAGATGCCGCGGGTCCAGGAGAAGATGGGCACGAAGGTCGGCAGTGCCTCGACGCAATGCGGCGCATTCTTGAGCAGAAGGTTCCGCTCGAGCGCCGATTGCGCGACCAGGCCAAACTCGCCTGTTTCCAGATATTTCAGACCGCCGTGGATCAGCCTGGATGGCGCTGCACTCGTTCCCGAGCCGAAATCTGACTTGTCGATGATCAGGCAGTTGACACCTTGCAGCGACAAATCGCGAAACAGCCCGGCGCCATTGACGCCTGCGCCGAGGATGACAACATCGACGTCTCCGTCTTGAAGTTGCGAGAAGCGTTGTTTCAGATCGGCGGCCATATCGGTCATAACATCATCGTCCTGCTGAACTGCCACGGTAGACCCTGTCTGCGCGGCACAATTTTCGGTCTAGCCTTGGGAGTGCTGGGTTGCGAGATCGCCGATCCGCGGCCAGAGCGGCGTCATCGCCTCGGCAATGTCGCGGAAGAGGTCGTAGCGGTTGCGATAATCGGCGCTGCGGGCGGAATCCGGATGATAGGTCCTGGCGATCTTGCCGACATCGCGCGGGTCGTTTTCAGGGCTGGGGTAGACGCCGATGCCGGTGCCGGCGCAAAGGGCGGCGCCCCAGGCTGCAGCCTCGTCGATTTCGGTGACGGTGACGGGCATGCCGAGTACGTCAGCAAACATCTGCACGACGATTGGATTGCGCGAGACACCACCTGCCAGCCTTGCCTGATCGAAGGAAAAACCGTCGCTTAGGGCGTCGACGTGAATCTTGTGGTTGAAGGCGATGCCTTCCAGAACGGCGCGTAGCATGTCGCCGCGATCATGCCAGCCACCAAGTCCGAAAAAGCTGGCGCTTGCCTCGGCGCCATAGGGGGAGCCGAAGAGGTAGGGGTGGAAGAGCGCGCTCGATGGTCGGTTGAATGCGGCCTCAATCTCGGGAGCAAGCACGGCATGGATGGACCGGCCGGCGGCCTCGGCACTTGCAATGTCACTGGCACAAAGCTTGTCCAGGAACCATTCGTAATTCGCCGACGATGCCGGCGAGATCGACATATTGTTCCATTGACCTGGCGCAATGGCATTGCGGCAGAACCAGCGCCCGTCGACGCGCGGCTCAGACGAGAGCGTCTCGTTGATCGAATAGGTGCCGGCAATGACGGCAACGACACCGGACGCATAGCCGCCGGCGCCAAGCGCAGAGGCGGTCACGTCATGCAGACCGGCAACGACCGGCGTGCCCTCGGCAAGGCCGGTCTGCTTCGCAACAGCTTCGGTCACATATCCCACAACCTCGTCGGATCGCGAGGCCGGCGGCAAGGCGCCAGTAACCTCGGGAATGCCGAAAAGCTTCAGCGCATCCGGGGAATAATCCTGGGTCGAAACATCGGTGAAGGAGGTGCTTGCCTCGGTCCGGTCTGTGCCGATGACGTCGGTCAGGCAGAAGCGCAGCCAATCCTTGCAGCTCAAGATATGGGCGATCTGGCCAAAACGCTCAGGCTCATTGGCTTTGATCCAGGCAAGCAGCGCCGATGGGGCCGAGACGTGCGGCAGTTGGCCGGTCAGCGACAGTGCCTCGTCGGCAAGCGGGCTTTTCAGCCATCGTTCCACGATCGATCCGGCACGGCTGTCGAGCGAGAGAATGGCGCGTCCGAGCGGCTTGCTTGCCTTGTCGAGCAGGTAGATGCCGTCGCCATGCGCAGTGGCGGCAATCGCCTGGATGTCGCTTGCCGGGCGGTTACTGAGCTTGATCGCCTCGGCAATGGCGTCGGCGGTCCGGCTCCAGAGCTCGTCCATGTCGCGCTCGACATGGCGCGCCTTCGGCATGAACTGGGTCACCCGGCGGCGCGCAACGGCAAGCGGCGTTCCGTCGATGTCGAAGACGACGGCCTTTGTGACGGTTAAACCGCTGTCAATTCCGAGCAGACTCGGCATTCCCATGACTCCTGATCATGAGCGACGAGAGGCGGCCCTTGCCGGGTTCAGCCTCAGGATCGCTCCTTGTCGCCTTTGGCGACGACCACATTGATATTCTTGTTGCGCATGCGCTCGAGATGGGCGGCAGGCGTCTTCTCGTCGACGATCACGACATCGAATTCGCTCAGATGCGCGAAACTATGCAGCGCCCGCCGCTCGAACTTCGTATGATCCATCAACAAGATGCGCTTGGCGCCGCTTTCGAACATCGCACGCTTGATATCGACGATCTCGGGCGACTGATGGAATACCACGTCGTCGATGATTGCCGACATCGAGATGAAGGTGACATCGGCCCGCAGCCGATTGATTTCGTTGATGGTCATCCGCCCCATGAAGGCATTGCACCAATTATAGTATTGCCCGCCAAGCGCCAGGAGCGTCACATCATGCATGTCCTTCAGCGCATTCATCAGCGTCAGCGAATTGGTGATCGCCGTCAGTGGAACCTTGGCCGGCAGCTGCGATGCCATCTGCAGGACGGTGGTGGAATCGTCGAGGAAGATTGCCTGGCCGGGCTCGATGAATTGCATGGCAGCCGCGGCGATCGTCTTCTTTTCACTCGCTTGCCGATTGGCGCGATAGACGTCGCTCGATTCGATCAGGCTGGTGGCTGCGGCCGATACGATGCCACGCGTCTTGCGAAACAGGCCTCGGCTGACCAGCTCATCGACATCGCGATGTGCCGTCATCAGGCTGATGCCGAAGCGCTCGGTCAGATCCTCGATGCGCATCGAGCCTTCCGCCATCACGGCTTCGGCGATCATCTGGCGCCTGGCGATCTGGCGCGAATGACGGCTGTCGCTCGGCAGCTCGTCTTGCAGGAATGATACGGGGCTTGTCTTGTCTGTCACTTTGGCCTCTGACGCTGAGCCTTGCGGAGATTGACTTGCTGCAGCGAACATTACGCTATGGAAAAAATTATAAAGAACAGTTCGCTATCAGGATTTCTGCAAGTTCTGTCTGATGTTCAGCCAGGGTGCCGCCGACTGCGGTCAAGGGATGGGGACGCCGGTTTCCGGCGCCCCCGATGTCATTACTCGGACAGAACGAAGGGTGCCGTGTACTTGTCGACATTGTCCTTGGTGATCAGGATGCAATCGAAAAGCTGCTTTTCGCTGGAGGCACCGGTCTTGCCGGTCTTGATGAAGCTGTCGGCCTGCTTGACGGCTTCGGCCGAGAAGGTGGCAACCGGCTGCAGGACGGTATATTGCAGTTCACCGGCCTTGATGGCGGCAACAGCATCAGGAGAACCGTCGAAGCCACCGACCTTGACGTTGGCAAGCTTGCCGGCTTCCTTGAGAGCGGCAATCGCGCCGAGCGCCATTTCGTCATTGCCGGAGATCACGCCGATAATGTCAGGGTGAGCCTGCAGGATCGACTGCATTTTGTTGTGGCCCTGGGTGCGGTCCCAGTTGGCGACTTCCTTGGCAACCTTCTTCAGGTCGGGATACTGGGTGAGAACGGTTTCATAGCCATTCGACCGGGTGGCGGCGTTGTTGTCGGAGGGCGAGCCGAAGAGTTCGGCGTAATTGCCCTTGTCGCCAACGGCTTCCACCCACTGCTGTGCACCGATGGCCGCACCCTGGGCATTGTTGGAAACGAGCTGAGCCTTGGCAAGGCCTTCCTGGTTGATTTCAGCGTTGACGAGGAAGACCGGGATGCCAGCGGCAACAGCCTTCTTGACTGCGCCGACGGAGCCGTCGGCGTTCGCCGGATCGAGGATGATGGCGACCGACTTGTTGGTGATGGCCGTGTCGATCAGGTTGCTTTCGGTGTTGGTGTCGCCCTTATGCGCGCCGACTGTTGCCGTGTAGCCGAGCTTTTCGGCGGTCGCCTTGGCGATGTTGCCTTCCGTCAGCCAATAGGGGTTGGACGGATCGTTGACGATGATCGTCATCTGCCCGGCGGCCCATGCGGCTCCGGTCAGAAGCGGTGCCACAGCAACTGCTGCCATGACGATGCGCAAACCTTTTTTGAACATTAGTCTCTCTCCCTTTTGATGAGCTCTGATGATGCCGGCGAACCGGCGGTCCTTTCTCCAATCGGAATTTCACCGATCGGTGACAAGTTCTGGTGCGGCGTCAGCCGGATTTGGTCCGGCGTCCGTATTGGATGCTGTTCATGAGCACGGCGAGCACGATGACCGCGCCGGTAAAGACCGTCTGCCAGTAGGCCGAAACACCGATGATGACGAGGCCGTCCGCCAGGAAGCCGATGACGAAGGCGCCAAGCATGGTGCCACGCACAGTGCCGCGGCCACCCGTCAATGCGGCGCCGCCGATGACCACAGCGGCGATCGCCGTCAGCTCATAGCTGGTGCCGGCGTTCGGACCGGCCGAGGTCAACTGCGAGGACAGGACGAGGCCGGCAATGGCAGCACAAATCCCCGACAGGACATAGACGGCGATTTTGACCTGCTTGACCGGAACGCCGGAAAGATCGGCTGCACGCTCGTTGCCGCCTGACGCATAGAGCCAGCGGCCAAAGGCGGTGCGGCTGAGAACGAGGCCGCAGATGACCGCAAGCACAGCAAGGACGATGACGCCGATCGGCACGCCGGCAAGACGGTTGAAGCCCAGCCAGTTGAAGCCGGTATTGCCGAGTTCTGGGCGGCCACCGAGATTATTGTAGGTAAGCCCGTTGGTCATCAGCAAGGCGATACCGCGGGCAACATAGAGTACGCCGAGCGAGGCGACGAAGGCTGGGACGCGCAGATAGGCGACGAGCACGCCGTTGACCGCACCGACGAGGCCACCGAGGATGCAAGTCAGTACCACGACGGCCCAGACCGGCGGATAAAGAATGACGCCAAAGCTCGACAGCGTGACGCCCTGCATCAGGAAGCCGGCGATACAGCCGGCAAGGCCGAGCGTCGAGCCGACGGATAGGTCGATGCCGCCATTCAAGATGACCAGCAGCATGCCGATAGCAAGAATGCCGAAGATCGCGACATGCGAGGCCATAGTCAGGAAGTTGCTGAGTGAGAAGTAATAGGGCGACAGGAAGGAGAAGACCGCGATGATGACGATCAGTGCGAAGAAGGCGCGCCCTTCCAGGATCAACCGCACGAGGCTGAAGTTTCGCCGCTGTCCGTTCGCAATTGGCTTTTTATCTGTGATGTTCGTGACTGACATAATCAGTGCTCCATGAATGCGGCTAGTGCGCGACCACTGCTTCGCCCGAGGCGGCCATGATCTTCTCTTTAGTGACGTCCGGACCGAATTCGGCAGAGATCTTGCCGCGGTGCATGACGATGATGCGATGGGCGATGCTGAGGCATTCGGCGACTTCCGACGTCGAATAGATTACCGCCAGACCCTCCTTGGCGCGCTCGGCAAGCAGCTTGAAGACCTCCGCCTTCGCGCCGATGTCGATGCCGCGGCTCGGCTCGTCGAGCAGGATCACGCGAGGATCGGTTGCCAGCATCTTGCCGATGACGACCTTCTGCTGGTTGCCGCCCGATAGCGAACCGATTGCCGCGTCGTCGCCATCGGTCTTGATATGGACTTTGCGAATGGAGTCGTTCACCAGCGTCCGCTCCCGGCCGCTCGAGGTAAAAAGACCCTTGGTAAAGGCGCCGATGCTGGCAAGCGAGAGGTTCGAGCCGACGGTCATCGTCTGAACGAGACCGTCGCGCTGGCGGTCTTCCGGCACCAGCACCAGCCCTTGCGCGATGCGGCCGGCAATGCTGAGGCCGCCGACATCTGTATCGCCGAGCAGGACGCGGCCGCCGCTCGACCGCAGCCGTCCCGCCACGCATTCGAGCAGCTCGGTACGCCCAGCACCCATCAGGCCGTAGATGCAGACGATCTCGCCGGCCCGAACCGCAAGCGACATGCGGTCGACGGCATTATAGGCAGCCCCCGACGGGCCTGGAACGGTGAGATTGTCGATCGTCAGCGCCGCGTCGCCGATTGTATGGCCGATCGGCGGGCTGCCGAGGTCGAAATTGTCGCCGACCATGTTGCGCACGATCCATTCGAGATCGATGTCCTTGCGTTCGGCATAGGCAGTCATGTTGCCGTCGCGCAGAACGACGGCGTGATGGGTGATCTGCAGCGCCTCTTCCAGGTGATGCGAGATATAGACGATCGATACGCCGCGGCTCGTCAAATCGCGAATGACCTTGAACAGAACCTCGACTTCGCTGGCGCTCAGCGCCGAAGTCGGCTCATCCATGATAAGAATGCGCGAATTGACCGACAGCGCGCGAGCGATCTCGACGATCTGCTGCTGGCCGAGGCGGAGATCCTCGACCGGGGTAAGCGGATCGATATTTTCTTCTAATTCCTCCATCAGCGCACGGGTCTGGCGCTCTTCCTCGGCAAAGTCGACCACGCCGCTCTTCATGATCTCGCGACCCATGAAGATATTGTCGCGGACGCTCAAGTTCGGCGCCAGACTCAATTCCTGGTGGATGATGGAGATGCCGCAGGCGCGAGCATGCGTGGAAGAGGCAAAGGAGATCGGGTCGCCATCGAGAATGATCTCGCCCGATGTCGGCTGGATGACGCCGGATAGGATCTTCATCAGCGTCGACTTGCCGGCGCCGTTCTCACCGAAGAGCGTGGTGACTTCGCCGCGTCGAATATCGAAATTGACGCCCTTCAGCGCATGGACGCTGCCATAGGATTTGGCGACGTTGCGGGCGGCGAGAACGACTTCGCCCGTGAGCGTGCCATTGTGCTGGACCTGGCTCATTTCACATCGACCTTTACCGGGGTGACGAGCCAGTTCTTCGGATTGATAAGCTTGAAAACGCCGACGACCGTCGCCGTCTTGCCGGTCAGCTTCTCCGGGTCCAGGCCACCGAGGGTCGCCTTCTTCATCTCGTTGTTGATGGCCGAGCCCGCGTCCTGATATTCGATCTGGTTAGTGAACTGGCCGAATTCGATCTTGCCTGTGGCGTCACGAAGATCGGTACCGTTGATCGCCGGACCCGTTTGGACGCGAACGGTGATGCCGTCAGGCATGCCGTCGACCTTGAACTCGTTGAGGTTGGCCTTGCGTTCGCCGAACGTGCCAGTGAGAGAGACGGGAAGAACGGGGCCGGTCGTGGTGGCGACGCCATACTTCACGCCGGCTGCCTTCTTGTCGGCGAGAACGGCAGTGGCGAGCGTCATCGCATCGACGGCGCGCTTTTCGACATCCGTCTGCACCTTCGGGAATTCCTCGACGCCATAGGCCTCCGGCTGGAAACCCTGCTCGCGCACGTCATGTGCCGAGCCGATCTTGACCACCTTGGTATCGGCGGCAATGGCGCCGATGACGATCACAGCTGCGGCGATGCCTACGGCGATCTTGAGCTTGGAGCCTGTCGGCTTGGCGGTTGCGTATTGAGCTTGCGTATTCATGTTCAAACGACCTTGGGCATGTCAGCCGGATTTCCTGATGGAGAATGGGAGAAAGTGCCGTGATCCGGCTTAACGGAAGCCCTGCTTTCGCGTTCGAACCATTGAGCGCTCCGCTTGGCTTCGGGCTGCGCCGTCACCGGAAAGGAAATTCAACATCGGGAGCCTCCTCAGCGTGCGGACGGCTGTCTCCTCCAGCGTCCATCTCGGGTTCACAATTGCCGCATCCATGCGACATTTGTGATATAAGTGTGTTAATTACTGCATTTCATATGTTATAAATCTTTGGGCGTGTCAACTGTGATCTAGCAAGCCCTGCATTCGATCGGCCTCCATGCATCTCAGCACTTCCTGTCTTTTCACCTCCGAGGCTTTTACTCCGCCGCCCTTGATTCGAAGTTCGAAGATCAATGTTGGTTCGACCCATTGGATATAAAGATATATCGATAATATATTGATATAATTGACAATTATGAACGGGTCGCCTTCAGATTCCAGATGACCTCCCTGATTCCGTCTTGGGGATCTTGATTGTTGATCTGTGCTCCTCCAGGGCATTGCAGCAGCTATTCCTCACTGCTGCCCGTCAACCAATCGTGCTCATTTTATATGAAAAAAATTACAAAGCCAGAAAAATATTACTGTAATAACGATATGATTATGTTATAAAGCCGCAAGCTGATTGATGGGTCGCGGCTATATGTCGGATCCGTTGCGTGGCTGGTGTCGGGTGCGCGCTGGCGCTTCGTTCGCGATCCTCCCTTTGGAATGGGGAGTATGATGGCGACGATAGGTGTGGCCTGGCTTAGATTATGCCCTTGGCCGCGTGGGGAGGAATGAAAATGTTTGTGATCTTTGCCGATGCCCCTGCCGCAGGGTGCAGCATGGTGGAGCTGGCTTGCAATGTCTAAGGGCGACAGGATCATCATCGGGATCGATGCGGGTACCTCGGTTTTGAAGGCGGTTGCCTTCGAATTGTCCGGCAGGCAGATCGCTTCCGCCTCGGCGCGCAATCGCTACGAGACGGGTGAAGACGGCTCGGTCACGCAGTCGCTCGGCCAGACATGGTCGGACTGCGTCAGCGCATTGCGCGGGCTTGGCGAAAAGGTCGACAACCTTGCGGCCCGAACGGCAGCGATCGCCGTAACGGGGCAGGGCGACGGCACCTGGCTTGTCGGTTCCGGCAATACTCCCGTCGACGACGCCTGGCTCTGGCTCGATGCCCGCGCCGCCTCGACGGTTACGCGTTTAAGTGCCACGGCTGGCAATCGCGCCCGTTTCGAGGCGACCGGCACCGGTCTCAATACCTGCCAGCAGGGTGCGCAACTCGCCCATATGGATCGCTTCATGCCTGAGCTTCTCGATCGGGCAGAGACGGCACTCCATTGCAAGGACTGGCTCTATCTCAATCTCACTGGCATCCGTGCAACTGATCCGTCCGAGGCAAGCTTTACATTCGGCAATTTCCGCAATCGCCAATATGATCCTGTTGTCATCGATGCGCTCGGCCTTGCCCGCCGGCGCTCGCTTCTGCCTGAGATCGTCGATGGAACCGAGATCAGTCATCCTCTGACGGATGCTGCAGCCAGGGCTGCCGGCCTGCTTGCAGGGACGCCGGTCTGCCTGGGTTATGTCGATATGGTCATGACGGCGCTCGGCGCCGGTGTGCGCACCGGCGGCCAGAACGCCGCCTGCTCGACGATCGGATCGACGGGCGTGCATATGCGTGCCAAGGCGGTGCCCGATGTCCAACTCAATGAAGAGGGAACGGGCTATGTCATTGCTTTGCCGATCCCGGGTATCGTCACGCAGGTCCAGACCAATATGGGCGCGACCATCAATATCGATTGGATTCTCAAGATTGCGGCCGATCTGATGTCTGCCGAGGGCAGCAAGGTTTCCTATTCCGACCTCATTCCGCGCATCGATGCCTGGTTTGCCGAGGCGCGTCCATCGAACCTTCTCTACCACCCCTATATTTCCGAGGCGGGCGAGCGCGGTCCCTTCGTCAATGCACATGCGCGTGCCGGTTTTACCGGGCTTTCGACGCGGCACGGCTTTGCCGACATGCTGAGGGCCGTGGTCGAAGGCCTCGGCATGGCAACGCGGGATTGCTACGCGGCCATGGGCGACATGCCTTCAGAACTACGCATCACCGGAGGGGCTGCCCGTTCGCGCGCGCTGCGGGGTTCGTTATCCGCAGCCGTCAAGGCGCCGGTGCGGATTTCGGATCGAGAAGAGGCGGGTGCCGCGGGTGTTGCGATGATGGCAGCCGTTGCGATCGGCGCTTATCAGGACATGGATAGCTGCATTGCTGACTGGGTGACGCCGCTGCTGGGTGACGCCGAGGCGCCTGATCCGGCAAATGTCGAGCGCTATGACCGCCTGTTCGATGCCTACAAGGACGTGCGTCAGGCGATCGCGCCGGCCTGGGACAAGCTGGCCCAGCACTAGCTGATACGGGGCCGGCTGGCGAGCGCGGCCCTTAAAGATTGAGTTGATGATGCCTCGGGCATCCCTAGGAGCATGACATGATGGAACCGGAAATCTTTGATCTTTTCGTGATCGGCGGAGGCATCAATGGTGCCGGCATTGCTCGTGATGCGGCCGGGCGTGGCCTTTCGGTAATGATGTGCGAGAAGGGCGACCTGGCGGAAGGAACGTCCTCGCGCTCCGGCAAGCTGGTGCATGGCGGCCTGCGCTATCTTGAATATTATGAATTCCGCCTGGTGCGCGAAGCTTTGATTGAACGCGAGGTGCTGTTGAACTCGGCAAGCCATATCATCTGGCCGATGCGTTTCGTGCTGCCGCACAGCCCCACGGACCGTCCTGCCTGGCTCGTGCGCCTCGGCCTCTTCCTCTACGATCATCTTGGCGGCCGCAAGAAGCTGCCGGGCACGCGTTCGCTTGATCTCAATCGTGATCCGGAAGGGGCTCCCATCCTCGACCAATATTCGAAAGGCTTTGAATATTCCGACTGTTGGGTTGATGACGCCCGGCTTGTCGTCCTCAATGCGCTCGATGCGTCTGCCAAGGGTGCGCAGATCCTGACGCGTACGGCTTGCGTCAGCGCGCGACGCGATCAGGGCAACTGGGTCGTTCAGATGCGCGACGAGCGTTCCGGTGACGTGCGCACCGTTCGCGCCCGTGTGCTGGTGAATGCAGCCGGCCCCTGGGTCAATGACATTATCGGCCGTGTCGTCGGCTCGAACAGTCAGCGCAGCGTCCGGCTCGTCAAGGGCAGCCACATCATCGTGCCGAAATTCTGGGCCGGCCAGCAGGCCTATCTGGTTCAGAACCACGACAAGCGCGTGATCTTCATCAATCCCTATGAGGGCGACAAGGCGCTGATCGGGACAACCGACATTCCCTACGAAGGCAAGCCGGAAGAGGTGAAAGCCGACGAGAAGGAGATCGATTATCTGATCGCGGCCGTCAATCGCTACTTCAAGGAAAAGCTGCGCCGTTCCGACGTGCTCGAAAGCTTTTCCGGCGTCCGGCCGCTGTTCGACGATGGCAAGGGCAATCCTTCGGCAGTCACTCGCGACTACGTCTTTGATCTCGACGAGACCGGCGGTGCGCCGCTCCTAAGCGTCTTCGGCGGCAAGATCACGACGTTCCGCAAGCTTTCCGAGCACGCCATGCAGCGGCTTGCAAAATTCTTCCCGAAGATGGGCGGCGACTGGACGCGGGGTGCCGTTCTACCGGGCGGCGAGATTCCGAATGCCGATTATGTCGCCTTCGCCGATACGCTGCGAGCCGCCTATCCGTGGATGCCGCGCGATCTCGTCAACCACTATGGTCACCTCTACGGCGCCCGCACGGAGCAGATCGTCGGCAATGCCGCGTCCCTCGCTGAGCTCGGCCGGCATTTTGGCGGCAATCTCTATGAAGCCGAAGTTCGCTATCTCGTCGCGTCCGAGTGGGCGCAGGCGGCCGAAGACGTGCTGATGCGCCGCACCAAGGAAGGTCTGCGCATGACGACTGAGCAGAAGGCGGCTTTCTCCGCCTGGTTCGATGCCGAGCTGGCGCTCGCCGCCTGAACCAACAGACCTTTCCGGGAGACCGTAAATGCCCCTGACGCTTTCACTCAACACCAATCCGCTGGTGAACCGTTTTGCCGAGCCTTCCGATCTCATCGAAACGGTTGCGCGCGATCTACGCATCCGCGACCTGCAGCTGACGCATGAATTCATCAATCCGAGCTGGCAGGCACCGACCATTCGCCGCCTGACGCGTGATATGCAGGCAGCACTGAAGCGGACGGGCGTTCGCGTGACGTCGGGCATGACCGGCCCCTACGGTCGTCTCAATCATTTCGGTCATCCCGACAAGGATGTACGACGCTATTATGTCGACTGGTTCAAGACTTTTGCCGATATCACTGCCGATCTCGGCGGCCATTCCGTCGGCACGCAGTTCGCGATCTTCACCTACAAGGACTATGACGATCCGGCGCGACGTGAGGAGTTGATTGAGATCGCGATCGACTGCTGGGGCGAGGTGGCGGAACACGCCCGGGCTGCCGGCCTCTCCTATATCTTCTGGGAGCCGATGAGCATCGGCCGCGAATTCGGCGAGACGATTAAGGCCTGCCTTTCCCTGCAGGACAGATTGACGAAGGCGCCCTTTGCGATACCCATGTGGATGATGGCCGATATCGATCACGGCGACGTCACCTCGTCCAATCCCGACGATTTTGATCCCTATGCCTGGGCGCGTGCGGTCCCGAAAGTCTCGCCGATCATCCACATCAAGCAGAGCCTGATGGACAAGGGTGGACATCGTCCCTTCACGGCGGAATTCAACGCCAAGGGCCGTATCCAGCCGGAGCCGTTGCTGAAGGCTTTTGCCGAGGGCGGCGCCAGGGACAATGAAATCTGCCTGGAACTCTCGTTTAAGGAGCGTGAGCCCAACGATCGCCAGGTCATCGCGCAGATTGCCGAAAGCATTGCCTTCTGGGCGCCTTATATCGACACGGGCGCTGGCGACTTGCATATCTAACCGCTGGAGTGGTCGAGTCCCGATTCCGCAGGCACCTTATTCTCCGAAGGGAGAGATTGCCGGAATCGGGAGTGTGCCGGAAAAGACAGGCGAGGGATTATGCAAAGGGAAATGAAAGGGATCGGTCGATGACGGATGCGGATGCTTCGCTCGCCGTGCGGGCAGCCTGGTTGCACTATGCCGGCGGACTGACGCAGTCCGAAGTGGCAAAACGTCTCGGCGTTCCCTCGGTGAAGGCGCATCGTCTGATCGCGCGCGCCGTTGCCGAAGGCGTCGTCAAGGTGACCATCGATGGCGATATCGTCGAATGCGTCGAGCTCGAGACGCAGCTCGCAGCGCGTTTCGGCCTGCAATATTGCGAGGTCGCGCCGGATCTTGGCGAAGAGGGCTTCGAATTTCGCGCACTCGGGCAGGCGGGTGCCGGCTTTTTGCGACGTGAGATCGAAGGCGGCAACAACAAGGTGATCGGCCTCGGCCACGGGCGGACGCTTTCGTCTGCCGTTCATCACATGGCGCGCGTCAGCGCCAAGGATTTGCGCTTCGTCTCGCTGCTTGGCGGGCTTACCAGAAACTATGCGGCCAATCCCTATGATGTCATGCACCGCATTGCGGAAAAGACCGGCATGCAGTCGCATGTGATGCCGGTGCCGTTCTTTGCCAATACGCGCGAAGACCGCGACGTGCTGCTTGCCCAGCGCGGCGTGAAGGAAGTCTTTGACCTCGCAAATGGTGCCGATCTCAAGCTCGTCGGTCTCGGCACGGTCGATACTGATGCCCAGCTCGTCTTGTCGGGCATGGTCGAGCCGAAAGAGATCAAGGAGATCACCGCGGCGGGCGGCGTCGGCGAAATTCTCGGCCATTTCTTTGATGCCGATGGCAATATCCTTGAGACCATGCTGACATCACGCACATTGTCTGCCTCTTTGCCGCGCACGAAGGGCGAGCGGCTGGTGGCGCTTTCCGGCGGGTTGCCGAAGGTCGAGGCCATCCGCGCGGTCCTCAAGAGCCGCTGTCTCTACGGTCTGATCACGGACGAGAAAACAGCGCGGGCACTGCTGAAGGACCAGATGTGATGTAGTCTGCGTGAAAACACGATTTCATCTCAATGTAACAACAGAAATGTTGAATTGTGAGACTTTGATGTT
This sequence comes from Martinezella sp. CNPSo 3964, assembly GCF_057784375.1. Taxonomy (NCBI): domain Bacteria; kingdom Pseudomonadati; phylum Pseudomonadota; class Alphaproteobacteria; order Hyphomicrobiales; family Rhizobiaceae; genus Martinezella; species Martinezella sp. CNPSo 3964. The sequence goes on from NZ_JBXSOW010000013.1 coordinate 114,836, forward strand.
ATATTCTTCCAAGTTCCATTTCGGGCCAATGGCCGGAGTGCAAGGTGAAACGCGAAGAGCGCCAGCAATCGATCATCAATCTGCTCGTAGAGCATAAGACCGTCGATCTCGACGATCTGGCCGATCGCTTCATCGTGTCCAAGATGACGATCCATCGCGATCTTGACGATCTCGAGCAGGCCGGTGTGCTGCGCAAGGTTCGCGGTGGTGCGACCATCGATGCCGGTACCCAGTTCGAAAGCGATTTCCGTTTCCGTGAGCGCCAGGGCCATGACGAAAAGCTCGCCATGGCGCGCGCAGCGCTCGATCTGGTCGAGCCCGGCATGACCGTCATGATCAATGACGGATCCATGGCGGCCGTTCTCGGTGAAATGCTGCTGCAGAAGAGGCCCCTGACGCTGATCACCAACAATGCCGCGATCATAGACCGTATGAAGAATGAAAGCGGCATCACGCTGATCGCGCTCGGCGGCGTCTATTCAGCCAAGTTCAACGCCTTTCTGGGCGTCGTCACCGAGGAGGCACTGTCGCGGCTGCGCGCCGATATCGCCTTCCTGTCGACGCCGGCCGTTTCCGGCAAGCTTGCCTATCACATGGACGATAATGTCGTGCGCACGAAGCGGGCGATGATTGCATCGGCCGCCAGGAGTTGCCTACTCGTCAACCATCAGCGCATCGGACATACGGCCCTGCATGTGATGGCCGATCTTGCCGATTTCGATGCCGTGATTACCGATCAAGCGCCTGATGCCGCCATTGTCGAGCAATTTCGCCGCGACGGCATCGTCCTTACCATCGCCTCGAACCAGGATATGACATGACAGAGAAGCCTCGCTATTGGATCGGCACAAGCTGGAAGATGAACAAGACGCTGGCCGAGGCGCGCGCCTTCGCGGAAGCGCTACGTGCCGCCGATGCCTTGCGCGATACGCGCATCCAGCGCTTCATCATTCCGCCGTTTACGGCCGTCCGCGAGGTCAAGTCGATCCTGTCGGAAAGCTCCGTCAAGGTCGGCGCCCAGAATATGCATTGGGCCGACCAGGGTGCCTGGACGGGGGAAATCTCGCCGCTGATGCTGAAGGATTGCAATCTCGACATCGTCGAACTCGGCCATTCGGAGCGTCGCGAGTTTTTTGGCGAGACCAATGAGACCGTCGGCCTGAAGACCGAGGCCGCCGTCCGCCATGGATTGATCCCGCTCATCTGTATCGGTGAGACATTGGCCGATCGCGAAAGTGGCTGCGCAGCGGAGATCCTGAGCGAGCAGGTCATCGGCGCTCTATCGAAGCTCTCGGATGGCCAGAAGCAGGCCGAAATTCTGCTCGCCTATGAGCCGGTCTGGGCGATCGGCGAGAAAGGGATCCCCGCCGAGCCTTCCTATGCCGATGCGCGCCAGGCCGAAATCATCGCGGTCGCGCAAAAGGCGCTCGGTCGAAAGATTCCATGCCTCTACGGCGGATCGGTCAATCCGCAAAACTGTGAAGAACTCATATCCTGCCCGCACGTAGACGGGCTTTTCATCGGCCGCTCGGCCTGGAACGTCGAAGGTTATCTCGACATTCTCGCCAAGTGCGCCGCCAAACTCTGAGGAGCATACAATGAAGCTTGCTATTGCTGGAGACAGCGCCGGCGAAGGCCTCGCCAAGGTTCTCGCCGATCATCTCAAGGATCGTTTCGACGTGAGCGAAATATCACGCACGCAGCAAGGCCCTGATGCGTTTTATGCCAATCTCGCCGACCGCGTCGCTTCCGGTGTCATCGACGGCACCTACGATAAGGCGATCCTCGTCTGCGGCACCGGCATCGGCGTCTGCATCTCGGCCAACAAGGTGCCGGGCATTCGCGCTGCTCTGACTCATGACACCTATTCGGCGGAGCGCGCCGCGCTCTCGAACAACGCCCAGATCATCACCATGGGCGCCCGCGTCATCGGCACCGAGCTTGCCAAGGCCATTGCCGACGCCTTCCTGGCGCAGACCTTTGACGAGAACGGCCGTTCGGCCGGCAACGTCAAGGCCATGAACGAAGTGGATGCGAAGTACAACGCCCGTTAAGGGCAGCTTTGGTTTGAAGCCGTGAAATCGAGTGGTGTGGCAAGCGTTGGCTGCATCGCGCGGCTTGGCGGATGGCTGCCTCTCAAACGAAATCAGCCTCCAAAAAAAACGGACGGAATCGCTTAAGTGATTCCGCCCGATATTATGTTGTGGTCCTGCCGCTGCATCGTGGGTCGGCGGCGTGCGACCGGATGCGTCAGGCAGCTGGTGCCAATGGTTGCGTGGCCGCCTGGTGGCGCGCCCAGGCAATGCCGTCGTCAAGTGAGGTCGCGCGGTAGGCCAGATCGGTACCGCCGGAAAATGCGGCCATGAACCGACGTATCTTGCCATAGCTATTGTCCAGCACCGCGTGCGGCCGTCCAAGCAGGATCGAGCAGATGTGGACATGCAACCGGTCTGTGACGATCGCCCGGCCACGAGAGATCTGACGGATGCCGCGCCGCAGTCGGTTATGCGCCGCCGCGTCGAGTTTGCGCAGCCGTATCTCTGCCGGCTTAAGGGTCAGCAAAGCCGTTGCCGCGCCGAACGCCTTGGAGATGCGCACACGCTTGGCGGATTCAGTCGTCCAGTCCTCCTTCGGAATATCGGGATAGGCAGAAAAATTGGCATCTCCCACCTTCTCGAGATCGGATCGCAGCATGGCCAGCACCGGAAATTCCGGTTCGTCCGGCTGGATCGTTCCAATGCTGAAGGCCATATCCGGGCAAAGACGCACTTCGCAGTCGAAGTGCTTATGGGCAAACTCCTTCGATTCTTCGTCGCGTACCAGCAATACGAAGTTCTTGTGGCGTCCGATGACGCGAGCACTTTCCTCGATCCGCGCCTGAGACTTGTAATGGATGGATTGCGGGAACTGGATCACCTGCCGATTGGGGAAGCGCTCAAGCACCCGTTCGCGAAAGTCCTGATGCGCATCCCAGATGTCGCCGAAATTGCCGCCGCCATGGATGAAGATCGGGCCTGTCGGCATGGTACGCTCGAGTTGCTCGGGCGAAAAATCGTCGATCCGCGAGACATAGGTCGGCCGCTTGCCATATCGCCTGTTGAGATAGGCCATTTCGCCCAGCCAAATGGCGGAGTCGCCGCAATTGCGGATGTCAGGAAAATCGAGGATTGCCAGAGGCTCATCATTGCTGACGTAGTCTTTCAGGCAATCGTGGATCATGTTGTCCAGTTTCGCGATCAGCATTTGATTTGATTGTAATGTCATTTCCCCATTCCCCCGTTTAGATGACAGGTCAGTCTCGGCCGACATCGGCCGCATGTTTTCAGGCAGGACGAAGTTTCGGCAGCACCTTGCCGATGATGTTGCGAACCTCCGTTTCAGGACCGGCCGGCCGCTTCATCACCGTCCACAGCAGGAGTGTCGAACCGCAATAGAGCAGGCCACCGAGCAGGATCAGGATTGCGAGGTGTGTGACGAGCACGAGTTTGTCGTCCGTGTAGGCGAGATGACTTGAAGCGAGCGAAACGCCTGCTGCCATCACGGCCACGCTCGCGAGCGCCCGAAGGTTCACCGACAATTGCTTGGCGACACTGATGCCGGTGAAGCGGCGTACGAGCATCATGTTGACGAAGGTACTGAAGAGGCCGGTGAATACGCGGCCGGCGATGACGCCTGGAAGTCCGTAGAGGATGAGGCCGCCGATCATGATCGGCACGCGCAGGCAGAACATCTGCGTGTCGCGAAGGAAGAGCACGCGCGTCTCGCCCTTTGCCATGCCGAGCGGCTGCACCAGGGAGCCCAGCGTCTGCAGTGCGAAGACAGAGGCGAGTGACTGGATGATGAAGATGACCGGCGTCCATTTGTCGCCAAGCGCGAGCCTGACCAGCGGATCGGCAGTCACTGCAACGCCGATGCCGGCCGGAAGGGCGACGGCGGCAACCAGTGCCTGCACACGCTGATAGGCGGCGGCAAGCCTGCCGGGATCATTGTGAATGCCAGCGAAAGCCGGATAGATCGTCTGGGTGAGGGGCGCTGTCGCCTCCCGCGTCGGCATCATGGCAAGGTTGCTTCCGACCGAATAATAGCCGAGCTGGATGCCGCCGAGCATCTTGCCAACAAGCAGATAGTCGAAGCGCCAGTTGAGCGTGCTGACGATCTGGCCGGCGGTAAGCCAGGCCGAGAAGGAGAAGAATTCCCGCATGTGCTGGAAGGTGATCCTCGGCCGGAACGGCAGAACGAGATAGGAAACGATGACATTCGTCGCCTGACTGATCAGCGTGCCGACGACCAGTGCCCAATAGCTTTGATAGATGATCGCGATCGCAACCGAGGCGACAAAGCCGGCGAACTTCTGCGAAACGGCGAGCACGAACTCCTGCCAGAAGATCAGATCGCGTTGCAGCATGATGCGGCGGGGATTGGTAAGGCCGCCCATGAGCATGCTGATGCCGAGAGCGAACATGACGCCCGTCAGCCTCGGCTCGTTGAACAGGGCGGCCGCCGGATAGGCAAAGATTGCAAAGAGGATGCAGATCGCCAGTCCGCGCGCGGCATTCAGCGTCCAGGCCGCGCTGAAATGCGATTCATCCGGCGCGTCATGGCGGATCAGCGCCTCCGAAAGGGAAAGTTCGGTAATGGTCGTGACGATCATGAGGATCGTCATGCCGAGAGCGACCACGCCGAAGTCGGCAGGCGCCAGGTAGCGGGCCAATACGAAGGTGCTAAGCGTCGCAAGCCCGTTCACGATGGTTCGAGACAGACTTAACCACATACTTCCCTTGACGAGCCGTCCCGTGATGCTGCTCATACGATACTGAAGTCCCACTGCGCTGTGATGCGACCTCTTAACCGCACAGATTTTCCGTGCCGTACCAACGTCTTAGAGCTGGAACGGCTGCGCAAAATTATGCAGAATTATATGGTCACTGTGGATGGGGCGGACCCCGGCGTCTCAGCGGGAACTAGTTCAGCGAATCCTTAAGTCAACATTTTCGGTTCATTTTCGCGTCAGTTTTAATTCATTTCCGCATCATTTTATTCGCAGTGCAGCATTTGCGCTATAGGGGGGGATGATGTGGACGCGTTCCGCCTATAGGAACCATGCCTGTTTACAGGAAAAGATGTGCTTCGATGCGGATGGCCAGAACGCAAAAGCCCGGACGATCGCAAGACCGCCCGGGCTTTTCTATCTGACCCTTGAGCCGAAGAACCTGTCAGTTGCCGCTTCTCAACGCGAGCCACCGCTTGAACTCGACATTCGTATCGGTCTGGATGGCGCCGACGCCGGCGTCAAGCAGCGCTCCCCAGACGCCTTCGGGGTCACTGAGTGCGCGGCTGTCGTTGAAGTCGACATTGTGGGAGACGTCGAGTGTATTGATCCAGAGGCGGATATTCTGGCGTTCCAGTTCCTCGCGCCCGGCGGCAAGATCGGCAATGTCGGTAAACTTCACCTCGATCATTGGCGCCTTGAGCGGTTCGATCATCCTGAGGTCCTCGGTAAATTTTCCGGGCCGGACGGGAAACATCGGCATATGCGGGATCGAGCCGAACCAATCGGCATCCAGCACTGGGAAGCAGCCGCTTTGCGGTTCGACATCCGACTTGATGATGACGTGATCCTCGGCACCTAGCCGTCGCACCGCGGCAATCACCAGGGGCAGTTCACGCGGGAATTTCGTGTCGATATTGACGAAGACGCGCCCGCGCGCTTCCTCCAGTGCTTCTTCGAGCGTGGGGATGCGTTCATCCGTCGGTGCCGCCGTTTCTCCACCGGCGCCGGCGCGCAGTCGCGCGTCGCGGACCGTGGCAAAGTTGCTCGTTCCGACGACACCCTTGGCGGAAGTGGTGCGGTCCAGCGTCTTGTCGTGGATGACGACGAGATGGCCGTCGGCAGTTGCCTGCGTGTCGATTTCGACGAATTCTACGCCAAGTTCGGCTGCCGCGCGGATTGCCGCCAATGAATTTTCAGGAGCTGCCGACCAGAGTCCACGATGGGCAATCGTCAAAATGTCCGGGTTGGCCCGTGAGAGCAGGTCATAGATATCGGCATTGCGGGATAAGGGAGAGATGGCGGTCTGGCTGTGCATGGGAGGAGCTTTCGTGAGCTGTCGATTTTCAGGCGGAATGAGCTGATTTGAGGTTGGAAGTCGGATGTGGACGCCAATGGCTGCGGCCGACGCGGCGCACCGGTATCGATTGCGTCCATGGCTATTAATACACATAAAGTGTAATATTTATGACGCGCGGTGCGAATATGTGAGGGTTCGGATTGTGCACAGCCGGACGAGCAGTTAAGTCGGAGTGACAGGATCAGGATTGCAGTCATGGCAGCGCTTGAAAAATCCCCACTGGCAAGCGAAAACGAGCGCCTCATCCTCGATATTGTCCGCCGGCATGAGCCGATCGCGCGCGCGACGATTACCGCCCACACCAATTTGACGCAGCAATCGGTGCATCGTCTCGTCGAGACATTGACGGCTCGCGGGTTGCTTCGTGCCGGTGCACCGTTCAAGGGCGCTCGGGGGCAGCCGAGCCCGACTATCGAATTGCAGCGGCAGGCGGTCTATTCGCTTGGCATTTCCGTCAATACCGACGCCGTGACGTTGTCACTTGCAGACTTCGGCTGCGATATAGTCGATCAGGAGGTGCTGAAGGGCGTACCCGCCGACCGCACGGCAACGCTTGCAATCCTTGCCGAGAAACTGAGTTCGATCCTGGCGCGCCATGAGATATCGCGCGCAAATCTCATCGGACTTGGCTTTGCCATGTCGGGCTTCTTCGTCGGCGATGATCGTCGCTTCAATGCTCCGGAGCCGCTGCGCGACTGGTCTCTGGTCGATCTGCAGCCGGAACTCGAGCATGTGTTCGCACTACCGGCCTGGTTGGAAAACAACGCAACGACGGGTGCGATCGGCGAGAGCCTGCGCGGTGTCGGGCGCTGGTGCCAGACCTTCGCATACCTGTCCTTCAACTACGGGTTTGGCGGCGGTCTTGTTCTTGAAGGAAGGCCCTATCTCGGCTTCCATGGGAATGCCGGCGAGTTCAGCGTCATCTACAATCCGGATGAAGCATTGCACCGGCCGGCTTTGCAATATCTCATCGCCAGATTGCGCGAGAGCGGTGTCGACATAGGTTCCATCGAAGAGCTGAAACAAAATTTCGATCCTTCCTGGCCGGCCGTCGAGAGCTGGCTCTCCGAGACCATGCCGATGCTCGACCGTCTGATCGCTACGCTTGCCGGGGTCATCGATCCGCAAGCCATCGTCTTCGGTGGCCAGCTACCGTCCGAACTCGGGAAAATTATGATCGAGCGCGCTCAGCTGCCGTCGCAGCGTCCGCATCGCTATGGTGCCGCACCGCCAGGACCCCGGCTGGTTCTCAGCGAAGCCAAAGGGGATGCCAGTGCGATCGGCGCAGCTCTGCTTCCATTGAAATTCCGCTATTTTCTGTAAGCGTTCTTCCTGTTGCCTCGCTGCGGCTGTGTCGAAGGGATTTCAGTTTTGCATCATCTATGTTTCAGTGTGCTGTCAGAACGGCTTGCTAATGCACAGCCATATTTTCTGGACGACCGCATTGGCGCGTAAGACTGCAATCATTGTCGGCAATGGCAAGCTGGAACGCGATATCGCCGGTATCGTGGACGAGGCGCAATTCGTCATGCGTTTCAACGAGCCGATCCTTTCCGGTGGCATGAGCGGCGAGCGCACCGACATGATCATGCTGGCCGCCTCGAGCAAGATCCTGTATCGGCGGCTTCTTGATCCCGGCTTTATGGACAATGCCGCGCTCAAGGCCGCAAAGGTTTTCATGCTGGCCTATCACCCTGATATCATTCGAAAATATCACCCACGACCCAACATCTTCCAGCGCCTGCAGGGTCGACGGGCTGACTGGACGATGCAGGCAATCGAGTTGCTGGGCAGGGCCGGCAAGGAGATCCGCATCATGCCGCCGCAGACCTATATTGCCGGCTGCGGCGAACTCGGCATTTCCGGGCCTCGCATGCACAGAGTCTTTCCCAGCACCGGCTTCCTTGGCATCTGCTATGCACTCGCAAGGTTTCCGGCGTCCGAATGGGACATCAAGCTATGCGGCTTTGGCTGGGAGGGGTGGAAGCGGCATGATTGGCAGAATGAGCGAGCCTGGGTCGAAAACAAGATTGCCAACGACCGCGTCAGCTTGATCGCCTGATCCAACCGATGTTCTTCAGTCACAAAGTTCTGCCGGCTTACTGGCTATTATCGCCGCCGAGCAATCCGCGAAGCTCTGGCAGCTTATCATTCACCAGCCAGCCGTAGTAATTTTCTTCCGGCAGCTTCTTACCGCCCGAAGCGTCCGCCGCCTGTCGTAAGGCAAGCGCGCGGCGGCGCGGCTGGCCGACATTGTAAAGTGTCGCGGTCAGACCGGGATTGTCGGTGATGTCGAAGCCTTGGGCGCGATAGGCGTCGATGGCATCCCGCACGATCGCGGCGATATAGATCACGCTGCGATCGGGGTCCATGATGTCGCGGTAGATCGCTTGCGGGTCGTCGACCGAGAGCTTCGGCAGACCGCTCGTCGCATGCACCAGATCGGTGACTTCAAGGGCCGTCAAAGGGCTGATCTGTCCAAGGCCGAAGGTCTGGCCCGCAAAGAAGGGCTGGAAGAAGGCGCGCTGGAACGTCATGTTTTCGTAGGTGACGCCATCGATGATCTTGCCGCGAAAGGTCTTATCCCACGTCTCGTCGCGGCATTCCCACAATTCGGCACTGCCGGTGAAGGCGTTGCAATGGGCAAATTCCGGCTTCTTCAGGAAGGTCTGGACGGTGACGTCCTTGTAGGCGAACTTGAAATCGGACTGCGAATAGGCGAGCGCCTTGACGTAGTAGGACTTCACTCTGTTGACGATCGTGATGTTGTAGGTGTGTTCACCGACAAGGGCGCCAACGATGTGGATGGGGTCGATCTGGTAGGCCTGGCCGGCCTTCTTGATCGAGGCCATCAAGTCCTTGTCGTCGCGAAGCACTCCGACGATCTTCTGGTATTTTTCGTCGTAACTCGTGTTGAAGGCCTTGGCCCGCAGCACGGACGTGTTCGGTATCGGCGGCTGAACGCTGTTGCGATTGCCTGGCGGTACGCGCTGGAGCTCGTGCGCGAAACTGGCACTCGTCAATGCAAGAACAAGAAGAAGACCGAGTGCCGGGATTGTCGACAGGCGTGTTCGCATTCGCAAAGTGACTTTCCAAAATATTCCCCGGCGCAGGGACGATCTTCATACGCGATCACTGCATGAAGACAAGAGCGGATGCTTCTTCTGCCCCGCGAATCACAATAAACTTCAAGAAAGGCAGCTTTGGGCTGCAGAGGCATATGGGACACCGCCGTTGAAGGTTGCAAGCCCTTTGGCCTTGATTTCCGAGAGGGTGCCGGTGAAACATCTTGTGATCGCAGGAAGCGTCTTGCTTGCCGCCGCCCCGGGGGAAGCCTTGCCGACGATGGCGGATGTTCCCGCGCTCGCCAAGGCGGCGGTCGCGCGACGCATAGAGGTTCCTCCCTCAGCCATCCATATTCTGGCAGCCAAGCCGAGTGAACGAATGCCGGGCTTCGTCGTCTGCGGTCGTGTCGATACGGGGACTGCGAATGACAGCACTGGTGCTGAAAGCGGAGAGCGCTTCTTCGTCGTTATCCCCGGCGATTTTGCCATCCTGGATCAGGACGGTAAGGGTCTTGTCGATAGCTATTGGGCTGCCAATCACTGCGAGTGAGAAGCCAATGCCTTGCTGATCATGGCAAGCTCCTCCGGCGTACGTCCCGATTCCAGCCGTACCCAATTGTTCGGATTGTCGGCCGTCTGGCGCTTGATGAAGGTATAACCCGTTCCGCTCCAGTTTTTGACGGTATCGGTGAGATTGTCGAGGATGAGATCGCCGTCGTTCGTGCGTGCCATCAGGACAAGATGTCCTTCGTTATGGGTATCGAGAACGACCGTCAGCAGCAGGGCAGAGCGTGGCCAGCCAGCCTCCACGAGCAATTTCTTCTTTAGGAGAACATAGTCGTTGCAGTTGCCGGCGCCATCATCGGGATAGGTCCACCAGTTGATGATGCCGAGCTTGTAGATGCCGTAATGATCATTGTCGCCGATGCCCGCGATCTCATGATTGACGAGGCTGTTGATCTGCTGCAGCTGCTCCCGGCGGTCATGATCGAGATTGGCGAACTCCGTGCTCTTTTGGCCGGCCAGACATTCTGCTGGCTGCGCGTTGCAGAAGCTGGTCCAGCCGACAGGCACGCTCGCATCCGTCACCTCACGCGCAAACTGGTGTGCGTGTGCCGCGGCGGTATTCGCCACAGGTTTTGCCGTAGTTGCCGTCGAAAACAACAGACCGGCGACGAAGAGAAAGCTTGCAGCGACTAGAAGTGAACGCATACTCGGCTCCATGAGTTGGGCTCATGAAATCCGACGCGGTCAAATTTATTCGGAACAAGATTATTTGCATTTTATCGAATCCGCGCTTTTGGCCGGTGCGGAATTAGACGATATCCATCCAGGCATCGAATTTATGATTTCCGATCGGTTATCAAGCCTGTTTCGTGGCGGATTAGAGTTGAATATCGGCGAAAAAGCCCCGTAATTTCATCCACATATCGCACTATCGGAAGAACATCTGGCGTGTTTATGATTTGTTTGTCTTAAATGCGAATCTCCATCGTGGATGAACGATGGAACAATCAGGGAATTGCTCGGGAGGCCTTATGATCGACGATATTCTCGACCGGATGACGCTTGAGGAGCAGGTTTCGCTGCTGTCCGGCGCTGATTTCTGGACCACGGTGCCGGTCGAGCGCCTTGGCGTTCCGAAGATCAAGGTCACGGATGGGCCGAACGGAGCTCGCGGAGCCGGCTCGCTGGTTGCCGGCGTCAACGCCGCCTGCTTTCCCGTCGCCATCGCGCTCGGCGCGACATGGAATCCGGCCCTTGTCGAGCGCATGGGCGTGGCGCTTGCCGGCCAGGCCAGGAGCAAGGGTGCCTCGGTGCTGTTGGCGCCGACGGTCAATATTCATCGCTCCGGTCTCAATGGCCGCAACTTCGAATGCTATTCGGAAGATCCGATGCTGACGGCCGAGCTTGCCGTTGCTTATATCCAGGGCGTGCAGAGCCAGGGCATTGCCGCGACGATCAAGCATTTCGCGGGCAATGAATCAGAGATCGAGCGCCAGACGATGTCGTCGGATATCGACGAACGCGCTCTTCGCGAAATCTATCTGCCGCCATTCGAGCAGGCTGTGAAGAGGGCTGGCGTCATGGCGGTTATGTCCTCCTACAATAGGCTGAACGGCACCTACACGAGCGAGCATCCCTGGCTGCTGACCAAAGTCTTGCGCGAGGAGTGGGGGTTCAACGGCATCGTCATGTCGGACTGGTTCGGTTCGCATTCAACGGCGGCGACCGTCAATGCCGGGCTCGATCTGGAAATGCCCGGTCCGGCGCGCGACCGTGGCGAGAAGCTCGTGGCGGCGGTACGCAACGGCGAGGTCGAGCCGAAGACGGTGCGCGAAGCCGCTCGCCGCATTCTGACATTGCTTGAGCGCGTCGGCGCTTTCGAGACGGCGCCCGATTTAAGCGAGCATGCACTCGATCTGCCGGAGGATCGTGCTCTGATCCGCAAGCTCGGAGCCGAGGGTGCGGTGCTTTTGAAGAATGACGGCATTCTACCGCTGCAGAAGGCGGGGCTCGGGCATGTGGCGGTTATCGGGCCGAACGCGGCCGAAGCCCGTGTCATGGGCGGTGGCAGCGCCCAGATCGCCGCCCACTACAGGGTCAGCCCGCTGGAAGGTATCCGTCAGGCGCTGTCGAATGCCAACAGCATTCATCACGCTGCCGGCTGCCGCAACAATCGCCTGATCAATGTCTTCTCCGGTGAGATGCGGGTGGAGTATTTCAAGGGACGCGATCTTGCAGGCCCAGCTCTGGCCACCGAAACCGCGAACAAGGGCGAGTTCTTCTGGTTCGATCTGCCATCCGCCGAGCTTGATCCCAACGAATTCTCCGCCCGCATGACGGCTTCCTACATGCCGGCGGAGAGCGGCGAGCACGTATTCGGCATGACGAATGCGGGCCTTGCCAGGCTCTATGTCGACGGCAAGCTCGTCGTCAATGGCTATGACGGCTGGGCTCGCGGCGATAATTATTTCGGTACGGCCAATGTCGAGCAGCGACAGGGTATCCATCTCGAGGCCGGACAGAGCTACAAGGTGGTCGTCGAATATTGCTCTTCCGCGACGACCGAGGAGGGGATCAATCTGACGGCGGTACGCTTCGGCGTGGAAAAGCCTCTCGGCGAAGAGGCGATGCTGGATGCCGTTGAAAAGGCAAGGAATGCGGATGTGGTGCTGCTCTTCGTCGGCCGCGATGGCGAGTGGGATACGGAAGGGCTCGACCTGCCCGACATGCGTCTGCCGGGTCGCCAGGAGGAGCTGATAGACCGTGTGGCGGCGGCCAATGCCAATACGGTTGTCGTGCTGCAGACGGGCGGCCCCATCGAGATGCCGTGGCTCGACAAGGTTCGGGCCGTGTTGCAGATGTGGTATCCCGGCCAGGAACTGGGGCATGCCGCTGCCGATGTGCTCTTCGGCGATGTCGAGCCCGGCGGGCGCCTGCCGCAGACCTTCCCGAAGCGTCTGTCGGATAATTCCGCCATGGTTGGCGACGCATCCGTCTATCCCGGCAAGGATGGACATGCGCGCTACGCCGAAGGTGTCTTCGTCGGATATCGCCATCACGACAAGCGCGTCATCGAGCCCTTGTTCCCCTTCGGCTTCGGTCTTGGCTACACGCGATTTTCCTGGGGCGAGGCGCGGGCATCAGCGACAAAGATGGGCGCGGAGGGCATCACCATAACGGTCGATGTCACCAATATCGGCGACAGAACCGGTAGCGAACTCGTGCAGCTTTACGTACGGCCGCTTGTTTCGACGGTCGAGCGGCCGGACAAGGAGTTGCGCGCCTTTGCCAAGCTTCAGCTTGCGCCGGGCGAACAAGGGACGGCCTCGCTTGTCGTGCGCCCACGCGATCTGAGCTATTTCGACGAGCAGGCGGGAACATTTCGAGCCGTCGCCGGCCGCTACGAACTTCTGGCAGCGGCCAATGCTCTCGATATCCGCTCTGCCGTTACGATCGAGCTCGCAACGGAATGGATCGGCGAGGTATCGGATCGTTCGATCTGATGTTTCGGGCAGCTGCGGCCGATAAATTTGCGCGAGGGATGAAGGAGCGCGTAGGTATGCGCTCCGGAATTGTAGTGGCATTGCGCTGACGTGTTTGGATCCTGCTAGCGGCGGCGCATGCGCTGGGGCGGTACCCGGCCGGAAAATGCGGAAGCCTCGTCTTCTTCGGCGATAGGCTTTTCATGAAAGATCTGTCCGACAGGCTTCGGCCGGCCAAGGAAGAAGCCTTGAGCCTCATCGCAGCCTTCGACACGGAGGATTTCGAGCTGGTGGTTGGTTTCCACACCTTCCGCCAGCACCGGAATCTCGAGGCTCTTGCCGAGCGTGAGCACAGCGCGAACGATCGCTTTTGCCTGAATGCTGTGATCCACCTCGTTCATGAAGGAACGATCGAGCTTGATCTTGTCAAAGGGGAAGGAACGCAACGTATCGAGCGAGGAATATCCGGTGCCGAAATCATCGATCGCAACGGTCACGCCGAGAGCTCGGATTTGCCGCAGCACATGCAGCGTTCGGCTCTTGTCGGCAATGATGGTGGATTCGGTGATTTCCAGCTCCAATCTCGATGGCGACAGGCCGGTTTCGAGAAGGATCGTATGGACGAGCTTGGCAAGATCGGCGTGGGCAAACTGTACGGGCGAAAGATTGACGGCGATCTTGTAGGGCTGGTCCCATGAGGCGGCCTGTTTGCAGGCCGTGCGCAACACCCATTCGCCGATGACAAGGATCGTGCCGCTCTCTTCGGCAATGGGGATGAATTCCGAAGGTGGCACGGCTCCGCGCTCGGGATGATGCCAGCGGACGAGGACCTCGTAGCCGCAGATCTGCCCCGTGCGAACGGAGGTCTGTACCTGATAGTGCAGATCGAGCTGATCCAGCTCGACAGCACGACGCAGGTCCTGTGCGAGCGTATGGCGGGCGCGGGCGGCCTCATCCATTCTGGATTCATAAAAGCAGACGGCGCGGCCGATATCGGCCTTGGCGCGATACATTGCAAGATCGGCATTGCTGACGAGGCGCTCCTGATCGATGCCATCGTCGGGATAGACCGCGACGCCGATGCTGGCGCCCGTCACCGTCTCAAAATCGTCGATCCGGATCGGTTCAAACAGGACCTTCTCCAGCCGGGCGACGAAATCCAGCAGCTCGCTCTGCTCGCCGAAGCGCTTGGCCGCGGCGAACTCGTCACCACCGACACGGGCGACGAATTCGCCATCCCTGACGAGGCGCAGTAGCCGGCGTCCAATTGCCTTCAATGCCTGGTCGCCGGCCTTGTGTCCACGCAGGTCGTTGATCTCCTTGAAGCGATCGAGGTCGATGCCGATAACCGCGAGCTTCACGCCATCTTCCTTGGCGTTGTCCATCTCGCGTTGGAGATGATCGGCGAAACTGCTGCGATTGGGCAGGCCCGTCAGCAGGTCGTTGAGCGCCATATGCTGGAGCTTCTCGATGGATTCGCGCGAGGCTCGTTCATCGATCATATAGCTTGCGACGCCAGTGCCGATGATGAGCAATCCTCCACCGGCAACGGCAACAGCCATGGCCTGCAACGCATAGGTGTCCGCGATGGCGGCGCCAGTTGCAAGCGGGGTGACCGATACGGCGGTCATTGCCGTAAAGTGAAGTGAGACCACGGCGATGACGAAGAGGGCGAGGCTGGCGATTGGGGAAAGCCCCCAAGGCCGGCGGACTGCCTGATTGAGAGCAAGCGTCGAAAAGATTACCGAAAGCACCACGGAGCCGATGACATAGGCCTGGTTCCACTCGACGATGCCGTCGACGTGGTAGGCCAGCATGCCGGTGTAGTGCATGACGGTGATGGAAAGGCCAACGACGGCTCCTCCGAATTCCGGTGCGATGCGCGGCAGGCGCGACAATGCGATCGTAAAGCCGCCGGCGCAGCCGATGGCAGCCAGCAGAAAGGAAGCCATTGTCAGGATGGGATCGAAAGTGACCGGTGCGTCGACTTCATATGCCAGCATGCCGATGAAATGTGTGCACCAGATCGACGACCCGGCCGCCACAGCTGTCAGGAAGATCCAGCCGCCACGTTGAAGTTCGCGCGTCTTTTCGGCTCGCCTGAGCAAGTTGAGCGTAATCCAGCCGCCGCTGACACAGACAAACGCCGCGAGAAGAACGAGCCACAGATTGTGTTCCGTAAAGATGCAGGAAAGAACGCGCACGCAAAGATCCCAACTATAGCCATCAGGGTGAGAGCTGTTCCAACGACGGCGGTCGCACCCGAAATCGATGGCGATTGCTTTCGCGGGTAAACACTGAAAATCAGGTAAAGATAAGGGAGTGGATTTGCAATTTTTACGTTATTTTTGCGCATTCATGTCGCGCAGATCTTGCATGCCGGCACATGTTTTTTCCATGAAATGGTCGGTTTATGCTCGATTTCGGGTCGCCGCGCCGAGAGTACAGTATCAATTTTCTATTTGCTTCACCTGCAGGATCGGCGAATCTATTGTGGATTCTTGGTAAATTTCCCCTGAATATCTGCAGTATAAATGGGAAAGTTGCCCTTATGAGAATTTAAATATTTCCGATCTATAATATTAATAAGTATATTTGAAAGTGATAATACTTTCAATTCGCGAGTGTTTTGGAATTACAACTTATACTATAGAGAGCTTGCTCGTGAAGAGATTCAGGATTTATCCACAGTCGCTCGGTGCATTGCGCAAGCTTTCAGGGACGCTATTTGCGGACCGGTCGGGGAATTTCGGGATCACGACGGCACTGGTTGCCGTTCCGTTGATCGCGGTAGGTGGCCTGGCGCTCGATGTCACCAATGCTATGCTTGTGCGCACCGAGTTGCAGAATGCCGCCGATGCGGCTGCCGTCGGCGCAATCGCGGATTCGTCTCCGGCTGTTGCTGCTGCCATGGCAATGACAAGCGACGGCACCGTTGCGATCGGTCAAAGTGACGCCAACAAGCTCTTTCTCGGCCAGGCATCAAGCGATCTCCAGAACATACCGGTCAGCGTCAGCGCCGCGATAACGCGCACGGGAAATATCGTCTCATCGACGGTCAATTTTTCGGCGAACGTGCCAACGACGCTTAGCCAGGTTATCGGAAAGACATCCATTCCCGTCAGCGGTTCAGCATCCGCGCAGTATCAGACGGCAAATTTCATGGATTTCTACATGCTGCTGGACAACACGCCATCCATGGGGATCGGTGCCACCTTGGGAGATATCAAGACAATGGTGGCAAATACGTCAGACAGCTGCGCCTTTGCATGCCACGACACCACGACGCAAAACAATTACTACAATCTTGCAAAGAACCTTGGCGTCAAGACCCGCATCAATGTCGTCGGGCAGGCGACACAGTCGCTTACGGATACCGCTGTGAAGAACCGGGTGACACCCGATCAGTACAGAATGGCCGTTTATACATTCGGTAAAGACACCACGACAATTGGCTTGACCAACGTATCGGCGCTGTCATCCGATATGGCGCAGGTTAGCAGTGCCATCAGCAAGAACGTGGATCTGATGGCTGTTCGAGGACAGGGCGACAACAACGACCAGGATACGAGCTTCGATACGATGCTGACGCAGCTCGCGCCGATTATCGGCACAGGCGGCGGTGGTACGACCAGCACCGATCGCCAAAAGGTTCTGTTCCTGGTTACCGATGGTGTCGGCGATAGCTACAAGCCCAGCACTTGCACCAAGCCGACGACGAACGGACGTTGCCAGGAGCCGCTCGTCAGTTCCTTCTGTCAGCCGTTGAAAAACCAGAACGTCAAGATCGCTATTCTCTATACGACCTATTTTCCCTTGCCGACGAATGGCTGGTACAATCAATGGATTGCGCCGTTCCAATCGCAAATCGGCACTAATCTGCAGAATTGCGCTTCGCCGGGCCTCTATTTCGAGGTCAGCCCGACACAGGGTATCACGGATGCGATGAACGCCTTGTTCCTGAAGGTCATTCGCACGCCACGCATCACAAGTTGACTGCAGAGGCCGGCAAAGGACTGCGGAGGCGAAGAAGCTTGAAGCAGTTCGGCATTTCGCTGAACCCACAAACCATTCCATCGCTTGTTTTTGCATAGTTGTAGATGGAAAGCTGCGGCACACTTTTCCCGGAGTTGTCTGCTAATATAAGCGTGTACGCAGCTGCCCTTCATAATCTCGCTTGCCAATCGGAACGCCGCGCATCCGCAGGATGTCGTAGGCCGTGACAACGTGGAAATAGAAGTTGGGCATCGAGAACGACAGAATGAGCGTCTCAGACGTAAAGGCGAGTTTGCGGGGACCGATCCGAAGATCCAAATGCCTGCCCGCCCAGCTATTTACCTCGTCAGGCTCGTATGCCTCCAGCGCCCTTTTCGCCTTTTCCATCATCCCTCGCAAATCGTCGAATGGAACCGGCCCCGCAAGTGCGGGCGGCGTGAATGCACCCGTCCGCGCAGCCTCAAGCCCCCACACGGCATGATGCCATGCTGCCTCGACCTGGAAATGAAATGGGGTCATGTCATCAATCAAGCGAACTTCCACGAAGTCGTTGGGGTCGTGACCCGTCTTCGCGCAATGCTCGACTGCGCGATCAAGAACACCCGCAAGAGCATTCACGGTCTGCAAGAAGGTCGGCACACTGAGATCGTAGAGTGAAATTGACATTAGCGTCGCTCTCTTCGGCGATTTTGCAAATCTGCTCTCGGTCAGAGAACCAGACTGCGTCAGTGTCCGCAATGGGGTCGGTAGCCGAATGGCGGCTTTCATGTCACGGCGAAATCCGTTTCATGCGATACATGCGCCGACATGATCCTGCTGACTGAGAACGGCGCGTGATCGAACCGCTTCTCCCCGACGACCCCCTGAGCGTGCCGCGCGCATATGACCACCATGTGCTGAACGGCATCTTCTGGAGGCCATAATCGCTTCGTCCGATGGCGCAAAGCAGGCGTTTAGGACCGCCTCATGGATGCCCTTGCCGAGGCTATTAAGTTGCAAATGATCGATACGTCCATGGTTCGCGTCCATCAGCAGCGCGCGACGGCAAAAAGGGTGATCGAGATTATTGTCTCGGTCGGTCCATGGGCGCGCTGACAACAAAATCCATGCGCTTGTCGACGCGCAAGGCCAACCGTAGAGCCCGGTCTGCTTCAGCCCGCTCCTCTACAGGATGCTGGGCCTGGTCTAGCGCGTCTTCGACAAAGCCAAGCAATTCCGCCGCACCGCAATCTGATACGACAAGCTGGCCGAGAGCCGTCTCACCGCTCTCAAACGCGTCGCAATCCGCATCTGGCTGAACGGCAATGACTCTATGTCCTAGGTCAAGACCAGCGACTTGAGCAGGCCCACGATCTTCTGACGCGTCCGCGCATCCTTGATCTTTGCAAAGGCGCGATTGAGTTCGATACCTTCTTCGGACGAAAGGAAGCCGACGAGATCGTTGCGGATCGCGCGTGCTTCCTCGGTCGAAACAGGATTATCGAAAGCTGCATTATCGAAGAAGTGCGAGATCGGGACACTGAGACAGTCGGCAACATGTTGCAGGCGACTTGCGCCGACGCGGTTGGCACCTTTTTCGTATTTCTGAACCTGCTGAAACGTGAGGCCCAGTTTTTCGGCGAGCGCCGATTGGCTCATGCCCAGCATGCGCCGTTGCGCACGAATGCGTTTGCCGACTTCGACATCGATCGGGCTAGGCGGCTTTCTTTTCGAAATATCTTGCACGAGTTCCTCTTTCAGACCGGGAAGCCGCCTATCGAACTCGCAGGAGGTCATGCGAATGCCCTGGAACTCCTGCAAGTCTTCGCTGGCGAAGCTTACGGACTATGACTGCCGAGTGCCATGGAAGACGGCAATCGCGATTCACCTGGATCGCGATCCAGCGCTGCATTTCATGCGTATTTGGTACAATGCCTGCGCGATTTGACCATTCGTTAGCGTGTCGATAGGAAGCAAATGGCGATTTTCGCCTGGCCGAAAGCCGACTCAGCGATTGACCTGCCGCACCGTGTCGATGAAGGCCCTAAGCTTCGGAGCCAGTTCGGCACGGCGTGGAAAGTAGAGGAAGAGGCCTGCTTCCGTCACCGCATAGTCACTTAGAAGCTGGACAAGTCTGCCGGATGCGATTTCCGTCCTCACCAGCGGCTCGAAGGCATAAGCCAACCCTACGCCCGCAATAGCCAGTTCTATGGCCGAATGCGATTCGGTGACGATCGCCTGGCCGCTCACCGTCACCGCGACATCCCGCCCATCCTCGACGAATTCCCATTGATAGAGGCCCCCGGAGCGGATCAGACGGTAGCCGATACAATTGTGATCGGAGAGATCTGCAAGCGTATTTGGACGCCCGAAACGCGCGATATATCCGGGCGAAGCAACCACGATCGATCGGAAAGGCGGGGTGAGGCGAACGGCGACCATGTCCTGTGCGATCATTTCACCGACCCGAATGCCGGCGTCGAAACCTTCCGCGACAATATCGGTCAATCTCTCGTCGGAGAAGATTTCCACTTCGACTTCGGGATAGCGTTCGGCCATCGCTGCGATCACGCGGGTGACCGCCAACGGCAGACTGATACGAGAAGCGTTGATACGCAACAGGCCGCTTGGCCTGCCCTTGACGGCCTTGATGCGCTCGATCCGGTCATGAATGTCCTGTAGCGCTGGCGTGATGGTGGCGATCAGGCTCTTGCCGGCCTCCGTTAGAGCCACACTGCGTGTTGTGCGCGCAAAGAGGGGCTGTCCGAGCCGTTCTTCCACCAGCCGAACGGCATGGCTGACGGCTGACGCGCTCATGCCCAGTTCGCTGGCGGCGGCGGCAAACCCTCCGCGGCGGGCCACGGCAGCGACGATGGGCAGATGTGTCAGTAGATCGCGGTCCATTGCTGCACGATATCGCATAATGCATGCGAATTAAATGATCTTATCGAATAGCCCGAAAGCAGCGAATCTAAGCGCATCACGTCATTGCGGGCCTGTTCGCTTCCTGAACATAGCCCGGTTAGCCAGAGAGGAGCATGGCGATGAGCATGGAATTTTATACGCTGGGCAATAGCGGGCTCAAGGTAACGCGGCTCGCCCTTGGCACCATGACCTTCGGCACCGAATGGGGTTGGGGGGCAGATAAGGAGACGGCGCGGGCGATCTTCAATGCCTATGTCGATGCCGGCGGCAATTTCTTCGATACCGCCGATGCCTATACCGGCGGTACATCCGAGGCGTGGCTCGGTGAGTTCATCGCTGAGCGCGGCTTGCGCGACGATGCCGTCATCGCCACCAAGTTTACCATGAACCTTACTGCGCAAACGCCGAATGCGGCCGGCAATGGCCGCAAGAATATCCTGCGGGCCGTCGAGGGGTCACTGAAGCGGCTGAACACTGAGTACATCGATCTCTATCTCATGCATTGCTGGGATCGCCTGACGCCGCCGGAGGAAGTGATGCGCACTTTCGACGACCTTGTCCGCTCGGGAAAGGTGCGGCACGTCGGTCTGTCCGATGTTCCGGCATGGTATGCCAGCCGAGCCCAGGCGGTCGCCGAGCATCGCGGCTACGAGCCGATCTCTGCACTTCAGCTCGAATATTCGCTGGCCGAACGCAACATCGAAAATGAATTCGTGCCGTTCGGAACGCGTTACGGCGCCGGCATCATGGCCTGGAGCCCGCTTGCGAGCGGTCTGCTCAGCGGCAAATATCGTCCAAGCAGCAAAGGGGAGACCGCCGGCCGGCTCGAAACCGTGCGTGGCACGGCCAATCCGGGGTTCCAGAAATTCAATGAACGCAATTGGGCGATCGTTGCCGAGCTGGAGACGGTGGCGGCCGAGCTCGGCCGCAGCATGGCGCAGGTGGCCGTCAATTGGGCAATGACCCAGCCCGGTCTTGCCTCGATTATCATCGGCGCCACGAAACTGGAGCAGCTGAGGGACAATCTTGGCGCCCTGGAATTCAAAATACCGCCCGAGCTGCGGCGGCGTCTGGACGAGGTCAGCGCCCTGCAGCCGACCTTCCCTTATTCCTTCTTCGGGCCGGAAATCCAGGGCAGCCTAACGGGCGGCCAAACGGTCGGCGGCAAGCCGGCGGGTTACTACCCGGATCTGAATATCTCGGGGAAGTTTGCGGGCGTCAGCTGACGGCCCAGCGAATATGGCAACGCGCCTGTAGGTGCCGGCGCGTTGTCATGAAAAGATGCGAGTGCCTTGTTTCCTCCCGTTTCTGCTGCTAGAGACCCCGCCGTGGCTTCGAAAAGCCATGAAATCCGGTCGCAGCCCACCCGGTCAAAACAAGGGATCATACAATATGAAGACTATCGTCATCTGCTCCGGCGGATTGGACTCTGTTTCGCTCGCCCAGAAGGTCGCAGCCGAACATCAGCTTATCGGACTCGTCTCCTTCGACTACGGCCAGCGGCATCGCAAGGAGCTGGAATTTGCCGCGGCCTGCGCCAAGCGCCTCGGCGTGCCGCATGAGATCATCGACATCACCGCCATTGGCAAGCACTTGACCGGATCGGCGCTCACCGATGACATCGAGGTGCCGGACGGGCACTATGCCGAGGAAACCATGAAGGCGACGGTCGTGCCGAACCGCAATGCGATCATGCTGGCGATCGCCTTTGGGCTTGCGGCTGCGCAGAAGGCGGATGCGGTTGCAGTTGCGGTTCATGGCGGCGATCATTTCATCTATCCCGACTGTCGCCCCGGTTTCATCGACGCCTTCCAGCAGATGCAGAACCATGCGCTCGACGGCTATGCCAGCGTTTCGCTCTATGCGCCCTATGTGACGATCTCCAAGGCGGATATCGTTACCGACGGTGACAGGCATAAGATCCCCTTTGCCGAAACCTGGTCCTGCTACAAGGGCGGGAAACGTCATTGCGGCCGCTGCGGCACCTGCGTCGAGCGGCGCGAAGCCTTTCATCTCGCCGGCATTGCGGATCCGACCGAATACGAGGATGCCGATTTCTGGGTCGCCGCGACATCAGGCTTTTCGGCCGAAGAGGTGAAGTGATGTACCGCATCACCAAGGAATTCCACTTCTCCGCCTCGCATCAACTCTCGCACCTGCCCGATGATCATCAGTGCGCGCGCATGCACGGGCACAACTACATCGTCGTGGTGGAGCTTTCTGCAGCCGAACTGGATGAGAACGGTTTCGTGCGAGACTATCATGAGCTACAGCCGCTAAAGCGCTATATCGACGAAACCTTCGATCATCGTCACCTGAATGAGGTCTTCGGACACGATCGCGTCACATCCGAATATCTCGCGAGGCATTTCTACGACTGGTGCAAGGAACGACTGCCGGAGGCATCCGCCGTGCGGGTCAGCGAGACGCCGAAGACCTGGGCGGAATACCGGCCATGAGCGAAGCGCGCATTCGGGTCAGCGAGATCTTCGGGCCGACGATCCAGGGCGAGGGGATCCTGATCGGCCTCCCGACGATCTTCGTTCGCACCGGCGGCTGCGATTATCGCTGCTCCTGGTGCGATACGCTGCATGCGGTCGATAGCGACTATCGCGACCAATGGCAGCCGATGTCGGTCGATGAGATCTGGCAAGAGGTGATGAGGCTTTCCGGCGGCAAGCCGCTCACCATCTCGCTCTCCGGCGGCAATCCCGCGATCCAGCCGCTCGGCCCGCTGATTGCGCGCGGTCATGCTGAGGGATATCGCTTCGCGCTGGAGACTCAAGGGAGCTTGGCCAAGGAGTGGTTCGCCGAACTTGATGTGCTTGTGCTCAGCCCTAAGCCGCCATCGAGCGGCATGGCGACGAACTGGGCCGCCTTCGACGACTGTCTGCGCATGGCAGGCGAAAGACCGCAAATCGCCCTGAAGATCGTCATATTCGACGATCTCGACTATGAATATGCGCGAGAGGCGGCCACTCGCTATTCACATCTGCCTGTTTATCTGCAGCCCGGCAATCACACGCCGCCGCCAGCCGATGCGGAAGATGCCCTTGTCGATATCGACGGCATTGTCGAGCGCATGCGCTGGCTCGTGGAAAAGGTCGGCAATGACCGATGGTTCGAAGCAAGGGTGCTGCCGCAATTGCATGTGATCATCTGGGGAAACAGGCGCGGTGTTTGAGTAATTGCGGTCGGGCCATATCGTGCCTGCGCCATCGAACGACATCCGAAATTGCACTTGGTGGCCGAAACCAGCAAAGCCGCATCGACGCTACGTCATGATTTTTCGTCGTAAGAGTCGTTGTCGCCGGCATTCGATGTCGCTGGTTTGAGTTCGGCATCGAAGAGCTCGGCAAGCGTCTTCAGGATCTGCAGGACGCCCGGATGATCGCAGGTATAATATCTGAACTGGGCGTGACGGCGCACTTTCACGATGCCGGAATGATGCAGGCGGGTCAGGTGTTGGCTGAGCGCCGACTGCGATATGCCCAGCTTCTTGGCCAGGCTGTTCACATCTTCCTCATGGCCGGACAGATGAATACAGACCTCCAGGCGCTTGGGATTGGAGAGCTGGCTGAGAAGATCTGCATGATAGATGAGACGCTCGTCTTCTGTGGACTGATCTGAGTACATCGCGCGGCCAATCATTGGTGTTACACTATAGAGCCCCCAGCATCGCGAGACTATAAACGCAAAAGTTGCAAAATTATGGTCTAAATTATTGCAAAAACGTTGCGCGTTCGCGGAGCAAACGGCCCTCCCACTTAGGTTGATCGCAATTGATCAACCCTTCCTTAGCCGACAACTAGGGTCCTATTGTATTTTGGGAATATGTCGCTCCAATCGATTTGCGATGAATCTGTAACAAAATCGAACGAACTGCCTTGTTTTTGTCCGGCTTTTGACATCGCAGTGCTAATTAAGCGGTCTATCTTCTGCGCTAACGAACAGGAGGTAACCATGACCCAAAGGGACTTGACGATCGCCGAAGTTCTCAAAGATCCGCTGATCCGCCAGGTCATGCGCGCAGATCGCATATCCGTCACCCGGATGGCAGACCTGCTGCAGGACGCGGCGCGCCGGCAAGAACACGCCTTGTCCGCGAATTTTTCATCGATCGCGCATGTGGCGACACGTTCGATACCGCAAGCCGACTTGCGTTGATATCCCGCTATCCGACAGCGACAATCGCCAGATGATCCCGGGCGATTGTCGTTGCGGCATTTGCGTATGTGAGCCTCCTTGCCGGTATTCAAGCAGCCCAAAATCGCTGCCTTTTTTCCGGAGCCTCGATAAGCTGCCTTCATTGCTGCGTCACTCCACGAATCGTTTCGCAACGTGGTCGCGGCTGGCGTTAAAGCGCGCCGCTTCGGTTGAGCGAGATCGCGTAGACGCTGGTGGTGCCCGTCATGAAAAGCTTGTGCTTGCCGCGACCGCCGAAGCAGAGGTTGGAGACCGTTTCCGGCACCAGGATCTTGCCCATGAGATGACCATCGGGCGCGATGCAATGCACGCCGTCGGCCGCCGACGACCAGAGATTGCCATCGCTGTCGAGGCGCATGCCGTCAGCGCAGCCCGGCGAAATCACATGGAACACCTCGCCCCCGGACAGTCGCCAGTTTTCGCCGACATTAAAGACCCGGATGTGCTGCGGATCGCCGCCATGCATGCGACCGGTATCGGCAACATAAAGCTTCGTCTCGTCGGGACTGAAGGCAAGCCCGTTCGGGCAATTGAAATCCGTCAGGACGGCCTGCATGGAGCCGGAGGGATCGACCCGGTAGACATTGCATGGCAGTTCCTGCTCACTTCTATATCCTTCGTAATCCGTCGCAATGCCGTAGTGCGGATCGGTGAACCAGATAGCGCCGTCCGAGGCAACGATCACATCGTTGGGCGAATTCAGGCGTTTGCCCTGATAGCTATCCGCGACGATCGAGATCGAGCCGTCATATTCGGTACGCGTGACGCGTCTGCCACCATGCTCGCAGCTCACAAGGCGGCCCTGCCGATCACGCGTATGGCCGTTCGAAAAATTCGAAGGTTCGCGAAAGACGCTGGTGCCGAGTCCCGGTATCCAGCGCATGATGCGGTTGTTGGGGATGTCCGAGAAGAGCAGGCAGTTCATATCTCCGAACCAGACAGGCCCTTCCACCCAGTCGAAACCGGTGGCGATCTGCTTGACGGGAGCATTGCCAAGAACAAATTTCCCGAAGGCCGGGTCCATGATCTCGAAGAACGACATTGTAACAATACCTCCCATAAGGTTACATCGAGAGATCGATGTGTTATCGATAACATATTCAATTGAGTCCGCAAGTCGGGAGGATAGTGCATGAGCCATGTTGTGACGTCGAGTGTCTTGAGCGACGAAGGGGTGATGACATTGTTGACCGCTGCGATCTCGGCTGCTTCGCAGATGGGGCAGCCGCAATGCATCGTCATCGTCGATCAATCTGGCGTGACGCTTGGTTCCTTCCGCATGCGCGGTTCGCGTTTTCAGTCGCTGAAAAGCGCCACCGCCAAGGCGCAGACGGCTGCTTCCATCGGTGGGCCGAGCCATTCGCTGCCGGAACATGCGCGAGTGCCGCTGGCAATCGCTACCCATGGCGGGATGACGGGTTTGCGCGGCGGCTTGCCGATCCGCGTCGGCGGCACGCTTGTCGGCGGTATCGGTGTCGGTTCTGGTTCCGGAGAGCAGGACGAGCAGGTTGCCCGTGCTGCCCTTGATGCGATTGGCGCCGATCTCGACTAGACCGGCTGTGAGCGCGAAATCCGTTTCCGTTTTCGATCGGGTGGATTTCGCGCCGCTTCCGCTTTAGGCGAAGGCGATCTGTGCCTTCATGGCCTTGCTTCGATCCGAAGCGATCTCGAAGGCGCTGATGGCGTCCGCGAGCGGTACGGTATGGGTAATGAGCGGTCGCACATCGATGAGGCGCTTGCGCATCAGATCGACGCCGACGGCAAACTCCTCGTGAAAACGGAAGGAACCGCGCAGTTCCAGTTCCTTGGCCGTGATCGCCAGCATCGGCAGGCTCATGTCACCGCCGATACCAAGCTGTACGATGATGCCTCGCGGTCTCAGTGCCGAAATGCCGCCGGCAAGGGCAGCTGCAGCGCCCGAGCATTCGTAGAGCACATCGAAAGTGCCCTTGTCCGTGGAATAGGCGGCAAGCGCTTCGGGCTCGTCCTTCGTATTTATGACCCTGTCGGCACCCGCTTGCCTGGCAAGCGACAAGGTGAAATCCGAAAGATCGGTCGCCACGATCTCGACGGCACCCGCGCGGCGTGCGGCGAGGATCGAGAGCACGCCGATCGGGCCGCAGCCGGTCACGAGGACGCGCTTGCCGAGCATCTCGCCTGCACGCCGGGTGGCGTGGAGCGTGACGGCCAAGGGTTCTGCCATGGCCGCTTCACCCGGGGTCAGGCCATCGGCCGGCACGCATTGGATGGCATCGGCGACGAGCGTCTCGCGGAACGCACCCTGGATATGCGGGAAGGGCATGGCGCTGCCATAGAAGCGCATGTTGAGGCATTGATTGGGTAAGCCCTGCAGGCAATAGCGGCAAGTCCGGCAGGGGCGGGAGGGAGAAACGGCAACAAGCTGGCCGACCTCGAGGCCTTCTACGCCGGGGCCGAGCGCAGTCACCGTCGCGCTGACCTCATGCCCGAGGATCATCGGTTCCTTCAGGCGCACGGTGCCGAAGCCGCCGTGATGGTAGTAATGCAGGTCGCTGCCGCAGACGCCGCCGGTTGCGAGCCTCAGCTTGACTTCTCCCGCACCCGGTTCTTCCTCCGGATAATCCTCGATCCGCACATCCTTGGCGGCGTGGGCGATGATGGCCTTCATGTCTTTCTCCTCAAAGAACGGGTGTCGGCAGGGCCTGGCCGGCGAAATGAGCAGCGAGATTGTCGCGCACCAGCTGACCCATGGCCTTGCGTGTTTCCACCGTGCCGGATGCATGGTGAGGCTGCAGCAGCACATTGTCGAGCGCCAGGAAGCGCGGATTGAGCTTCGGTTCGCCTTCGAAGACGTCAAGCGCGGCCGATCCGAGCTTACCGGTCTCCAGCGCGTCAAGCAGTGCCTCTTCGTCTATATTGGAGGCCCTGGAGATGTTGATCAACATACCTTCCGGGCCGAGGGCCTCGATTACCTTCCGACCGACGATATGCCGGGTTGCCGCGGAGGCGGCGAGCGTGACGAACAGGAAATCCGATTGCGTCGCAAGCTCGACAGGATCGGCCACGAAGCTCATGCCGGAGGCGTAGGATTTTGCCTCGACGTCCGAATAGGCAATCTGCATGTCGAAGCCCTTCAGGCGTTTGGCGACTTCGAAGCCGATGCGGCCGAGGCCGAGCACGCCGGCACGCCGTCCCCAGACGCGGCGCTTGAGAGGATAAAGTCCCTTCTGCGCCCAGCTGCCGTCGCGCACCCATGTCTCCGCGCCGATCATGCCACGCGACAGGCAGAGCATCATCGCAATCCCCAAGTCCGCGACGTCGTTGGTGAGTACGTCAGGGGTATTGGTGACGCGGATACCGCGCTCGCGGCAGGCCTGCAGGTCGACGGCGTCAAAGCCAACGCCATAGACCGAAATAACTTCCAGTCTGGGGCAGGCCTCGATCATCGCGCGGTTGGCGCCAAGCTCGCCGCGCGTCGCAATGGCCCGGATCGATGGTCCGATGTCGGCGAGCAACTTTTCTTTGTCGGCAGCCTCGAAATAGCGATGAACCTGAAACGCTGCGTCGAGCGGCTCTTGATCCCATTGCGGGTAGGGACCAATCTGCAGGATCGGTGGCTTGTTCATCTTATGCATCCTCCCTTGACATCAAATGTTATCGATAACATAAACAAGGGAGGCGACCATTGTCGAGATAAAAAACGGAGGAAACGATGTCTCTTGGTCTTTTCGATCTGAAAGGGCGGCGTGCTCTGGTGACGGGTTCTTCCCAAGGTATCGGGCTCGCGCTCGCCAAGGGCCTAGCCGCCGCTGGTGCTGAGCTGGTGCTCAATGGCCGCGACAGGGAAAAGCTCGCCAAGGCGGCTGAAGGCTTCGCCGGCAAGGTGCATGTGCTTCCATTCGACGCCACCGATCACGAGGCCGCACGTCAGGCGGTCGATGCTTTCGAGGCTGAGACCGGTGCAATCGACATTCTCGTCAACAATGCCGGCATGCAGTTTCGCACGCCGCTGGAGGACTTTCCCGCCGATGCTTTCGAGCGGCTTCTTCGGACGAACATCTCAAGCGTCTTCAATGTCGGCCAGGCGGTCGCCCGGCACATGATCAAGCGCGGCGCCGGAAAAATCATCAACATCGCAAGCGTGCAGACGGCGTTGGCGCGTCCCTCGATTGCTCCGTACACGGCAACCAAGGGTGCCGTTGGCAATCTGACCAAGGGCATGGCGACGGATTGGGCCAGGCATGGGCTGCAATGCAACGCCATCGCGCCCGGCTATTTCGATACGCCACTGAATGCTGCGCTGGTTGCCGATGCCGATTTTTCGGCATGGCTCGAAAAGCGTACGCCGGCCGGCCGCTGGGGCCGCGTCGACGAATTGGTCGGCGCCTGCATTTTCCTCGCCTCCGATGCCTCCTCCTTCGTCAACGGTCATGTGCTCTATGTCGACGGCGGCATCACAGCTTCGCTCTGATGGCGCCGCACCACGCCGCTTCGTCGTCATGGGCGTCAGCGGCTGCGGCAAGTCCTCAGTTGGTTCCGCGCTCGCGGCGCGCCTTGGCGGCATCTATGTCGATGGCGATGATCTTCATCCAGCGGCCAACGTCGCCAAGATGAGTGCCGGCACTCCCTTGACCGATGCCGATCGATGGCCCTGGCTCGACAAGATCGGTCAATGCCTGGCTTTGGCGGACGACACGGCATTGATCGGATGTTCGGCGCTGAAGCGCATCTATCGTAACCGGATTCGCGAGGTTGTCGCTGCGCCGGTTTCGTTCATCCATCTCGCTGGCTCAAGAGAAACGATCCTGAGGCGTATGCAGGCAAGGCGCGATCACTTCATGCCACCGGCATTGCTCGACAGTCAATTTGCCGCACTCGAGCCGCCCGGAGCCGACGAACTCGCGATCACCGTCGATATCGATCGGCCGCTGGATGTCGTCATTGCGGCCATTATTGCAAGCTTGGAGGAAACGCAATCATGAGCAACAAGGTGGCGCTGATCGGCGCAGGCGCAATGGGCGGCGCGATCGGCGCCCGCCTGGCGGAGACCGGCAATCAGTTGACGGTTTTCGATCTCGACAAGGATAAGGTTGCGGTTTTGACCGCGAAAGGCGCCACGGCTGCCGCTAGTGCGGCCGCGGCAGCAGCCGTTTCCGATTTCGTCGTCCTCAGCCTCAATTCCCCGAAAATCGTCCATGCCGCGGTATTCGGGCCTGAAGGTGTTGCTGCGGGCGCAAGAGCAGGCACGCTGATCATCGATATGTCGTCGATCGATCCCGATGCGACGAAGGCGCTATCGATCGAAGCGGCGGAAAGGGGATTGCGCTGGGTGGACAGCCCACTTTCCGGTGGGGCGCCGAAGGCCCTGATCGGACAGTTGACCCTAATGGCCGGCGGCAGCGAGCAGGATGTCGCGGACGCGCATCAGGTTCTGCGCCATGTGGCATCGAACTACACCCATATGGGTCCCGTCGGTACAGGTCAGACCACGAAGCTCATCAATCAGGTTCTTTGCGCGTTGAATTTTCTTGCCGTCGCGGAAGCCACGCAACTGGCGCTCGACGCGGGCGTTGATGCCGCGAAAATCCCGCAGGCGCTGAAGGGTGGGCGGGCCGACAGCGCCATTCTGCAGGAATATATGCCGCGCTATGTCGCCAAGGATTATCGCCGTACCGGCCGGATTGACAATATGGTCAAGGATCTGAACGGCGCCCAGGATCTGGCCCGCAGGACCAATACCGCCATGCCGCTGACGGCTGTCTGTGCGGAGATACACCGCATGCTGACGGCATCGGGGCTCGGTGGTGAAGACCAGGCAGCACTGATGGAATTCTTCAAAGGGCCGAACAAGGAGATCGCCGGATGATTACCCGATACGCATTATTCGAAGGCAAGGTCAGGGAAGGAGAGGCAGAGGCGTTTCGAACGGCCGTCATGGAAACCATCCTGCCGAAGTGGAAGCAGTTTCCGGGTGCCCTCGACGTGCGGGTGACCTTTGCCGAGGCGCGCGATGAAGGCGCCCCGGAATTCCCGATGATTTTGGCCGTGAACTATCCGGACATGGCCGCCGTGGAGAAGGCTCTTGCAAGCCCGGTCCGCACCGAGGCACGCGCGGCGACGGCGGAGGTTCTCTCGCGCTTTTTCGAAGGACGCATCCATCATCATGTGACGTTGGCACATGAGTTCCAGCTATAGGCCGCTTCGGCACGGCGTTTTCCGGCGCAGGGCAACAAGGCTCCGTGCTCGTTTGGCGGGACATCTTGGAGGGCCTCTTGCCATTCAGGGAAGAGACATATTACTCTGATGGTAACGATAACATAGGCCGTTGATGAGTAAAGATCGCAAAACGCCCACCATGGCAGATATCGCCCGCGTCATGGGAGTTTCTCCCATGACGGTGTCACGCGCTTTCAAGGCTGACAGCCTAGTCAGCCCGGAGACCCGCGAGGCGATCCTGCGGACAGCGGAGGAACTGGGCTATGTCTTCGACAGCACGGCTTCCAACCTGCGTTCGCAAAAGTCCGGCTTTGTCGCCGTTACCATTCCCTCCATCAACAATGCCAACTTCGCAGATACGGTCGGCGGCCTCTCAGACACCTTGTCCAAGCGGGATATGCAGATCCTGCTTGGCTACACGAACTACAATGTGGAGGAAGAGGAGCGGCTGATCGAACAATTGCTCCGCCGCAAGCCGCAGGCGATCGTGGTGACCGGTGGCACGCATACGGAACGCGCCCGTAAACTTCTGCAGACTGTAGCGATCCCCGTGATCGAGACCTGGGATATCCCCACCGATCCGATCGGCCACTATGTCGGCTTCTCCAACAGGGCCGTGATGCGCGATATGGTCGATCATTTCGTCGCACTCGGCTGTCGTCGCATCGCCTTCATCGGCGGCGATGTTCAGCGGGATTCACGCGGCAGCGAACGCAGACTCGGCTTCATCGCGGCGATGCAGGCGCATGGTCTTGATGCATCGAGATTAATTGCAGCTGGATCGCCGCCGATCTCGATGCGCGAAGGCGCCAATGCCATGGCGAAGCTGATCGAACTCTATCCCGATACGGAAGCGGTCGTCTGCGTCTCGGATCTTGCCGCCTACGGCGCGCTCACCGAATGTCGTCGGCTCGCAATTCCCGTGCCTGAGCGCTTTTCCATCGGCGGTTTCGGCAATTATGAGATTGGTGAGGTCTGTGTGCCGACACTGACGACGATCAACGCGTTCGCGCGTGAAATAGGCGAGCGGACTGCGCAGTTGATCCTGGATATTCTCGATGGCACGCAGCCGGTCCCCGATGTCAGGATCTTGCCGCAACTGATTGCGCGCGATAGCAGCCGCCGAACGCAGTCTTCTGCCAAATGAAATGGCACGGCCCGCTGGCCGTGCCATTCCCGTTGCAGGGATCACTTGCCCCAGATTTTCTTATATTCGTCCTTGTAACCGTTATCCGGATCGAAGGTGTTCTTCGGGCCGCCATCGGACTGGATATTGTCTGCCGTCACCACATGCAGCGGCGAGAGATAGCCGGACCACTTTTCGCCGGCGAAGGCGCGATTGAGTTCGTCGACCAATTGCCAGCCCTGGAGATTGAGCGGCTCCGCCACAGTGACCTTCTGGTATTGGCCGGCACGGATGCGCTCATAGGCCGATTGCGAGCCGTCGCCGGCTGCGACGTTGATCGGCGCATCGGTGCCACCCTTGCCGGCCGAGGCAAGCGAAGGGCCCATGAAGTCGAAATAGAGGTCGTTGATGGCAAGCGAATGGGTCCAGCTGTCTCCGTATTTCTGCAGGAGAGACGTGGTGAGCTGCGGCATGCGCTGCGATGTCTCGGCGATCGGCGTATCGACATATTCGAGCACCTTGCCGCCGAGCCTTTCGATCTCCTGCTTCATCCTGTCCGCCTTGGCGATGGCGATCGCATAGGTGGAGTCGGTGAAGATGATGACGCCCGGCTTGCCCTTGGCATCGACGAATGCCCAGTCGGCGGCCGCCTTCGAGACTTCCATTGCATCGGTGCTGACATTGGCGAAGAGACCGTTCTTATCGTCGGGGCCGATAGTTGGACCGGCATGCCAGGCGACCAACGGAATTTTAGCGGCCTTTGCCTGTTCCAGTGCCGGAGCCTGCTCGACGGCATCGAAGCCATCGATGATGATGCCGGCAGGCTGCAGCGCTATCGCCTGGCCGAAGGCGGCAGTGCGTCCGCCGATGGAGCCCGCGCCATCGAGAACTTTTACCTCCCAACCAATCGCCTTTGCCGCTTCCTCGACGCCGTTGCTGACGCCGAGAATGCCGCCGTTCTTGAGATCGCCGGCGAGCACGACGATGGTCTTGCCTGCCTGTGCCTTCGGACCGGTGGTCGGGCCGTCCCATTTGGTGACCGGGGTTGCATATTTGTCGACGACGGCCTTCGCATCCGCCATCGGATCTGCATAGGCCTGGCCGGCGTACAGCACCAGGGCAGCGGTTGTTACCTGCAGGAATTGTCTACGGTTCATGTCTTCTCCTCCCTTTGGACATTCGAACTTCAGATGATCTTCATTTCTCCGCCGGCTTGGCGGAAAGTTGTGGTGCTTGGGCAGGGGCCATGCGTCCTGCATGGCTGCGACGGCGCTGGGCGTAGCCGGCGATGCCGATGGCGACGAGCAAGGTGACGCCGTTGAACAGAGGCTCGACATAGAAGGAGCCGCCGAACTGCTGGATGCCGGCAATACCAACCGCCAGGATGATGACACCGATCATCGTGCCCCAAACATTGACACGGCCCGGCTTGATGGTAGTCGATCCAAGGAATGCGCCAACGAGTGCTGGCAGAAGATATTCAAGCCCGACGCTTGCCTGACCGATGCGCAGCTTGGAGGCAAGCAGCACGCCCGCAATGGCGGCAAGGGTGCCCGAGGTGACGAAGGCGCCGATGACGAAGCGGCGGACGGGGATACCGTTGAGCGCAGCAGCCTTCGGATTGGCGCCGATCGCGTAGATGTAGCGGCCGATCGGCAGGTATTCCAGCACGATCCACATGACGAAGGCAAGGGCAAGGACATAGATGCCGGTGATCGGCAGGCCGAAGACCATGGTGCCGTTCAGCGCATAAAATCCTTGCGGCAGCATGCCGACCACCTGCCGTCCGCCCGTATGCCAGAGCGCGATCGCGTAAAGGACCGTGCCCGTGCCAAGCGTGGCGATGAAGCTGTCGATCTTGGCGATCTCCACGAGAAGACCATTCAGGAAGCCCGTCAATGCGCCAAGCGCGATGACGATCAAGACGGCGACCGGCCAGGGCAGGCCGAACATCGTCTGCAGGCTGATTGCGAGCACGTGCCACAGCACGATGCCATAGCCGATCGTCAGGTCAATGCGTCCCGCCGCCATCGGGATCATTGCGGCCAGCGACAGGATGGCGATGATCGTCTTGTCCGAAATGATCGAACGCAGATTAAGCATCGTCGGGAACGTCTGCGGCAGCAGAATGGAGAAAAGCAGGATCAGGAAGACGGTCAGGATCACGAGACCGTAGACTGGCAGCAGACGCTGGATCTTCTGGCCGAAGCTCATGGCCGAAAGCTCGGCGCGGGTCGGCTCGAGCGCGTTGGATTCGATCGATTGCATGGGTGTTTCCTCCGGTTCAGGCCGCTTCTGATGCAGATGCGGCGGCGATGACCGCCGGCGTTGTTAGGTCAGCACCGCTGAGTTCGCGCACGATCCTCCCGCGCGAAAACACCAGGGCACGATGGCAGATATGAGCGATTTCCTCGAAATCGGTGGAGACGACGAGAACGGCGAGGCCCGCCTCGACTGCCTCGGCGATCAGCCGATAGATGTCGGCCTTGGCGCCAACATCGACGCCGGCTGTGGGGTCCTCGGCGATCAGCAATTTGCGGCCTGTCGCCAACCATCGTCCCACGACGACCTTCTGCTGATTCCCGCCAGACAGCGCCTCGATGGCAAGGCTTTGATCGTTGGGCCTGAGGCCGACACGGCTGCCGAGCGAATAGGCGGCCTCCGCTTCGCGGCGCGGGGACAGGAACGAAAACAGGCTTCTGCCGGAAGCACCGGGATTGAGAAAGGTATTTTCGCGCAGGCTGAGCGACATGGCGACGGACTCTTCGGTGCGGTCGCGGGCGATCAGCCCGATACCCGAAGCCATCGCGGCGACCGTGCTGGAGAGATCCGGCTCCGACCCATTCAGGCGCACGCTGCCTTGCGACGGCTCGCAGCCAAACAGGGCGCGTCCAATCAGCTCCTGTCCGGCGCCGCGCAAACCGACAAGACCGAGCAATTCGCCCTGTCGGATATCGAAGGATACCGGTCCGGCGCCGCGGCAGGAGAGCTCTTTCACCGAAACGATCGCCGGCCCGGCGCTTCTCTCCGCCTTGACGAACAGCTGGTCCGCCTTACGCCCGACGATCATGCGGATAAGCTCGTCCGGCGTCGTCTCGGAAACAGGCTTCTGGCCTACCAGGTGACCGTCACGCAACACGGCAACGCGATCGGCAATGCGGAAAATCTCGTCGAGACGATGCGAAACATAGATCATGGCCACGCCGCGCTCCTTAAGTGGGCGGATGGCGGCAAAGAGCTTTTCGACTTCATCGGCGGGCAGGCTGGCTGTGGGTTCATCAAGCACCAGCACATCGGCTTCGACAGCGAGCGCGCGGGCGATTGCGACGAGCGACTTTTCGGTGCGGGTCAGCTCCTGGACGCGGGTCGATGGATCGAAATCGCAGCCGACGAGCTTCAGCGCCTCGGCGGTACGCCGTTCCGTCGCCCGCCAATCGATCAGTTTGCCGCGCAGAGAGTAACCCTGTGCAAGCCCGACATTCTCACCCACCGTCATCCATTCGATCAGTCCGAGGTCCTGATGGATAAAGGCGACCGGCTGGCGCTGGTTGGGTTGGGGCGGGCGATGATGATAGGGCTTGCCGCGAAACAGGATCTGCCCGCCGTCCGGCTTGTAGATGCCAGCCAATGTCTTGATGAGCGTCGATTTGCCCGCGCCATTCTCTCCGAGAAGCGCGAGAATTTCGCCCCGCTGCAGGTCAAGAGATACGTTCGACAGCGCGCGCGTTCCGCCAAATTCCTTGGTGATATCGGAAAATTCGAGCAGCTTTTCGTCGTCCATCCTGCTCCTCCCAAAGCTTCGATGGGGAGAGGCTATGTTATCGATAACATTCCGTCAAGAGGCTCAAAGGTTGCCGAGGAATATGCGACCACTTGGTTCAGACGCATGTGGAAATTTGCGTATTAACCGGGAAGGTGGTTTAGGTATAAAATATATTTCGAGAGATCCGATCATATTATGAAATAATATAAGTATAATCAAAATATATACGACTACGATATGCTGATATATCCGTGCGGTTGCAATTGTAATATTTATTGCGATGCGCATTGAATTTGCTTATCATTCAGAATTATTTCACGCCGGGATGCGGGCGAGGATTTGCTTTCAGGGAAATAATTGAAGTCTGAAAGATGGTCCGCTGATGCAGCACAAAAGGGGATCATTTGACCTACGCGACGCACTCGGTGTTCAAGGTCGAGAAGGCAGATGCGGAGGAGATGACGGCGCATTATGCGAGAACATTGTTTCCCGCCATTGTCGAGCCTCTCCATCCACGCGGCACGATTTCGGTAGCGGATCGCCACTACACGATCGGTTCCTGCAGCGTCTGGCGCGGCAAATGCCATTCCGGCATGAGCGTCAAGCTGTCCGGCGGTCCCGATGCTTACGGCCTCTATCTGCCGACCGCTGGCAAGATGTTGATCGACGCTGAAGGGCGGCAACTGGAGTCGCTGCCAGGCAGGGGGCTGCTGGCCGATATGTCATCTTTTGAACATCTGACATTGTTCGAACAGCGCGGCCACATGGGTATCGCATTCGAAAAGTCGGCCATGGTCCGACAGCTTAGCGAATTGCTGGATGCACCGGTTCCGGATGATCTGAAATTTACCGGCCCGGTCGATCTGATGTCGGGGCGAGGGATGCAGATTGCAGCACTTGGAAATCTGATCTGGCAGGATCTCACGGCAGGCGGCGCAGAACGATCCTCCGCAGCATTCAGCCAATGCCTTTTACAGGCGGTGATGATCGCTCTGCTTGAAACCGTACCGCACAACTATTCAGCGCAATTGCAACGGCCGGCATCGCCGGCCATCCCAAGGCAGTTGAAACGAGCGATGGAATATATGCACGCCAATGCCGGCGCAGACATCAGGATGGCCGATATTGCCAGGGAAACTGGGACGAGCGTGAGGTCCTTGCAGGCCGCGTTCCAGCAGTTCAAGAACACAACGCCTCTTGGCTACCTGCGGAATATACGACTGCAGGGCGCACGCAGAACCCTGATGGATTCGGGGCATTCCCGGCTAGTTGCCGACATCGCGCGCGATTGGGGATTTTCTCACATGGGTCGCTTCGCAGCGCTTTACTATCAATCCTTCGGCGAAATGCCGTCCGAGACCGTCAGGCAGCCTCGGCGAGAGAATAGATAGCGCTGCGATCTGTTTGCGCGAGGAGATTGCTTCGCCGCAGCCAAGCCTATTCGCCGACCGCGTTTACGATACGGCAGAGGTTCTTGCTGACGCCCGGCGCCACTTGTCCAGCTTGCACGATGAACAGCGCATCGACACGGCTGCCCTTGCCGTTCTTGCGCACGACGACCCGGAGCGTTTGCGGTCTGCCGGAGCCGCTCGTTTCCTGCTGCGCGGTCAGTGTGCCGAGCTTCTTTTCGACGTTCACGTCGACGAAGCCTTCCGCCAGAACGGCACGGGATACCTTGTCAAAGGCGGCGTTGGGGTTGATGGAGGGGAAGACCATCCAGGTCTTGTAAGTGATGCCGGTGACGAGCGGCACGCCGCTGCTCTCATAATGATCCGAGCAGGCATCGGCAAACGCCGGAGTGGCCGAAAGAACCCCAAGCGCCAACACGCAAGCTATTCTTGTGAGCATGATTATATTGCCTTCTTGCTGCCGCGAAAGACCACAGGATCTTTCCGGCGATAATCCTACTATTTGGGGGAGAAGCCATCCACTATTAAGAACCCGCATAAGTGGAAGATCTCGACGGAAAAATCATCATTCGTGCCTTGTAGAAGTGGCATCGGTGGAATTAGGTCGACACGCTCGAATTGCAATGGAGCTTGCGTGTTTTCTTTCTGCATTCTCTATCGCTGCGGTTGCTCGCGATTCGCATTGCCGCGGATAATTCGGCGCAAAACCGCTTCTCAACCATTGTTGGGGGAGGCGCGTTTTGGTCCTCGGGACTGCAGTCGGTTGCCATTTGGACACAATGGTAAACAACCGAACTGTCACAATTCATTATTTATTAGGCCCGCATATTGCCTCCCGCCTTGTGGTTGTTATTTCTGCCTAGCTTCTAACATCCGAAGGAGATTCCGGAATGCGGAAATGGGCGGCGATTTTACCCTTGGTTGTCTTCAGCGCCTGTGCAGGGCCGTCTGATGGGCCAAGCGCCCTCAACATTCGCAATGCAAGAATGCCCGATACGCAGCGAAAGATTCCGGTTGTGCCGCTCTCAGAGGCTCCGATGGGTGCGCAGGTCGTTGCGCCGTCCTATTTGCCCACCGATCAGGGGCTTACAAGCCTGCGTTCGGGCGGCTTTTCGGATGCCCGCTTGCGTCCGGGCGACGTATTCGACGTAACCGTGCTGGACACCGGCGAGGACGGATTGTTGTCCGCCACGCAGAGCAAATCGCTTAATCTCGGCCGCTTCACCGTCGATTCCCGCGGTTTCGTTACCATGCCCTATGTCGGCAAACAGCGCGTCATCGATTCGACCCCGGAAGGTCTGCAGTCGAAGATCGTCACTGCCCTCAAAGGTTCTTCGGTCAACCCCCAGGCCGTCGTGACGGTCGTCGACAAGCCCTCCAGCGCAGTAACGGTCGACGGCAAGGTCCGCTCGGCTGGCCGCTTCCCTCTGACAGCGCGCGGGGAGCGCGTGCTTGACGTCCTCGCTCTTGCCGGCGGAGCATCGTCCGCACCGGCCAACACGACCGTGACGCTAACACGCGGTTCGCAACGGGCGAGCGCACCGCTGGATCGCATCCTTCAGGATAGCAAGCAGAACGTGCGCCTCCAGCCCGGCGATCAGCTGTTCGTCAATGGCACGTCGCAGACCTTCACGGCACTTGGCGCCTTCAAGAGCGTCGGCGAATTTCCGCTGGAACCCGGCCAGACCACGTTGGCGCAGGCGCTTGCCCGCGCCGGCGGGATGCTCGATGATCGTGCGGACTCCCGCAACTTCTACCTTTTCCGGAACCAGAAGACCTATTCGCAGGTTGCGTCGAGCCTGGCCAAGAGCGCCAGCGCGCCGACCGTTGTTTCGGTCAAGCCGGTCATCTACAGCGTCAATCTCAAGCAAGTCTCGAATTTCGTGCTGATGCAGCAATTCAAGATGCAGGATGGCGACACGATTTACGCCAGCAATGCAGACACGGTCGATTTTGCCAAGCTGTTGACCGTCTATCAGAAGAGCGTGGCGACGGCTGCTGGCCCGCTGCCGGGCAGTTCATCGTCGAACTGACAAGGTTCGAACTAAACTGCCTCTATCAAGGCAAGGGCCGCCATTGCGTTTGGCGGCCTCCGGGAAGGAGCGGGGTCCGCGAGATGCCGCGCGGCTGCCTTTATCGCGGCGATCGATTGCTCGGTCTCGTTGCAATGTTCCAGAAGCAGATTCATGACGCGCCCGGCCGAAAAGAGGTCGGCGCTGAACTGCATGGCGACGTCGCCTGAAGCCTCTGGCCCTGCAATCTCTGGCGCGGAGAAGCCCGGTGTCATCGCCCTGGCTATATCGAGATCGCTGTATCGGGCTCCACATTGTACAGCCGTGCCGAAATCAGCGATTTTGAGCTTGTTGAAGTCACCATCCGCAAGCAGAAGATTAGCCGGAGAAATATCTCCGTGGACATAACCGGCGTGGTGGATCACGCTCAGTCCGACGAGCATAGATTTCGCCGCCGCGCTGACATCCGCGGCTGAAAGAGAGCCTTCCGCCAATCGTTGCCACAAGGACGGCCCGATCCATTCCATGATGAGCGCCGGACGCCCATCGGGCAGGCGGATCGCGCATTGGGCAGAGGCAAGGTCACTGCCGCGAAGCATCATGCCAATCCTTGCCTCATGCAGCAGCAGGGCTTTGGCGGTCGCCTCGCTCGAGCGATCCGCCCGGATGGTTTTCATGGCATGGAGCGTGCCGAGATCGCGATGGCGCAATCGGCTGATCTCCGTCCGTTCGTTGCGATATATAACCTGCTCGACGAGAAAGGTATTGCCGATGAAAGCCGGCTCACCATCGGGCAGGGAGGGCAGGCGTCGATCCAAAGCGTCGCGCAATCGATCGATCAGTAGATCGCGCATCCCCTTCGGCCGTTCGGCTTCTCCATCATGCGTTAGAAGACGCTGCAGCTCAGCAAAGCTGGCCGCAATCCTTTTCATACCCTCATCGCTCGTATCTCGACTCATGTCGCGCCGATGACGATCGCGCTGACATTCTCGCGGCAATTGGCGATCAGCGCTTCCTGGATCAGCGCTTGGGCCGCTTGTTCCAGCGGTGTCTCGATCAGGATC
This sequence comes from Martinezella sp. CNPSo 3964, assembly GCF_057784375.1. Taxonomy (NCBI): domain Bacteria; kingdom Pseudomonadati; phylum Pseudomonadota; class Alphaproteobacteria; order Hyphomicrobiales; family Rhizobiaceae; genus Martinezella; species Martinezella sp. CNPSo 3964. The sequence goes on from NZ_JBXSOW010000013.1 coordinate 154,693, forward strand.
TCGGCGATGACGCGATCGGTAAGCGTGCGTGAGAGCGGACCACTGGCAAGCAGCAGCCGGTCGCCCGATTGAAGTCGGTCGCCAACGACTTCAGAGACGAATTGATCCTTCAGTCCCAGGGCTCGGCCAAGTGTTCGCCGCAGCCCGATATCGATATGGTCGTGAGTCAATAGCCGCATCATCCCATCACGCAACAGATAGCAGCGCGCATCCCCCGCCCATATCGCGGCAAACTCGCCATCGAGCAGCGTTGCGGTTACGACGCTGGCGATGGGAGGCTCACGTTCGGCGGTGGCGCCCTTGGCCCGCAGGATCGCATGGGCATGGCTGAGCTTGCCCTTGATGTCCTGGACCAGGAGCTGCAGCGCGTCACGCCGCGGAATGCCGGCGAGGATTCCCGTCGTGATCCGCGCCGCTTCGATGGCGCCAATGCCGTCGCCGACGCCGTCCGCAATGGCGTAGATATGCGGTGCTGCACTTATAAGGAGTGCATCGGCATTTAGCGAGAGACGTGTTCCTGCGTGGCTGGCATGACTATGCGCTATCGCAAATTCTGGTCGTGCTGCCTTCGTCGTTTGTGACGGTTCGACCGGAGTAGGGGCATCCGGGTGCACGGCCGGTTCGGTAGTCTCAGCTACCTTGTGAACGTCTGCCGTGACGAGCTTGACGAAATCCTGCGCCGTGGGAGCGGTCACGGTACGAAACCCCTTGCCGTGGCGGGTACCGGGATTGATGCGCCACCATAAGGACGCGGGCGCCGGGGCATTGCCTATGGTCGCGAGCTGCGGCGGCGTCGATTGCTTGTCGATGAATGGCGGGCGGAGCCGCTTGATGCCCTCGACGAAACGTTGCATCTCGAAATCGGCCTTGTCGGAGGTCTCCGCCAAGGCTTCGGCAGCGGTAAACCAGCTATCGTCCTCGCACAGATCGCGCAGTTGTCCGGAAAAGCGCTGCAATTGAGCGGCGATGATCAGAGGGAAACTTCGGCCGACACGGTCACGGCTCGGCAGAAGGACGCCCGCAACAGCGGATGGCGCCCAGACACCTTTGCCGACGACGAAGCGCCAGGCAGTCGTCGCGTGAAACAGTCGGCGCCAATCCGATCCCAATGCTGCTTCGAGTGCGATCAGACCATTGTGAACCCATTGATCGAGTTCACTCTGCAGCCGTGAGCCGAGCGCTGAGGAAACGAAATCTCCGTGCGTCGGCAACTTTCCAAAAAAGCCGATCGCATCGGCTTGCATCGGCGATTGAGTGCGGGCGAGCGGTTCGTTCATTGGCGGACCGTCAGAATTGCGCCGGGCAGCTGAAATCAGACAATGCCTGCAGCCGGAAGGGATTGAGCACCGAACCGAACTGCACGTCGAATTCCGCCGTCTGGCCCTTGTCTTCAAATCGAGCCCGGAAGAGATCGGGAGCCTGAACGGTCACTTTGGCGGCATCGAACAGCCGGAAGGGCGACCAGTCGCCGGTCTGGGTGATGGCCGGTTGCAGATCTCCGGGGAAAAATCTGACATTGGACTGGTTAACGGCGCCAGCCGGCGGCCAGGCGATGGATTTCGGCACAACCTGTCCATGATAATAAACGACGTGCTCGCCGACGATATCAACCATCACCGAATTGGCATTGTCCGACAGCGAAACGGGCTTGATATTGATCGATATAGCCGGCTTTTCGCTTCCGGCTGGGAAGAAGGCATGTTCGATCTTGCTGGCATTTTCGAACTGCGCGATTGCCTGGCTCGGAATGCTGTCGCCACCGAAGGTACCGCGCCAACCCCAAGGCTGAGCGCTCGTGTCGACAAATGCATCCAGCCGGTTCTTGAAGAAAGACTGGAACAGGCCTTGCGGTCCGAACAATCGAATGAAGTCCGCCATGGCGATATCCTGGCTGGATTTCCGGTCGAAGGGGTAGCGACCGGTGACGATGCGGGCGCAGAGATCGGCGCCTTCCGCAGCCCAGAGATCGTTGATGCGGGCGCGGGCCGTCTTGACTGCCAGCGAGCCGATATCGGCGGCAACGGCCACCATCCACGCATCGGCGGGCGCCGGCAGCCCACGGGCCTGCTGCAGCAGGTCCTGATTGGCATTGGCAAGTTGCCCGCCAGCGTCGAAGACGCGTGCCACTTCTGCCGTCGAGTTGGCAGCACGCGACAATTGGCCGTAGATGTTCTGCAGGATCGGCTGGAGACTCTGGATCTGGGAACGCGGCTTATCGCTGCCGTTGGCCTTGCCGTCCGGTGATGCCGGTTGCGCATTGGCGGCGTTCGCCTCAAGCGCGGCTCGCAGCGGACCATAAGGATCGGGCGCGCTGACCGCGCCAGTGGCGGCGGCTGTCAGAGCTGCGTCCGGAACATCGTCAAGCGAGGCAACTTCGGCACCTGCAGCAGGGCGCAGGTCGGTGGCGGCTGCTATGGATTTAAGCGCCATCTCCAGAGGGCTTGGATTGGCCGCCAGGATGCGGGCCGTCTCGGTCGCATCGGCAAGATTGCTCGAGGGGCGCACCTGAAGGTCAGCCAGCAGCGAAGACCATTGCCGCTGGAATGCGTCGAAATAAAGCTGCAGCGTCGCCTGGGAAATCGCATCCGTGGTCATTCCCGAAGGAGCCACAGCGCCGTCGCCGCGAACCCATTGCTCGTTGAGCGCTTCCGAGGCTGCACTCGCGACCATCGGCAACACCACATCACGATAGCCCTTGCCGGTGAAAATTCCTGGAATGCCCTCGCGCAGCGTTGCCTTGGATTTGCGCTGGAAAATCTGGGCTCCGAGCGGCCCCAACGCGTCCATGGGAAGCCAGGCATCAAGCTGGCGGGCCTGCCGGGAATGGATGAGGATATCATAGGCTCGGGCTGCAAGACTTTGCGCGTGGATTGTTTCCCGCGCCTTGGCGATCAAGGCATTGTCCAGCTCGACCTGCGGCAGACCGCCCGCAGCCATCGCCTCGACATGTCCGAGAAGTGCCTTACGTGCAGCGGATCGTCCTTCCTCACGATAAAGCGTTGCAAACATGCCTTCCGATTGCTGAGAGACGAAATCCCGGTCGATCGGTCCCATGCCACCGAGCATGCCGTACAGTTTCAAGGCATCGAAAGTCTTCTGGACATCCGATGTCTGCTTGAGCTCATTTTGAAGTGCCACGAGCATGCGAGGCAGAAGAAGCGCGTTCAAGGCTCGCTGATAGGCGCTGCGCTGGCGGCTGGCGATCTTGTCCCCCTGGTCGAGGCCGAAACTCGTCGGCCAGACACGCGCCTCGTCGAAACCGCTGGTGACTGCGCGCAGATTGTCAAGCGCCGGCAGGATCCGCAGAAAATCCGCATCGGTCACGTCGCGAACCTGAATGCCGCTCGCCAGCTTCTCGTAGTTGTCGATGCGACGTTCGGCGGCAGCGATCGCGCGCGAGTTCTGAAAATAGGTTGCCGTCCAGCCGGTAAAGACGATTGCCAGCGCGATAGCGGCTGCGCCATAAGCAATCCGCCTGATCATGGCTTGCCTGCCGGACAAACGCCTGTCACGGGCAACCAGCGATGCTTCGCCGAAGATCACCTCCTTGAACAGGCGCGACAGGAAATAGCTGCGGCGCGTGCGCGGCGTATCCGTTTCCCGGCTCTGTGTGCCGGACGCGAAGTAGACGCCGCGAACGAGGGGGGATTCGATGAGGCTGGAAGACGCACAGAGCTCGGTCAGCAGCTCGTGCAGGCGCTCGCCCAGGGAGGCGAGCTCCGCCGGGAAACGGAAAATGCGGCCGCGAACCTCGACATTCGGCTCCTGCTGCAGGCGTTCGATCAGCATGGCATCGACCCGCTGCTGCAGCAGCGCGAACTCTTCCATGAAACGCTCAGGCAGGTTCTCGCCCTTATAGCTCTCGTCGAGATTGAAGGTGGTGCCCCAGACCTGCTCGCGGTCGGTTTTGGCAAGACCATCGAAGAATTCGACGAAGCCGGTCAAAAGGTCGGCCTTTGTGAGGACGACATAGACGGGCACGCGCGCATGCAGGAACTCGTCGAGTTCCGACAGGCGCTTGCGAATGGACCGCACCTCTTCGAGCTGTATTTCGTGATCGCGGCTGAGAAGGTCGCCGATCGAGAGCGTGACGAGAGCGCCGTTGATCGGTTGCGAGCGGCGGTATTTGCGCAAGAGCCCGAGAAAGCCTTCCCAGCCGGCCTTCGACGCGCCGTTCAGATCGTCCTGCGTGGTATAGCGGCCGGCGGTATCGATCAGGATCGCCTCGTCGGCGAACCACCAATTGCAGTTGCGGGTGCCGCCGGCACCCTGCACGGAGCTGCTGCCCATGGCGTCGCCAAGCGGGAACTTCAGGCCCGAATTGGTCAGTGCCGTCGTCTTTCCAGACCCCGGCGCGCCGAAGATCACGTACCAGGGCAGCTCGTAGATATAGCCGAAACGCTTCTTGCTGATACGGCGCAGCAGCAGCAGGGCTTCCTTCAGGCGGCTGTGAATTTCGCCCACTTCCGCCTGCTGGCTGGCGGCATCGTCGGCAATGCCGTCGACGAGCGCCTTGTCACGCCTGCGGGCGCGCAGCGTCGTGATCAGCAGGTAGATCAGCCAGCCGGCGATGATAACGCCGATCGCGATCATTCGGGCCGTGGCGCCTGCCAGCGGCTTGAAGCTGCCATAGCCGGCCATATAGCCATAGAACCAGATGACGACGCAGATTGCCGCAACCCAGATCAGCGATATGAAGCGCTGGCCAAGGAGGCCGGCATAGGCCGAAACGTAGGAGCGAAGCGTATAAAACGCGCCAAGCGGATTCATCGGGCTCCTCCCGTCGTCGCAGCGGATGACGGCGGCGAATTGCCGGTCTGCGTTTGCGGCGTTGCCTGCGGATTGAGGGCCGCATCGCCGAGGCGCTGCGTCGGATCTGTCAGCACCAGGATCTCCGTCCGGCGGTTAGCCTCGCGCCCCTCCGCCGTGTCGTTGCTTGCGAGCGGATCGCTGTCGGCGCGTCCTTCCGTCAGGATTGCATCCTTGCCGGCATAAGCGGCAAGGATATCGCCGACGGACTTGGCCCGAGCCTCGGAGAGATGCCAGTTCGACGGGAATTGAGCGGTCCGGATCGGCACATTGTCGGTGTAACCGACGACGACGGCGCGGAACTTTTCTGAGGCCAACGCCCCGCCGATGCGCTGCAGGAGATCGCGGAATTTAGTGCTGACTTCGGCGCTGCCGGTGTCGAACAGGCCGGAATTGTTGATGCGCACCAGCAGCCTTCCGTTGGAATTCGAAAGAGTGACCAGCTTGCGGTCGACTTCCGGCTGCAGGAAGGCGAGCAGATTGTCGAGCGGCGTCGGCTGCGGTTTGACCGGCGGCGTCTCCGGCTGCCTCTTCACGGGAGGAGGCGTCTGTACGGCGATTTCCTTCGGCTTGGGTGTGTCGATCAGGACACTCGGCGTTTCGCGCGGCGGCAGGTTGGCCAAGTGTTCGAAGGTTGTATCGGAGGCGTTGTTGAGCGACAGCGTGAAGAACATATAGCCGAGCGCAAACAGCAGCGCGAGCACGGAAAGGATCGTCCAAAGCGCGACGGCCGTGCGCAGCGGCTTGTGACGCGCCGAAGCACCGCGCCAATGTGGCGACAGCTCGCGCTCGAAAACACCGTACTGACCCAACAGCGTCTTGTAGAGGCTGTCGCGGATGCGCCCCAGTTCCAGCGATCCGCGCGGCGAAACGCGCGTGCGGCCCTCGAAGGCGAGGGACAGGCAGAGATAGATGAGGAGCAGCAGGTCCTTGTTGGTGCCCGGGCTCTGCTGGAAATGGTCGAGAAGATCGAAGACGCGATCGCCGCCGGTCACGTCCATATGAAAGGTCGAGACCAGGCCGGATCGCGCCCAGCCGGCGCGCACGCCCCAAGGCTTGCTCAAAACCACATCGTCGATGGTCGCACAGATGACATAGTGCGCAGCGCGTGCCCGTTCCGGGCTGATGCGCGCGCTGGCAAGATCGCGCTCGTAGCGTCCGACCGCGTCGACCGTCACACGCCGCAGCTCGGCAATGTCGGGCTGCTCTTCGGTGTTGCGCAGGCTATGGGCGAGATTGAGCAATGGCGCTGCCGAGCGCACGATTGTGGGAACGTCATCGCCGCCGAAGCGAAAGCCGCGGATCAACGCATCGACGGACCAGCCGCCGGCTGCATTGCCCGATTTGCCGTTCGGCTGCTTCTCCAGTTCCTCATCCAGAATATCGGCCATCTTGCGGGCGGCTTCGTTTTTGCGCGCGCCGTCCTCGGTCAGCTCGATGATCGTCGGCAGCTCGTGCCAGGGTGTTGAGCGCGTTGTGTTCATTCTCTAAGAGCCCACAGTTCCATCTCCAGGCCAGGGAAGTCGCCCGCAAGATGCAGGGCGATCGCACCGGAGGTATCAAGCTGTTTCCAAAGAGGATTCTTCGTATCGAGTTCGAAGTAGATCGTGCCCGAGCGGTAGGGCAGCTGGCGCGGCAGTACGGGGAGCGGCCTGACGGGAATGCCGGGCAGCGCGACATTGACGAGCTCGGCAATCCGCTCCACAGGCCCGATCTTGATCTGCGCGGGCAGCTTGCGCCTGACATCCTCGGCCGACATCTCGGCGCGGACCGCAAGCACGAAGCCGGCATCCTTGAGCAAAGAGCGGTCGTTGATGGTCCCAACACGCACGTCGTGACGACGCTCGATGAGTTCGATTGCGACGGCTGCCTGTTCCAGAACTGCGGAAAGAGATGCCCGCAGATCGTTGAAAACAGCTGCAAATGTTGCTTTCAGATCGTCATGGCGATAGGGCGGGAAGTCGCTGGCCCGCTTGCGGTCGGTCGTGAAGGTGGCAAGCTCGCCGGCAAGCTGGATGCATTCCTCATAGAAGGTCATCGGATGCATGCGCGACGCATTTGCCGCGATATGGCGCAGCATGGGATCGGCGCGATTGAGGATATGCAGCAGAAAATAATCGCCCACTTCGGCGGTGCCGCGCACCGTCGGATCGCCGATACGTTCGGCGATTGCCTCGGCCCGGTGACGCACGATGCCGAGCAATTCGGTGATGAGTTCGTTCAGTCGTGCCTCGGCCGCACAATTCAGCGAGGGGGCGATATAGTCCGGATCGAGAATGACCGACCGGTCGGAGCGAACCTCGATGATACGGGCAAGGCCGATCAGATCGTAGCCGGCGAGTTCGTCGCCGGTCTTCAGGTAACGCAGGCTCAGGCGGCCGACATCGATCGGCGCCATGAAGTCGGTCTCCAGGTTTGCATCTGGCGCCTCATATTGCGACGCGGTGATACGAACGCTGTTGCGCATGGCGCTGCCGTTCATGGCGACGTCGGCCCTGCCGGGCTGACGCGTCGGCAGTGCCAGATAGACGATGGCATTCTTGGTGGTGTCGTCGAGTTCGAGCGGCGGAGGCAGATCCGCATCGACAGGCGCTTCGAAGGGTGTGCCGTCGGGTAGGATACCGCGAAGATTCGACAGCGCAAACTGGCCGATCGCGAGCGCACTGCGATCGATGCCGATGTCAGCAATACCCCAGGGGTAAGGAGCAAGCCCCCGCGCAGTCGTGCGGACCAGCCGCTCTGTCCAGCGATCGGCCTGCTGAAAATGCTGCACGCGAAGGAACATGCCCTCGCTCCAAGCCACGCGATTTTCGTTCTTCATCGGGTGTTGCCCGTCCTCTCTGCCAAACTGGTGGTATCGTCGTCGTCGCGGCCGTCGGCGGAGGCGCTGAACGCCTCGGCCAGCAGATCGCGGACTGAAATGCTATTGCCGCCCTTTTCGAACTGCGCGCGGTAGGCCTTCCAGTAGTCGCCGTTGCCACGCCAAAGCGCCTTGCGTTGGGAGGCATCGACATGCGCTTCGACCATGCGGGGCTCGAACATCCGGTTGGCTTCGCGAACAAGATTTTCGAGGCCGGCGTTAAGCGCGGATTGCCTCGAAATGAGCAATCGAAGACGGTCGGCAAGCTGCTCCGTCCGCTCGCGACTGAACAGTGACGCGGACGAATGGGGCCTGTTGTCTTCAATTCCGAAAATGGACGCCTCGTCGTCGAGTGTCTGCTCCAACGTCGAGACGAGCGCTTCAAGCTGCCGCAGAGGATCGAATTGCAGCGCAAAACTCGTATCGTCCGCGCCTTGATCCGCATCATCGGCAGCACGCATATCATTGGCCGGGATGATCGCTTTGGCAGTCTCAGCGGCCTCTGATCCGGAACTGCGGGCAACGGCCACGGAAACATGTGTTGCCGCGCCATGTTCCAGCTGGCTGCCCAGCTCGAATTCCGAATTCCAATCGTCCGGAAGTACCGGCTTGATGCCGTTGACATCGGGCGGACCATTCCAGCCGATATCGACGTTTCTGCTTGGCGACTTGCGCTTTTTTGACGACTGCGGCAGCGCTCCGGTCCACTCATCGCCGTTGCGCTGGCCGAGCACGCCAGTTGCTGTGCTACCGCCGGGCGCGATGTCGGCCAGGATCGAAGAGATCGTCATGGTTTCATCGCTGAGGCGCAGGTCGTCCGCCGGATCATCGATATCAGGGTCGGCTTCCCCGGTGATGACGACGTTGAAGACGATATTGCCGAATGCGACCTTCGATTTATCCGCAAGCCTTGCCGTCTCGCCTTCCAGAATGGTTACACCGTCCACACGAGTCCCATTGGCGCTCTGGTCGCGCAGGAGGAAGCCGGCACGATCACGCTCGATCACGCAATGAACCTTTGAGATCGACCGCTGTTGATCTGTAACCTGCCAGTCGCAATCCGGCGACCGCCCAAGCGTGCGCTTGCCACGCTCAAAGAACCATCCTTTGCTGGAACCTTCCTCAGATGTTTGCCGCAGTTCAAGTCGCATGCAGGCCTCCCCGGTCGGATTGCCCCTGCGCCTTAGGTGGCTCCGCGATGATGGCATCACCGCTGTCGCGGTCCGCCGCGGCAACGCGTGCCCAGCTGTTCCATCCAAGCCTTGGCGGATCACCGTTTTCGCCGAGCTGGCAGAAAGGAATATGCTCTTTCTTCAGGACCACTTGGATGTCGAAATCGAGCGACGGGTCGACATAAAGCCGCGTCAGGGCAAACAGCGCATCGATATTGGCGCTGCCCGGAGAAAGAGACCGGTAGTCCTCATAATCGACAGGTCCGATCACGACGCGAAAGCTGCCACCGAAATCATGGATTGCGGCGCCCGCCGTCGAATTGATGCCGAGCTGCACGCCCTGCGGCTGCCCCATGCGGCTGCGCTCGCTCTCGGGAATGGTAAGCCATTTGCCCTTGAACAGTTCGATCGCGACCGGCAGGCCGCTGAACTCCTGCAGCATGGCCTGCAGGTTGACCGCATTGCGGGTCCGCGCCGCGAAGAAACCGGAAAATCTGAGGATCAGCTCGTCGTCGGGGCGAACCTGTTCCTTCAGCCGCGCCGTACCGAAGCCCGCCAGCGAGAACAGCGTCTTGATGAAGGTATTGCCGTTCCTGTCCGGGCTCCATCGCAGCCGCCGGGCAAGTCGATACTTCTCGCTCGCATCGACGAAGAGCTCGGCGAGGCGGCTTGTAAAGAGATCGAAGAAGCTGGAGAGGCCATGAGCCCGATTACGCTGTTCGCGGATGACCAGCTCGTTGTAGCTCGGGGGCATTGCGCCGAGCGGGCCGAGCAGACCGGCCATGCTGGCCTTGACCGATCCCGTTGCGCCCTTCTTCTTGAAGTCGCTGACGGCGAGCGGAGCCGGCGAAACGCCGATGGGTGAGGACACCGTCAAATGATCGTCGGCTGCGTGCTGAGCAACGCGAAATGCCGTCGACGGTTCGAAACGACCGGGGTCGCGTTCGAGCAGCGCAGCAAGCATTTCGCTATCACTTGGCCGGACCTGGTCCATTGCTTCCGATCACCTCTTCGTCACAACAAGGGCCGCTCGGCGGCACGGGCCGGCCAGACGGCGATTGGTTTCGATTGTCCCTTCATCGAGATCGAGAGGCGGGTGAAGCTGTTGATCGAGGTGTAAAGCCCGAAGAACCGGTCGAGAATGCTGCCGAAAAGATAGGCCGAGGGCCTGTCGATGGCGGCCGGATCGAACTCCAGCCGGACATCCGTGCCCGTCACCATCCCGCCGCTGCCAAGCCGGGTCATCGAGCTCTTAGTCTCGACCCGGACAAGAGCGTCGGCAAGCAGCCTGGTTTCGCGGCTATCCCGGAAGGCATAGAGCGCCAGAATATCCTTCAGCGCGGCACCGTCATTGTCGAAAATGGAAAGATGATTGAGCTGAAGGTGCGACATGAGCCGCCAGTTGCGTCCTTGCTGCTCGTTCATCCGCACCGAGGGCGTAGGCGCCATCAAGGCTTCGACGGCGCCCACCGCCTCGCTGCCGGAGGCCAGCTGCAGATAGGGGTGACCGCCGCCAAACGGCAGTTGCTCCGGCAGCTCGCGGTTAAGGCACAACGCGTCGATACTGGCGATCTTGTCCAAGGGGCCACTTGCCCGGCGAGCACGGTCGACGAAAGTGATTTCCATATCCGAGGTGTGGTCGTCGGCATCGAACCGGCGCGAGCACTGCCAGAAGAGCGACGAGGCTCCGCCCTTCAAGCAGCGGCCGAAAAAGGGTTGGCACTGTTCCTCGTCTCCGGTGCGTGCGGATACGACCACCTTCTCGATCGCATAAATCTCGCGCGTTTTCTGTCGCCTGGCATCCGGCAGCACGCGATACTCCGTACGGGTACCGTCGAGCGCGATCGGTTCGCAGTTCTGGCGAAACAGGTTGACGATCGGGGTGGCATTCAAGACGAAATCGCGAGCGGAAACGGCGCGCTCCAGTTTGGCGCTGGTTTCATCGAGATAGATGAAGATTTCGAGCGTTTCGCCACGCCAGGCCTTCAGGCCGACGATATCGATGAAGAGGAATTTCTGCGGCAGGGCGAAGAATTCCGTCAGCAAGCGATAGCCGGTAAAGCTTGAGCTGGGGTAGGGCAGGATTGCTTCATCCGGCTCGAAGCCGACAGCCTGTAGCGCTTTGGCCGGCAACATGACCGGGGCGCGGTCGTCGGCATGATGGGCAAGTGCGATGCCCAGCGTGTGGTTGACGAGAAGCTCGTGAATGGCGACCGCCTGCTGCCATGACGAGCCGATGTGAAGTCGCAACCTGTCCAGGCCGATCTCGCTGAGTGGCTTGTTCGTATCGCGTGCCCGGATCGACAAGCGCAGGCAATCGGCGGCACCGGCGTGAGAAGATGGCGGCGCGCTGATCGGATGACCGGTCAGGGAAGCCGAGACGATCTCGATCGGTGCGACCTGCGTGTCCTGTGTCGTGCGGAAACGGCAGCTCTCGCCGCCGATCGGCTCCGCGAAGATCTCGGTGTGACGCGGTACGGTCTGGACGGATGCCAGTGTGCTGCTCGGCGCAAAGCGCACGATGCTCATCGAGGGCAGCGGTGCCAGATAGTGCGGATAGAGCGTTTCCAGCAGCCCGTCCGTCAGTTCCGGAAATTCGTCATCGAGCTTCTGGCGCACGCGGGCCGCCGAATAGGCAAAACTCTGGATCAGACGCTCGACATGCGGATCATCGGCAACCTCGCCGGTGACGCGCAGACGACCGGCAATTTTCGGGAAGGCATCTGCGAAACGTGCGGCGCGCCGGCGGATGGCCGAAAGCTCGTCATTATACCGCTGCAGGAAGCCGTCAGCCATTGTTGGCCTCCACCAGGAAGCGCTGAGTCGAGGGATCTATGGTCGATTCAAAGCTGATAGGTGGCATGCCCTCGTGCACACGGAAAGTCGCGTGGATGCGCAGTCGCAAGGCACGTTCGCCGTTTCCGCGGCTCTTGAGAATGCTCACCCGCACGTCGGAAAGCCGTGTTTCGAACAGCGCGATGCGCCGCTCGATCAAACGAGCGAGGCGGCTTTTGGCTTCATCGGTGACGAGATTTGCCGATACCATGCCGTCGACGCCGAAGGACACCAGCGCATCGCCAAGTTCTTCATGGATGGAAGGCGGGGCAGTCGGACGCCGGCGCGTATTGAGCAACGCCTCAAGGTCGCGGCGAATGCATTCGCGCAGTTCGCGCAGCTGTTCGGCTTGCGTCAACGGCGGATCCTGCAGGCGATCGGGATCTTCGTCGATCAGTCGATCGATGATCGACCTGGCAACGATCCTTTCCCTCGGCCTATAGCGCTCCAGCGGATCAACCATGGGCGACGCGCCTTGTCTCACCAGAGTTTGAAGCAACTTCCAGTGACTTCAGGTCATGGAAGGAAACCAGATCGTCGCCCGCAAGGAAACACTTCTGGCCGCGGCCCGTCGTAATGCCTGTCGCTTCGTCGACCCACTCGGTCTCGCGGCCAAGCAACAGCTTGGCGCCTGTCGTGCCATGATAGATCGCAGGCAGAAGCACTGGTGCGCTTGCGCCGTCCACGAGTTCGAGCTCGGCCCTGCGGAAGGCGAGATCACGGGGACGGGCGATCGGCTCAACGCGAAGAGCCGCAATTCTGGAGAAATCAATCCAGAGATAGGAGCCGCCGGTCATGATGACTTCGAGAGCATGCGGAATGCGATCGTCGAGATCGCGCAAGTCCGAAACGAGCTGGCCGTTCCAATTCATCGACCGTTCGCCCCTGATCTCTTCCAGGGATTGCAATGCCGCGGCCGTATCCGAAGAATGGTCGCGATGGGCGATTGCCAGTTTCAGGGCCGCTTGGTCGAGGGCCGTCGGTCCGTTCGGGAAATCCGGTGCGGCGGCCTCGTCAAACCAGGCCGAACGCGCCGCCATCGCGCGAAGCTGATTGCGCAGCATGGCGAAGCCCATCATATCTTCCGGCGCGAACGTCGTCGCAAGGTTGCACTGCGCGTCGGCTCGGGCATAGTCGCCGGCAAGGATCAAGAGATCGATCAGGATATGCCTGCCGTCCTTGTCCGTCGGCGCCGCCTTGACATGTGCCTTCGCCTGCTCGATCGCATCATCGAGCGCGTTTTCGCTGAGAGCTTCGGCGATCTTGGCGGAGAGCGTCATGCAGACATCCTTTGCTGCGTGTTGGCGGAGCTGGAGAACGCATAGGTCGCATTCGCCGTCTCCGCGATGAGGTGAAAACTTGTCGAGACGTCGTCGAGCTGAAAATGCGGCTGCAGCCGCACCGTGCAGGCGAACATTCCGGGTTTGCCGGGAATTTCATCGACGCTGATGCCGGCCGAGCGTAGCGGGAAGCGCGTGCGCAGCGACAGGTCGGCGTCGTCATTGCCAAGCGTGTAAGTCGACAGCCAATCATTCAATTTGCGTTCGATCGACGTTCTGTCGGCCAATTTGCCGATGTCATCGCGCATGATGACCTTGAGGTAGTGCGAGAAGCGCGAGGCGCAGAGTACATACTGCAGCATCGCCGCGATGCGAGCATTCTGCCGAGCGTGCTCGCTCGAATAATGCGGCGGCGCATGCAGCGACTGATTGGAATTGAAGATCGCTGACGAGGAGAGGTAGGTGGTCGCCACGGGCACGATGCCGAGCTCGCACAGCTGCTGCTCCTGTGCGTTGGTCAGCCGTATTTCGACGGGAGCCTGTTCCGACAGACCATTGCTTTCTATGCCGAGATCATAGGGAGCGAGCTCCTCCGTGCTCAGCATGCCGCCGTCGATTGCGTCCTGCGTTACGCCGCGAATATCGGCGAACCAGCCGGATTCGATGAAATTGCGAATGACGATCATCGCGAAGGCGAATGCAGCGTTGCCCCAAAGCAAGGTACTGCCATCGGCGGCAATGCTTTCGCGGAACGGGAACTGATCGTCGCGCTCACGCGAAAAGGCCTCATAGGGCGCGCGCATCAGGATCCGCGGGGCGACCAGGCCCAAAAAACGGGAGTCCTCTCTGGCTCGAAGCCCATTCCAGCGAATACGGGTGGGATCGTAGGAGAGCCAGGAAAAGTCCTGGACGCGGTTGAGCTCGTCAAAGTCCTGCAGGCCGATTGCCTGCGGGGCGGCGGCGGCTACGAAGGGGCAGAAGGCGGCGGCGGCGGCCATGCCGATCTGAGTGAGCGCCCCGACCGTATCGCCGCCGGCCGGACCCTGCGGGGAAAGCTCGTAGTCTCCGACCAGCAGACCGAAGGGCTCTCCGCCAGGCATGCCGAACTCGCGGCTGTAGATCAGCTCGAAGAGATGGCTCTGATCGAATTCCGTCGTCCGCTCGAGATGCCGTGTCAATTGTGCCCAGCTGACACTGAGGATCTTGACCTTCACGTCTTCCGATCGGCCGGTGTGACGCATGAGCATGGCAAGCCCGCGCCACCGTGCTTCCATGGCCTGGAACTCGGGGTGGTGCAGGATGGCATTGACCTGCCTGTTGAGTGCATCGTCGATCATGGCGATCACGCGATGCACCTGACGCGGCCAGGCTGCTCTCGGTTCCATCGTTGTCGCGGTCATGGCGCTGACTGAAGGCGCGCGGCGAGGAGATCGCCGCGCCGCCTCTCCTAGTTCTTGCTCGGAATGCGGGCGACCATGCGGAGCGACGTGGTCAGTTCTTCCATCTGCAGCCAGGGGCGCATCCAGGCGACGGCGTTGTAGGAGCCCGGCTTGCCCGGAACTTCCTGGACAGTGACCTTGGCGTCGCGCAACGGATATTTGGCGCGGGATTCCTCGCCGGCATCGTCATTGGCGTTGACGTAATTGGCGATCCAGCGGTTGAGCCAGTTTTCGCAATCTTGCGCTTCCATGAAGGAGCCGATCTTATCGCGTCCCATAACCTTCAGATAATGGGCAAAGCGCGAGGTGGCCATCATGTAGGGCAGACGCGCGGAGACCGCAGCGTTGGCCGTTGCTTCGGGCTTGTCGTAAAGCTTCGGCTTATGCGTCGTCTGGGCGCCGAAGAACACGGCATAGTCGGTGTTCTTGTAGTGGCAGAGCGGCAGGAAGCCGAGTTTGCCCAGCTCGGCGTCGCGACGGTCGGTGATGCCGACTTCGGTCGGGCATTTGAGGTCGAGGTCGCCATCGTCGCTCGAGAAGATGTGCATCGGCAGGTTTTCGACCTTGCCACCGTTTTCCGCGCCACGGATCGCCGTGCACCAGCCGCTCTGGGCAAAGGCGTCCGTTAGCCGCGTTCCCATCACATAGGATGCATTCATCCAGCAATAGGAGTTGTGCTCGAGCTCGCCGGTCTTCGAATGGTCGGTTTCGTCGAAAGCGAAGTCGTCGATCGGGTTGGTCTTCGGGCCATAGGGCATGCGTGCCAGTACCCGGGGAAGGGCGAGTGTCACGAAGCGCGAATCCTCGCTGTCGCGCAGGCTGCGCCATTTCGCATATTCGACCGTTTCGAAGATCTTTTCGAGGTCGCGCGGACGGGCAAGCTCGCGGTAATCGTCGAAGCCGAACATGCGCGGGCTGGCGGCCGAAATGAACGGCGCAAAGGCTGCGGCAGCAATCGACGAGATCGCCTGCAGCGTCTGAACGTCATCGAAGGAATTGTCGAATTCGTAGTCGCCGATCAGGGCACCCATGGGCTCGCCGCCCGGCGTGCCGAACTCGTCTTCGTAGATCGACTTGAAGAGGCGAGACTGGTCGAATTCCACCGCCTTTGCGAGATCCTTGGAGACGTCGCGCTTGGAAGCGTTCAGCACGCGGATTTTCAGGTTGACGCTGGTCTCGCTGTTCTTGACGAGATATTGCAGGCCGCGCCAGCTGCCTTCCAGCTTGGCGAATTCAGGCGACTGCATGATCGCGGCGAGCTGACGTGAGATTTTCCGGTCAAGCTCGGCAATCGCCTTGTTGAGCGTGACGGTCAAATTGCGGTCATAGGTGACCGTGCCCTTGAGCGCCTGGTCGGTCAGCGTTCGGAGCAGATCCTGGGCACGATCGGGTTCGGTTTGCCGGGTTGCTGCCACGATCTGCGATAGCAGGTTTTCCTCAGGCGCAAACTCGGCCTCTTTGGTCTTCAGTTGGCTTTCAGCGCTCATTTTTCGATCCTTGCGGAAAATGCAGGCGATAGTGGTAAAGCTTGAAGCCGGCCGCTATCGATTGCTTGAAAGGGGATTGGGCGACCGGCTCGCGCTGATCGCCGACGACGATCAGCTTGCGGCGGGCTTTTCGGCCAATCCGAGCTCGGACATCAGCTTCGACAAATCGGCCTTGTTCTGCAGAACGTCTTCGAGCAGTCGCTCCAGCTCTTCCGAGCGGTCCGCCTTGCTCATAAGGTCGCGAAGCTGGTTACGCGCATCAAGCAACGCCTTGAGCGCCGGGACCTGGCTGACGACGGAGCCTGGCTCGAAATCCTGCATGCTCTCGAATTTCAGCGAGACGGGAAGCTGCGAGCCGTCGCCCTCGAGCGTGTTTTCGACCGAGATGTTCAGGCCCGGCGTCATGCGGCGCATCACGTCGTCGAAGTTGTCACGATCGATCTGAACGAACTTGCGTTCGCCGAACGGTTTCAGCGGTTGCGTCGGATTGCCCGAGAAATCGCCGAGGACGCCGACGACGAAAGGCAATTCCTTGACGACCATGGCGCCTTCGGTTTCCACTTCATACTTGATGTGGACCCTGGGCTTGCGCACTCGCTCCAGCTTTTCGTGAACACTCGCCATAAAACTTCTCCTTCAATGCCAGCGGCAAATTCGCTCTTCACATGTGGCGCAACTCAACTTTGGAAAGGGCTGGTTGCAAAAAGTTCGGAAGATCGGTTGTAATTGTCACCCGTTCTTGTTCGATTTCAGCTGAATGCCCGCTGCCGTCAGCACGGCATTGCGGGCCTGCTGTTCCGGCAGCAATTCGGCTAGTAGTTCCGAAAAATCCATGCGGCCGCGCCTCACCATCGTCTCGATCGACATCGAGATCGGGGAATGCGGCTCGGTACGACGGAAGTAGCGCGAGACGGCGAGCAACAGCTCGAAGGCTTCCTCGCGCGAACCGATCTGTTCAGCGTTCAATGGGCGCGGGCGCCCTTGTATCTGTTCGCCGGTGCCTTCCTGCTGCTGCGGTTCCGCTACAGCTTCGACGGCCTGTGATTCGATACCGGCAAGCGCGCGTAGCGCCAAAGCGGCCTCCTGCAGCACGTTGTGCGTATTGGAGCTCGGCGGCGCCATCTGCCCGCAGCGCTCGTTCAGAATGGAAACGAGGCGGTCGAAAGCGGCAAGGCAGCCATTGACCATTTCGAGATGCGAGCTCATTGCAGCCGTACCGGCTTCAAGGGTCGCCTGGCTAAGCTGGTCACGCCGTTTCACTTCATTGGGACGCTGCGACAGCTGAAAGTCCCAGAGGGAAAACTGACCGAATTTCGCGCCCGGAATGAGCGGCGACAGCCTGATCGCCTGAATGATGGTTCCTTCGCCGCCGATGCCATTGAGACCCGAAAGCGGAGCAAGGCGCTCTTCGATATCGTCAGCGCCGACAGAATGAAATTTCTCCCAATGCTTGTCTAAAAGCGACGCGATTGCCTGGTAGACATCCCTCAAACCCTCGAAACCGCGTAGACGTAATTCCGCCTCCGCCAGCCATGCTAATACTTCGAGGTCCTTACTTTTTGAAGAAATAATCTGCAATCCGAGATTGCTAACATCTGTCCAAAGAGGGGAAAGGCTAATATTTTCGCCTGGTGATATACCTCGTTCTGCAGCGCGAGCCTGATTTCTTGCGTCCTTTATTCTATAGTATATTTCACGCATAGAAGTATTATTGCGAAGATTTTCTCCGCATGGCGCGTTTTCTTCAAATGGATTTTCTATGTCGCGGACGTTCAGCAGGGAATTAACTCCATATAATGAACTACATCATTAGAGGGCGTGATAGTTAGGTCGATATATTCCTTTGTCAACCATGTCTATTCTGCAACATATTTGTGACGATTCCATTTTTTGACCGCATGAAAAATTTTTTGTAGTCCATCTGGACGCATAGGAATAACCGCCCTAGTTGTTGCCGCGATTTGTAAGGTGTAGTTGAAATGAAACTACAGGGAGGAAACTTCTAGGTGTCGAACATCGATCTCAATCGTCTGATCAGAACGCTTGAGCCCGCATTGCGCGTCGGTCTCGAGGCTGCGGCATCGCTCGCAGCGCGTGATCGCCATGCTAATGTCGATGTCGCGCATTGGATACTATCATTGCTGGATGTATCTGAAGTTTGCTCTTTGTTTGAAGAACTTAGCGTTTCTTCCGCAACACTGCGCACCGAGCTTGATAGCGCCATCGCCGACTTGCCGAGAGGCGATGGTGCCACACTGGTACTCTCTCAAAATTTGCTCGCTCTGATGCGCGAGGCGTGGCTTGTCGCGTCGCTTCAATCTGGGCGGGACAACATCACGCTCGCCGATCTTCTGACCGCGCTGACCGATGATCAGTCACTGAGAATCATGGCGCGGGGCATGGCGCCATCGCTGCGTAGCCTTGATCGCACCGCGCTTGAAAAAAAGTTGAACGCGGTTTCCACTCCCGACGGTGCGTTCTCGCCATTACAGAATTCCGAAACTGTTGCCGCTGCCGGCGAAAACGAGTTTTTGCGCCTGTACACGCGCGATATGACAGCGGATGCAAGGCTTGGCCGTGTTGATCCGGTCATCGGCCGCGATCGCGAACTGCGCCAGGTCATCGATATCCTGATGCGCCGCCGTCAGAATAATCCGATGCTGGTAGGCGAGGCAGGTGTTGGCAAGACCGCCGTTGCTGAGGCACTGGCCCTGGAGATTGCCGCCGGCAATGTGCCGGATATGTTGAAGCCGGTACGGATTCTTCTTCTCGATCTCAGCTTGTTGCAGGCTGGCGCCGGCGTGAAAGGCGAGTTCGAACGCCGCTTGCATGGCGTTGTCGCGGCCGTACGTGCTTCGGTGGAGCCGATCATCCTGTTCATTGACGAGGCACATGGCCTGATCGGTGCTGGCGGACAGGCCGGGCAGGGCGATGCCGCCAACATTCTGAAGCCAGCGCTGGCGCGCGGCGAGCTCAGGACGATCGCAGCGACGACTTGGAGCGAATACAAGCGCTACATCGAGAAGGATGCGGCGCTGACCCGACGATTCCAGGTCGTTCAGGTGCTTGAGCCCGACGAAGAAACGGCAATCCGCATGTTGCGTGGTGTGGTCGGCAGCTTCAAGGCCCATCACAAGGTGCGTATTCGGGACGAGGCGCTGGCCGCTGCCGTTCGCCTTTCGGCACGCTATATTCCGGCGCGGCAATTGCCCGATAAGGCGATCAGCCTCATCGATACCGCTGCAGCCGCTGTCTCTCTGGCACGCCAGACCGTTCCTGAAGCGCTGAAGGGATTGCGCAATGAGCTGGAAATGCTGGAGGTTGAAGCCGCCGCACTTTCCGCCGAGCCGCCGACATCGGATATTGTCGCCCGTCTTGCCATCATCGAGAGCGAGAGGCGCGAAGTAGTAAGCGAGATCGAGCGTTTGCAGGCCAAACTCGATGCCGAAATCAGGCTGTCGGGCGAGGCAGATCGTATCGAAGCCGCGCTCGCTGATCCCAATGCTCAGCAGGTCGAAGATGGCGTTCGCTCGCGTGGTGACAATGTCGCTCTCTTTCCGCCGAACGGTTCATCCGTTGACGTCGCTCGTGCGGCCCTCGTGCAGGCCGAGCGTAGCCTCGCCGACGTTGCAGGCGAGACGCCGTTGGTTCCTCGCGTAGTCGACAAGGAAGTGATCGCCGGGATCGTCGCTCGCTGGACCGGTATTCCCGTCGGCAAGCTGCTGTCGGACCAGGTCGAGACCGTCAAGACGCTGGATGCAAGGCTGAAGGAGCGCGTGCTCGGACAGGATAACGCAATTGCACGGATCTCGGCTGCGATGCGCTCCGCACGCGCCGGCCTTTCCGATCCACGCCGCCCGCCTGCCGTCTTCCTGCTCGTCGGCATGTCGGGGACGGGCAAGACCGAGATGGCGCTTTCGCTGGCCGATCTTCTTTATGGCGGCAGCCAGTATCTGACGACCATCAACATGTCCGAGTTCAAGGAGGAACATAAGGTTTCGCTGCTGCTTGGATCGCCGCCCGGCTATGTCGGTTATGGCGAGGGTGGCGTGTTGACCGAGGCCGTGCGCCGTCGGCCCTATGGCGTGCTGCTGCTCGATGAGATCGACAAGGCGCATCCGGGCGTCCAGGAAGTGTTCTACCAGGTCTTCGACAAGGGAACGCTGCGCGACGGTGAAGGCCGCGACATCGATTTCAAGAACACCACCATCGTGATGACCGCCAACACCGGCTCGGAACTGCTGGCAGCCTTGGCGGCCGATCCGGAAACCATGCCCGGGGGCGAGGCGCTGGAAGCGCTGCTGCTTCCGGAATTGCAGAAGCACTTCAAGCCGGCCTTTGTCGGTCGCACGACCGTTCTGCCCTTCATGCCGTTGAATGGCGAGACGCTGAGCGGGATCGTCGACATCCAGATCGGCCGCATCCGTGATCGCGTCGCCGCCTCGTACGGCACAAGCGTTTCGCTCGCTACCGAAGCTCGCGAGGCGTTGGTTGGCCGCGCCAAGGCGAGCGAAATGGGCGCACGTGCCATCGAAACCATGATTGGCCGCGATCTTCTGCCAGAGCTTTCGACCTTTTTCCTCGATGCGGTTGCGACGGGGCATAGGGTTGGCGGTATCACCATCAGCTTTCACGATCACCGTTTTCTCATCGAAGAGAATGCGGTGGGCGACAATGAATTCGTTGGCCCCGAGGAAGGCGGCACGGCGAATAAAGCAGCCCCGGACGAACACAGCGCCCGGATGCGGCATTAGACGGAAGGGTAACCCCGCCCTGCAGCGACAGGGCGAATTCAAATCTCAACAGGAGAGTTCAGAGCATGCCGATTTATCTGCAGATCGACGGAATTCAGGGTGATGCAACCCACGAGCAGCACAAGAAGTGGATGGACATCGAAGTCATCCACTGGAATGTTTCGCGTAACATGAAGACGTCAGCCGGCTCGGCTGCGAACCGCGAAGCTTCCGAGCCGACCGTTTCGGAAGTTATCCTGACCAAGGTCAGCGATTCCTCGTCGACGAAGCTGTTCCAGGAGGCATGCTCGGGCCGCACCGGCAAGCAAGCCGTGATCCATCTGGTAACGACCGGCAACCCGGGCGATACCTACATCGAGTACACGCTCACCAACACGCTGATCGCCAGCTACTCGGTCGATTCCAACGGTGACCGCCCGGTCGAAACGATCAAGCTCAACTTCACCAAGATGGAAGTGAAGTACACGCCTTACGACGACTCGCAGACGCCGCAGTCGCCGATGATCGCGTCTTACGACCTGGCAACGACCAAGGCTGCCTAACATTAGCATCGCTTTCCGGCGCGTTGGCATCAGCGCGCCGGAATCGTGTCCGGTGCCAAATCGCCGCGATGGCTGCGATTGTCATGTTCCGGCAAACACCCCTCAGTGGAGGTCGCCATGGTAGATTTTTCCGTTTCGTCGCCGGCGCTGCAGATGGAGCCGGTGAAGCAGACCGATCTTCCGCCCGTCCGGCGTGCTGGCCGTGGCCCATCTTACGATTATTTTTCCTATCAGAGCGGACCGCGTGAATTTGCGGCACGCGGTCAAGCCATGGGCGCCGCGGCATCGCTTTTCCGGATGTTCTCCGAAAAAGCCAACGAAATGTCGCTGACGCATTGGCTCCAGAGATGGCTGCGCAACAATGAAGCGCACATCATTCGCGAAATGGACATCAACCATCATTCGGTGTTCGTTACGCAATTCAATTATTCCGTCAGCGACGGCGAAACACGGGTCTTGATGGCGCGCGGCGCCTATTTGCTTGGCACGGTGCCGAACCGCACCGATATCGGCAAGATCCTGACCCCGCAGGTACTTTACGGCCCAGGCATGCACGAGACGCTGCCGAACGGAACCCTGTTCCAGATGGTCTATCTCGTCGGCGGCCGCAAGCAACAGATTGGCAGCGCCGGCAATATAGGCTCGGCAAGCTCACTGGTAGGATAAGCGCAGATGAACGATCAGCCCTCGGCCAATGATTTCATCCAGGCGACCCGAAATCTTCGGGTCTCATCGCCGCTCGGTACGGACCAGCTCCTGCCAGAACGAGTGATGATAACGGAAGGTGTATCGTCGCTCTTCGACATCAGGCTCTCGGTTCGCGCCAAGCGCGAGGTCATTCAGCCGGAGGAGCTGATCGGTCGTCTGATCGACATCTCACTGGAGGTTCAACAGGCCGAAGATGGGGGCGATGGTGTCCGCCGTCCCTTCAACGGTCTCGTGACGGCACTTCAGGAGGGGCCGCCGATCACGCGTGGCCTGCGCTCCTATTCGATGGTGCTGAAGCCGCAGATGTGGCTTCTGTCCCAGCGTTCCGACTGCCGCATATGGATGGACAAGACCAGCATCGATATCGTCGAGACGCTCTTTTCCGAACACGGGATTCCTGCTCCGGATGTTTCCGGCGTCGTCACACCGCCTCCGCCGCAGCATTACTCCGTGCAATGGAACGAAACGGATCTGGATTATCTGACCCGCCGCTTCGAGGAAGACGGTCTTTTCTACTGGTTTTCGCATGAGGAAGGCAGCCATCGGCTGCATGTTGCCGATGGCGCCAATTCCTGGGCGGGGCCTTCTCCCTCCGCGCAGGGCGAGGGCCGTGTACGCCTTGCCCAAGGCTCGACGGATCGCAACCACATCAACGATTGGATGAAGCATTACGCTTACGTTCCCGGGCAACGCGCCGGCGCCGATTGGAATTTCGAGACGCCGCAGATGGTGCCAAGCACCACGACACCGTCACTGGTGCAGATGCCGGGCGCGATGAAGAGCGAGCTTTACGAATATCCGGCCCGCATTTCATCCGTCGCTGAGGCCGAGCGGGCGCAGAAGCTGCGTATGCAGGCGAGCGAGGCTGACCATAATAGGGTCGTGGGGCGATCATCGTCGCGCGTGCTGGAAGCCGGCCGGCGGTTTACGCCCTATGAAGTGGCACATCCCGAGCATGTCTATGAAGAGCATGTCATCGTTCGGGCCACACATTTTGCGGTCGATCCCTCCTATGAAACCAACATGGATCAGCCGGAATATAGCAACGAATTCGAAGCCGTGCCGTCGCGCGTCGCAATGACGCCGCATCGCAAGACCGAGCGGCCACGCATTCGCGGCACGCAGGTCGCGATCGTCGCCGGCCCTTCCGGAGAGGAAATCCATCCCGATCAGTATGGCCGCATCAAGCTCTGGTATCCCTGGGACCGCCGCGCCAAGAAGGACGGATCGGACACCTGCTGGGTACGCGTCGCCCAGAACTGGGCCGGCGGCACATGGGGCGGTCAGGTCATCCCGCGTATCGGCATGGAAGTCATGGTCGCCTTCATCGACGGCGATCCGGACCGGCCGTTGGTGACCGGCGTGGTGCCGAACCCGAGCAATGGCGTGCCCTACGATCTGCCTGGGAATAAGACCCGCATGGTCATGCGCTCCAATACCCATAAGGGTACCGGCTTCAACGAGATGACCTTCGAGGACGATGCCGGCCGAGAAAACATGTTCTTCCACGCCCAGAAGGACCAGACGACGCGCGTGCGAAACGACCGCACCAAACGCATCGACCGCCACGAAGTCGCTTCCATCGGCGGCAATCGCGCCGTCGAGGTGAGCGGCAACCAGAAGCACGAGATTGGCGGATCGGTGAATACGGTAGTTGGCGGTACGGGGCCGATGGCCATGGCGCTGATGGGGGCGGTGCAGGGATTGTCCGGTCATACAGCGGGATTGCTGGCACAGGCAGGCCAGATTGCCGGTGGCGGCGGCGCAGGTCTCACCGCCTTCGCGGGGACAGTTGCTTCCTCGGCACTGGGTTTCTTGGGGGCTGGTGGTCTTGGCAGCCGGGAAGGCGTTGTTTCAGGGCCTAATCCAAGGGCGGATGCCGGCACGGATCTTGCCGGATCAGGCACGGGAGTGGGGGATGCCGCAGGCGGTTTATTTCCGCTTCCGGGCATCATGAATACCGTCGTCGGTGCCTTCAAATCTGACACGATCGGCATCGCACGAGCCGAGCAGATCGGCATGAGCAAGGTCACGAATGTCGGCCAGACCTCATTGGAGAGCGTCGGAAAATTCAAGAAAATCGCAGTTGGTGAGGAGTTCGTTATCGAATGCGGCGACTCCAAGTTCATCATGAAATCCAATGGTGAGGTCATAATCCTTGGAAAAACATTCAATTTCGTGGCCACCGGTCATTTTCAAATGCGCGGCAAGCCGATTGATTTGAACTGAGGCGCTCCATGGAATTGATTAATCGGCTGCCTTTTCCGGCGATGGCATTCCGTCAATTCGACAAGGACGGGAAGCTCGATTGTGTTGTGGCTGTTCGTGGCACGTTCCGTCATAATCAGGGCCAGCCGCTGGAAATCATGCGGGAGCAGGAAGAGTTCCAGTGGGAGGATGCCTATGATGGCGATCCCCACAAGGGCATCATGCTGCGGCAAACCGATTTGACCCCGGAAAAGCCAGGCACGGATATCACTTTCCTTGGCAATGCCCATGCACCCGGAAGTCAGCCTTCGACGAATTGGATGGTTTCACTCCGTGTCGGCCATCTCGAAAAGAAGCTGCGCGTCTATGGCGAACGCTTCTGGAAGCCGGTTGTTCGCGATGCTTGGGCTGGATTCTCCGCGAAAGAACCGAAGCGGGTGCTTAAGGATTGGAGACTTTCCGAGACGGCGCCCGTGAGCGTTTTGCCGATGACATGGTCGAACGCCTATGGCGGCGAGGTGCCGGGCACAGGTGATCCGGACGCCGATATTCCCGCCGATGTCGAAGTATATAATCCCTTAGGCTGCGGCATCGTCAATCTTGATATGGAGCCGGGCTCCGCTCCTGTGCGAGCGCCGCAGATCACGATCGATAACGACGAGCAACTGGATTGGCGTACCGCCGCTCAGCCGGAAGGGTTCGGCCCGGTATCCCCCTGGTGGCGTTTTCGCCAGAAACATTCCGGAACTTATGACGCGCATTGGCTAAACGAGCGTCATCCATTGCTGCCAGCTGACTTCGATCCTCGTTTCTGGCAATGCGCCCATCCCGACCTGATCGCGACCCCGCATTTTCGGGGAGACGAGAGCTACCACCTCGAGAATCTCCACGCCAATTTGCCTCAAGCGTTTGGCCAATTGCCGGGCTTAACCTTCGGCGTTCATTGCATGCGCGAGGATACGAGCGATTGGCATGTCCTGAAGCTTGATGGCGTTCATTTCGATTGGCGCAGAGACGATCGGGTGTTGTTGACCTGGAGGGTGCGGTTTCCTCTGCCAGACGCGGCCGATGCGAGGCTTACGCTGACGAGAGTAAAACTGACTGTCGAGAACCTGGAAACGGCGACATGAGTGTAGCTGATGATAATCATACAGGCGAGCCCGGCTATCCGACGCCATGGACTACAAACCGTCCACTTGAAGGTCTTCGAGATGTCGATGACGCACGCATCGTGTCACTTTCTCCGGATGTTTGTCTGACACCGGTCGGTTCATCCATCGTTCCTATTCCGTATCCCGTTGTTGATTATTGCGGGCATGATCGTAACTACACCTCTTCCGTCCGATTTACTGGCTACAGAGCCATGGTAATGCGGTCTTGCACGATACACGTGCACGGTGATGCACCTGGAACAAAGAAAGGGGTGAAATCGGGAACCGTCGAAAGCATCTGTGAACCTATTGGGCATGCCTCACAAGTTAAGGCGGAAGGGTCCCATGTTATCAGGCATCTTGATCGCTTCTGGATGAATAATAAAAATACCCAGGGCGAAGCAATCTTCGTAAAAAATACCAAAACTTTTGATCCGCCTAAGGATGATGACCCAATACGCGGTTCGCTGCGGGCTACCACCACTAAAGCAAGCCGTTCTGGGCAAAATGCCGCTCCTCCTGGTGCAGTTCTCGGTTTCGTCGCGCCTGCAGGTGGCGCCGCCTTGCTGGGAGAAGGTGCCGCAGTCGGAACAGCCGCTACTGGGGGCGCGGCGACAACTGCAGCTGGCGGAACTGCTGCGACGGCAACAGGCGTGGGCCTTGGAACTGTATTGCTTGGCATTGGCATCTTTGCAGCGGGCATGCTGATCCCCACCAATAAAAGGAATTTTTCGGATTTTCCTCCGCAAGACGACTACGAAGCCAAGCGCCTTCGAGAAGCGTTACAGCGAATAGACGGCCTGCCGTTTTGGGATAGCGGTGGCGCCATAGTAGAAGAAACGAAAGCCGAGCTTCGTAAGCGTAGGCAGACGCTGGCTACCCTTCAGCCAGTTCCCCTAGCCGACACTGTGCGAGTTAAAGAACGCGACGAATATCGAAAAAAATGCCAAGTAGACCGTTACGGCAAGATGAGGGATATCTGCGGACAATATGGCATGCAAGCACACCATATCGTGCCGGATTGGACGTTACGCTACGGTGCACGAAGCGACGGAGATAAGCGCATTCCAAATATGCCAAGTTTGAATGATGGCATGGCAATTTGCGTAATTGGCAATGCAGCAATGCAGGACACTGAGCATCACGAGGCGCATTTGGGGGATAGCAGCATCGAAAGCCTGGGGAAAGGTTCGTCCCCTCCTGGAACCGCAAAGTTGTCTGATGTTGTGACAATCTCGACCATGGCAATGATTGGTGCGAGACCAGATTGCGCGCAAGAGATAGCCGAAAAGGTTGGTGAGCAATTTGGACCGAAAAATGATAACCAGCTAATTCGCGCTGTTAAGGATATTGGAAAAAATCCGTTGGAGCCTGAAACGATAGGAGCTCTTAAGAGTGGTGCGACATACCCATGGAAGAAGGGCGGACAGTGAAAATGATAAGCTTATCACGTGCTGGAGTTGCATCTGAAGACGTATTATGTGTCGTTGCTGTGTTGGATAGCGCAGAGATTTACCAGCCTGACGCGCGTGCTTATCAGTATCGCCATCGAGCCGATTTTGGCGAGTATTGGTACTACGAAAATTTCCCGCTTAGTGTTCAGGATATCGTCTATTTTGATGATCACAATTCATCTCAGTCTTATTTTGTCCTATTATCAGCGGAAGGCGACGTTTATCATTTCGCATCGCCTGATAGATTCCAGGAGCGGATTGTCGGTGCAGGCACAACGGCGGACGATTCCAAATTCTACGGCAAGATGTTGAAAATCTCCCAGATTGGCGAGCGGCTTTACGCTTGCGGCGCCGGCGGGCAGGTTTACGTGCGTCACGGCCGCGATGACTGGCGAATGCTATCTGACGCGGTGCTGAATGATCCTGAAGCAAAGAAGCGGTTGTTGGAGAGTGGCCCTAGTTTGGGGCAGCCCGGCTGGAAAGAATGGATAATCCAGAAAGCTCTCAATCCAGGTACGCGAGAGGTAGTCTTCTACGATATCAAGGGGCTTTCAGAAGATGCCATCTATGTGTGTGGAACCGAGCGAACAAAGCCTGTCCTTTGCTTCTGGGACGGCAGTGAGCTGCATGAAATCAATATACCGCTGGCTGAAGCTGCGCTGACCGGCATTTATATTGAAAACGCCGAAAGTGTCTGGGTCTGCGGTCGTGAGGGTGTTATTTTGCATGGCAGCCGCAATCGCGGCTTCGCTCCAGTAAACGCCGACACGCGATTGAATCTGTTTCATTCTATCACGCCCTATCGCGGCAAGCTCGTCTTGCCAGCGAGCGTCAGGCCGGGCGGCCTTTACGAGCTTGATCCAAGCAGTGGCGAATTTCACAGATTCCAGCCGCCCCTGCCGCGCCTTATGAGTCGCGACGATCCTGAATCCATTGATGATGGGCCGTTCTTTGCGCAATCTGTCGGAGATGTTTTATGGGTGGTGGCTTCAAAGGACATTTTTCGATTTGACGGTCAGGCGTGGGAGCGGATCAAGCATCCGGACATTTAGTTATTGCTTCGATAAGTCTGGAAGTCACAAGGACGAGAACTCGTTAACCAACACCAAATAGACATTGGCGAGAGCGATTTAGCGGGGTCATATGTCAGCCGACGAATTTCTTGCAGCGCGAGGTAAGCCACGAGAGACAATGCAGGTTTCGGAGGCGGAAGCTGCGAAAGCCCATGGTAGAGTTCCTGCAGATTTGATAGCCTTTTGGGTGGAACACGGTGTGGGATATTACTCAGATCGTAACTACCATCTGTGCATGCCGTTCATCTTCGATGACTATCTCTCAGACATATTGGACAATGCGCCAAACCTGCGAAGCGAGGATTTTGCTGCCATTGGATATTCAAGCTTGGGAGCAATCGATCTGTGGCATAGGAAGGGACGTCATTTTACCCTTTCATTGGATGTTACTCTTCTGATGGATTTGACAAGCCGCAGGGAAACCGATCCTCCACCGCATGATTTGCACGAGCTATACAGTCTTGCAGGAATTGAGATGCCAGAGAATGCGGTAGAACTATTCCTGGTAGTGCGAAAGGCACCGGAGGATATATGGAATATTCTGATGAGCGCAACTTCGTCCGACACCTACAAATTTATTGAGGACGAAAATGGGCGTCAGCTCTTGCCGCAACTGCGCAAGATTCATGGTTCCTTGTCGGAAACGGAAATTTATCTTCGCGAGCATCCCGAGCTTGCCAATCTGGCCACCTCGTACCGGCGAGTGAATTTGGCCGAGCCGCTTGGCCGGCGTCCGAGCTCGGTGCATTATTCTTTTGCTGTCGAGATTGATGGACGCCAGGATATCGTCGACGAGGTCATTCCAGTTGTCGCGCCGAGCCAATAGGCGCGGATGTAGACGCCGGATGTGACGAAGTGGCGTTTTCTATGAATATCCGGCCGGCATTTCCTTAACAAAGGAAGCCTGCGTGCCAGGCTCAATTTAAGAGTTATGCTTAATCACCCCCACTCACCTCTCCACAAACGTATCCTGCATTGCCCGCAGAATAATCACCGCCGATGCCGCTCCCGGGTCGATATGCCCAAGCGACCTTTCCCCCAGCCGCGCCGCGCGGCCGCGGGCGGCGACCATGGAGCTTGTGGAATTCGCTCCGGCTTCGGCGGCGTCGACGATGGAATTCCACATGGCGATAACATCGCGTGAGCGTGCCTGTGCCTCGATGGCGGCTTCGGCGGCGGGGATCCAGGCGTCGAGCATGGTCTTGTCGCCGCGCTGGCCCTTGCCGCGTTGCTGGATGCCGGCGCGCATCTCATCGATGATCATGGCCTGGCAGGCTGGGGAAAGGGATTCATCCGTCTTCAATGCTTGCGAGGCGCGGCGGAAGGCTGTGGCATAGAGCGGGCCGGTCGATGCGCCGACGGCATCCAGAAAAGCGGAGGCTGCGACGGAAAAGATCTCTGAGGGTAGTGTCTGCGCAAGATCGAGTTTTGCCAATTCGGCATTCACCGCCATGAAGCCGAGGGACATGGTGATGCCGTGATCGGCGTCGCCGATTGCGCCATCCAGCTCGGAGAGCCGGTCCTTTTCGGCGTTGATCGCGATCGATATGCGCTGAAACATCGTGCCCAGGCATCGCGCCGCTTTTTCCGACATCGTCTTCCTCCCGGTCCCGGCCATTTCTATTGTTGCCGGGCGCATTCTTATAGGTTCATCCGACCTTCAAGGCGAAGGTGTCGCATGGATGGTGCAGCATTTCGGTCAGTTCCTGATCGAGATGCAGGATGGATATGGAGGCGCCGACCATGTCGAGCGATGTGCAATAGTGCCCCACCCAGTTCGCCTCGATCTTGATGTCCTTGGCGCTCAGCCGCTGCTCGACGCGGCGGAACAGGATATAGAGCTCCATCAGTGGCGTCGCGCCGAACGAGTTGATCAGCACCGCCACCCGGTCTCCTGCAACAGGCTTCATCTCCGAAAAAATCCGGTCCATCACGCGGTCGGTGATCTCATCGGCGCTCATCATCTTTTCGCGGGTGACGCCGCGTTCGCCGTGAATGCCCATGCCGAATTCGATGTCGTCAGGCCCGATCTCAAAATTGTGTCGCCGCGTCTGCGGCAGCGAGCATGGCTCCAGCGCAACGCCCATCGTAAAGGTGCGGTCATTGGCCTTGCGCGTTATCGCCTCGCAGGCGTCGAGCGACAGACCCTTGTCGCAGGCAGCGCCCGCAATCTTGAAGATGAAGAAGTTGCCGGCAACACCACGCCGTCCGTCCCGATCCTCGATCGGTGACGATGAAATATCATCCGTAGTCAGCACTGTGCGGACATCGATCTGCTGTTCCTGCGCCATTTCCGCAGCCATTTCGAAGTTCATGACGTCGCCGGCATAATTGCCATAGACAAAAAGCACCCCTTCGCCGCGGGAAGAGGCCTTGGCGCATTCTAGGATCGGCGTCGGTGGCGGCGAGGAAAAGATGTTGCCAATGGCGACGGCATCGGCAAGGCCCTTGCCGACATAGCCGAGGAAGCAGGGTTCGTGACCTGTGCCGCCGCCGATCACCAGCCCAACCTTGCCGACTCGCGGACCATTTCGCGCCACCAGCGCCCGGTTCGATCCCTTGATCGGCACGATATGCGAGGCATGCGCCTTGACGATACCCTCAAGCATTTCGTCGACGACATCGTCCGGGTCGTTGAGGAACTTCTTGATGTGCGTTCGGTAGCTGCTGGGCAGGGCAACGCTGTTGTCCGTTCGCGGGCGCTGCTGGGCTTTCTGGTCGAATTCGGTGACACCGTCTGCATTGAGGATGCCTCGACCCGTGGCAGCATCGGTAATCAGGACGTTGATGTACCCGCCGCGCAAGGCGGCAAGGATTGCCGGCACCTTGTCGAAGCCGCCGGCAACGGCGATCCGCAGGCCGATGGATTTCAGCATGTCGAGGGATATGCCGATGGTGCGATCGTCAAGCGGCCCGGCAACCGGCTGGCCTTTCGCATCGATGAAGCGCCCGGCGAGAACGCCGACGGCATTCTTCGCGAGATAGTCCTGCAGCGAGACGGACTCGAAGAAGCCGCTGCTATGAATCGTGGAATTCGGCCGCAGAGACGCTACGCCGAAAATTGCCTTGTTGGCTTTGGAGAGTGTGGCAAACTGATCCTCGACCAGCGGCTCTCGCAGCAGAATGTCGCGAACTTCCGGGGCCGAGACGATGGCGGGCGCCGTGATGTTGATGAGCTTGCCATCGGTTGCGTTAGCGAAGGCGGCCGCGCAAAGTTCCGGCGTATAGGCGAAGCGCGCACGCGTGCCGCCGGTCGCCTGGACGATGGTGACGTCCTGCAGGTTCGGCACATTGGCCTGTTCGGCAACGGCAAGAACGGTTCGGCCCCAGGCGACGGCAAGCGTGTCGCCGGATTTCAGGAGCCTGGCAATCGCCTGCGCACCGGCGGTTCCGAGGCGGTCGATCAGCGGCCGGGAGCCGTCATCGCTGGGCACGACGAGACAGTCATGCAGGCCGAAATGGCGCTTGAGCTCCTGGGCGATGGAGAGCGAACTCAGGCGGGACGGTTCGAGGGAGATATTGACGATGCCGCGGCTGCGGGCATCGGCGAGATAGCTGTTCACGGTCGCTCGCGAAATGCCCATGATCTCGGCGATATCGCCCTGGGTCTTGCCATCTTCATAATAGAGCCAGCAGGCCCAGACATAGGGGTCGTCGCCATAGCGCAGCGGCATGCTGTCGGACGCATCAGGCACGCCCGCTTTGCTTGCACTATGTTTACCGACCGAAGATGCCTTGCCTGTCATGACGATTCACTGTTCCCATTTTCCGCCAGAAGATGGAAGCATTGGCGCAGGTTTGCAAATGCTTCTTCTTCGAAGGGAGCGGCGCGCGACCCCGTGGTGGAGCACGAGATCGCGCAGCCTTGGGAGAGCCTTGTTACTGCAGGCGCGCGCGCGCACCCTCGGAAAGCTCGTTCAGGATGATTGCGCAAGAGGTCGCGCCTGCATCCAGCACGCCAAGCGAACGCTCGCCCAGCCTGCTCGCGCGGCCGATCCTGGCCACGAGGTTGAGCGTCGAGTCGCGACCGGCCTCGGCGGCTGCGATCAATGCTTCGAGTGCATCGGCGAAAGATTTGCCGGCTGCATTGGCGGCATCGAACGCTTCGATCGCCGGAACCAGCGTGTCGAGCAGCGTCTTGTCGCCGACCTTGGCGGAGCCGATAGACTGGATGCCTTCGAGCCCGGCATGCAGCGCCTTGCTATAGGCGGCACTGTCGATCGCTTCGATGCCGTCGAGCTTTTCTGCAATCTCGGTGAACATGATGCCGTAGAGCGGCCCCATGGAGCCACCGATCTCGGTCATCAGCACCGTGCCCAGCGTGTCGAGCGAGGCTGACAGCGACTGGTTCTTGCCCTTCAGGCGCTCGGCGGCCATGCCGAAGCCCTTGGCCATGTTGACGCCGTGGTCGCCATCGCCGATCTTACCGTCGATCTCGCTGAGATAGGCACGGTTCTCGACGATACGGTCGGCCATCGCCAAGACGATATCGCCAGCCATTGCGTTGTTGAATGTCTGCATGCGTGCGTTCCCCTCAGAGTAGCGTCGTGCACTCGACCTCGACGTCGAGAAGCTCTTTCAGCTCGTCGTCGAGCGCCATCACGGTCAGCGTGGCGCCGACCATTTCGAGCGACGTGAAGTAGTTGCCGATATAGGTCTTGTGGATCTTCAGACCCCGTTCCGAGATCTTCGCCTCAATCGTATCGTTGAGGATGTAGAGCTCGTTGACCGGTGTTGCGCCGAGGCCCGATACGAGGACGGCTACTTCCGTTCCGGCTGCCAGATTATGATCGTCGAGCACGATCTGGCACATGTCTTCGGCAATTTCGGCCGCCGTCTTCAGCGGCTCGACGCGAACGCCGGGTTCGCCATGATGGCCGATGCCCACTTCCATCGTGCCTGGCTCGATCTGGAAATTCGGATGACCGACGGCGGGCAGAGTACAGGGACCAAGACCGATGCCGACGGAGCGGCAACTGTCGATCGCCTTCTGCGCGGCCACACGGACTTCCTCGAGGTTTGCACCCTTGGAAGCCTTGGCGCCGCCAACCTTCCACATGAAGATTTCACCGGCGACGCCGCGGCGCTTTTCGCGCTCCTCCGGCGGTGCGGAGCAGACATCGTCGTTGGCGACCACGGTCGCGACTTCAATCCCGTCCTTGGCGGCCAGCTTCATTGCCATCTTCACGTTCATGTTGTCGCCGGCATAGTTGCCGTAAAGGCAGATGACGCCACGGCCGCCGTTGGCTTCGCGGATAGCATCGTGGAAGCTCTTGGCCGTTGGAGACGAAAAGAGCTCGCCGACCGCGACCGCATCCAGCATGTTCTTGCCGGTATAGCCGATGAAGGCTGGCTCATGGCCCGAACCGCCGCCGGTGATCACGCCGACCTTGCCGGTATGCGGGGCATCCTTGGCGACGACGACGCGCGGATTTTCTGCCAGACGGACGATATCCGAATGCGCCTTGATGAAGCCTTTTACAGTATCTTCAACGACTTCATCGGGATTGTTGATGAACCGCTGCATGGTCTCTCCTGTCGAATTGTCGAGCGTTTGCGCTCAAAGAATGGTGTAGCCGCCGTCGATCAGCAGATCGGCGCCGTTGATCATCTCCGCGCCGGACGAGGAGAGGAAAACAGCCGCTGCTGCGATCTCTTGCGGGAAGGCAAAGCGGCCGGTGGGAATGCGCTTCTTGGCGGCCTCGCCCTTTTCGCCGGCCCAGGCCTTCCTGCCGAGTTCGGTCAGCACGATCGTCGGCGAGATGGTGTTGACGTTGATGCCGTGCTTGCCCCATTCGGCGGCAAAGGTCTTGGACATGCCGATCACGCCGAACTTGGAGGCGCAGTAGGCAACATGCTCCTCGATGGCGACCGTGCCGGCCTGCGAGGCGAGGTTGACGATCTTGCCGCCCTTGCCGGCAGCAATCATGGCGCGGCCGACGGCCTGCGTGACCAGGAACGTGCCCTTGAGGTTGATGTTGATCGTCTTGTCCCAATAGTCGAGCGGCAGATCCTCGGCAGGGGCAAGGAAGACGACACCGGCGCTGTTTACGGCGATATCGATGCCGCCGAATTGTGCGACGACGTCGCTGACAGCCTTGTTGACCGAAGCCGGATCGGACACGTCACAGACGAATGCCTCAGCGCCACCGCCGATTTCGGATGCCTTGGCTTTCGCCATGTCGACATTGATATCGAGGACGGCGACCTTTGCACCCTTGGAAGCGAATGCTGCCGCGATTGCAGCGCCGATGCCGGAGCCGCCGCCCGTAACAAGCGCCGTCTTGCCGGAGAGCGGGAAGTTCAAATCAATGTCTGGGGATGTCTCGGTCATCTTCTTCAAGCCTCTGTCTTGGGGGTGAGACGGGGCGAAGTTCGCCCCGTCGCATTGATCTTACTTGCGGGTTTCGAGCAGCTTGTCGACGTTTTCTGCCGTTACCGGGGTCCACGGAACATTATAGTTCTTCTCCTTGCCGTCGTTGAACGGCATGGCCGGATACTGTTCCCAGATCTTGGATTCCGGCTTGTAGCTGCCCTTCTTGGCGGCAAAGATTGCGAGGTCGAGGGCGCCCTGGGCCTGCGCGCTGGCGTCCTGCAGGATGGAGGTCATCGTGCCGTCCTTTACGGCATGAAGGGCATCGGTGATGCCGTCGATACCGGCAATGGCGAAATCCTTGACGTTGAGCTTGGCAGCCTTGATCGCTTCGATGGCGCCGAGCGCCATCTCGTCGTTCTGGCCGATAACACCGTTAATCTGACCCGGGTGCGAGGTCAGCCAGTTTTCCATCAGGGTCTGGGCTTCGGCGCGCGACCAGTTTGCGGTCTGGTCTTCCAGCACCTTCACATTCGGGCACTCGGCAAGCGCCTTCTTGTTGCCTTCGAGGCGTGAAATCTGCGCCGACTGGCCGATCGGGCCTTCGAGGATCACGACATTGCCCTTGCAGCCGATCTTGTCGAGCACGGTCTTGGCTTCCATGTAGCCGGAGATCGTATCGTCGGAGCCGACATAGGAGGTCAGGAGATCGGAGTTGACGCGCGTGTTCGAGCCGACGACCGGGATGCCGGCATCGTGAGCGGCCTGAACGGCGGTTGCCGCAGCTTCGATATCGATCGGCACGAAGATGATCGCGTCGAACTTCTGCGTGATCATCGTGTTGACCTGCTCCTGCTGCACGAGCGCGTCGTAGCGGCCGTCGAAGATGGTCAGATCGACGTCGCCGTTCTTGACGGCGGGATGTTCCTTCAGTGCTGCCGACCAGATCTGCATGAACTCGGCATTGAGGCCGTAAGGCGCCGCGCCGATCTTCAGTTTCTTGTCCTGGGCGAGGGCAGGCGATGCCAGAATTGCGGTCGCTGCAGCAAGAGCAATCAATAATTTCTTCATTATAAGTCTCCTCCGTTGAAAGTCCGGCCGTCGCCTCGACGCGCCGTTTGGTTTTCCGAGTGCGAACACTGGAATTTCTTTGGGCTCAGCCGCCCAGGTTTCTCTTTTGGTCGAGCATGACGGCGCCGACGATGAGTGCGCCCTTGAGGACCTGCTGGTAGTAGGATTGGATCCCCATGAGATCGAGGCCGTTGTTCATGACGCCGATGATCAATGCGCCGATCAGCGTGCCGGTGATGCGGCCGACACCGCCGGAAAGGCTGGTGCCGCCGATGACGACAGCCGCGATTGCGTCGAGCTCATAGGCAATGCCGGCCTGTGGCAGGGCGGAGCCGGTGCGAGCGGCAAGGATCATGCCTGCCAGCCCGGAAAGACCGCCGGAAATCACGTAAACGAGGAAGCGCAGCTTGCTGACATTGATGCCCGAAGTAATGGCCGCATGCGGGTTACCGCCGACGGCATAGATATAGCGGCCGAAGCGAGTACGGTTCAAAACCCACCATGCGACGATGAAGACGATGGCAAGCAGGATGACCGGCATCGGGATGGACAAGACGCTGCCGGTGCCGATCCAACGGAAATCCGGGGTCAGCGCCGGAACCGGCTTGCCGCCGCCATAGATCAGCGTCAGGCCGCGGGCGGCAGACAGCATGCCAAGCGTTGCGACGAAAGCTGGGACGGCGAAACGCGAGACAATGAGGCCGACGACGGCACCGCAGGCGATGCCGACGAGCAGGCCGACTGCGAGCGCGACATAGGGCGGATAGGGCGCACCAACAATGCCGGCAGTTGCCGAAGTGGTAGCAAAGCTTGCGCTAACGATGCCTGTCAGTGCGACCACGGAGCCGACGGAGAGATCGATGCCGCGCGTGAGGATGACGAATGTCATGCCGATCGCGAGCACGCCGTTGATCGAGGTCTGCAGCAAGACGTTGGAAATATTGCCTGCCGTCAGGAAATACTCATTCGAGAACGAGAGGACGATAGCGAGCAACAGGAAGGCGAGAAAGATCCCGTATTCCTGAATAATCAACCTGCGCCGGTCCGAGCCGAACCACGAGTTGGATTGATTGTTGTCAGTGGCGGACATTGCAAATACCTCTTGTTGCCGGGCGCTTCATTCTTGTCTTCGTGCGCTGTCGCATTCAGGTCGACAGATGCACGAGCGATTGCGCGTCGGCCTCCTCCCTCTTGAGAATTCCGGCGGACCGTCCCTGCCGCATCACCAGGATGCGGTCGGACATGCCAAGAACCTCGTCTATTTCGGATGAGATCATGATCACGGTACCGCCTTCGGCGGCGAAGTCGCAGATGATGCGATAGATTTCGCGCTTGGCGCCGACATCGACGCCGCGCGTCGGTTCGTCGAGCAGCAGCACTTTCGGTTTGCGCAGGAACCACTTGCCAAGCACGACTTTCTGCTGGTTACCGCCGGAAAGGCCGGAGACCGGCATGCTGTCGCGCGCCGCCTTGATGCCGAAGCGCTGGATCATGTCCTGGCTGGCGCCGGCCTCAGCCCGACGATCCATCGAGAAGCGCGGGCTCATTTCAGGCAGGCTCGCAAGGCAGATGTTGTTGCGCACGCTGTCGATCAGATTGAGGCCGGTCAGCTTGCGATCCTCCGTAACGAAGGCGATGCCGTGCTGCATGGCTTCGGCCGGCTTGCGTACGGTAATGGGCGCTCCCGCAAGCTTGATCTGGCCGCTGCTGACGGCATCGACGCCGAAGATGCAGTTGAAGATCTCGGTCCGGCCGGATCCCATCAGGCCGTAAATGCCGAAAATCTCGCCCTTGTGAGCGGTGAACGAGATGTCGTTGACTTTGCCCTCTGCGCTAAGGCCGGAGACTTCCAGCCCCGGCGTTGCCGTCGGCACGTTCGTCTTGATGTATTCCTCGCCAAGCTCGCGGCCAACGATCATGCGGATGAGGCCGGGCCGATCGATATCGGCAAGCGCGCCGCTGCCGACATAGGACCCGTCGCGGAAGGCGGTGTAGGAATCTGCGATCTGGAAGATCTCGGACAGGCGGTGCGAGACGTAGACAACGCCTTTGCCCTCGCCCTTCAGGCGTTCGATGGTTGCAAAGAGCTGCTGCGCTTCCTTCTCGCCGATGGCCGAGGTGGGCTCATCCATGAAGATCACTTCGGCATCGTGGCTAAGTGCCTTGGCGATCTCGACCAGCTGAACCTGGGCGACCGAAAGGTTCATCATGAATTGCGTGGCGCGAATGTTGAATTGCAGCCGGTCGAGCAACGCCTGCGCGTTGCGGTTCATCGTCTTGAAGTCGATGCCGCCGAAACGCGCCGATGGCTCGCGGCCGAGATAGATGTTCTCCGCAACGGTCATGTGTGGGATGGGGCTGAGTTCCTGCTCGATGATGGCGATGCCGGCCGCAAGCGCTTCGGCAGGGCTTGCATAATCCACGTCCTTGCCGCGGCGGCGAATGGAGCCGGCATCGCGCTTGTGAATGCCCATCAGGATCTTGAGGAAAGTCGACTTGCCGGCGCCGTTGCCGCCGCACAGAGCATGGACGGAGCCGGACCGCAGCTGAAAGCGCCCGTCACGCAATGCAGCGACACCGCCAAAGGACTTCTTCAGCCCTTCTACTTCAAGCAGGAATTCCACTTTCTCCTCCGCACTCCGGATGCTGGAACAGCTCCCGACGACATCGTCGATCATCGCTCAGCGCCGATATTGACAATATTCGAAGTGCTTTCGACAAATGTCAATATGATTGTGTGGAATTCGTGTGATCGCGATATTGCACGTCATCATAATCGATGAGAATCTGCTTCGGGATATGTATTTAAATATATGATAATACTATATATTTAT
This sequence comes from Martinezella sp. CNPSo 3964, assembly GCF_057784375.1. Lineage (NCBI taxonomy): Bacteria > Pseudomonadati > Pseudomonadota > Alphaproteobacteria > Hyphomicrobiales > Rhizobiaceae > Martinezella > Martinezella sp. CNPSo 3964. The sequence goes on from NZ_JBXSOW010000013.1 coordinate 192,683, forward strand.
AGAATGTATGTTCCGTACGGTTGCAGAGAATGCGTTGGTCTGAAAATGCCGTTTTGACAGTGCGCGATGTGCGTGGCATCGATGGAATGCAGCGATTGCGCAGAAAAAAGTCAGTTGTGGTCGCGAAGAATCCGCTTAATCCTAAGATGTAGTGAGATTTCAGGCAGTGCCGCTGGCGACGGAGCGAGACACGGATGCGTCCATCGAAAATCACTGTTCTGTCCTGCAGCATGGACCCGGAAAGCCGGAGCCGCCGGATGGCTCGTAAGGCAGAAAGCTTATTGGGGGAGAGGGGCGCCGAGGTCGAGTTTATCGATCTTCAGGATATCGAGATGCCTGTATTCGACAACTCGAGCTGCTATGAGCACCCTTCCTACGATAGGCTATGTCGTGCAATTCGCGATGCGGATGGCGTGCTGCTTGCCGTGCCCATTTACAATTGGTCAGTGGGTAGCGCTGCCAAGAGCCTGATCGAGCTCACCGGCGCGACAGGTGCCGGCGGACGAAAATCAGCCTGGTTCGACCAGATCGTCACCTTCGTATGTTCCGGCGGGCTCCCGCATAGCTATATGGCATATGGAAGCCTCGCCATGTCGCTGATGCTCGATTTCAAATGCGTGATCAATCCTTATGTCGTTTATGCCACGGAGAGGGATTGGATCGATGACGCCGTCCTGTCCGACACTCTTGCGGCAAGGCTGTGCAAAACGATCGAGGTCAAGCTGGAGCTGTCGTCGAGCTTGAGATCCAGAGCATATACCTCCGACTGGGAAATCTAATCGTCCTGCCTGTCCCGATTGCATTCGATACGTCCCGTGGTAAGACTATTCGTATTATGACTTAACGCTGACTGTAAGACTTAGCTGAGGTTGATCAGCGGGAATAGATCGGGGATCGGGAATGAGGACAAATGCCCGGGCGAGGCAAAGGCTGGCACAAAGGGTCATCGATGAATTGCGCATGCAGATTGAGACCGGCAAGCTTCAGGCGGGCGACCAGCTTCCGACAGAGCCGCAGCTCGAAGCGGCCTTCGATGTTAGCCGGACCGTGGTGCGCGAGGCGATTGCCGATCTTCGTGCTGCAGGCCTCGTCAGACCCGTTCAAGGCAAGGGCGTATTTGTTTCCGAAACGTCGGCGCGATCCGGCCTGCTGCTGACGCCCATCGAGGTCAAAAGCATCCCCGAGACACTGGAATTGCTGGAATTCCGTATGGCGGCGGAAGGCGAGGCGGCGGCAATCGCCGCCTATCGCAGAACGGCTGAACAGGAGGCTGCAATTGCTGCCGCCAACCGCAAGATGGCGCTGCTGATAGAGCAGGAGCTGTCGACCGTCGAAGCGGATTTTGAATTCCACATGGCGATTGCTGCTGCCACGAATAACCGATTCTATGTCGACGTGCTCCGACATTTCGGCGCCCGAACCATCCCGCGCGGACAGTTTCCGACATTGCCTGAAGCGAATGATCGCGCCTATCTGGAGAAGGTGCATGCCGAGCATGCGGAAATTCTGGCCGCGATCGCAGACCAGGACCCGGAGCGAGCGCGCCAGGCGATGCGGGCACATATGCTGGCAAGCCAGCGACGCTATCGCCTCCTGGCCGAGTTGCAGGCGCAATAATGCTCGACACGCTGTTATGGTCATATTATGTCATATGATACAAACGCCCTCTCGGAAGAGGCGCTCCGTATATTTGGTGATGCAGATCGAGGCGGGAAGACGACTATCGGGTCTTCGCGCATTCGATGGCAGCCGCATGATATTTGCTAAAGGATCCGAAGCATTGCCGGTTCAATCGGCAGTGACGTTCGGATGAGGTGATCCGTGGCTCAGACTTCTTCCAGTGTATCTCGCACATTAGTCTATGTCTCGACGGCAGTTGCCGGAACGATCGATGCGTACAGGATGGACGGGGCGACAGGCACGCTCACGCCAATATCCAGCGTGGATGTTGGCCCGATGGTCATGCCGATGGCGGTCAGTCCCGACAGGCGGCATCTCTATGCCGTCATCCGTGCGCAGCCTTACCGGGTACTGACGCTGGCGATCGACCCCGAAAGCGGCAGGTTAAGGCAGGAGGCCGTTGCCGCTCTGCCCGACAGCATGGCCTACATCTCCCTCGATCCGACGGGCGCGCTTCTATTCGCTGCTTCCTATGGCGGCAGCAAGATCGCCGTAATGCTCATCGGCAAAAACGGGCTGGTCACCGCGCAGGCTCAGCAAGTGATCGCAACCGGGCGCAATGCCCATTCGATCGTCAGTGACCGGACAGGCAAATATGTCTTTGCCACCAATCTCGGGTCTGATGCCGTGCAGCAATTCACTCTCGACCCCGAGACCGGGATACTGAAGCCGAATGATCCGATCCAGGTTGCAACCGGCACCGGCTTTGGTCCGCGGCATATCGTCATCTCGCCCGACAACAAGGCCGTCTACGTCCTGACGGAACTGACCGGCCATGTCATTCACTATGCGCTCGATACCGATAAGGGCACATTGAGCGAGATCGAAAGTGTTGCTTCCGTTCCTGAGCATGCCGGGCTGTTGCCAGGTATCGCGCCGCCTGGTCCGGCGGTATCCGGTGTGTCTGCATCGGCTGTGGCTTCAGCAGACACTGGCAAGCCGAAGATCTGGGCCGCAGATATCGGCATCACACCGGACGGCAAATTCCTCTATACGACGGAGAGAACCACCAGTCGGATTGCGCTCTTCCACGTCGGTTCAGGTGACGGAAGACTGACCTACGTCGGAAACTATCCGACCGAACAACAGCCGCGCGGCATCCGCATCGATCCATCGGGGCGGTTCCTTGTCGCATCCGGCGAGAAGTCCGACAGGCTATCGGTCTATGCTATCGACCAAGCCGATGGCGGTCTCGACGTGGTGGGCCGATATCCGGTCAATGCCGGCGCGAACTGGATAGAGATCGTGACATTTCCTTGAGAAGCGTCCGCGCGCGTCAAGCGGCTCTCGGGCGAATATCTACGCAGGTTTTGCAGCCGCCCCGGCAATCAGGCTTTCGATCTCTGAGGAGGGAAGGGGCCGGGCGAACAGATAGCCTTGAAGCAGTTCGCATCCGGCGCTTTCGAGAAAGCGAGCCTGCTCCTCGGTCTCGACGCCTTCCGCTACGACTTCAAGATCGAGTGTTCTGCCGAGCGATACGATGGCGGATGTAATAGCCATATCGCCGAGCTTTTCCGGAATATCGGCAATGAACGATCTGTCGATCTTCAGCCGGGAAAGCGGAAAACGCCTGAGGGTACTCAGGCTTGAATATCCGGTGCCGAAATCATCGATCGCGAGGCTGACACCCAGCGCCTTCAGCTCATGCATCCGCTCTATGGCGCCCTCAACGTCACGCATGATCAAGCTTTCCGTCAGTTCGAGCTCAAGCCATTGCGGATCGAGATCCGCAGATTGCAGCGCGGATGCGACCTGGCTTGTCAGCGAACTCTCCAGAAATTGCCGGGCCGATACGTTGACGCCGACACGCAGTGCCGGCAGATCGCGATCCTGCCATAGCCGGGCTTGCCGGCAGGCTTTGCGCAGAACGATTTCACCGAGCGGAACGATGAGCCCGGTTTCCTCAGCGAGCGGAATGAAGGCGCCAGGCAGCAACAGGCCCTGGGTGGGATGCTGCCAGCGCACAAGGGCCTCGACACCAATGACCCTGCCGCTGCGAACTTCTTTCTGCGGCTGATAATGGAGCACGAATTCGTCTCGCTCCACAGCTCGTCGCAATTCTTCGATACGGATCAGCTTGTTGCGGGCGTCCTCCGCCATGGCCGGTGTGAACAGTCGAATGGCGTTGCGCCCCGCTTCCTTGGCACGGTAGAGCGCCATGTCGGCATTCGCGAACAGTTCCGAGGCCGTCTTGCCATGCTCCATGGCGCAAGCCACGCCAATGCTGCAGCCGACGCGGATTTCGACCCCTTGTACGACCATTGGCTTGGATATGTCCGCGAGAACGTCGGCGAGCCTTTCGTATATCGGCTCGGGGGACTCTTCGAGAACAATGATGAATTCATCGCCGCCGATCCGAGAGACGATGCCGCGACCGCCGATATGGGTCGATATGCGCTGCGCAACCACCGTCAGCAATTCGTCGCCAGCCGCATGACCTAGGGTGTCGTTCACCAGCTTGAAATTGTCCAGGTCGACAAAGGCAACGGCCAGAGACCTTCGCTTCCGTGATGCTTTTTCAAGCAGGGCGCTGAGCTTGCGGTCGAGCAACATGCGGTTGGGAAGCCCGGTGAGCGCATCGTGTTCTGCCAGATAGGCAATGTGGGCGATGTCCCGATGGCGATCGATGGCTATTCCAACGGTCTGCGCTATGCCAGCGAAGAATTCCATAAGTCCAGCCTCGTCGCCATCGGTCTGCATCGTTACCAAGGCCCCATGCCGGCCACCATCCCGCGAGAAAATGGGAAATTCCAGGATGTCGCCGGCAATCGGCTCGGCTTGCTCGCCGTCGAGAGCGAAACTGACGCGTCTGCCATTGAGCAAGCCCTCAAGAAGCGTCCGGGCCTCCTTGAGAAACACATCAAGATCGACGCCGCGCGCCACATCCTGCAGAAGTTTCGTCTGGGCACTCATCAATTTCTCTGCCCGTTTTCGAGCTGAGATATCGCGGGACGCACCGACGACGCCGATGATGTTGCCGTTTCTGTCACGCAGCGGCACCCGCGACATCATGAGCCAACCTTCGCCCTTGAGGCGCCGCTCTTCGACGCCAAGATCGGCCTCGCCGCTCTCCATTACCTGCCGTTCGACTTCTTCGATCTTGTGGGCGTCGGCCATGGGGTGAATTTCGGCATCGGTAAGGCCGATCAGCTCATCGACATGCGTGAAGCCATTGTTGAGGACGATCGCCATGTTGGCAAAAAGGAACCGGCCATTCGTGTCCTTGGCATAGATATAGTCCGGCACATAGTTGATCATCGCCTCGAGCCATTCGTAACGCTCGGCGAGAGACAGATACCGAGCCTGAAGCAATTCAAACGGCTCGTGGACCTGCTCGTCCTCACCGTCTTGATCTCGGTGCGTAGGCTCTAGCGATCCATCCGGCGGCTGCATCATTTATGTTCTCTCACCCGGCAAGCGGACAATATCGGCAGCCAATGCTGCAACAATGAAAGCGTATAGGCATGTCGACTGTCCTCGCTGGCGAGGTGTGGTTCGTCTGTTCACATAAATGTTATCATATAACCGAATTTATAAACATCCGCTCAAGTTTTACAGGAAGATCGCGTCCGCCCGCAAAGAGTGCGCGGACGCTTATCCAGTGGAGGCCGATGGGTTTTCGGGATGAACCGTTGGCGATGAATGCCATTGCGGGTAGGGGGCAAAACCGGCTAAAGCCCAGGTGGTAGAAACGCAGGATTCGCAAGGATAAAATAGCATGCGCGTGGGCAAAGCCGTAACAAGCGGCAATCTTGTGCTTGCCGGCATGCTGATGATGCTTCTCGGCGACTTCCTGTTTTCGCTGAACGATGCCATGGGCAAGTGGCTGGTTGCGAGTTTCTCCGTTGGTCAAATTCTGGTGATCCGCTCCTTCGGTTCGTTCATTATTCTGGTGCCGATGATCGCGCGGCAGGGCAGCGATGCGCTTTTTCGCCTCGAACGGCCGCCGTTGCAGCTTCTGCGCGTCGTCATGACAACGCTCGACGTCGCTCTCTTTTACGCCGCAGTCGCCTATCTGCCGCTTGCCGATGTCATGACCTTCTATATGGCCGGTCCAATCTATGTGGCGGCGATCTCCCATTTCTTCCTCAATGAAAGGATCGGCTGGCGGCGCTGGCTGGCGGTTTTCGTTGGCTTTATCGGCGTATTGATCGCCCTCAGACCATCGGCGGCGATGTTTTCCTGGCCATCGCTCTTCGGCCTTGGCGGCAGCCTTGCGTTCGCATTGACCCTGGTGCTCGGGCGCCGGCTGCGGCAGACTGCCGATGCGACGCTCGTCGCATGGCAGACGGTCGGTGCGCTCATCGCCGGGTTGGTGCTCAGCATCGGAGACTGGCGTTCTGCTTCGGCGCTCGATCTCGGTGCCATGCTTGCTCTCGGCATCGTTGCCGGCGGCGCTCACATGCTGATAACCCGATCCTTGAAGCTCGCGCCGGCGTCACTATTGGCTCCGCTTCAATACAGCCTGCTTGTCTGGGCGATCGCGCTGGGTTTCGTTTTCTTCGGTGATATTCCCGACATCCAGATCGTCGTCGGCTCCGTCATCATTGTTCTTGCCGGGCTTTTCATTTTTCATCGGAAGAATCTGGTCGATACGGTTCCGAAAGACGCCGTTGCTCGGGATGGACATTGATGCGTCGTTAGATCACACAGCAGGCTACCAAGACGCAGGGACTGACGTGCAATCTTGTTGATCGACACCTTGCGTTCGACGAGGCGGTGTGAAAGGGCGAGGGCCAATTGCCGATAATAGCGGGACACGCCGAAATCTCGTTGCACTTGGAGATAAAATATAGCTGCCCTGCCTGCAAACAAACATCAGATAATCTATGTTATGGAACTTAATGGCGATTTGGAAAGCTCTGTCTTTTGACGCAATGAGCTTCAGTGATCGGCTTTGCGAGCGGTGTCATCCGCGCTTACCAGCAGCTTGTCGATCCTGCGGCCATCCAGATCCACGACCTCGAAGCGCCAGCCGCTTTTCGAGAAACTTTCGCCGACATCCGGAAGATGCCGCAATTCCTGCAGCACGAAGCCTGCGACGGTCTGGTAGTCGCGATCGTCTTCGATCTGCAGGTTCATGAAATCGGCGAACTCGTCGATGGGCATCCAGCCGGACACGAGATAGCTGCCGTCGTGACGGCGGACGAGAGCCTGCTCGCCGCCTGCATCGCTTTCCTCCACGGCTCCCAGGATGGCTTCGAGGATGTCGCCGGATGTAATGACGCCCTCGAAGTGGCCGTATTCGTCATAGACAAGCACCATATGCGAAGAAGAGCGACGCAGCGCCTTGACCACGTCAAGGGCGCTGGAAAGGTCTGAAACGATCGGCACCTGTTTGGCAAGCTTCAGAATGTCGGCCTGACCGCCGGAAGCCAGCGCATCGAAGAAATCGCTGGTCGTCAGCACGCCGACGATTTCGTCGGAGCTGTCCTTGCGCAGCGGCAATCGCGCCTTTTCGGTGCGGCGAAGCTGCTCACGAACCTCGTCGAAGCTATCCTCGATATCGATGACTTCCACGTCGCGACGTGGTGTCATGAGTGCTCTTGCGGTTCGGTCGGCCAATCGCATGACGCCCGAGATCATCGCCTGCTCTTCTGTTGCGATGACACCTGCACTTTGCGCTTCTGCCAGAACCGTCTTGATTTCCTCGTCGCTGACACCATCCGCAGCCTTGCCGGATTGGCCGAGCGCGCTCAGAACCAGCCGTCCCGAAATGTCCAGCAGCCAGACGAGCGGCGCTGCGGCCCGCGAAAGAAACACCATGGCCGGCGCGACCTTACTGGCGACCGCTTCCGGCGCACGCAGAGCGACCTGCTTCGGGACAAGCTCGCCGATGATCAGCGACAGATAGGTAATGGCGACCACGACGGAACCGACGCCGATGGCGTCGGCGGCTGCGACTGAAAGACCTTGTGTGGCGAGCCAGCCCGACAGCCGAGCGCCGAGCGTGGCGCCCGAGAACGCGCCGGACAGGACGCCGACGAGCGTGATGCCGATCTGTACGGTTGAAAGGAAGCGGCCCGGTTCCTCGGCCAGCCTCATCGCCATGGCCGCGCCTCCGCTGCCTTGGTCGGAAAGTACCTTCAGACGGGCAGGACGGGATGAGACGATCGCCAATTCCGACATGGCAAGCACGCCGTTAAGGAGGGTGAGAACGATGACGATGGAAATTTCGAGAAGCAAGATCGGCCCTTTTTGGTTTCAGCCGAAAGATAGGTGGCAGGGGCCGCAAAAGCCAGCGCCCCATGGACATGATTTCCTTGACGCCACCATCGAGGGCAATTCGCTGAAGCTATTGGATGGCCGGTAGAATATCCGCGGCGATCTCCTCCATGGTTTCCCCGGGCGGGCGACCCTGCGCGACAAGATTGAAGGCGACGTGATGAATGCCTGCTTCACGCATCGCCGACAAGGCGTCGATCAACCCTCGCCTGCCGGTTCTGCCGCCGAGATTGATCTCCTCATAGGAGGCCCGAGGGTTATCGAGCAGTTCCAGGACCATGGACTGGCCGAAGCCGCGAAAATCCTTGGTTACCTTAGCCTGCGCATTATGCCAAAGCGCCAACCGGTCTTTTTGGACGGGCAACGGCCGGTAATAGGTCATCCAGGCCGTCGCATGGCGCGCGATCCACTCGAGAGATTGCGACGATGAGCCGACCGCGACCATGGGAATGGGCGGTTGTTGCAGCGCAGGTCTAACGGCGAACTCGTTTCGCACGCGATCGCCTTCATCGATGACTTTCTGATCCGGACTAAGCGCAGCGGCGAGGCGCTCCCAATGCGATTGAAAGAGCGCCTTGCGGTTCTCGATATCCTCACCGAAAACGTCATATTCGCTCGGCCGGTCTCCCGAACCGAGACCGAGGACGAACCGACCTTTCGACAGGGAGGCGACGGACAGCGCGGCCTTGGCGATATGGAGTGGATGCCGCAAAGGCAGCACGATCGCGCCCGTCGCCAGCGCTACCTTGGATGTGGATGCGGCCAACGCTCCGAGGAAGACCCATGGATCGGCATGCCCGATCGGATCGGGATAGCTTTCGCTGTTAAGGGGGACATCCCTCACCCACAGCGCATCGAAACCCAATTTGTCGGCTTGGGCGGCGATACCGAGTTGGGTATCGAACCGTATGTCGGCGGCTGTTCTCGTCTGCGCCGGCAGGACTATGCCGAATGAAAGTCGGTTGGGATGGAAAAGCACGTTGCGCCCTGAAATCTATATCCTTGCCAGGGAGATAAGGAGGCTTGCCTAGAAGGAAAAGGGGGACGTGACGGATACAGTGATTATGCGAGGCAGGTGGTCCGCTCCGTGGAGCGGACTGTCATTGTATAACCGGTCCAGTGCGGATCCGTGAGCGCTGGACGCTGTTCAGCTCGCGGTGATGCATTGCTTGACGTAGTCCCGCAATGCTTTCTTCTCCAGACCCTTGGCCGCGCCTTCGTCATGACATGTCTTGCGTTTTGCCAGAACCGGATACTTCTGCTGCAGGCAGCTTTTGACTGCGTCCTTGCGCGCCTGGCCCTTGAGGCCCTGCCCCGTCGCGTCCTGCCGGCAGGCTTGCCGCGCCGTCTTGATCTCATCCTTCGACGGCATGGTCGATGATGGTGCCGATGTGGAAGGGGTCGTGGCGGGAGCTGGCGTTGCGGTCGTCGCAGGTGTCGTCGTTTGGGCGAAGACCACGGTTGCGGAAGACAGGGCGAAGAGAGCGGCGACGGTCGCACTTAACAGCTTGCGGGTCATGGGCATATCCTTTTGCCTGAAGGCCATTCATGTTCAAGCCGCCGACCCCATCACGAGATCGGCGTCCTTCTTGAACGATGGTCATCGGCTTATCCGTCGCTCGGACTGCCAAATAATTCCAACTAGGCTGCCTGCTTCGTCAATACAGTACGACGCTTCGGATGCTTTCGCCGGAGTGCATGAGCTCGAAGCCCTTGTTGATGTCTTCGAGGGGCATGGTGTGGGTGATCATCGGATCGATCTGGATCTTGCCCTCCATGTACCAGTCGACGATCTTCGGGACATCGGTGCGGCCGCGCGCGCCGCCGAAGGCCGTC
>NZ_JBXSOW010000014.1:0-157764 GCF_057784375.1 Martinezella sp. CNPSo 3964
CACGGCCTTCGGCGGCGCCCGCGGCCGCACCGACGTTCCGAAGATCGTCGACTGGTACATGGAGGGCAAGATCCAGATCGATCCGATGATCACCCACACCATGCCGCTTGAAGACATCAACAAGGGCTTCGAGCTCATGCACTCCGGCGAAAGCATCCGAAGCGTCGTGCTGTATTGAGGTTCAAAGTCACGGAAAGAAACGTATGCGGCGCGTGAGGAATGCGCCGCATATAGCTGAAAAGATTTGATATCATGATTTATGTCGACGCCGACGCCTGCCCGGTTAAGCCGGAAATCCTGAAGGTTGCCGAACGCCACGGCATCGAGGTGACCTTCGTCGCCAATTCGGGACTGCGGCCGTCGCGAGACCCGATGGTGCACAACGTCATCGTCTCCAACGCCTTCGACGCTGCCGACAACTGGATCGCCGAGCATGCCGGCGCCGGCGACATCGTCGTCACCGCCGATGTACCGCTTGCCGGCCGTTGCGTTGCCACTGGAGCGCTGGTGACGGGACCAACTGGGCGCATCTTCGACAAGACGAATATCGGCATGGCAACCGCCATGCGCGATCTCGGCGCACATCTTCGCGAAACCGGCGAAAGCAAGGGCTACAATGCCGCCTTCTCGCCGCGCGACCGCTCCGCCTTCCTCGAAACCTTCGACCGGCTTTGCCGGCGTGCCAGAGCATGATCCAAAAACTGCTCAGCGGTTTTTGGATAAGATCATGCAAAATCAAAACCCCAGAGCTTGAGCGCTTCGAAGAAAGGCCATCAAGCTCTGAAGCCAATCAAACGCCTGGAGGCCAGCCGTGAACATCATTTCCCAGAATACCGCCTTCGGCGGCATGCAGGGCGTCTTCTCGCATGAATCCGAGGCCTGCAAATGCGAGATGACCTTTGCCGTCTTCGTGCCGCCGCAAGCGATCAAGGAGCCTCGCCCGGTCCTCTGGTATCTCTCCGGCCTCACATGCACCCATGCAAACGTCATGGAAAAGGGCGAGTATCGCCGCATGGCCGCCGAACTCGGCTTGATCATCGTTTGCCCGGACACCAGCCCGCGCGGCAATGACGTGCCGGACGAGCTGACCAACTGGCAGATGGGCAAAGGCGCCGGCTTCTATCTCAACGCCACCGAGACGCCTTGGGCCGAAAACTATCATATGTACAGCTACATCACGGAAGAACTGCCGGCCCTCATATCAAGGCAATTCCGCGCCGACATGAGCCGCCAGGGCATCTTCGGCCATTCCATGGGCGGCCACGGTGCCATGACGGTCGCGCTGAAGAACCCCGACCGCTTCAAGAGCTGCTCAGCCTTTGCCCCGATCGTCCAGCCATCAACAGCCGATTGGTCCGCCCCGGCGCTGGAGAAATATTTGGGCAGCGACAAGGCCGCTTGGCGCCGCTATGACGCCTGTGCGCTCGTCGAGGACGGAGCTCGCTTCCCCGAATTCCTGATCGACCAGGGCAAAGCCGACAGCTTTCTCGAAAACGGCCTGCGCCCCTGGTTGTTCGAAGAGGCGATCAAAGGCACGGATATCGGTCTCACGCTGCGCATGCACGAGCGCTACGACCACTCCTACTACTTCATCTCCACCTTCATGGACGATCACCTGAAGTGGCATGCCGAACGCCTGGAAAAGTAAAGGTAGTGCGATCGTCTTGAAATAGGCAGACGGCAAAGGCATATAGGAAACACGCAGACGACTGCGGCGGCTGGCGCCCAAAACCGGCCGTAGGCATCGCGGGGACGGCCTCGCTCTTAACAAAGGAGCGTAAAATGGCTTGGTTCCTGCTTTTCCTCGCAGGCTTGTTTGAAATCGGTTGGGCCGTCGGTCTGAAATATACCGACGGCTTCACGCGGCTGACACCGACGGTTTTGACCGTGATATCCATGATCATCAGCATCACGCTGCTTGGCTTGGCCGTAAAGACCCTGCCGATGGGCACGGCCTATGCGGTCTGGACCGGGATTGGCACCGTCGGCACTGTTCTGCTTGGCATATGGTTGCTCGGCGATCCCGCGACATTGGTCCGCCTGTTTTGCATCGGCTTGATCGTGGCAGGCATTGCCGGCCTCAAATTCGTCGCCTGAGCACTTCCAGGAAAAGTGCGTAGCGGTTTTCCGTCCGGAATGCGTAAGGGAACAATAAGATAGAGCTTTTCCGCGATGCAAGGAAAAGCGGGAAAGCTCTGAGCGAGTCGATCATCGGCGCTGGCGGTTGTCCAGCGCCCAGCTTCCCGGTCCGGCAAATACCAGAAACAGGAAGATGAAGCAGAACAGGATGGCTCCATCTCCCTCATTGTTGGCCGGGAAAAAATTGATCGGCATATGCACCATGAAATAGGCGATCGCCATTTCGCCGCTCAGGAGAAAGGCGATCGGCCGGGTGAAGAGCCCAAGCAGGACAAGTGTGCCGCCGACAAGCTCTATTATTCCTGCCACGAAGAACAGCGTCGTGATTGCGTAAGGTGCCGGTGGAAAGCCGAAAACCTTTTGCGTGCCATGCTCGATGAACAGCAACGCGGCCATGATTCGCAGGATTGCTTGGGAGGCAGGCTGATAGGGCGACAAGCGCTCGGAAAATGACATGAGGATCTCCGTTCGATAGGGGATGCGAAGGAGATCCTGTCAAAAGTGCTCTCGCTTCGCTGACAACGGAGTGAACACGCGAGAGGCGAATTTATTCGCCGGACCCGGCGATCAGCCGAGCCCGACGAAGAGGCTGGTTACTTCTTGTTGTTGTCGATCGCCAGCAGGCCCGGGCCTGCGAAGATCAGGAACAGGAAGATGAAGCAATAAAGGATCGCTGCGTCACCGCCATTGTTGGCCGGGAAGAAATTCTTCGGATAATGCGCCATGAAATAGGCAACCGCCATGTTGCCGCAAAGGATGAACGCGACCGGACGGGTAAAGAAGCCGACGATCGTCGCCAATCCGCCAACGATTTCGATGATACCCTGAACCAGAATCAGGGTCGGCAATGGGCTTGGAAATTGACCGCCAGCCGGAAAGCCGAGCAGCTTCTGCAAGCCATGTTCGATGAACAATACACCAGTGACGACACGCAATACGGTAAGAGCATAGGGCTGATATTGATTCAGCCGATCGGAAAGCGCCATGTTAAACTCCAGTTTTAACTCCCCCACGAGGAAGCAATAGAGCGCACGGGCACGAACGTGAAAACACGGATTCTGACGCTCAATCAATTTTCCGTGTCAAATCCGTGACTTGTTGTCACATGCTCACAACGGGATGTTGTCGTGCTTCTTCCAGGGATTGGTCAGGTCCTTGTTGCGCAGCATCCTGAGGCCCTGTGCCAACCGCCGGCGGGTCGAGTGCGGCATGATCACTTCGTCAATATAGCCGCGCTCTGCGGCAACGAACGGTGACAGGAAACGATCCTCGTACATCTTCGTATGGGCCGCAATCTTTTCCGGATCGGCGATATCCTTGCGGAAGATGATCTCGACCGCACCCTTGGCACCCATGACGGCAATCTGTGCCGTCGGCCAGGCATAGTTGAGATCGCCGCGCAGATGTTTCGAGGCCATCACGTCATAGGCGCCGCCGAAGGCCTTGCGAGTAATGACCGTCAACTTCGGCACGGTCGCCTCGGCATAGGCGAAGAGGAGCTTGGCGCCATGCTTGATCAGCCCGCCATATTCCTGCGCCGTCCCCGGCAGGAAGCCAGGCACATCGACAAAGGTTATGATCGGGATATTGAAGCAATCGCAGAAGCGCACGAAGCGTGCGGCCTTCCGCGAGGCGTCGCTGTCGAGAACGCCGGCCAGCACCATTGGCTGATTAGCAACGAAGCCGACCGTCGCCCCCTCGATGCGGCCGAATCCACAGACGATGTTCTTGGCGAAACTCTCCTGAATCTCGAAGAAATCACCCTCGTCCGCCACCTTCAGGATCAGTTCCTTGATGTCGTAGGGCTTGTTGGCATTGGCCGGGATCAGCGTATCGAGCGAATTGTCAGCCTCGGTCACCGACTGATAGCACTCGATCTCGGGCACGGTCGCGGTGTTCGACTGCGGCAGGAAATCGATGAGACGGCGCACCTGCAGGAGCGTATCGACATCATTGTCATAGGCGGCATCGGCGATCGAGGATTTCGTCGTATGCACCGAGGCGCCACCGAGCTGTTCGGATGTCACGGTCTCGTTGGTGACGGTCTTCACCACATCCGGCCCGGTGACGAACATGTAGGAGGTGTCCCGCACCATAAAGATGAAATCGGTCATCGCAGGCGAATAGACGTCGCCGCCGGCACAAGGTCCCATGATGATGGAGATCTGCGGAATGACGCCCGAGGCAAGCACATTGCGCTGGAACACCTCGGCATAGCCGCCAAGCGCTGCGACGCCCTCCTGAATGCGGGCACCGCCGGCATCATAGATCCCGATGATCGGCGCCCGGTTCTTCAGCGCCATATCCTGTACTTTGGTGATCTTTTCCGCATGTGTTTCCGAAAGAGATCCACCAAAGACCGTGAAATCCTTGGCAAAAACGAAAACGGTGCGCCCGTTGACCGTACCCCAGCCAGTCACAACGCCATCGCCGGCGATCTTGCTCTTGTCCATGCCGAAATCGGTCGAGCGATGCTCGACGAACATGTCGAATTCCTCGAAAGAGCCCTCATCGAGGAAGATGTCGATGCGCTCGCGCGCCGTCAGCTTGCCGCGTGCATGCTGCGCGTCAATGCGCGCCTGCCCGCCGCCCAGCCTTGCGATCTCGCGACGACGTTCCAGTTCCTGCAGAATTTCCTTCATGCGGTCCTCTCTCCTTCATCGCTTGGGCTTAGCACGACGCAGGCTTAGTTGGCGAGCCGCGGCGTGTTCAGCGAAAAGATGGAGCGAACCCGCGCGGCGATATCTTCCGCCATCAGCTCGTCCGCGGTAGCGGGATCGGGAGCAACAGTTCTGGTCTCGAAGGATGCCATGGCAACCACGGCGCCGCCATCAGCCGCAGCGGCATCGATATTGATCTTGGCACTGCTGCGGTCGCGATTGAAGCCGCGTGCCTTGCGCACGTCGGTCAGCCTGACGGTGATGACAACCTGTGGCAATTGCGGAGCAAAGCTTGTTGCAGCGATCGCAGCGTTGACGCGATCGTTGACGGCTGCGACCAACGCCGGCGACACTGGCGGCAAAGCCTGATCGGCTACGACGGTTGCACTTCGCACGGCATATGTTGGAGGCGGAGGATCGACGGACCAGCTCGAGCACGCGGCCAGTGCCAAACATCCCACGAGCGCCGGTACGGCTCTCGGCCTCAACAACAACATGATCCCTGTCCCGACTTTCGAATTTGCAAGATATGCAGATCGACATAAAGGACTGGAAATCAACAATATTCAACTGCGAAGCGCAGAAAAAACGTCAGTCGCGGCCTGAAACTCCTCAAAACGCTGTGCACGGCGCCGCTCGGCCTCTTCGTCACTGCCCCAATGCTCGATGGTCCAATCCTCGTCGAGATGGGCGAGCGACCAGACGTCGGCAAGCGGCAGGAAGCCTTTGGCAAAAGCGAGCGCCAGGATCGCTGAGCCGGTCAGTGTCGTGATCGTGTGAAGGCTCGCAAGTTCCATCGGCGTGTCAAATTTGCGCAAAGCAGCGGCGAAGGCCGCAATGGCTTCACCGGGTTGTTCCTGGTGCATGACACCTTCCGCCAGGATGAAGCGGGCGCCGAAATCGCGAGCCGCCCATTCGATCACCGGATTCCAGCGCTCCGACTGCCGCTCGACGAGCCGCTCAGGACCGTCGGCGCGATAGCAGAGCAAATCGCTGCCGGAGAAGCGGACGATTTCGTCGAACACAGCCTGACTTTCCGTCGCAACACCGTCAATGGCCGTGTTGACGAGGCGCGTCACCGGCATGGTCGCGGGATCGATGACATCGACCTGCCGTGCCCATTCAGCGGCCACCAGCTTGGCGAGCGCTTCTGTCGGCAGCGCCAGGGAGCGCCTGGCCGGCGTCTTCACCACCTTGCCGTCAAGCGCGATGGCATGGCCGCCCTCGTCCGCGCTGATCGTCACATCCTTGTAGAAGCGCTTCGGCAAAGGCTTCTTCATCTGGATCTGCGCGCGGCGGATCGGATCGGGATGGCTGAGACCTTCGGAAAGATCGTTCAACAGGTCGCGCATGGCGTCACCTCAGAGAATATGGCTCAACAAGTCGTTCGGATGGTGGGCTATCGCGTCTGCACCGGCAGCCAGGAGCTCTTCCACGGAGGCATAGCCCCAGGCGACGCCGATGGCGGTCGCACCTGCCGCCTTCGCCATCTGCATGTCGTAGATGGCATCACCGATCACGATCGTATCATGCGGATCCATGCCGGTCTCATCGCAGCATTCCGTCACCATCGCCGGATGCGGCTTCGACGGGCAATCATCGGCGGTACGCGAGACGATGAAATAGGGCGTGAACTCGTTGACGGCAAGAATATGGGTCAACCCACGGCGGGACTTGCCCGTGACGGCACCGAGCAGCAACTCGTCACGCGCGGCAAGCGTCTCGATCAGCGACTTGATGCCGTCGAAAAGCGGCGTCTGCATATCCGCCTCGTCGCGAACTTCAGGAAAGATCGACTTGTAATGCGCCGTCATGGCAATCGCTTCGTCATCGACATGCGGCTTGCCCTGCATGCGGGCAATGGCGATATCGAGCGTGAGGCCGATGATCGATTTGGTGGCGGAAACATCAGGACGCTTGTAGCCAAAAGCCACGAAAGTCCGTGCCATCACCTCATGGATCAGCCGCACGCTGTCGACCAGCGTACCATCGCAATCGAAAAGGACCAGCTTCATTCGTCGTCCGGCTCCCCCGCCGATTCCATATCAAAGCCGAGAAGGTTCCAGGTCTGCACCATATGCGGCGGCAGAGGCGCGGTAACGCGCAGGCGTCCGCCACTCGGATGCGGAATATCGATATGCCGCGCGTGCAGATGCAGACGCTTCTGGACACCGCCGGGAAAATCCCAGTTAGGATCGTCATCGAAATATTTGGGATCGCCGATGATCGGATGGCCCATGTGCAGCGCATGAACGCGCAACTGATGCGTACGGCCGGTATAGGGTTCCATCTCCAGCCAGGCGAGGCTCTGCGCAGCGGTTTCGAGCACACGATAGTAGGAGATCGCGTGATCGGCGCCCTCCTCGCCATGCTTGGCGATACGCATGCGATCACCATCGGCCGTAGCCTCTTTCACCAGCCAGGTCGAGATCTTGTCCTCGTGCTTGCGCGGCACGCCCTTGACCAGCGACCAATAGGTCTTCTTGGTATCGCGCTCGCGAAACGCCGCCGTCAGCTTCTGTGCGGCGCCACGAGTGCGCGCGACCACGAGCACACCGGACGTGTCACGGTCGAGACGATGCACCAGACGGGGCTTTTCACCCTTCTTGCTTGTCCATGCCTCGAGCATCTTGTCGATATGGCGGGTAAGGCCGGAGCCGCCCTGCACGGCGAGGCCGGCCGGCTTGTTCAGCACATAGACCTTATCGTCTTCATGAAGCAGCATGCGCGCTAGAAGCTCGGCATCGCCACCATGTTTAAGGTCGTTACCGGCGATCGGGCCGCTCTTCAGGGCCTTGGCATCGACATCGAGAGGCGGCACGCGCACGATCTGTCCCGGCTGTACGCGCGCATCCGTCTTGACACGGCCACCATCGACGCGCACCTGGCCCGAACGCAGCAACTTCTGCAGCTGACCGAAGCCAAGCCCCGGAAAATGCACCTTGAACCAGCGGTCGAGACGCATGCCCGCTTCATCAGGCTCGACCTGTATATGTTCAATCCCGGCCATTCTTCTTCTTTCAAACACCGCAACATGTCCCGGGAAATTCCAAATCTTGTTCGGCGGGATCATGCGAATTCAAACGACGGGACGATCGGCCCCGTGGCCGGAGGTTTCCCGGCCTTTTGACGTGGCTTTAGAGCATTTCGACGAAAAGTGGAAACCGGAATTATACGGCAGGATAATTTTCTGGCTCAGTTTCCCTTGGCCGAGACGACGGGTAGATTGACGTCGACCATGCCTGCCTTGTTGAACATCAGCATCACGGGCACCGTACCGCCCTGCTTGAAGGGCGTCTTCACCTGCTTGAACATCATGTGCATCGTACTCGGCGCGAGCGTCACGGTTGCGCCGGCGGGGATGGCGATACCCCCCTTGATCTCGCGCATCTTCATGATCTCGCCCTCCATCTTCATCTCATGCAGCTCCACCTTGCCTGCGGACGACGAGGTTACGGAGGTGAGCTTGTCGTCCGTCTTGCCCGTATTGTGGATGGTGATGTAACCGCCGCCGACCGGCTGGCCGGGAAGCATGGCGCGAACATAACCGCCGCTGATATCGAGATCACCAAGCTTGGCAGACGCAGAGCCAGCAGGTGCCGCACCGGCATCCATGTGCATCCCGGGTATGGATTTCATCGCGCCACTGTCCTCGGCCATCACTTCATTGAGCGGAAGCGAAAAAGCGCCAATCGAAATCAGCAATGCGGCGGCGTAGTTGCGGTTCATGTTCATCTCCTGCCCGGCTCCTCGATCGAGCAGAAGGGATAGCCTCTCCCATCCCTGTTGCAAAGGCCCGTAATCATTAGGAAACGCAGGATTGATCGGCGCGACAAAAATTTGTTCAGCGGCGACATTTGCCCCTTGCCATCTCTGCCCGGGACCGGATAATGGCACTCAACCCTGTTGGGAGAATCCGGCGTAAGCCGGTGCCGAAGGAGCAACCGCCCCGGAAACTCTCAGGCCAAAGGACCAGCAAGGGGCAGACGGAACTCTGGAGAGAAGCGCGCAAGCGTTCGCCGAAGGGATAACAATCTCAGGCAAACAGACAGAGGGGGCTCATCGTCAGGCGCAACCGCGCCGAAATTGTGAGCTCTGCGCTTTGAAACGAGCGCAAAACCCGGAGGCGTCATTTGGACGAGACCGCTGCCCTCAAGACCACCCCCCTTCATGCCCTGCATGTGTCGCTCGGTGCCCGCATGGTGCCTTTCGCAGGCTATGACATGCCCGTGCAATATGCGCCCGGCGTGCTGAAGGAACATCTCTGGACTCGATCCTCCGCCGGACTGTTCGACGTGTCGCATATGGGTCAGGTGACGATCCGCGCCCGCTCCGGCAAATATGAGGATGCGGCGCTAGCCCTCGAAAGCCTCGTGCCGGTCGACATCCTCGGTCTCGCCGAAGGCCGCCAGCGCTACGGCTTTTTCACCGACGACAAGGGCGGCATCCTCGACGACCTGATGATTACCCATATGGACGACTATCTCTTCGTCGTCGTCAATGCCGCCTGCAAGGAGCAGGATTTTAAGCATCTTCAAGACCATATCGGCGATAGCTGCGAAGTGACCTTACTTGATCGAGCCCTCATCGCGCTTCAGGGACCGCGCGCCGTTGACGTCCTCGCGGAACTCTGGGCCGATATCGCCTACATGAAATTTATGGACGTGCGCCATTGTCGCCTCCATGACGTTTCCTGCCTCGTTTCGCGCTCCGGCTATAGCGGCGAGGACGGTTTCGAAATCTCCGTACCGGCAGACAAGGCCGAGGATATCGCCAAGCGGCTGCTCGAGCATCCGGATGTCCAGCCGATCGGCCTCGGCGCCCGTGACTCGCTGCGCCTCGAAGCCGGCCTCTGCCTCTATGGCAACGACATCGACCAGACGACGACGCCGATCGAAGGCGCGCTCGAATGGGCCATTCAGAAAGCCCGCAAGACGGGCGGCGCCCGCGCCGGCGGCTTTCCGGGAGCAGCTCGCATTCTCGGCGAGCTCGATGGCGGCACTTCGCGCCGCCGCGTCGGCCTGAAGCCCGAGGGCAAGGCGCCGGTGCGCGGTCACTCGAAGCTTTATGCCGATGCCGAAGGCAAGACCGAAATCGGCGAAGTCACCTCTGGCGGTTTCGGTCCGAGCGTCGAATCCCCGGTCGCCATGGGCTATGTGCCAACCGATTTCACGGCGCCCGGCACCACTGTTTACGCTGAAGTGCGCGGCAAGTATCTGCCCGTCGTCGTCAGCACCCTGCCTTTCATCAAGCCCACCTACAAACGTTGAACGTCTTTTCCAGAGAGGATTACCCATGCTGAAATTCACCGAAGAACATGAGTGGCTGAAGGTCGAAGGCGATATCGCAACGGTCGGCATCACGGCGCATGCCGCCGAGCAACTCGGCGATCTCGTTTTCGTCGAACTGCCTGAAGTCGGCGCCAGCTTCTCCAAGGGTGGCGACGCGGCAACCGTCGAATCCGTCAAGGCAGCCTCCGAAGTCTATTGTCCGCTCGACGGAGAGATCACTGAAGTCAACGAAGCCATCACCGCCGATCCGGCCCTCGTCAATTCCGACCCGATGGGTGACGGTTGGTTCTTCAAGCTCAAGCTGAAGAATGTCAGCGATCTAGATGGTCTTCTTGATGAATCCGGTTACAAGGAGCTGATCGGATAATGACGACGCCTACGGAATTCACGTTCACCGACTACCAGCCATACGATTTCGCCAATCGCCGGCATATCGGTCCGTCTCCGTCGGAGATGGCCGATATGCTCAAGGCGATCGGCTACAAGAGCCTTGATGGTCTGATCGACGCAACGCTGCCACCGGCAATCCGCCAGAAGGCGCCGCTTGCCTGGGGCGCAGCGATGACGGAGCGAGAGGCGCTCGACCGCCTGCGCGAGACAGCCAACAAGAACAAGGTTCTCGTCTCGCTGATCGGTCAGGGTTATTACGGCACCATCACGCCGCCGGTCATCCAGCGCAACATCCTGGAAAACCCGGCCTGGTACACAGCCTACACGCCGTACCAGCCGGAAATCAGCCAGGGCCGCCTCGAGGCGCTGCTCAACTACCAGACGATGATCAGCGACTTGACCGGCCTCGATGTCGCCAACGCCTCGCTGCTCGATGAAGCAACGGCAGCAGCCGAAGGTATGGCGATGGCGGAACGCGTCGCCAAGTCGAAGGCGAAAGCCTTCTTCGTCGATTCCGCCTGCCATCCGCAGACCATCGCGCTCATCAAGACCCGCGCCGAGCCGCTCGGCTGGAGCGTCATCGTCGGCAATCCCTTTACGGATCTTGATCCCGTCGATGTCTTCGGCGCGATCTTCCAGTATCCGGGCACGCACGGTCACATCAACGACTTCAGCGGCCTGATCGCACGCCTGCACCAGACGGGCGCCATCGCCATCATGGCTGCCGATCTCCTGGCCCTGACCCTGCTGAAATCCCCCGGCGAAATGGGCGCGGATATTGCCATCGGCTCCTCGCAGCGCTTCGGCGTTCCCGTCGGATATGGCGGCCCGCACGCCGCCTATATGGCCGTCAAGGACGACTACAAGCGCTCCATGCCGGGCCGTCTCGTCGGCGTTTCGGTCGATGCACGCGGCAATCGCGCCTATCGCCTGTCGCTGCAGACCCGCGAGCAGCATATCCGCCGCGAAAAGGCGACGTCGAACATCTGTACCGCGCAGGTGCTGCTCGCCGTCATGGCCTCCATGTATGCGGTCTTCCACGGTCCGCAGGGCCTGAAGGCCATTGCCCAGCAGGTCCATCAGAAGGCTGTTCTGATGGCCAAGGGCCTGGAAAAGCTCGGCTACACCGTCGAGCCGGAAACCTTCTTCGACACGATCACCGTCGAGGTCGGCCACATGCAGGGTCTCATCCTGCGCGCGGCCGTCGCGGAAGGCGTGAACCTGCGCAAGGTCGGTGAAACGAAAATCGGCATCAGCCTCGACGAGCGCACGCGCCCGGCGACGGTGGAAGCGGTGTGGCGTGCATTCGGTGGCGATTTCCGCATCGCCGATTTCGAACCGTCCTACCGCCTGCCGAAGAGCCTGCTGCGCACCAGCGAATACCTGACGCATCCGATCTTCCACATGAACCGCGCCGAAAGCGAGATGACGCGCTATATCCGTCGTCTCTCGGATCGCGACCTGGCGCTCGACCGCTCTATGATCCCGCTCGGCTCCTGCACCATGAAGCTGAACGCGACGGCGGAAATGCTGCCGATCACCTGGCCGGAATTTTCCGACATCCATCCTTTCGTTCCGGCCGATCAGGCGCTCGGCTACCGCGAAATGATCGACGACCTGACGGAGAAGCTCTGCGCCGTGACGGGCTATGACGCCTTCTCCATGCAGCCGAACTCCGGTGCGCAGGGCGAATATGCCGGCCTCCTGACCATCCGCAACTACCACATTGCCAATGGCCAGGGGCACCGCGACATCTGCCTCATCCCGACCTCCGCGCACGGCACCAACCCTGCCTCGGCTCAGATGGCCGGCATGAAGGTCGTGGTCGTCAAGGTCAGCGACGACGGCGATATCGACATGGCCGATTTCCGCGCCAAGACAGAGCAATATGCCGACAACCTCTCCTGCTGCATGATCACCTACCCTTCGACGCATGGCGTCTTCGAGGAGACGGTAAAGGAGATCTGCGATCTCGTGCACAAGCATGGCGGTCAGGTCTATCTCGATGGCGCGAACATGAACGCCATGGTCGGCCTCTCGCGTCCAGGCGATATCGGCTCCGACGTCAGCCACCTGAACCTGCACAAGACCTTCTGCATTCCGCATGGCGGCGGCGGTCCCGGCATGGGTCCGATCGGCGTCAAGGCGCATCTTGCACCTCACCTGCCCGGTCATCCGGAAACGGACGGCCGCAGCGGTGCGGTCTCGGCGGCAGCCTTCGGTTCGGCCTCCATCCTGCCGATCTCCTGGAGCTACTGCCTGATGATGGGTGGCGAAGGCCTGACGCAGGCGACGAAGGTGGCGATCCTCAACGCCAACTACATCGCCGCGCGGCTGAAGGGTGCCTATGACGTGCTCTACAAGTCCAAGGACGGACGCGTCGCGCATGAGTGCATCATCGATACCCGCCCGCTGGTCGCTAGTGCCGGCGTGACGGTCGACGATGTCGCCAAGCGCCTGATCGATTGCGGCTTCCACGCGCCGACCATGAGCTGGCCGGTCGCCGGAACGCTGATGATCGAGCCGACCGAATCGGAAACGAAGGCCGAGCTTGATCGCTTCTGCGAGGCAATGCTGGCGATCCGCGAGGAGGCCCGTGCCATCGAGGACGGCCGGATGGACAAGACCAACAACCCGCTGAAGAACGCTCCGCATACGGTGGAAGACCTTGTCGGCGAATGGGATCGCCCCTATTCGCGCGAACAGGCCTGCTTCCCGCCCGGTGCTTTCCGCGTCGACAAGTACTGGTCTCCGGTCAATCGCATCGACAACGTCTATGGCGACCGCAACCTCATCTGCACCTGCCCGCCGCTCGAATCCTATGCCGAGGCCGCAGAATAGAGTTTTGCAAAAAAGCGAAGCGGTTCAGTCGCTTCGCTGGAAACAGACATAAATCTATTGTGAAACTTGTCTATGAAAACGCCGCGTGTCCGAAAGGATGCGCGGCGTTTTCATGACGCCACAGTGGGGCCCTGGAATTCAGATTCATGCCGGAGCAACCGGAACTTCACTTCGTCGCCGGGCGAACGGAACGTGCTTCCGCGCCGCTGCTTCTCCTGCATGGGAGCGGCATGAATGAGGCCGCGCTTGTTCCTCTTGCCGATTCGGCTGCGCCGCAGCATCCCTATATCGCCCTGCGAGGTGCCATCGGCTGGGAGGGCGGATTTGCCTTCTTTCGCCGCAATCCGGATCGAAGCCTGGATCATGCGGATCTCATAAGCCGCACGGATGAACTCTGTGATTTCATCGAAACGGCTCTGGAGCAAGGGACGCTCAAGCGGACCCCCGTGCTGGTTGGCTTTTCGAATGGCGCGATCATGGCGGCATCCATTCTTTTGCGCCGGCCCCGCCTGGCCGCCGCCGCCATTTTGATGCGGCCACTCTCGCCGGCACTGGACGCACGCTTTCCATCGCTGGCAGCTTTGCCGATCCTGATCGTGTCCGCCGAGCACGATCAGCGACGCGAACCCGGCGATGCCGATATCTTGAAAAATCAATTTGCAAACGCCGGTGCGGATGTCAGCGCGCATGTGCTGGCAACCGGTCACGACGTCAATCAAGACGACATCGGCATCATCCGCGACTGGCTCATACGGAAAGGCTTATGACATGAATCAGGAGATTTCCCTGAGCACCGACAATCCCGACAGCTATATCGCGGCCGCATTCGCCACGGACGACCCCGCCTCGATCGCCAGGGCATTAGGCGAAGTTGCCCGCACGCGCAACATGAGCAAGCTCGCCAAGGATGTCGGCATGAACCGTTCGGCGCTCTATCGTGCACTGAGCGGTGACGGAAATCCGGAATTCGCCACGATCCTGAAAGTCGTCAGAGCGCTCGGCCTCAAGCTGACGCCGGTATCGGCCGCAAGCTAAGTCTCGCCTCGAAGCGTCGCTAACCGATCGCCTCTTCGAGCAGAAGCAGTACGAGAAAGCCGGTAAAGAACATGGCTGTCACCCAAGGGCGATCGGGTGTTTCATGAGCTTCGACCAGCAGTTCTTCGGTGACGAGATAGAGGAGCGCAATCAGCCCGAACGCGAAGAAGCCGGTCAGAATCGGGTCGGGCAACGACGCGATCGGTGTTCCCAGCAAAGCGCCGATCGGCAGCAGCAGTGCAAGCGCTGCCGTAATGGCGACGATCCTGGCTCGAGAGCGAACGCTCTCGCCAAGCTCGTTCGCGACCGTCAGGCCCAGGAACAGCACTTCGATCGTCAGCGCGATCGTCAGCAGCAGGCCTACCTTCGGGCCGGCTGCAAAGCCGATGCCGAGCACAAGGCCATCGATCAGAATATCGATACCAATCGCCGCGAGAAGGCCAACCGGTCCTTTGGCCCAGTTTTCCAGTTGCTTGACCAGCAGCATGACGATGACGCCGATCGCGCCGCCGATGACGGTCGCCAAGGGAGAACCTCTGTGCATGACATCGGGCAGGATCTCGCCAGCGGCGGCGGCAAAGACCACACCGGCGGCAAAATGCTGGATTGCGCTGACAAGATTAGGCCCCGGCCGCGTGTTCACGGCAACGGCGGCACCCGCAATGGCCGCAGTCGCAGGGATCAAGGTGTAAACCCATGCCGCAGCCGCCATAGAATTCCCCCTCGCGCGCCGTGTCGATTTTCACCGGCGAGCCGGTCAGCCGAGGAGATAGCAGTGATATCCTCGGCACGCGTCGATCAAAGCACGAAATGCAGCGAGGTGAAATACGGCTAAGTCGGCTCCAAGCGGACTGAGCACCCCGACCCTAAGCAATCGACAGCTACCAGATCACCTTGGACAATTCGGATAAGACGATATTGCCGTAGTCCTCGTCCTTGATGCTGAACTCGGCCTCGCCGGATTCCAAATTGAAGTTGAAATAGACTTCAGCTGCGCCCTCGGCAAGAAAGAGCTTGGTGGCGTACCAGTTTCCCGCCGCTCCACCAAAACCGCCGCTAGGAAGGCGCGTGGCCGGAGGGCCGAGAAATGCTATGTCAAATGGTAGTGTTTCCTGCTTCGCTGCTGAAAAGGTTGGAGAATCCGCGGCCAAAGCATTGGCCAGCCGTTCGAAAAACTGTGCCGGGCGGGAACTCGTAACATGACGAAATTCGCCATGCGAGAAGCTTACCGGAGTATCAAGATCGACGCTGCCGTCCTCTTTCCGCGGACCCTGAATTTCAATGAGGAATTTTGTTTGGTCCTGCCCCTCGCCATAGCGAGCCATCAAGGCGAGTGTTTCTGTATCCGAACCGCCAGTTATCGGGACAATTCTGAAGGGAAGAGAGGCCGGAAAATCACCGTCCGCAGGAAGCGTCACCTCGCTGCCGCTCTGTGCTGACAGCAACGCCACCACCGGCAGAATCAGCACGGAGCGCCGTGTGATCATCCCGCATCCTGAGATAACAAACGGCGCCTGCCCGTCATATGGCTTGCGCGGATTGGCGCTGAGCCGCCAGTGCGGCGAGATCGGCGGGCTTCAATTCGACGGATTCGCCACAGCCACAGGCCGATGTCTGGTTCGGATTGGTGAAGATGAAACCGGAGCGCAAGGTCGTCGTTTCGAAGCCCATTTCGGTGCCGAGCAGATAAAGTACCGCAGACGGCTCCACCCAGACCTTGGCGCCATCGCGCTCGATCAGGTCATCTTTCGCATTCGGCTCGGTCACCAGGTTGATGGTATATTCCATCCCCGCACAGCCGCCCTTCTTGATGCCAACCCGAACGCCCTTGGCATCGGGGCCGGAATTTTCAACGATCGCCTTGACGCGTGCTGCTGCCGCATCCGTCATGCTCATGACTGCAAAGCCCATGGGCTCATTCTCCTTCCGCAACCGGGGTCAAGATCCGGCGCTTCGAGTCTCAATGTAAAGCCGGCGGCCTAAAGCTTCAATACCAGCCGACGGCAACCTGCGCTTCTTCCGACATGCGATCCGGCGTCCAGGGCGGATCGAAGGTCATGCTGACGTCGACACCGGACACACCTTCGACGGCGCCAACCGCATTTTCGACCCAGCCGGGCATTTCGCCGGCAACCGGGCAACCGGGCGCGGTCAGCGTCATAACGATCTTCACCATGCGGTCGTCTTCGATATCGATCTTGTAGACCAGGCCGAGTTCGAAGATATCAGCGGGAATTTCCGGGTCGTATACCGTTTTCAGCGCTGAGATGATGTCGTCGCTGAGGCGCGCCAGCTCATCCTCGGGGATGCTGGAGTGCACGATCCCTTCGCGCGCGTCGATCTTCTGTTCGCTTTCGTCGAGTGACATCACTTGCCTCCTCAGGCAAAGAATTTCCGTGCATATTCCAGTGCGTCAGCCAAGGCATCCACCTCGGCGCGCGTATTGTACATGCCGAACGATGCTCGGCATGTGGAGGTGACGCCGAAGCGTTTCAAGAGCGGCTGGGCGCAATGGGTGCCGGCGCGAACGGCGACACCCTGCCGGTCGATCACCATAGAGACGTCGTGGGAGTGTATTCCCGCAAGCTCGAAGGAGAAAATGCCGCCCTTGCCCGGCGCCGTGCCGATGACGCGCAGCGAATTGATATCGCGCAGCCGTTCCGCCGCATAGGCGGCAAGGTCGGCCTCATGACGGGCAATCGCTTCGCGACCAATGCTGTCCATATAGTCGAGCGCGTAACCAAGGCCGATCGCCTGCACGATCGGCGGCGTACCGGCTTCGAAGCGGTGCGGCGGCTCATTGTAGGTGACGTTTTCCTCGGTGACGTCGAAAATCATCTCGCCGCCGCCCTGGAACGGCCGCATCTCCGCAAGCCGCTCCTTCTTGCCGTAGAGAACGCCGATGCCCGAGGGGCCATAGAGCTTGTGACCGGTCATGACGTACCAGTCGCAATCGATATCCTGCACGTCGACGGGCATATGCACTGCACCCTGCGAGCCGTCGATCAGGACGGGAATGCCGCGCTCATGCGCGATACGGCAGACTTCCTTTACCGGAACGACCGTTCCGAGCGCATTCGACATATGCGTAATGGCGACAAGTTTGGTGCGCTCCGTCAGGCTCTTCTCGAATTCCTCGATATGGAACGCGCCCTCGTCGTCGACGGGTACCCAGACCAGCTTAGCGCCCTGCCGCTCCCGGATGAAATGCCAGGGAACGATGTTGGAGTGATGCTCCATGATCGAGACGACGATCTCATCACCCTCACCAATCTTCGGCATACCCCAGCCGTAGGCGACCGTGTTGATCGCCTCGGTCGAGTTCTTGGTGAAGACGATATCGTCGACCGACGGCGCGTTCAGGAAGCGACGAACCTTCTCGCGCGCCGCTTCATAGGCTTCCGTCGCTGCATTGGACAGGAAGTGCAAGCCGCGATGCACATTCGCATATTCGTTGGAATAAGCATGCGAGATGGCATCGATGACGACCTGCGGCTTCTGCGCGGAGGCGCCATTGTCGAGATAGACCAGCGGCTTGCCATGCACCGTTTTCGCCAGGATCGGGAAATCCCGGCGAATGGCTTCGACGTTATAGGCCGTTGCCGGCACGATCTTGTCCACGAGCTTTGCCTCCAATCAGGCGTGCTTTTCCAGCCAGGCGGAGATAACGCCTTCCAGCGCCTCGACCAGGGCTTCGTCTTCCAGTTCCTCGACGATCTCGGCCACGAAGGCATTGACCAGCATGGCACGAGCCTTGTTCTCGGGAATGCCGCGCGCCATCAGATAGTAGAGATGGTTCTTGTCGATATCGGCGACAGTGGCGCCATGGCCGCACTGAACGTCGTCGGCGAAGATTTCGAGCTCGGGCTTCACCGAGAACTCGGCATCGTCGGACATCAGCAGCGTGTTGCACGCCATCTTCGCGTCGGTCTTCTGCGCATCCGGAGCGACCCGGATCATACCCTGAAAGACGCCGCGGGCGCGATCAAACACCACGTTACGGATAACTTCCGTGGAACCGGTGTTCGGAACGTCATGACCGAGCACCATCGTCACGTCGGTATGGGTATCGCCGCCGAGCAGATTGATGCCGCGAAGCGTCAAATCGGCGCCTTCGCCCACCACCTTGATGTAGAGCTCCTGACGCACGAGCTTGCCGCCGGCATTGATAACGAACAGCCTTAGCTTGGCATCTTCTCCAAGATCGATGCGAAGCTGGCCGAGATGGGTGTCTTCGCTGCCCTGCTCCTGCAGGACGATCCAGGTGATTTCAGAACCCTTGCCGATCTTCACTTCGCTGACAGAGGAAACCAGTGCAGCTGCGCCTTCAACCGCCTGATGACGCTCGATGAAGGTCGCCTTGACGTCAGCGCCAAAGGAGACAGGCAGGCGGCTGTGAATCTGGCCACCGGCATGGATGAACTGCACTTCCAGTGGCGCTTCGAGTTCGGTGCCATCAGGGAAATCGATGACATAACCGTCACGCACAAAGCTTGCATTGATGCGGCCGATCGCGTCATCCTTACCAAGAGCTTCGAGGCCGGCAGCAGCCGTGCCGTTGATCAGGCTGTCAGCGTAGCGTCCGACCGTCAAAGCCTTGACGGCGGCCTTCTCGCTTGCCTTGCCCTGAAGAACCGCGAGAACGGGAGAGCCTTCGACCGTTGCCGGGAGAGCCTCTACCAGCCCCTTACCGATATCGCTCGGCACCAGACGCAGCAGGTTCTTGAAATCGGTATAGTGCCAGGCCTCGACGCGGCGCGTCGGCAGGCCGGCAGTCTTCAATTCGTCCAGCAGGCGATCGCGGACGGCGAAAACTTCGCCATCACCGGGCAGATCGCCCATCTGGTCGTTATACGCCTCGATCAGCGCCGTTTCGGCTGATGTCAGGCGGTTCGTCGTCTGAATATTCATCGACGTGTCCTTTCCGCCTCGATCAGGCTGCAGCACCGATGATGTCGGCATAGCCGTTGGCTTCGAGCTCATGCGCCAGCGTCTTGTCGCCGGACTTGATCACCTGGCCCTTGTAGAGGACGTGAACGGTATCCGGAACGATGTAGTCGAGCAGGCGCTGGTAATGAGTGATGACGATCACGGCACGATCCGGAGAGCGCAGCGCGTTGACGCCGTCGGCAACGATCTTCAACGCGTCGATGTCGAGACCGGAGTCGGTTTCGTCGAGCACGCAAAGCTGCGGCTCCAGCAGTGCCATCTGCAGGATTTCAGCGCGCTTCTTTTCACCGCCGGAGAAGCCCACGTTGAGCGGGCGCTTCAGCATGTCCATGTTGATCTGCAGCTTGGCCGCAGCATCCTTGACGCGGCGGATGAAATCCGGCGTCGTCAGTTCGTCTTCGCCGCGCGCCTTACGCTGTTCGTTCAGCGCCACCTTCAGGAACTGCATGGTGGCAACACCGGGAATTTCGACCGGGTACTGGAAGGCCAGGAAGATGCCCTTGGACGCACGCTCAGCAGCATCGAGTTCGAGAATGCTCTCGCCGTTATAGAGGATGTCACCCTCGGTGACTTCATAGTCCTCGCGGCCGGCGAGAATGTAGGAGAGCGTCGACTTGCCGGAGCCGTTCGGACCCATAATGGCGGCAACTTCGCCCGCCTTGACGGTCAGGTTCAGGCCACGGATGATCTCGGTGCCGTCTTCGGCGATGCGGGCGTGCAGGTTCTTGATTTCAAGCATTTTAATATCCTATCGCAGGAATGAGTGTGCAGCGCGCCTAGCGCGCCAAAGCTAATTCTGTTTCGTGGACGTCAGCCAACGCTGCCTTCGAGCGAGATGCCGATGAGCTTCTGCGCTTCGACGGCAAACTCCATCGGCAGCTCCTGCAGGACTTCCTTGACGAAGCCGTTGACGATCAACGCGATCGCCGCTTCGGTCGGGATACCGCGCTGCAGGCAGTAGAACAGCTGGTCTTCGGAAATCTTCGACGTCGTGGCTTCGTGCTCGAACTGCGCGGACGAGTTCTTCGCCTCGATATAGGGCACCGTATGCGCGCCGCACTTGTCGCCGATCAGCAGCGAGTCGCACTGCGTGAAATTGCGAGCGTTCGATGCCTTACGGTGAGCCGAGACCTGGCCGCGATAGGTGTTCTGCGAAACGCCGGCGGCGATACCCTTCGAGACGATGCGGCTCGACGTGTTCTTGCCGAGATGGATCATCTTGGTGCCGCTGTCGACCTGCTGATGGCCGTTCGAAACCGCGATCGAATAGAACTCGCCGCGGCTGTCGTCGCCGCGCAGGATGCAGGACGGGTACTTCCAGGTGATCGCAGAGCCGGTCTCGACCTGCGTCCAGGAAATCTTGGAGCGATGGCCGCGGCAATCGCCACGCTTGGTGACGAAGTTGTAGATGCCGCCCTTGCCGTTCTTGTCGCCCGGATACCAATTCTGAACGGTCGAATACTTGATCTCGGCATCATCGAGCGCAACCAGCTCGACGACCGCTGCGTGCAGCTGGTTTTCGTCGCGCTGCGGCGCCGTGCAGCCTTCGAGATAGGAGACGTAGGCACCTTCTTCGGCGATGATCAGCGTGCGCTCGAACTGGCCCGTGTTCTTCTCGTTGATGCGGAAGTAGGTCGACAGCTCCATCGGGCAACGAACGCCCTTCGGCACGAAGACGAAGGAACCATCGGTGAAGACGGCCGAATTGAGCGTCGCATAGAAATTGTCCGAGGTCGGCACGACGGAGCCGAGATACTTGCGCACCAGCTCCGGATGTTCGCGGATAGCTTCCGAGATCGACATGAAGATCACGCCGGCCTTCTTCAGCTCTTCCTTGAAGGTGGTGACGACCGAGACGGAATCAAACACCGCATCGACCGCGATCTTCGGCTTCTCGACGCCGGCAAGAATTTCCTGCTCGCGCAGCGGAATGCCGAGCTTCTCGTAGGTCTTCAGCAGCTCCGGGTCGACTTCGTCGAGCGACTTCGGGCCGGCGAACTTTTTCGGTGCGGCGTAATAGTGGATGTCGTTGAAATCGATCTTCGGATAGTCGACGCGCGCCCAGGTGGGCTCTTCAAGCGTCAGCCAACGACGATAGGCTTCGAGGCGCCATTCCAGCATCCAGTCCGGTTCCTGCTTCTTGGCGGAGATGAAGCGAATGATGTCTTCGGAAAGACCCTTGGGAGCCTTTTCCACTTCGATCGTGGTCTCGAAACCGTACTTGTACTGGTCCACGTCGATCTGGCGAACCTGATCGACCGTTTCCTGGACTGCAGGCATTTCGTTCTCCAATCTCGCCGGATCCAAGGTCCGGCAGCTTGTCAACGTTGCGGCAGACTTATGTCTGCCCCCTATGTAGTCGGCCAAAAGGGACTTTTCACCCCGCTTGGCAAGCGGAAATTTCGGTTTCCGCAAATTTGTGGCCCTTAGGCCGCCGCGCCCGCCAGCTTGCGCCTTCCCGCTATGCGGGCAAACGCGGCGATTGCGCGATCGATATCCATTTCGGTTGTGGTCGGCCCCAACGAAATGCGGAGCGCTCCGAGTTTCGGGTCGCACCCCATCGCCACCAGCACATGGCTCTCGCCGACCTTGCCCGACGAGCAGGCCGACCCGGCGGAGATCGCCACGCCTTCCAGATCGAAGGCGATCTGGCCGGTTTCGGATTTCAGTCCCGGCAGCGTGAAGAAGCTGGTGTTCGGAACGCGCGGACCATCCTTCCCATGAATAATGACATCAGGCGCCGCAAGCTCCATCCCTGCTTCCAGCCGGCCGCGCAATGAAGCGATCGCAGCATTGCGAACATCGAAGTCCAGGGCAGCGGCCTCGGCGGCGGCACCGAATCCGATGATGGCAAGCGTGTTTTCCGTGCCCGAACGATGGCCTTTTTCCTGACCGCCGCCATGGATCAACGGCTTCGGCATCAGCACCTCGCCGCGCGAGACGAGTGCGCCGACACCCTTCGGCCCACCGATCTTATGCGAGGACACGATAACGAAATCCGCGCCGATCGCATTGATATCGAGCGGAACGCGGCCGGCCGCCTGAACGGCATCGACCACGAAGAGACCGCCCGCTGCCTGAACGAGCTTGGCCGCATCGCCGACAGGCTGGACAATTCCGGTCTCATTGTTCGCGAGCATGATGGCGACCATCGGCAGGCCGCTGGCCTTGTCATGGGCTGCTAACATGGTCTCCAGCGCGGCAAGATCGACCGTACCATCCGATGTCACAGGTATTTCGCTGACATTGCACCTGGCAAATCGCCCACCTTCGCGCACGGCCGGATGCTCGACGGCCGATATATAAAGGTGGCTGACCACAAGCGGCGTCCGCCCCATGCGAAATTCCGGCGTCAGCACCATATTGGCCGCCTCGGTGGCGCCGCTCGTAAAAACGACATGGGCGGGTTCCGCACCCGTCAGTCTTGCAACCTGCCGGCGTGCGGCCTCGACAGCTGCGCGCGCTGCCCTACCTTCACCGTGAACGGAATTGGGGTTGCCTTGAATATCCATCGCACGCAGCATTGCTTCGCGGGCCGCCGGAAGGAGCGGTGCGGTAGCATTCCAATCGAGATAAAGGCGCGTTGCCGCCATAATCTTCTTCCTGCGCGACTTTGCTTTGCTGCGACCGGCTCATTTTCCTTGAAATTTCAGCCGGGCATGCCTTATGACACGTTCCACAAACCGTTGCACAAACAACGCGCGGACCACCGCATCAAGTTTCGAATTGTTCTAAACTGCGTTCTAGAAAAGATGAGCGCATTCGTCAAGTCAACTTGCTGCGTGCCGTTGGGTTTGAACGCAGAAAAAGAAGAGCCGGAGTATCGATGCCCGAAGTAATTTTCAACGGCCCCGCGGGTCGCCTTGAAGGCCGCTATCAGCCCTCCAAGGAAAAGAGCGCCCCGATCGCGATTATCCTTCATCCTCACCCGCAATTTGGCGGCACGATGAACAATCAGGTCGTCTACCAGCTCTTCTATATGTTCCAGAAGCGCGGTTTCACGACACTTCGCTTCAATTTCCGCGGGATCGGCCGCAGCCAGGGCGAATTCGACCACGGCGCCGGCGAACTTTCCGATGCGGCATCAGCACTCGACTGGGTGCAGAGCCTCCATCCTGATTCGAAGAGCTGCTGGGTTGCCGGCTATTCCTTCGGCGCCTGGATCGGCATGCAGCTCTTGATGCGCCGCCCGGAAATCGAAGGCTTCATGTCGATCGCACCGCAGCCGAACATCTACGACTTCTCCTTCCTGGCACCCTGCCCGTCGTCTGGCCTGATCATCAACGGCGACGCTGACAAGGTTGCCCCGGAGAAGGACGTCAACGGCCTCGTCGAGAAGCTGAAGACGCAAAAGGGCATCTTGATCACGCACAAGGTCGTGTCGGGCGCCAACCACTTCTTCAACGGCCAGGTCGAAACGCTGCTCGGCGAATGCGAGGATTATCTCGATCGTCGCCTCAACGGCGAACTGGTGCCGGAACCGGCCGCCAAGCGCATCCGCTAAGAAAAGCGGCCGTTACTGAGCCATCATGAAAGTCGGACACGAGATCCCGTCGATCGTCATCGACGGGTGATCCTGCATGCCGATCTTTCGCAAAACGCGTTGCGATGCAGCGTTTTGCGGGTGGGTGAAGGCGATGAAATGCCTGGCAAGATCACGTGTGAAGAACCATTGTGCCAAGGCGGTAGCAATCTCCGTCGCATAGCCATTACCCCAGGCCTCCTTTCGAATCGAATAGCCAAGCTCGAATTCGCCGCGGCCACTCTCCTCATGAAAACGCGAAAAACCGGCGCGACCGATAAAGCGGCCGTCCTCACGGCGCAGCATCTTGTATTTCGTCACGCCATCGCGCGTGTGTTCTCCGAACCAGCTTTTCAGCCGCTCCTCGGCCTTCTCCAGCGTCCAAGGGGCGCCGCCGGAAAGATAGCGCGTCGTGTCGATCGTCGAATGCAGCTGCCGAATCAACTCGGCATCACCCTTGTCCCACATCGTCAGAACGAGGCGCGGGGTTTCGAGTATGATGGTATCACTCATCTGCCTGCCTGTTTTCATGTTGGATCTGCAGCCTGCCGTAACCTGTATGGCATCGCCGATTGACAACCGGCCAGTCAGTGCTAACCGCTCGGCCTGATTTCAACAAGGTAATGAAGCGACAATTCCGAATGAGAAGGCCCGCCGAAGCGGGCCTTGAGATTATCGCCTGATATCATCGGTCAGTGACATGCGGGCAAGCCGGGAGCGCCGCACTTCTTCTTTTCCGGAGGCTTTTGCGGCGGAGGCGGAGGTGGTTTCCTCACCTGTTGCTGCACGACCTTCGGCTGCGGTTGGGGCTTCGGCTGAGCCTGCGGCTTGGGCGCGGGCGGCCTCGCCTGTGCCACGACGTGCGGCGCCGGCCTTGGCTGCGCAGGAGCCGGATTGGCTTGCCGAGGCGGCGCAGCGGCAACACGAGGCTGACTGTGGGCCTGAGGCTGGTTGCTGGGGATAACCTTGGGCTTTGCCGGCGTCGTGGCGGCGACGGCCGGGGCATGCGCATTGGGTTTCGGTGCAGCGGCAACCGAATTCAGTTTGCCGCTTGGCACTGCCTGTGGTGCCGGGGTCTTGGCAATCTGGCTTTGCCCCTTCGCGGCAGGTGCATTGCCAACAGTCGGCTGCGGCTGCCCCTTGGCGCCGGGCAGCGCATGTGCGCCGGCGTTCGGTGTGGCCTGCGGCTGTTGAGCCTGTTTCGTCTGCGCTGCTCCAGCATTGGCCGGCAGCTTGCCCGTGGCGGGCAGAGGCTGACCGTTGGCACCGGGAAGTGCGTGCGCATTGGCATTTGTGCCCTGCTGGGCAGGTTGCGTCGCAACAGCCGGATTATGCGCCGCATTCGGTGCGGCTTGCGGTAATTGCCCCTGCTTCGTTTGAGCCGTTCCCGGATTGACAGGCAGCTTGCCGCCAGCCGGCAGCGGCTGACCGTTGGCGCCGGGAAGCACGTGGGCAGCAGCATTGCCGCCTTGCGGCTGGGCCGATGGCGCAACCGCCGGAGCGGTGCCAGGCGCTGCCTTGACGGCCGCAGCCGGGTTCTGCTTCTGCAGAACCGCAGCCTTCTTCTGCACCGATGGCGGCAGAGCAACATGCAACGCCGCAGCACCAGCCCCGGCGATGACGGCAGCGCCGGCAAGCTTCTGCCCGGTTGTCAATCCAGGTGCCGCAGGTGCAGCCCCGTTCTCATTGACAACAGTGTTGTTGTTGATGACCGTCGTGTTGTTCACGACCGTATTGTGGATGTTGTTGAAGATGACGTTGTTTTCGGGCGGTGCGATATCGCGTGGCGGCTCTACCCAGGCAGGGACTGGAACGAAGACCGGCGCCGGCAGCACATAGACATCGACAGAGGGTTCCGGCGGCGCCAGCACCACGAAATCCGGTGGCGGCGGTGCCAGGAAGACAACGGGCGGCGGCGGTGCATAGCCGAAGTCGGCATCATCGAAATAAAGCACAGGCCGGTCGACATAGACCACTTCCGGCGGCGGAGGCGGCGGCACGTCATACTCGATCACGGTGAATGATGGTGGCGGCTCGAGGGCGGCCTCGAAATGCTCGAGACGGCGGCGGGCGTCCCAGACGTGCGGACCACGCGGATAACGCCTCAGATATGACCAATAGGCCTCCGGCGTGTCGGCAATCCAGGTCTCGCGCCAGGTAATTGCCTCGCGGCGGGCGGCGACAATGGCACGGACACGCCTCACCATGGAATCGTTCGGATAGGCGGCGAGGAAATCCTCATAGCCCTGCAGCGTATCGCGATCGAGCGCGGCGAAATAGGCATCCCGTTCGCCGAAATCTCGGATCGGTTTCGTCCTGTTTGCAACATCCTCGGCGCTCGACACCGCAGCAGCCGGCGCATTCGGACCGCGATCGAAAAAGTTGAATGCATTCTTGAATTTGGAAGCATCCCACGAGATCTCGGCGCCCTTGGTGAGATCGCCGACACGCAAGCGCGTCCGATCGAAGACGTCATCAAGCGACAGGCCACCGACGCGGATCATTTCCGCCAGCGCATGCGCGTAGGAACCATAAGGCCCGGCCTCTTGTGGCGCGACCGTGCCGGGCGCCGCATTGAAGGCAATCAGCTGGTTGGCGTCGGGATCGACCAGTGCCAGACCACCAGCCAGTGGCTGATTGGACTGCACGAAAGGATTGGCCCTCGCCGCATCCAGCACGACGATGCTGCCGCGATTGTTGATGGCCGACAACGATTTGGTGAGGTCGCTCACGCGGATCGCCTGGACGGGGACATCCGTGGCATTGGCGATCTGCGCATCGACAGGCACGAAATAATTATCGCCCTGATATTGCAGGCCGTAACCCGCCAGATAGACGAACACGACGGTATCGGGACCGGACGCGTTCGCTTTCGTCAGAAAGTCGCGCATCGCGTCGCGCATGCCGTTCTGGTCGAGATCGCGCGCACCGATCACGTCGAAGCCCGCAGCCTGCAGCGTTTGCGCGATCAGGCCGGCATCGTTGGCCGGCGTCGGCAGAGCGCCTGCCTTGTAGGCGGCATTGCCCACGACGAACGCTATTCTCTTTTCAGGGGAACCTTGAGCTTCGGCCGGGCTCGCAGCAGCGACACCGACCAAAACCAACATCATGGCAAGAAATGCCCAGATCGTCTTTTTGGATGACAATCCCATCTTCGAAAGCAGAGGCGACATACCGGTTTCTTTCACGAAACATGAGGTGCGTACGGGGATCAACAAGAAATCACTAGGATTTGATTCGGGCGAATGCGCGGCTTATTCCCGGCGGCTTCGCGGCGATGTTACGGTCTATTGACGTTCAGAAGCATCGATTTACAAACCACGCCCAGCCTAAGGCACTTAGCGAAACTTGATCTCACGCCCCACCAAAATGGTGACGCGCCGATAAATCGGTGATAAACGCGCCCCGCGACATCAAACAATAGCGACTTCGCCGCATCCGCCAAGGTTGTGGCATCGAGAGACCAAGATCATGGCTGAGTTCAAATCCGATTTCCTGCACACCCTGCAAGAGCGCGGCTTCATTCATCAGATTTCCGATGAAGCCGGCCTCGACGACCTCTTCACAAAGGAAACCGTGACGGCCTATATCGGCTATGATCCGACGGCATCGAGCCTGCATGTCGGCCATCTCACTCAGATCATGATGCTGCATTGGCTGCAGGCGACCGGCCATCGGCCGATCTCCCTGATGGGCGGCGGCACCGGCATGGTTGGCGACCCCTCCTTCAAGGAAGAGGCCCGCAAGCTGATGACCGTCGACATGATCGAAGACAATATTGCCTCGATCAAGCGCTGCTTCTCGAACTATCTTGATTACAATAAGCCGGGCAATGCGGCCTTGATGATCAACAACGCCGAATGGCTGCGCTCGCTCAATTACCTTGAATTCCTGCGCGACGTCGGTCGGCACTTCTCGGTCAACCGCATGCTGTCCTTCGACAGTGTGAAGACGCGCCTTGACCGCGAGCAGTCGCTGTCGTTCCTCGAATTCAACTATATGATCCTGCAGGCCTACGACTTCGTCGAATTGGCCAAGCGCTACGATTGCCGTTTGCAGATGGGCGGCTCTGATCAGTGGGGCAATATCGTCAATGGCATCGATCTTGGTCACCGCATGGGGACCAAGCAGCTCTTCGCGTTGACATCGCCGCTGCTGACGACCTCTTCAGGTGCCAAGATGGGCAAATCGGCCTCCGGTGCCGTCTGGCTGAATGCCGACCTGCTGCCGGTCTATGATTTCTGGCAGTACTGGCGCAACACTGAGGATGCCGACGTTCCCCGCTTCCTCAAGCTGTTCACGACGCTGCCGATGGACGAGATCGCACGGCTGTCTGCTATTGCAGGCTCGGAACTCAACGAGGTCAAGAAGATCCTCGCGACCGAAGTGACCGCGATCCTTCACGGCCGCACAGCAGCCGAACAGGCAGCCGAAACCGCGCGCAAGACCTTCGAGGAAGGCGGCCTGTCCGAAAACCTGCCGTCGATCGATGTTCCGGCTTCCGAACTCGAAGCTGGTATCGGCCTGCTGGCCCTGATCGTCCGCGCCGGCCTTGCCGGTTCGAACGGCGAAGCTCGCCGCCACGTCCAGGGTGGCGCAGTGCGCATCAACGACCAGGCCATCAGCGACGAGCGCAAGGTCGTCGGCACCGGTGAGATCACCGCCGAAGGCGTGATCAAGCTGTCGCTCGGCAAGAAGAAGCACATCCTGATCCGCCCGGCCGCCTGAAGGGCCGATGCACGGACAACGAACAAAGCCGGCGCCCTCTCGCCGGCTTTTTTGTTTCTGTCTAGCTGAAGGTCGCCGGTTGATGGCATGAACCGGCTTGGTCAGCCGACGCGCGCGGAGCCGGCCCGCAACGTTGATATCGCTTTCAGGAAGGACATGATCACCGCTCCCAATCGTTCGGGCTGATCGTATGGAAGGCCGTGACCGGCGTCAGCGATCAGTTCATATCGAAGCAAGGGATTGAGCTTTTGCAGCTCACGGGCCGCATCCAACGAAACGACCCCTTTATTATCTCCGATCACGAGAAGAATCGGCACGCCTATGCTTTGCACAAGTTCGCGATAGTCGGGATTTGGAGGTGTGAGCACCTCAAATGCGGACATGCTGGTCTGAAGCCTCGCATCAACCAGGCATTCCAGAATCTCCTCTGACCGGGATGGATGTCGAACGCGCGCTTGGGTAAGGAGATCAGCCCTGCTTGAAACCAGCGATCGCCGCTGCTCCTCTGCAATATCGCTTTCAAAAACCTCGCGCTGCCACTCTGGACTTATGAAAGTTGGATCGACCAGGACAACGCCCGAAACCCCTGCTCCGAGTTCGCGAGCGGCCACAGCAGCGGTCATGCCTCCCATCGAATGACCGAGCAATATTGGAGCTTTTAGATTCAATTTCTTTGTGAGCTCGACAACGTCGCCTGCTAGGTCATCATACAAATATCCTCGAGCCGGCGCGCCGGATTTTCCGTGTCCTCGTGCATCCGGCAAGACGACATCAAAGTCATTCTCCAACATACGCGTCAACGGCGCCAAACACGCGCCGCTCCCGAGCAACCCATGCAGCGCTACCAGCGGAAGATAATGGCCGCCTGTTCGCAGATAGTGAATGTCGATGCCGTTTGCATTGCAGTTGCCAGTCGTCCAACCGACAAGGCACGATTTGCTTTGGGTCATGTCTCTTAGAGTGCCATAGCTTATCTGGAACATCGATAGAAACGTCGCGCCAGAACGTTCAAGCCGATACTGCGATGCTTGAAGGCTGCCGGTCTATAAGTTCAAACCCTGACGCTTGGCTAATTTTCTGCATTTGCGATGTCGGATCGCGACCTGCCCATTCGTCCTCTGTTAAGGTTCCAATCCTGGAGGTGGATTATGGATGAATTGCCGGTAATCAAGACAAGGCGCAAGGGCCGAAGCTCTACCCAAAGCATGTTGATTCCCAGCGAGGAGATGGTTGCTCGCGCGCTCTGGGCAGCGCCTCCGGGCCAATTGTCCGATATTGCGGGGGTAAGACAGGCGCTTGCCAAGCAATATGGCGCAGATGCCTGTTGCCCTGTCACCGTTCAGCGACATTTGGTGCAGATCAGTCAAAGCGGCGCGGCTCCGTTTTGGCGTATCGTGGACCCCGATCGACCATTCGCCCGGCGCATGAGCGGTGGCGCCGAACGCATACGTGAGCGGTTGGCGAACGAAAAATAGCCACGCGCAGCCCTATTCTATCGCAAGGAACGAGCCTCAGCGTCGCGCCGCCTCAATATTCAAATATCTGCCTGAAAACACCCGGCGCGATGATCGAAAGAGGATTGATCTGCAGGTTCGATTTCTCGATCGTGCCGGTCAGCCTGAAGGTAATACCAATCAAGCCGCGATCGCTGCCATTGCCCAGGATGAAGCCGACGATCGGAACTTCGGCGAACAGCCGGTTCAGGCCATACGCGGGCATGAAGGTTCCCGTCATATCCATCTTGCCATTGGCGTCCTTCAGCGTGCCCTGGAACGTCGCCCCGACCTGCACGCCACGTACCACGCCGTTTTCGACCGAGAGCACCCCATCGCGCATCACCAGCCGCGCAAAGCCGCGCTCGAAATTCTGCGAACGCGTATCGATATTCTGCTTCACGGCCGAATTCAGGCTCTTGCCGTTCTTTCCGCTCGGCGTCGACACGATGGTCGAGAGTTTCTTGTCATCGATGATGGCGAAGTTGCGGATATCGAGCGAGCCGTCCCAGTCGTCTTGCCCGATCGAGCGCAGCGACAGATTGAGCAACCCACCCTGCAAATGCTTATAGAGGTCGGTGAAGCGCGCAACGGCGCCGGCATCGCCGCTCGTGATACGGATGACGCCGTTGGCGCCTTTGCTCATCTGGGTGACGAGCGCTTCGCCGCTACGAGTGACGCCGGAAAAATCCGCAGCAGTCGTCTTGCCGCCGGCAATCGAATAGACGCCCTTGACATTGCCGACGGTCTCATCGTTGAAACCGATAACCTTGTCGAGATTGGCGCGAACGGTCGCGCTCGCCGAAGCGTCTCCGTCCGAACTCTGCTGGCCGCCCGATGTGGACGCCTTCAGACGTGCAAGGATCGGACGTATGTCGGCGGAATTACCCGATATCGCCACGTCGTAGCCGCCACTCTTGCCTCGCTTCAGCGAGAGCGCGAAATCATCGAGCGCCGAGAGCTTCACACTGTCGAAGCTTGCCGACGTGAGGCTCCCCTTGCTGATGAGCAGATCGCCGCTGGCGCCGAACCCATCCCCCTTGAGCATGAAATTCTTGAGCGTCGTCTGGCTGTCTGGACCGGATGCCTCGAACTGCGCTGTCGCCGCAATGCCGCTGCCCTTCGACCAGCCGACCCACGGCACGGTCAGAGCCGCCTTGCCGAGGTCGACCTTGACGCCTTGGCGATCATCGTCGATGCGCGTCAACTCCACTCTGACAGGCCCATCGATTATATCCCGAAGTCCAGGCAGTACGGTATTGCGTTGCGTATCGGTCAGCGTCGCCGTGATCACGCGGGCGCGCCTGACGGTCGATTTGCTGTCGGTCGGCTCCACCATGTCGATCTGGGCCGGAATACTGTCGATCTGGGCCTGGGCTTGCAGATGCACGGATTGCGGATCGGCCGAAATCACGCCGGTCAGATTGTCGATCTTGCGATTGTTCATCGGCTTCAGCAGATCGACATTGTCGAGATTGAGCTTCGCCTGCCAGTCCGGCGGAGGCGGCTGCTGATCCTTGATAAGCCCTATCCTGGCATCGACCTTGGCGACGATCTTGCCGTTGAAATCCTCCGGCTTGAATTCGGTCCGTTGAAGCACTTCAAGCGGCTTGTAGGTCAGAAGTTCGCCGATCGCATCGCCGGAGCCTGAAATCGTCAAATCAAGATCAGCCATTAGCGGCTTGTCGTAGGTCGCCGGGATCGAGAAGCTGCTGTCGCTCAGCGTGATCGTGCGGCCGGTCGGAAAGTAGGACGTGGCCGTCGCAATATCGACGACCATATTCGGACCGGTCAGATCGAAATGGGCCTTGGTATCGCGCAACGGCGGGATTTCTCCCGGCACGTTCATGCGCGCCCCGTCGATGTCGAAGGCGATATGCAATTCGTTCTTGCCAAGCTGCAGCTTGCCGGTCTGTGACGCTTCCCGCAGTCGGCCAGCCGGAATGAAGACCGATATGGCGGCATTGGTCACCGACCCGCCGAAAAGGTTGCCCTCGACCCAGATCCTGGGTTTCGAAGCCATCCAGAAAGGCCAAAGCTGCTTGACAACAGTCGTGTCGAGCTTGTCCGCGCGGCCGCCGAAGCTGATCTCCGGCGAGCTGTCGCCGAGCTTCATATGCAGGGAGCCGAAAAGCGCGCCCTGCGGCGTCGATATGCCGAGATTGTCGAACTGGAATTCCTTGGTTGCGGAAAAGAACCGTCCGGTGGCGCGACCGTCGAAGCTGACGGGCTTTTCCCCTGAGAGAGATGAGGCGGCGACGCCGTCCTTGATCACGAAGTCGATGCCGAAGCCCTTGCCTGCGTTAGCGTCGACACGATCGAGATCGATGACCGCGCCGGAAAATGGAGCAATCGTCCGGAGAAACTGCGCTTTTGACGGCGCAATCTCGAGGGTCTGGTGATCGAAGTTGTAGGCGAGGTTGATATTGGCCTGCGTCAACTCCTGCACATCATGGTCCATATAGAGGACACCGGGCTGGACATTGATGGTAGCGCTCAGCTTGGGATCGACGCCTGCCTCGCCCTTGACGGCCGAAAGCGTGACGTCCCCGAAGGCCATTAGCCCCTGTCGCGGCGTACCATTCGGGTCATAGGTCATCGTGAGCGGCTTGAGATCGAGATTGGATATCTTGGCCGCCAGCGAGGAGCTTTGGCCGGCCTCCTTTTGATCCGCCCTCACATCCAGGAGCGCCACGGATCCGTTGAGCGCAACCTGGCCATAGAGATGTAGAGAATTGGGCGCAACGCGCTCGAAGGTCAGATTGTCGACGACAAGAGAGATGGGATCACCCTCCTGTCGTGCCAGCTTCATCGAGAAGCCGGAAATGCGCACGGAATTCGTGCCGCCGCGCTGGACGAAATGTTCAAGGAAATCGAGATTGTCGAAGGCCGCATTCAGGGCCTTGGGCAAGGCATCGACGCGCAAGGCAGTCCAATCGACGGGATCGCCTTGCGGCAGCAGCGAGGTGTCGAGCGCGATGCCCTCTGCCGCAACGCTTGCCACTTCCACCCGGCCCTCGATGAGGGCCAGCGGGTCCAGCTCCATGTTGACGGCCGACATCGTCGACAGATGCTTGCCGCTCTCCTGATCGACGACGTTGACGTCGCGCGCTTCCAGCGCCAGCCGCAGATTAGGGGTAAACCGGATCACGGTCGCGCCTACTTCTGCCTTGTAACGCGGGCCGATGGCCTGATCGAGAGCCGTCTGCGCCTTCTGGGACAGCGGCGCATCGAAGATGCCACCTTCGATGGTCGCGATGACAGCTCCGAGAATGATGGCGAGAAATGCAAAGAAAACCAGCGTCATGCGGCAGACATGCCAGACATGCGAGCGACTGCGGCGAGCACGCTCTGGCACATGCACGATCAACGGATCTTCGACCTGAGCGGACGGCAGATGGTCGAGCGACACGAGATCCTTTTTGCGGAATGTTACCTTTTCGCCTCGGATCACTCCTGCGCGTGCCTTTCGCTTATACAATTTTGTTGGTGACGCTGCGTCCCATTGGACGGCACACACGGGCAGTATAT
Source organism: Martinezella sp. CNPSo 3964 (assembly GCF_057784375.1). Classification (NCBI taxonomy): domain Bacteria; kingdom Pseudomonadati; phylum Pseudomonadota; class Alphaproteobacteria; order Hyphomicrobiales; family Rhizobiaceae; genus Martinezella; species Martinezella sp. CNPSo 3964. The sequence goes on from NZ_JBXSOW010000014.1 coordinate 33,581, forward strand.
ATGGCTTACCTCAAGTGTCATCTAAAAAACCGGCAAAAGAAAGGTTTTCCCGTGGCGGAAGTTTTTCCAGTTCAACTGAACATCGGCGACAAAGCACCGGATTTCGATCTCCCGCGCGATGGTGGAGATCACGTTCGTCTTGCCGATTTTGCCGGGAAGCCGCTGGTCATTTATTTCTACCCCAAGGACGATACGACCGCCTGCACGACAGAATCGATTACCTTCACGGCACTCGCTGCCGATTTCGCAAAGCTCGGTGTCGCGCTCCTCGGCGTCTCGCCGGATTCTGTGAAAAGCCATGACAAATTTATTAGGAAGCATGCGCTTTCCGTGCCGCTCGCCTCCGACGAGGAAAAGACCATGGCAATGGCTTACGGCGTCTGGCGGGAAAAGAGCATGTATGGCCGCACCTATATGGGCGTGGTGCGCTCGACCTTCTTGATCGGCGCCGACGGCAAGGTTGCAGGAGTGTGGGACAAGGTCAAAGTCGCCGGCCACGCCGAAGCAGTTCTTGCCGCTGCCAGGGAACTCTGACGACATGGCGGAAACCACCGAAATCATTACATCGCTGCGCGGCGGCGCCATCGCCGCTATCCGCTCAGCCGATCTCGATCTGAAGACCGAACTTGCCCAGGAATCGGCAAGGCGGTGGTTTGCCCGCACCTTGTCGCTGCGTTCACCGCTCGACCCACCGCTCGCCGATCGGCCTGGCCGGCCAGAAAAGCCGGAATTGGTGCCGCCAAAACATATGGAGAAGCGTTCGCTGCATACGCTCAAGGGGCGCATCGCACTGTTGCATGCCATTGCCCATATCGAGCTGAATGCCGTCGATCTGGCGCTCGATATCGTCGCGCGTTTTGCAACTGGCCCGGTCCCCAATTCCTTCTTCGACGGCTGGATGCAGGTTGCCTTCGAGGAAGCCAAGCATTTCCGCATGGTGCGGGCGCGCCTGCGCGAACTCGGTGCAGACTACGGCGATCTGCCCGCCCACGACGGCCTCTGGCAGGCCGCTCATGCGACCCGCACCGATCTCACCGCCCGCTTGGCCGTCGTGCCGCTGATCCTCGAAGCGAGAGGTCTGGACGTGACGCCGGCGCTGCAGGCCAAGATGCGCGAAACCGGCGATCTGGAGAGTGCGGCCGTTCTCGACGTCATCTATAACGACGAAAAAGGCCATGTCGCCGTTGGCGCCAAGTGGTTCCGCTTCCTGTGCGCGCGCGAAAAGCGCGATCCGGCCCGCACCTTCCAGGAATTGGTACGCGCCAACTTCCGCGGTTCGCTGAAGGCACCGTTCAACGATATCGCCCGGGCGGAAGCCGGACTGACGCCTTCCTTCTATCGTTCGCTGACATCTACAAGCAATGCTTGATATACTAGCGTAAAACGGCGCTTTCCGGTATTTAATACTGCCATAGAAAGCATTCATTAACCATAATGCCGTGTACTTCCACTGGGTGCCAAAACGCACCGATTGGGAGATTCTCGGTGACAGCAAAGCCTCAGAACCGGGTTTTCGGCAAGCAACGGCGACATCACACCATTATCCTCGCGAGCGGCGATACGGTGCGCCATATGACCGTGCGCCCATGGATGGCCGCCGTCGCCGTCTGCATGGTCGGGATCTTCTCGATCGGCTATCTCCTGGCAACATCCTATCTCGTGCTGCGCGACGATCTCATCGGCGCGACGATGGCCCGTCAGGCGCGCATGCAATATGACTATGAAGACCGCATCGCCGCTCTACGTGCTCAGGTCGATCGCGTCACCTCCCGCCAACTCCTCGATCAGCAGGTCGTGGAGGAAAAGGTCGACAAGCTGATTGAGCAGCAACAGCAGCTCTCTTCACGCAACGGCAAGCTCAGTACCCTGCTCGACAGGGCAGAGAGTTCCGGCCTGACAGACAAGAGCGCGCACCCGGATGCCAACGCTGCTGCGCCAAAGAACGAGCACGCCCAGTTGACGTCGCCCAAGGCAATCGAAAAGCTTCTCCTGAGCGGCAGACCGGCTGACGCCACACCCGACAATTCCACGCTCGCCTACGTCCCTGCCCCCGAAACCGTTGCCGACCGTGCTGATCGGGTCTTTTCCAAGGTAACGCTGTCGCTGAAGCATATCGAACAGGATCAGCTGTCCCGAATTCGCAACCTCACCGCCGGCGCGTCTGAAACCGCGAGCGAGATCCAGTCGATCATGCAAAATGTCGGCGTAAAAGTTCCGAACGAAGTCGCCAGCGTCAGCAAGGAAGATACGGACGGCGGCGTTGGCGGCCCTTACGTGCCGCCGGAGAATGTCGATCAGTTCGAACAATCCATGGCCGACCTCGATACAGCTTTGACGCATCTGGAGACGGTGCGCGGCGCGGCCGAAAGCCTGCCCTTCCGCAACCCTGCCCCGGGCAAGCTCGTCACCAGCCCCTTCGGCAACCGCAAGGACCCGTTCTTCGGCACGCTGGCACTTCATACTGGTACCGATTTCCATTTCAGCCCCGGCGAAAAGATCAAGGCCACCGCCCCTGGCAAGGTGGTTTCGGCAGGATGGACCGGCGGTTACGGCAACATGGTGGAGATCGACCATGGCGATGGTATCTCCACCCGTTATGGACATATGGAGCAGGTCCTTGTCAAAGTCGGCGACAAAGTCGGCGCTGGCGACGCGATCGGTCTTGCCGGTAGCACCGGACGCTCGACAGGAACACATCTGCATTATGAAGTGCGCGAGAACGGACATCCCATAGACCCGATGTATTTCATCGGCGCCGGCACGAAACTCGCAAGTTACATCAGCGGATTGGGCGCAATTTAGCTGCGGGAATTGTGACAAACGCGCAACAAAGATGGCACTAATCCGAAAATTGCGTTATGAATGAACTTCAGGCCTGTTGAAGCGCCTGCTTTCCTTGACTTCCCGGGTATTTGGTTCTATGTCGCGCTGCATTGCGGCACGCTCCTGCGTGTCGACTCATGGTGTTCGACTGAACCAAGACGGAATTAGATTTCCCTTTGACAACATTTGCTGACCTTGGCCTGAGCCAAAAAGTCCTTTCCGCGGTGACTGACGCGGGTTACACCACACCGACTCCGATCCAGGCCGGTGCAATCCCCTTTGCGCTTCAGCGCCGCGACATCTGCGGCATTGCCCAGACCGGAACCGGCAAGACGGCCTCCTTCGTGCTGCCGATGCTGACCCTGCTTGAAAAGGGCCGCGCCCGCGCACGCATGCCGCGCACACTGATTCTGGAGCCGACACGCGAGCTCGCAGCGCAGGTTGCCGAAAACTTTGAGAAGTACGGCAAGAACCATCGCCTGAACATCGCCCTGCTGATCGGTGGCGTCTCCTTCGAAGACCAGGATCGCAAGCTGGAACGTGGCGCCGATGTGCTGATCTGCACGCCAGGCCGCCTGCTCGATCATTTCGAGCGCGGCAAGCTGCTGATGAGCGCCGTCGAGATTTTTGTCATCGACGAAGCCGACCGTATGCTCGATATGGGCTTCATCCCGGATATCGAGCGTATCGCCAAGCTCATCCCCTTCACGCGTCAGACACTGTTTTTCTCGGCAACAATGCCGCCGGAAATTCAGAAGCTGGCCGACCGCTTCCTGCAGAATCCGGAACGCGTCGAAGTTGCCAAGCCGGCATCGACGGCGAAGACCGTGACGCAACGCTTCGTTGCCTCGCACGGCAAGGATTACGAAAAGCGCGCGACGCTGCGCGATCTCATCCGCGCTCAGACGGATCTGAAGAACGCGATCATCTTCTGCAATCGCAAGAAGGACGTTTCCGACCTCTTCCGTTCGCTGGATCGCCACGGCTTTTCCGCCGGCGCACTGCACGGTGACATGGACCAGCGCTCGCGCATGACCATGCTGCAGAACTTCAAGGATGGAAACCTGCAGCTGCTCGTCGCCTCCGACGTCGCCGCACGCGGCCTCGACATCCCCGATGTCAGCCACGTCTTCAATTTCGATGTTCCGATCCATTCGGAAGACTACGTTCACCGCATAGGCCGTACCGGCCGTGCTGGCCGCTCCGGCGCCGCCTTCACCATCGTGACGAAGCGCGACACCAAGCACGTCGACGCGATCGAGAAGCTGATCGGCGAAGATGTTCAGTGGCTGAATGGCGATCTTTCGGCGCTACCGCCGGCTGATGAGAGTGGCGACGACAACCGCTCCTCCCGCCGCCGTGACCAGAAGGGTAAGGGCCGCGACCGGGATCGCAGCCGCGGAGGCCGCAGCGCCTCGAGTCATAAATCTGATATCGACGTCGAGGATAATGACGTCGTAGCGATCGAAGCAGCACCAGCAAAGGCCGAAAGCGTGAAGAACGAGCGCAAGTCTGAGAACAACAATAAATCCCATAACGGTTCTCGCAACAGCCACCGGCCCTTCCCTGCTGCCAATGACGATCACCGCGAGCGCCGCAACCGCTATCGCGATCAGGATGACGGCCCGACGCCGGTTGGCTTCGGCGACGATATCCCGGCCTTCATGCTCATCGTTGCAAACGCCAAGGCCTGATAGATCCCGTCCAGACATGCAGCAGGCCGGCTTGCCGGATGCTGCGTCCAACCTCGGGATCTGAATATTGGGCAAGCCCGGCATCGATTTCCCAGGATTAGGAACCGGTCTCGCGATCCTGCGGGACGGTAAGCTTTTGCTCTATCGGCGCCTCAAGGCACCGGAGGCCGGATTCTGGAGCATCGTCGGCGGCAAAGTCGATCATATGGAGCCCGCCGCCAGGGCTGTTGTCCGTGAAGCGGAAGAGGAAAGCGGCCTTTCCATCGGCGAAATCGACTATCTGTGCACACAGGAGGTCATCGTAGATGCCGACTGCCAGCACTGGGTTTCGCTGATCTATGTCTGCAAGGATTTTTCCGGCGAACCTCGACTGATGGAGCCGGACAAGCTCTCCGATTTCGGCTGGTTCGGCCGCGGCGAATTGCCGGCTCAGCTTTCAGAGTTCGCAAAGGCAACGATCGCCCATCTAAGCGAAGCAGATTTCCGCTGACGCCTATTTGTCCGAACGAAGGGCGGCCTCATAGGCAAGCCGCACCCAGCGAGCCATTTCATCCGGATCATCAAAGGCATCGTCGGGTATCGACCAGTAGGGCATGTTGATGGCCTTGCCCTTCTTGCCCTCATAGGCCCAGCGTCGCGCACCGGCTGCCTCGAATTCGGAAGCGCTGGCATCGTCCGCTTTCAGGAGGATCTCATCGTCTACCTCGAGCGCTAAAATCCGCCCCATATGGTAGATTCCCTTGCCGCCGAACATCCGCTTGATGGTGATCGGCCCAAGCGACTGAAACATCTCCTCGATATCGATATTGTCCATTCCCTACCCCTTCAAGACACCACCGGCAGCAACGACGGCCTCTGGCGTATCGACATCAAGATGGGCCGCCTCGCCGATCTCGACATCATTGACCGGAAGCCCCGATGTTTCGATGATATGCCGCGCACCCACATCGCCTTCAAGCCGCATGACCGCGTTCAACACGGATCGTGGCAGGATAACGGGATTGCCGCGCTTGCCGCCGGATACCGCCCGTACGATCGCCTGGCCATTCGCCTGACGAAAGGCTGAGATCAAGGTTTTCAGATCGTCGCTGGTGACGCCAGGCATGTCGGCCAGCATGACAAGAACGCCATCGGCCTTCTGAGCCGTTTGCGTACTGACGCCTGCAACCAGCGAACTGGCCATGCCCGAGGCATAATCCGGATTGAACACCGGTTTGACGGCGAGACCGCTTAATACGCCTTCGATCTCATCGCGACGATGCCCGGTGACGGCGACGATATCCGATACGCCACTTGCAATGGCGATAGATGCCGAACGACGCACAAGCGGCACGCCGTCAAATTCGGCCAGAAGCTTGTGCGAACCACCCTCGCCCATGCGGCTCGCCTTTCCTGCGGCTAACAAGACGATGGCAACCGATATATCCGATGGCGACTTGGCGGCGATGTCGCGTGGCCGCGGGCGTGATTGTATCTCCATGAGCAGACCTCCAACACCCATGCCACCGATATCCTGCCGCGTCGGTCGTTCGCCGGCTAATATGCGATCCAGCACCCAATCGAAACCATTCTCCTTTGGGCTGCGCGCGCATCCCGGCGCCCCGACGACATAGACATCTCCCACGCTGCCCAGAACCAATAAGTTACCGGGATCGACGGGCATGCCGACCTGGATGACCTCGCCGCCGGCAAGCCGGATCGCTTCCGGGATGACATCGCCGGTATCGATGACCGCCGAAGCGCCAAAGACGATCACCAGCTTCGGCATTCGATCGGACGCCGCCAGCGCACGACGGATCGCATCGGCAACGTCTCTTGCCCTGTGCACAACGCGCTCTTCCCGCTGCAGCCCGCTGCCCGAAGGCTGCAGGCGCTGCGAAAGTATCCTCGCCGTCTTGTCCATGACCGAGGCCTTCAGCGACGGCAGCTCCGTGGCAACAAGCGAAACGGCATGCGGCACGAATGGCTTGACCTCGAAAACCGGCATTCCCCTTAGAATCTCGACACCTGCAGCGATTTTAGCGCCCGAAACGGCAAGCGGAATGATCTTGAAGGTCGCGACCATGTCGCCCACCCGCACAGGTACATGATCGGCAAGACAGGCGAGCGTAATCGCCGGATCGAGATTGTTGATCCGATCGACCGCTTCACGATTTGCAACGAAAAGGCCATCGACTGCGCTATGGACATTCACCCGTCCTGTCGCCGCTTCGGAAAAAGTCAGATGATCGGGTGCGACAGCCCGCGCCAGTCGGTCGGCCGCCTCGTCTTCCATGAGATCGCCCGGCTCGATACGCGCGGCGATAATGTGGTCGATTCCGGCCGCAGCGAGCCGCACGATATCGTCACCGACAAGCCTATGCCCTTTCGAGAAACTGCCATCGGCCAGCCGGACAGAATGGGCGAGAACTGCCCCCTCCGCCTCCGCCGTCAAAAATTCACCGAAGATCATAGCGCAGTGCCTTTTGGCGACGAGACATCCCGCCCGCGAAGCGAACCGATAATTTCAGCCAGAATGGCAACCGCGATCTCGGCCGGGCTTGCGGCGCCGATGGCAAGTCCGATCGGCGCATGAATGCGGGTAAGCTCGGCGTCGGTTAAACCCTCGCGCTTCAAGCGATCGAGCCGGCCGGCATGGGTCTTGCGGCTGCCGAGCGCACCGACGTAGAAACAGCCAGTCTTCAGCGCCTGGATGATGGGTTCGTCATCGATCTTCGGATCGTGGGTCACGGCGACCAGCGCCATATAGCTGTCGAGCGGTCTTTCCTTGAGCACATCCACCGGCCAGTCGGCAATCAGGTCGATGCCTTCGAACCGTTCCGGCGTTGCAAAGGCAGTGCGCGGATCGATGATCGTCACGTCGAAGCCAGCAAGGGCCGCCATACGCGCCAGGATCTGGCTGATATGCACGGCGCCGATGATGACGATGCGCGGCGGCGGCAGATGCACGTTGAAGAACAGGCTCTGCCCGCCGACATCAAGCGCCGCGGACTTGCCTGAACGGAATACCGCTGAAGCAGCATCGGCGAGAGCGCCTTCCAGCACATCGCCCTCCACGATCAGCCGATCCGCTCCACCGGAAAGATCAGTGACGAGGATCGCCGCCTGCCGCCTGCGCCGCATCTCATTCAGCCGCGCCAATATCTGACGGTCCATCAGGCGAGCCTTTCAACGTAGACGCGGATGCGGCCGCCGCAGGAAAGGCCGACCCGCCAGGCGGTCTCATCGGCAACGCCGAATTCCAGCATGCGCGACTTGCCGGTCTCGATGACGTCAAGCGCCTCGGTGATGACGGCGCCTTCGACGCAACCGCCGGAAACCGAGCCATGAAAATTACCTTCGCCGTCAATCACGAGATGACTGCCCGAGGGCCGTGGCGCCGAACCCCAGGTATCGACGACCGTCGCCATGGCCACGCTGCGGCCTGCCGACACCCATTCCTCCGCGATCACAAGCGGATCCAGACTTTCGGATATATCTGACATCGGAGCCTCATTGCTTGCCGAGAAACCGTCGCGGATCATAGGTATCCGCGCGGCCGGCTGTGAGGGCCGATACGAGATCGGCCAGAGATAATAGATTGTGAACGGGACGGAATTCGTCAACATGCGGCAGCATCGCTTTTACACCGCGAGCGCGTGCCTCGAAACCCTCGAAGCGCAGCAAAGGGTTGAGCCAGATGAGCCGCCGACAGGAGCGATGCAGGCGATCCATTTCTTGCGCCAGTAATTCCACGCCTTCGCGCTCCAGCCCATCAGTGATCAAGAGCACGATCGCGCCCTGTCCCAGCACCCGACGCGCCCAGAGTTTGTTGAATTCCGTCAGCGTCTCGCCGATCCGTGTCCCGCCGGACCAGTCGCGCACGGCCACCGCGCATTCATCCAGCGCCTGATCGGGGTCCTTGTGGCGCATCGCCCGTGTCACGTTGGTCAGGCGTGTGCCGAACAGAAACGTATGCACACGTCGCCGCCGCTCGGTCAGCACATGCAGGAAATGCAGGAAGATACGCGTATACTGGCTCATCGAGCCGGAGATATCGGCGAGAACGACCAATGGCGGCTGTATTTCCTTCGGTCGCCGAAAGCGCGGCAGAATCAGCGCCCCTCCCGTGCGCAGCGCTGAGCGCATTGTCGCCCGCGGATCGACCTTGACCGGCGTGAGGGATGGAGCAAAACGGCGTGTACGGACCCGGTCGAGCGGCAATCGCAGCTTTTCGAGTTCCTTCTTGGCGACCGCAATCTCGGCTGCCGACATCTGCGCGAAGTCCAGATGGCGCAAGACCTCACTGCCGGAGGTGGTAAAGCGCCCATCGATCTCGACATCAGGCGTCTCGTGCTGCGGCTGCCGGTCGTTGCGATTGTTCAGCAAGGCATCGCTTGCCCGGCTCTCACCCGGCTTCGGCTTTTCCTTCTCGCGATGATCCGGGGCAACAGGCGACATCATCGCGATCATCTTGGCGACCAGATCGCGCGAGCGCCAGAACAGCCGGAACGCTTCGTCGAAAACAGCAAGATCTTCATGCCGCTTGACGAAGACGGAACAGAGGGCGGCATGGAACTCGTCGCGGGAGCCGATGCCGATAGCCTCGACCGCTTCGATAGCGTCGGCAATGGCACCAGGTCCGATCTTCAACCCGGCCTTGCGCAGCGTCCGACCGAACAGCACGATATTATCGGCGAGGTGCCCGTCACCGGCTGGTGACGACGCTACGATAGTGCCATCTTGCCCACCCGGTTCCATGGCTCAACCTGCTGCGAGCAGCTCCAATTTCACTTCATCCAGGACGCGCTTGCCCTCGGCGCCCTGGATGCGAGCGATATCATCCTGGTATTTCAACAGTGTGCCCAAAGTGTCAGAAACTGTTTCGGGATCGAGCGCCAGACGATCGAGTTCGGTCAGGGCGGTCGCCCAGTCGATCGTTTCGGCAACCCCCGGGTTCTTGAAAAGGTCGAGCGTGCGCAGCTTCTGCACATAGGCGACGATCTGCCGCGAGAGCGCTTCGTTGCAGCCAGGCACCTTGCGGCGGATGATTTCGAGCTCCTGATCGGCCTGCGGATAGTCGACCCAATGATAGAGGCAGCGCCGTTTCAGGGCGTCGTGCACTTCGCGCGTTCGATTGGTGGTGATGATGACAATCGGCGGCTCCGCGGCGCGGATCGTGCCGAGTTCCGGCACCGTCACCTGAAAATCGGACAGCACTTCCAGCAGGAAGGCCTCGAAAGCCTCATCCGTGCGATCCAGCTCGTCGATCAAGAACACGGGCGCGCGTCCGCCAACGGCCGATAGCGCTTGCAGCACCGGACGGCGGATCAGATAGCGCTCGGAAAAGATATCCGCCTCGATACGGTCGCGATCAGTGAGGCCCGATGCTTCGGCGAGCCGTATTTCCAGCATCTGGGCCGGATAGTTCCATTCGTAGACGGCCGAGGAAACATCAAGCCCTTCGTAACACTGCAGCCGGATGAGCGGCCGGTCGAGAGCCTTCGACAGGACCTTGGCGATTTCGGTCTTGCCGACACCGGCCTCGCCCTCCAAAAAGAGCGGCCGCTTCATCTTCAACGCGAGAAAAAGAACCGTGCCGAGCGCGCGTCCAGCCAGATAGTCATGAGCGCCGAGCAGCGCCATCGTCTCATCGATCGAACTCGGCAGCGAAGGTAATGTCTGATCCGCCATGATAACTCCCTTGCAGGGGTTATAGCGTGTGATAGCCCCGGTTCATATAGAGCAATGCCGGCTTTGGCTCGCTGTAGCGTATGGCCATCACCTCGCCGAAGATGATGTTGTGCGTGGACGCCTGCTTGATCTCGAGCACGCGGCAATCGAAAGCGGCAAGCGCATCGCTGAGCACGGGCGCACCCGTCACCAACGTCTCGAACTTGCCGGCAGCGAAGCGTTCGTCCACGGTAAGCTGCGTCTTTCCAGAAAAGGCGTCGGCCAGGGATTGATGGTCCGCACCAAGGGTATTCAGAGCAAAAATGCCGCTCTTGAAGAATATCTCGTTCTTGGCGTTGCTATTATTGAGGCAGATCAGAACAGTGGCCGGGCTATCCGACACCGAACAGGCGGCGGTGATCGTGACACCACGTCGTTCCGAACCTAGCGCGGTCGTCACCAGCTGCACATGCCCCGCATAACGGCTCATGGCATCGCGATAAAGCGCCGGGTCCATACGTTGCCTGTCTAGCACCACCGTCTCCTTTGTTGAGTCGTGCTTGCCTGTCATTCAATATGACGGTCAGGTGTTAGCTTTTCTACAATAGCATTATTGAAAACAGAGCGATTTTGCTGCTTTTTCTTTGACGATGCCCTTGAGACGGATAAATAGGGCAGGAAAATTGTCCGGGATACTCCATCGATGAACGTTCTGCGTCGCCTTCCGCTCCTGTTTGCGCTGCTTTCGGCAGCCGGCAGCAGCTATGCCGCGGGAATCCACATCGGCGTCGTGGCACCGCAGGACGGTAATTTCGCGACGCTCGGCGCACAAATCATCGCCGGCGCCAATTTCGACATACAAGCGCATAACAACACGGCGACCATTGTCGGCGAGCCCTGTACCGAAGATGGCGGCCGGGCCGCCGCCGAAGCCCTAATTGCGGCAAAGGTGCAAGTGGCAATCGGCTTTCTCTGCACGGAAACGCTGGAAGGTGCCTTGCCGCGCCTTAAGGAAGCCGGCATTCCGGCGATTACCGTCTCCGTGCGCTCGCGCATCCTCATGGAAGATGCACTGAAGAATGGATGGCCACTCTTCCGCCTCGCCCCGGTCGATAGTGCCGAGGCGGCGATGGCCATCACCACCATCCTGAAAAATTGGGCAGCAGAGCCGATGGCGCTGATCGACGACGGCACGATCCACGGACGGGAGCTGGTTGGGGCGATCCGCAACGCTCTTGAGGAAAAAGGCCTGAAGCCCGTCTTCACGGATACTTATAGGCCGGGCCAAGACCAGCAGATCGCGCTTGTGCGCCGTCTCAAAAAGGCCGGTGCCACGCGCGTTTTTATCGGCGGTGATCGCAGCGATGTCGCAGTAATTGCACGTGACGCCAAGAACGAAAATATTCCGCTAACCATCATGGGCGGCGATGCCATGCGCGCCGCTGATCAGCCGGTACCTCTTTTGGAAGGTGTGCAGGCAATTGCGCTGCCCGACTATGCCAATCTGTTCGTAGCACAGCCATACGTACAAAATTTGCGCGCCGCCGGTATCGAACCGGATGGATATGTTCTGCCGGCTGCGGCCGCCTCTCAGATCGCCAATCAGGCGGGGGAAGATGCAAAAAAGGCAGGAAACAAGTCTATAGCCGATGAGCTTGTCGGTACGTCTTTCCTGACTGCAATCAACGTGTTCACGTTCGGCCCTAACCACGAATTGACCGAAAATCCTTATTGGCTGCAAGAATGGCGTGGCAACACCTTCGTGCGAGTTAAGGCTCCGTCGAACTAAGGCGATCCGTTCGGGCGGTTGTTCGCCCGCAAGAGCGGTGCTAATCCAGACGCGAAAAAACAGATGGAGTGCAGCTACCCATGACCTTGCCGATCCGCATTGCCCCTTCCATTCTCGCAGCAGACTTCGCCAAGCTCGGACAGGAAGTCAAGGATGTGACCGAAGCCGGAGCCGACTGGATCCATCTCGACGTCATGGATGGCCATTTCGTGCCGAATATTTCGTTCGGCGCCGATGTCATCAAGGCGCTTCGGCCCTATACGACAGCCACCTTCGACTGCCACCTGATGATCTCGCCCGCCGACCCCTATCTGGAGGCCTTCGCCAAGGCCGGCTGTGATCGCATCACGGTTCATGCCGAAGCCGGCGTGCATCTGCATCGCTCGCTGCAGACGATCCGCCATCTCGGCAAGAAGGTCGGCGTCACCCTCAATCCGGCAACGCCGCTTTCCATCTTGGAAAACGTGCTCGACGATATCGACCTGATCCTGATCATGTCCGTCAATCCCGGCTTCGGTGGCCAGAAGTTCATCCCCGCCATGGCCGACAAAATCCGCAACGCCAAGTCTATGATCGGTGACAGGCCGATCGAGCTCGAAGTCGATGGCGGCGTCTCGGTCGAGACCGCTCCGCTCATCACGGCGTCCGGCGCCAACGTCCTCGTGGCCGGCTCTGCCATCTTCAAGGGCGAATCGGTTGAAGCCTATCGCCAGACCGTTGGCGATCTCCGGGCTGCCGCCGAACGAGGCCGCGTTGGATCAAACTAATCCAACCAATGTCATTACAGCGACGGGCCGGACACGGTCCGTCGCCTCGCATTGTTTGGAAATCTTCGCTGGCGCCATCGGTTGGGGCGCGGCCATGGCCGCATCGGCACTTGCTGCCCTCTATTTGCGCAATGGCCTTCTGACCAGCCACCTCACCGCCCTCACGCTCGTCTATTTCTTTGGCGGCGCCCTTGCCTGGCCCGTTCTCGTGCCGCTTGCCCGGCGTTTCACCCGCCGGCGGCCGATCAGCGCCCGCTTCGCGGCCTTCTTCCTGGCGCTGTCCATCGGCACCGTGGCTATGACGGCATTTCTCTTCGCCATGGACTATCGCTGGTTCTATTCCCGCTGGCACGCGCCGTTCGGCTCACTCATCTGGACGTTCCAGTTTCTCTTCACCGGCGCCAGCGCCGTCTACCAGTTTGCCGTCCTCGGCCTCATCCTGTTTCTGCCGCTTGGCCTGCTATGCCTGATCGTCGTTTCGGCCTATCTTGCGCGACAAGTCCGTTGAGGCGCTCAAAAGACTGCTCCGACAAACATTGTGCCCATGAAACATTGTGATTGCCGCCCGTCTTTGTTATGGGGGCGCGCCGAGTTCTCCCTTTCCGTCAGCCAAGAAAGCTTTGAGCCTATGATCCCGCGCTACTCCCGACCGGAAATGGTCGCCATCTGGTCTCCCGAAACCAAATTCCGTATCTGGTTCGAGATCGAGGCCCATGCCTGCGACGCGCTGGCCGCTCTCGGCGTCATTCCGAAATCCGCAGCCGACACCATCTGGGAAAAGGGTGGCAAGGCGACCTTCGACGTCGCACGTATCGACGAGATCGAGGCCGTCACCAAGCACGACGTCATCGCATTCCTGACGCATCTGGCCGAAATCGTCGGCCCCGATGCCCGTTTCGTGCACCAGGGCATGACCTCGTCCGACGTGCTCGACACCTGCTTCAACGTCCAGCTCGTGCGCGCCAGCGACCTGCTGCTCGCCGATATCGACAAGCTGCTGGAGGCCCTGAAGCGCCGCGCTTTCGAGCATAAGGACACCGTGACCATCGGCCGTTCGCATGGCATCCACGCCGAACCCACCACCTTCGGCGTCAAGCTGGCGCTTGCCTATGCCGAATTCGAGCGCTGCAAGCAGCGCCTGATCGCCGCTCGCGAGGAAGTCGCCACCTGCGCCATCTCCGGCGCCGTCGGCACCTTCGCCAATATCGACCCACGCGTCGAAGAGCATGTCGCGGCCGCCCTCGGCCTGAAGCCGGAGCCGGTCTCGACCCAGGTCATCCCGCGCGACCGTCACGCGATGTTCTTCGCGACCCTCGGCGTCGTCGCCTCCTCGATCGAGCGTCTCGCCACCGAAATCCGCCATCTGCAGCGCACCGAAGTTCTGGAAGCGGAGGAATATTTCTCTCCGGGCCAGAAGGGCTCGTCCGCCATGCCGCACAAGCGCAATCCGGTGCTGACGGAAAACCTGACGGGTCTTGCCCGCATGGTCCGCTCCTACTCGATCCCGGCCATGGAGAACGTCGCCCTCTGGCATGAGCGCGATATCTCGCACTCGTCCGTCGAACGCATGATCGGCCCGGACGCGACCGTCACGCTCGATTTCGCGCTCGCCCGCATGACAAGCGTCATCGACAAGCTTCTCGTCTACCCGGACAATATGATGAAGAATCTGAACAAGTTCCGTGGACTTGTTCATTCGCAGCGCGTGCTGCTGGCCCTCACTCAGGCTGGCGTTTCCCGTGAGGATTCCTATCGCCTGGTCCAGCGCAACGCCATGAAGGTCTGGGAAGAAGGCAAGGATTTCCTCGAGGAACTACTCGCTGACCAGGAAGTGCGTGCGGCCCTTTCGGAAGAGGACATCCGCGAGAAGTTCGACCTTGGCTATCACACCAAGCATGTAGGCACGATCTTCAAGCGGGTTTTCGGCTAGAATTTCCCGTTTTCGATTGCGCTTTTCCTGAGGCGGTGCGGCTGACGCGCCGCCTCTTTCTTTTGTTCTCAGATTTGGTTGCGATAGCGCGATTATGCTCGATGCTGTCGCCAACCTTGCCTTTGTGCTGTTCATGGTGGCGCTTTGCCGCCTTCTCGACCAGCCAATCGAGGTGCTTCAGATCCTCTTCATCGAGGTTCTCGATTCCGACAAAGCGATTCTCGGCCGCGCTCGTCAGGATGAGTTCGTTGAGCTTGGCCTGGATGGCTCGCGTATCGCGCGTCTGCGCATTCTGGAGCAGAAAAACCATCAGGAAGGTGACAATCGTCGTACTGGTGTTGATGACCAGTTGCCATGTGTCCGAATAACCGAAGATCGGCCCAGTAGCGGCCCAGAGAACGACGGAGAGCAGGGCAAGCACGAAGATGGCCGGCTTGCCGGTCCATTCCGAAACAACGACTGCGAAGCGAGTGAAAATATGCGTAAGTCGCGCCATGATCCGCATCTCCTGATGATGCGGATCAACGTAGGAAACCGCGCCGCGGTTCCAACAATGGCGGCGCGTCGCCTATGTGGATCGCACTAGCACTTAGCCTTCAACCGCTACCAGCTTGCGATAGAGATGCCAGGACGCATGGCCAAGGACCGGCATGACGACGGCCAGCCCGGCAAAGATCGGGATAGTACCGATCACGAGCAGCGCCGTCACGATCAGGCCCCATACCGCAACAGGAACCGGATTGGTGAGCGTTGCCCGGATGCTGGCATCGATTGCGGCGACGACGCCGACATCACGGTCCAGCAGCAGCTGGAAGGTAATGACCGTTGTCGCCAGCGAGACGAGAGCGAAAATGAAGCCAATCAGATCGCCCCAGAACATCATCGCCATGCCCTCGCGCGTCGTCAGCACGCTCGAAATGAAGGAGGACAGCGTCGGCGGCACACCATCGCCGAAGTAGATGTAGTAGATATTCTGCGCCACGACGAGCCAGACGATGAAGAGCCCGAACAGCATGAGGCCGGCGACAATGATCGACGGCAAGGCCGACGAGAAGCGCACGTCGAATGCATGGCTCCAGGACGTATCGAGCCCCTTTTCCCGCCGCCGGCTGATCTCGTAGAGGCCGATGGCGGCCAGCGGCCCGAGCAGGGCAAAGCCGGACATCAGCGGAAACAGCAATGGTAGCAGGTTCTGATCCGTGCTCCAGATCGCCAATGCAATGCCGGCAATCGGATACATCAGGCACAAGAAGACATAATGCGATGGCTTTTCGCTGAAATCGTCCAGCCCCATCTTCAGGGCGTCGACGAGATCGGCGATACCGATCTTACGGATGGCGGGACGCGTAAACGTGTGATCCGCTCCGCCCATGACGTGAAAGGCCGTCATAATGCTCTCCTCCTCAACCGTGGTGCTCGGTTGGCGGTGCAAGATGGCGGCAAAATGGCTGCCGACATCGTCATTCGCTACCGGCAACGGCAATCCTAGCAAATTTTGCCGTAATTGTCGCCTTTTTCCCTTGACAGTTGGGTTCACCTTTTCCACATCGGCGAGATCATGAAAGCCTCCGACGCAAACATCCTCATCATCCCCGGCTATACCAATTCCGGCCCCGACCACTGGCAGACGCGCTGGGAGCAGAAGCTCTCCACCGCGCGGCGCGTGGAACAGGCGGAATGGTCGAAGCCCGTGCGCGATGATTGGGTGGCGCGCATTGCCGAAGAAGTGAATGCCTCGGACAAGCCCGTCGTACTGGTCGCGCATTCGCTCGGCGTTCCCTCGGTGATCCATGCGATCCCGCATTTTCGCAACAAGGTTGCAGGCGCCTTCTTCGTCGCGCCGCCCGATGTCGCCAATTCCGGGATTCGGCCGAAGCACCTGATGACATTCGGCCCCTACCCACGCGATCCCTTGCCGTTTCCGTCTATCACGATCGCCAGCCGCAACGATCCCTTCGGCAGCTACGAACATGCGGATGATATCGCCAACAGCTGGGGCTCAATGCTGATCGATGCCGGCGAGGCCGGCCATATCAATACCGAATCCGGCCACGGCCCCTGGCCTGAAGGCACGATGGTCTTTGCCAAGTTTCTCAGCCAGCTGAAGCCGTAGTATTATTGGTAAGCGATGATGGATAGAGGCATGCCTCGCCTCACTAGCCTGTGAAGTACCGGGCACCTTCATTCCATCGTCAGATAAAAGCCTGTAAAACAGGCCATGACAGCACCCCGATTCCCAGCATTGGCACCCCGCCGAGGCCGGAATTGCGAGGAAGGAGGCGCAGGCGGATTGTGAATTCGCTTCTTATCCGTTATGGGGACGCCCACATACGATCCACTTGCGCTGTCCCATGAGCGCCAAAGACAGAGAACAATACCAATGAACCGTCGCCGCCGTATTTACGAGGGCAAGGCCAAGATCCTTTACGAGGGGCCTGAGCCGGGCACGCTGATCCAGTTCTTCAAGGACGATGCCACCGCCTTCAACAAGAAGAAGCACGAAGTCATCGATGGCAAGGGTGTTCTGAACAATCGTATCTGCGAGTACATTTTCAGCCATCTGAACAAGATCGGCATTCCCACGCATTTCATCCGCCGCCTCAACATGCGCGAGCAGCTGATCAAGGAAGTGGAGATGATTCCGCTCGAGATCGTCGTGCGCAATGTCGCCGCCGGCTCGCTCTCCAAGCGCCTCGGCATCGAGGAAGGCGTTGTGCTGCCGCGCTCGATCATCGAATTTTATTACAAGTCCGACGCGCTCGAAGACCCGATGGTCTCCGAAGAGCATATCACGGCCTTCGGCTGGGCCAATCCTGCCGAGCTCGATGACATCATGGCGCTTGCCATCCGAGTTAACGACTTCATGACCGGCCTTTTCCTCGGCGTCGGCATCCAGCTCGTCGATTTCAAGATCGAATGCGGCCGCCTCTTCGAAGGCGACATGATGCGCATCATCCTCGCCGACGAAATTTCGCCGGACAGCTGCCGTCTCTGGGATATCGAAACCCATGAGAAGATGGACAAGGATCGCTTCCGTCGCGATATGGGCGGTCTGCTCGAAGCCTATTCCGAAGTCGCTCGCCGCCTCGGCATCATCAATGAAAACGAACCCGTGCGTGGCACGGGACCGGTTCTCGTCAAGTAAGTTCAGGAAGGACAATCGTGATCAAGGCTCGTGTAACCGTCACGCTGAAGAACGGCGTTCTCGATCCGCAGGGCAAGGCAATCGAAGGCGCGCTCGGCGCCCTCGGCTTTGACGGCGTCCATCAGGTTCGCCAGGGCAAGGTCTTCGATCTCGAGCTGGAAGGCACCGACAGGGCCAAGGCGGAAGCCGATCTGAAAGCCATGTGCGAAAAGCTTCTCGCCAATACGGTCATCGAGAACTTCAGCATTTCGATCGACTGATTGTCGTCCTTCGCGAGCCGTCCTTCCTTTGTCGGAGGCAATGGGGTATGGCTCACGAAGCAAATTCCAGCGATTACTCTTCGCCACTTGCGGGACCAGCATCATGAAATCAGCAGTCGTCCAACTCCCCGGCCTCAACCGTGACCGCGACATGATCGCGGCACTGACCAAGATTTCCGGCCATGCGCCTGTAACGGTCTGGCAGACGGAGACCGAGATCCCGGATGTCGACCTGATCGTCATTCCCGGCGGCTTCTCCTACGGCGATTATCTGCGTTGCGGCGCGATCGCCGCCCGCATGCCGATCATGCAGGCGATCAGGGACAAGGCCGACAAGGGCGTCAAGGTTTTGGGCGTCTGCAACGGTTTCCAGATCCTACTGGAAGCCGGCATGCTACCCGGCGCGCTGATGCGCAATGCCTCGCTGAAGTTCGTCTGCCGCGAGGTGAAGCTGGAAGTCGTCAATGCCGAAACGGACTTCACGGCCGCCTATGCCAAGGGTCAGGTCATCCGCAGCCCCGTTGCGCATCACGATGGCAACTATTTTGCCGATGCCGAAACGCTGAAGGCGATCGAGGATAATGGACAGGTGGTGTTCCGCTATGCCGAAGGCACCAACCCCAACGGCTCCGTCAACGACATTGCCGGCGTGATGAACGCCAAGGGCAACGTGCTCGGCATGATGCCGCATCCGGAAAACCTGATCGAGGCAGCCCATGGCGGCAGCGACGGCCGCGGCCTGTTTGCCTCCGCGCTCGGCGTGATCGCGGCCTGATAGGCCGTCCCGCTATCGGAACCTTAAAATCGGCGTCTTTGAATAGAACAGCAGGGCGCCGGAAAGTGATCCGGCATCTTCGGCAGACCAGCCCTAACCGCTTCATTGGAAAGAGATTGATGCGCCCTCGCCTCCCGACAGGACTTTATTCCGCCGCTGCCATCGCGATGCTTGGGCTGCTGGTCACCTCGTGCGGCCCGCGTCCGCCGAGCATCACCGCGACCGATCACAGCGCGCTGTCGACGATGGAGCGCATCATGCTCAATGCCAATGCCTGCTGGTTCAAGTCTTCGGACCCGGCCTTTGCCAGCTATCAGCTCGCTCCCGAGCTCAATTCCTTCACCGGTCGCCCGCGCATCCTCGTGGTCGACAAGAAACATCCGACCGGCCGGCCGTCGCTCGTTGTGCAAGCGGAAGGCAATCCCGCGCAGCTGCAGGCCTTCGGTCCGATGATGTCAGGCGCTTCCGGCGGCCGCATCACGGGTGACGTCAATCGCTGGGCTGGTGGCTCCAAGGCTTGCAGCTAGGTCGACGGCCCTAGGCTTTCCGCTTCTCGGGGAAGCCTCGCAGCCAGCGCATGACGTGCCCTTTACCCAGGGATCATTGTCATGGACAGGTTTATCATTCTTTCCGGCTGCTCCGGCGGCGGTAAATCCACGCTCTTAGAGGCGCTCAAGCTCCGCGGTTACCACATCGTCGAGGAACCAGGCCGCCGCATCGTCATCGAGGAATTGCAAGGCGATGGATCGGCCTTGCCGTGGGTCGATGCGCCGGCATTCGCACGTAGGGCAATCGCCATGTCGCTAAAGGATCGCGAAGACGCAACCGCGTTCCCGGGTACTGTCTTCTTTGACAGGGGGCTGATCGATGCAGCATCGGCACTCGAACACATGACGGGCGAGCCCGTCTTGGCGTCGCTCGGCCGAATGCATCGCTACAGCAGACATGTCTTCCTGACGCCGCCCTGGCCGGAGATCTATGTCGGCGATCGCGAACGGAGGCACGATTT
Organism: Martinezella sp. CNPSo 3964; assembly: GCF_057784375.1. Taxonomy (NCBI): domain Bacteria; kingdom Pseudomonadati; phylum Pseudomonadota; class Alphaproteobacteria; order Hyphomicrobiales; family Rhizobiaceae; genus Martinezella; species Martinezella sp. CNPSo 3964. The sequence continues at coordinate 53,425 of NZ_JBXSOW010000014.1, forward strand.
CTCGGCCGCCGTCTCGGAATATGACCGGCTGAGCGCTGCCTACCCAACACTTGGCTACGAAATTCATGTTCTGCCGAAAGTCAGCGTCGGGGAACGTGCGGACTTCGTTCTTTCCATTCTGGGACTTGGGTAGGCAGCGCAGGCCGCGCCTGATGTTGGGCAGGCCTGCTTGACAACCCCATCAATCCCAAAAGAACGACTTTTTGACTTCCTTGGCTGCCTCGCGGCGCGTCAGGCCGATGTCGCACAATTGATCGTCCGTCAAATCTCGTAGGACCTGCCGGCTTTCGCGCTTCTCCAGCCAATGCAGGTATAATGTCCAAAGCCGACGAACTACATGCGGCCTTGGCTCTGCCGCTGTAATCCCCATGCCCACCGAACGGGCTTCTCGCGCCTCGGTCGAGCAGATTGTATCTATTGTACTCATATTCATTTCCATAGAACGGTGACAATTATGATGCATCGAGCCAAACGATACAAATTGACTCATACTCTTGACTCGACAACAGGGACAATCTAGGAAATTGTCATTATGACAAATTGGCTCCCTGACATTTCCAGTGGCAACGGACCGGTCTATATCCGCGTTGCCGACAGCATCGAGAACGCGATCACGCACGGCGTTCTGCCACCCGGCACCAAGCTGCCGCCACAACGCAATCTCGCCTACGATATCGGTGTGACCATCGGCACCGTGAGTAGAGCCTATGCACTTGTGCATGAACGCGGCCTCGTAGCTGGCGAGGTCGGCCGCGGCACCTATGTTCTGGAGCGCTCGAACGGCAAGCAGATCGAGCTCGTCGATCCCATCACCCAAGCACTCTCCGGCACTCGCGGCCTGAATACGCCTGACGCCAAGATCCGCTTCGACACCACTGCCGCTCCTGACATCGGGCAGGGTGCGATCATCGGCAAGCTCTTCGCCGACATCAGCAGCGAGCACCAGACGGAGATCTCCTCCTATTCGAGGAACTTCCCGGCGAGCTGGTTTGAAGCGGGACAGATCTGGCTTGCCCGAAACGGCTGGCAGCCGGCAATCGAGACAATCGTACCGACACTCGGTGCCCATGCCGGCGCCATTGCCGTCATTTCAGCCGTCACCTCGCCGGGCGACAAGATCGTCTTCGAGAACCTGACCTATACGCAGATCAGCCGCGCCGCGCGCCTGCTCGGACGCCGCACGATCCTGGTGGATTCGGACGAGCACGGCATGATCCCCGAGGATTTTGAGCGCCTGTGCCAGCAGCAGCACCCGCGCCTCGCCTTCCTGATGCCGACAGCCCACAATCCCACGCTGGTGACAATGCCGGAGGCAAGACGCCGGGCGATTGCCGCGATTGCGCGCCGGCACAGCGTCTGGCTGATCGAGGACGATCTGTATGGCGGCATGACCGGCGACCAGAACCCGCTTATGGCCACCATTGCGCCGGAGCGAACTTTCGTCGTCAGCAGCCTGTCAAAATCCGTAACGGCTGGCGTGCGCGGCGGCTGGGTCGCCTGCCCGCCGCATTTCGCCCAGCGCATCAAGGTCACCCATAAGATGACGACCGGCGGTCTGCCGTTCATTCTGGCCGAAACCTGTGCCCGGCTCGTGCTGGGCGGCCATGCCTTGGAACTGCGTCGCAGATCTGTCGAGGAGATCAAGGCCCGCGAGCAATTGGCGCGCGAGGCATTATCAGGCTTCGAGTTCAACTCGCATCCGCATCTGCCGTTCCTGTGGCTGAAGCTGCCTGAACCCTGGCTGTCAGGCACATTCAAGAACGCTGCCCTCTCGGAAGGCGTGCTCATTGATGACGAAGATGAATTTAAGGCGGCCCGAATCGACAGGGTTTTCCACAGGGTCCGCGTCGCTTTTTCGTCACCGCCACAGCGAGAAGATGTCGCCATGGGCTTCATGACTTTACGCAGGTTGTTGGAAAACGGCTCATCAGGATACGATAGTCACATTTAAGCAAGCCTTATCAATTTATCGACAGACATCTTGCGCAATTGCGATTTCGCTATCTCGACACTTAGCACGCTACCATTCTATCAATAAAGAATGAGGATTCGCCCGCCACACCAGGGGGAGTGCATGGCTATTGCAGGCTTTTTGAGCAAGCGTTTAGTTTCGAGTTTTCTGGTAGTCAGTTCGGTATTTGTGGCAGGTCAATCGGCCGCAACCGCTGCAGACACGGTGGTGGCTACTCCTGCCCCTCAAGTCAAAATTTTCGACGAACTCCGTTTCGGTGCAAGCGGCTCCATCCAGAGCGGCAACGAGCACGAGAGCGGCGTATTCCCGGATGTCCAGGTACTCTTCAATCCGTTCGGCTATAATCCTACTGCCGACTGGAAGGATCAGCTAACCCATCCGCGTATTCACGTCGGCACATCGATCGGCACTTCAGGCTCCGCGACGCAGGTGTATGGTGGCCTCTCCTGGACGCTCACCCACAGCAACGGCATCTTCACCGAACTCGGCTTTGGCGGCACGGTGCACACTGGCAATCTGGACGATTGGAGAGAACACGGGCCGATGCTCGGCTGTCGCTTGCTCTTCCACGAATATGCCGGCCTCGGCTACAATTTCGACGACCACTGGAACGTGATGGCGCAGATCGCGCACTCGTCGCACGCCAATCTCTGTGACGGACCTAACGGTGGCATGACGCGCGCCGGCATCATGGTCGGCTACAAGTTCTGATCTCGCATGGCGGTCGGCGATGGCCGCGCGCTTGATTTCCCCAGCATCAATACCGGCGTGTTGTGAGCGCCGGTGATTTTCCTGTCGCACGACAGGTTGACTTGCGCTAAAGAGACCACGATCCCCTGACCGGCCTTCAAACCCTTTCCAGGCAAGGACCCTCGAGCGCCCATGACCATTTCCAATTCGATCCAGATCACCCCCGAACTGATTGCCGCCCACGGCCTCAAGCCGGATGAATATCAGCGCATTCTGGATCTGATCGGCCGCGAGCCTTCCTTCACCGAGCTCGGCATCTTCTCGGCCATGTGGAACGAGCACTGCTCGTACAAATCCTCCAAGAAGTGGCTCCGCACCCTGCCGACCAAGGGACCGCGCGTCATCCAGGGTCCCGGCGAAAATGCCGGTGTCGTCGATATCGATGACGGCGACTGCGTCGTCTTCAAGATGGAGAGCCATAACCACCCGTCCTACATCGAGCCTTATCAGGGCGCTGCGACCGGCGTCGGCGGCATCCTTCGCGATGTCTTCACCATGGGCGCCCGCCCTGTTGCCGCCATGAACGCCCTGCGCTTCGGCGAGCCGGATCATCCGAAGACCCGCCACCTCGTCTCTGGCGTCGTTGCCGGCGTCGGCGGCTATGGCAATTCCTTCGGCGTTCCGACTGTCGGCGGCGAAGTCGAGTTCGATGCACGCTACAACGGCAATATTCTGGTCAACGCCTTCGCGGCCGGCCTTGCCAAGTCCAATGCGATTTTCCTGTCGGAGGCCAAGGGTGTCGGCCTGCCGGTCGTCTATCTCGGCGCCAAGACCGGCCGCGACGGTGTCGGCGGCGCGACCATGGCTTCGGCGGAATTCGACGAATCGATCGAGGAAAAGCGCCCGACCGTTCAGGTTGGCGACCCCTTCACCGAAAAGTGCCTGCTGGAAGCCTGCCTGGAACTGATGCAGACGGGCGCCGTCATCGCCATCCAGGACATGGGTGCGGCCGGCCTCACCTGCTCCGCTGTCGAAATGGGCGCCAAGGGCGATCTCGGCATCGAACTCGATCTCGACAAGGTGCCGGTGCGCGAAGAGCAGATGACGGCCTATGAAATGATGCTGTCGGAAAGCCAGGAGCGCATGCTCATGGTGCTGCAGCCGGAAAAGGAAGCCGTCGCCAAGGCGATCTTCGTCAAGTGGGGCCTGGATTTCGCCATCGTCGGCAAGACGACCGACGACCTGCGTTTCCGCGTCATCCATCAGGCCGAGGAAGTCGCCAACCTGCCGATCAAGGATCTCGGCGATCAGGCGCCGGAATATGACCGCCCCTGGCGCGAATCCGACAAGCGCGCCGCCCTGCCCGCCGATCTCGTGGCAGCTCCCGAAGATTACGGCCAGGTACTGCTAAAGCTCGTTGGTTCCGCCAATCAGTCCAGCCGCCGCTGGGTCTACGAACAATACGACACGCTGATTCAGGGCAACTCGTTGCAACTGCCCGGCGGTGATGCCGGCGTCGTCCGCGTCGAAGGCCATCCGAGCAAGGCTCTCGCCTTCTCCTCCGACGTCACGCCGCGTTATGTCGAAGCCGATCCGTTCGAAGGCGGCAAGCAGGCGGTAGCGGAATGCTGGCGCAACATTACGGCAACCGGCGCCGAGCCGCTGGCCGCAACGGACAATCTGAACTTCGGCAACCCGGAAAAGCCTGAGATCATGGGCCAATTCGTCGGCGCCATTAAGGGTATCGGCGAAGCCTGCCGCGCGCTGGATTTCCCGATCGTTTCCGGCAACGTCTCGCTTTACAACGAAACCAACGGTGTCGCTATCCTGCCGACCCCGACCATTGCCGGCGTCGGCCTGCTGCCGGATTGGAAGGCGATGGCTCGCATCGGTTCCGCTTCGGAAGGCGATCATGTCGTCATGATCGGCCTCGACGGCAGCCATCTCGGCTCTTCGATCTATCTTCGCGATATCATCGGCTCGACCGACGGCCCGGCTCCGGAAGTTGATCTCTTTGCCGAACGCCGCAATGGCGATTTCATCCGCTCCGCCATCCGCAATGGTCAGGTCACGGCCTGCCACGACATCTCATCCGGCGGTCTCGCACTCGCCCTGGCAGAAATGGCGATGGCATCGGGCAAGGGCCTGCGCATCAACCTCAGCGAAGGACGGACGCTACCGCATGCAGCACTTTTCGGGGAAGATCAGGCCCGCTACGTGATCGCGGTTCCGGCCGATGTCGCTGATTTCGTCTGCATCAACGCAGAAAGTGCAGGCGTACCCTTCCGCCGTCTCGGTACGGTCGGCGGTGACGCGCTCGTTGTCGATGGGCTGTTAACGCTTCCGGTTGAACAGTTGCGCGAGGCGCATGAATCGTGGTTTCCTGCCTTCATGGACGGCAGCGCGCTCGCTGCCGCTGAATAATCGAGGTACCACTCATGCCCATGAACCCCGGCGACATCGAAGACATGATCAAGGCCGGCATTCCCGGCGCCAAGGTGACGATTCGCGACCTGGCCGGGGATGGCGATCATTACGCAGCCGAAGTTGTCGCGGAAGCCTTCCGCGGCAAGAGCCGCGTGCAGCAGCACCAGATGGTCTATGATGCCCTGAAGGGTAATATGGGCGGCGTGCTGCACGCCCTTGCGCTACAGACGTCAGCGCCCGACTGAGAGCGCCTGCGCCTCTTCGCCGGGGTTGAAGCTCAGCTCCGGCATTCTCTTCGGTGAGAATTCAGCGAAATCCGAGGCCGGCAGCGGACCGGCCGTCATCAGCGTGAAATCGAAGAATGCCCTTACATCGGGGCCGAGCACATATTGCCGGTGAACCCGCAGGAAATCGCGCTTGATCTTCTTGTAATGCTTCTCCGACAACATCTGCTTGAACCGCACGAAGAGGATCGAAGCCTGCCGAGCATCCTCATGCCCGCAAACGGCGGCGACCTTTGTCTTGTAAAAATGGATCGCATCGGTCAGACAGTGCACGTCGAGCCAGAAGATCTCCTTGCAGCGCGCGATCAACCCCACGCGTGAGCGCAGCACCTGTGCCGGCCGCATGAGGGCGCATTGCAGGATAGCGCTGCCGAGCGTCGTAAACACCACGCGCTTGCCCTGCAGCAATTCCGGCTCGCGCTCAAGCAACAGGCCGACCACGTGAGCTGCCACGGACGAGCCCATGCTATGCGAGGAGATGACGAATTCTTCGACGTCGGGCTCATCCAAGGCTTGCCGGACGCTGATGGCGCTCGCTTCCAGCCATTGTTCGGCGCCGATTCCGTTCAACCCTGCCATCGCGACCGCCATCTCCCAGTCGGAGAAAAGGTGCAGAGTATGCAGCTTCTCGGCCTGCGGCAGGAAGACATAGACGAAGAAGAAGACCGCGAGCGCGATGCTGCCGATATGACTCCACGCCGGCAGCCCGAAGAGGAATGGCGTAAATGCGATCGACAGGCTGAGAATCAACCCTGCGAGCATCAGCAGAAAGGGAAAGATGAAGAACAGGCCGAAGCGCCACGCATGGCGGAAATAACCGGTCATGCCGCCCGAAATGGCAACTCTTGCGGCAGCTAGATAGCCCTGCATGAGCCGCGTGAAGAATGGCCTGCCGTTCAGGACGGCAACCAGATCATTATGGTCGATGACATGAATGCGGCTTTGGGTATGCCAGCCCGCCGCCGTCGCCATGACGTCGAAGTACGGCGCCCGACCGAAATTCTTCAACTCATCTACGGAGACGGAAAAATCCCAGGCGGCGGCACTCTGCCGGGCTGAACGCTCATAGCGAGCCCGATGCGCGGCAGCATCCAGCGGCTCGAAGCCAGGGAAGTGGAGAACCACCCTCTTCTTGATAGGATTCATATTGTAGTCTGTCCCCGGGGCGCCAGCATCAGTCATAAGAAGTGGAGATCGCCATGAACACACCCTGCCGGCTTTTTCATGGCAGACTGCAACAAATCATCCGAAAAACAAAAAGATAGGCACAAACGTTTACAACCATGTCAACCCGCATAACGGACGCACAATCGTCCCCGGCCAGCTTGCTCGCCGTGCCAAGGGGTAAAAACTCCACGGTTCCGACATGTCAGCACTCCCGGCCCGGATATGGGGAGACTTCAGCACAAGGGTCCACCGGCGGTGCCGTCATGATTTTCTCGACTATCGGCGGCATGGCTGGTTGCGGCGTCGGTGCGGTCGAGGCACGATAGCCGAAGGCCATGCTGAGAATGAGCACGATCGCACCCACGGTCACAGTGCTGTTTAGGATCGATGCCCGTGGCGTGCGCACATGCTCGTAATATTCCCGCTCGCCTTCACTCGTATCTTCAGAGCTATAAAATTCCCGCTCTTCACCAACCTGCCCGTCTGAATAGTGATGGTGGCTCATGGAGTCCGCTCCCTCAAAAATGCGAATGCAATGCTCACAAGGGACCGATACGCGCCAAACCGCATCAATCGACGAACTCTAACAAACATACCGACCGCTTGTAAATTAGATAGCAGCCTAATATTAATCATCCCTTGCTTCGAATTCATGTGTGTTGTTCAGGCATGGAGTTGAAGGGGTATTTCCAAAACGCACTGTTCAGAAAATCTGGTCAATGAGCCATTTCCATCATCATCCTTAGCCATGGATACTGGAAGTCCATTCATGCGATGAAAAAGACGGCGCGTATGTTTTGCGGCTGGAAATCTTGTCGGCCGCTTGCTATTTAAGGAACAGATGTAACGCTGCGGATCTTGACCCCGCATGTGAAAGGAACTGGACAATGAGCGGCATTCAGGAATTCATCGCCAACGAAGTTAAGAACAACGACGTCGTTCTCTTCATGAAAGGCACGCCCCAGTTCCCGCAGTGTGGTTTCTCCGGCCAGGTGGTCCAGATTCTCGACTATATCGGTGTCGACTATAAGGGCATCAATGTCCTGGCCGACGCCGAGATTCGCCAGGGCATCAAGGACTACTCCAATTGGCCGACCATCCCGCAGCTTTATGTCAAGGGCGAGTTTATCGGCGGCTGTGATATCGTGCGCGAAATGTTCCAGGCGGGCGAGTTGCAGCAACACCTCCAGGAACACGGCATCAGCGTTCGCGGCGCCGCCTGACCGGGCACCGGGCTCCTCGTCCGGTTTCCATAGTTCAATTTGATCGATAAGGCGCTGCCACCGGGCGGCGCCTTGACATGTTTATGGGAATAAAACCGTGACGACTACATCCCAGGCTATGTCCCATGGGCAGTTGCCCATGGGCAAACGTGAGTTCATCGCACTCGCGGCCTTTCTGATGGCGATCAATTCGCTCGCAATCGACATCATGCTCCCCGCACTGCAGCAGATCGGCTCCAGCCTCGGCGTCATGAATGAAAATCACCGGCAATATGTGGTGACGGCCTATCTGATCGGCTTCGGCTCGGCGCAGCTTATCTACGGCCCTCTGTCGGATCGCTTCGGCCGCCGCAAGCCGCTCCTGGTTGGCATCATCATCTACGTGATTTCGGCATTCGGCATAGCCCTCATTCCGTCCTTTGCCGGATTGCTGGCGCTCCGCTTCATCCAGGGCCTCGGCTCGGCAGCAACCCGCGTTATCACGGTCTCCATCGTCCGCGACGTCTTCGGCGGCCGCCTGATGGCCGAAGTGATGTCGCTTATCATGATGGTCTTCATGATCGTTCCGGTCATCGCACCGGGCAGCGGCCAGATCATCATGCTCGTCAGCACCTGGCACATGATCTTCGTCTTCATCGGCACCATGGCGACGCTCGTGGGTGCCTGGATGTATTTCCGACTTCCCGAGACGCTGAAGCCTGAAAATATCCGTCCCCTCACCGTCAGGTCGGTTGCCTCAGGCTTCAAGATCGTTCTGACGGACCGGGTAGCGCTCTGTTACACCCTGGCGAGCACGTTCCTGTTCGGCGCGTTGTTCGGCTTCATCAATTCCGCCCAGCAGATCTACAACAATATCTACGGCCTCGGCGTCTACACGCCGCTGGCGTTCGGCGGCGTGGCCGCGTTCATGGCCCTGTCGTCCTTCGTCAACTCTCAGTTCGTCGGCCGGTTCGGCATGCGCCGGCTGTCGCACACGGCCCTGCTCGGCTTTGTCGCCATCACCTTCTGTTGGCTGCTGGTGCAGCTCTACGGGCCTGCGCCGATGCCGTTCCCGCTGTTCATGGTCTTTTTCGCACTGGCCATGTTCCAGTTCGGCTGGATCGGCTCCAACTTCAACTCTCTCGCGATGGAGCCTCTCGGCCACGTCGCCGGCACAGCATCCTCCGTACTCGGCTTCATGAGCACGGTCGGCGGCGCATCGATCGGCGCCTGCATCGGTCAGTTCTACAACGGCACGGCAACACCGATGGTCATCGGCTATTTCACCGTTTCCCTTATTGGTGTCGTCTTCGTGCTGATCGCTGAGAAGGGAAGGCTGTTCCGCCCACATAACGCACCGCCGCCGGCCGATCAGTCCCTCGCTTTACATTGACAGGCATATTCGAATGACAACCCCGCCTCAGTCCCAGCAGCCGGCGCAGTCCGGCTCCAGCCGCATCGGCCTTGGCATCGTGGAATTCATCCTCACGATCGCCCTGATGACGGCCAGCATCTCCATGGGCATCGACAGCATGCTGCCGGCACTGCCGAATATCGGTCAGTCGCTGCATGTCGCCAATCCGAATGACACCCAGCTCGTCATCGGCGTCTATTTCCTCGGATTCGGCATCTGCCAGCTTTTCTTCGGCAGCCTGTCGGATACCTATGGCCGACGGTACATCCTTCTCGGTGGCCTGGCCTTCTATACGGTGACGCTCTTTGCCGCCGCGTGGAGCGGCAGCCTGTTTGCCCTGCTGGCGATGCGTTTTGCGCAGGGCGTCGGTGCTGCAGCCGTGCGTATCACCACGCTTGCTATCGTGCGCGATTGCTTCGGCGGCCGCGAAATGGCTCGCGTCATGTCTTATGTCATGATCGTCTTCATGATCATGCCGATGGTCGCGCCCTTCGTCGGCCAGATGATCGTCGCCTATTCGAACTGGCAGTGGATTTTCATCCTGCTCGGCATCGTCAGCGCCGGCCTTTTCCTGGTCGCCTTCTTCCGCATGAAAGAGACGCTGCCGGTTGAAGAGCGCCTGCCGCTCTCGGTCGCATCGGTTCTTTCCGGCTTCAAGACCGTGCTGACCAACCGCATCACCTGCGGTTACATGATCGGCCTGACGCTCTATACCGGCGTCATCTGCGCCTACATTGTCTCCGTGCAGCAGGTTTTCGGCGAGGTCTACGGTCTTGGGGACACGTTCCCGATCGCCTTTGCAGCAACGGCAGCCGGCACGGCCGTCGCACAGTTCGCCAATGGCTATTTCGTCCGCAGCTTTGGCATGCGCCGCATTTCCCATGCTGCCATGATCGTTTTCACCGTTTTGGGCGCCATCGGCTACATCGTCGGCATGTTCGGTCAGCCGAGCTTCACCTTCATTTACGTGCTGATCTCGGTGATGCTGATGATGTTCGCAGTGATCACCACCAACTGCATGGCGATCAGCTTGGAGCCTATGGGACACCTTGCAGGCACGGCAGCCGCCATCACCAGCTCGGTCTCCACCACGGTCGGCGTCCTGCTCGGCGGCATCGTCGGCCAGATGTTCGATGGCACGGCGCAGCCGCTGCTGGCCGGTTTCACGGTGTTCGGTCTGCTGTCGATCCTGGCGACGCTCTGGGCGGAGCGCGGCAAGCTCTTCACCCATCCCGGCGATACGCCGGCGCTGGAGCCTGGTATGGGTCACGTCTGAGCGACGTGACCTCCTTAAACACCGCTGCGCGGGCGACTGACCCAGCGCAGCGCAGCGGCAATTGCAAGGCCGAACAAGGGCCACATCGCCCAAGGCGTGCCGTGCCAGGTGAAAAGATTGATCATAACGATGCCGATGCCGGTGATGACAAGGCTGGCGATCGCCATATCGATCTGCCTGTTACTGCGAACATAGCGGAACGCCGCAACCCATAGAATGGCGAGTATGGGCCATTTCGCCCAGAACTCCCCGTGCCAGGTCAGTCCGTTGAGTATGGCAAGCCCGATACAGACGATAAGTGGCGCAGCGTAGCTCCGGCGCCAGTCCTGCAGCGCAGGCTCCTGCACCACAGGCTCAGGCGCCCGTGCAGGAGCCGGCTTCGGAGCCGAGTGATAATCGGATGTGGTATCGACAACCTGTACGCCACCGATCCGCACCGCATAGCTCGGCACGCCACCCTCGATATTCTTGACCTCGAGCTGGCCAAGGAAATCGAAACCGACCGCCACCTTGTTGCGAACCTGGTCGTAGACGGTGTTGGAGATGACGATGCCGCCAGGCACGGCGCGCGATTGCAGCCGAGCGGCAATATTGACGCCGTCGCCATAGATATCGTCGCCATCCGCGATCACATCGCCGAGATTGAGGCCGATACGGAAGAGCATCTGCTTGTCGGGATCGGTTACGGCATTGTAGCCGGCAAGCTCATTCTGCGTGTCGATTGCAGCCCGCACGGCCTCGACGACGCTTGGAAACTCGGCGAAGACGCCATCGCCCCAGGTATTGATCACCCGGCCGCCATGCGCTTCGATCAGCCGCTTCATCGCGTCGCGATAACGGCGAAGGGTCGAAAGCGTCCCTTCCTCGTCCTTCCCCATGAGGCGCGTGTAGTCCTGCACATCGGCGCAGAAGATGGTGGTCAGCTTGCGGCTCGTCTCGGACATTTGTCTCATCCTCGCGGCAAGCGCCGACCAAGGCTCTTGCCTGTTGCAGCAAAGATAGCCCTCCAGCCGTTACTTTCCAAGGGGCCACGCCGGCAATCGTAGCGCGCGCGGCTCACCTCAGAGGGTAAAAACCTCGCGCCGCAGCAATTCCCAGGTGTCCTTGTCCACGGCGATCAGCAGCCCGCCATCGAGATGATGCGGCAGATAGGCGGAACCGTCAAAGCGGCGGACATAAGCGCCGGCTTCGGCTGATATCAGCGATCCCGCCAGATGATCCCAGGGCATCAGCTTGTTGTACATGAGATAGTGCACATAGCCGCCCGCGAGCGTGCGGTATTCATGCGCCGCGCAACGATAGCAGGTCGTGTAGCGCACCTTGGCGAGATTACCCATGATCTCGGCGCGCTTTCCCTTGGGCAGGAAGCCGGTGGCCGCCATGCCGACCAGCTCTTCCAGCGCAACCGGCTGCCCTACCTTGAGACGCAACGTCTCGCCATCGGGCCGGCGCAGCCATGCACCGCTACCGCGCTCCGCCAGCACCCAATCGTCGCCCATCGGATCGAAGATGATGCCGGCAACGGTTTCGCCCTTCGAGACCACCGAGGCCATGACGCCGAAGGCCGGAATGCCGGCAGCGAAATTGAATGTCCCGTCGACGGGGTCGACGATGATGGCAAGATCGGCGTCGGCAAGCTTCGTCAATAGCGACGGGTCGGCGGCAACCGATTCCTCGCCGATGAACAAAGCTTCCGGCCAAAGCCGTGCAACCTCGGCCTTTATCATATGTTCGGCACGCTCATCGGCTTCCGTCACCAGATCCGTCGCCTCGCTCTTGGCGCGGACATCGTCGCTGCCGAGCCTGCGAAACCGCGGCAGGATCTCCGTCTGTGCCGCGCGGCGCAGCACATGAGCAAGCGTGGTAACGTCAACGAGCGATGTCATGTTTTTTCCTTTCGCGTCAGGCGCCGATAATCTCGCGACGGATCATCCGCCAGCTTTCCTCATCCGGCGCAGAGATGATGCCGCCCGTCGTTTCGCCGGGTCTGTAGGGCGTACCGTCGAATTTGGCGGTATAGCCGCCTGCTTCCTGATGCGCCAGCACGCCGGCAAGATGATCCCAGGGCATCAGCTTGGAATGACCGATAAAGTGCCACTTGCCTGAAGCCACCATCCAATATTCATAAGCCGAGCAATTCACTGAGAAAACCATGCGGGTCCTGGACAGGTTGCCGCAAATGCGCGACCGATCCGGCTCGTCCATGTGACCCCAGGATATCGCGCCCGTCATCGCGCTTAACGGCGCGGGTGCGGCAACGGCGAGCCGCCTCGCCTGCCCGGTTTGCCGGCGCAGGAAGGTGCCGCCGCCCTTCACGGCCGTCAAAGTGTCGCCGAGCACGGGATCATGGATGATGCTTGCGATCGTCTCGCCATTGGCGATGACGGCCACTATCGTCCCGAAGACCGGCAATCCCGCCGCGAAATTGAAAGTGCCATCCACCGGGTCGATGGTGAAAGCCAGTTCCGCACGCGTCAGCGCCGGCACGACGGACTTGTCGGTCTCATAGGCTTCTTCACCGACGATCAAGGCGTTTGGAAAACGTGCCTTCAGCGCCGTGGTGATGTGGCGCTCGGCCAGAAGATCAGCCTCGGTCACGAGGTCGATAGCCGACGTCTTTTCCGATATGTCGCCATCCTCCAGATTGCGGAAGCGCGGCATGATTTCCTTTGACGCCGCTTCGGCAACGATCGTCATCACATAGTCGAAATCCGTATCGGAGAAGGTCATCGGAAGCCTCTGTTTTGAAAGGGCTTCCTCTTATGCCCGATTCGATGACATCGGTGTGGCAAAAGCGCTGAATTTACGCCGGATCGCTGGACGATCCCTGTGTCATCAAGCCAGCGAAATCGAACAGCTTGGGGTCGAGCAGGTGCGACGGGTTCACATGCGCCAGAGCCCGCAGCATCGTATCCTTGCGCCCCGGCATGCGCCGTTCGATATCGGCAAGCATGTCCTTCATCGCATTGCGCTGTAGCCCATCCTGCGAGCCACAGAGATCGCAGGGAATGATCGGAAACTGCATGGCTACCGCAAACTTCGCGAGATCATCTTCCGCCGCATAGGCGAGCGGGCGCAGCAGCATCAGGTCGCCTTCGTCATTGAGCAGCTTCGCCGGCATGGAGGCCAGGCGGCCGCCGTGGAAGAAGTTCATGAAGAAGGTTTCGAGAATATCCTCGCGATGATGGCCGAGCACCAGCGCATCGCAACCTTCCTCCCGGGCAATGCGATAGAGATTGCCGCGGCGCAGGCGCGAACAGAGCGAACAGTAGGTTGCGCCTTCCGGCACCTTCTGCTTCACGATCGAATAGGTGTCGCGATATTCGATGCGATGAGTGACGCCGATCTTCGTCAGATAGTCCGGCAGAACATGCTTTGGAAAATTCGGCTGGCCCTGATCGAGATTGCAGGCGACCAACTCCACCGGCAGCAGACCGCGCCATTTGAGGTCGAGCAGCAGCGCCAGCAGACCGTACGAATCCTTGCCGCCGGAAAGGCCGACGAGCCAGCGCTTCTGGCCCTTCAGCATCTGGAAATCATCCATAGCCTGACGCACCTGCCGCAGCAGGCGCTTGCGCAGCTTGTTGAAGGAGACGGATCGCGGCGCGTCGGAAAACATCGGATGCGCGGCAGAGCCGCCATCTTCAGCCTCTATATCGATTTCGTCATTCACCGTGGTCGCGATATTCATTCCGTCATTCCTTGCATCTCGCCACGCTGATAGCAGAAAGCGGCGCGAGAAGACATGGGTCTCAATCGCCGAACACCGACCAGCCGGTGCGGGCCGCCAGCATTTCCAGCGCCACCGCGCCAAGCTGGGAATTACCGACCTTGTTCAAGCCCGGCGACCAGGCCGCAATCGAGCCGATGCCTGGCGCCACGGCGAGAATGCCGCCGCCGACACCGCTCTTGCCCGGCAGGCCGACGTGATAGGCAAAATCGCCAGACCCATCATAATGGCCGCAGGTCAGCATCAGCGCGTTGATACGCCGCGCCCGCTTCGGCGAGACCACGGAATGGCCTGTGATCGGATTGCTGCCGCGGGCGGCGAGATAAAGCCCCGCCTTGGCAAGCTGCTGGCAGCTCATCGCAAGCGCGCATTGATGGAAATAGACGCCGAGCACATGCTCGACCGGATGGTGGATGTTGCCATAGGCGCGCATGAAATTGGCGAGCGCGAAATTGCGATAGCCCGTCTGCGTCTCCGAACGCGCGACCTTGTCATCAATGCTGATCGTCTCATCGTCGGCCACATAGCGCACGAAGCGCAAAAGCTCGCCGATCGCCTCGCGCGGCTCGTGTCCCGCCAGCACGACGTCGCTGATCGCGATCGCGCCTGCATTGATGAAGGGATTGCGAGGAATACCCTCTTCGCGCTCCAGCTGGACGATGGAATTGAAGGCCGTACCGGACGGTTCGCGTCCCACCCGATTCCAAAGGCTTTCCCCGATCTTGCCGAGCGCGAGCGTCAGCATGAAGACCTTGGAGATACTCTGGATGGAAAAGGGAACCGCGGCGTCGCCGACGCTGTAGACATCGCCGCCGACCGTGGCGATCGCCATGCCGAACTGTTGCGGATCGACTTTTGCCAGTTCGGGAATGTAATCGGCAACCTTGCCTTCACCGATACGTGGCGAAAGCTCCGCATGAATGCCGTCGAGAATGGCCTGCAAATCCGTCATGAGGCGCTCCAAAGACAAAAAAGCCGCTCGAACCGAGCGGCTTTTCATTCATCAAGAAAGTTATCCGCTTATTAACGCGAATAGAATTCGACGACCAGATGCGGTTCCATGACGACGGCGTAAGGCACGTCGGCGAGAGCCGGGATGCGAGCGAAGGTCGCAACCATCTTGTTGTGGTCGGCTTCGATGTAGTCCGGAACGTCGCGCTCAGCGAGCGAAACCGCTTCCAGAACCGTTACGAGCTGCTTGGACTTTTCGCGAACTTCGATAACGTCGCCAGCCTTGCAGCGGTACGAACCGACGTTGACGCGAACGCCGTTGACCGTGACGTGGCCATGGTTGACGAACTGACGTGCAGCGAAGACGGTCGGAACGAACTTGGCGCGGTAGACGATCGCGTCGAGGCGCGATTCGAGCAAGCCGATCAGGTTTTCCGAGGTGTCGCCCTTGCGACGGTCAGCTTCAGCGAAGATGGCGCGGAACTGCTTCTCACGCAGGTCGCCGTAGTAGCCCTTCAGCTTCTGCTTGGCGCGCAGCTGCACGCCGAAGTCGGAGAGCTTGCCCTTGCGGCGCTGGCCGTGCTGGCCCGGGCCGTATTCGCGACGGTTAACCGGGGACTTCGGACGACCCCAGATGTTTTCGCCCATACGGCGGTCAATTTTATACTTGGACGATTCGCGCTTGCTCATCGCATTTCCTTTCAAACGTTGCCGCGGCCCGTTGCCGAACCGCGAAGGAAACACGCCCTCCTCTGAACTCCGTTTTCGAGCTCTGACAGGCTTCTCACGTTAGCGAACGGCGAAGCCACGGGACATGTCAAATGAAACACCGGACATTTCTGCCCGGCGTTGGCGCGGTCTGTAAGGGGTTGTCATGGAATTGTCAACAGCGCCAGGTGCGCTTTGCCGAGAATACGGCAGCTATTCCGCTGCCGCCTGCTCGCCACCGTCCAGATCGGGCGCATTGGCATCGCCAGGTGCGGTCTGAGACCCCATATCCGGGAAGGCAACGATACGCTTGCCCGAGAAATCCGTGTGAACGACAACGCTGCCCTGCTCCTCGAAATAGCTCAGCAGTCGGCGCGCGCGACGGGCGGAATGCGTGCCGTAGGCGCGGGCGATACGGGCATCGGAAGGGCACGGCTCGCCGCTGATCGCCGCCTTGGCAAGCATCAGGAAGACGCCCTGCAGATCGTCGGTAACACCGGTCGAAAGCGAAAGCGCCGTTGCCCACTGATCCGTCGCCATGACCTCTTCGTCCGCGCCGGAACGGGCGATCGCCACACGTCGGCGGAACTCGGAAAGGCTCATCGGCGCCCCGGGAACGCGGCGCATGCGCAAACGTACGAGAAATTCCTGATAAAGCACCGAATCCGTGCGGAAGCCAGAGGCCGGATCATCAAGGATCTCGGAAAGCACAGCACTCACCCTCGCCTCGCGATCCTCGCTCGATAGTTCCGGCTGGCTGACCTTCGGTTCTGTCGGCGCCGGGCTCGCGGCTGGCACGGAACGGGAAAGTTCTGCCAGAATATCGGTCGTCGGGCGCGGTGCCGGCGTGGTACGGCGGACAGCGGCGCGCGTAAACTCTTCCGGATCCGGCGTGAAAATCAGATCCTCGACATCCTGCGGCGCATCCGGCAGCGGCATCAGCTTCGGGCTGGAAGAGCGCGCAGAGGTTTCGACCGTGCCGATGGTGATCGGCAACGGCCGGCGCGAGAGTGCGGGCCCGAGCGCTACGAAATTACCGCGCTTCAGGTCGCGGAACATTTCCGCCTGCCTGCGGTCCATACCGAGCAGATCGGCGGCGCGGGCCATGTCGATATCGAGGAAGGTGCGGCCCATCAGGAAGTTGGAGGCTTCCGCCGCAACATTCTTGGCGAGCTTCGCCAGGCGCTGCGTGGCGATGACGCCGGCAAGACCACGCTTTCGGCCACGGCACATCAGATTGGTCATGGCGCCGAGCGACATCTTGCGCGCATCTTCCGAGACGTCGCCCGCGACCGAAGGCGCGAACATCTGCGCCTCGTCGACCACGACCAGCACCGGATACCAGAATTCGCGATCGGCATCGAACATACCATTGAGGAAGGCGGCGGCGGCGCGCATCTGCTGCTCGATATCGAGCCCCTCCAGCGTCAGCACGCAGGAAACGCGATGCTGGCGGATACGGTTGGCAATGCCGGCGAGTTCCGCCTCCGTGCGCTCGCCATCGACAACCACATGCCCGAACTTGTCGGCCAGCGTGACGAAATCGCCTTCGGGATCGATGATAACCTGCTGCACCCACTGCGCGGACTGCTCCAGCAGCCGCCGCAGCAGATGAGACTTACCGGAGCCGGAATTGCCCTGCACCAGGAGACGCGTCGCCAGCAGCTCCTCGATATCGAGCTGGGCGCTGGTCCCGCCGGACGCCGTTCCCATGTCGATGCCGACCTGCAATGCACTTCCCCTATGAGCGAGAATCAAACGTGGATGCGTCCCATCTTTCTGAAAGGAGGCGCATCCGTCTAGCAAAGATTTCCAAGCTTCGCGCCCGTGGATTGAGAAAACCCACAGGCGATTGCAGATGTCAGCGGAAGCGCAGGTTTGCCCGCGAAAGCTGGCTGACCGAGGTGCAGCCCATCAGCTTCATGTCGCGCTCGACTTCGGTACGCAGATGCCTAAGCGCCCGCTCCACACCCGCCTGACCGGCAGCAGCCAGCGGATAGAGATAGAAACGGCCGAGACCGACGGCCTTCGCACCGAGCGACAGAGCCTTCAGCACATGCGTGCCGCGCTGAACGCCCCCATCCATCATGACGTCGATACGATGACCGACAGCGTCGACGATCTCGGCCAGCTGATCGAACGCGGAGCGCGAGCCGTCCAGCTGGCGGCCGCCATGGTTCGACAACACAATGCCGGTGCAGCCGATGTCGACGGCGCGCTTGGCGTCTTCGACCGACATGATGCCCTTGAGGCAGAACTGACCGTTCCAGTGCTTCACCATCTCGGCGACGTCGTTCCAGTTCATCGACGGATCGAGCATCTCGGTGAAATATTTGCCGATCGACATGGCGCCGCCGCTCATATCCACATGCTCGTCCAGCTGCGGCAGGCGGAACTTCTCGTGCGTCACATAGTTCAGCGCCCAGGCCGGCTTGATGGCGAACTGGGCAAGACCCGCGAGATTGAGCTTGAACGGAATGGAAAATCCGGTGCGAAGATCGCGCTCGCGATTGCCGCCGGTAATGCTGTCGACCGTCAGCATCATCACGTTGACGCCGGCTTCCTTCGCCCGCTCCATCATCGCGCGGTTCAGGCCGCGATCCTTATGGAAATAGAACTGGTAAACCTGCGGCCCCGCATGTTTCTTACGGATTTCCTCGAGGCTGACCGTGCCGAGCGAGGAGACGCCGAACATCGTTCCAAGCGAGGAGGCTGCTGCCGCCACCGCATTCTCACCCTGATGATGGAACAGCCGCTGCAGCGCCGTCGGCGAGCAGTAGAAGGGGGTCGCGAGCTTTTGTCCCATGACGGTGACAGACATATCTATCTCGCTGACACCGCGCAGGACGTTGGGAACGAGATCGCAGCTTTCGAAGCTCGACGTGTTCCGCCGCAGCGTCACTTCGTCGTCGGCAGCGCCATCGATATAGTTGAAGATCGGGCCGGGAAGACGCTTTTTCGCGAGAAGGCGAAAATCATGGAAGTTGTGGCACTCACGCAAGCGCATGGCTGACCTCGGCATTCTCAAAAGACATCAACTATCGAACTCCCAATAAGCGGCCATTCAGCTCGGCTTCAACTAAAGCCGGTGCAGGCGTGCCTCCCATTTGTAAAGCAGATCCGGCTCCTTCTCCTCATTGCCTGCCCCGTCCGACTCGTCAACCACGAAGAAGCCGTGCTTTTCGTAAAAGCGGCGCGCTGGCTCATTTCTCTGGAATGACCAGAGCGACAGCACCGGATAGGTCGATTTGGCAATATCGAGCAGACGGCTACCGATACCGCGCCCCTGCGCCTCGGGCAGGACGTAAAGCTGGTCGATCCAGTCCTCGAGAAAGGCAATGACGCCGACGAGACGCCCGCCCTCTTCCGCACCCCAGATCTCGCAATCCTTGTAGACGACGGCGGTCCAGAAGCCGACATCCTCTTCCGGCGTATGAACCCCTGCGAGCGTCGGCAGCCTTTCGTTGAAGGACGCGCGATGGACGGCCGCGGCCGCAGGCATGTCCGCGAGATCGAGTTTACGCAATGAAATCTTGTCAGTCATTCATCAAGCCTTGAGCCCAAAACCCTGCATCAGCCGGCGGGTGGGAAAATCCGGCGCACCCGAGGTGAACACCGCAAAGTCGAGATTATCGGGATGAACGGCATCGGCCGCCTGCGGCACCAGGCTGCGGGCACGCCTCGCGATCGCCTCGGCTGGATCCAGCCAATCGACCGGCCAGGGCGCAAGCCTGCGGAAAATATTGGCCATGAACGGATAATGCGTGCAGGCAAGCACCACGATGTCGGTCTTGCGGCCGTCCATCTCGACAAAGCACTGCTCGATCTCGGTCATGATAGCCTCATCGCCGACGACATCGCCACGAATATAGGCTTCCGCAAGACGGGCGAGGTTCTGTGATCCGACAAGCCGAACATGGCATTGCGTGGCGAAGGACTGGATTAGGTCGCGGGTGTACGCGCGTTTGACCGTGCCCGGGGTCGCAAGCACCGATACCAGGCCGGAGCGGGTCCGCTCGGCGGCCGGCTTGATCGCCGGCACGGTACCGACGAATGTCATCTGGGGAAAAGCGGCGCGCAGAGCGGCGCCGGCCAGCGTGAAAGCCGTGTTGCAAGCGATGATGCAGACTTCCGGATCATATTTCACCAGCAGTTTCGCGAAGAGATCGACGATGCGCTCCTTCAGCGCCGCTTCTTCCCAACTGCCGTAGGGGAAACCGGCATCGTCGGCGATGTAGATGAAACCGCGTTCCGGCATCAGCACCCGCGCTTCTCTAAGCACGGTCAAACCGCCGATCCCTGAATCGAAAACAAGGACCGGTTTCAGCTCATTCGCCGTTGCTGTCATCGCTGGTGGTTTCCTTGGGTGCTTTAACGGACCTGGGATGCGAACCGCTGCCGCGCGGAGACTTCCGCGTGAAGCGGTCGAGAGACGAGATCACTCCGCGAAGAACGCTGATTTCCTGTTCGGTAAACGCCCGGCGCGAGAGGACAGCCCGGAGATTGTCGACCATTTTCGGCTTTTTCCCGGCAGGATGGAAATAATTGCGCGCATCCAGCGCCTCTTCGAGCTGGTCGAAGAGACCGAAAAGCTGATCCTTCGTCGATGGCCGCTGCTCGATCGCCTGGAACGGCACATCGCCCAGATCCTCCATACCCGATTTCATCCACTCATAGGACATCAACAGCACCGCCTGCGCGATGTTCAGCGATGCGAAGGCCGGATTGACCGGGAAGGTGACAATCTCGTCGGCCAGCGCCACTTCCTCGTTCGTCAGACCCCAGCGCTCGCGCCCGAAGAGAATGCCGGTGCCCTCGCCCGCCTTGAACTTTGTGCGAAGGGTCTCAGCCGCGACGACAGGCGAACGCACAGGCTTGTAGCCATCACGCTCGCGCGCCGTCGTCGCATAGACGAAATTGAGATCCGCGATCGCCTGCTCCAGCGTGTCGTAGACCTTCGTCGCCTCGATGATGTGATCTGCCTTCGAAGCGGTTGCCTGCGCCCTTTCGTTCGGCCAGCCATCGCGCGGATTGACAAGGCGCAACTCGACAAGCCCGAAATTCGCCATGGCACGCGCCACCATGCCGATATTCTCACCCATCTGCGGCTCGACGAGAATGATGGCTGGCCCTTCGGCCAGAAGTGGACGTTCGCTGTTCGTGCCTGCCATGATGCCTAAATCTCCGCGCGCGAACCCTGTCGCACCAGTTACGGGTGGCAATAGCGAGACACCGGCCGATCGGCAAGGTTTTTACGCATAAGCCGCGGAATGAAGCGCGCCCAATTTATTGCGGGTTGGCCGGCTTCTGCTGGTCCGAGGGCTGCTGCGTCTGGTCTGTCGGCTGTTGCTGCTGCTGTTTGACGAGATCCTGCATGACGCTCTTGAGCGAGCTCGGATTGCCGTTGTCATCATTGGTGATGATATCGTCGACGACGAGCTTTCCGCCTTCTTGGATGACTTCGAAGCGAACCGTCGTCGTCTTCTGATAGTCTGCATCCGAGCCCATGCAGGTGGATTTCTTGAAGGTCGCCAGCACCTCGGTCACATTGTTCTTGGGCGGCTGGGCGGCAATCTTCACATCCTCGAGCGGACAGGCATCCTGCGCATTGACGATCACGTCATAGTCGAAAGGCGAGATACCGTCCTCGTCGGCAGCGGGAAACTGCGCGGCCGCCTGATATTTCGCCCCGAAATCCTTGCTGTAGATATCCTTCAGCTTGCTCTCGTCGAAGATATCCTGCCAGTCGCTGTCGCCGCCCGCCCAGTTCGAGACGGTCGCATCCATGATGGCCTTGACCGGCGTCGTCGCATCGGCAGCGAGCGCCACATGCGCGCCAAGCGAGAACTGAAAAAGCGTAAGAGCAAAAGCGGAGGCGGCAAATTTCTGCATGACGTGATTCCATGACATGGGGCAACGGGCAAAACCTGCGCGACATTAGACCCGTGGACTGCTTTGGCAATGGCCCGATCGTAAAAAGCGGGTGATGTCGTGAATGATCAAAAACGCGACGCGCGAGGCTCTATCGGCTTTGCGTTCCGTCCTTGCGGTGCTATAGCCCTCGGGACTTCCTATTACCCACAGGACCATCCGGTCCCATCAGCTTAAACGAGGCAGAAGCATGAAGAAGATCAAGGTCGCAAATCCCGTTGCCGATCTCGATGGCGACGAAATGACTCGCATCATCTGGCAGCTCATCAAAGAAAAACTGATCTTCCCCTACCTCGACATCGACATCGACTACTACGATCTCTCGGTCGAAAACCGCGACGCCACCAACGACCAGGTGACCGTCGATGCCGCCAACGCCATCAAGAAGTACGGCGTCGGCATCAAATGCGCCACGATCACGCCGGACGAAGCCCGCGTGAAGGAGTTCAACCTCAAGGAAATGTGGAAGAGCCCGAACGGCACGATCCGCAACATCCTCGGCGGCGTCATCTTCCGCGAGCCCATCATCTGCAAGAACGTTCCGCGCCTGGTTCCAGGCTGGACGCAGCCGATCGTTGTCGGCCGTCACGCTTTCGGCGACCAGTATCGCGCCACCGACTTCAAGTTCCCCGGCAAGGGCAAGCTGACCATCAAGTTCGTCGGCGAAGACGGCACGGTCATCGAGAAGGAAGTCTTCAACGCTCCGGGTGCAGGCGTTGCCATGGCCATGTACAACCTCGACGAGTCGATCCGCGAATTCGCGCGCGCCTCGATGATGTACGGCTTGATGCGCAAGTGGCCGGTCTACCTGTCGACCAAGAACACCATCCTCAAGGCCTATGACGGCCGCTTCAAGGACATCTTTGAAGAAGTCTATCAGACCGAATTCAAGGCGCAGTTCGACGAAGCCGGCATCACCTACGAGCATCGCCTGATCGACGACATGGTCGCCTCCGCCCTCAAGTGGTCCGGCGGCTACGTCTGGGCTTGCAAGAACTACGACGGCGACGTCCAGTCCGACACGGTTGCCCAGGGCTTCGGCTCGCTCGGCCTGATGACCTCGGTTCTGCTCACCCCGGACGGCAAGACGGTCGAAGCCGAAGCCGCGCACGGCACGGTGACCCGTCACTACCGCCAGCACCAGAAGGGCCAGGAAACCTCGACAAACTCGATCGCCTCGATCTTCGCCTGGACTCGTGGCCTCGCTCATCGCGCCAAGCTCGACGACAATGCCGAACTGGCAAAGTTCGCGTCCACGCTGGAAAAGGTCTGCGTCGACACCGTCGAAGCCGGCTATATGACCAAGGATCTGGCGCTGCTGATCGGCCCCGATCAGCCGTGGCTCTCGACCACCGCCTTCCTCGACAAGATCGACGAAAATCTCAAGAAGGCCATGACTGCCTAAGCCTTGCCGTCATCTAGACATGCGAAAACCCGGCCTCTCAGCGCCGGGTTTTCTTTTGCCCGGAATCTTGCCGCCGGGGCTAACCAGTGGCAACAATGCGCGCAACAAAAGGGAGAGAGACAGATGGCCGAGGAACTCGTTTTCTATACCAATCCGATGTCGCGCGGACGCATCGCCCGCTGGATGCTCGAGGAGATCGGCCAGCCCTACCGCACCGAGTATCTCGACTACGGCACGACGATGAAGGCGCCGGAATATCTGGCGGTCAACCCCATGGGCAAGGTGCCGGCCATCAAGCACGGCGATACCGTCGTCACCGAAGGCGCCGCCATCTGCGCCTATCTTGCAGAAACCTTCCCGCAGGCGGGGCTTGCCCCGACGGCGGCCGAGCGTGGCCGCTACTTCCGCTGGATGTTCTTTGCAGCCGGACCGTTCGAAATGACGATCACCAATCGCGCCCTCGGCTTCGAAGTCCCGCCGGAACGCTTGCGCATGGCCGGCTGTGGCAGCTTTGCGAATGTGCTTGATGCCATGGAGCACGCCGTCACGACCTCGCCATTCATCGCCGGCGATCGCTTCACCGCAGCCGATGTCTATGTTGGCTCGCATGTCGGCTACGGTCTCAATTTCGGAACGATCGAAAAGCGCCCAGCCTTCATCGACTACTGGAGCCGGGTCAGCGACCGCGATGCCTATCGCCGCGGCAACGAGATCGACAATGCCGCCATGCCGAAGCCGGCTAATACCTGACAATACAAGATATTAGGAGGAAATCTTCGATCGCGCTCATATGCCGCTATTGCAGCGGCATATAGATATCGGTCAAAAGCTCCGTCGGCGGCACGTCGCGCGGATTGTTGATGTATTCCTCGAACATGACGGTATCGCGCAGTTGCCGCCCGGAAGTCGGCAGCCATTGCGCATAGAGCCATTGATAGGCCTTGTGCATGTTTGCATAGGGACCCTTGTGGCGCAGCACGGCATATTCGCCGCCCTCAAGCGAGCGTCTTTCCAGAGGCGCATCGGCAGCGACGGTCTCGCCGGCGGTGACGCAGGCGTAGGAGCGCAGCTTGTCCGCCTCAACGACATCGGGATCGTCGAGATAGATGCCGATCATGCGCATATCGGGGCCTGCAAGCCTGCGGGCAAAGATCGTGCCGAAGAGTGTTTCGAAAGCCTGGCCGATCTGCATATAGGAGCCGCGATGGGCGACACCGATCAGTGACATCGGGGAAATGGTGCGAAGCGTAACGTCGAACATGACCGTGATCCTTCCTTGGGTGCTGGGTTCGAAGATCGTATGGCTTCCCTCATTCCGATATCGCGCCGGCGGCATGCCGTAGACGGATCTGAAGATGCGGTTGAACGACTGGAGGTTGGGATAGCCCGACCGCTTTGCAATGTCGCTGACGGATAGACGGGTGTTGACGAGATCGCCGGCGGCACGGTGCAGCCGCTTGACGGTTGCCGCCGCCGTCTCGCCATAGATCGCCCGATAGATCCTGTGCCAGTGATAGCTGGACATGCAGGCGATTTCGGCGAGCTTTTCCATATCGAGTTCATCATCCAGATGCTCATGGATATAGGCCGAAACTCGCCGCAACCGGGTCTCGTAAAGCGTCCACGCCGTTCCACCACTCATGTCAAACCCCTTGCAAATCGATCGGCCCGACAAGAGCATAACCCGATTTGACAAATCCTGCGGAGTTATCCGGACAAAAGAAAATGGCGGACACCGAAGCATCCGCCATTCTTGATTACCAATCGGAAATCAACGCCTTAGCCGGCAAGGGCCGCAGCAATGGCCTCGATAGCTTCATCAGCCTTGGCGCCATCCGGGCCGCCGGCCTGGGCCATGTCGGGACGACCGCCACCGCCCTTGCCGCCGAGAGCAGCCGAGGCGACGCGAACGAGGTCAACGGCACTGAAACGACCTGTCAGGTCTTCGGTAACAGCGACGACGGCGCTAGCCTTGCCATCTTCCGACACGCCGATCAGCGCGACGACGCCCGAGCCGAGACTTGCCTTGGCTTCATCCGCCAACCCCTTGAGATCCTTGGGATCGACGCCGGAAACAGGCTTGCCGAGGAATTTGACACCATTGACCTCCCGGACAGCATCAGCCGAGCCGCCCTGGCCGCCGCCCATGGCGAGCTTGCGCTTGGCATCGGCCAATTCGCGCTCCAGCTTGCGGCGCTCATCCATCAAGGCTTCGACGCGCGAGACGACATCGGCCGCCTGGACCTTCAGCGTCGAGGCCAGGCTCTTCACGCGGTCGTCCTGCTCGGCAAGATAATCACGCGCGGATTCACCGGTCACGGCTTCGATACGGCGCACGCCGGCGCCGACGGCACTTTCGCCGAGGATGCGTACGAGGCCGATCTGGCCCGTAGCGGAGACATGCGTGCCGCCGCAAAGCTCGACCGAGTAAGGCTTACCGGACTTGGCGCCGCGAACACCCTGCCCCATCGACACGACGCGGACTTCGTCGCCATACTTTTCGCCGAACAGCGCCATCGCGCCTTCCGCGATCGCATCGTCGACACTCATGAGGCGGGTCGTGACCGGAGAATTCTGCAGAACGATCTCGTTCGCCATCTCCTCGACAACCTTCAACTCCTCTGCCGACATGGGCTTCGGATGAGAGACGTCGAAACGCAGGCGCTCGGGCGCAACCAGCGAGCCCTTCTGGGCGACATGGGTGCCGAGCACTTCGCGGAGAGCTTCGTGCAGCAGGTGGGTGGCGGAGTGGTTGGCGCGCAGGCGCGAGCGCCTGTTATGATCGACCGTCAGCACGACGGCGTCGCCGACCTTGATCTTGCCTTCCGACACTTCCGAGCTGTGAACGAAAAGGCCCTCGCCCTTCTTCTGCGTGTCACCGACGGTGAGCTTGCCGTGATCGCTCGCAATCATGCCGGTATCGCCCATCTGGCCACCGGATTCGCCGTAGAACGGCGTCTGATTGACGACGATCTGCACCTTGTCGCCGGCAGAGGCGCTTTCGACGGCAACGCCGTCCTTGACGATCGCCTGGATGACGCCTTCGGCCGTTTCCGTGTCGTAGCCGAGGAATTCGGTCGCGCCGAGCTTTTCCTTGAGCTCGAACCAGATGGTCTCGGTCGCCTTGTCGCCGGAACCGGTCCAATGCGAGCGCGCCTCGGCCTTCTGGCGCTCCATGGCATCGGTGAAGCTGGAGATGTCGACGCCGATGCCGCGGGCACGCAGCGCGTCCTGCGTCAGGTCCAACGGGAAGCCATAGGTGTCGTAGAGCTTGAAGGCGGTCTCGCCGTCCAGGCTGTCACCCTTGTGCAGGTCCGAAGTAGCATCGTTGAGCAGCGAAAGGCCGCGCTCCAGCGTCTTGCGGAAACGGGTCTCTTCGAGCTTCAGTGTCTCGGAGGTCAGCGCCTCGGCGCGCACCAGTTCCGGATAGGCGCGGCCCATCTGCTGGATCAGCGCCGGCAGCAGCTTCCACATCAACGGTTCCTTGGCACCGAGCAGCTGTGCGTGGCGCATGGCACGGCGCATGATGCGGCGAAGCACATAGCCGCGCCCTTCGTTCGACGGCAGGACACCGTCGGCGATCAGGAAGGCGGAGGAGCGCAGATGATCGGCGATGACGCGGTGGCTGGCGCGATGCTCGCCCTCGGCCTTGACGCCCGTTGCCTCTTCCGAGGCTTCGATCAGCGCGCGGAACAGGTCGATATCGTAGTTGTCATGCTTGCCCTGCAGCACGGCGGCAACGCGCTCAAGACCCATGCCGGTGTCGATCGACGGACGCGGCAGGTCGACGCGCTGTTCCTTGGTGATCTGCTCGAACTGCATGAAGACGAGATTCCAGATCTCGATAAAGCGATCACCGTCTTCCTCCGGAGAGCCGGGAGGGCCGCCCCAGATGTGATCGCCGTGATCGTAGAAGATTTCCGAACAGGGACCGCACGGGCCGGTATCCCCCATCGCCCAGAAATTGTCGCTGGTGGCAATGCGGATGATCCGATCGTCGGAAAGGCCGGCGATCTTCTTCCACAGATTAAAGGCGTCGTCGTCGGTATGATAGACCGTGACCAGCAGGCGCTTGGCATCGAGGCCGAATTCCTTGGTGATCAGGTTCCAAGCAAGCTCGATAGCGCGTTCCTTGAAATAATCGCCAAAGGAGAAGTTGCCAAGCATTTCAAAGAAGGTGTGATGGCGCGCGGTATAACCGACATTATCAAGGTCGTTATGCTTGCCGCCGGCGCGAACGCATTTCTGCGCCGTCGAAGCCGTCGTATAGGGACGCTGCTCCAGGCCGGTGAACACGTTCTTGAATTGCACCATGCCGGCGTTGGTGAACATCAATGTCGGATCGTTGCGCGGCACCAGCGGGCTCGACGGCACGATCTCGTGGCCGTTTTTCTTAAAATAGTCGAGGAAGGTCGACCGGATTTCATTCACACCGCTCATAGGGGGCCCTTCAGTCCTGCGCTCAGCAACTTGCGTCAAAGTCAGAGGCTTTTATCGTTCGCTCCCGGCGCTGTCCAGCCGCACGAACAAAACCGGCCGCACATCCCTTGGACAATACGGCCGGTTCAAGCATTCAATTCATATCAAGCCGGGAATTGCTCCCGAAATTCGTTATTCGCCGCCAGCGTCGCCGTCATCGCCAGAATCGGGACCACCGTTCTGCAGGAAGCGGTCGGCGATCAGGCCGGCGTTCTGGCGCAGAGACAGTTCGATCTCGCGGGCGAGATCCGGGTTGTCGCGCAGGAAGATTTTCGCGTTCTCGCGGCCTTGGCCGAGGCGCTGGCTATTGTAGGAGAACCAGGCACCCGACTTCTCGACGATGCCGGCCTTGACACCGAGGTCGACCAGCTCGCCGGTCTTGGAAACGCCTTCACCGTACATGATGTCGAACTCGACCTGCTTGAAGGGAGGGGCCATCTTGTTCTTGACGACCTTGACGCGGGTCTGGTTGCCGATCACCTCCTCGCGCTCCTTGACGGCGCCGATGCGGCGAATGTCAAGGCGAACCGAGGCATAGAACTTCAACGCATTACCGCCGGTCGTCGTTTCCGGCGAGCCGAACATGACGCCGATCTTCATGCGGATCTGGTTGATGAAGATCACCATGCAGTTGGACTTCGAGATCGAAGCCGTCAGCTTGCGCAGCGCCTGGCTCATCAAACGGGCCTGCAGGCCTGGCAGGCTGTCGCCCATCTCGCCTTCGATTTCGGCGCGCGGCGTCAGGGCCGCAACGGAGTCGACGACGAGAACGTCGATCGCGCCGGAGCGCACCAGCGTATCGGTGATTTCAAGCGCCTGTTCACCGGTATCGGGCTGCGAGATCAACAGGTTCTGCAAGTCGACGCCGAGCTTGCGGGCATAGACCGGATCGAGCGCATGTTCCGCGTCCACGAAGGCACAGATGCCGCCCTTCTTCTGCGCTTCTGCAATGGTCTGCAGCGCCAGCGTCGTCTTACCCGAGCTTTCCGGCCCGTAGATTTCGATGATGCGCCCCTTCGGCAAGCCGCCAATGCCAAGCGCGATATCGAGGCTCAGAGAGCCGGTGGAAACCGTTTCGATTTCGACCACGTTCTCGTTAGAGCCGAGCTTCATGATCGAGCCCTTGCCGAACGACCGCTCAATTTGAGAGAGTGCCGCTTCAAGTGCCTTGCTTTTATCCACCGATTTGTCCTCTACAAGCCGCAAAGAATTCTGAGACATTCGATCCACCTTTAGGTTATTGAAGCCGCTCTAGCAATGTCGCCGCTGATGAGAATTGTGTACTCGATTTGTTCTCATATCGCAAGAGCACAACAAGCGATTGAAAGAAAAAGGTAAAATGAATTCTGTTCTATTTTTGTTTTCTTCTTTCTTCCCAGGCACTTACATGTCCGAAACGGTGAATTGCGAGATGTTTGCGGCTCGCTCGATTCGCCTTTTCGGCTGCTGAGGATAACCCTATGGCGAAAAAGATTCTCGTTCTTGGTGGCGCCCATATCGATCGTCGCGGCCGCATCTTCGGCGACACGGCACCCGGCGCCAGCAACCCCGGCGCATGGTTCGAGGAGCCCGGCGGCGGCGGCTTCAATGCGGCCCGAAATCTTGCCCGCCTTGGCTTCGACGTAAAGCTGATTTCTCCACGCGGCGGCGACCCCTCTGGCGAGATGGTAGCGGAAGCCGCCAGCCATGCAGGCATCGATGACAAGCCCTTCGTCTTCCTCGATCGCAAGACCCCGAGCTATACGGCCATCCTCGAGAATGACGGTAATCTCGTCATCGCGCTCGCCGATATGGAGCTCTACAAGCTGTTCGTTCCGAGACGCTTGGCGATTCGTGCCGTTCGCGACGCGTTCGAAGAGACAGACCTTATTCTTTGTGACGCCAATCTGCCCGCTGAGACCTTGGCGGCGATTGTGGCAAGGGCAGCCTTTTGCGGCAAGCCGGTCGCGGCCATCGCCATCTCACCGGCCAAAGTCGTGCGGCTAAAGCCGAGTCTCGCCGGCATCAGCCATCTGTTTCTCAATGAGGCCGAAGCTGCCGCACTAACCGAAATCCGTCCGGAAGACCCGCGCGAATGGGTAAGCGCATTGCACGCGCTCGGCCTGCGCAACGGCGTCATCACCCGCGGCAAGCGCCCGCTGATTGCCTTCTCACCGGATACCGTCGTCAGCCTGCAGCCGCCTGTGGTCGAGGATGTGGCCGATGTCACCGGAGCGGGAGATTCACTTGCCTCGGGCGTTCTCTCCGCTTTGCTCGCCGGCCACGATCTCGCGGAAGCCGTCCGCCATGGCGCCGCGGCAGCCGCGATCACCGTGCAATCCCCCTTTGCCACGGCGGAAAATCTCTCTCCCGAGCTGCTAAAGACGATGCTGGCCCTTGTTCCCACGGCCGAAATTCTGTCATGAAGCCTGTTCAAAACGCGTATAATGTTTCAGTGAATTGGAAACGACAATGACCCAGCCTATCTCGCCACTGCTTCCGATCTCCTATTCAAAGGAAGTCGCCGCCGCAAAGCTGCGTGGCGCACCGCTCGTGGCACTGGAATCGACGATCATCACCCATGGCATGCCCTATCCCGGCAATATCGAGATGGCGCGTAGCGTCGAGGCAATCATCCGGCAGGAGGGCGCAGTCCCGGCGACGATCGCTGTCATCCACGGCACCCTGCATATCGGCCTCGAGCCGGAAGAGCTGGAAACCCTCGCCAAGACGCAAGGCGCGATGAAGGTCTCGCGCGCCGATATCGCCTTTGCGATTGCCGAGCGCCGCAGCGGCGCAACCACCGTTGCCGCCACGATGATCGCCGCAGCCCGCGCCGGCATCAAGGTATTTGCCACCGGCGGCATCGGCGGGGTACATCGCGGCGCCGAAGAAAGCTTCGATATTTCGGCCGACCTTGAAGAACTGTCCCGCACCGGCGTCATCGTCGTCTGCGCCGGCGCCAAGGCGATCCTCGATATTCCAAAGACTCTCGAAGTGCTGGAAACCCGCGGCGTACCAGTCGTCACCTACGACAGCACTGAGTTCCCGGCCTTCTGGTCGCGCTCCTCCGGCCTGACGAGCCCGCTGACGCTGAACAGCCCGGCTGCGATCGCCAACTTCCAGACGACGCGTGAGCAGCTCGGCATCGATGGCGGCATGCTGATCGCCAATCCGGTTCCGGAAGCCGACGAGATCCCGCGCGAAGAAATGGAAATCTATATCGAGCGCGCCCTCGACAGCGCCGAGCGGGATGAAATCACCGGCAAGGCAGTCACGCCGTATCTGCTGAGCACGATCTTCGACATCACCGAGGGCCGCAGCCTCAAGACCAACATCGCGCTTGTCGAAAACAATGCGCGCCTGGCCGCAGAAATCGCTGTCGCTTTGGCGGAATAATCAGAGCCGCAATTAAGAGAACGGCCGGGCGCTTCAAAAGATCGCCCGGCCGTTCTTTTTTGTTTCAAGCCAGGGAGAACAGGCCCAGGGCAGATCGCAGCTCCGTAAGCGTTGCCTCCGTCCGCTCCCTCGCCTTTCGCGTGCCCTCACGCACGATCCCCATCACGTAATCCGGCTCGGCGGCGTAACGCGCACGGCGCTCGCGGATCGGTGCGAGCAGCGATTGCAGGACCTCCTCCAGATGTCTCTTCAGGGTGACGTCGCCAAGGCCGCCACGGCGGTAATGTGCCTTCATCTCATCGACCAGCTGCCTATCCTCACAGAAGGCATCGAGATAGGTGAAGACGATATTTCCTTCCACCTGGCCGGGATCGCTGACGCGCAGGTGATCCGGATCGGTATACATGCGCCGCACCGCATCGCTTATTTCACCCGGCGATGCCGAGAGCGGAATGGCATTGCCCTGCGATTTGCTCATCTTCGCCTTGCCGTCGACACCAGGCAGGCGCCCTACCTTCGGCACCATGGCAGCAGCTTCTACAAGGATGTCTCGTCCGATCTGCCGATTGAGACGGCGAACGATCTCGTTGGTCTGCTCGATCAACGGCGCCTGGTCCTCCCCGACCGGAACGATCGTCGCCTTGAAGGCGGTGATGTCGGCAGCCTGCGCGACCGGATAGCAGAGAAAGCCGGCCGGTACGTCTCGCTCGAAACCGCGTAGCTGGATTTCCGTCTTGATCGTCGGATTGCGCTCCAGGCGACTGACCGTGACGAAATTCAGATAAAGCAGCGTCAGCTCCGCCAGCGCCGGCAAGGCTGATTGCACGCAGATCGTCGTCAGCGACGGGTCAATGCCAACAGCGAGATAGTCCGTTGCGACTTCAAGGACGTTGCGTCGTACTTTCTGGGGATCATGGGCATTGTCGGTCAGCGCCTGCGTATCCGCCAAAAGCAGGAATTGCTGGTGGCTATGCTGAAGCACGACACGGCTCTTCAGCGAGCCGACATAATGGCCGAGATGGAGCGGACCGGTGGTCCGGTCGCCCGTCAGGATGACGGGGCGAGTATTGGTATCGGAATGCATTTTTTAGCTCCGCAAAAGGAGCCGCCGCAATCGGGAAGGGAAAACGGAAATGGACCAATGCCTGCCGGATCACGGCGGCAGGGTCGATTTCAAGACATGACGACTGCCGCTCCTAGAAGGAGCGCCACCACATACGGTAAATGGGCTTGGCAAGGTCGATCATGCGCAGGCTGATAGCATCTTTGTGCTGCAATCGGCAACAAGAGAGGTGAAAATCGCCCCTCACCTGTACACTCTTGCGCAATACGCGTCAGTTCTTGTCCAGCGTCTCGCGCACGACGACGGCAAGTTGCTTCAGCGAGAACGGTTTCGGCAGGAAGCCGAATTGCGCATCGGCCGGCAGATTTCGGGCAAAGGCGTCCTCGGCATAGCCGGAGACGAAGATGAACTTCAGATCCGGATATTTCTTGCGCAGCTCCCGCAGCAGCGACGGCCCGTCCATTTCGGGCATGACGACGTCAGATACGACGACATCAACCTGTCCGTCGAGCTCCTCCATGATGTCGAGCGCCTCAACACCGGAGCCGGCCTCGTGGACGGTGTAACCACGCGTCTCGAGCATGCGCTTGCCGCCGCGACGCACCGCTTCCTCGTCCTCGACGAGCAGCACCACGGCGGACTTGCCGGTCAGGTCGGCCGGCTCTTCCGTCGAGGCGGCCAGACCGACGCTCTGGTCCATGAGCGCGACGTCACGGCTTTCCGGCGCTTTCGCTTCCGTCACGGCAGGCATTTCGACGATGTGGCGGGGCAGGAAGATGCGGAAGGTCGTTCCCTTGCCCACTTCCGATTCCGGCTGGATGTAGCCGCCGGATTGCTTGATGATGCCGTAGACCATCGCAAGACCGAGGCCGGTGCCCTTGCCCACTTCCTTGGTCGTGAAGAACGGCTCAAAGATCTTGTCCATGATCTCCGGCGCAATGCCGGTGCCGGTGTCGCTGACCTCGACGAGAACCATGTCCTCATGCGGCAGATAAGGATAGTTGAAGGCGCTGACATCGGACGCAAGCAGATTGCGGGTGCGCAACGTCAGCGTACCGCCGCCGGGCATGGCGTCGCGGGCATTGACGCACAAGTTGATGAGCACCTGCTCGAATTGCGAGAGGTCGGTTTTGACAGGCCAGAGATCGCGGCCATAGTCGACATCGAGCTTGACGTGCGTGCCGGACAGAAGCCGGTCCACCAGCATGCGCAAATCGCCAATCACATCGGTCAGATTGAGAACTGTCGGTCGCATGGTCTGCTTGCGCGAGAAGGCGAGCAGCTGCCGCACCAGCACGGCGGCGCGATTGGCATTGCGCTTGATTTCCATCAGATCCGCGAAGCTGGCGTCTGACGGCCGCGCCTGCAGCAGCAGATGGTCGGACGAGAGCAGGATCGCGGTCAGAACGTTGTTGAAGTCATGCGCGATGCCGCCGGCAAGCGTACCGACGGCATTGAGCTTCTGCGTCTGCGCCATCTGCGTCTCGAGTGCCTTCTGCTCGGTCACCTCGACGGCATAGACGATGGCGGCCTCTTCCGGCGCCTCGTCGGTCTGGTCGATGACGGCATTGATATAGAAGCGGAAATGCCGCGTGTCGTCCTTCGGATTGCGGGAGTCGATCGGCGGAATGTCGCCCTGTCGATCCTTGGCGGCCGCCAGGGCCTGATGCAGGCTAGGCCTGTCGCTTTCATTGACGATGGTCTCAAGAGCAGCGCCGCGCTCGATATCGTCGCGGGATACCAGTTCCGAGAAGAGTTTCAGGAAGGGTGCATTCGTCCGCAGAATGCGACCGTTGCCGTCAACAGAAGCGATCGCCATCGGCGTATTGTTGAAGAAACGGCTGAAACGCATTGCGGCTGCGGAAGCCGATTGCTCCGTGTCTGCCCCGTTCTGCCGGGTCAGGACGATGGTGCGGCTCTCACCGGGAGCGCCGTCGCGCATCGATGTTACGCTGTGAACGATCTGCACCGGCAGGCTCTGGCCGTTGGCGCGGCGCAGATCGAGATCGAGCGTGACCGTCTTCTTTAAACCAGGCTCCGCCTGAACGGACTGGATCAGCGCCAGTCCCTCGCCGGCCACCAGATCGCCGATCGTCATCGAGCCGGGAACGAATTTTGTGAGATCAAAGCCCAGCCATTCCGCGAGCGTCGCATTGAGATAGAAAATCTCGCCCTTGCGCCCGGCGGAAAAGAAGCCGGCCGGCGCATGGTCGAGATAATCGATCGCGTTCTGCAATTCCTTGAAGAATCGCTCCTGATCATCGCGCTCGGAGGTGATGTCGGTGATCTGCCAAATATGCAGCGTTTTGTTGCTATCCTGTTCCGCCGACAGCACCCGCGCTTTCAGGCGATACCAATGGGCTCCCTGACCGATCCCGTTGAAGGGACCGAGCGGCTTCAGCAACCGGAACTCCTCCGATCCCTCCTTGCCATCGCGCAAGCCATTCGCGAGCCGGTAGAGAGCCTCGTTGGACTCACGGTTTCGCGACAGCAGCATCTCCAGCGACTGTACTTCCGTCGCCTTGGTCGCACCGGTCAGGCGGCCATAGGCGGCGTTGGCATAGACGATGCGGCCCTTCTCGTCGGTAATAAGCGTCCCGTCGGGGTGGCTGTTGAGGAAGGAGCGCGCCAGGCTGTCCGACTGCGGCTGCGGCATGACCTCGACGAAACCGATGATCGAGGAGACCAGGAAGAATATGCCGACCATGGCAAGAATGCCGAGGCCGCCGAGGACGGCTTCATTATCAAGCTGGCTCTTGAAGATGACAAAGGCCGCCGCGGCAGCGACGAGAACCAGCGCAAGCAGAATGATGCGCAGCACAGTTCCCGAACGAACTCCGCGATCCACCAGCGGCACGCTATACTCGTCGGACGGACGCTGCTTCGTCATAAACCCCTCTTGTCAGCCGTTCTCCTCGCGACATGTCATACACGTTGGGGTCGCCGGAGTCGGACCTTTCGAATCTTCTTTATCAATTTGCGTCATCCGCAAAAAGCTTTGCCGGGCCAGAAAGGCTTGAATTCACAAGCAATAGAATATGACAGCCTGCAATCGCATCTTGTCTCCGGCGCAATCCTGTTCATATGATCGCCGTATAGAAGGGTCATGGTCAAAGCTTTACCCGCCGCAGTTGCGCCTACTGCATAATTCCTTAATTCGGAATCGATTTAAGGATAAAATTATGCGGTAGATTTAAAGTACTACAGCGACCTTTGCGCGTCACATGTGACGCGCGGCGCTGTAGACCGCGACATCGGGGACAATTACGGAGTATCTCGACATGTTGGACGATATCGCCGGAGCCTATGGCAGCCGTTTCTTTCTTGCAGCTGGCGGAGTTGGCATTGCCCTGCTCGTGCTGATCGGCATTTTGTGGATCATGCGCAACCGCGCTCCTTCTCCCTTCGTGCGCGGCGGCAAGAACCGCCAGCCTCGCCTGCAGGTGCTGGACGCCGCCGCCGTCGATGCCCGCCGCCGTCTCGTGCTCGTGCGACGCGATGGGATCGAGCATCTGATCATGATCGGCGGCCCGACAGACATCGTCATCGAATCTGGCATTTCCGATGCCACGCGGGCTGGAAGCACCGCGACGCCGGTCGAGATCCCCATGGTATTTGAAGAGCGGCAACAGCCGCAGCAGAAGGCGGCGGCTGTGGAAGCACCTCCAGCAGCGCTTCCGCAGCGCCAGCAATCGGCCGAGGACAAGATCGAAGCCTATTTGCGCAATGAGCCCCGCCTTGCACCTGTGGCGGAACCCGATCCGGTGCCGCAGGTGGCCGAACGCCCACAACCCGCCGCTGTCAAGCCGCCGCAACCGACCCCTCAGCCCGCTCCGTCAATCAGCGAGGCCGAAGCAGCCGACATACTGGATGCTGCTCGCCACGTCGTCCTGCCGCAGCAGCAGCCTGCTCCCGCGCGCCCGGCGCCAGTCGAACCCACCCTCGCACCGACGCCTCCTGCTGCCGAACCCGATAATGATTTCCAGCGTATACTGGAAGCTGAAATGTCGAAGAACCTGACCGCCGAACGGATCATTCCGAACGCGCCGGCACCACGGCAGGTGCAGCAGCAACCGAATGCTGCAGCATCCCCAACCCCAATCCCTAGCCCGGCAAAACGTGTCGAACCCGAACTTGCTCCGATGACGGGAGCCGACAGCGCTCTTCAGAAAGAAGTCGCTCGCATCTTCGGTGAAATGAGCGTCAGCCGCGACAAATAGGACGCGGCCTCTCAAACGCTGGAATCGAAAAAGGCACGACGGATATCTCCGTCGTGCCTTTGTTCCATGAGCTCGGTCGAAACCGAACCGCCATCACTCGTCGCGATAAACCTTCTCGCGGCGCTCGTGACGTTCCTGTGCTTCGATCGACAAGGTAGCGATCGGACGAGCGTCCAGACGCTTCAAGCCGATAGGCTCGCCGGTTTCCTCGCAATAGCCGTAGGTACCATCTTCAATACGCTGCAAGGCGGCATCGATCTTGGAAATGAGTTTACGCTGGCGGTCGCGAGCCCGAAGTTCAATGGCTCTGTCGGTTTCCGAAGAAGCCCGATCGGCAAGATCGGGGTGATTTGCGCTTTCTTCTGCCAGATGATCCAGGGTTTCGCGCGCTTCTCTAAGGATATCGTTTTTCCATGCTATCAGCTTCGCTCGAAAATAAGCTCGCTGATTCAGATTCATGAACTCCTCGTCTTCCGAGGGCACATAGTTACTAAGATCGATCTTCTCACTCAACGCGATTCTCCTGAAGAACATCTCATATGGCTGGGGTGTATATCCCAACCAATAGTGCCGATTCAAGCCAAATAGATGCTGTCAACTGATTTTTAAATTTGTCATAAAATTCGGCTAAGGGTCTATTTTTTCATCACTTCTTCCCGTCAGCCCCGATTCTCGGCGCTCGTAACCTTCCCGTGAAGGTGGGGCATTTCGCCTTCGCACGGATCGCCTCGCAGTTGACGACACATGCGAACAGACGCTACCTCATTGGAGAAATCGAGCCTCGGAATTTCGCCATG
Source organism: Martinezella sp. CNPSo 3964 (assembly GCF_057784375.1). NCBI lineage: Bacteria > Pseudomonadati > Pseudomonadota > Alphaproteobacteria > Hyphomicrobiales > Rhizobiaceae > Martinezella > Martinezella sp. CNPSo 3964. The sequence goes on from NZ_JBXSOW010000014.1 coordinate 90,519, forward strand.
ATCAAAATTTCGCCGCCGCCCTCCAGGATCTATCTTCTGCGCCATGCCGAGGCCCGACAGGCTGCGCCTGGGCAGAAGGATTTCGACCGTCCCCTGAGTGATAATGGCTATGCCGCAGCCGAGATCGTCGCAGAGAAAGCGGTCGACAAGGGCTATAAGCCTGACCTCATCATTTCCTCCACCGCCATGCGCTGTCGCCAGACTGCTGCAGCCATGCGCCGCGCCGTCACGCCCTCGACGGAGTTCCGCTTTGTCGATGCACTCTATAACGGTACGCCCGATATCTACCTGTCGCTCATCTCGGCGCAGACCGACCAGGCCTCGGTCATGCTGGTCGCGCACAATCCGATCATCGAGCTGACGCTTGCCGCGCTGGTCGGACATGAAGCCTTCGCCGATGCTCTCCCACATGGCTTTCCGACGGCCGGCCTTGCTGTGATCGATGCGACACCGTCGGGTTGGACCCTGACGGATTTTGTCACCGAATAGGGATTTCTTCGATATGGGCAGCGACCGCGCTCGCCGGTAATTGCAGACAGATATCCGCTCATCTTTTCGGCGCGAGTTTCGATCCCTATATTCACGGCCACGCTGTCATCCAGGGATCCCGCCTTGCCCCCAAGCCTGACCTCTTTTACCGACGACGCCCTCATCGCCTTTGACAATTTCGCCGATCGCGCCGCCGGCCTCGTCAATCCGACAGTTCGTCTGGGCGTTACGGGCCTCTCCCGTTCGGGCAAGACCGTCTTCATCTCCTCGCTGGTGCATAATCTCCTGAATGGTGGCCGTCTGCCGTTGTTCGAGCCCGTGCAGTCCGGTCGCGTTTCGGCTGTCCGCCTCGAACCGCAGCCGGATGACGCCGTGCCGCGCTTTCAATACGAAGATCATATCCGCGCGTTGGTCAAAGACCGCATCTGGCCGGATTCGACGCGGGCGATCTCCGAGCTACGCATCACGCTGGATTATCAAAGCGCCAGCGGCTGGAACCGCCTGTTCTCACCCGGGCGCCTCTCCATCGATATCGTCGATTATCCCGGCGAATGGCTGCTCGACCTGCCATTGCTCGCCAAGGATTTCCGCACCTTCAGCGAGGAAACGCTTGCGCTGGCAAACACCGGCATTCGCGCCGAGCTTTCACGTCACTGGGTGGCGATGACCGAGGAAGCCGACATCGCTGAAACCGCGGATGAAATGAAGGCACGTGACCTCGCCACCGCCTTTGCCGATTACCTCAAAGCCTGCAAATCCGACGAGCGCTCGCTCTCGACTTTGCCACCCGGCCGCTTCCTCCTGCCGGGCGATCTCGATGGCTCGCCCGCCCTCACCTTTGCACCGCTGAAGCTTCCGGCCGAAGGCAGCGCGCCGAAAGGGTCGCTATGGGCGATGATGGAGCGCCGCTACGAGGCTTATAAGTCCGTCGTCGTCAAACCCTTCTTTCGCGAACATTTCGCCCGCCTCGACCGGCAGATCGTTCTCGTCGATGCCCTGCAGGCCATCAATCGCGGCCCGGAAGCGGTGCAGGATCTGGAAAGGGCGCTGACGGATGTGCTGGCCTGCTTCCGCCCCGGCACGAATTCGCTCCTCTCCTCCCTGCTCGGCCGCCGCATCGACCGCGTGCTGGTCGCCGCAACCAAGGCCGACCATCTCCACCATGAAAGCCACGACCGGCTGGAAGCATTGACGCGCCGTCTGGTCGAGCGTGCCATCGAGCGCATCGGCATGGCCGGCGCCGGCATCGAGGTCATGGCCATCGCGTCGGTGCGCGCGACACGGGAGGCGACCGTGACCCGCGACGGGCAGACGCTTCCCGTCATCGTTGGCACGCCAATGGACAAGGAAACCATCGCCGGCGAGACTTTCGACGGCAATCGCAAGACGGCGGTCTTCCCCGGCGATCTCCCGGAAAATCCCCGCTGGCTGTTCGAAGCCCTTGAATCCAATGGGGCACAGGTCCATTTGCCCGAGGTGAACGTCGTGCGGTTCCGCCCGCCCGAGCTCGATGAAACCGGTGAAGGGATTAAGCTTTCGGTGCCGCATATCCGCCTCGACCGCGCCATGCAGTTCTTGTTCGGAGACCGTCTCGCATGACGAAATCGACCGAAAACGAGCCGAACGGCAACCGCCGCCCCGCCGCCTTCACGCTGGAACCGGAGCTGTCTGGCAAAGGGTCGAACAACAAGGCAGCGCCACCGGTGGTGCGTAAACCGCAAAGCTTCGATACCGACGTCGTGCTCACGCCCGATGCGGAAGACCCATTCATCAATCCGGCTCTCGGTGCTGATCCGGATGCAAATGCCATCGCCAAGCCCCGTCGCAAGGAATTCTCCTTCGGCAAGGTGGCACTCAGCGCGCTTGGCATCCTGGTGTCGCTCGCCTTCGGCCTCTGGACGGATCAGCTCATCCGCGATCTGTTCAGCCGGGCCGATTGGCTCGGCTATACCGCCCTTGCCGTCGTCGCCGTCGGCATACTTGCCGTGCTTGCCATCGTGATCCGCGAGACGGCCGGCATGATGCGGCTCGCAGCCGTCCAGACCATCAAGGCCGAGGCGGAAGCAGCCGTCCTGGAGACCAGGCCGGCCCGCGCCAAGGCCCTGGTCAAGCGCCTCTGCGCGATCCTGGAAGTAAATCCTGACACGGCCAGAGGCCGCGCAACCCTGAAGGCGGCCGAAGACGACATTATCGACCCGCCACAGCTGATCGACCTTGCTGAACGCGAACTGCTCGGCCCGCTCGACCGACGTGCCCGCGCATTGATTCTCGGTGCCTCGAAGCGGGTTTCGGTCGTAACTGCCGTCAGTCCCCGCGCCCTCGTCGATATTCTCTATGTTCTTTACGAAGCCGCGAAATTGGTTCGTGCCATGGCGGAGCTCTATGGCGGCAGGCCCGGCACGGTCGGCATGGTCAGGCTGATGCGCGATGTGATCGCCCACCTCGCCGTCACCGGCTCCATCGCCGTCGGTGACAGCATCGTCCAGCAATTGATCGGCCACGGACTAGCGTCGAAACTGTCAGCCCGCCTCGGCGAAGGCGTCGTCAACGGCATGATGACAGCAAGGATCGGAATAGCCGCGATGGATCTCTGCCGGCCGCTGCCCTTCAAGGCACTCAAGCGACCGGGCATCGCCGATTTCGCCGGCGACCTCACGCCCAGCATCACCGGTCGCAACCCGGCGTGATGACTTGCAAATTAGGGACCTCAGCACGTCCGGAAACCAAGCATTAACCATTCTAGGGCAAAAGTGACAACCAGTTTCACGGTTTCGCCTCGCTAGGGAATGTCCATGTTTTCGCGTCGAATTCTTCTTGTAAGCAGCCTTGCCGCCGCAGCCATCTCCACCGGCGTCTGGACGCAATCAGCTGACGCGGCACCCCGCGACAAGGCCTTCTTCCAGTCGATCTCGGGCACATGGAGCGGTCCCGGCGAGATCGTTGCCGGCAAGTACAAAGGCACGAAGTTCACCTGCAGTCTCACGGGCAAGCCGTCTGACGGCGGCAGCGCCGGCGTCAAGCTCGACGGTACCTGCCGCGTTGGCGTCTTCCAGCAGCCGATGTCGGCAGAAATCACGCAGAGTGGCGGTTCCTATAGCGGAAAGTTCCTCGATGGCGCAGCCGGCAAGGGTCTCGATGTCACATCGGGCACCGTCAACGACAACACCGTCGTTCTCGGCTTGAACCGCCAGAAGCTGAACGGTGCCATGATCGCCCGTGTCCCGGACAGCAAGTCGATGAACGTCACCATCTCGGTGAAGGTCGGCGAACAGATGGTGCCCGTCATCGGCGTCACGCTGAAGCGCGCCGACGTCGACCAGATGGCGGTCGGCTCGATCCAGTAAGCATCGGACAATAGTTCATAAAGAGAAAGGCCGGCAATTTTGCCGGCCTTTCTCTTTATATAATCATATCGTCCAGTTCAGGCCGACCGCCACCAGTCACGGCTTTCATCCGCGACCTCGATGCCTTCGACGTCGACATCGTGCAACCAGTCGCTGATCGTACGGCCGTTCACGATGAGGTCGGCGGCAAAATCGGCAAGCGGCATCAGCACGAAACCACGCTCGACCATTCGCGGATGCGGAATGGTAAGCAACGGCTCGGCCTGTTCCAGATCCCCATAGGTCAGCATGTCGATATCGATCGTCCGCGGCCCCCAGCGCTCGATCCGCACCCGCTTCATCTGCCGCTCTATGTCGAGGCACACATCGAGCAGCGCTTCCGGGGTGAGCGTCGTATCGACGGCAGCACAGGAATTGTAGAAGAAGGACTGGTCCGTCTTGCCCCAGGGCGGCGTGCGATAAAGCCGCGACACCGAGACCACCTGGCAATCGGCGCGCCCGTCCAGCGTGCGCAAGGCCAGCGCCATGGCACGGACCGGGTTGTCCAGATTGCCACCCAAACCGAGCGTCGTCCGCACGGCTACACCTTCAGGCAAAATGCTCAATGCTCACCTGCACATAATCGAGAACGCCCGGAACCGGGGCATTGGGCTTGCGTACCGTGATTTTGGCGCGGCGGATACTCGGAAAACGACGGCATAGCTCCTTCGCCACATCGAGCGCCAGCGCCTCGATCAGGTAGCGTCGGCGCCCGGTTACGATTTCCTCGATGACGCTGAATGCGATGCCGTAATTGACAGTGTCGTCGATCGAATCGCGCTCCAGCGCATCGCCAGCCTCGACATCGAGTTCGGCATCGACGAAGAAGCGCTGGCCGAGGAACTCCTCCTCATCATGCACGCCATGCCGGGCAAAGAAGGCGCAATTCTGCAGAGTAATGGTGTATGTCACAGCGCTCATGGCGTCTCTCCGTTTCGAACAGGCGCGATCGGGTCCGAAAACCGCTCCCTGGATTCGAGCATTATGCTTTAAGTCTCGCGCGCGTCCTCAGAATAGCATCCGCAACCGCCAGCGCGTCCCTGTTGATTGCGACATTGTGTACGCGGAATATCGCAGCCCCCTGCAGTCGCAGGATCGCGCTGGTTGCCGCAGTGCCGACATCCCGGTCAGCCGCTTCGCGACCCGTTATAGTGCCGACGAACCGCTTGCGCGAGGTGCCGACCAGCAGGGGCAGCTCGAAGCGCAGCAGAGCATTGAAACGCGCCATCAGCTCCAGATTTTCCTCGGCATTCTCCTTGGCAAAGCCAAAACCTGGATCGAGCACGATCGTCTGCCTGTCGACGCCGGCCGCGGCGGCAATCTCCAGCGAGCGATTGAGAAAGAAAAGCTGATCGTCGATCACGTCAGGCAGCTTCTGCCGGTCACGTCCCGTATGCATGATGCACAGACCGGCGCCCGTTTGCGCCGCCACGGTAGCGATATCAGGCTCGCGCTGCAGACCGAAGACGTCGTTGACGATATGCGCGCCGGCCCCGATCGCCAGCCGCGCCGTGTCGGCGCGATAGGTATCGACCGAGATCAGCGCGTCGGTCTTACCGCGCAAGGCCTCGATGACGGGCAACACCCGCCCCTGCTCCTCGCTGGCATTGACGGCGGCGGCACCTGGCTTGGTCGATTCGCCGCCGATATCGATGATGGCAGCCCCGTCCTCGACGCAAGCCAGCGCATGGGCAACGGCCGCATCCACGGCCTCATAGTGACCGCCATCTGAAAAGGAATCCGGCGTCACATTGACGATAGCCATGATGACGCTCTGACCGCCGACGTCGATGCTGCGGCCATGCGCGACATGCCAGGTTTGGCTGCGAAGCTCAGTCACGAACCGTCCCATCCCATTGAAAAGGAAAAAACCTCGCGCTTGATATTGCGCTCACAGTGGCTATGCCGCAAGGTTCACAGAAGTTCAACATGGTAGCGACACGAATGCCGCTTGCATCCCATAAGTTCAGTCTTTCGTGTGCATTGTTGCTCGCGTTCTGCATACACGATGTGGCCAACGCCGAAGTCATTGCCCGCAAATCCATTTCCTATTTCGACATCAAGGGCAGCACCGCCGACGAGCTCGATGCTGCCTTGAACCAGCGTGGACCGCTGGCGATCGGTTCCAGTAGCCACCATCCCGGTGCGACGAAGATTCGCTTCGGCGGCAATGCGACCTATAGCGAAGCAAACGGGCGTTGCTATATCTCCGGCGTCAAGGTTACCGTTGATACGGAAATCATTCTGCCGCGCTGGCGTGACCGGCGGCATGCCAGCAAGCAGCTTTCCATGATCTGGGATACCTTGGCCGCCGATATCCGGCGCCATGAGGACCGGCATGTCGAAATCGCCCGTCAGCATGCGCGGCAGATGGAAAGGCAGATCCTGTCTCTGCCATCCGCCGGCAATTGCGATGCGCTTCAGGAAAAGGCAAACGAGGTGACGTCGCGGGAAACCGAGCGACACGATGCCGATCAGGCACGCTTCGACCGCATCGAAGCGATCAATTTCACGAGCCGGATGCAGAGGCTGCTCTACTACCGCAGCCGCCAAGGTACCCAGCAGTAGCCTGTCGAAGAACTACCTTCGGCGCAAAAGGCAATGAAGAAGAGCCAACTGTGGGAAATCAGCCACTATATCCTGTGAATCGTTCGATCTCGTCGCTCTTTGAACTTTACGAGAATCTGAAATAGGTTTTTCCTATCAATTACAGAGACAAACGCACTGGTTGATTCGAAGAAGACCGGGCGGATGTCGCAAAAGGATCGATTTTGAGTACCTGCGTTGGCGGGTTTCTTCGCTCTTCGGCGCAGTCAGGGTTTGTTTTTCAAAGCATGCGCTAAGTGTTCTCCTGGCGCGTCCTGAAGCTGCAGGTGTTTCCTCCCTTGCCTGCAGTGATGCGCCCGCCTCGCCTCGCTCGCTGCACCAGCTGAGCGAGGCATCTTTTTTGGGCATTTGGCTTTCAGCCGGATTATCGCAACGGACCGGGCGGGACGTGCCCAAGGCCCGGCGTCAGGCCTGGCGTTCCGGCACGTGGACGACAAGGCCATCCAGTGCGCTCTTCATCTTGATCTGACAGGAGAGCCGCGAGTTCGGGCGGACGTCGAAGGCGAAGTCGAGCATATCTTCTTCCATGGCTTCCGGGCCGCCGACCCTTTCGGTCCATTCCTCGTCGACATAGACATGACAGGTGGCACAGGCGCATGCACCGCCGCATTCCGCTTCGATCCCTGGAACGGAGTTGCGCACGGCATTTTCCATTACCGTGGAGCCCTCGTCGACATTGAGGTCAAAGCGCGTGCCGTCGAAGGCGACGATGGTCAATTTGGTCATGTGGGTGAATTCCGAATTGCGTGAATGAAGGACGATCGGAATTTTACTTCCAACAAATCGTTGGGGCAGTCAACATTTGCGCCGCCGAAACGGTTTATCCCGTCTGGCGGCGCAAGAATGCACATCATTGATCTTCGAGCGGATCAGCTCAGCGCGAGAGCTTCAAAATGAAGTTTTCGGCCTCAATGACGCTGGTTGTGACCGCTGCCATGTGAGCGGCGTCGCCGATATTGCTTTCGAGCGCTCCAGCCGCATCAGCGACGCGGAAAGCGCCAACGGCGCTCGCAGCGCCCTTCAGCTTGTGTGATGCCGCCTCCACGCGCTTCGGATCGCCGCTGCCGATCTCCTGCAAGCAGGAACGGGCCTGCCTGGCGAACATCTGCAGCACCTCGACCTCCAGCGCCTTATCGCCCATCGTCTGCTTGCCGAGATGGACGAGATCGATCGCCCGCTCCCGAGACGGGGCCGCGCCCCGCGAATTGTCCGGAGATTCAAATGCGATGTTCAAAGCTGCCATGTGCCAATGCTCCCGTCATTTATCTATGACTGTTTTAGGGACCTGCCGCATAGTTGCGGCCCGGGCATGGCCATCCAGTTAAATTTTGGCACATTCAGGGCCGAAAACTCCAGACATGGTTAACGTGCGTTAAACATGCTCAAAATCTTGGGTTTTCATGGCGTTGAACGGGTAAATAGGGTTAATGACACCTTAATGATCCACTGGCTTTAAGGTGGAATTAATTGTCATGACTGGGGGAATGTGTCACTACGATACTAGTAAATTGGGTAGATGGCACATGCCTTTGCCCCGGAAGTGGATGATGGTAATGTTTTCATAACATCCGTTTGAAAAACCAGTTATCCACTCTGAATGTAATGGGAAATCCAAGCTCGATCTTGATCGGAGGCGGAAGACCCTACGGGAGGCAGGGTTCGTCTTTTCCGGACACGGCGGAATTACCGGAAAAGACACGGCAAGCCCGAGTGAGTTGTAACGAGGCGTAACCGCATGGCGAACAAAAAGTACATCGAGTCGGTCGAGGACAAGGCCTTTCAGGCATTGGACGAAGCTCTGCAGATCGATTTCAGTGACGAGAGCTTGGAGTCCCGCAGCGGCACTACGCCCGATGTCCCGGAGCGAAATGTGTCTGAACCGCCGAAACAGCCGATAAAGCAGACCAGGGATGATGCCGCCCACAAGAATGGCGCCGCGCGCAGCACCGCTGCCCCTGCTACGCCGCCCCGCCCCGTCGAGGCGCCAAAGAACCCGAACCTTGCAGCCGCCAATGACGGCAGCCGGGCGAGTTCCGCAAGCATATTGAGGGCGCTCGACGGCGCCTCGCAAAGCCACGCCGTGCGAAACGCCACGATCTTCTCGCTGTTCTGGATCATCGGCGGCGCCGGCCTCGCCTTCATGCTTTACGGCACCCAGATCCGAAACATCCATTCGATCGCGGATCTCGCGGCCCTTCCGGGCGTCATCGCCTGCATCGTTGGCATCATCGTTCCGGTGCTGCTCTTCTACGCTTTCGGCATGATGATCTCGCGTGCGCACGACATGCGCAATGCTGCCCGCTCCATGGCAGAAGTCGCCCTGCGCCTCGTCGAGCCGGAAACCGTCGCTTCCGAGCGCATCATGACGGTCGGTCAGGCCGTGCGCCGCGAAGTCTCGGCGATGAACGAAGGCATCGAACGCACCATTGCACGCGCCACTGAGCTCGAAACACTCGTTCATACCGAAGTCAATGCGCTGGAGCGCAGCTACGCCGACAACGAATTGCGCGTGCGCAGCCTGGTCCACGAACTGGGTACCGAGCGTGACGCCATCGTCAATCACGCCGAGCGGATCCGCTCGTCGATTTCAGGCGTGCACGATCAGATCAAGGAAGACCTGTCGCTGGCGACCGAAGAAATCGCCGTGCGCCTCTCCACCTCCGGCGAAGCCTTCGCATCGATGATCGATACGCGTGCCGCCGCCCTGATGGAGAAGTCGGATTCGGCTGTTCAAGCCCTCGGGACCCTGCTTTCCGCCAAGACCGACAGCCTGCTGCAAAATCTGAACGCTTCGGGCCTCGCTCTCAGCCATGAATTCGATACCCGGCTGGAATCCCTATCGTCGACCCTCACCGAACGCGGCAACGCGCTGCTCGGCCAGTTCGAAACCCGCGCCTCGACACTCGATGCGAACACCGAAAAGCTGAACTCCGCACTGAATGAACGTGCACGCCAGCTCAACGAGACGCTGGTCGCCCGCACGCGAGAAATCAGCGAGAGCCTCACCGGCGGCGAGCGGTCCATTACGGGCACGCTCGACAATGTTCTGTCCCGCCTCAACACTGCACTCGACGAAAAGGGCGCGAGCTTCCGTCAGAGCCTGCAATCGACGGCCGATGATGCCATCATGGATATCGACCTGCGTTCCGGCTTCTTCGACGAGCGCTTCCAGTCGACGATCGCACAACTTTCGACGACCTTCGACGAACGCGTATCGGAGTTCACCTCGGCCTTCGACAAGCGCGCCGGCACCCTGGACACCAAGCTCTCGGAGAGCCTCACCCGCATCAACCAGTCGCTCGGCAGCAATTCGGATGCGCTGGAAGGCATCTTGACCTCCAGCATCGAGCGCCTGGGTTCACACCTCACCGACCAGTCCTTCGCTCTGGCAACGACGCTGGCAACCGGCCAGGAAGTGCTGGAAAGTGCGATCGGTTCCAAGGCGAACGAGATCACCTCCGCGCTTCAGAACGCAACGACGGGCATTTCTTCCGCCCTGACTTCGGGCACGAGCGAACTCAACACCACGCTCGCCTCTCATGCCGGCGCCTTCACCTCTGCCGTGCAGGGTGTCACGCGCGACGTCTCCGCTGCCCTGCAAAGCGGCACGGAAGAACTGACCTCGGCCTTCACCGGCCGCGCCAACGACATCAACAACACGCTTTCCGCCCGCACCAGCGAGATCACGCAGGCCCTGGGTTCCGCTCATGAGCGCGTCGATGCCGTGATGGCCGCCCGCAGCAACGCCTTGTTCGGCGCCCTGGCGGAAAACCAGTCCCGTTTCGAGCAGACGCTTGCCGAGCGTTCGGAAGCGATTACAAGCGCTGTCAGCGGCTCCCACGAACATCTGACCGCCGCCCTCGACGAGCGCACGTCGATGCTGGCCATTTCGCTGGCTGAAAGCCAGCTCCGCCTCGAAAACACGCTGGCGAGCCGCTCTGACGCCATCAATAGCGCCATGGCCGATACCCACAGCAAGCTGGCCGACACGCTCGACGACAAGACGATGGCACTTGCCATCGCGCTTTCCGAAAGCCAATCCCGCCTGGAAGACACAGTTTCCGGTCATGCCGAACACGTTGCCGGAACGCTGGATGCCAAGACCAAGGAACTTGCGCGCGCGCTCGCCGAGGGTCAGGCTCGTCTCGAAAGCACTGTCTCCGGCCATGCCGAAAGCGTCACCAATGCCCTCGACGACAGGACGATGGCGCTCGCTATCGCGCTTTCTGAGAGCCAGGCCCGGCTGGAAGAAACCGTTGCTGGCCACGCCGACCGCGTCACCGATACATTCGAAGGCAAGACCAGTGCCCTCGCCGCCGCGCTGACCTCAGGCCAGTCACGTCTTGAGGAAACCCTCGCCAACCGCGCCGAGGCGATCATCAGGGCATTTGCAGGCAACCACAACGCCTTGACCGAAGCGCTGGACGACAGAACGATGGCACTCGCCATCGCGCTCAGCGAAAGCCAGTCCCGCCTGGAAAGCACCATCGCCGGGCACGCGGAAAGCGTTGCAAGCACTTTGGATGACAAGACGATGGCATTGGCCGTCGCTCTTTCCGAAAGCCAGGCCCGCCTTGAAAACGCCGTTTCCGGCCACGCGGAAAGCGTCGGCGCCACGCTGGACGACAAGACGATGGCACTCGCCATCGCGCTGTCGGAAGCCCAGGCCCGTCTCGAGGATACCGTTTCCGGCCATGCCGAGCGCGTTGCCGATACGCTCGAAGGCAAGACACGGGCACTCTCCGATGCGCTGACCTCCGGCCAGTCGCGCCTCGAAGCAACGCTTGCCAACCGCGCCGAGGCGATCACCAACGCGTTTACCAGCAACCACAATGCACTTGCCGACGCACTGGACGACAAGGCGATGGCGCTTGCGATTTCGCTCTCCGACACCCAGTCGCGGCTTGAGGATACGGTATCAAGCCGTCTTGACGCCCTCTCCGAAACCGTTGCCGGCACCCACGACAGGATCGTCAACAGCCTCGACGACCGGACGATGGCATTGGCTATCGCCCTTTCGGAAAATCATGCGAAGCTCGAAGACACTCTTTCCAGTAGCGCCAAGGCCATTGCCCATACCGTGACCAGCGGTCACGAAGCACTGACCAACACGCTCGACGATAAGAGCATGGCCTTTGCGATCTCGCTCGCCGAAAACCAGAACCGCTTCGAGAGCGCCCTGGAAGAACGCGCCAATGCGCTTCTCGACAGCGTCTCCGGCGCAGAGTCCCGCGTCGCCGGCGCCTTTGGCGACAAGGCTGATGCCATCCGTGCTGCCTATAGCGAAAACCAGGACCGCCTCGATCGCTCGCTCGCTGCCCACACGGACGCTCTCTCCGAAATGCTCGGCAGCAACAGCGATCGCGTCGAGACGGTTCTCGGCAGCACCACCCGCCATCTCGAAAACACGCTCGGCGCCGGTCTGTCGCAGATGGATCAGAACCTTGCTTCTGCCTATGAGCGTATGCGCTCCACGCTGGAAGACCGCAGCAGCGCCATCAATCTGGCCCTGCGCGACGCCCATGAGCAGATCGACAACACGCTGATGGAACAGACGACGGCCATCGGCACCTCGATTGCCACCAGCGCCAGCATGCTTGAAATGTCGCTCGAGGACCGCGAGGCTTCGCTGCGCCAGACCATCGACACCAGCGCAAGGACATTGGAAGAACGCCTGAACAGCGGCGCGGGCGACATTGCCGGCCGTATCCAGCAGGCCGCCGGCGACATCGCGCGTTCGGCCGAAACCTTCTCGTCCAACCTCAACCAGTCGATCGACGGCATGACGAACCGTTTTGCCGAAACCGGCTCGCGGGTCGAGGCCAGCCTGTCGGCTCTCGAAAATCGCATCAACGAAGGTGTCACCGGCGTTGCCGCACAGGTCGATGCGGCCGGCAACCGCCTCTCCGATACGCTGGCGAGCGGCGCGGCAAAGATCGACGACAGCGGCAGCCAGGCATCGGCCCGCATCGAAGAGCGCCTTTCAACCATGGATCGCGCTCTCAATGTTGGCCTCGAAGCCGTCAATCGCACGATCGAGGGCAAGGCCGCCAATCTTGCCACCACGCTGCGCACGGCCGTTGCCGATGCCGCGCAGGGCATGGACACGGAAGCCACACGCACCGCCGATCTGCTTGCCAACACCGGTCAGCAGTTTGCCGAAAACCTCGGCAACCACAGCGATGCCTTCGCCCGCGCCATGACCGAGCGCTCCAACGACCTCGTCAATCGCGTCTCGGAAACGCAGAACCGGTTGGCAAGCCAGGCTGCGGCCGTTGCCCAGACCTTCTCGGAGGCCGGCAACGCGATCGTCAACAAGGTCGCCGAAGCCGAGGGCCTCGTCAGCAATCAGGTCAACACGATCTCGCAGGCCCTGTCTTCGGCCGAACAATCGCTGGAAGCCCGTGGTGCCGCCATCCGCAACACGCTTGCCGGCAGCAGCGAGCAGATCGCCTCCACCATGTCTCAGGTCGAGCGTGCGCTCGAGGAGCGCAGCACGGCCATCCGCAGCTCGCTGGAAGAACGCGCCCGTGAAATCGACTCCACGCTTGCCGATGTCGACAAGGCGCTGGAAGCCCGCGGCTCTTCCATCCGCACCTCGCTCGACGAACGCACCCGCGAGCTGAACTCGATGCTCGCAGGACGCTCCACCGAGCTGTCGCGCCTGATCGACGAAAAGGCTCGACCGATCGTCGATCGCTACGCGGCAACGGGTCAGGAAGCAGCAGCCCTCATCTCGGCGGCAGCCCAGGAGAGCACCGAGCGCCTGCGCGCCGAAAACGCCGCCCTCATCAACGCGATCTCGTCGCGCACCGAGCATGCGGTCAACACGGTCAGCGCTCTCGAAAACAACCTGCTCGCCAGCGTCAATGGCATCATCGCCCGCCTGGCGGACAACAACTCGGCGATCGCCGGCCTGCTGTCCAATGCTGCTACCGAATTCGCAAACGTCGACGACCGCCTGACGGCAACCTCGTCACGCTTCGCGGAATCTGCCGCGAAGGCCGGCGAAATGGTTTCCGCCTCCAGCCGCCTTCTCGAAGGCAAGGTCGACAAGCTGTCCGAGATCACCGGCCAGACCCTGTCGCAGGTCGGCAGCATCGTCGGTCGCTTCGACGATCACTCCAAGGTTCTGTCGCAGGCTTCCCAGCTTCTGGGCGCCGCCCAGTCGAACCTCGTATCGACACTGGAAGAACGCGAAACGGCCCTGCAGAACCTGGCCGTCGGCCTCGTTCAGCGCTCGGAAGAGATCGAGAACACCATGCGCGCCCTCGGCTCGATGGTGGAAACGGCCTTCGACCGCGCAGAACAGCGGTCGAACCAGGTGACCGGCAATCTTCGCCAGAGCGTGCAGTCTTCCTTCGCGGATATCGGCCGCGTTCTCTCAGACGCCGAAAAGCGCGCCGAGGATGCGGCGGAAAATATGCGTGGCGCATTGCATAAGGCTGGCGAAGAAGCGAACCAGGCCGTTGAAAATACATTCGCCAATGCAGAACGCCGTTCCAGCGACCTCACCAATCGCTTGCGTGGCGGCCTGACGGCTTCGCTCTCGCAAGTCGAACAGATGCTGGCCGATGCCGGCAAGACCTCGGATACGGCTGCCCAGCAGCTGCGCGAAACCCTGCGTGTCGCTGTTGATGACGCGATCGGCCGCTTTGCCGGTGCGACGGACGAAATCCGCCGCTCGGCCGGCGATATCCGCCGCGAGCTCGATCTCACCCGCAGCGAACTGAAGCGCGGCGCCTTCGACCTTCCGGAAGAGGCAAAGGAAAGTGCTGCAGCCATGCGTCGCGCCGTTGCCGAGCAGATCAAGGCTCTGCAGGACATCTCGCAGATCGTCGGCCGCTCGACGCAGCAGCTGGAGATTTCCGAGCCGGCAGCCCGTGCTCTGGCCGATGCGCAGCCCGCTCCGCGCCCGCAACCCGCAGCACCTGCCCCGGTCGCCGCCCGGCCACCGCAGCCCGCGCCGCAACAGCCGGCTCCACAGCAACCGGTCGCTCAGCAACCCATGCAGCGCCCAGCACCGCAGCCGCAGCCGCCTTCGATCGAATCCCTCGGCTTGCGTGGATCGATCCCGGCCGAGCGCCAGGCAGCACAGCCGCAGCGTCCGGCCGAGACGGCAGCCCCTGCACGCCAGGAAGCAGCCGGCGGCGGCTGGATCAGCGACCTGCTGCGTGGCGCTTCGCGTGATGAAAACGCCGGTCTGCAACCCGCACGCCAGACGACGGCGAAAGCACCGGTGGAACAGGCTCCTGCTCCGGCCGCACGCAACCCGCGCCATGTCGTGGAGTCGCTGAACTCGCTTTCGGTCGATATCGCCCGCGCGATCGATCATGACGCCTCTGTCGACCTGTGGCGCCGTTACCAGCGTGGCGAACGCGACGTGTTCACCCGCCGGCTCTACACGCTCAAGGGCCAGCAGACTTTCGACGAGATCAAGCGTAAATACGACCGCGAGCCGGAATTCCGCACCGCCGTCGATCGCTACATCGCCGATTTCGAAAAGCTGCTTACCGACGTTGCCCGCACCGATCGCGACAAGACGGTCACGCAATCCTATCTCACTTCGGATACCGGCAAGGTCTACACCATGCTGGCCCATGCCGCCGGCCGCCTGAGCTGAGACAGACAGTAAGACAAATAGAAATCCCCGGCTCTTCGGCCGGGGATTTTTGATTCAAGGCGTCCCCATGTTTGCGGCACGAAAAAGGGCGACACAGCCACCCTTGCATAGTCCGGGGATCGCAGCCCGTCGTGCTTATCGGGCTTCGTGCACCTTCGAGATCAAGCCGCTGGTAATACCGACAAGGAGGAAATTGCTCTTCAGGCGAACCCAGTGATAGCCGCGCGGAGGCGCAGACAGCTGGTAGGCGCGATAGTCGATTTCCGTTGCTCGGCGTCGATCGAAGGCCGACAGGCGGCGGCCCTTGACCCAACCGCCCTTGCGGATAACGACCTTCTTCTTCACCGTCTCTTTCTGAACGACGGCCTGCTTACCGGCGGGTGCCGTCTTAACCTGTGCAGTCGCTGCCAGCGGCGTCGCCAGGATGGACGCAGCAAGAAGGACAGTGAAGATTTTTCTCATTGGTTGTTTCCTCATTTCAGAATCTGCACGCGAACTTATCGTGACAGACATGAAACGCATCTGACAGTCGAATTACAATTCCGTAATGGGCGTGATTGGTTCGGCCAGGCGCCCGCTTCGCTGCGAGTCTTATAGCTCATCGTAGTTGAACCAGTCGAAATCCGCTGTCTTTGCCCGGCCCGACGTGTCGAAGGCAAACATGCCGACGAAAGCGCCGGTGAAGGAGCCATGCTCGCCGCGGCCACCCTCGTCCGAGATAACGCCAGCATCGAGCACCGGGCCGATTGCCTGCCAGGCGCCCATGCCCTCCGCCTGCCAGAAGAACTGCAGGTCGTTGTCTCGCACCTCCATGGCAAGCTGGATCCGCCCATCCGGCACTGCGACGCCACCTTCGATCGGAAAACTCAGGCGACCGTTCGGATAGTCGCCTGGGCAGGTCATGATGGTGACGCAGCGGCCGAGCTTCTCATGTAAGGTCACAGCGATGGCATGTAGCTTGAAGCGATTGTAGTAATGTGTCAGGCCCGCAACCTGCTGATAGGTAGCGGGCTCGAACTCGATGACGGTTTCGGCGCGGAAACTGTGATGCTCCTGACGGCGGGCGACAAGCGCCTGCTCAAACCAGGAACCGATGCTTTCACGGGCAAAAAGCCGCAAATAGCCGGGTCGATCCGTCAGGCTGAAGATTCGCTCCGGCTGCGGCGTGCGCAGCCATTGGAAATCCAACGGCAAGCTGCCCTCGTCGAAATTGTAACCGCTGCGGCGCGGCTTCTCGACCGGCATCGCACCATTCAAGCCGGCCACATTTACATCGGGAACGCTGGTGCCATTTTCGAGATAGAGCCAGCCATCCTCTTTCCAGACGCATTTCTGCAGAGCCGTCTCGCGGCCGAGCGTGCAGCGGCGATGTGGCGGCAGAGGCCGCCCGCAGAGATGCGTATGATAGAACTGGCCATCATGCGTCTCAACATATTGGCCATGGCCGGCACGCTGCAACGCCGCTTCCGGGTGATCCTTCGAGGTGATTAGGTGCTTGTTCGGATGCAGCTCGTAGGGTCCGGCTATGTCGCGGGATCGCGCCATGGTCACGGCATGATCATAGCCGGTGCCGCCTTCCGCCGTGGTCAGATAGTACCAGCCGTTACGTTTGAAGAGATGCGGCCCCTCGACCAGCCCCAGTTCCGTGCCGGCGAAGATGTTCCTGATTGGCCCTTTCAGGGATTTTTCCACCGGATCCCATTCCTGCAGAAGGATGCCGTCGAAGGCCGGCGTCTTCGGCGAACCGCCATAGCTCTCCGTGCGGTGGTTCCATTGCATGTTGACGAACCATTTGTGGCCGTCGTCGTCATGGAACAGCGACGGATCGAAACCGGAGGAGTTTACATAGGCCGGCTCGGACCATTCGCCTTCGATGGTCGGAGACGTCACGATGTAATTATGGGCATCCTTGAAGTTGCCGTCATAGCGCTTGACGTCGGTATAGACGAGCCAGAACAGGCCGTCCGCGTAGGAGAGGCAAGGCGCCCAGATGCCGCAGCTGTCAGGCTCGCCGCGCATGTCGAGCTGTGATGCACGCTCCAGCGGCCGTCGGACCAGGGTCCAATTCACGAGGTCGCGCGAGTGATGGATCTGCACTCCCGGATACCATTCGAATGTCGAGGTGGCGATATAGTAGTCCTCGCCGACGCGGCAGATGGACGGATCGGGGTTGAAGCCCGGCAAGATCGGATTGCGGATCATGAAACTCTCTCCTCCAGAGACCACGACAAGCGGCAACAAGGTAAAACGCCCGGAAACTGGTTCCGGGCGTTTTAGGATAATCAATCGCGTTCGGCCGATTTGGCCCAGAGATTGATGTCCGCCTCCTTCGCGTAGACATCGATCTGCTTCAGCTCTTCGGCCGTGAAGTCGAGATTATCGAGTGCCTTGACGCAATCGACGATCTGGGACGAGCGGCTGGCGCCGATCAGGGCCGAGGTGATACGGCCACCGCGCAGAACCCAGGCGATTGCCATCTGCGCCAGCGTCTGGCCGCGCTTCTCGGCGATCTCGTTGAGCTTTCTTATGTTGTCGATGATCGACGGGCGGATGAAGTCGCGCTTCAGGAAGTGGTTCTGTGCGGCGCGGCTGTCATCCGGAATGCCGCCGAGATACTTGGTCGAGAGCATACCCTGCGCCAGCGGCGAGAAGACGATGGAACCAATGCCGAGATCTTCGAGCGTATCCACCAGACCGTCATCCTCGACCCACCGGTTGAGCATGGAGTAGCTCGGCTGATGGATCAGGCATGGTGTGCCGAGGTCCTTCAGGATGGCGGCAGCCTCGCGCGTGCGCTGCGAGTTGTAGGAGGAAATGCCGACATAGAGTGCCCTGCCCGAGCGGACGATATGGTCGAGCGCGCCGCAGGTTTCTTCAAGCGGCGTATCGGGATCGAAGCGGTGGGAGTAGAAGATATCGACATAGTCGAGGCCCATACGCTTAAGGCTCTGGTCGCAGGAGGCGATCAGATATTTGCGGCTGCCCCATTCGCCATAAGGACCCGGCCACATGTCGTAGCCGGCCTTGGAGGAGATGATGAGCTCGTCGCGCAGGCCGGCGAAATCGGTGCGCAGGATCTCGCCGAACGCGGTCTCGGCGCTGCCGGGAGGCGGTCCGTAGTTGTTGGCGAGGTCGAAATGGGTGATGCCGAGATCGAAAGCCGTGCGGCACATGTCGACCTTGCGGTCATGCGGCGTGTCGCCGCCGAAATTGTGCCAGAGCCCCAGCGAGACCGCCGGCAGCTTCAGACCGGAACGGCCGGTCCTGTTGTATTTCATTTTTGAATAACGATCGGATGCCGGTTGCCAGGCCATGATGGAATTCCTTCGAGATGAAAAAGCGCGCGGGTTGTTCACCCGCGCGCAAACTAGCTCTTCCTGCGCTTACTTCAAGAGCGCCTGTGCCTCTTCGATGCCGAGTGCCGCCGGCTGCGTGCAAGTCGTGGTCAGATCGATGAAGCGACCTTCCTCGCCCGACTTCAGGATCGAAGTCATGACGTCGACGCCGTGCAAGGTGCGGTCGAGCGAGCAACGTGCGTCGCGTCCGTCGATCAGCGAAGCCGCCATGTCGGCAAGGCCGGCCGTGCGGTAGTTGGCGCGCGCGCCGCTCGGGCTTTCCTGATTGGCGATGCCGAAAGGATGCGCCCAGTTTTCCAGCGGCTTGATGTCCTTGTCGCGGCCGCTCGCCTCGACCGTGCCACCGAAGAAGTTCGGGTCGGGCACATAGAGCGAGCCCTCGGTGCCGTAGAGCTCCATATTGGCATGGCGGTGCGACCACACATCCCAGCTCGCCGTCAGCGTGATCCGGGCTCCGCTGACAAATTCGAGCAGAGCCTGGATCGTCGTCGGCGTCTTAACGGGGATGATCTCGCCATTGCGTGGCTGGCTGGTGATCGTACGGGTGGGCGATGCCATGGAGGTCATCGCGCCAACGCGCTTCACCGGACCGATCAGATTGATGAGGTTGGCCACATAATAGGGGCCGAGGTCGAGGATCGGGCCGCCGCCGGGCAGGAAGAAGAAGTCCGGGTTCGGATGCCACATTTCCATGCCGGGGCTCATGACGTGGCACGAGCCGGAGGTGATCCGGCCGATGCCGCCGTCATCGATGAATTTGCGGGCGAGCTGGTGGGCGCCACCGAGGAAGGTATCGGGAGCGCAGCCGACGGCGAGCCCCTTTTCCTTGGCGATGCGACGCAGCTCCTCGCCCTGCTCCAGCGTCAGCACAAGCGGCTTTTCGGAATAGACGTGTTTGCCGGCTTCGAGGATGCGCTTGGAAACCGGGAAATGCGCATCCGGAATGGTCAGGTTGACGATGACGTCGAGCTCGTCATTGGCGAGCAGCTCGTCGATGGTCTGGGCCTTGACCTTGTATTCCTCGGCGCGTGCCCGCGCCGCTTCCATGTTGATGTCAGCGCAGGCCAGCACCTTCAGCCCCTTGAAGAGCGGTGCGAGCGAGAAGTAGGTGGTTGAGATGTTGCCGCATCCGATGATGCCGACGCCAAGTTCCTTAGCCATGTGGAAGTGCCTCAAAAGCTCTTGAAGGATGCGATGGAACGCGTGATCAGACGATCGACATCGCTCGGATTGTCGTGTTCGACGACGAAGTGCTTGGCCTTGGTGCCGGCCAGCGCCTTGAGCAGCTTCGCCCACGGAACCGTACCATGACCGACATCGGCCCAGCCGTCTTCGTTCTTGTTTTCGCCAGTCGGCGCGATGTCCTTGACGTGAACGGCCGTGATGCGCGGACCCAATTGTTCGATAATCCCAAAGGGATCGCCGCCACCGCGGATGACCCAGGCGATATCGGCTTCCCAGGAGATGTTCGGAGCGCCTTCGAAGATCTGCTCGATCGGCAGTGAGCCGTCCGCCTGCTTCACGAATTCGAAGTCGTGGTTGTGCCAGCCGAATTCGAAACCCGCATCCTTGTATGGCTTGCTCATTTCGTGCAGGCGCTTGCCGAATACGCGCCAGCCGGCGGCATCGCTCGGGCGCTGATCGGCGCCGATATGCGGTGCGTAGATCGAATCCATGCCGAGGGTCTTGGCGATGGTCAGCGACTTCTGCACTTCACCATCGAGGAAATCCGGGCTGAAATGGCCGCTTGCCATCCGCAGGCCGTTCTTGTCGAGCTCGGCGCGCAGGGCCTTCAGGCCGCTTTCGTCCAGGTCGGCATAGATGCCGCCGAAACCTTCGACTTCGGCATAACCGGCCTTGCCGAGCTTTACGAAGATTTCGGAATAAGGTTGGAAATTGCGGGCGCTATAAAGCTGAAATCCAAGTTTCGTCATCGATAGTCCTCCAATGGCCTCCCGGCCGTCTGTCTTGGGCTTGTGGCCCCGAAAGCACCGCCACTGCGGCGCGATAGCTCAATCCACCGGTTGGTTGGCCACCGACTGGCTGGATTGCAGATCATAGATACGGAATGCAGGAACGCCGCCCGCAACGGGCCCGGCCGGCGTAAAGATGATGCGGCGGCTTTCGCCGGCGGCAAGATCGAAGGCATTGTCGGAATAACGTCCGTCGACCTCGCTCTCGATCATCACGAACAGCGCAAGTCCCTTTGCGGTGACGGTGAGCTCCACCGTCCCGTCTTCCTCCTTCTCTTCCCTCAGAACCGTCAGGCCGGCGGGCTGAAGCTCGAGCGCCTTGTAGGTCCCGTGGACATAGTGCCCCTCACCGCCCATTCCATTCGATGCGGTGAAACGCCACGCCAGCAGGCAATCGGCCGGCACCTGATCCGCATCGATCGACAAGGCCGTAACGGCCGCATCCGGCGTGCAGACGGCATGCGCGGTGGTCAGCGGCACGCGCTCGCCGTCGAGCTTCAGGAGCGAGACGGAGATATCAGCCGTGACATCAGCATTGGTGTCGTTGACAAGAGAGAAACGGATCGTGTTGTTGTCTTCCGACGGAATGGCCGCGACGGATACCGGCTGGAAGAAGCGCCGCACCAGATAGTGCATCACCTTCCACCGGCCGCCGTAATCGAGGCTGGACCATGAGGCGACGGGCCAGGTGTCGTTGAGCTGCCAGTAGATGGTGCCCATGCAATGCGGCTTCAACGACCGCCAATATTCCACCGCCGTCTTGATGGCGAGGCCCTGCTGGACCTGGCTCAGATAGACGAAATTCGGGAAGTCCTTCGGGAAGCGGAAGTAGCGGAACATCGTGCCAGCGATGCGCTCGTTGCCGCCGGCATTCTTCTGGTGCAACTCCATGACCGGAGAGGCGATGTTCATATCCTTCGCCTCGGCATAGGTCTTGATGACAGGCAGCGAGGTATAGGACTGGAAGCCGAATTCCGAGCAGAAGCGCGGGCGCACGGACCGATAATTGTCGAAGGATTTGTTCTCGTGCCAGACAGACCAATAATGCATGTCGCCGGAGCCATCGGCATGCCACGCGTCACCGAAGTTGAGATAGCCGGAGGCAGGGCTCGACGGCCACCAGATCGCATCCGGCAGCGCCTTCTTCATCGCCTTTTCGATCGTCCTGTTCAGGCGATCGTATGAGACGAGATACCGATCGCGATCTTTACGGGATTCCTCGAACCAGGTGAGCGCGCCCACGAGTTCATTGTCACCGCACCAGAGAACGATCGAGGGGTGCGTCGCAAGCCGGCGAACCTGATAGTCCACTTCCTCCTCGACATTCTCCAGGAAGTCGCCGGTCGATGGATAAAGATTGCAGGCAAACATGAAGTCCTGCCACACCATCAACCCCAATCGGTCGCAGGTGTCGTAGAACCAGTCATGCTCGTAGAAGCCGCCGCCCCAGACGCGGATCGCATTCATGTTGGCATCGACGGCCGATTGCAGCAAATCCTCGGTTGCCGCCGGATTGGAGCGCGAAAACAGCGCGTCGGCAGGAATCCAGTTGGCCCCGCGGGCAAAGATTTCGCGACCATTGACCTTCAAAGCAAAACGGCTACCCGCCTCATCCTCGGTGGTAATCAACTCGACCGTGCGCAGGCCGATCTGCCGGGTGACGGTTTCGAAGTTGGTCTCCACGGACAAGGCATAAAGCGCCTGCTCGCCATTGCCGGCCGGCCACCATAGCTTGGGCTTGTCGACATGGAAGAAGTGAGTGATCGAAGTTTCGCCGGCATTGACGCCGACATCGAGGCGCACCCGCTCGTCATCAAGCGAGAAATAGAGCTGCGTGATCCCCGTTCCCTTGGCAAACAGCGCCACCGTCACCTTGAGGTCGACCGAGCCGTCGTCATTGTGAATCTGCTGCGTGACGACATTCTCGATCCGCGCAATTTCGAGCTTCTTCAGCGCAATGGTGCCGTAAAGGCCGAGCGGCGCAATCGCGATGTTCCAGTCCCAGCCGAAATGGCATTGCGGCTTGCGCAGCATGTTGCCATTCGGGATCGGCGAATTGCCGGTGCTGTAGGGAATGTAGAAAGGCTGCCGCGCCTGCAGCGCGGCGCCAGCCGCAATACTCGAATGCAGGACGATGCGAATGGTGTTTTCGTCCGTTTTCAGTGCCTTCGAGACATCAGGACGATAACGCTGGAAGCAGTTGTTGGCCTCCAGCACGAGCGCATCATTCACGTAGACGCTGGCGACAGTGTCGAGATAGTCGATGTCGAGATACCAGTCGCCACTGGTGTCATCGAGCTTAAAACTGCGCGTCAGCTCCCAGTCCTGCTTGGCGACCCACTGCACGATCTCTTCGTTGCGCGCGAAATAGGGATCGGGAATAAGCCCTTCCGCATGCAATGCGGAATGAATATCACCGGGCAGAGACATGGAAAGCGAATGATCGCTGTCGGGAGACGTCAGCCCCCACGACCCGGCCAGATCGACGGTGAAGTTGTCATTGAGCGAAGACGACATCGGACCTCCCGGACCGTAGTAGGACGGAGGCGGCAAGACCGCCTCCTTGCATGGATCAAATTCTGAGTTCCGTCTGCGCATCAAAGAGCGATGCGAGAGACATGTCAAAGCCGAGTTTCACAGCCGAACCGGGGCCAAAACGCCTGGCACCGTTGACGCGAACCGACATGGTGTGGCCAGCATGCTTGAGCCACAGCAGATTATCGGCGCCCATTGGCTCTTCGATATCGACGGTGGCATCATGGACCTCGGCGCCGGATGCGGCCGCTTCATTGACCTTGATGTGCTCCGGACGAACACCCAGCACGACCTTGCGGCCGGCCTGCAGCCCCTCGCCGGCCTTGTAACCATCGAGAGAAAACAGCACGTCGTTGGTTGCGAAAACGACCTTGCCTTCGCGATTGACCAACTCACCCTTGAGGAAGTTCATCGATGGCGATCCGATGAAACCGGCGACGAAAAGATTGCGCGGCTCGTTATAGATTGTCGTCGGATCATCGAGCTGCATGATGACGCCGTTCTTCATGATCGCGATGCGGTCGGCAAGCGTCAGCGCCTCGATCTGGTCGTGGGTCACATAGATCATCGTGTTCTTCAGCGACTGGTGCAGGCGCTTGATTTCCACGCGCAGCTCCGAGCGCAGCTTGGCATCGAGGTTCGACAGCGGCTCGTCGAAGAGGAAGACGTCGACATCGCGCACAAGCGCGCGGCCGATCGCGACGCGCTGACGCTGACCGCCCGAAAGCTCCGCCGGCTTGCGCTTCAGAAGTGGCTCGATCTGCAGGATCTCGGCAGCCCGTGCGATGCGCTTCTTGATCTCGTCCCCCGGCACCTTGGCCACACGGAGACCAAAGGAGAGGTTCTTTTCGACCGACATCTGCGGATAGAGCGCATAGGACTGGAACACCATGCCGATGCCGCGATCCTTGGGCTCTTCCCAGGTGACATTCTTGCCCTTGATGAAGATCTGCCCCTCGCTGATATCGAGCAGGCCGGCGATGCAGTTGAGCAAGGTCGACTTGCCGCAGCCGGACGAGCCGAGGAGCACGAGGAATTCGCCGTCATTGATCTCGAGATTGAGATTTTTCAGGACGTTGACCGCACCGAAATTCAGCGAAAGGTCTTTGATGGAAACGCTGCTGTTCATGGATCAACCTTTCACTGCGCCGGCGGCGATGCCCCGGACGAAGAGCCGCCCGGACACGAAATAGACGATAAGCGGCACCGCGCCGGTCAGTAGCGTTGCGGCCATGTTGACATTGTATTCCTTCACACCCTGCACGGCGTTGACGACGTTGTTGAGCTGCACGGTCATCGGATAGTTCTGCGTTCCGGCGAAAATGACGCCGAACAAGAAGTCATTCCAGATGCCGGTGATCTGGATGATTGTGGCGACGGCAAAAATCGGGAGTGACATGGGCACCATGATGCGGAGGAAGATTTGCCAGAATCCCGCGCCATCGACGCGCGCCGCCTTGAAGAGCTCGGGCGGAAGCGAGGCGAAGTAGTTGCGGAACAGCAGCGTGTTGATCGGCATGCCAAAGATCGTATGCACGAGCACGATGCCGCCAAGCGTCGCGAACAGGCCTAGTTCGCGCAGCACCATGACGAGCGGATAGAGCATGACCTGATAAGGGATGAAAGCGCCGAAGAGGAGGATCGTGAAGAAGACTTCCGATCCCTTGAAGCGCCAGTTGGCCAGCGCATAGCCGTTGATCGATGCGACGGCGGTCGAAACGATGACGCTCGGAACAAGGATCTTTACCGAATTCCAGAAGCCGACCTGGATGCCGTGGCAGTAAAGCCCGGTGCAGGCCTGCGACCAGGCTTTCACCCAGGGTTCGAAGGTGATTTCCATGGGCGGCGCGAAGATATTGCCCATGCGGATTTCAGGCATGCCCTTCAGCGAGGTGACGATCATCACGTAAAGCGGCAGCACATAGTAGAGTGCGGCAAGCCCGAGAATGCCGTAGAGCATGATGGTGCGCGGCGCGAAGCGGCGCTTGGGTTTTGCGCCCGAAGGCTCGATGGTGGCGGCAAGTGCCATTTGGTGCCTCCCTTATCTGCGCTTCTGGCGGAACTCGAAGAGAGCCCACGGCACGACGAAGATGAACACGGTAACCAGCATGACGGTGGAGGCGGAAAGCGCCTGGCCGAGATTGGAACGCTGGAACATGAAATCGTAGACATATTTGGCCGGCATTTCGGACGCGAATCCCGGCCCCCCGGCAGTCATGGCGACGACGAGATCGTAGACACGCACGATGCCCGAAGCGACGATGACGAGCGTGGTGACAAAGACGCCGCGCATCATCGGAATGACGACGAAAATATAGGTCCGCCAGGCCGGAATGCCGTCGACGCGGGCAGCCTTCCAGATTTCTCCGTCGATGCCGCGAAGACCCGCCAGCATCAGCACCATGACAAGGCCGGTGCCCTGCCAGAGGCCGGCAATGACGAGCGCGTAAAGCACGGTCTTCTGATTGCCGAGCAGCGCGAAATTGAACCACGTAAAGCCCATGTCCTGCATCAGCTTCGGCAGCCCGAGTGCCGGATCGAGAATCCATTGCCAGACCAGACCGGTCACGATGAAGGACAGAGCGAAGGGATAGAGAAAGATGGTTCGGAACGTATTCTCGAAACGGATTTTCTGGTCCATCAGCACGGCCAGGAAGAAGCCGACGACGAAAGCAAAAATCAGGCTGAGAATGCCGTATGTCGCAAGATTGCCGATCGAGATGTTCCAGCGATCAGTGCCCCACAGGCGCTGATACTGCATAAGGCCAACAAAGTTGGAGCTCGGCAGCAGCCTCGAATCCGTGAAAGAATAGATGACGGTCCAGAGCGTGCAACCGACGAAGACGACGATCACGGTCAGCACCATCGGAATGGCGGCGATCTTCGCATTGAGGTTGCGGAACAGACCAAAGGGCCGGACAGCGTTAGCCATCGATACCTCCGTTGGTGGCTTGCGTCAGGACAGGCGAGAAACCTCGCCCGCCCCGATGCCGGCCATCGCGATTGATAGGATGGTCGTTCGGTTACTGCGCCTGCTTGAAGATGGCGGCCTGCTTCTCGATCGCCTCATCCACGGTCATCTTGGAGGAGAAGAACTGCAGTCCGAGATCGGTCATCTGGCCGCGCGTATCCGGGTCGATCAGCTGGGTAACACCCGGCACCACATTGTCCGGGTTCTTCAGGATTTCCAGACCCTTCTTCATGCAGCTGCTGGCCGCGCTCAGATCGATATCGCCGCGCACCGGCAGCGATCCCTTGGCCAGATTGAACTTGACCTGAGTTTCCTTGGAAACCAGCATGCTCGCGAGCTCGAGCTGCGCCTTGGTGATATCGGGATTGCTGTTCTTCGGGAAATAGAAGCTGTCGCCACCGGTATCGAGCAGGCCATTGAACCCTAGACCCGGCAAGCAGTCGTAATCCTTGCCGGCAACCTGCTTGGCAACGCCGAACTCGCCCTGTGCCCAGTCACCCATGATCTGTGCGGCGGCCTTGCCTGTGATGACCATGTTGGTGGCGACGTTCCAGTCGCGGCCGGAATAGCTCTCGTCAACCAGATCGCGGGCCTGCGCGAAAGCGTCCCAGACCTTGCGGTTTTCGGGGCTCTTCACGGCGTCAGCGTCTTTCTTCTGATAGATCGCCAGATAGGTTTCCTTGCCGCCGATGCCGACCTGCATAACGCTGCGCATGCCGTCGACCTGCCATGGAGCGCCGGTTGCGAGCGGAATGATGCCCTTCTCGCGTAGCTTCGGCGCGTCGGCCACGAACTCATCCCAATTGGCCGGAACCTTCATGCCATTGTCTTCGAACACATGCCGGTTGACCCACATCCACTGCCAGGAGTGGATATTAAGCGGCACGCAATAGACGCGGCCCTCGTAGGTGCAGGAGTTCAGCAGGCTGGCCGGACGAATGATGTCCTTCCAATGTTCCTTTTCGGCAAGATCGGTCAGGTCGGTCATCAGGCCGGCCTTGACGAGCTCTTCGGCGTCGCGGCCCGTGTTGAGCTGCGTTGCGCCCATAGGATTGCCGCCCAGGATACGGCTGACGATCAACGGCGTTGCCGTGGAACCGGATCCGGCGATGGCGCCGTCGACCCAGTGATTGTTGCCGAGTGCATTATACTGATCCGCCAGAACCTTCACGGCAGCAGCCTCGCCGCCCGATGTCCACCAATGCGTCACTTCAAGATCAGTCGCATTTGCTGAGAAGGCCGGAATCGCGACAGATGCGAGCAATGCGGCGGCCACCAAACGAATATTCATGAGTTCTCCTCCCTCACTGAAACGTTGCCGGAAAAACGTAGTCGAATCATTTTCGACACGCAACCGTCAACTCGTGATTTTTTCGATATCGACTGAATATACAACCTATAGGTAAAACATCGCGCGTAAAATTAAGCCGATGACATTGGGTTTTCCAAAGAGGGCGCATAAGAAAAATATTCATTAAATAATTGATATTCCATATTTTAAATTCAAAATCAAACGTGCGGTATCTTTGATTTCGCACCAGGGATAAAAAACAGTTCGCCGCTGGCCACGAATACAACCCTTGGGACGGGCGCCGAAAGACGCATCTAAAATAGTGCTCGACAATCGTACTGTATCGTTACAGTTTCTATCTTGAGCGGAGGAGCCGTCATGTTTCGCCTATGCTTGCGACACAGGCATGGGCAATATAAGCGGATTGGTCGCCGAGGCGGCCGGGAGGCGAGCTTGAACGGAATGGACAATAAGAAAATTTCAGGGGGCGGAACGCCGTCCACCCCCGAACGGCCGACATTGAAGACGATCGCCTTCATGACGGGGCTTGGGATCACCACGGTTTCGCGCGCATTGAAGGATGCACCGGATATTGGCGCCGAAACAAAGGAACGGGTGCGCATGGTCGCCCGCCAGCTGGGTTACCAGCCGAACCGCGCCGGCGTGCGCCTGAGAACCGGCAAGACCAACGTCATCGCGCTGGTGCTGAGCATTGACGAAGAAATCATGGGCTTCACCAGCCACATCGTCTTCGGCATTTCCGAGGTTCTCGCCGGCACACAGTATCACCTGGTCATCACGCCGCATTCGCACAGCAAGGATCCGCTGGTGCCGGTGCGCTACATCCTCGACACCGGGTCTGCAGACGGCGTCATCATATCGCGTACCGAGCCTGACGATCCGCGCGTCGAGCTCATGCACGATCGCGGCATGCCCTTTTCCACGCATGGGCGGACGGATATGGGCATCGTCCACCCCTTCCACGACTTCGACAACGAAGCCTTCGCGCATGAGGCGGTGCGAGCGCTGGTCGCCAAAGGACGGCGTCGCCTAGCGCTGTTGCAGCCCTCCAGCAAACTGACCTATTACGCCCATACGCGCATCGGCTTCCAGACTGGCTTGCATCAATATGGCGCCGAAGAAATCCCCCTGCGGATAACCACCGACAACGCCCTTGCCGATATCAAGGATACGGTCGAGGCGCTGATGCGCTCACCACATGCGCCCGATGGGATCGTCTGCTCCAGCAGCGGCGGTGCGATTGCCGTCAATGCCGGCATCGAAGCGGCCGGTTTCCGCCTTGGACGCGACATCGACATGGTCGCCAAGCAATCGACCGATGTCCTAAGCTGGATCAGGCCGGAGATCATCACGGTATCGGAAGACTTCCGCCATGCCGGCCGCGAACTCGCCAAGGCGGTTATCGCCCGTATCGACGGCGTGGAGCCGGAACTGCTGCAAAGCATCAGCCCACCCGTCTGGCCAACGAGCTGACAACGAAAAGCCCGCCGGATTTCTCCGGCGGGCTTTTCGTAATCGCACTGACTGTCTTCTCAGCCTTGAGCGCCGCTGCCCCATGGGCCGTGGTGAATGTCCTTGCCATCGACGCGATCGAAACCATGTGCGCCGAAGAAGTCACGCTGGGCCTGGATGAGGTTCGCGGTGCCGCGCGCCTGGCGGTAGGCGTCGAAATAGGTCAGCGCCGAGGCTAGCGCCGGAACCGGCAGGCCGGATGCCGTTGCCGCCGAAACGATGCGACGCAGCGACGGGATCGATTCCTTGACCATCTCGGCAAAGGCCGGGGTGACAATCAGGTTTGCCGCATCCGGGGTCTTGGTGAAGGCGCTGGTGATTTCGTCGAGGAACTGCGAGCGGATGATGCAGCCTGCGCGCCAGATCTTGGCGATGACGGGCATCGGCAGCGACCAGTTGAATTCCTTCGAAGCCTCGGCCATCACGGCAAAGCCCTGCGCGTAAGCGCCGATCTTGGCAGCGAAGAGCGCAAGCTCCAGATCCTTCAGCAGATCGGGACCGAAAGCGATCGGGAACTTGTAGTCCGGCGTGCCGAAGATCTTCTCAGCTGCTTCGCGCTGGCTCTTGATGGCAGACAGGCTGCGAGCCGCGACAGCAGCCTCGATGGCGGTTGCCGGAATGCCCATGTTCTGCGCTTCGATGGCCGACCACTTGCCGGTGCCCTTCTGGCCAGCCTTGTCGAGGATGACGTCGGGCATGGCGCTGCCAGTTGCCGGATCTTTGGCGGCAAGAACCTTCTCGGTGATCTCGATGAGGTAGGAGTTGAGGCGGCCCTTGTTCCAGTCACCGAAGATCGAGCTGATCTCGGCCGCGCTCTTGCCGAGGCCGTCGCGCAGGATGCCGTAGATCTCGGCGATCATCTGCATGTCGGCATATTCGATGCCGTTGTGGATGGTCTTCACGAAATGGCCGGCGCCGTCATTGCCAAGCCAGGCGACGCACGGATCGTCATTGTACTTGGCCGCGATCGAGGTCAGCACCTTTTCGACGCGCTTGTAGGACTCTTCCGTGCCGCCAACCATGATGGAGGGGCCGTGACGCGCACCTTCTTCACCACCCGAGACGCCCATGCCGATGAAGGTCAGGCCGGTGTCCTTCAGGCGGTCGAAGCGGGCGATCGTGTCGCGGAAGTTGGCGTTGCCGGCATCGATCATGATGTCGCCCTTGTCGAGATACGGCTGTAATGCCGCCATCTGCTGGTCGACCGGCTCGCCGGCCTTGATCATGATGATGATCGGCCGCGGCGGACGGATCGCCTCGACGAACTCCTCGATCGTCTTGCAGGGAATGATCTTGTCCTTGAGTGCGCCCGCATTCGCATAGAATTCATCCGTCACCTGAGGCGTACGGTTGAACACTGCAATCTTGTTGCCTTTTTCAGCGATGTTGAGCGCCAGATTCGATCCCATCACAGCGAGACCGATCAGCCCGATTTCTGCCTTTTCCACGACAATCCTCCAATGAGTCGTTGACTGCGCCCGGCCCCACCCTGAAGACCCGGAAGACACAGCAACATCCGATGTGACGCAATGCCGCCGACGCTCGGCGCGACCGGCGACAGCCCTGCGTTGGGGGCTGTTGTTGCACTCCGGACGGAAAACGGCAAGCCTTCGAACGCGGTGAATCGTTCTCTTTGCAGGACTGTGCAACAATGTTGCGGAATTCGCGATTCATCCAATTTCGAACAAACGCTTGTTCTGCCAATCGCAGCCCAATAACGACGATATAGAGGAGGAAATCACGATGTCGACCATGAGCGCGAAGATCGTACATATCTCTATCGCTCGCGACTGGAGGGAGGTCTATGATTACGCCAGCCGCCCGGAAAACATGCCTTTCTGGGCCTCCGGCCTGGCATCAGGGCTGACGCAGGATGGCAATGATTGGATCGCCGAAGGCATGCTCGGCACTGCCCGGGTGCGCTTTGCGCCTCGCAACGACTTCGGCGTCATTGACCATTGGGTAACGTTGGAATCCGATCTGCAGGTCTACAATGCCTTGCGTGTCGTTCCGAACGGCGATGGTTGCGAGGTCATGTTCACCGTGCTTCGGCTACCGGGCATGGAGATTGAGCAATTCACGTCCGATGCCGCGCATGTCATGCGCGATCTGACGACACTGAAGGAATTGATGGAGCGCTGATCGCCCTTACAGCGACCGCAAGGTCCAATCGACGAGTTCGCCCGTCACACCGGCAAATGCGGCATCAAGCGCGCGCACGAAATCGGGATTGCTGCCGCCGCTGACCGGCACGACCTTGCGGAATACATTCTGCGCCTTCACCGTGCCGGTGCGATCGTTCAGGATTTTTTCCGAGATTTCCACGATTGCCGTCTTGTGGCCGCCGGCGGCATTGATCTCGAAGGAACGGATATCGGTGACGATCTGATAGTCGATCGCAAGCCCCTGCCCGGGCACGCCGACGCCGCCGAGCTTGCCGGTATTCTCGAAAGCTTCGACCAGCTTCGATTGCACCATCTTGCTCAGCTTGTCGCTCCATTGCGATTTGCCGAGATACTGAATTTCCGAGGGCGAGACTCGAATGACGATCTGATTGCTGTCCAGTGCCTGCAGCGCGGTCGGCGGCGGGATGAGGATCTGGCGGCTCTTGACCGACGGTCCATTCGCCTTTGCCGACGCGGAAAGATCGTAGGTGTCGCTGTTGGAGGAGGTTCCGCAACCTCCCAGCAAGGCTGCGAGCAACGGCAACGCGATCACAGCTTTCCACACCTGATGACGCTCACTCGACACGCAACCGACCATATTTCGCTTATCCCCTGGAGACCAGATATCGCTATTCATCAATGCCGCGCGCGGCCATCATAAGTCTTGACCGTATCTCCGCCGAAGATCAATCGCTGCGGATTGCGGTCGAAATTAGTGATTGTGCTATTCAGATTGTCAACCGTGCCCCGCATGTCGTTGATGAGGGTCTGTGCATCGCGCAAGCCGCCGCTGGAAAATTTCTGCAGATTGTCAGCGATCGGACCAATGCGGGAATTGAGATTGTCCGCCATCTTCTTGAAGGATTCGAGCGTGTCCTTGGCTTCTGCGAACAGCGATTTCGTGCTGTCGTCACCGAGCAGGGAATTGACCTTGGTCAGGATTCCGTCGACCTTGCCGGAAGCCGCGTTGAGCTTGGTGGAGATGTCGCGGGCATTGGCGATCGTCTGATCGATATCCTGCTGATGCGCAGCAACGGAATTGGCAACGTCACGGATCGATGCGACAGCCGTGCGCGCCTGCTTCGTCACGTCGGCAATATCGTCAACCGATCCCTTGATCTTGGCCGGATCGATCTGCGCGACGATCGCATCGACGCGATCCAAGGTCTTTTGCGCGTTCTGGCCGAACGTCGTATAGGTGTCGGCAGTCTGCTTGAAGCTCGCAATGGTCGCCTTCAGGTCGGTCGTGGCGTCGGCCACGTTCGCCGTGATCTTGTCGGCATTGGCGATGACGTCGTTTACCTTCTGGGCATCGACCGCGCGCACCAGCTTCTCAATCGCATCCAGCGTCGAGTCAACGCGGACCGAAACCGTCTTGAAGGTATCGGAAAGCTGCCCGACGCTTGCCAGGAACTTGTCGATATTGTCGGAATTGTCGGCAATGGCCTTCGAGAATTTCTGCGCATTGCGCACGGTATCGGTCAAAGGTCCGCGCGAATCCGAAACGAAGCCCTGAATGTCGCCGATGGTGTCATTGGCACGGTTCAGGATCTTGTCGGCCGTCGTCAACAGATTGGTCACGCTCGATTGATCCGCAAGCAACACCGCCCGCTTACCTGTATCGATCGAACGCTTCAAAATATTCTCGTCACCGTTGCGCCCGCCGGAAAGCTCGATATAGGCGGCACCCGTCAGACCCTGAATTTCAAGAATGGCCTTGGTCGAGGTATAGACCGGCGCATCGGCGCGCACCTGTGTGAAGGCAAGCGAATAGTTCGGATCGTCGGCATCGATCGAAAGCCCCTGCACCGAGCCGACCTGAATGCCGTTGAAGCGAACCGGAGAGCCCACGCTCAGCCCGTTTGCCGAGCCTGGAATGCGCACGACAAGCTCGACCATCGGACCGCCGCGGCCATACTCGGCCATCCAGTAGACGAAACCGAAGGCGGCCGCGATCACAAGCAGCGTGAAGAACCCGACGATCGTATAATTGGCTTTGGTTTCCATTGTCTCCAGTCACTTCTCGCGGCTGTGGGCGCTTGCGCCTTTGTCGTCGTTGTGCCCTCTGATGTCCTCGCGCGGCACGATCGAACGTGCGCGCTTGCCCCTGAAGTAGGATTGCACCCAGGGATCATCACAGGCGAGCATGTCCTCAACCGTGCCTTCCACCAATACCCGCTTCTGTCCGAGGACAGCAATACGGTCGCAGACGGAAAACAGGCTGTCGAGGTCGTGAGTCACCATATAAACGGTCAGGCCCAGCGTGTCGCGCAGCTTGGCGATCAGCTCGTCGAACTCCGACGCACCGATTGGATCGAGGCCCGACGTCGGCTCATCCAGGAAAACAAGGTCGGGGTCGAGCGCCAAGGCTCTGGCAAGCGCCGCGCGCTTGATCATGCCGCCGGAAAGTTCGGAGGGATACTTGTCGGCAGCGTCAGCGGCGAGACCCACCATGCGGATCTTCATCAGCGCCAGCTCGTCCATCATCTCCTTGGGCAGGTCCAGATATTCCCGCATTGGCACCTGGATGTTTTCCTTGACAGTCAGCGAGGAAAACAGCGCGCCCTGCTGAAAGAGAACGCCGAGCCGCATATCGAGGCGGTTACGGTCCTGCTCGTCGAGCTTGTCGTAATCCTCGCCAAGAATCTCGATCTTGCCCGATCGGCGCGGCAAGAGCCGCAGCACCGTGCGCAACAGCACGGACTTGCCCGCACCGGAGGCCCCGACGAAGCCCAGGATCTCGCCGCGATAGATATTGAGATTCAATTTATCGAGGACGATCTTCGATCCGAAGCCGACCGTGACATCCCGTGCCGACAGTACAATGTCCCTGCCGTGCTCATCTTTTTCCAACGGGATTTCCGAGTGAAGCGCGCTCATCCTTGCCGTCCCTCAGAAGTCGATTGCTGCGTAGAACATGGCGAAGAGCCCGTCCATCAGAATAACGACGAAGATCGACTTCACCACCGATGAGGTCACGTGTTGACCGAGAGACTCGGCACTGCCGCCCACCTTCAATCCCTCAACCGCCGCGACGATGCCGATAACCAGCGCCATGAACGGCGCCTTGATCATCCCCGAAATGATCGTAGAGAGGCTGACAGCCTCATGCAGGCGGGAGATGAAGGTCGCAAAGGTGATGCCGGAATATGCCCAGGACACCAGGGCAGCACCGAAAAGCGCGGCGAAGTTGGCAATGACCGTCAGCAGCGGCAAGGCAACCGTCAGCGCCACCAGCCGGGGAAAAATCAGGACGCCGATGGGATTCAGACCCATGACCTTCAGCGCATCCACTTCCTCGCGCATCTTCATCGAGCCGATTTCGGCCGTAATTGCACTGCCGGAACGGCCGGCGATCATGATCGCGGTCAGAAGCACGCCGATTTCGCGCAATTGCAGGATGCCGACGAGATCGACGACGAAGATTTCCGCACCGAAATAGCGCAGCTGGAAAGCACCCTGCTGGGCAATGATCGCGCCGATCAGCGACGACATCAGCAGGATGATCGGAACGGCGCGCACCGCCATATGGTCGATCTGATTGATGATCGAGGCCGGCGAAACACCACTGCCGCGGCCGAATTTGAGCTGCGCCCCGCGCACGGCGGAACCCAGAATATACATGGCAGCGACGAGGTTGCCCCAGATCTCGTAGACGGTTTTGCCGATGGGCGCCAGTATGCGCTCCGCCAACGATTTCTTTGGCTTTGCCGCGGCCGCCTCGTCGTCCGGATGCGCATCGAACGCCGTCAGCAATTCATCGATATGCGGGTTGGAGCCCTCGATCGTGACATGGGCCTTGTGTGCTTCCTGACTTTCCTTGAGCCGGCGGATCAGCAACGCACCTGCCGTATCGACATCCGAAAGACCGGAAAGATCGATCACGACCTCGCCGCCGGAGCTGCGCTTGGACAGCTGCTCGATCTGACGCAGCACGCCGTGCACATTGGCGCTGCGCCAATTGCCTTCCAGCCGATAGCGATGGCCTGCGCCCTCAGGCGCATCATCGATCTTCGGTGCATCGGACCTTTGCTCGGCTGCTTTCAAATTCATGCGTCTTTCAAATCTGGCACAACATACACCGACTCGGAGAGCCCGCCGGTCGATGCTTAATACACCGATTATCCACGGAATCTCCATCTCGCGCCGGCGCCAACATATGTCACGGCTATTTGATATCCAAATGAATTTGTTGCACCGCGTTAGGATACGCCGTGAGCACCGCCGCCGATTGCCGGCTTTCCGCTCTGCAAGCCATAGGCGAAAACGACCATGGCTAGCCCCAAGCCGGCGATGCCGGCCATGACATAGTAGCTCGCCAGATCAAGCCAGGCGTAGAGATAGCCAGACGCAAGCGTCATTAGACCCAGAAACATGCCATTGTAGAAATAATAGGCGCCCTGGGCCGATGATTCCTGTGCTTCATGGACGGAGGCAACAATGCGCCGCTGAACACCGGTATGGACGCAGGCGTAGGTGCAGGAATGAAAGCACTGCAATACAAAATAGCCGAAGAAGCCGAAATTGCTCGGAAACAGGACCCAGCGCAGAATGCACATCGTCGAACCGAAGAAGATGAGCGTCCACGCACTGAATCGCCTGCTCAGTTTCTTCGACAGGAAGAAAACCATCACCTCGGCCGTAACGCCAATGCTCCACAGCACTGCGATCTCGGCGCCGGAAAAGCCGAGCTTATGCCAGTAGATCGACGCAAACGTATAGAGCATCGCATGACTCGATTGCTGTATCGACACCCCGATCATGGTGATGAGCAATTGCGGCGAGCGCAGATTTCCGGTCGGCGATTGCAGATTGATCGGTTGGTTGCGCCGGCGCGTCGGGCCGATGCGCGGCGCGAAAAAGCCCATCAGCGTCGTAAGGATGAATCCCGCCACCATCACAGGCAGTACGGTGGCGCCGCCCCACATGCCAATCAGCTGGCCGCCGAGAAGGGTCGACAGGATGAAGGTGATTGATCCCCAGACCCGCATGGAGCCATAATCAAAGCCCCAGCGGCGCACACCCGACATGGCGATCGATTCGACCACCGGCACATAAGGCGCGTAGGTGGCGCCCTGAATGCCGTAGACCAGAAGCACCGGCCAGAAATCGCTGGTCCAGTAGAGCGCGATTGCCGTCAGCAGCGACAGGGCACCCGACCATAGCAACACATCGGCCCGCTCCGTCATATGATCGGCGAGTACAGCGATGATGGGCGTCACGAGGACGCGCACGACCATAGGAATGGCGATCACCAGGCCGATCTCATGATCATTGAAATTCAACCCCGCCAGCCAGACGGGAAAGAACGGTACGGCAATGCCGTTGACGAACAACGGGGCACAATAGGACAGGGCGGCACGCAAGCGGAAATATGGAGGCGCACCCTCGCCCTGGAAGGACTTGATCGCGGGAATCATGACAGACCTGAAGGGGAACTTACTTGTCCCTATCACGCTATCGAGAATACGACTATGGCGAGAAATGGCCAAAACCGTAACGTTTCGGAAAAATCCGAAGTCAGAGCCGTCCTGCGGCGATCAATAATTATGACAGGCCATTATCAGCTACGTGAAGAGGCGCAGGAATTACGCCGCCTGGGCACCGATCGGCCGCGGCAATTCTCCGACCGGAGAATCCACAGGCTGCGTCTCGAGGATAGCCCGCCAGGTGATCAGCTCGAACGTACCGTCCTCATGCTCGGCGATCGCCGTGCAGCTTTCCACCCAGTCGCCGGTATTGATGTAGCGCACGCCGTCGAGATCCTCGATGACCGCATGGTGGATGTGACCGCAGATGACGCCATCGGCATCGTTACGCTTTGCTTCTTCGGCGACGACGCGCTGAAATTCGCCGATGAAGTTGACGGCGTGCTTGACCTGCAGCTTCGCCCAGGCCGAAAAGGACCAATAGGGCATGTTCAGGCGGCGGCGTACGGCAGCAAGGCCGATATTAATCAGGATGGCCATGTCATAGGCCCAATCGCCGAGATAGGCGAGCAGGCGGGCATTGCGGACAACGACGTCGAATTCATCGCCGTGGAGCACGAGATATTTCTTCCCATCGGCCGTTTCGTGCATGGCGCGCTGCGCCACCTCGATACCGCCGAAGTGCATTCCGGGGAAGTCACGCAGGAATTCGTCGTGATTGCCAGGGATGTAGACGATGCGCGTACCCTTGCGCGCCTTGCGCAGAAGCTTCTGCACGACGTCGTTGCAATCCTGCGGCCAGTACCAGTTCCGCTTCAGTCTCCAACCATCAACGATATCCCCGACCAGAAAGATCGTGTCGGCGTCGTGGTAACGAAGAAAATCGAGCAGGTAGTCCGCCTTGGCGGCCTTCGAGCCGAGGTGCACGTCAGAAATGAATAACGTTCGGAAATGCCGGGGGTCCATGTTTTCATTCACGAACTTTATGTCCGTGCCCTATCCTACCTTGGCTATTCCAAAACCAGACTCGTGTTTCAGGAAGATGACAAACCCTGTGCTTGGCGGCTCGGCGACGATGTTCAGCCGCGTCTCGCGGCGATCGCGAGGTCAGGACGGTCGCTTGTAAAACTGGCGATACCGAGGCGAAACATGGCCCGTGCCGCCTCGCTTGTATGGGCCGCCCATCCGTGCACCTTCACGCCATTCTTGCGAAAGAGCTGCATGACCTCGCCGTCAAGCGCATCGGCACGTATTGCAATCTCGCGCACGCCGAAGCCGCGCATGGCGGCCATGACGCCGCCCCAGCCGAGTTGGCCGGCCAGCTGAGGCGAACAGAGGAAGATGAAACCGAGCAGTTCGCCGACATTCAGCCCTTGTTCGCCAAGCGCTGCACTGAATGCTTCGAGACGCGGCAGGGAGAAGCTCGTCACCATCGTACGCGTCAGCATGCCGGTCGCCGTCAGCTGATCGACAATGCGCCGCTCCATCCCCTCATAGGGCGTGCCATCCGCCCTGGTCTTGATCTCCAGTCTGAGGTCGACGGCGGATGGCCCGAAAATATCGATGGTCTCCATCAGGGTCGGAATGGTTTCGCCGCCGCTTCCGATCACGACATGGCGCATCAGTTCGTCATAGCTGAAATCGGCGATCGCGCCCTTGCCATCCGTCATCCGGTCGATCAGAGCGTCGTGATGCACGACGAGCTTGCCGTCCCGCGTCTGATGCACGTCGAATTCGACGAGATCAACATCGAGCTTGGCCGTCTTCGAAAAGGCGAGCCTGGTGTTTTCGGGCCACAAATGCGCACCGCCGCGATGGGAGGCAATCAGAGTCATCGAGGAAATCTCCGCCTGAAATATTCATAGGTCGACGCGATGAATGCCTGATGACGCGACCGCAACGTTCGACGGGCGGAAGGGTCATCGCGCGATCATTGCGGAAAAGGCAATTCAGTTTTGCCAAGACAAAAACGCTTCGCGACCTCAATTGCATACTGTGAAGGCGAAGCGATTGATGTATGCAGAAGACTCAAAGCGCAGGCAGGAATGGAGACGCGAGTTGGATACGAACGACACTTCGAAAGCAGCCAAGAATATGGCGAGCGGAAATCTCGATGAACAGGCGCTCTATTTCCATCGCTATCCCCGCCCCGGCAAGCTGGAAATTCAGGCGACGAAGCCGCTGGGCAATCAGCGCGATCTGGCGCTTGCCTATTCGCCCGGCGTCGCCGCCCCCTGCATCGCCATCCGCGACAATCCGGACACGGCTGCCGACTATACGTCCCGCGCCAATCTCGTTGCCGTGATTTCCAACGGTTCGGCGGTACTTGGCCTCGGCAATATCGGTCCCCTCGCCTCGAAGCCCGTCATGGAAGGCAAGGCCGTCCTCTTCAAGAAATTCGCCGGCATCGACGTCTTCGACATCGAAATTGCGGCTCCGACGGTCGATGAGATGGTCAACACGGTTTCGGCGCTCGAGCCGACCTTCGGCGGCATCAATCTCGAAGACATCAAGGCGCCGGAATGCTTCGACGTCGAGCGCCGCCTGCGCGAGCAGATGGAAATCCCGGTTTTCCACGACGACCAGCACGGCACCGCCATTATCGTCGCAGCCGCCATCCTCAACGGCTTGGAACTCGCCGGCAAGAAGATCGAAGACGTCAAGATCGTCGCCTCCGGCGCCGGTGCGGCAGCTCTTGCCTGCCTCAACCTGCTCGTCACCCTCGGCGCCAGGCGCGAAAACATCTGGGTCCACGATATCGAAGGCTTGGTCTACAAGGACCGCAACGTCCTGATGGACGAGTGGAAGTCGGTCTATGCGCAGGACAGCGACAAGCGCGTGCTTGCCGAATCCATTCCCGGCGCCGACGTCTTCCTCGGCCTGTCCGCAGCCGGCGTGCTGAAGCCCGAGCTTCTCGAACAGATGGCGGAAAAGCCGCTGATCATGGCGCTCGCCAATCCGACGCCGGAAATCATGCCGGATCTCGCCCGCGCCGCCCGCCCGGATGCGATGATCTGCACCGGCCGCTCGGATTTCCCGAACCAGGTCAACAACGTCCTCTGCTTTCCGTATATCTTCCGCGGCGCGCTTGATTGCGGCGCCAAGACGATCAACGAAGAGATGAAGATGGCCGCCGTGCGCGCCATCGCCGCCCTTGCCCGCGAGGAACCGTCCGACGTCGCCGCTCGCGCCTATTCGGGCGAAACGCCGGTCTTTGGCCCCAACTACCTCATCCCCTCGCCGTTCGATCCGCGCCTCATCCTGCGCATCGCGCCGGCAGTCGCCAAGGCCGCCGCCGATAGCGGCGTGGCGCTGCGCCCGATCGCCGATTTCGATGCCTATATGGACGAACTCAACCGCTTCGTCTTCCGCTCAGGCTTCATCATGAAGCCGATCTTTGCGGCCGCGAAGATCGCGGAACGCAAGCGCGTCGTCTTCTCCGAAGGTGAGGACGAGCGCGTGCTGCGCGCCGCCCAGGTCCTGCTCGAAGAAGGCACGGCTGTCCCCATCCTGATCGGCCGCCCTTCTGTCATCGAGACCCGCCTGAAGCGCTACGGCCTGAAAATCCGTCCGAATACGGATTTCGCCGTCATCAATCCGGAAGACGATCCGCGCTTCCGCGAATATGTCGATCTCTATTTCTCGCTCGTCGGCCGCGCCGGCGTCATCCCGGAAGCTGCGCGCACGATCGTCCGCACCAACACGACCGTCATCGGCGCGCTGGCCCTGAAGCGCGGCGAAGCCGATGCGCTCATCTGCGGCCTTGAAGGCCGTTATGAGCGTCATTTGCGCATCGTCCGCCAGATCATCGGCAAGCGGCCGGACGTTCGTGATTTCTCCGCGTTGAGCCTGCTCATCTCGCAGCGCGGCGCGACCTTCTACACCGACACCTACGTCACGTTTAATCCGACCGCCGAGGAAATCGCGGAGTCGACCTGGCTGGCCGCCGAGGAAATCAAGCGCTTCGGCATCGAGCCGCGCGCCGCTCTCGTCTCGCATTCCAACTTCGGTTCACGGGAGTCGGAAAGTGCCACCAAGATGCGCGAGGCGCTCGCTCTCGTCCGCAAGGCGGCGCCGGAGCTGGAAGTCGACGGCGAAATGCATGGCGACAGCGCCATTTCCGAGAGCCTGCGCCGCCACGTCATGCCGGATAGCACGCTTTCCGGCGAAGCGAACCTGCTCGTCTTCCCGAACCTCGATGCGGCCAATATCACGCTCGGCGTGGTCAAGACCATGACCGACAGCCTGCATGTCGGCCCGATCCTGCTCGGCACGGCGCTTCCGGCCCACATTCTCTCGCCGTCGGTCACGTCCCGCGGCGTGGTCAACATGGCGGCGCTTGCCGTCGTCGAGGCCTCGCAGATCGCTTAATACGGCGCCTCGCAGCCGCTGCCAGAACGGTTCCGCGCTTTATACAATCGCGGAACCGTTTTATCTTTTTGCTTTTGGCTGTTACGAGCTGCAATTTCGTGAAAATCCTCTCGAAATCCGTGCTTTTTCATGGATACGTTGTTAAGCTGCAGCGTGTAATCTTCAGCGACTTAAAACCGCTTTCGAGAGCAAAACCGTGAACCGCGGCACCAAACAAGCTTCCATTGCCCTGATATCCCTGCTGACGGCCACACCGGCCCTTGCGCAGGCAGACCTCTGCGACGAGCTGCGCGGCCGCTACGTCGACATCAACGAAGTGATCGGCGCCAGCCAGGAAACCCGCCAGCTCTCACGCGCCATCGTGCAACAAAACCTGATGATCCGCAGAACGATGAGCGATCTGCGCAACCAGGGCTGCGTCGAAGACAGCAGCATGGTGATCGTCGGGCAGGACAATCAGGGTGTCTGCGATGACATGAGGCAATCGATCGATGGGATGCGTCACGATCTTTCCCTGCTGATGGATCAGCGCGAGCAAAGCGTCGGCCGGGTCGATGCAGTTGCCATGCAGCGCCGGCAATTGCTGGATACGATGCAGCGGAATGGCTGCAGCCTGCCGGCTTCGGCAACCCCGGATATCGTCATCGACACCCACACGAAAATGGATGCCTATGCGCCGCAGGAGCAGTCGCTGGCTAAGCCGGAAAGCTCCATCACCGTTATCGAGACGCCGAGGCTCCAGAAGAATTCCAGCCTCGAACAAAAGCAGGTACCACCGACAGCGGTCCCCAAGGTATCACAGGCGCAGCCGCAGCAGTTTCCGCCGGATCGCCCTTACGATCCCTCGGCGCATAAGGTGCGCCAGGTCGGTCCGCAATTTCTCGCGACCGACCAGGGCAGCATCGACCTCAAACATCCGAAAGATGCCGGGCCGCAGCCGACGCAATGATGCGCAGCCAGACGTTTCTCATCACCGCCTGACCGCCCTGCTTTCCTGGCTCATGCCGTTCCCGACTGGCGTAAAAAGGAGACGATGGCTTCATCGCCCGCCTCCTGCGCAAGATCGCGATAGGACCGTCCAGAGGCGTCCCTGATCGAACGATCCGCGCCGTGCGCCAGCAGGAAGCGCACCGCATCGCCGCAGCGATTGACGATGGCAAAGCCAAGCGGCGTCATCCAATCGCGATCGATGGGCTGCCCATGCGGGCGGAGCTCAGCGAAGCGGATATTTATCTGTTCCGGATGCTTGTCGAGAATAGCCGCGAGCTGATCGATCTGGCCGAAGGCAGCAGCCGCGAAAATATCGAGCGGATAGGCTTTCAGAAACTCGACCATCTGGTCCTTGCCATTATATTCGGCCCAACCGATTGCCGGCGCGTGAAAATTGGGATCGCGAATGGTGGTATCGGCCCCATGCTCGATCAACAGTTTCGCCATCTCCATATGGCCATGCAGCGCCGCTTCATGCAGCGGCGTACGGCTCGTCATCGCATTCACATCGAAATCCAGCGCCAGCATGAGGCGAACAGCCCGCAAATCATTTTCACCAGCGGCCTCATGCAGCATGGCGGGATGAGCCTGGCTCATCGCTTCGGGAATATCGAGTTCTCTCGCAACTCTCTTTATGTGCTCGACGACTATCGCCGGATCGACCGCCTCGTTCCGGGCTTCCTGCTGAATCTGGATATAGACCCAATCCTCACGTTTCAGACGAACCGCTACAGCTCCCTGCTGAACGAGATACAATGCGAGATCCTTGTCATCACCTAGCCGCGCCCATTCGTAAGGCGTCCTGCCATTGACGGTCGTATTGACATCAGCACCGTGTTCCACCAGCAGACGTACGCGCTCACCCATGCGATGTTCCAGCGCCCAGGCAAGTTGATAGTCGAAAACGGTCTGCGAGTTCGCGACGAACCTGCCGTCTTCGCGCACGAGCCAATTGTTCTTGTCCCTGGCGGACAAGCCATATTCGATCAGCAATTTCAGGCATGTATCGTCCCGTTCGAACATGCGGTTGTAAAGCGCCTGACTGTCATTGGCGTCTGCACCAGCTTCAAGCAGCAGGCGCGAAAAGGCCTTGCAATCAGGGTGCTGGGGTTGGCGGTCCTTTCCCGCCTCGCCTTCGCCGAAGACGCCAGTCAAAACGGTGAAGCGATATTGTCCTGCATCAAGGAAGAAGGCGTTGACATCGGCCCCGCGCCTGACCAGCTCACGCGCAGCCAGCAGGCTGGAACGACCCGGCACGCGAGCATAGGCAGCACACATCAGCGGAGTTAAATCATGCGGTCCGCCCTTGCGATCAAGAAGCTGCGGCTGACGATCGAGCCAGCGACCTATGCGGTCAGCATCGCCGAGCGCAGCGGCGACGTGAATGCTTTCGTCGGCAATCTCCGGATTGTCTGCAAACAGCCGCAGCGCCTCATCGAAACGTGCGGGATCGGCAGGGATATTGGCAAAATACGAAACCGTCGCCAGCGACAGGAAGCGGTTGGCAAGCTGATCCCGCGGGACGTGCTTGCGATCGCCGCTTTCCAGATATGCCTTGAGCTTCGTCCAGCTGGAGAAGCCGAACTCGCGGGCAAGAACGAGCTGAATGTCCTGCAATCCCACATCGGCAATGTCAGCAAAATAGGGCGCAACGCGGCTTTGCGCCAAAGCATCGCCAGCTTGGACGGCCTTGAGGAAAGACTTGGCCTGCTTTTTCAGGGAATCGAGAGTGGCGTCGACAGCCAAAGAGCGCGTGGTCACGATAGACCTCCTTCCATTTACGTCCGGTATCCGCGCCCACAGACTGAAAAGAGGTGTGGCAGTCTCATATTCTATGCTTCAGGTGGGCCTTGCCCTTCCCGCGGATCGGATGCGCCCTGAGAACAGGTCACATCTATCGCGCGAGATACGATCTGTCCAGAGGTCAGGCTGGTTCGTAGCGGACATAGGCAAAAGCATCACCATCCGGTGACCAGTTCGGAACGTTGATTGATCCCTGCCCACCGAAGAGCTCGAACAGCGTGGTGATATTGCCGCCGTCCATATCCATCAACCGCATGCGGACATTCAGGTCGCGCGGATGATCGAAGACATCGGGATCGTAGGAAATCAGCACGACCTTGTCGTTGTCAGGCGACGGATGGGCGAACCAGTTGCCATAATTATCATGGGTCACCTGCTGCAGTCCGGTGCCATCGGGATGGATGCGCCAGATCTGCATGAGGCCGGTGCGGCTGGAGTTGAAATAGATCCATTGTCCATCGGCCGAGAAATCAGGCCCGTCATTGCGGCCTTCTCCATGCGTCAGGCGTGTCTCCTCGCCGCCATCGATCGAGATCGTGTAGATATCGAAAACGTCGTTGCGGATGCCGCAATAGGAGAAGCGCTTTCCGTCCGGCGACCAGCCATGCCAGTAGGAAGGTAGACTGGTCGTAACCTGCCTTGGTGTACCGCCCTCTGCCGGCAGAACGTAGATGCAGGCCTTGCCGTGCTCCGTCTTGTCGGAAATGGCAATCAGCGAGCCATCGGGCGAGATGCCGTGATCGTTGTTGCATCGGGTCGCAAAACCGGTGTCGACCTGAACAATCCCGGCGCCGCCATCCAAGGGTAAACGGTATAGCAGCCCGTCGCCGTTCAGCAGCAGATAGCGTCCGTCGGGCGAATAGTTCGGCGCCTCGACCA
Organism: Martinezella sp. CNPSo 3964; assembly: GCF_057784375.1. Classification (NCBI taxonomy): domain Bacteria; kingdom Pseudomonadati; phylum Pseudomonadota; class Alphaproteobacteria; order Hyphomicrobiales; family Rhizobiaceae; genus Martinezella; species Martinezella sp. CNPSo 3964. The sequence continues at coordinate 134,917 of NZ_JBXSOW010000014.1, forward strand.
GTTCATTCGTCTGCCAGACGACGCGGTTCTCACCCGTGCGGATGTTATAAATCTCGACCGAGCTGCGCATTCGTCCTCTTCCTCTGTCGGACGCACGATCAGCGATCGCGGAACCGATTTGTGATCGGATAGCGACGGTCGCGACCGAAATTCTTCTTGGTGATCTTTACGCCAGGCGCCGACTGGCGACGCTTGTACTCTGCAAGATAGAGCAGATGCTCGATGCGATGTACGGTCGCGACATCATGGCCGCGGGCCACGATCTCCTCGACGGACATTTCCTTTTCCACCAGGCATTCGAGGATGTCGTCGAGCACTGGATAGGGCGGCAGTGAATCCTGGTCCGTCTGGTTCGGCCTGAGCTCCGCCGAAGGTGCCTTGTCGATGATATTGTGGGGGATCACCTCACCCGACGGGCCGAGCGCACCCGGCGGCACATGCAGGTTGCGCCAGCGTGACAACGCATAGACCTGCATCTTGTAGAGATCCTTGATCGGATTGAAGCCGCCGTTCATATCGCCGTAGAGCGTGGCATAGCCCACCGACATCTCCGACTTGTTGCCCGTCGTCACCACCATCGAGCCGAACTTGTTGGAGATCGCCATCAGGATCGTGCCGCGGGCACGGCTCTGCAGGTTTTCCTCGGTGATGCCGCTTTCGGTGCCTTCGAAGAGATCCGACAAGGCGGAGGCGAAGCCGGTGACGGGATCTTCGATCGGCACTATGTCGTAGCGGCAGCCGAGCGCCTTGGCGCAATCGGCCGCATCCTTCAGCGAATCCGGGGATGTATAGCGATAGGGCAGCATGACGGTGCGCACACGTTCTTCGCCCAGCGCATCGACGGCAATCGCCGCGCAGATCGCCGAGTCAATGCCGCCGGACAAGCCGAGCACGACCGACTTGAAGCCGTTCTTGTTGACGTAGTCGCGGAAACCCAGCAGGCAGGCACGGTAGTCCGCCTCCTCGCCTTCCGGAATATGCGCCATCGGCCCTTCGGAGCAGTGCCAAACGTCGCCGTTCTTCTTCCAGGTGGTAACCGCCAAGGCAGTTTCAAACTGGCTCATCTGGAACGCCAGCGTCTTGTCGGCGTTGAAGCCGAAGCTCGCGCCATCGAAAACCAGCTCGTCCTGACCGCCGAGCTGGGCGGCATAGATCATCGGCAGGCCGGTCTCGATGACCTGCTTCAGCACGACCTGATGGCGGACATCGACCTTGCCGCGATAATAGGGCGAACCATTCGGCGACAAGAGGATTTCAGCACCGCTCTCGGCAAGCGTTTCGCAAACGCCGAGTTCACCCCAGATGTCCTCGCAGATCGGGATACCCAGCCGCACGCCGCGGAAATTGACCGGACCTGGCATGGCGCCCTGATCAAAGACGCGCTTTTCGTCGAACTCGCCGTAATTCGGCAGATCCACCTTGTCGCGGACCGCGATGACCTTGCCGCCATCGAGCACCGCCACGGAATTGTAGCGCCCGGTCTCGTCCTGCCGGGGAAAACCGATGATGACGCCGGGGCCGCCATCGGCGGTATCGACGGCAAGGCTCTCGATCGCCTTCCAGCAGGCGTGAATGAAGGCCGGCTTCAGCACCAGATCTTCCGGCGGATAGCCGGAAATGAACAATTCCGTCAGCAAGACGATCTGCGCGCCTTCGCGCGCAGCCTCGGCGCGGGCTTCGCGCGCCTTGGCAAGGTTGCCTGAGACGTCGCCAACCGTCGGATTGAGCTGCGCAACGGCAATGCGGATGGTGTGGGTGATCTGGCTTTGCTCTGTCATGGCATACATTTAGCGATGGCACCTTTCTTCCGCAACCGCCTTCCTGTCCCCACACGCATCAAAGATCGCACCACGCGCATAAGCGGTATTTTTGCCCGGAAAAATACCAAGCGCTCCTTGCGGTTCATTCGCCGTTCATGACAGAAGCATGACAATTTTATGAACGACGTGCAGCATTCGGAGACATCATTGGTCGCATTGGTCATCGAGTCCGCCTTGGCGGGCAAGCTTGCCCTTTTCCAGAAGATCGGCGCGGCAAGGCAGAACTCCTCCAGCCTGCATCTACTCCTGAGCCTCGCGCTGACCCTGCTTCTCTCCCTGTCCATCGTCATGACGGTCGAATGGGTTGCGCGCGGCGAATTCGGCCCAGCCTGGACCTATCTCCTTTCGACATCCCGTCCCGGCGTCGCCACCATCGCCACTATCATGCTGGCGATGCTGACGCTGGATGCCCTGGTCGGTCGCGCACATCTGTCAGCTTTGATCGTCGCGCCGCTGCTGCTCGTCCCTGCCTTCATTTCCAGCCAGAAGCAAAATTTTCTCTCCGATCCGCTCTACCCCTCGGACTTTCTGTTCGCACGGCAAATCACGGAGCTGATGCCGGTCATGGTGAGTGATCGCCCCTGGACAGCCGCCGCACTCGCGATCGGCCTCATCGTCGGCCTGGCTACCTTGATTGTGGTCTGGCGCTATATCAGCTGCCGTAGCGCCGTGCTTTCGCGCAAGGAGCGCCTTGGCCGGTTTTCGCTCTGCGTGCCGCTAACAGCACTCTTCGCTTCGCAGATGGACCCGACCCAATATTCCTTTATCCGCGAGAAGCTCGGCATCATTCCGATCGTCTGGGATCAAACGGAAAACTACAACCATAACGGATTCGTCGTCGCCTTCGCGCTCAACCTGCCTATGGCGCACGTCAAATCGCCTGCCGGGTATGGCCCTGGCGTCATCGATGACATGCCGGCGAGAAATTACGGTTATCTTTCCGGTCCGCACCAAAAACCTGATGTCATCATGCTGATGAGTGAATCCCTCTGGGACCCTACGCGGCTTGCCAATGTCGCCTTCACGCCCGATCCGATGCCGACCATCCGCGCCAGACAATCGGGACATGTCTTTTCGCCGGAGTTCGGTGGCATGACCGCCAATGTCGAATTCGAGGCGCTGACGGGCTTTTCCAACGCCTTCCTGCCCTATGGCAGCATTCCCTATCAGCAATATGTGCGCCGCCCGATGCCGTCGCTTGCCACCTTCTTCCGCGGCGAAGGCTATACGGCGCGCGCGCTTCATCCCTTCAGCGGCTGGTTCTGGAACCGCAACGAGGTCTATCGCGCCTTCGGCTTCGAGGAGTTTCACACTCAGGAAACCCTGCCCGCCATGGACAAGCGCGGCATGTTCGCCGCCGACGATTCCCTCATGAAGGAGATCATGCGTGAAGGAGACGCCGCCGAGCGCCCCTTCTTCTTCTTTGCGGTTACCCTTCAGGGACACGGCCCCTATGAAGCCAACCGCTATGCTCAGAACACCGTCGATATCGGTGGAAATCTGAACGATGACGACCGCGCCGCACTCGCTACCTATGCGCAAGGGGTGCGCGAAGCCGATGACAGCCTGAAGATGTTGATGGACTGGGCCGAAAAGCGCGACCGCGAAACCATCATCGTCCTCTGGGGCGATCATCTGCCGCCGCTCGGTAACGTCTATCCGAACACCGGCTACATGCCGCAGCAGGTGGCGACCCGCAAAGCCCCGCTTGATGTGATGAAGCGGGAGCATGAAACGCCGCTCGTCGTCTGGTCGAGCAAGAAGGGTGTCCGCAAGGACATCGGCACCATCAGCCCGTCGCAGCTGCCGTATCACTTGCTGAAAACCGCCGGCTACGAACATCCGTTCTACACGGGCTTCCTTGGCCGCGTGCAGAAGAAGTACACCATCGTCGACCGCTATCAGCTTGCGACAAAGGACAATCAGGCCTTCCCAGATTGGGCGCGCAAGGAACAGGGCCTAGACCCGATGGTGCGCGACTATCGCTATCTGCAGCATGACATGATGTTTGGCCGCCAGTATGGGCTCGAGCGTTTCTTCCCGTCACACGCGGAGTTGGTTGACCTGGAGAATAGCTAGAACAGAAAGCACGATGGTGAACTAGCGCAGCCGTTTTGCAAGAAGAACATGCTCCGGATATGGGAGGCCGCGGCAAAGCGGCACACGCGGCGGCTCCATGCGCAATCGAGTTTGAAACCCTTCCCTCGTTGCATTTCTGCCCATTGGTCGAATAGTTGCATTCAATGCCACTAGGACCCTCGGAGCCCTCCCAATGCATAATCTTCCCAATTTCGTACATCTGCACTTCGACAAAACAGCCGATGAACTCGGCGACATCGAAAAGCGCGTTCTCAAGAAAGCGCATGAGCGGAAAATCATATCGACCGACGTCAACGCTGCTATTTCGGCGGAGTCCTCCACAGGGCAGCGGCTAGCGGACGGCATCGCCCGCGTCGGCGGCTCCTGGTCCTTCATCATCGCCTTCTTGCTGTTCCTGGTCTTCTGGTGCCTAGTCAACACGGTGGTTCTCGCCACGCAGGCCTTCGACCCCTATCCCTTCATCTTCCTGAACCTTGTTCTCTCCATGCTTGCCGCCATCCAGGCGCCAATCATCATGATGTCGCAGAACCGCCAGGCCGAACGCGATCGTTTCGAGGCCGCCAAGGACTATGAGGTCAATCTCAAGTCCGAGCTGGAAGTCCTGTCCCTGCACCAGAAGATCGATATGCAGGTGCTGACCGAGCTTGCAGTGGTGCGGGAAGAGCTCGCCAAGCTCAGCAAGCTCGTTACCGAAAAAGGCAGTATCTGAGGGTCAATCGGAGGGGCCGGCCGTCAGCAATCCCGGTCGCCCCTGCCGGTATTGCGGCAGTCCGTCGCTGATCTCATAATAGTCGCCCTTGTCGGCGCAATAGATGTGATAACCTATCTCAAGGCCGCTCGGCTGGTCGAACAAACCGGCCATGATTGATATTTCATCGGCGCTATCGGCCACCCAGAACAGCGCCGACCCACAGGTCTTGCAGAAGCCGCGGCGAGCGAATGTGCTGGCGCGATACCAGGTGATCGCTTCCTCTCCCTCGATGACGAGATTTTGGCTCGCAACATTGGTCGCCGCATAATAGAGCCCGGTCTGCTTGCGGCACTGCGAGCAATGGCAGGCCACAACCTCGCGCAGCTTGCCACGCGCCTTGAAACGTACGCTGCCGCAGAGGCAGGCTCCCGTGTGTTCGTCCGTCATCGTCACTCCCCTTTTTCAAGGAGCCTTCCCGAGAATGACAGTCGGGTCAATCTCAAAGAAATGAAGCGTTCTTTCAGTGCGATTGATCCGTGCAGCAAAAAACAAACGGGCCGACGGAAAGCCGGCCCGTTTCATCATTTCATATCCGTATCCATTCAGCCGTGAGCGCGCATGCGCTTCTCGTCGCGGCCACCCTTCATCCGCTCGGCGAGCAGGAAGGCAAGCTCGAGCGCCTGGTCGGCATTGAGGCGCGGGTCGCAATGGGTGTGGTAGCGATCCTGCAAGTCCTCGGCACCGACGGCGCGGGCACCGCCCGTGCATTCGGTCACATCCTTGCCGGTCATCTCGATATGGATGCCGCCCGGATGCGTGCCTTCGGCACGGTGGATCTGGAAGAAGCTTTCGACTTCCGACAGGATGCGCTCGAACGGACGCGTCTTGTAATTGTTGAGCGTGATCGTGTTGCCATGCATCGGATCGCAGGACCAGACGACCTTGCGGCCCTCGCGCTCGACGGCGCGGATGAGACGCGGCAGGTTGTCGGCAACCTTGTCGTGGCCGAAGCGGCAGATCAGCGTCAGGCGCCCGGCCTCGTTTTCCGGGTTCAGGATATCAATCAGGTTGATCAGATCGTCCGCCTGCAACGAAGGACCGCACTTCAGGCCGATCGGGTTCTTGATACCGCGGAAATATTCGACATGCGCATGGTCGGCCTGACGCGTGCGGTCGCCGATCCAGAGCATGTGGCCCGAGGTCGCGTACCAGTCGCCCGTGGTGGAATCGACGCGGGTGAAGGCTTCTTCATAGCCAAGCAGCAGCGCTTCGTGGCTGGTGAAGAAATCGGTTTCGCGCAGGCTGGCATTGCTCTCGGCGGTGATGCCGATCGCGCGCATGAAATCCATGGTCTCGCCGATGCGGTCGGCAAGCTTGCGGTAGCGCTCGCCCTGCGGGCTGTCCTTGACGAAGCCGAGCATCCACTTCTGCACGTTTTCCAGGTTGGCATAGCCACCCATGGCAAAGGCGCGCAACAGATTGAGCGTCGCAGCGGACTGGCGGTAAGCCATCAGCTGACGCTCGGGATTGGGAATGCGCGCATCTTCGGTGAACTCGATGCCGTTGATGATATCGCCGCGATAGCTCGGCAGCGAGATGCCATTCTGCGTTTCGATGTTCGAGGAGCGCGGCTTGGCGAACTGGCCAGCAATGCGGCCGACCTTGACGACCGGCAGCTGCGCGCCGAAGGTCAGCACGACCGCCATCTGCAGGAAGGCGCGGAAGAAGTCGCGGATCGTGTCGGCGCCATGCTCGGCGAAGCTCTCGGCGCAGTCGCCACCCTGCAGCAGGAAGCCGTTGCCTTCGGCGACGTTGGCGAGATGCGCCTTCAGGCGACGAGCCTCACCAGCAAAAACCAGCGGCGGATAGCTTGCCAGCTGTGCTTCGGTCTCTGCCAGCGCTGCCTTGTCCGGAAAATCCGGCACCTGCTGGATCGGTTTCTGCCGCCAACTGCTCGGGGTCCAATTCTGTGCCATCTCACTCACCTGCTTGCGCGCCCGATCTTGGCCGGGCGTCCCGTCTTCGTAAATAACGCGCGCTTATAAACCTTTGCCGCCCGCTTGCAAAGGCGGGCAACTACTGTGCTGATCTTTTATGCTGCAGCCGAAGTCTGCGCGAAAACGGGCGCGTTACACGCGCTCGCCGTTGCGAATGCGGTAGCTCGGCGAATACATCGTCACCAATTCTTCCGCCGCCGTCGGATGTACGGCCATAGTGCGGTCGAAATCGTCCTTGGTGCAGCCGGCCTTCAGCGTGATCCCGAGAATCTGGGCCATCTCACCGGCATCGTGGCCGAGAATATGTGCGCCAACCACCTTGCGGTCAGCAGCGTTGACGATCAGCTTCATGATCATCTTCTCGGTACGGCCCGAAAGCGTCGCCTTCATCGGCCGGAACTGGGCACGATAGACTTCAAGCTCCGGATAGCGCTTGGCTGCATCCTCCTCGGTCAGGCCGACCGTGCCGATCTCCGGCTGAGAGAAGACGGCCGTCGGAATGAGCTCGTGATCGGGCCGTGTCGGATTGTTCTTGTAAACGGTCTCGATGAAGCACATGGCCTCATGGATCGCGACCGGCGTCAGCTGTACCCGGTCGGTGACGTCGCCAAGAGCGTAGATATTCGGAACGGAGGTACGCGAATATTCATCCACGATGACAGCGCCCTGCTCGTTGATCGCGACGCCGGCCGCTTCCAGCCCGAGGCTTTCGGTATTCGGCGTGCGGCCGAGCGCCAGCATGACGGTATCGACTGTCAGGGACTTGTCATTCTTCGTCCGGACGCTGAACTTGCCCCCCACCTTCTCGACACTTTGAATGATGTCGTGGCAGAGAATGCGGATGCCCTTCTCCTCCATCGCCTCGTGCAGACCCTTGCGCAGGTCCTGGTCGAAGCGCGACAGGATCTCGGCACCGCGATAGATCAGCGTCGTCTCGACGCCGAGGCCATGGAAGATATTGGCGAATTCGACGGCGATATAGCCGCCGCCAGCAATCAGGATCGACTTCGGCAATTCCTTCAGATGGAAGGCTTCGTTCGAGGAGATGCAGAGCTCGTGACCCGGTAGTGCCGTGTGCAGGTTCGGCCGGCCGCCGGTCGCGATGACGATGGTCTCCGCCGTCACCGTCTGGCCGGTCTTTAGCAGCTTGATTGTATGGGCATCCACCAGCTCCGCGCGCGTGTCGAAGATGTCAGCCTTGGCGTTGTCGAGCCCCTTGCGATAGAGGCCCTCCAGTCGGGTGATTTCCTTGTCCTTCGCCTCGATCAGCTTCTTCCAGTCGAACGTGCTTTCGCCGACCGTCCAGCCGTAGCCGGCGGCATCCTCGAAATGCTCGCTAAATTGTGAGGCATAGACGAACAGCTTCTTCGGCACGCAGCCGCGAATGACGCAGGTGCCGCCATAGCGATATTCCTCGGCGATGCCGACCTTCTTGCCGAGCGATGCCGCCACACGCGCGCTGCGCACACCACCGGAACCGCCGCCAATCACGAAAAGGTCGAAATCAAACGAAGGCATGGGTGGCTCCTGTGGTCATGAACATGTGCGCAAAGCGCCATTGGGGGTTGGCACTCATATAGGGAGCCGCGCCGCAAAAAGAAAAGCCCGGAATCAATCCGGGCTTCGAATTTGTAACTGCCTGCCGCTCACGCCAAAAGACAAAATTTGCCTGCCGGAACGAGCACGGCAAAGACCCGTCGCTTACTGCTTCGGCGCAGTCTGAGCGGCAGCACCGGCATCCGGTGTGGTGACCGGCTGCTTGACGACCTTCTGCAGGGCATCGTTGCTCTGGTTTGCGAGGTCGCGTGAAATGCCCTGGCTCCAGATATCGGCGGCCTTATAAAGTTCGCGGGTGGCGAGCGGGCCGTCCTTGAGCAGCTTCTTGCCAGCCGGCGAACCGTAGAAATCGGCGATCGCCTTCAGTTCGTCAGCCGAGAAGGCCTTGGCATAGGTGATGGCAGCTTCGCGCTCGAGATCGGCGCGACGCGGGGCCAGCGCCAGGGCGGTGGCGTCGACGGTCGAGTTGATCGCATCGCCGAAATTCGGGTTTGCCTGGATCATCGTGCTCTTCAGCTGCTCGGCGAGGTTCGGCAGGATATTGTCGAACTGGTTGGTGATGCCGAGGGCGTTGATCGCGGCGCGCGCAGCCTTGATCTGATCCTCGGAAACTTCCTGAGCGTTGACGGAACCAAAGGCAATGCCAGAGAGAAGGATGGTTGCAGCGGCAAGACGGCCAAGACCCGCAAATTTGATCATGAGATGAGTGCTCCTATGTATTGTTCGCCTGCAACGTGCGCGCACCGGCAGGGCCGGCAATGATCGCTTGTGTCGCCATATGGATAAAGAGCCCGTGTTCGACAACGCCGGGAATCGAATAGAGCTCGCTCGACAGCGCCTCTGCATCAGGAATACGGCCGAAAGATGCGTCGACGATGAAATGCCCGCCATCGGTGACAAAGAGACTGTCGCCCGAGTGGCGCATGTTCAGAGCGCCTGAAAGCCCAAGTCGCGATGCGGCCTTCTCGATGAGGATGCGAGTGGAAACGAGGCCGAAAGGATTGACCTCGATCGGCAGCGGAAAGGCCCCGAGCGTCTCGACGACCTTGCTTTGATCCGCAATGACGATCATGCGGGCTGACGATGCCGCAACGATCTTCTCGCGCAACAGTGCACCGCCGCCGCCCTTGATCAGCGTCAGCGCGCCATCCAGCTCGTCGGCGCCATCGATGGTGAGATCAAGCTCGGGAAGTTCGTCGAGCGACTTCAGCGGCACACCGAGCTCGGTGCACAGCTTGGCCGTTCTCTCGGACGTGGGAACGCCCTGGATCGAGAGGCCTGCCGCGACCTTTTCGGCAAGCAGGCGAACGAACTCCTCCGCCGTGCTGCCGGTGCCGATCCCGAGCCGCATGCCGCTTTCGACATATGCCAGCGCGGCTCTCGCAGCCTCGATTTTCATCTGGCGGGCGTCCATGCGCCACCTGCTCCCATTGTTACGTTGGTCTGCTGTTTACACGGCTCTCCAGTCAAACGAAAGCCAAAATAACGGCGCGATATAGAAATCCCCGGCCCCTCTTCCCCAAGGCTTCAGGGTGCTTCGGTTGCAATTGCCCGCGCGATCTTTTAACTCCGGAAGACGCACTCTTTTCTATGCAAAGGCCGATTCCTCGTGAAATCTCCCCTTGTCGTATTCGATCTCGATGGCACGCTGCTTGATACGCATGCGGACCTGATCGTCAGCCTGAACCATACGATCGCCGCCCTCAAGCTTCCGCCCATCAGCTACGACGAGGTGACGCATCTCGTCGGCAACGGCGCGCAGGTGATGATCGAGCGAGCCTGCAAGCTGCATGGCTACACGCTGACATCCGAAGAATTGCCGGCTCTCCTCCAGCGCTTTATCACCCATTATTCCGAGACGATGCCGGGCGTCACACAGCCGTATCCTGGGCTTCTCGCCGCGCTCAATACGCTGAGAAGCCAAGGCTACAAGCTGGCGGTCTGCACCAACAAGATGGAATCGCTGGCGCGCACGCTGCTCGACCGACTGGAGCTGACCCATTACTTCGAGGCCATTACCGGCGGTGACACCTTCACCGTGCGCAAGCCGAATGCCGAGCACCTGATCGGCACCGTCGAACGCGCTGGTGGCGATATTACACGCACGATCATGATCGGCGACAGCATCAACGACATCCTCGTCGCCCGCAACGCTGGCGTGCCTTCTGTGGCCGTCCCATTCGGCTATTCCGATGTCGGTGTCGAAACGCTCGGCCCGAGCCGCATCATCTATCACTATGACGAGCTGACGCCGGAACTGGTCGAGGGGCTGCTCGCAGCCTGAGATCACCAAAATCTCTGTTGGTTCGAATGGTGGGGTTGTAGTGGGTCTTGCGCGATTCACGCGCTTCGGCCACAACTTATCGACGTCCTACTATTGGCATCGCGATCGCAAGAGAGAGGCGCTTCTTGCGCGCTGTCGCTGAGCTGGACGATGACTCGATAGTGGAGCCCCCCTTGCTCGCAGCAGACCCAGACGACCGCAATGCCGGTAGATTGCCAAACCGCCGAGGATGGTTTGCTCCAATCGTTCGGACACTCCTTATCTGCGCAGTGCTATGCGCGGGTATCTGGTTCTACCTCTATGGTGACCGTGTCGTCGGATATGTCGAGACAGCAACTTCTGCGGCAACCGATCCCGCGCTGATGGCTGTTTACCAGCATTTCGATATCACCCCCTTGCCGAACGTCGTTGCCGGCAGGGCGACGATGGCGGCCTATCTCGATATGCTGCGGCGCGAACCTTGCGACTGGAACGCCGTCTACAAATTTGCCGGGGAACTGCAGAACCAGGGTTATCGTCGCGAGGCGGCCAAGGTGTTCATCGCCTTTTCCAACAAATGCAAGCCCTCTAATGTCGCGCTAAGTGCCGCCACCAACATACTTGGAGATCTCAGCGATTTCGATGAAGCGTTAAAGACTGCCAATGACCTGATTGCGATGTCGCCGGCAATGCCCGACTTCTATTATCAGCGGGCTCTCATTCGTCAGAGCGCCAAGAAATATCGCGACGCTATTGATGACTACTATTCGGTCATCGGCCTGACCGACAACGTCGCCACGTTGAACAGCACCGTCTTTGAGGGAATCTCCACCAGTTACCGCGAGCTTGGAGAATATTGCGAGGCGATTGGGCCGCTTCAGCTTTGGGTTTCCACCAATCCCGATCGCAACGACACAGCGGTCGTGCGCGGGATCATTAAGCTCTATGAAACCATGGGAAAATGCGCTTCGACCTATGCCACCGGCAGCGATCGGTTTCCGACGCAGGGCAAGAACGTCATCCTCGCCAAGGTTTCTGTCAATGGCACGGAAGGCGTGTTCATCGTCGATACCGGCGCCAGCTTCGTAGCCGTGAGCAAGGCCTTTGCCGCACGAGCCAAGCTGCCGATCGACAGCAACAATGGCATATCCCTTCAGACGGCGAACGGCGTCTCCCAAGCCACGCATACCACGGCGGCCACCGTGAAGGTCGGACGTACCCAAGCCAGTGACATCACGGCCGTGGTTCTCGACGATAACGCCGCGCTGGGCAACGAAGTCGACGGGTTGCTTGGCCGTTCATTCCTTTCGCGCTTCGACGTTACATTCGGCAGCCGGGAGTGGCGGATCGAAGCTAAGGATTTAGCTGGATAGCCGACCGCGGGGCGGTCGTCTCATAATAGCAAGATAACAAAAGGGCGGCTGAAGGGCCGCCCTTTTTAATTCAGGGATCGAACCGAACTCAGATTTGAGCCGTACGCGCCTTCGAGGTCGCATCGAGCGCCTTTTGCGTGGCCGCATCGCGGTCATAGACGTCGTTGAAATACTGGATGACGCCGTCCTTGTTCGGCCATGCGGTGAAGTAGGCGATGTAGATCGGGAACTTCTGCGGCACCGAGACACCCTTGTTCTGGCCGGTCGCGATCTGCTTGGCGACGTCGTCGACCGTGGTGTTCAGCACGGCGGCAGCCATTGCGCGCGGATCGGCAAGACGGACGCAGCCGTGGCTGAGCGCGCGCATATCCTTCTTGAAGAAGCTCTTCTGCGGCGTGTCGTGCATGTAGATCGCATGCGAGTTCGGGAAGAGGATCTTCAGTTCGCCGAGTGCGTTGTCGCTGCTCGGCGGCTGGCGAACCGAAATGCTCTTCGTCGAGCCATACCAGTCGACGCTGGATGATGCGACGGCGCGGCCGCCGACTTCGACCTGGTAGCCCATGCGGTCGAGATAGTTCGGATCGGAACGCAGCTTCGGCAGCATCTCGTTGATGATGATCGACTGCGGAACGCCCCAGAACGGGTTGAATTCGACCGTCTGCACCTGGTTTTCGAAGAAGAAGGTCTGGTGCTGCTTGCTGCCGACGACGACGCGCATCGACAGCTGCTCCTGATTGTTATTGTAGTAATAGACCATGAAGGCCGGCTGATTGATGAAAACATAGCGCGGTCCGAGCTCGTCCGGCAGCCAGCGCAGCTGTTCCATGGCGATGACCAGCTTCTGGATCTTCACATCATTGTTCTCGCCGACCATGGCGCGAACGGAGGACGGGCCGATCACGCCGTCGGCCGTCAGGCCCTTCTCCCGCTGGAAGTCCTCGACCAGCGATACGAGTTCTGGCGTATAGCTCGGCGTACCAAGATAGGCTGAGAAAAGATCGGCGTGAGCTGCCTTCAGCGCATCCGAACCGCGATGTTCGATCGCCTTGACGATATTGGCCATTTCCGGCGAGCTGTCGCCCGGCTTCAGCGTACCGGTCAGCGAAATGGAAATGTGGCTGCCGTCCGTTCCGGACTCGGAACGCAGCTTGGCCAGTTCCGCCTTCAATTCCATGAATTGCGAATTGGATGGGCTGCGGCTGTTGATATAAGCGGCGACATCGGGGCTGGCGCGCAATACATCGAGCATTGCCGTCAGATTGACGTCCTTGCGCTTGAAGTCGTGATAGCCGGAGATCTTGTTCGGGTCGAGACGACCGCGAACCGTATCCTGAACGAACATCAATATCTTGCCCGACAGCGCGAGTTCGAACTGCATGAGTGCGCGATCGCGCATCACCGGGTCGGCATTCGCAGCATCGGCGCTCGGCAGCGTCACCGCATAATCGGCAGGATCGAGACCGACGGAACCGGCATCGGCAAGAACCGCCATGGCAGCCTTCGCCTTGTCGCTGACGGCATGATCGGCAACCCACAGAAGCGGCTTGCTCTGATCGGCGTAATAGGCTTCGATCGCCTTGGCGATATCGTTGGTGGCCATGACGCGCGCATCCGCCAGATAGCGGCGCTGAGAAACTTCGGTATCAACCGCAACCGGCGTCGGGGACGCATCGGCAACAGCGCCGGTCACCACTGGGTCGGCAAAATGCGCGGTCGAGACCAACCGCATCGCATCCGCCTTATAGGTATAGTATTTCGGCGCATCGACGGTGGGCAACGGCTGCTTTGCCCGCGGAGGCTGGTCGGCATTCAGCGTCTGCGCCGGATTGACAGGAACCGGAGCCGAAACCTGCGTGCTCTGCTGACGACCCTGACCGCCACGGATGAAATCCATGAGCGTCATAGCATTAGCGGAGGTTGCGCCAATCGAAGAAAGGCAGCAGGAAAGAGCCAGGACGGATGCTGTGGCTTTGGAGGCAAGTTTCATTCTCTAATCAGTCCCTGTATCGTGCGGTAACTTCGAGCTTGACGGTGCTGTCTTCAACTCGGCCGCGATGCCATCGACATCGTACACCCAACATAGTGAAAACGGCGAGACCCGCCTTTCGTTCAATGCCTCAACTTCATGTTACGAAGCAGGGGCGTCTTCCGCGCTCAGTCCACACCGAATTATGAAATTATTGGTTAATCTTTTATTGAAATTTCCGGGACTTTTTAAGCGCCGGAAAATGTGCCCCCATTAATATATGCGGGGCGTGTTAAAAAGAGCACGCCGCCTTAGCAGAAAACTTGAATAACAAAGTCACCAAATGGCGCTTTGATGTTTTCTTGGGTGCCGTTCGGGCCTATATGGGCTGCTATCTGTCTCAATGGAAAGCAGGACCAGGAAGATGACCTCCACCCGCACCGAAACCGATACCTTCGGCCCGATCGAAGTCGCCAGCGACCGCTATTGGGGCGCGCAGGCACAGCGATCGCTCGGCAATTTCAAGATCGGCTGGGAAAAGCAGCCGCTCTCGGTCGTCCGCGCCCTCGGCATCGTCAAACAGGCGGCCGCACGCGCCAATATGGAGCTCGGCCAACTGGATCCGGCTCTCGGCAAGACGATCGTCGAGGCGGCGCAGGAAGTCATCGATGGCAAGCTTAACGATCATTTCCCGCTTGTCGTCTGGCAGACCGGCTCGGGCACGCAATCGAACATGAATGCCAATGAGGTGATCTCCAACCGTGCAATCGAGATGCTCGGCGGCGCCATGGGCTCGAAGAAGCCCGTGCATCCGAACGACCACGTGAACATGAGCCAGTCGTCGAACGATACTTATCCGACGGCCATGCACATCGCCTGCGCCGAGCAGATCGTTCATCACTTGCTGCCGGCCTTGCAACATCTGCATGCCGCGCTGGAAAAGAAGGTGGCCGACTTCGCCCATATCATCAAGATCGGCCGCACCCACACGCAGGATGCGACACCGCTGACGCTTGGCCAGGAATTTTCCGGCTATGCCGCCCAGGTCGCCTCCTCGATCAAGCGCATCGAGCTGACCCTGCCGGGCCTTTGCGAACTCGCCCAGGGCGGCACAGCGGTCGGAACCGGGCTCAACGCGCCGATCGGCTTTGCCGAAAAGGTGGCAGACGAGATCGCCAAGATTACCGGCCTGCCCTTCGTCACGGCCCCGAACAAGTTCGAGGCGCTGGCCGCGCATGATTCCATGGTCTTCAGCCATGGCGCCATCAATGCGGCCGCAGCGGCACTCTTCAAGATCGCCAACGACATCCGCCTCCTCGGCTCCGGCCCGCGCTCCGGCCTCGGCGAACTGTCGTTGCCGGAAAACGAGCCAGGCTCCTCGATCATGCCGGGCAAGGTCAACCCGACCCAGTGCGAAGCGCTGACGCAGGTCTGCATTCAAGTCTTCGGCAACAATGCCGCCCTCACCTTTGCCGGCAGCCAGGGCCATTTCGAGCTCAACGTCTATAATCCGATGATGGCCTACAATTTCCTGCAGTCGGTGCAGTTGCTTGGCGACGCCGCCGTCTCCTTCATGGACAATTGCGTGGTCGGCATCGAAGCGCGCGAGGACAACATCAAGGCTGGTCTGGAGCGTTCGCTAATGCTGGTCACCGCACTGGCTCCGAAGATCGGCTACGACAATGCCGCCAAGATCGCCAAGACGGCGCACAAGAACGGTACGACCCTGAAGGAAGAGGCGCTGGCGAGCGGGCTGGTTTCGGCCGAAGATTATGATGCGATCGTTCGCCCGGAAACAATGATCGGGCCAAAGTAGTATCACCGGATGGAGACACTTCGCCCCAGCGATGGCTGGGGCGTCCTTACTGGAAATTCCTCTTTCTATTGACGAGACTCACTAGCGCACAGAACATAAAGCGAACGAATGGAGGCACTGATGCCGATAACGACGTCCGACTTTGTTGCGCATGTGCTGGAGAACGAGATCAACAGAGAATTGCTTGTTCGCCTTCCTCCCCTCAAATTACCGCAATGCGTCCTCACCGCCGGATGTCTGTTTCAAACACTATGGAATTATAGGAGCGGGCGTCCCCCGACCTGGGGTGTCAAAGACTACGATATCTTCTATTTCGACGATCGAGATTTGTCGTGGGAAGCCGAAGACGACGTCATTCAGACGGTAAAGCAGGCTCTCGGAAGTCTGTCGGATCGGATCGAGATTCGAAATCAGGCTCGCGTGCATCTTTGGTATCCGGAAAAATTCGGAAAGCCCTACCCGCCTCTCAAGCGCGTGGAAGAAGGCATTGATCGCTATCTGATTTCCTGTACTCGCGTCGGCATAAGAGTTGACGACGGAAGCGTGTATGCGCCGGATGGCTTCGATGACATGTGGAACGGCGTATTGCGCGTGAATCCTGCCAATGTGCAGCCTGATCTCTTCAAGCGAAAATGCGTTGATTTCCGGGCTAGATGGCCATGGCTATCTATAAGTGATTGAAGAGCGCTGCAAGTTGGATCAAGCGCAGACCTCCTCCTCGTCTGAATAGATCGAGTGACGCTCCGAACAACCAAGCCGCCAACAGCAATTGCTTTTGACGCAAGCCGGATTTAGATCGTTTCCAAACATCTTCCCCGCCCATACGGCTTGAAAGGTTCCCACATGGCTGACGATCTATTTCCCCTCGGCGACGACACGACCCCCTATCGCAAGATTTCCGGCGATTATGTTTCCGTCGACACGTTCAAGGGCCAGGATATTCTGACCGTCGATCCCGAAGGCATCCGCCTGCTGGCTGAAACCGCTTTTGCCGATATCAACCACCTACTGCGCCCCGGCCATCTGAGACAGCTCGCCTCGATCCTCGAAGACCCCGAGGCGACCGACAACGACCGCTTCGTCGCCTACGATCTGCTGAAGAATGCCAATATCGCCGCCGGCGGCGTGCTTCCCATGTGCCAGGACACCGGTACCGCCATAATCATGGCAAAGAAGGGCCGCCGCGTCTGGACCGAAGGCGGCGACAGCGGCGCGATGGCCAAGGGCGTGCTCGACGCCTATGAGAAGAAGAACCTGCGCTACTCGCAGCTCGCGCCAATCAAGATGTTCGAGGAAAAGAACACCAAGAACAATCTTCCGGCGCAGATCGACATCTATGAGGAAGGCACCGACGCCTATGAATTCCTCTTCGTCGCCAAGGGCGGCGGCTCGGCCAACAAGACCTTCCTGTATCAAGGCACGCCGTCGCTGCTGACCCATGACCGCATGCTGGATTTCCTGAAAGAGAAGATCCTGACGCTTGGCACGGCAGCCTGTCCTCCTTACCATCTCGCCATCGTCATCGGCGGTACCTCCGCCGAGATGAACCTGAAGACGGTCAAGCTCGCCTCCACACGATATCTCGACTGTCTTCCCACGGAAGGCTCCGAAAGCGGGCATGCCTTCCGGGATATCGAAATGGAAAAGGAAATCCACAAGCTCACGCAGAGCCTCGGCGTCGGCGCGCAGTTCGGCGGCAAGTATTTTTGCCATGACGTGCGCGTCATCCGCCTGCCCCGCCACGGCGCCTCGCTGCCGATCGGCCTCGGCGTTTCCTGTTCCGCCGACCGCCAGGCCAAGGGCAAGATCACCCGCGACGGCATTTTTCTCGAGCAGCTCGAGACCGATCCGTCGAAATACATGCCCGAAATCGACGAAGCCAAGCTTTCGGAATCGATGGTCCGCATTGATCTCAACCGGCCGATGGCCGATATCCTGGCGGAGCTGTCTACACATCCCGTCAAGACTCGTCTTTCCTTGACCGGCACCATCATCGTCGCGCGTGATCTGGCACATGCCAAGATCCGCGAGCGCCTGGAAAAGGGCGAAGGCATGCCGGACTATCTCAAAAACCATCCTGTCTATTATGCCGGTCCGGCCAAGACGCCGGCTGGCTACGCCTCCGGCTCCTTTGGCCCGACGACCGCAGGCCGCATGGATAGCTATGTCGACCAGTTCCAGTCCTTCGGCGGCTCCATGGTCATGCTCGCCAAGGGCAACCGCTCGCGTGCAGTGCGCGAAGCCTGCAAGAAATATGGCGGCTTCTATCTCGGCTCGATCGGTGGGCCGGCAGCACGCCTTGCTCAGGATTGCATCAAGAAGGTAGAGGTTCTCGAATATCCGGAACTCGGCATGGAAGCCGTCTGGAAGATCGAGGTCGAGGATTTTCCCGCCTTCATCGTCATTGACGACAAGGGCAACGATTTCTTCCAGGAACTCAATCTAGGATAGAAATCACCACTTGCGATCGAACATATCGAAAGGGGCGCATCGGCGCCCCTTCTGTAAAACCGTCCTTCAATTGTAATTATTTCCGAATAAAACCGTAATCACAGAGGATTTTTCACAATCACGCCCTTAATATTTTCTCAAAGAATCTTTGTATAGATAAAGAAGGGATTTAACCAATACATGTTACGGAGCTCACCGATGAGTACGGCGATTGCGCCCAAGGCGCAAATTCCCGACGTGGCAGGGCAGATTACATACGCCATGCGATCCATGGGTGTCGCACCTATTCCGCGCAATTACGAACTTTTCTACGAAGCCTATATCGGCTCCAATCTCGCTCTTACCCGTGAACTGGCAGCTCTTGGCAAGAGCGCCACCCAGGAAGAGCTGGACGAGATCGGCGCCAAATATTTTCCGCATCACGCAGGTCGCGTCTTCGATGATGCGCATGCTCGCCTGACCTCCGAGCTTGACGCGGTCCTGCGCGCGCTGCGCCAGGAGCAGACGACGCTCCTGAGCTACAATCGCCTGCTTGGCGAGACCTGCGAGAGCATAAGCTCCAGAAGCCATAACAGCGCCGAACTGCTGCGCGGCGCCATCGACATGCTCGCCGCAGCGACGGGCGACACCATGGCTCATGGTGAAAAGACGGTCGAGAACGTCGCCCAGCGCAGCCAGGAAATGGAGCTGGTCCGCAGGGAACTGGACGAATACAAGCGCATCGCCAACACCGATGCGCTGACCCGGCTTTCCAACCGCCGCGCCTTCGAGGACCGGTTGATCTCCATCTTCGACAATCATTTGACCCGCCCCACGACAGCGCTGGTACTCGCCGACATCGATCACTTCAAGCGGATCAACGACTCATTCGGCCATCCGGTCGGCGACAAGATCCTCGCGACCGTCGCCTCCATCATCCGCGCCAATGTGCGCCGCGATGTCTTCGTCGCCCGTATCGGCGGCGAGGAATTCGCTCTGATTCTCGAAGCCGCCAGCGTCGAAGACGTCACGACGGTCTGCGAAAGAATCCGCCGCACGCTGGAGATGACGCCTTTCACGAATTCCCGCACCAGGGTCGACTACGGTCCGATCACCCTTTCGCTTGGCATCTGCATGGCTTCGGAAGCAGCCGATTCGGGACAGCTGTACAACAAGGCCGATCTGGCGCTTTACTGCGCCAAGAATGCCGGCCGCAACTGCAGCAGCGTCTATCAGGAAGGCATGCAGAAGGATTTCACCAAAAGTTGGCTCATCTACAAGAATTAGAAGCCGAGCCAACCAACCGCCGGCGCTGCTTTCCCAAGCATGCCGGCGGCTTGTTTACCACAGCGTCTTGGCCGCCCGCGCCGGCGCCTCGCGATCATAAGTTTCCTGATCGAAATCGGCCTTTGCAGCCTTGAGCATCATGCCCGGGCTCGGCAGGCTTGTCGGATCGATGAACCGTTCCGCATTCCAAAGCTCGGCTCGCATCACCGCCCGCGCGCACTGGAAATACACTTCCTCGATCGTGATGACGACGACGCAGCGCGGATGCTTGCCATCCATCTCGAAACTGTCGAGCAAAGCCGGCTCGATCGAAACAACCGCACGGCCGTTGAGCCGCATCGTCGTATTCGATCCCGGGATGAGAAACATCAGCGCTACCCGCGGATCACGCACGATATTCGCGAGAGAATCGACGCGGTTGTTGCCGCGCCAATCCGGCAGATGCAGGGTCTTCTCATCCTCGACGCGGACGACGCCGCCCAAATCACCGCGCGGTGAGCAATCCAGCCCCTCCGGCCCGACCGTTGCCAATGCCATGAAGGGCGATGCTTCGATCATCCGGCGATAGAGCGGCGTCAGAACGCTCGTTACCTTGGTGATCGACGCCGCGCCGGCATCTCCATAGAGCCCCTTCAGTTCCTCGACTGAGGTAACGATACGCATGCTGCCTCGCGCCTCCTTGTGGCGATCTGCCCCAAAAGCCCGCGCGACGCAGATATTGCTATGACGAGCGACGCAGCGGGGTTCGGTAAAACGATAGCACCGTCCCGTCATGGTTTTCGAGCGGATTTTCCTCTTCGACATCTTCGGCAAGGAAACTCTGGATGGCGTCAAACACGGATGCGGCGCTGACGATACGCCGGTGCCCAAAGCCATTGGCCCAGAAGAGACGGACATGCGCGCCCTCGGCAGCATAGCCGCGCGCATGATCGGCGCCCACTTCCTTGTCGTCCTCGGCATGGATGACGAGAACCGGCCGGCTCGGATCGAGCCGGCCATGCTTCTGGTCATAGGAAGCAAGCGTCCTGCCCGTTATCCGGCGAACCTCGTCTTCCAGAGCCGCCTGCGTCGCCGGCCCAAGCCCCATCAGGCGGCCAAAATCCTTGAACAGCCAGCCCATGGCGCTCGGCGCGCCGATCAACACCAGTTTGCCCGGCCGAAGCGGCTCGATATCAGGCAGAAAGCCCGCAGAGGCCAGCGTCAAAGATGCCCCGCCAAAAGAATGCCCGATCGCGGCATCAAAGGCTCCGAAGCGGGCCGAGGCGGCGACGATGGCGGAAACTGCCAAGCGCACATTCAGGAATCGTCCGTCCGAACGGCCATGCCCGGGAAGATCGAGCGAGATCACTTCCGCCCCTCCGTCGGCAAGGAAAGCAGCAAGCTCGGACATGTATTCACTGCTGGAACCCCAGCCATGCACAACGAGATAGCGCTTGCGCGATCCTTTGGCTCCACCGTTGAAACGATAGGCCATGGCACGACCGCCCGGAAACGGCAGCATCACCCGCTCTGCCGCCAGAAGACGCTGCCTGCCCTCCATATACGCCGCCTTGGCCTTCGAGCCACGCGGCCGACGCGATGGCGTCAGACAGAAAAGCCGGAAGGCCGCCTTGCCGGCAAGCCGCGGAGACAGCCTTTCGAGGCCGGACAAACCCGACCGGGTGACCTTGAGCGCAAAGGATGGCATAGTGGGAATCCAATAATGTTCAACTATGAACAATAAAGTACAACGATGAACAAAAATCAATCCCTTCCCTGGGACCATCCGCGTTTTCGAAGCTGGATCGCCGTGGCGCGCGCCTGTCAGCTCATGCAGCAATCACTGGCGCGGGAATTGGCATATCTCGACATAAAGCCGCCGCACCTCGACATCCTGGTCAACCTGTTTCGTTTCGAAGCGATTTCCCAGCAGGAGCTTGCCCGCAAGCTGCTGGTCGGTCGCTCCAACATGAGCATGCTTCTGCCGCAGATGGAAAAGCGCGGACTGATCGAGCGCCGCGGGGACAAACAGGACAAGCGTGTGCTGCGACTCTATCTGACCGAAGAGGGTCGACGCGTCACGGAAGAGGCCATGACCATCCAGACCGCCCTCATCGACCGCATGCTCTCGGATGCGCCGATCGAAGAATGCGAGGCGATTACCGTGCATATGGAACGCGTCGTCAGCCTGCTGATGCAGGAAGAGCGTGAGCCGCTGGAGCCCGTCGGCGATCAGTGATCGCCGGTGGAGCGAGCCGGGGGAACCACCCGGCTCAGAGAGGCGAACTCCCAGATCGCAACGACGATCAGCACGGCCGTTGCGAGAATGCCGAGCTGGTAAACCACGACCATCGGCAAGGTGAGAAGCAGCAGCGCCAGCCCGACAAGCCCCACCATATGCGACAGCGGCGGTCGGCCTGTCGTCACACCCTTGAACCACAGGTTTCCGAGCAGGAAGACAAGGGGGCCGCCTAGAATGGCGGCGGCCGCGTGCATATCGGCAGGATCATGAGGATGCGCAAACAGGAATTCGTCGCCGACGACGCTCAGCATGATCCCGGCAAGAATGGCAATATGTGCGTAGGTGAACGCCAGCCGCGCCATGCTTCCGGGCACGTCGTCGTGCTCGATACGGTGCGCAGCCCTTTCGTGGCCGAACTGAAAATAGATCCACCAGAGCGCGACCGTGCCGACGAAGGCAGTGATGAACACCGTGACGATCAAGGGCGTGACCGGCTGTTCGGCAAAGACCTTGCCCGCCTGTAGAACGGCCTCGCCGAGGCAGATGATGATGAAAAGGGCACAACGTTCGGCCAGGTGGGCGCCGGAGACATCCCAGTCGGCGGTTGTGGATTGACCGAGACCGGGAACCCGAAACCCGAGCGCGGGAGCCGAATATTCGATGACGAGCGCTATCAGCCAGAATACGAGCCGCGTCTCACCTTCCATCAGCGCACCGGCAATCCAGAATATGCCCGAGAATATGAACCAGCTGCTGATGCGCAGGAAATTGCGATAGTTGGACCGGCTGGCGTTTCTGAGGGCATAGACCGTGAAGAGCGAGCGCCCGACCTGCATGAAGACGTAGGCACCGGCAAAGAAGATAGCCTTCTCGCCAAATGCTTCGGGGATCGCAGCCGAGAGAATGAGACCCGCAAACATCAACGTGAACAGCATGATGCGCACCGGCATGCGATCGGGATCGAGCCAGTTCGTAACCCATGCCGTGCAGACCCAGACCCACCATACCGCAAAGATCAGCATGATCGCTTCCAGCGCGCCCAGCACGGTAAAATGCTCTGCCAGCGTATGTGCAAGCTGCGAAATCGAGAAAACGAAAACCAGATCGAAAAACAGCTCGACGAAGGAGACCTTGCTCTCGTTCTTGCTGCCCTTGGCGCGAAGCCAATTTTCCCTACCCCCAAGGATCATGCTGCGCCCCCGTTGCCGTTGCTGAAGATTGTACCAGAGCGTGATGCCGAAAAGTGTACGCGGTTTTCGGACGACATCACGCTCTACTTCTTTGATGCTAGAGCGGATTCAGATTTTAGGTCGAACAGACCTAAAAT
>NZ_JBXSOW010000015.1:0-151058 GCF_057784375.1 Martinezella sp. CNPSo 3964
CGTGCCAAAACGGAAGATCCCCCACGAGCATCAAGAAAATGGCCCAAAGGCAATAACCATCGGATAAGCGATGACAAATAATGGCGTCATGCGCCCCTTATTCCTCGGAGGCGAGGACGCAGCATTGTTCGGGCACAGGTACAAGCACGGCGGCACTCCCCGCTGTCAGCGGCTCGGATAGTGTACCATTGGCAACAATATCGCCAGCCGGCGTCTTGCATTGATATTGGTAGGCACGGCCGAGATAGGTTCTTGTTCCGAGCACAGCAGACAGACCATTGCCACTCTGCTGCACCGAAAGCCCATCGGCGCGGCAGCCGAGAATGAAGTTGTCGGGGATAGCCCCGAAATCGTCTTGCGACAGCGTGACTTTGGCGCCCCCTGTAGCCTCAGCTGTGACGGACGCGCCCTCCCGCTCAACCACTCGCAGCGGCAGCAGGTTCTCGAAGCCGACAAAGCGGGCGACGAAGCTGTTGGCGGGCTTGCGGTAGAGGATCTCGGGCGTATCGAGCTGCATGATGCGGCCGGCATTCATGATGGCGACGCGATCGGAGATCGAGAAGGCTTCTTCCTGATCGTGCGTCACGTAGAGCGACGTCGTGCCGTTGGCGCGTTGCAGCTGGCGGATTTCGACGCGCATGTCGATCCGCAGCTTGGCATCGAGATTGGAAAGCGGCTCGTCGAACATCAGGAGCGGCGGTTCGATGACGAGCGCGCGGGCGAGCGCGACGCGCTGTTTCTGGCCGCCGGAAAGTGCCGAGGGCAGACGGTCGCCGAGGCCGGAAAGGCCGACGCGCTCCAGCATGGCAGCTGCCTTCTGCCGGCGATCCTGCGTCGGCATGCGGCGCTGCTTCAGTCCGAAGGCGACGTTTTCGAGCACGGTCAGATGCGGAAACAGCGCGTAGTTTTGGAATACCAGGCCGATATCCCTTGCGTGGGCCGGCAGCGTCGTCAGGTCGCGGTCGCCGAGCTTGATGGTGCCGCTCGTCGGCTGCAGGAAGCCGGCGACGAGCCGCAGCGTCGTCGTCTTGCCGCAGCCGCTGGAGCCGAGCAGCGAAACCAGTTCGCCGGCTGCGACGGAAAGCGAAAGATCCTGCAGGACGGCCGTTTTGCCGTAATGAGCGCTGATGGAATTGATGGAGAGCGATACGGTCACGGGCGGCTACTTTGTCAGGAAGGTGAGGCCCAGGGTGGCTTCGACGATAGCCATCACGGCAACGGTCACGAGCATCAGCAGCACGGAGACCGAAGCGATGGTCGGGTCGAAGAACTGCTCCATATGGGCAAGGATCTGAATGGGAAGGGTGGAGATACCAGGCCCCGTCAGGAAGACCGAGACCGAGACGTCGTTGATCGAGGTGATGAAGGCGAGAATAAAGGCGGCAATAACGCCGGCGCGGATATTCGGCAGCACGACGGTCAGGAACGTTTTCAAGGGAGGGCAACCGAGGCTGATCGCCGCTTCCTCGATCGAGAAGTCGAAGCTCGCAAGGCTGGCGCTGACGACGCGCACCGAATAGGGCAGCACCAGCAGCGCGTGGCCGATCAGGAGGCTCGGGAAGATCGGCAGCCCGAGGCCGATCGTGATCGATTTCATCAACGAAAAGCCGAAGACGATTTCCGGGACAAGGATCGGCAGCACGAAGAGTGTCGAAAGCCAGCGCGGCAGCTCCACCCTGTATCGGCTGATGGCATAGGCGGCCGGGACGCCGATCAGAAGTGAGAGCGCGGTTCCGAGAAAGGCGAGCTGCAGGCTGGTGATCGCCGTCGTGCGGAAGGCTTCGATCTGAAAAATGTTCGAGAACCAGTGCAGCGTCAGGCCTTGCGGCGGGAAGGTCAGATAGGTCGTGTCGCTGAAGGAGGCGCCGATGATGATGACAAGCGGCGCCAGCAGGAACAGGAAGACAAGAGCCGTGAAGGCGATGAGTGCAGGGTGGACGGATTTTGTCATGGTCACACCGCCATCGGGTTCAGCCGCCGTGCGAGACGGCTCATGATGGCGACAATGCCGATCGTCACGACCACCATGATGGCGGCGATCGTCGAGGCCCCGACCCAGTCAAAGGTAACCATGGCACGCTGATAGAGGAAAGTGCCCATCATCATCTGCTTTTCGCCGCCAAGCAGCTGCGGCGTGGCATAGGAGGTGAAGCTGCCGGTGAAAACAAGCACGGCGCCGACGATGAGGCCGGGTGTGGCAAGCGGCAGGATGACCTGGCGGAACGTTGCGGCCGGCGTCGCGCCGAGCGATGTCGCCGCCTGAATAAGATCCTGCGGTATGCCCTCGAGCACGCCGACAAGGGTCAGGATCATCAGGGGCACGAAGAGATAGACCATCGCGACGATCACCGAGCCTTCGGTGTAGAGCATCGAAAGCGGCTCGCTGATGATGCCGATCGACATGAGGATGGTGTTGAGAATACCGTTCTTGCCGAGGATGATCAGCCAGGCGAAGGAGCGCACGACGACGCCGGTCAACAGCGGAAAGACCGCCGCAATGATCATCACGCTTTTGGCGCGGCCCGGCATCTGCGCGATCACATAGGCGGCGATGAAGCCGATGATCAGCGAAATCGCCGTTGTTACCAGCGCCACTTCGATCGTCCGGAAGAGCACCGTGCGGCGAAAGCCGCTGCTGAAGAAGGCGACATAGGGGGAAAACACCCCCTTGGGCTCGCCAAAAGTCGCCGCGATCGTAATGATCACGGGAATGAGCAGGAAGAGCGTTACGGCCAGGATCGCCGGCGCCGCCAAACCCCATTTCATCAAATGCTTCATCAACCGAATTCCGTGAGAATGCCGCAGGAGTGTGCGGCATGCCCTGTTACATGCCGAAGATCTCGTTCCAGCGATCGACCCAGTCCGACTGCGCCTCGATCAGCTTCTGATAGTCGATGCGGCTGAGCTTTGCGATCATGTCGGCGCCGTAGGTCCAGAGCTTGGCTTTTTCAGGCGGCAGTACCACCTTGGTCGAGACGGGCGCATCGACGCCTTGTTCGGCTTCGGCCTGCTGCACATCCTTGGACAGGACGAAGTTGATGAACTGGTGCGCAAGCTCGACGTTTTCAGAGCCTTTCGGAATATTGACCGTGTTGAGGACGGCGATATCGCCTTCCTTCAGATCAGCCCAGGCCATCGTCGGAACGGCCGCGCGCAGGGATGACAGAACGAAATCCTGTGTCATCGCGACCTTGGCCTCGCCTGTCGAGATCAGGTTCACCAGCTCGGAGCCGGTATTGTAGTTCTTGACCACATTCGGCTTCAGCGCTCCGATGGCCTCGAACGCCTTGTCGGCATCGGCGTAGGGATCGACGCCGGCGTGCTTGCCGGCTTGAAGAACGGTCAGAGGTCCGCCCGTCGTGGTGATGCCGGGAAGAGAAACCGCGCCCTTCAGGTCGTCGCGCCAGAGATCGTTCCAGGAGGTGATCGGCGGGTTTACCTTGGCCGTATCGTAGACGATGCCTACGCGACCGATCGTATAGGCGGGGCCGTAATTGCCTTGGGGTGCCTTGGCGATGTCGTAGAGGTCGGCAAGGTTCGGGATCTTGCTGCGGTCGACTTCCTGGAAGAGGCCCTGCTGGATACCGAGCTGCGAATAGCTGTCGGTGAGATAGATGACGTCGACGCCCTTGCCGCCGCGCAGCTTCAGCTTGTTGAGGCGGTCGGCATTGTTGCCGGTTTCGAAGACGACATCGCAGCCGCAGATCTTCTTGAAGGGCTCGATGATGTTGGCTTGCATCTTCTCGCCATTATAGCCCCACCAGGAAACAGTCAGCGTCTTTGCCTGGGCGAAGGCCGGCATGCTGGTTGCCGCGGCAAGGAGAGCAAATCCCGCGGCGCGGGCAAGGGTGAGGCCTTTCATTCTCGAAATCCTTTTGGTCAATGAAATCGGGCATATGTTTCAAGCTTGCAGGATACTATTTTTCGAGCATCGGCTTTACAAGCCCAACAAATGGGCAGGGTGGCAGTTTTTGCCTTTGGTGGGATGAATATTCTGCGTCGTCGCGTGCGGCACTCGGCCATTGCAAAAGCTTGAGATCATTCGCCTTCCGCAAGCGAGCCAGCCGGCTTTACACGCCGGTCCGTCATCTCTACCCTCGACTGATCGAATTTCTTGGCAGGCATGCATCTCATGACATCCCCAAAAACAACCCTTCCCGACGATCTGCTTGTCAATGCGGCGGATGAAGTGCTGATCCGCCAGGATTTGACGCTGACCGCGCTCGGCCGCCGGCCTGCCGATCGCCTGCTGCGTGTCGGCAAGCTGTTGGATGTGCATAGCCGCACCTGGCTGGAAGACCAGGAAATCGTCATCAAGGGTCGGCGTATCGCCTATGTCGGCCCGGCCGGCAGCTATAAGGGCGAGGTCGGCGAGCGTGTGCACGAGCCGCATCTTGCTGCCGTTCCCGGATTCGGCGAGGCGCACAAGCATATCGAAAGCTCGCATCTTACGCCGGAATGGGAAGCGGCTCTGGTCATGCCGCATGGCGTTACCTGGACCTGCGAGGCAAGTCACGAGTTTTCCAACGTGAATGGCGCCCGCAATCTGGAATTCTGGCTGGAAGCACGCCGCCGCGGCTCGCCGATGAAGATCTTCCCCCTGCCGGGCTCCGCCGTGCCGCCGACCGCTTACGAATGGGGCGGCGGTCATTTCGGCTATGACGAACAGAAGTCCTTTCTGAGCGAAAGCCTGATGGTGGCCGGCCTCGACGAGGTCATGGACTGGCCCTCGGTCAGCAATCCGGAGAATCCGGCTTATGATCGCCTCTGGGGCATGATCCGCGCCACGTTCGAACAGCGCGGCGTGGTCGAAGGCCATGGCGCGGGCCTGCGCGATCTGCCGTCCATCAATGCCTTTGCCGGCGCCGGTCTTGCCTCCGATCACGAAGGCTGGTTCCTGGATGAGATCTGGGAAAAGCTGACGCATGGCCTGTTCATCGAACTCCGGCCGCATTCCCTGCCTGAGGTCATCCAGGGGCTGATCGAGAAGGGCCTGTCCGACTGGTCGCAGATCGCCTTCGTCACCGACGATCGCAGCGCCAGCGATACGTTGAAGATCGGCGCGACGGATCACAATGCCAGGCTTGCGATCGAGAATGGGCTGTCGCCGGAAATCGCCATCCAGTGCGTGACGATCAATCCCGCCCGGCATATGCGGCTGACGCCCTGGGTCGGCTCGATTGCGCCCGGCCGCTTTGCCGATATCGTGCTTTTGGACGATGTGAAGACATTGTCGATCGCCAAGGTCTGGGCTGACGGTCGGCCGGCATCCGAGGGCAAGGCCTTCGTCGGCATCCGGCCCGAGATCGACTGGCCTGATTGGGCGACGCAGACGGTTCGTATCGATCGGACCGTCACGGCAGAAGATTTTCGCATTGCCGCTCCTTCGGATGCGGCCACGGCCAAGGCGGCGCTGCTGCGCCCCTTCCATTGGGCCGATGATTTCATCACCATGGATCTGCCTGTCCGCGATGGCGCCGTTGAGCGCGATCATGATCGCAACGTCACGAAATTCGCGATCGTCGATCGCTTTTCCGGCGAGGCCAAGGTCGCCCGCATGTTCTGGCTCGGCACCGGGCCGCGCACGCCGGATACAGCTCTCGGCGCCACGCTCGGGCATGACAAGCACAATATCTGGGTCGTCGGATCCTCCGATGAAGCGATGGCCATGGTCGCCAATGCGCTGAAAGAGCAGCAGGGTGGCTGGGTGCTGGTCTCGGGCGGCAAGGTCGTTGCCCGCGTCCGCTATGAAGTCGGCGGCCTGATGACGGCGCGCTCGGCCAAAGAGCTGGATGCCGAGATGCAGGCGCTGTATAAGGCCGGAGCTGACATCGACTGGATGTATGAGCCAACCTTCTCGCCGCGCTGGTGGCCGGGTTTTCCCGAGCGGCTTTCCTTCGCCACACTCACCTGCGCGCCCTGGCGCTGGGTTCTGGTCGCTCCCTCCGAAAGGGCGCCGGAAGGCTTCGTCAATGTCGCGACCGGTGAAACCCATCCGATTGTCTGGTGAAGGATATCCGTCTTCTTTATTCTGAATATCCCACTTTGCGCCGTCGAGCGCTGGTGAGCTATCCTGTGACGTCGACTGCGATCCGAGCTTGACGGCTGAAGCCAGCTCCTTAATTATCCGTTTGGTTACTTATGTCGAGCCACAGGCTGCGGAAGGGTGGAGTGTGTCCATCCGCACCTTGAGTGGGCGGCAACCGGGCGGAGGAGGCTCTGGTGATCGCAGTTGATAGTGACAGGTCGCGGATAATGTCGGCATTTTCCACGCTGGGATGTGCGGAGTTCGAATTGAGCGAAGCCCTCGGATTGGCCGAAAACCATGGCATCGACGCCATCGAAATCCGCGCCCTTGGCGGCACCGTCGATCTGGCTACGCATTTTACCGAAAGGTTCGGCTCTCCGGCCGTCCTGGCCAAAGTGCTGGAGGCTTCTGCCGTCAGCATCTGCGCCTTCAATACGTCGCTGCGTCTTGTCGGTCCGACAGCGCAGGCAAAGGAAGAGTTCCTGCGCTATCTTCCGTGGGCGGAGGCCGCCGGCGTTCGTTCGCTCAGGG
The DNA here is from genome assembly GCF_057784375.1 of Martinezella sp. CNPSo 3964. Taxonomy (NCBI): domain Bacteria; kingdom Pseudomonadati; phylum Pseudomonadota; class Alphaproteobacteria; order Hyphomicrobiales; family Rhizobiaceae; genus Martinezella; species Martinezella sp. CNPSo 3964. The sequence continues at coordinate 6,560 of NZ_JBXSOW010000015.1, forward strand.
TTTTCGACGGCGGCGAAAGCGCCGACAAGGGCGAGCTGGCCGAGGCGCTGGCGACGCTGCAATGGTGGCGTGAGACCGCGGAGCGTGAAGGCTTTCATGCCGCTATGGTCATCGAGACACATGATTTCCTCGCATTGCCGGACGCTATTCCACGCTTCCTTGAAATAGCGCCCGATTGCGCGCTGATCTGGGATACGCATCACACCTGGCGCAAGGGCGGGCAAGATCCCGTCGAAACCTGGAAGCAGGTTCGAGACAACACGCAACATCTCCATATCAAGGACAGCGTTTCCAGGCCGGGGCCGAGACTGCCCTATAGTTATGTTTTGCCCGGCACCGGCGAATTCCCGATGGCGGCGCTGCGCTCAGCGCTCGATGCCGATGGTTATGCCGGCATCATGAGTCTGGAGTGGGAAAGATTGTGGCACCAGGATCTGCCGCCTCTGGATTTGGCTCTGCAGGCGGCGCGGCAACGTGGCTGGTGGTCCACGCGGCAAGTGGTGAATAATTGTTGAAGAGCATTAATATTTTAGTTTAGTTATATGGGGGAAGGCTGCATGGAGATTGACTTTTGCAGCGCGAGTTAATTAGTGTATTAGCAATTATTAAATAACTATCTCGTAGGCATGTCCGTGCCGGGTTGACTACGGTCTTCGGCGCAATATTTCCAGCTCGATGAAGGGGGCCTCAATGATTGAGGTTTGAGGGTGTCTGGAAGATGGAAGAGGTGGATTATACACACCGGAATCCGATGTTTCGGAGCGAAGCGCGCCCTGTTTCCTGCTCCTGGATGTTTCTCGATCGCCGTGTCGCCCCGAAAGGGAAGTCCGATGAACGGTAGTGCAAGCCGCGAGGAGGAGGGGCATGGAGCCCTGATTTTGAAGGCGATCGCCGAAGGTGGCCTGGGTTTCGCGGCGCAATGGATTCATGATGCAGGAAATGTCGGCAAGGTGTTCTACGCGGAAAGCCTGGCGCGCGTAACGGACTCGGACGGCACCGTGCATACGGCCGGTACCTTCGTTTCGCTCCTTGAGCGGCAGGATCGCTGGTTCGATCTCGATCTGCGTATTCTGGATATGGTGTTATCCGATCTCGCCGCGGACGAGGCGCTGGTTCTCGGCTTCAATCTCTCCGCCACCAGCCTGTCGCACTTCGATCGGTTTGCTGATGTGTTCGGGCGAATTAACCGCCGTCCGGAGCTTGCTTCGCGCCTCATCATCGAGGTCACCGAAAGTTATCCCGTGGTTGGCGCATCCATCGAGCGTATGAAGATGATCCGCGATCTCGGCTGTCGTATCGCAATCGATGATTTCGGGTCGGGTTTTGCCACGCCGGCATCGCTGTTGCAGGTGCCGGCGGATATCATCAAGATCGACGCAGCCTTCGTGTGGGATAACAGGCGCGGCCGCGACGGCCGCGACAGCCTCTCTCATCTCGTCGGTTTTGCCGCCTGTTTTGCTCCATTTGTCGTCGTCGAGGGTATCGAAACCAGCTCACAGCTCGATGTGGCGCGGGAAGCGGGCGCAACGCATGTGCAGGGCTTTCTGTTGTCGAAGCCGGTTTCATTGGCGCAACTCCGGCGCTACAAGCGGAAAGCCGTCTTGCGGGGGGTGGAATGACTATTCCTGCTCTTGTCCCGCCGGACATGGTCGCAATCTCCAATCGTTGTGCATGGCGTATATCTGCCGGTCTTTCGCCGAAGCCTGCCATCAGGGGCTTGCAGGTGATGCCATGATGAAGCAGCCGGCTTTCACATCGGCCTATCAGATCTCGGCGGCCCGAGCGGCAAGCGAGCTGAAGACGAAGACGTTGCTGCGCGCTTTTGTGAGCCGACTTCGCATTGTCTTTTCCGGAAGCGGCGAGTTGTCGGCCACATTCGTCGGCGGGGCTGACCCGCATGTTCTTATTTGCGATCGGGCGGCCGAAGCGATTGGCCGCGTCGCCATAGATGCCGAGACCGGCCTCTATGTGCTGTGCGAGCTCGGCGGTCATGCCGATGACGTCGTTATCGTGACCGCGAGCGAAAATCGATTGATTGAGGAGATCACTCTCCATCTTGGCGATGGCCGTTTGCTGCAGGGAGCGGTCGATACCGCCATCGGCAGCCTTGTCGGCCAGACGATGGAGGATGTCGAGCGCAAGTTTATTCTCCAGACGCTGCATCATTGCGGCGGAGATCCCACTCACACGGCATTCATGCTCGGCATGCCGCTCGTCACTCTTTGCAACAAGCTGGCGGTCTACTTTTCGGACTCAGCCGGCGAACTGCCGCAGACTGCTGCGGATATGGGATACGGAGCGAAAAGCTACCGGCTGTGATTGCGCACGCATTTCATGCGGACGCATTCTGCCCCGGTTACCAAACCGGGATCGCGCTCCTGGAACAGGGCGCAAATCGAAACGGCGCGCTGCCCGGCTGCGGGTATCGCGCATGATGCAATTCGAGCGGGGCGGCGCACGAGGAACCAAATGAGATCCGGGAAAAGATCATGGATTCTTTCAGCGAGAGAAAAGACCCCGTACCCCAGAAGATGCCTTCCTTGTTCGACGGCTGCGTGAAGATCGTTTCTGCCTATGTCAGCCATAATGCCATCCCTGTTCACAGCCTCCCTAGGCTTATCAAGGATATTCACGAGGCGCTGCAAACATTGGATGGGTCGGCTTCGATCGTCGATCGAAGCAATCTGGTGCCGGCAGTGGATTTGAAGAAATCGGTGACGAACGACTACATCGTCTGCCTCGAAGACGGCAAACGCTTCAAGACATTGAAGCGCCATTTGCGCGTGCATTACGGTCTGACACCCGAGGAGTACAGACAGAAATGGGGACTTGCTCCCAACTATCCGATGGTTGCGCAGAATTATGCCAACCGTCGTTCGGAACTCGCCAAGATTTCCGGCCTCGGTGCGAATGGCAACAAGAGGGAAAGCGTCGCCTGAAGCCATTTGGAAACGGACGCTTCCGGCGTTCCTGACGGCATGGCTTCGGCGCTTCGGGGGAGTTCTGGCGGACCCGCGAGCGGTTTCCATGCGTTTTGCGACGCTTGCGGTGGTGCCGCGTCTGCCGGCGGGATGCTGCAAATGAAATGGCGCCCTATAAGGGGCGCCATTGTCTTGTCGAGGATGTCCGAAGTCGTTATCGGCGATGATCAGAAGACCTGACGCAGCACGACGAAGAGCACGAAGGCCAGTGCGATCGAGGCCGGCAGCGTCAGTATCCACGCCATCAGCATGTTGCGCACGGTCGACCATTGCAGGCCGGAACCGTTTGCCGCCATGGTGCCGGCGACGCCGGAGGACAGGACGTGCGTTGTCGAGACCGGCAGGCCGAGATGGTCGGCAGCGCCGATTGTCAGCATGGCGACGACTTCGGCAGCGGCACCCTGGCCATAGGTCAGGTGCGTCTTGCCGATCTTTTCGCCGACCGTGACGACGATGCGCTTCCAGCCGACCATGGTGCCGAGGCCGAGTGCCAATGCGACGGCAACCTTCACCCAGAGCGGGATGAACTTGGTCGCGTGATCGACGGCGGCGTGATAGTTGGTCACGGCCTTCAGGTCGTCGGCGCTCATCGGCAGCAGCTTCTGCTTGTCGATCAGCTTCAGCGATTCACCGATCAGGTAGATGTCGTTACGAACGTTGCCGACGAGGCCGTTCGGCAGCTTTTCGACGCTCGGATAAGCGGCGATTTCGGCGCTGGTGGCATGAATATAGGCCTGGAGTGCAGGCGTTGTTGCGTCCGTCCAGGTCTTGGTCTTGACGGCATCGCTGACCGCAGCCTTCGGATCGGCCGGAGCGGCAACGCCCGGCTTCACATACTTGCCGAGCACGGTCTCGACCTGCGTGGAGGCAGCCTTGTAAGCTTCGAGATAGTTGACGTCGGGCGTGCGGTTCAGCGCGAAAGCCGTCGGTACGAGACCGATAAGGATGAGCATGATCAGACCCATGCCCTTCTGGCCATCGTTCGAACCGTGGGCGAAGCTGACGCCGGTGCAGGTGAAGATCAGCAGGCCGCGGATCCATGCCGGCGGCGGCGCATTGCCCTTCGGTGCTTCATAGAGCTCCTTGTTGCGGATCAGCACCTTGGCGACCAGCAGCAAGATCGCAGCCATGGCAAAGCCGATGATCGGCGAGAGCAGCAGTGACATGCCGACGCTGCTTGCCTGCGACCAGTCGACGCCGCTGGTGGCGGAGCCGGCAGGGGCGAGGAACTGGTTGGCGAGACCGACGCCGATGATGGAGCCGACGAGCGTGTGCGAGCTTGAGGCTGGCAGGCCGAGATACCAGGTGCCGAGGTTCCAGATGATGGCAGCGGTCAGCAGGGCAAAGACCATCGCAAGACCGGAGCCGGAACCGACTTGGAGGATCAGCTCGACCGGCAGCAGCGCCAGGATGCCGAAGGCGACGGCGCCCGACGAGGTCAGAACGCCGAGGAAGTTGAAGAAACCGGACCAGATGACGGCGAATTCCGCCGGCAGCGAACGGGTGTAGATGACGGTGGCGACCGCGTTGGCCGTATCGTGGAAGCCGTTGACGAATTCGAAGCCGAGCGCGATCAGCAGCGCAAGGCCGAGCAGGATCCACGGAACAGCAGCGGCATCGGCGAGCTCGCTACCGAGCGCATAGCCGACATAACCGAGGCCAGCCAGGACAAGGACGCCGAAGATCGGCAGAAACCATCTTGCCGAACTACCGGCGCCGTGAATTGGATGGTTGGCATTGCCACCCTCCGAAGTGTTTGAAGCGAGGTCGACCATCCCAAACTCCTTTATGGCAATTGATATCGCTGGTGTAAGCTTCCTTCATGAAGCTCTCGTGACGCGCGAGTAGGTTGCGGCCGGCTGCAAATACCGGCGACAATATGCTCTTTCGGCTACGGACAGGCGTTTGGATTGATCTTGATTTCGCCGTCAAAAGGCCTTTTTCGGTTCAGCCGGCGTTCATACCTCGGAGGGTTAAATCCCTGATGTAAGGGACTTGGATAGAGGGCCATCAAAATGAGATCGTCCGTGATTGCCATCGCTGCCTTGTTCGGCAGCCTGGTTGTATCTTCGGCAGAGGCAATGCCTATCCCAGCCGTTGGGACAACGGCCTCAGTGCCGATCGTGAAAGTCGACTATGCCTGCGGTCGTGGCTGGCACCTGACGCGTTGGGGCGAATGCCGCCCGAATCGCTGGGGTCCTCCGCCGCCCCGGCGTTGGGGTTACTACAGGCCGCCACCGCCGCCGCCATGGGGCTGGCACGGCCATCGCCACCATCGCGACGGCTGGCGCGATGACCGCTGGCGTGATCGCCCGCGTTACTGGTAAGACCCAAAACACCGCCGCACCTTGCGGCGGTGTTTTGTTTAGAGCAATTTCAGAAAAAGTGCGCAGCGGTTTTCCGTCCGGAATTGCGTGAAAACATAGAGCTAAATCGGTTCGGAGATTCCGTGAAGAGCTGAACTGCTCTAAGGCTGGGTTTGGGGCCGCAATGCGCGCGCTCCGAGCCATAGGCCTGAAAGAACGAGCAGGCTGGCCGATAAAATCGCAACAAGGCTCTTCGCATGGAGCGCGATGTCGGCAAGTTTCGGCCGGATGAGATCGGCCGTATTGAAATTCTCGCCGCTGAATTTGCACAGGATGAGCGAGAGGTTGTTACGCACGAGTGTCGCGTCGATATCGGAGACGAGGTCGTCGACCGATGCCTTTTCCACCTTCATTACCCGCATCTGCAGCAACACCGCTTTTGCCGCCGCGAGGTAGGCGTGGGAGCATTCATTGAAAGGGCTTTCCTCGTCGCTGACGCTGTCCGGCATCAGGCCCCAGAGGCAATAGGCGCGTTGGATCTGCGCGAAGTTCAAGAGGCGACGGAAGGTTTCGTCGGTATCCGATGTGCTCTCGGCAAGGGAGACGATCCGCCCGTAATAGGGAGCGATCACAGCCATCTCGCCATGGGTGAGGCTAGGGATCGGGATACCGGCCTGGCTGCCGGAAGAGCCGCCACCATGCGCAGCAACCGAAGCCGGCCAGCTCGACAGCATGAGCCAGAAGAGTGCAAAAAGGACGCTGCTTGGATGCTGGCGTTTCCCGCGCATGTTGCCATGCGCGGGATGCGGGCTACTTATCATGCTAAGCCCGGCGCAGGGTCGCACTGCCGTAGCGTGTCTGCGGCAGCTGGCGTTCCGCCCAGGCTCCGAAGGCAAGGCCGAGCGTCGTCCAGAGGATGGCGTGCATGCCAAGCGATGTGATGCGGAAGCGCCAGAGCACCACGGCGGAGAATTGCTCGGGCACTTCGTTGATCGAGGGAAGCAGATATTGGATCAGCGCGATGAAGACGATGTAGCCGATTCCGGCAATGATCGCGCCGTTCCAGGAACCATATCGCGCTGCCAACCGACGGCCGAAGCCCACGGCGACGATCATGCCGACGACGGAGGCAACGATCATAATGAAGAACAGCTCGGTTCTCGCGCCGATCGTATCGGGATTGCCGACGGCCGGCGGGTTTGCCGGATATTTGATGTCCGGCACGAGAGAAATCGTCACGAAAGCGGCGATGGCGAGCAGGGCTGCCGTGCCGCGTGCGCCGAGAGGGCTGACACGACCGTAAACAAAGGAAAAGACCAGCGCGAACAATCCGCCTATTGCGGTCGAGAAGATCACGCTGCCCGTGAAGAGGCCGATGCCCGCCTGCGTGGCGCGGCTGACGATCTCCGGCTCCGGCGCCTCGCCGGCGGCTTGCGCGGCCTTTTCTTCAAAGCCGATGGCCCAATCGACCAGCGGTTCGCCGAAGATGTGGGCGAAAGCAAAAACGAGAATACCGGCAAGGACCCCGACGATCATGCCGCGGAGCAAAAGACGTCCAACCATGTGCTTGACCCCTTAGTGGCAGGGGAAGCCGAGAAGGTGACGGGCATCATGCACGAATTCATGCACATACATGCCCGAGATGAGCGAGGTCGCGCCTTCTTCGGCGCCGACGAAATAGATCGCGAGCAGCATCAGCAGGCCGGCAAAAATGGCCCAGGGCAGGATTTGGCCGAGCGGAATCGGCTGCGGAATTGCGGTTGGGGCGAAAGTGGTGTCGGACATTGTATTTCCCTCTTTAAGAAAAGCGCGTTCCATTTGCGGAAGGGTTCTTGCGGGAAGGGTCTGGCTCTCGAGGGCGAAGCTTCCGTCATCGATTACAGTGGCGCGACCGCGCCGGAATTCCACCGGCTTCCGCACCCGCAAGTGCAAGTTTATATCTATTTGTAAAGATGGTTGTCAATCAAGCGCCACTGCGATGCGAAATCGCGACAAGAGCGCGGCAGGGGATGGAGTTGGGACAGTCTCATGAAAACGCGTTTGAGCTGGATTTGCCATGGGGCGACGCGAGCCAATCGAAACGGCTGCTTTCCGGATGACGAACCCTTGGAGGCGAAGGCAGTGCAGCAGGCTCAATCATTGTCCTTCGGCCTCGAGACGATCGATCGGGTCTGGACCAGTCCGGCTCTGCGCGCGCGCCAGACAGCCACGGTCCTCGGTCTCGATGCCATCCCGGATGTCGGCTTGCGGGAATGCGATTATGGTGACTGGCGGGGGCAATCCCTTGCAGAATTGCATGAAAAGGATGCGAATTCTCTGGCGCTATGGATGACGGATACCTCGGTCGCGCCGCATGGCGGTGAAGCCCTGTCGGCGGTCATGAAGCGCGTCGCTGAATGGATGGGAAATCATATCGAGGATGCCGGCCATATCGTCGTCGTCACCCATGCGAGCGTCATTCGCGCTGCCGTTCTGCAGGCCCTGCAGGCACCGCCCGCAGCATTCTGGGCTGTTGATGTCGAGCCGTTCGGGATTGTCGAAATGACGAGCGACGGCCGGCGCTGGCAGCTTCGCTTTCCCAAGATGACGATCTAGAGCGATTCCCACAAAGCTGCGGCTTCGGCGTCGGAAATTGCCCGAAAGCAAAGGGATGGCGATCAGCCGGCCGCCCGTGCCCGCTTGCGTTCGGAGTAGACAAGATATCCGGCCATGCCAAACGTCATGGCGGCCAGTCCGTACCAGGTAATGGCATAGACGAGATGGCTGTTGTGGAAGGTGATCTGTGTCAGCCCGCCCACGGGCAGTCCGCCCGGATTTTTCGCATCGTCGGCATCGATGAAGTAGGGCGCCACGTTCTGCAACCCGCGGGCCTCGGCGATCTCAGTCACGTCGCGCGAATACCAGCGCTCGTCCGCCGGCACGTTCGAACGCAGCAGCGTGCCTTTGGGCTCGTTGATCCTGAGCAGGCCGGCCACGGCGGTCTCGCCAGCAATCTCGCCTTCGGCGCGTGTCACCGGATTGCGCTTCTCTGTGGGAACGAAGCCGCGATTGACGATGATGATCGTACCATCGGCAAGCTTCAGTGGCGTCAGCACCCAGTAGCCTGCGCCAAGCGCGGTCGAGGCATAGACCTGCGCTTCCTTGTCATTGAGGAAAGTCCCGCTCGCCTGAACATGCTTGTATTCGGAGTTTTCGGCGTTGATCTCAGCCCATTGCGCCGGGCCGGGTGCCTGAACCGCCGGGGCATGCACGCGCGCATCGACCCGGGCGATGAGATCCAGCTTCCAGTGCAGCCGCTTCACCTGCCAGGTGCCGAGCCCGATGAGAAGCGCGGTCAGGAGCAGAAGCACCGATACCCAGATGGCAAGGGTAAGTGTCGAACGCGACTTGCCCTGAGATGCGGTTGAGGAAATGTCGGTCATGGCGCTGGTCTCCAGGGACGCGCTGCCGCATGATTTCGGGAGGTTCAATTCTCTTCGCGGAAGATCATGCGTGGTCTGAAAATCGGCTGCGGCATCTCGCATTTTCAGGGATGCGCTGCGCAGCATCCGGCGGAATTTTCGCGCCGGGAAGAGGGCGGGCCTTTTGCTGAAGGCCCGCCGCTCGATCTTATGGCATGTTGCGCATCATCTCGGGCGACATGGGCATCATGTTCGCGTTGAGATGATGCATGACCCAGAGCGAGCCGGACAGCGCGATGATGACGATGACGATCGTGAAGATCAGCGCCATCATGTTCCAGCCGCCTTCCGAGCGGGTATTCATGTGCAGGAAGTAGATCATGTGCACGACGATCTGGATCGCACCGAGGATCATGACGATCGCCCCGGTGACGGCGGGATCGGGGATCACTTTGGCCATGACCAGCCAGAAGGGAATGGCGGTCAGGATGACGGAGAGGACGAACCCCGTCATGTAGCTCTTGAAGGTGCCATGTGCCGCCTCGTGGCCGCCGTGGTGGTCGTGGCCGTGGGCGTCGCCGGAATGATGCGAATGGTTTGCGTTCGAGCTCATCCGAGAACTCCCATGAGGTAGACGAGGGAAAACACGCCGATCCAGACGACGTCCAGGAAGTGCCAGAACATCGAAAGGCACATAAGACGGCGCTTGTTTTCCGGGATCAGTCCGTAACGTCCAACCTGCACCATCAGCGTGATCAGCCAGACGATACCGGTGGTGACGTGCAGGCCGTGCGTGCCGACCAGCGTGAAGAAGGCCGACAGGAAGGCGCTGCGCTGCGGGCCGGCGCCATCGAGGATCAGGTGATAGAACTCATAGAGTTCGAAGAAGATGAAGAGGGCACCGAAGATGCCCGTTATCGTCAGCCACATCAGCGTGCCCGACTTGTTGTCCTTCTCCATCGCCAGCATGGCGAAGCCATAGGTGATGGAGGAGAAGAGCAGCATCGCCGTGTTGAGGGCGACGAGCGGCAGCTCGAACAGATCGGCCGGCGACGGGCCGGCCGCATAGCTGTGGCCGAGTACGGCGAAGGTGGCGAAGAGGACTGCGAAGATCAGGCAGTCGCTCATGATGTAGATCCAGAAGCCCAGCATGGTGCTGCCTTCAGGATGATGCTCTTCCGTCATGTAGAAGGCGGGCGTTTCGCCATCCTTGGGAGCGTGTGCGGTTTGGGTGGTCATAAGTCTTACACCTGTCCTGCGAGCTGCTTCGTACGCTCGTTCTCGGTCTTGACGACCTCGTCGGCGGGGATGTGGTAGTCGCGCTTGTAGTTGAAGGTATGGCCGATCGTAATGACGATCATCGCGACGAAGGTGATGGCGGCAAGCCACCACATGTACCAGATCATGCCGAATGCGAAGCCGATGGAGAGAACGCCGAGGATGATGCCGGTGCCGGTGTTCTTCGGCATATGGATCGGGATGAAGCCTTCCGTCGGCCTGACGTAGCCGCGGTTCTTCATGTCCCACCACGCGTCGTGATCGTAGACGATCGGCGTGAAGGCGAAGTTGTAGGCCGGCGGCGGCGACGAGGTCGACCATTCCAGCGTACGGCCGCCCCAGGGGTCGCCGGTGTGGTCGCGAAGCTCTTCGCGCTTCATGAAGCTGACGGCGAGCTGGATGAGGAAGCAGGCGATGCCGATGGCGATGAGGCCGGCGCCGAAGGCGGCGATGATGAACCAGATCTGCAGCGACGGATCGTCGAACTGGCTGACGCGGCGGGTAACGCCCATCAGGCCGAGGATGTAGAGCGGCATGAAGGCGAACCAGAAGCCGATCTGCCAGAACCAGAAGCTCATCTTGCCCCAGAAGGGATCGAGCTTGAAGCCGAAGGCCTTCGGGAACCAGTAGTTGACGCCCGCGAACATGCCGAAGAGCACGCCGCCGATGATCACGTTATGGAAGTGGGCGATCAGGAACAGCGAGTTGTGCAGCACGAAGTCGGCCGGTGGAACCGCCAGCATGACGCCGGTCATGCCACCGATGGTGAAGGTCACCATGAAGCCGACGGTCCACAGCATCGGCGGCTCGTAGCGGATGCGTCCGTGGTACATCGTGAACAGCCAGTTGAAAAGCTTCGCACCCGTCGGGATCGAGATGATCATCGTCGTGATGCCGAAGAAGGAGTTGACGCTGGCGCCCGAGCCCATCGTGAAGAAGTGGTGCAGCCAGACGAGGTAGGAGAGGATCATGATCACGCAGGTGGCGTAAACCATCGAGGCGTAGCCGAAGAGGCGCTTGCCGCAGAAGGTGGCGACGACTTCCGAGAAGACGCCGAAAGCCGGCAGGATCAGGATGTAGACTTCCGGGTGACCCCAGATCCAGATGAGGTTGACATACATCATCGGATTGCCGCCGAGGTCGTTCGTGAAGAAGTTCGTGCCGGCATAGCGGTCGAGCGTCAGCAGAGCGAGCGTTGCGGTCAGGATCGGGAAGCTGGCAACGATCAGGATGTTGGTGCAGAGCGACGTCCAGGTGAAGACGGGCATCTTCATGAAGGTCATGCCCGGCGCGCGCATCTTGACGATGGTGGCGATCAGGTTGATGCCCGAAAGCGTCGTTCCGATACCCGCGACCTGCAGGCCCCAGATGTAATAATCGACGCCGACGTCGGGACTGTAGGCGATGCCGGAAAGCGGCGGATAGGCCAGCCAGCCGGTCTTGGCAAACTCGCCGATGAAGAGCGAGATCATGATGACGATCGCGCCGGCCGTCGTCATCCAGAACGAGAAGTTGTTGAGGAACGGGAAGGACACGTCGCGCGCGCCGATCTGCAGCGGCACGACGAGGTTCATCAGGCCGGTGACGAAGGGCATCGCCACGAAGAAGATCATGATGACGCCGTGGGCGGTGAAGATCTGGTCGTAGTGATGCGGCGGCAGATAACCTTCGGAACCGTTGAAGGCGATGGCCTGCTGCAGGCGCATCAGCAGCGCGTCGGAGAAGCCGCGCAGCAGCATGATCAGCGCCAGCACGACGTACATGATACCGATTTTCTTGTGATCGATGCTGGTGAACCATTCCTTCCAGAGATAGCCCCAGAGGCGGAAATAGGTCAGCAGGCCGAGAAGGGCGATACCGCCGACGGCGACGCCGAGGAAGGTCACGACGAGGATCGGCTCGTGATACGGGATCGAGTCGAGCGTCAGCCGACCGAAGATGAATTTATAGAGGTCCGGGTTGGAAAACATGGATTGCCTCTGTCCCTTATGAATGTCTTGTTATTGAGCGCACCGGATCAGTGACCCTGATGCTGTGCCGAACCGGTCGACGAATCGGAAGAAGAGCCGTTGCCCATATCCATGCCCTGCATCGAGTTGTCCCCATGCTGCATGGTATGGGTAGCATCGCCTTCAGCCTTGACGGGCGTGACCTCGGCCGAGGCACCATCGCGGTTGTCGTAGATCAGGCGCTCGCGGTTTTCGTGGGTTTCCTTGCCGCCGCCGCCCTTGGCGTCGATGTGCATCATCTCGCTCATGCACATCTTGCTCGGATCGGCGCACATGTTGAGGATGGCGTTGTAGAGACCATCATCGACGGCGTTGAAATACTGCACCGGATTGCGCTCGCTCGGCTTGGCAAGCGCCAGATATTCCGGGCGGCCGAGTGCCGTGCCCTGGCTCTTGGCTTTCTGGACCCACTGGTCGAAGTCAGCCTGATTGAGGCCATGGAACTTGAAACGCATGTTCGAGAAGCCGGCGCCACTGTAATTGGCGGACAGGCCCTGGAATTCGCCGGGATGGTTGATGACGGCGTGCAGCTTCGTCTCCATGCCCGGCATGGCATAGATCTGACCTGCCAGCGCCGGGATGAAGAAGGAGTTCATGACAGCCGAAGCCGTGATCTTGAAATTGATCGGGCGATCGACCGGCGCCGCCATCTCGTTGACGGTCGCGATGCCGTATTCCGGATAGAAGAACAGCCATTTCCAGTCGAGTGCCACCACTTCGACCGTCAGCGGCTTCACGTCGGCACTGAGCGGCTTGTCGGCGGCAATGCGGTCGAGAGGGCGGTAGGGGTCGAGCTGATGGGTGCTGATCCAGGTCACGGCGCCGAGCGCGATGATGATGGCCAGCGGAGCGGACCAGATGACCAGCTCCAGACGTGTCGAATGATGCCATTCCGGCTCGTAGGTCGCCTCTTTGTTCGACTGGCGATATTTCCAGGCGAAATACAGCGTCAGGAAGATCACCGGGATGATGATGATCAGCATCAGCACGACCGAGACGATGATGAGGTCCCGCTGCTGCATGGCGATATCGCCGGAGGGAGCCATCACCACAAGATTGCAACCTGAAAGTAGCAAAAACAATGGGATGACGGATAAACGGCTGAAAATCTTCGATAGTCTTGGCACGTCTTAAAGCTCTTTTTGTTTCGACCCTACCGCGACTAAAGGACGGCGGTCATGAACGATATGAGGTGTTTCGTCGCACCGCAGCAAGCTTGAGTGCATTGCGGTATGGAATGCTGTCCCACGTATCGGGAAAACCCTCAGAAATCCAGAAGGTTTTCCATGAGGCCATTCGCTTTTATCGCCGCCAATATACCTGGATCGGAACAAATGGCTATCGGCGGCGGTTCCCGTCTGATCTGAAATGTGGCGTCAAACGCGGAAATGGCCCGATTTGATCGCTAATTTGCGAATTATTTCATGCTCGATACTTGATATGTTCGCACGTTTGATCGACATTTTCATTATGCACGAATTCGTGGAGGAATTCGTGCTCGGAGAGGGAGGCTCCCGCGCATGGTCAGCGTTACGCATGAATCACTGAACCCCACATCTTCTACTCTGGAGAGCGATGCCCGCAGCATGCATGCGGGCGGCTCCGTAGCCCCCGGCAATATCGCCATCGGCGTGATCATTGGTCGCACGTCCGAATTCTTCGATTTCTTCGTCTATGCCATCGCATCGGTTCTGGTCTTCCCGAAGCTGATCTTCCCCTTCGCCGACCCGTTGCATGGCACGCTCCTTTCCTTCCTGGTGTTCGCGCTCGCCTTCATCGCCCGCCCGATCGGCTCGTTCATCTTCATGGCGGTCGACCGCAGGTATGGACGTGGCGTCAAGCTGACGATCGCGCTGTTCCTGCTTGGCGGCTCGACGGCGGCAATGAGCTTCCTGCCCGGCTATTCCGAGGTCGGTGTCTATGCGATCATCCTGCTTGCCATCTTCCGCATCGGCCAGGGCCTGGCGCTCGGCGGTGCCTGGGACGGCTTGGCTTCGCTCCTGGCGCTCAACGCACCGACGAACCATCGCGGCTGGTACGCGATGATCCCCCAGCTCGGTGCCCCGATCGGCTTCATGCTGGCAAGCGCGCTGTTCGCTTATTTCGTAACGAGCCTCACGAGTGCGGACTTCCTGGACTGGGGCTGGCGCTATCCGTTCTTCTGCGCCTTCGCGGTCAACGTCGTTGCGCTCTTCGCCCGCCTGCGTCTGGTGGCGACCGAGGAATTCGGCACGCTCTTGGAGCGCCACGAGCTCGAACCCGTGAAGATGACGGAACTGCTGCGGGTGCATGGCCGCGACGTGCTGATCGGCGCCTTCGTGCCGCTCGCAAGCTTTGCGACCTTCCATCTGGTCACGGTCTTCCCGCTCGGCTGGGTTACGCTCTACAGCGAGCAGACCCCCGGCTCGTTCCTGCTGATGGAGTTCCTTGGCGCGATCTGCGGTATTCTCGCCATCATCTGTTCGGGTATGCTCGCCGACCGGATCGGCCGCCGCAATCAGCTGGCCATCGGCGCCGTGCTGATCGCCTGCTTCGCCTTCGTTGCGCCCTGGCTGCTCGATGGCGGCGCGACCGGCCGTCACATCTACGTGGTGCTCGGCTTCACGCTGCTCGGCCTCTCCTTCGGTCAGGCGGCTGGCGCCAGTGCATCGCGCTTCAGCCAGAACTATCGTTATAGCGGCTCGGCCCTCGTGTCGGATCTGTCCTGGCTGATCGGTGCCGGTTTTGCACCCTTCGTGGCGCTTGCCCTCTCCAGCCAGTTCGGCCTCGTCTATACCAGCCTCTATCTGCTGTCGGGCGTCGTCTGCACGCTGGTCGCGATCTTCTTCAGCAAGACGCTGGAAACGCGCGATAACTGAGACGGAATATTTGAATTGAAAAAGGCCGCGGCATGAAAGTGCCGCGGCCTTTTCGTTCAAACTCAATGCACGAGCCAGGCGATCAGCGGCGCCGCCAGCACGTTCGTCATCCCCACCAGCACCATGACCAATCCGGCGATCGATCCTTCTTCCCGACCGATCTCGTGAGCCTTCGCGACGCCGATGCCATGCGCGCCCATGCCATAGAGCGCTCCGCGCGCCATGCCCGATCGCAGCGGCAGCAGCCGCAGCAGGATTTGCCCGACAACGGCGCCGAACAGGCCGGTGATGACGACGAAGACGGCCGTCAGGTTGGGTACACCGCCGATATCGCCCGAAACAACCATGGCAAAGGGCGTGCTGATCGAGCGCGGCATCAGGCTGAGCCGCAGGCTCTCATCAAGGCCAAGGAGGCTCGCAAGCCCCCACGCGGACACCATCGCCGTGGTGCTGCCGACCGCAACTCCGAACATCAGGACCGGCCAATAGCGCTTGATGAGATCGCGCTGCTCATAGATCGGCACGGCAAAGGCGACGGTCGCCGGCCCGAGCAGGGCAAGCAGCCAGCGGCTGTCATGCATGTAGTCCTGGTAATTGGCATGCAGCATGAGGGCGATGACGATCAGGACTGCGGGCACGGCCACCAGCGGCGATAGCCAGAGCGAAGGCCAGCGACGGTAGAGCGCCTTCGACACGTAGTAGAGGCCGACCGTCGCCAGCGGCCAGAACAGGCCTGATGCGACGATTTCAATCGTGGGCATGGCTGGACGCTCCCTGGCGCATCATTAGGCGGTAGCCGATATCGATGGCGATGGCGGTCACGCCCATGACGATCACGGTGCCGACAAAGATCACCGCGAGCACCTTCAGCCCGACGATGCCGATGAATTCGCCATGATCGAGCAAAGCCAGCACCGCCGGCACGAAGAACAGCAGCATTTCGGCAAGAAACCATTCTGCGCCGCGCTTCATGCTCGTCAGCTTGACCTTGCCGCTCGCAAATAGCGCCAGCACCAGCAACATGCCGGCGATGGCGCCGGGTATCGGCAGATGCGTCAGGCGCACGATGGTCTCGCCCGCCTGCCAGAAGACGAGCAGCAACAGGATCTGGGCCAGCCGGCTCAGTTTCGGATGATTCTGTAGGTCGATACGCATGGGGAAACTCGGGAAAATCGGACGGCCTGAAGATAAGCCCTGCTGCGAGATGAATAAAATGAATTGATTTCATGAAATTCAGTCCTGTATGGAATAGTGATGGAGCTTCGGACGCTGAAAGCCTTTGTCGAGGTAGTGCGCCAGGGCGGCTTTTCGGAAGCCGCCAAGGTGGTGTTCACGACCCAATCCGCCGTCAGCAAGGCCGTGCGCCAGTTGGAGGATGAGCTCGGCCTGTCGCTGCTGAACCGCATCGGTCATCGCACGACGCTGACGGATGCCGGCGAGGTGGTCTATCGCCGGGCGATCACGATCCTCGCCGGCCGCGACGATCTGCTGGCCGAATTGTCCGAGTTGCGCGGCCTCACGCGCGGCACTTTGCGCCTCGGCCTGCCGCCGATCGGCAATGATGCTCTGTTTGCACCAGTATTCGCCGTCTTCCGCAATCGCTATCCCGGTATCGAGATCAGGTTGATCGAACAGGGGGCGAAACGGCTCGAGGAAATGGTGCTTGCCGACGAGGTCGATCTCGGGGCTTCGCTTCTACCCACGCCCGACGCCTTCGAATGGCAAAGCGTGCGCTGCGAGCCCATGCATGTGCTTTTGCCATCTTCCCATCCGCTCGCCAGGCAGGAAGCGGTGCCGCTCGCGGCGCTCAAGGGTAATTCATTCCTTCTGTTCGAAACCGGATTTGCGCTGAACGGCATCATTCTCGATGCCTGCCGCACCGCCGGCTTCGCGCCTGATATCGCCGCTCGCTCCAGCCAGATCAATTTTATCGCCGAATTGGTCGCTGCGGGACTCGGGGTCGGCTTCCTGCCGCGGCTGATCGCCGAACAGCGCCAGCGCCCCGGCATCGCCCATGCGCTCGTCGTCGAACCGGGCATGGAGTGGCACATGGCCTGGATTTGGCGGCGCGGCGGCTATCTGTCGCATGCCGGCCGCGCCTGGCTCGACCTCGCTGCGGAGATCGCGGCGAAATCTTGACTCTGATTTCAAACTTTTGTGATAAAGCGACCTGAGTGCAAACTTGAAAAAAATTCTCAGGAAAAATATAGGCTATCGCATTGCTGCCTGGTGGCGGTGCTTTTCACGCGAGAGGACTTTATGACTTTTTCCTTTTCTCATCTTACCAGCGCGCTGGCGCTTGCCGCGGGCCTTGCCGTTGCTCCGATGATGGCGAACGCCGCCGACTCCGAAGGCATCGTCGTCTACAACGCCCAGCACGAGGCGCTGACGCAGGCCTGGGCGGATGGCTTCACCAAGGAAACCGGCATCAAGGTCACGATCCGCAATGGTAGCGACATGCAGTTCGCCAACCAGATCATCCAGGAAGGCGCTGCCTCCCCCGCCGACGTCTACCTGACGGAAAATTCTCCGGGCATGACGCTGGTCGATGCCAACAAGCTCTTTGCCCCGGTCGATGCCGCGACGCTCGCCCAGGTGCCGGAAACCTTCAAGGCTGCCGATGGCAACTGGGTCGGCGTTGCCGCCCGCTCCACGGTTTTCGCTTATGACAAGACCAAGCTGAAGGAAGCCGATCTGCCGAAGTCGATGCTCGATCTCGCCGATCCCAAGTGGAAGGGCCGCTGGGGCGCTTCGCCGGCCGGTGCCGACTTCCAGGCGATCGTCAGCGCCTTCCTTGAGCTGAAGGGCGAGGACGCAACCCGCGCCTGGCTGAAGGCGATGAAGGAAAATGCCAGTTTCTACAAGGGCAACAGCGTTGCCATGAAGGCAGTCAACGCCGGCGAGATCCAGGGCGCACTGATCTATCACTACTACTGGTTCGGCGATCAGGCCAAGACCGGCGAAAACAGCAAGAACGTCTCGCTGCACTACTTCAAGAACCAGGATCCGGGCGCCTTCGTCAGCATCTCCGGCGGCGGCGTGCTGGCATCCAGCCAGCATCAGAAGGAAGCACAGGCTTTCCTGAAGTGGATCACCGGCAAGGGCGGCCAGGCCGTTCTGCGCGATGGCGACTCCTATGAATATGCCGTCGGCAACGGCGAAGCTTCCAATGCGAAGCTGGTGCCGATCTCCGAGCTGCAGGCGCCGAAGGTCGAGCCTTCGAAGCTGAACAGCAAGAAGGTCACCGACCTGATGACGGAAGCAGGCCTCATCTAACCCCAGGGCCCGCGCCGCGGCGCTTTTAGAGCGCGTTCGGACGGGCTTGGCTCTTGCATCCTTGTCCTATGCCCTGCTAGGGGCATACGGATGGCCTTTAGGCCAATCGATCGGGCAATCGCCGCAAGCGGCGGTTGCCTTCCTATTTCAGGGCGTGAAAGGCAGCTCGGATTTGCTGCAGAAGAACACATACGCCGGCGAGCCAGCCGCCATGCGAATGCCCCCGTTGACGGCCGCTCCCCGCAGCCGTGTCCGGCATGCTTCCGTCGTCGCCCTTGCTTCCGTCGTCGCGCTTTTGAGCCTGGTGCCGCTCGGCTTCATCATCTGGATCACGATCGATACGGGCTGGGCCGAGGTCATCGCCCTGATCTTCCGCAATCGCGTCGGCGAACTGCTCGTCAATACTGTCCTGCTTGAAGTCTGCACCATCCCGCTCTCCATCCTGCTGGCCGTGACACTCGCCTGGCTGACGGAGCGCACCGATATTCCCGGCGCGCGCATCTGGTCCTGGCTGGCGGTTGCGCCGCTTGCCGTGCCCGCTTTCGTGCACAGCTATGCCTGGGTCAGCCTCGTGCCGAGCATGCGCGGGCTCTGGAGCGGCGTGCTGGTCTCAGTGCTAGCCTATTATCCCTTCCTCTATCTGCCTGTTGCCGCCGCCCTGCGCCGGCTCGATCCGGCAATCGAGGATGCCGCTGCCTCGCTCGGCCTCGGCCCCTGGCGCGTCTTCTTCCGCGCGATCCTGCCGCAGCTTCGCCTCGCCATCTGCGGCGGTTCGCTGCTGATCGGCCTGCATCTCCTGGCGGAATACGGTCTCTACGTGATGATCCGCTTCGATACCTTCTCGACCGCGATCGTCGATCAGTTCCAGTCGGCTTATAACAGCCCGGCTGCGAACATGCTCGGCGGCGTTCTCGTCTTCTGCTGCCTGCTGCTGCTCGGCATCGAGGTGCTGGTGCGCGGCAACGAACGCTATGCCCGCGTCGGTTCCGGTGCGGCGCGGCCGACGGATCGCCGCCGTCTTGGCTGGTTCATGGTTCCTGCCATCGCGCTGCCGGTCGTGACCGCCATACTGACGCTCGGCGTTCCCTTCGTCACCCTGGCGCGCTGGCTTTATCTTGGCGGTGTCGGCGTCTGGCGGATCGATACGGTCGGCTCCACCCTGCTGCAGACTATTGCGCTGGCCGTTGCCGGCGGTCTTCTGACCACCATTGCCGCAGCTCCCATGGCCTGGCTGTCGGTGCGTGCGCCGGGCCGGCTGCAGCGCATTCTCGAAGCCTGCCACTATTATGTCGGTTCGCTGCCGGGCGTCGTCGTCGCGCTGGCGCTGGTGTCGATCACCGTCCGGCTTGTCCTGCCGCTCTACCAGACCTTCGCAACCCTGCTGCTCGCCTATATCCTGCTCTTCCTGCCGCGCGCTATGGTCGGCCTGCGCGCCAGCATCGCCCAGGCGCCCGTCGAACTCGAGCGCGCCGCCATGGCGCTCGGCCGCACGCCGGCGCAGGCCGTGCGGCAGATCACCATGCGGCTTGCCGCTCCCGGCTTCGCCGCCAGTGTGGCGCTCGTAGCACTCGGCATCACCAACGAGCTGACGGCAACGCTGATGCTCTCCCCCAACGGCACGGAAACGCTGGCGACGAAATTCTGGTCGCTGACCAGCGAGATCGACTATGTTTCCGCAGCACCCTACGCCTTCATGATGGTCGTCCTGTCGCTGCCGCTCACCCTTCTCCTTTACGTGCAATCCAAGCGGACGGCCGGACAATGACCTTTCTGGCGATCAAGAATATCAGCAAGCACTATGGCCCCGTGCATGCGCTCGACAATATCGATCTTACGGTCGCCGCCGGCAGCCGCACGGCCATCGTCGGCCCGTCCGGCTCGGGTAAGACGACGCTGCTGCGCATCATCGCCGGCTTCGAGGTGCCCGATGCAGGCCAGGTCGTGCTGCAGGGTGAGACCCTGGCGGATGGTGAAGCCATCGTGCCGGCACATCGTCGCGGCATCGGCATCGTCTCGCAGGATGGCGCCCTTTTTCCGCATCTGAGCGTGTCCGAAAATATCGGTTTCGGCATGGAGCGCGGCGCGCGCGACCGCGACCAGCGCATCAACGCCCTCATCGACATGGTCGAACTCGATCGCGGCATGCTCGACCGCCGCCCGCACCAGCTCTCCGGCGGCCAGCAGCAGCGCGTTGCGCTTGCCCGCGCGCTTGGCCGCAAGCCGCGATTGATGCTGCTCGACGAGCCTTTCTCCGCGCTCGACACCGGCCTGCGCGAAAACATGCGCAAGGCCGTCGCCCGCGTGCTGCAGATTGCCGGCATCACGGCGGTTCTGGTGACGCATGACCAGGCGGAGGCTCTGTCCTTTGCCGATCAGGTCGCCGTGTTGCGTGAAGGCACGCTCATTCAGGCGGGAACGCCACAAGCCCTCTATCTCACGCCCAGGGATCGCGAGACGGCGCTCTTCCTGGGCGATGCCATCGTGCTGCCGGCCGATCTCCACAACGGATCGGCAAAATGTGTCCTGGGACAGATTCCGGTCGATATCGAGAGCCGGCAGGGGCGCACCGACATCATGCTGCGGCCCGAGCAATTGCGCCTCGGGGCCATCGATGAGGCCGGGGCAGGTGCTGCCTGCATCGGCAAGGTAACGGAAATCGAGTTTGGCGGCGCCGTCTGCGCTGTCACGGTCGTGCTCTCCGATGCCAATGGTTCGGAGACGCTGAACATCAAGAGTTCCGGCGTCGGCCTGCCCGAAATCGGCAGCATGGTTTCGGTGACCGTTATCGGAAAGGCACATGTCTTCAACAAGCTCGGTGCCTGAGCGTCATTTGGGTTGAAGCGGGCACGGCTTTGGGGAAGATAGGGCACGCCATCATCGTGCTCTATGCCGAAGGAATCTCCCATGTCCTTTCTCGATGAGATCGAGCCCGATCTCCCCTTCCTGACGTCGCTTCGCCACAACCTTCATGCCCACCCTGAACTCGGCTTCGAGGAGGAGCGTACCAGCGGCATCGTCGCCACCTTGCTGGAGGAAGCGGGGCTGACGGTGCATCGCGGCCTTGGCAAGACCGGTGTGGTGGGAACGCTGCAGGTCGGCAACGGCACGCGCCGCATCGGCCTTCGTGCCGATATGGATGCGCTCGCCATGCCAGAGAAGGCCAATCGGCCCTACAAATCCACCATCCCCGGCAAGATGCACGCCTGCGGACATGATGGTCACACGACCATGCTGATCGGCGCCGCACGCCAGCTTGCCGCCAGGCGCGGCTTTTCCGGCACGGTACACTTCATCTTCCAGCCGGCAGAGGAAGGTCGTGGCGGTGCCAGGCGTATGGTTGAAGAGGGTCTTTTCGATCTTTTCCCCTGCGATGCCGTTTACGGGCTGCACAATATGCCGGGCCTTGCAGTTGATGAGATGGCCGTCGTCGAGGGGCCGCAGCTGGCCTCGTCGGATACATGGCGCGTCACCTTTCGCGGCACGGGAACCCACGGCGCCAAGCCGCATCTCGGCAAGGACCCGATTACGGCGGCCGCGACCTTCCTGTCTTCGCTGCAGACCATCGTCGGGCGTGTGGTCGATCCGCTGCAGCCGGCTGTCGTCAGCGCCTGCTCTTTGCAGGCGGGCGATCCGAAGGCACTGAACGTCATTCCCGATATGGTCGAGATCGGCGGCACGGCGCGCGCCTATACGCCGGAGGTTCGCGATCAGCTCGAAGAGGAAATCGGGCGCCTGGCGCATGGTACGGCTGCGATGTTCAACATTGCCGTCGATTACCAGTTCGAGCGCCGCATCCCGCCCGTCGTCAACGATGCCGATGCCGCAGCGCGGGCGCTGAAAGCTGCGACGGCCGTCTTTGGCGAGAACGTGCAAACCCACTTTCCGCCATCGACCGCCGGCGACGATTTTGCTTTCTTCGGCCAGAACGCTCCGGGCTGCTATGTCTGGCTTGGCAATGGCCCGGCTGTCGATGGCGCCCTGCACCACAATACCGCCTACGACTTCAACGACGAAGCAATCGCTTCGGGCGTGGCCTTCTGGACGACGCTGGTCGAACAGGAATTGCAGGCCTGACCGGGATCATCATCAAGACGTCGGCGGCCATTCGCAGACGAACCTGCCGAGAGACATCATGAACGATAAGTACAACGGAGTGAAACTGCCGGAGCGGACGGTGCCGTTTCCGACGTCGATAAGTGCGGAGGCGCAGACAGCGCTGCGGCGAGCCGTCGGTGACGACGGGACCCCCTTGAATGCGCTGCATGTCATGCCTGACGTCAGCGATTTCGATGGCTGGATGAAGCTGAAAGCCTTCGCCGATGTCTACTATCAGGCAGCGGCCGAGAGGCTGGCGACGCAAGTGCGCGCCAGCGTGCAGACGGTGCAAATCGAGGGCGCCTGCGTCCACATCGCGTCGCCAGACGGCGCGTTCCCGGAAGACTCCGTCTATATCGATCTTCATGGCGGCGCGCTGGTCGTCGGTGGCGGAGCTGCCTGTCGCGCCGGGGCGCAGAGCCAGGCCGACCAACATGGCATCCGCTGCTACGCCATAGACTACCGCATGCCGCCGGAGCATCCCTATCCCGCAGCGCTTGACGATTGCATGGCGGTCTATCGCCACGTGCTGACGCAGCATAGGCCGGAGAATGTAATCGTCGGTGGACGCTCGGCCGGCGGCAATCTGGCGGCTGCGATGACATTACGCGCTCGCGATGAAGGCTTGCCGCTGCCGGCCGCGCTGGTTCTCCTCTCGCCGGAACTGGATCTCACGGAGTCGGGAGACAGCTTTCACGTCAATCGGCTTGTCGATGTCGTTCTGCCGGGGTCGCTCATGCCGAACAATCTGCTTTATGCAGAGGGTGCGGATCTCGCTCATCCCTATCTTTCGCCGCTCTTCGGCGATTTCTCGAAGGGTTTTCCGCCGACGTTCCTGCAGAGCGGCACGCGGGACCTGTTCCTCTCCAATGCGGTGCGCATGCATCGTCTCCTGCGCCGAGCAGACGTCCCCGTCGAGCTTCACGTCTTCGAAGCCATGCCGCATGGCGGCTTTATGGGAGCGCCGGAGGATCGGGAGTTAGCGGAGGAGGTCACGCGTTTCGTGAAGCAGCATCTGGGGCTGGCCTAGAACACCTGGGGAGCAGGGATCGACGATCGCTGTTCCGGACCAAAGGGACTAGCGACCGGCTTCCCGAAGCAGCGCGTCGAATATGATCCGCCGCGCCTTCTCCGCATCGATCTCGGCGGCGAAATGGGCATTGAATTGCCCATGCGACGCCCGCATTTCGACGACGGTGCGCCCGCGCGTATGCTGCCCCTGCAATTCCGCGTCGATCCGAGCATGCCGAAGAGTGGCGATGTCAGGCTCGACAAAAATGGCGGCCGCTGTCGGATCATAGATCGCCATGGCCTGCCTGCCGCGGCTGATGGCGATGTTGACGTAGCCCTCGAGCAGGTCTGCGAGCAGCTGCGCCTTTTCGCCGGCTATCTTCCGGAAATGGGCGACATCTTCGGGCCAGGCGAGCACCTTGCGACAGATGTCGAGATCGATCATGCGCAACGGCAGGCCGTGGGCAAGGACGATGGCGAGCGCTTCTGGATCGGCGAAGGCGTTGAACTCTGCCGATGCTGTATGATTGCCCGAGGTGACGCCGCCGCCCATCCAGGTCAGCTCGTCGATGCGGGCGGCGAGATCCGGCCGAGCGAGCGCCAGCGCCGCGATGTTGGTGAGCGGCCCGAGCGCCAGAATGCGTTTCGGTCCGTTGCCGTCGGAAAGCCAATTGCTGAGGGCATCAAAGGCATTGCTCACGTGAAGCGGATCGGCTGGCGGCAGGCTTCTGCCGGTCGTTGGAATGCCTGTCTGGCCGAGAATGCTCTGTGCCGTTTCCAGCTTGCAAAGCACGGGCAGCTCACGGCCGGTATGGATCGGGAACGTCCAATTGAAGACCGCTGCCGCACTCGCCGCATTGGCCTGGACATGGGACAATGGTGCATTGCCGCTGACCAGCGAAACGCCGTCGATGGCGAGATCCGAATGCGTGACCACCAGGATGGCGGCGATGTCATCGAACCCCATATCGGTATCGATCCAGATTCCCATGTTTTATCTCATCGGCGGCTATGAATTGACACGATGGCGGCCTTGGCCCTTGACCCCGGATGACGGCATTCCGTGCCATCCGTCGGGAATGGCAGCGGGTGCGCATGCGCACCCGCAGATCGCTTAGTCGGCAAGCGCGTCGAGCACGCGGACCCAGGAGCGGATGCCCTTGTGGTAGGAGCGCAGCTCGTATTTCTCGTTCGGCGAATGGATGCGGTCGTCGGAGAGGCCGAAACCGATGAGTAGGGATTCCATGCCGAGCATCCGCTGGAAATCGCCGACGATCGGGATCGAGCCGCCCATGCCGATGACGATGGCAGGCTTCGGCCATTCGTTGGAGAGCGCTGTCTTCGCCTTGGTGAGTGACGGTGAATCATAGGAAAGCTGAATGGCGGGCGAGCCGCCGTGCTCATGGAATTCCACAGAGCAGTCCGCTGGGATTTTCGAGCGGACATAGGCGCGGAAGCTTTCGCGGATCGCTGCCGGGTTCTGCTGGCCGACGAGACGGAAGGAAACCTTGGCCGATGCCTTGGCCGCAATCACCGTCTTGAAGCCGGCGCCCGTGTAACCGCCGGTGATGCCGTTCACTTCGGCCGTCGGGCGCGCCCAGGTGAGCTCCATCACCGAACGGCCCTTTTCGCCCGACGGGATCGACAGGCCGACGTCGCCGAGGAATTTTTCGGCCGTCAACCCGAGCGTCTCCCAGGAGGCCTTGATGTTGGCGGGCGTTTCCTCAACACCCTCGTAGAAGCCGGCAAGGGTTATGCGTCCCGTCTCGTCATGCAGGCCGGCGAGGATATCCGTGAGGATATGGATGGGATTGGCGGCGGCACCGCCGTAGAGACCTGAATGCAGGTCGCGGTCAGCTGCGGTGATGACGATTTCCTCACCCACCAATCCACGCAGGCCAGCCGAGATTGCCGGTGTATCGCCGTCCCACATGCCGGTGTCGCAGACGAGGGCGAAATCTGCCTTCAACTCGGCGGCATTGGCTTCGAGGAAGGGTTTGAGGGAGGGCGAGCCGGATTCTTCTTCGCCCTCGAACAGAATGGTAATGCGCACCGGCAGCGTGCCTCTGGTTTCCTTATAGGCGCGTACCGCCTCGACGAAGGTCATGAGTTGGCCCTTGTCGTCGGAGGTGCCGCGGCCGACCAGAATCTTTCGGCCATTGCCCACGTCTTTGATCGCCGGGGCGAAAGGATCGCTTTCCCAAAGGTCGATCGGATCGACCGGCTGCACGTCGTAGTGACCATAGAACAGCACATGCGGAGCATCTGCGCTGCCGGCATCGTGATGGGCGACCACCATCGGATGGCCGGGCGTGTCGCGCACGGAGGCCTTGAAGCCCAGCGAGTTCAGATAGGCAACCAGCCACTCCGCCGCCTTGCGGCATTCCGCCTTGTAGTCCGGATCCGTGGAGATGGACTTGATGCGCAGCAGTTCGAAGAGATTGTCGAGGCTGGAAGGCAGGTTCTGATCGGCGCGATCGAGAACGGGCGATAGATCGGTCATGTCCGACTCCTTGCATGAGATTTGGAGGGACGATAGACCAAAGGCCTGTCGGTTTCGAGGCGTTAAAACTGAAAATTTACCGTAGCTTGCGTCTTTCGATCGAGGTGCGCTCTTATGTGATTAGTTGCGTATGTAGTTTACAAGTTTTTTAGATTATTAGAAATAACCTCAATCCAGAAGCGTATTCTGGAGACGCGTAATGTTTTCAGTGATTGCATGTATTCGTGACGATCATGACTTCAGGCTTATTGTTGTGGCGGCAGTCATTTGCCTCATCGGCAGCCTTGCCACCATGCTTCTTTTTTCGCGTGCGCAGGAATGCCAGTCGCATCAGCGTCGCTATTGGATTGTTGCTGCGGCTTTCGCCAGCGGTGTCGGCATATGGGCGACGCATTTCATCGCCATGCTCGCCTATGAAAGCAGCCTTCCGATCTCCTATGATGTTTCGCTGACCGTGCTTTCGGTGGTTCTTGCCATCGTCGGCTCATGGCTCGCCATCGCCGTCGCCTTCGAATGGGATAATCGCGTTTCCTTTGCGGTCGGCGGCATGCTGATAGCGTTTGGAATAGCCGCCATGCACTTCACAGGCATGCAGGCCATCGAAGCCTCGGCAGAGCTTACCTTCGATATACCGCGCGTCATCGCTTCCGTCGCCATCGGCACCATCTTCTCCTCGCTGGCTTTCCTGATGTTTCGCAGCCTTCATGGCTTCAGACGTATTATGGCTGGCGCTCTTCTTCTGCTGCTTGCGATCTGCTCCCTGCATTTCACCGCGATGAGCGGCGTCACGCTCACGCCCGAAGTGGGCGCATCGGATGCTGCTCTCTCCATGGATCGAAGCATCCTTGCCGGCATCGTCATGGCTGCAGCGATGGGGCTGATCCTCATTGCTCTCGGCGCCATCTTCATTGACCGTCATTTGACTGACCTCCGCGGTTTCGCCAATGCTTCGCTGGAAGGGCTGCTCATCGTCCGTGACGGTCGGGTGATCGATGCGAACGAGCGCTTCTTTGCCATTTCCGGCTGGTCGGCACAGCAGGTGATCGGTGTTGCGCCCGAAGTCTTCCTCACCATCGACATGGATATCCATGCCGAAGTCGCCATTCCGCTGGAGACGACGCTATCGGGCCATGACGGCAAGGCAATCCCTGTCGAAACCGTGCGGCGTTCCATCACCTATCGCGGCTACGAATGCAGCGTGCTTGTCGTGCGCGACCTGACCGAGCGTCGCCAGGCGCAGCAGATGATCGAGCACCTGGCGCACCATGACATATTGACGGATCTTCCCAACCGCTCGCTGTTCGACCAGCGCATGCGCCAGGCGCTGCAGATGGTCAATCGGCGGGGTGGCGAAGTCGCGATTTTCTGTCTGGACCTCGACCGCTTCAAGGCTATCAACGATGTCTTCGGACATGCGGAAGGGGATCGTATCCTCTGCAAGGTGGCCGGCATCCTGCAGCGCGTGATCGAGGATGGTGACACGGTGGCAAGGCTCGGTGGCGACGAATTCGCCATCATCCAGCCCAAGCGGCGGCAACCTGAGGGGGCCACGCGTCTTGCCGAGCGTATTCTTGCGGAATTCGGCATGGAGATGGATACGGCTCGAGATCCGACCGCCGTCGGCGTCAGCATCGGCATCGCCATTTACCCGCGCGACGGCACCAGCGCCGAGCAGCTCTACGCCAATGCGGATATGGCGCTTTATCGCGCCAAGCATGCCGGTCGTGGCCACGCCTGCTTCTTCGATGCCGAAATGGACAAGGCCGTGCGCATGCGCCGCCAGCTCGAAAACGATCTGCGCCAGGCCATTCTCCGCAGACAGCTCTTTCTGGAGTATCAGCCGATCTATGATGTCGGCAGCGATGGGGTTAGTGGCTATGAGGCCCTTTTGCGCTGGGCGCATCCGGAGCGGGGCGTGATCGATCCCGAAACCTTCATTCCGATTGCCGAGGAAAGCGGCTCGATCGTGGCGATCGGGGAATGGGTGCTGCAGCAGGCATGCCAGGAGGCGGTACGCTGGAGCGAACCCGCAAGCGTCGCGGTAAACCTTTCGCCGCTGCAATTCATGATCCCGACCCTCTATGACCAGATCGAGCGGATCTTGCGCAAGACCGGCCTCGAGCCGCAGCGCCTCGAACTGGAGATTACCGAGGCAGCCCTGATGCGTGAACGCACGGCCGTCATCGCGACGTTGCAGCGGCTGCATCGCCTCGGCGTCCGTGTGGTCATGGATGATTTCGGAACCGGCTTTTCCTCGCTCAGCAATCTGCGCGCCTTCCCCTTCGACAAGATCAAGGTCGACCGCAGCTTCACCGGCGCCCTCGAGCATGATCCGGCAGCGCGTTCCATCGTGCGCGCCATCATCGGTCTCGGGCACAGCCTGAACATGCCGGTCGTAACGGAAGGTGTGGAAACGGAAACCCAGCGTCGCATCGTCATCGAGGAAGGCTGTGCGCAGCTTCAAGGCATATTCTTCGGCAAGCCGGATGTCGGACCCAGCCAATACCATATTGCGCTGGATAAGGTGGTCGGGCGGGGCTAGGGCACTCGCTGCTTTGAAGGGTAGTATTCTTTTGATGCAATCAAAGGCGGAAAGCTGCGGTGCTCTTTCCCAGGATCGCGCTAGAGCTGCTTGGCATTCTCCAGCACGCGCCGGATATATTCCAGCAGCAGTTCGCGTTCGAACTGACGAAAGTCTTTGAGAAGATCCGTGTCGGCGGCCATGGCGGCCTCGATCGCTTCCGCTTGCATGGCCGCAGCCCTGCTTGTGAGGAAAATCAGCTGCGCCCGCTTGTCCGACGGATGCGGGCGGCGCTCCACCAGCCCGTCTCGCTCCATGCGCGACAGTGTATTGGCCATCGTCGCCTGTTCGATGTCGACCCTTTCGAGCAGTTGCTTCTGTGTGAGCCCGTCTTCGGACCATAGTTCCAGTAGGATCGGAAACTGACCGGGGGAAAAGCCAAGCTTCGCCGCGCGTTGTTGTAACGAGCGAGCGAATCCCTTCGCCATTTGACTGGCAAGGTAGGCTGCGGAGTCCATCCGATTAAATCCCATGATTGCAAATATGCCGATAATTCAAGGTCAAGACAATCAGCAATTATTTGGGTAGAGCTCCTCTGAAATCAGCAACTTCAGCCGATTTTTTCACGTTTATAGGTTGTACTTTTCGCATGAAAAAGCCGCCATGGCCTGGAGGGGACGCCATGGCGGCTCATGAAAGGGGGGACAAAGGCCCGGAGAGGGGATAGGCCTTTGTCCAAGTCTGACATGGCGGGGGACAGGCCGGTTGCCAGACCCGCGGCGTATCAATCGCCGGTGAGTAGAATTTGTGGTTCCGAATGTGGTTTTTCAAGGGAATGCGCAGATTAGATTGATTAAAAGTTAGTAACGTTTCGGTGAGAGATTTGGTCCTCTCATCAAAGCATTTCCAACAAAAGTGTATCGCGGTTTTCCGTCCGGAATTGCGTAAAAACAAAAGACGGAGCGTTTCCGCGAGTCGAAGAAAAGCGGAGGCGCTCCAGCCTGCAAAACTGAAGTTTATATGGACGTTGGAAGTGCGCCACGCTATCCATGCTTCCATGAAAAAAGGTGATCATCTCTTCCTCGTCGACGGCTCCGGTTTCATATTCCGGGCCTTTCACGCCCTGCCGCCGCTGACGCGCAAGTCCGACGGATTGCCTGTGGGCGCCGTCTCCGGTTTCTGCAACATGTTGTGGAAGCTTCTGACTTCGGCGCGCGACACCTCGGTCGGGGTGACGCCGACGCATTTCGCCGTCATTTTCGACTATTCCTCGAAGACCTTCCGCAAGGAGATTTTCCCGGAATACAAGGCAAATCGTGCAGCACCCCCGGAAGAGCTGATCCCGCAATTCGGCCTCATCCGCGAGGCGACGCGCGCCTTCAACCTGCCCTGCATCGAGACCGACGGCTTCGAGGCTGACGACATCATCGCCACCTATGCCCGCCAGGCGGAGGCAGCCGGCTCCGATGTGACGATCATCTCGTCCGACAAGGACCTGATGCAGCTCGTCACGCCCATGGTCCACATGTATGACAGCATGAAGGACAAGCAGATCGGCATTCCCGACGTCATCGAGAAATGGGGCGTTCCGCCTGAGAAGATGATCGACCTGCAGGCCATGACCGGCGATTCGGTCGACAACGTGCCTGGCATTCCCGGCATCGGCCCGAAGACGGCGGCGCAGCTTCTGGAAGAATTCGGTGATCTCGATACATTGCTTGCACGCGCCGACGAGATCAAGCAGCAGAAGCGCCGCGAAAACATCATCGCCAATGCCGAGCTTGCGCGCATTTCCCGCCAGCTGGTGACGCTCAGGACCGATGTGCCGCTGGATCTCGACCTGGACGCCTTGGTTCTCGAGCCGCAGAACGGTCCGAAGCTGATCGGCTTCCTCAAGGCGATGGAATTCACCTCGCTGACGCGCCGCGTGGCCGATGCCTGCGATTGCGATCCGGCGGCGATCGAACCCGCCGTCGTCAAGGTCGAGCTGGCCGAGACCGCGCATGGCCCGGATCTCGATGTCGGCGAAAATGTCGAACTCGTGGCTGGCAGCGAGGTTTCGGCTGAAGGTGCTTCCGTGCCGGCGCCGGCGGTCAAGCCGCGTCTGGCTGTCGAAGGGCTGACGGAGCCGGCGGAGCTTGCCAATGCGCGTGCTGCAAGCTTTGCCACCGCACCGATCGATCATTCGAAATATGTGACCATTCGCGATATCGCCACGCTCGACCGCTGGATCGCCGATGCGCGTGAGACCGGCATCGTCGCCTTCGACACCGAAACGACGTCGCTCGATGTCATGCAAGCCGAGATTGTCGGTTTCTCGCTGGCGATCGCCGACAACCGCAACGATCCGACGGGTGCCTCCATCCGCGCCGCCTATGTGCCCCTCAACCACAAGAACGGCGTCGGCGACCTGCTCGGAGGCGGTCTGGCCGACAATCAGATCCCACTGCGCGATGCGCTGTCGAGATTGAAGGATCTGCTGGAGGATGCCTCCATCCTCAAGATCGCGCAGAACCTGAAATACGACTACCTGCTGATGAAGCGCTACGGCATTGAGACGAAGTCGTTCGACGACACGATGCTGCTTTCCTATGTGCTCGATGGCGGCTCCAACGCCACGCACGGCATGGACAGCCTTTCCGAGCGCTGGCTCGGCCACAAGCCGATCGCCTACAAGGATGTGGCCGGCAGCGGCAAGTCCAACGTCACCTTCGATCTCGTCGATATCGAACGCGCCACGGCCTATGCCGCCGAGGATGCCGATGTGACGCTGCGCCTGTGGCTGGTGCTGAAACCACGACTTGCGGCAGAAAAACTCTCAGTCGTCTACGAGCGGTTGGAGCGGCCTCTCGTGCCGGTGCTTGCCCATATGGAAGAGCGTGGCATCACCATCGACCGGCAGATCCTTTCTCGCCTTTCCGGCGAGCTGGCGCAGGGCGCCGCCGCCCTTGAGGACGAGATCTACAATCTGGCCGGTGAACGCTTCAATATCGGCTCTCCGAAGCAGCTCGGCGACATTCTCTTCGGCAAGATGGGATTGGCGGGCGGCAGCAAGACTAAGACCGGGCAATGGTCGACGTCCGCGCAGGTGCTGGAGGATCTGGCGGCCGCCGGCTTCGAACTGCCGCGCAAGATCGTCGATTGGCGCCAGCTCACCAAGCTGAAATCCACCTATACGGATGCTTTGCCGGGCTACGTCCATCCCGAGACGAAGCGCGTTCACACCTCCTATTCGCTGGCGTCCACCACGACCGGACGCCTATCGTCCTCAGAGCCGAACCTGCAGAATATTCCGGTGCGCACGGCGGAGGGCCGCAAGATCCGCAAGGCCTTCATTTCGACGCCGGGCCACAAGCTTGTCTCCGCCGATTATAGCCAGATCGAGCTACGCGTGCTGGCGCATGTCGCCAACATCCCGCAGCTCAAGCAGGCCTTCGAAGACGGCATCGACATTCACGCGATGACGGCATCCGAAATGTTCGGCGTGCCGGTGGAGGGCATGCCGAGCGAGGTGCGCCGCCGCGCCAAGGCGATCAACTTCGGCATCATCTACGGCATTTCCGCCTTCGGTCTCGCCAATCAGCTCTCGATCGAGCGTTCGGAAGCCGGCGATTACATCAAAAAGTATTTCGAGCGCTTCCCCGGCATCCGCGACTACATGGATGGCACCAAGCAGACGGCGCGCGACAAGGGCTATGTCGAGACCATCTTTGGCCGCCGCATCCATTTCCCCGAAATCCGCTCCTCCAACCCGTCCGTGCGCGCCTTCAACGAGCGCGCCTCGATCAATGCGCCGATCCAGGGATCTGCCGCAGACGTCATCCGCCGCGCCATGATCAAGATGGAGCCGGCGCTGGCTTCAGCCGGCCTTGGCGATCGCGTGCGCATGCTTCTGCAGGTGCATGACGAACTGATCTTTGAAGTCGAGGATGCCGATGTCGAGCGCACGACGCCGATCATCGTCTCGGTCATGGAAAACGCCGCCATGCCGGCGGTCGACATGGCCGTGCCGCTGAAGGTCGACGCCCGCGCCGCTCATAACTGGGATGAGGCGCACTGAGCGGGAGCGAGCTCGAACCGGGCAAGTCGGAAACCGAGCCGGAAGACATGGTGGCCCTCGCCCTGTCGACGCTCGGCTGCATGCCGATCCATGGGGTGCGGCAGGCCGCGCCCGAGGACGGCAATATCAGCTGGTTTTTCTATTGTGGCGAATATTCCGACGCCAAGGACTTTTATCAACCCGTGCACACGGCGCATCTGAGCGAGTTATTGCCCGCCGTCGTCAAATACCTCCGTCTTCCGGTGGGAACGCGGTTCATCATCGACGATCAGGGTTATGAGGATGTGTGGCGGGTCGAATGATCTTCGATCACCGCCATTGGCATAAGCTTACTTGCGGACCAGCGTTTCCAGCACGGAAATGATGGCGCGTTCTGCCTCTTCGAGCGTACCACTATTGTCGATATCGGCGACGTCGTAGCTGCCCTCAACGGTCAGCGAGCTTCTCTCCAGCCGCTTCAGCACGTCTTCGCGGCTCTCGCGTCCGCGCGCCATCAGGCGCTCGGCCAGCACTTCGCGCGTGGCGGTGATATTGATGACCTTCAGCCGCGGGAAGGCGCTTTGAAAGTGATGCAGCGCCGAGCGTGAGCCGTTGGCAATTACCAGATGGCCCTGCGCAAGCTCATCGAAGACCTCGGCCGGAATGCCGTACTTCAGGCCATGCGCCTCCCAGGAGACGGCAAAGGCGCCAGCCTGTTCCATCGCATCGAAATCCGCTTCGGAAACGCTTCTGTGATCCTCATTGCCGGCATCGCCGTCGCGGGTGATGACGCGGCGCACGAAGTGCACGTCGGGACGGCCGGCAAAGTGCAGGGCGGCCAGGTTCATCAGCGTATCCTTGCCGGCACCGCTCGGGCCGACGACGACGGCAAGCGTGCCCGCCGTCGTATCCGCCAGACCGAGATTAGCCGGCTTGATATTGGCGTCCGCGCTCATGCGACCCGGCGTCCTTCCCGCCAGACGGAGCGCGTGACCGGAACGCCATGATCGCGGCGGACGCGCACCAGATCGGCGCGCAAGCCCTCAGCGATGCGGCCGCGATCATTCAGACTGACCGTCTTTGCCGGCGTCGCCGTCACCATGGCGATCGCCTGCGGCAGCGAAATGCCCTCGACTTCGTCCGCAAGGATGAAGGGGGCATGCAGCAGGCTGAGCGGCACGTAATCGGAGGAAAGCACATCAAGAACGCCGAGTTCGGCCAGATCGCGAGCGGCGATGTTGCCTGAATGCGACTTGCCACGCACGATGTTCGGCGCGCCCATCAACACGCTCATGCCGGCACCGTGCGAGGCCTTGGCAGCATCGATGCTGGTCGGGAACTCGGCGAGGCGAACGCCATAGTTGATGGCTTCGTCGACATGAGCGAGCGTTGCATCGTCATGGCTGGCAACCGTGATGCCGCGCTCCGAGCAGACCTTGGAGATCGCATCACGGTGCGGCGTGGCATACTTGGCCGATTCTTCCTGGCGCTTGGCGACGAACTTGGCAAAAGCCTCGTCGCTCAGGCCACGCTTCTTCTGATAGTAGAAGATGTACTGGTCCATGGTCTGGAACTGGCGCTGGCCCGGCGCGTGGTCCATCAGCGAGACGAGGCGAACGTAGGGGTCCTTCTCGAAATCCTGGAAGTGATCGAGCACGTTGTCGGAAGAGACCTCGCAGCGCAGGTGGATCAGGTGATCGGCCCGCAGGCGGTCTTCGCGCTGGGCGGCCTGGATGGCGTCGGCCATGTCGCGCATCTCGCCCTTTTCGAAACCGCCGTCCTCGTCGGAGCCCATGCGCAGGCAGTCGAAGACTGTCGTGATGCCCGAGGTGACGATCTGGGCGTCATGGGCCTGAATCGCGGCCGTCTTGTTCCAGCGAACACCTGGCCGCGGCGAGTAATGCGCTTCCAGATGGTCGGTATGCAGCTCGACCAGACCGGGGATCAGAAAATCGCCCTCGAAATCCTCGCCGATCTCGGACTTGCCCTCGGAAATGGCGGCGATACGACCGTCACGGATCAGCACGGAACCTTCGATGACCTTGTCTTCGAGGACGATGCGGGCGTTGGAAAGGACGGTTTCTTTGGTCATGTCAGGTCTTTCTTATTAGGCGCCGGCAAGCGGCAGCCAGGAACGGACGGTAAAGGGAGCGCCGCGCTCGTCTTCGGCGAAGATGGCGAGGCCGGAAATGTCGAGCGGCTTGCCGGTATGCTCGGCGAAGCGCTCGCGCAGGATGTCCTGCAACTCGGGCTGACGTTCGGCCGGCACGCGTCCCGTGAGCGTCATGTGGAAACGGAACTCGTCATTGACGTAAGGATAGCCCCAGCGCAGCAGATTGGCGCGCTGCGGTTCGGTCAGGCCTTCCGGCTTGCGTCGTACGATATCATGGTCGGAAAGCGGTGCGCGGAACGGCTCGAAGGTTTTCACGACGCGCGAGGCGAAATCCTGCAGCGGCGGGTAGAGGGTGCCGGGCACGAGCGCGAAGAAATGGCCAAGCTGGCCAAGCACCAGTTCCGGAATGGTGAAGGCCTTGGTCTGCGCCGCAAATTCAGTGGCGACATCGAGGAGATCGCGCTCGGTCACGGAAGCTGCAAGCTCGAAAGGCGCCTTCAGCGTGGCATGGAAGCCGTAGCGGCGCGGATCGGCCGTCAGTTCGGCATGCCCCTCGGGCAATGGTGCCATGGCCTTGTCTGAAAAAATCTCGCCCGAAAATGCGTCGCGGCCGAGCCAGCGGGCGGCAAGCGATGTCAACGGATCGTCTTTGGGCGGCGTGAAATAGAGAGCATAGCGCAAGGCTGCATTCCTTGGAAAAATCGGCTGCGCGGGACACTGTTGGGTGATTTGCGACAAACCGCAAGAGCAGCAAGGCAGCAACGGCCTGAATCCGGCTAAAGCCGGTTGGACCGCTACGGTCTTGCCGGCCTGCGCTACCGGATTCCCGTGACAGAATGATGATGCGGAACGATTTTTTCTGGTTCTTTTTTATTTGACCCGCGTACCCATCAGGCGCGAGCGCAAGGCGTTGGATGCGGCATCGAACAGGAAGACGACGATCAGGATCAGCAGCACCATGTAGGCGACGTTTTCCCAGTTGGCGTTGGTGCGCATCGCTTCCCAAAGCTTCAGGCCGATACCGCCCGCACCGACCGCGCCGATGATGGTGGCGCCGCGCACGTTGGATTCCCACTGATAGAGCGTCTGGCTGACGATGACGGGCACGATCTGCGGCATGATGCCATAGCGATGCACGAGAATGGTCGGCGAGCCGGTGGACTTCACGCCCTCGCGCGGCTTGTTGTCGATGTTCTCGAGGCCTTCGGAATAGAGCTTGCCGAGCGTACCCGTCTCGGTGAGGAAGATCGCGCCGCTGCCGGCGAGCGGACCGGGGCCGAAGGCGCGGGTCAGGAACAACGCCCAGATCAGCATGTCCACCGAGCGCAGGAAGTCGAAGAAGCGCTTCAGTATTTGATTGAGCAGCCGGTTCGGCGTGATGTTGCGGGCGGCCAGGAAGGCCAGCGGAAAGGCCGCGAGCGAGCCGAGCAGCGTGCCGAGGAAGGCCATGACGATCGTCTGGAACAGCTTGGTCCAGACATCGCCATGCTGCCAGGCGCCGTTGTTCCAGATATTGTCAAAGGCCAGCGAGAGATTGGATTGGGCCGGGTCCAGCCGCGGCCCGGAGACAATCAGGCTGATGACTTCGCTCGCCGGCTTGTCGAAGAAGGGCGAATGCGTGTCGAAAACGAAATTGGCCCAGCCGAGGAAGCGCTTGCGGATCTTGACGCGGTCGGTTGAAATGCTGGCATCGCCGGCAAAGCCGAGATTGACCAGGATATTGTCGTCATAGACCGTCATCCAGCTGGGAACCGGCTCGGAGCCGACAAGCTTCGGCGCGTCGCCGGTAATATCGATCGGGATCGTGACGCCATGCGCCGTGACGATCGCCTGCGTCTTCGTCACCGTCACGGTGCGGCTCGTGCCGCTGACGGAAACGGTCATGCTGCCATCGGGATTGGTCTTGACCCAATCCGGATTGGGATTGTCGCCCAGCGGCGAAAAGCGCGGATATTTGATGCTGATCTTGTCGCCGGAAATACGGAATTCCGGCTGCACGTCGTAGCTGATCCATTCGCTGAGATAGATGCCGACGCGCTCCCAATGCGCTTCCGAAATGACTTTCGGGAGGTCGAAGAACCACACGGCATAGATGCCGTAGAGGATGACGCCGATGAACATCATCAGCGCGCCGAAGCGCTGGCGGAAGGATCGGTGAAGAACCTCCGGGTAACGCGCTTCGATTTCCTGCATACGGCCGGCGTCGATGACGGACATGGTCAACCTCAATGCTGCAAAAGGAAGGCATGTTCGCCGACGAGACGGCGGCGGAGCCATGCGGAAAACTGGTCGACGGCGATGATCGTCACGAAGAGCAGCAGCACCAGCGCCATGGTCTTGGCGCCGAAACCGCGCGAGATCGAAAGCTTCAGCTCCTCGCCGATACCGCCGCCGCCGACGGCGCCGATGATGGTGGAGGCACGGACGTTGATCTCAAGGCGCAGCAGTGCGTAGGAAGCGAAATTCGGCAGCACCTGCGGCATGGCGGCAAAGCGGACGCGCTCGGTCCAGCTGGCACCGACGGCACGCATGCCCTCATCAGGCTTCATGTCGATATTCTCGACGACTTCGTAGAAGAGCTTGCCGAGCGCGCCGATCGTGTGCAGGCCGACGGCGATGATGGCGGCGATCGGACCGATCGACAGGATCGCCGAAAACAGGCCGGCAATAACGATTTCCGGAAAGGCGCGCAGGAATTCCATGATGCGCTTCGTGACCAGCCGGACGGGATGGGACGGCGACATGTTGCGGGCGGCGAAGAAAGCCAAAGGCACCGCAAAGACGAAGCCGATGATGGTCGATACCAGTGCCACGTTGATCGTGATGATCATCAGCTCGAAATATTCGGGGATGTAGAAATTGCCCCAGACATAGACGCGGCCGAGCGGGAAATTGAATTCTTCGCCGCCGGCGCCGTTTGCGCCGTTAGGGCTCGGCAGGTCGAAGAGGGCACGGTAGACGTCGTTCCAGTCCTTGGGGATGAGCCAGCTCAGGAAGTCGAAGAGATGCGGCAGGCGCTCGAAGAAATGGCCGGCATTGCTTTCGTCGGCGAAGCGCACCGAGCTGACGAAAGCGACGAGCAGGATCACAAGGCCGATGCCGGTATAGAGGCGGCGCTTGGCCACCATCTTGCTCCAGGCGTCGCCGATCTCCTTGGCGCTCGGCGGCGCGCTTTGCATGTTCGGGTGCGTATCGGCGATCGTCATGAAATCCAGCCTTTGTGAATAGCAAAAGGGCGGCCGTTGCCGGCCGCCCAATTATCGGGATGCGTATCAGCCGCCGATGGCAGCCTTACGAACGTCGATAACGGCGTTGTAGAAATCCGGGGTAACCTTGACGTAGCCCTTGAAGTCGCCGCCTTCGACAGCGTTGAAGCACTTGGCGTCAGCCGTCGGGAGCTTCATGAAGAAGTCCGTCAGCTTGGTCTGCCATTCGGTGCCGAGAGCGTTGCGAACGACGAGCGGGCCGTTCGGGATCAGCGGCGAACGCCAGACTTCGACGAGCTTGTTCGGGTCGACGGCGCCCTTGTCGACTTCCTTGCGGAAGGTACCGGAGGTGAAGCCGTCCTTGAAATCGCCAACGCCCGAGGAGTCGTCGACAGCAACGTCGACCTTGCCGTCGTAGGCGGCGAGCAGGTTGTTCTCATGGCCGCCGTTGAACTGGGTCGAGGCGAAGAACTTGTCGTTCGGTACGCCAGTCGTCTTCGGAATCTGCGTCAGCGGAACGAGGTAGCCCGAGGTGGAGTCCGGATCGGCATAGCCGAGCTTCTTGCCCTTGGCGTCCATGATCGTCTTGATGCCGGAGGACTTGAGAGCGAGGCCGATCGAGTAGTAGCCGGTCGAACCGTCGGTCTGCTGCGTGGTCAGGATCGGGGTAACGGCCTTCGGGTCCTTGATGGCGACGGCAGCGTAGCCGGAAGCACCGAGTTCTGCGAAGTCGAGCGTGCCGCCGAGCAGACCCTGGATAACGCCGTCATAGTCGGCGGCCGGGAACAGCGAAACCTTCTCGAAGCCGAATTCCTTCTTCAGGTGGTCGGCGAGGCAGGCGTAGTTGCGCAGACGGTCGGCTTCGTTTTCACCGCCGAGAATGCCGACGCGGAATTCCTTGAGGTCTGCAGCGTTGGCAGCAGCGCCGACTGCGAGCGCGACGAGCGCCGTAGCAGCAAAAAGTGCTTTCTTCAACATGGGTTCGTCTCCTGATTAACCGGTGTCCCCGGATGCCTTCGGTCTAGAAGAAATGCGCCCTTGACGCGGGCCTTCGATCCCGGCCGTCTCTCTCAGAGACCGGCCAGTGCCAGCGGTTGCGGGCCAGCAGATTCGGTTGCCGCGGTCTGCGCGGCCGGATCGGCAATATTGATCGACGTGGACGTCATGGTCTCGTCGATGCCGGCGCCGTCCTTGTCGGTGCCGTAGATTTCCTTGACGGCGGCGGCCGTCAGATCCGTCGGCTTGCCGTCGAAAACGACCTTGCCGGCGGCCATGCCGATGATGCGTTCGCAATAGTTGCGGGCCGTATCCAGCGTGTGCAGGTTGGTGATGACTGTGATGCCTTCACGCTCGTTGATATCTCGCAGCGCGTCCATGACGATCTTGGCGTTCAGCGGATCGAGCGAGGCGATCGGCTCGTCGGCCAGCATCATCTTCGGCTGCTGCATCAGGGCACGGCAGATGGCGACGCGCTGCTGCTGGCCGCCGGAAAGCGTGCCGGCCATCTGCAGGGCCGTCTGCTCGATGCCGAGGCGCTCCAGTGCGGCAATCGCCTGAATGCGCTCCTCGCGGGTGAAGACCGACAGCAGGCTCATGACCGTCGAGCGATGATTGAGGCGGCCGAGCATGACATTGGTCAGCACGTCGAGGCGCGGAACCAGATTGAACTGCTGGAAGATCATGGCGCAGTCGCGCTGCCAGCTGCGCAGTGCGCGGCCGGTGAGCTTGGAGACTTCGGTGCCGGAGAAATGGATCGAGCCGGAGCTCGGGTCAGCCAGACGATTGATCATGCGCAGCAAGGTGGACTTGCCGGCGCCGGAACGGCCGATGACGCCGACCATCTGTCCCTGCGGTATGTCCAAAGTCACGGAATCGACAGCGAGCTTGTTTCCAAACCGGCGCGAGACATTCCTGAGTTCGAACATAATGCTTCCCTTTCGCGGCTGCCGGGCTGCAAAAATTTCAGCGTTACCGGTGCTAAGAATGGGCGCATGCCCCTGCCTCGAAGGGAGTTTCGAGGGGGCTGGCGCCAACCACAAGGCAACCGATTAGTCCCGCTTCATGAAGCTCCAATGTCAGTTTTATGTAACTGCTGTTACAATTCTCGCCGATTTTGCAAGATTAGCCGGCTGAGGGTTTTCCTTAAGTTTAGCCGTCAAACATGCCGGTCGGCAGGCCGTCCATGCTGACGCTGTTCTTCTCGTGCCAATATTCCTCAATGCCGTCAGGACCCTTGGCTTTGGCCCACTGATCGAGGCTTGGTCTCTCGCCTTCATAGCTGAAGAGCGGCACGCCGAAGCCGCAGGACGTCTGCACGAGATCGAAGTCCAGCCGCACGATCTGCCGCGCCCCGAGCGGCTCTTCGCCCGCGTAATGGTCATGCAACAACTCGCGATATTCGGGCGCTGAGCGATGGATGATCCGGCCGCGACCGTAGAGCCGCAGGATCATCGGCGGTCCCTCGACCGCACAGAACATGATGGTCAGCCGCCCGTCGGCTTTCATGTGCGCGGAGGTCTCATTGCCGCTGCCGGTGCGATCGAGGTAGATGGCGGCATTCGGGGAAATGATGCGCAGGCACAGCGTCTCGCGTGGCGAAACATTGACACGGGAATCCGCTGTTGCCGATGCCGTGAAGAAGATGTGCTGCCGCGCGATGAAATCGCGCAGCCGGTCGTCGATGCTGGAAAACTGCTTTGCCATGGAAACTCCTCCCGATCCCGTCCTTGCAAGGATCGTCTGAAAGCTGGATCGCTGGTCAACGCCTTGCAAGCCTGGTTTGGGCGGAAAACGGCCCAGCTTTCCATTTCAGCGCAATTCCGGCCGGAAAACCGCCGCACACTTTTCCTGGAATTGCGCTAGGCGTCGTAGCGGTCCAGAAATTCCTCCGCCGAAAGGGCGCGGAAGTCTGCGAGCGCCGTGCGCAGGCGGTCGTGATCCCAATCCCACCATGAGAGCTTGTCCATGCGCGCACCAACCTCGGGCGTGAAGCGTTCGCGGATCAGCTTCGCCGGCACGCCGCCGACGATCGTGTAGGGCGCGACATCCTTGGAGACGACCGCACCCGCACCGATGACGGCGCCGTTGCCGACCGTGACGCCGGGCAGCACGGTCGCGCCGTGACCGATCCAGACGTCATGGCCGATCACGACGCGATTGTCGCGTCGCCAGGTGAAGAAATCGGTCTCCATATCGGCATCCGGCCAATAGTCGGCGGCGCGATAGGTGAAGTGATGCAGCGTCGCGCGCCATGTCGGATGGTTGGTGGCGTTGATGCGCACCGCGGCGGCGATGTTGACGAACTTGCCGATCGTCGCGCACCACACAGCGCCATCCTGCATGATGTAGGAATAGTCGCCGATCTCAACCTCATCGATGCGGCAGCGATCTGAGACTTCGGTGTAGCGGCCGAGCGTCGAATTGTTGACGCTCGCCGAAGGGCTGATGAAGGGCGTCTCGCCCAGCTTGCGGCTCATGCGGCAGCCTTTCGCGGCGAGAATTGCGAGACGTCGAGAATGCGGCTGCCGACGGCCTCGCGCACCTCTTCGTCATGGAAGATGCCGAGAAGCGCGACCCCTGCCTCCTTCTTCTGCTCGATCATGTCGACGACGACGGCCCGGTTGCGGGCATCGAGCGATGCCGTGGGTTCGTCGAGCAGCAGGATGGCGTGGTCGGTGATGAAACCGCGGGCGATGTTGACACGCTGCTGTTCACCGCCGGAGAAGGTGGCGGGTGGCAGTTGCCAGAGCTCTTCCGGCAGGTTCAGCTGCGCGAGCAGTTCCGCCGCCCGGTCGCGGGCATCATTGACCGTCACGCCACGGGCCAGCAGCGGCTCGGCGACGACATCGATGGCGGCGACGCGCGGCACGGTGCGCAGGAACTGGCTGACATAGCCCATGGTCTGCCGACGGACGTCGAGCACGGTACGCGGATCGGCAGTCGCAAGATCGACGATCTTGCTCTTGTGCATGACGAGGATCTGGCCGCTGTCGACGGCGTAGTTGCCGTAGATCATTTTCAGCAGCGAGCTCTTGCCGATGCCCGACGGACCGCCAAGCACGACGCATTCGCCCGAGGCGACGGAGAAGGAGACATCGGCGACGACAGGCAGGCGAATGCCGTCGCGCAGATGCATGGTGAAGCTCTTGAAGACTTCGGAAACGACGAGTGGGGTTGCCATGTTTCTTCCTCAGACCTGCAGGATCGAAGAGACCAGCAGTTGCGTATAGGGTTCGCGCGGGTCGTCGAGCACGCGGTCGGTGAGACCGTGCTCGATCACCTGTCCATCCTTCATCACCATCATGCGATGCGACAGAAGGCGGGCAACGGCGAGGTCGTGCGTGACGATGATGGCCGAAAGGCCGAGATCGTTGACGAGGCCGCGCACCAGATCGAGCAGGCGCGCCTGCACGGATACGTCGAGACCGCCGGTCGGTTCGTCCATGAAGACGAGGCGGGGGCCGGTCACCAGGTTGCGGGCGATCTGCAGGCGCTGGCGCATGCCGCCCGAGAAGGCGCGCGGCTGGTCGTCGATACGGTCGGCGTCGATTTCCACCCGCTCCAGCCAGTCGATGGCCGTGTTGCGGATATTGCCGTAGTGGCGGTTGCCGATCGCCATCAGCCGCTCGCCGACATTGGCACCGGCCGAAACAGTCATACGCAGGCCGTCTGCCGGGTTCTGATGCACGAAGCCCCAGTCGGTGCGCATCAGGAATCGGCGTTCCGCTTCGTTCATGCGGAAAAGGTCGCGATAGGTCTCGTCGCGCATGTGATATTCGACGCTGCCCGTCGTCGGCAGCAGCCGCGTCGAGATGCAGTTGAGCAGCGTCGTCTTGCCGGAACCGGATTCGCCGACGATGGCGAGGACTTCGCCGGGCCAGAGCTCGAAGGATACGTCGCGGCAGCCGATGCGGCTGCCATAGAATTTCGAGATGTCCTTGACCTTCAGGAGAGGTGAGTCACTCATTCGGCAGCCTCCTTGCCACCAGGCAATCCATCGGATGCGAGCCCATTTGACGCCAGCATGGGGCCGGCATGGCCGTGGGCGCGACGGTCCTCGCAGAAATCGGTATCGGAGCAGACGAACATGCGCCCGCCCTTGTCGTCGAGGATCACCTCGTCGAGATAGACCTGTTCGGCCCCGCAAAGCGCGCAGGGCTTGTCGAAGCGCTGCACTTCGAAGGGATGATCCTCGAAGTCGAGACTGACGACTTCCGTGTAGGGCGGTACGGCATAGATGCGCTTCTCGCGGCCGGCGCCGAACAATTGCAGCGCGTCGGAGAGATGCATTTTCGGATTGTCGAACTTCGGCGTCGGTGACGGATCCATGATGTAGCGGCCGGCAACCTTGACCGGATAATCATAGGTCGTGGCGATGCGACCGTTGCGGGCGATGTCCTCGTAGAGCTTCACATGCATGAGGCCATATTCCTCGAGCGCATGCATTTTGCGCGTTTCGGTCTCGCGCGGCTCCAGGAAGCGTAAAGGTTCCGGGATCGGCACTTGGTAGACCAGCACCTGATTGGAGCCCAGCTTGGCCTCCGGAATGCGGTGGCGCGTCTGGATAATCGTCGCCTCCTCCGTGCGGGTGGTGACGGCAACGTTGGCGACCTTCTGGAAGAAGGCGCGGATGGAGACGGCATTGGTCGTGTCGTCGGCGCCCTGGTCGATGACCTTCAGCACATCATCGGGACCGATGATCGATGCGGTCAGCTGCACGCCGCCGGTGCCCCAGCCATATGGCATCGGCATTTCGCGAGAGGCGAAAGGCACCTGATAGCCGGGAATGGAAATCGCCTTCAGAATGGCGCGACGGATCATCCGTTTGGTCTGCTCGTCGAGATAGGCGAAGTTGTAGGTGGCGAGTGCGGTCATTCGGCTGCCTCCGTCATGGGTTCCATGCCGCGTTCGCGAGCGGCCTCGAAATCGCGGCGCATGCGCCGCACCAGGTCGAGCTCGGCCTGGAAGTCGACATAATGCGGCAGCTTCAGATGTTCGACGAAGCCGGTTGCCTGCACGTTGTCGGAATGGGAGATGACGAATTCCTCGTCCTGAGCCGGT
Source organism: Martinezella sp. CNPSo 3964 (assembly GCF_057784375.1). Classification (NCBI taxonomy): domain Bacteria; kingdom Pseudomonadati; phylum Pseudomonadota; class Alphaproteobacteria; order Hyphomicrobiales; family Rhizobiaceae; genus Martinezella; species Martinezella sp. CNPSo 3964. The sequence goes on from NZ_JBXSOW010000015.1 coordinate 50,217, forward strand.
GCAACGATGTCTTCACCGAGCTCCTCGGCGCGAAGCGCGCGGTCGACCAGCGACATGGCCATGGCCTTGCGCTCGCTCTGGCCGAAGACCAGGCCATAGCCGCGGGTGAACTGCGGTGGTGCCTTGGCCGAACCCTTGAACTGATTGACCATCTGGCATTCGGTCACCTGGATGCGGCCGAGCGAGACGGCGAAGCCGAGTTCCGGCACATCGAATTCGACTTCCACTTCACCAATGCGGATTTCGCCGGTGAAGGGATGGTTGCGGCCGTAGCCGCGCTGGGTCGAATAGCCGAGCGCCAGCAGGAAGCCTTCGTCGCCGCGGGCAAGCGCCTGCAGGCGAAGGTCGCGGGTCATCGGGAATTCCATCGGCTCGCGCGTAAGGTCGCCGATCTCGTGATCGACAGGCATAGTGCCGTCGCCTTCGATCAGGCCTTCCTGGCCGAGGATTTCCGAGACGCGCATGACGCGGCCCTGCTCGGCCGGCCGCTGCATCGGTTCGTCCACTGGCTCGTCGGTCAGGAGGCTCGGGTCGAGCAGGCGGTGCGTGTAGTCGAAGGTCGGGCCGAGAAGCTGGCCGCCCGGCAGGTCCTTGTAGGTCGCCGAGATGCGGCGTTCGATCTTCATCGCTGAAGTGTCGAGCGGCTGGGAATAGCCGAAGCGCGGCAGTGTCGTGCGATAGGCTCTGAGCAGGAAGATGGCCTCGATCATGTCGCCGCGCGCCTGACGGACGGCAAGCGCCGCCAGCGTGCGGTCATAAAGCGAGGCCTCGGCCATGACACGGTCGACGGCGAGCGCCAGCTGCGCCACGATCTGGTCGATGCCGACAGCCGGAAGCGAGCGGTCGCCGCGGCGACGGTCGGCCAGCAGCCTGTGAGCATTGGCGATGGCGGCTTCGCCACCCTTTACGGCAACATACATATGTCACATCTCCGTCACGATGATCTTGGCGGTGCGCGGCAGGCCGAGGAATTGCCGGCCCGCCGTCAGGATGAGATCGACGCCGCGCGGGAAGAGGGCGCGATTGTCGTTCCAGATACGCAGCAGCGCATCGGGCAACCCGATCGGGGCGATCATGTTGATGTCCTTGATGCCGGGGCCGGAAAGCGCCAGTTCCTTGCCGCCTTCCAGGCTTTCGATTTCCAGAACCACCGTCGTCGACCGATCGGGATATTCCTGGGTGCCGATGCCGAACTGGCTGAAAGAGGAAAGCGCCATGCCGGCTTCGATAAAGGCAAAATGCGCCTCCAGCCGCTCGGATATGATCGGCGCGCCGGTGTGGAAGGCCAGCCATTCCGGCAGGCTCGATCTTGCCAGGCTGGTGGAAAGCCAGACCGGCGTGTCATGATCGCAAAGGGTAAGGCCGATGGCGCCGGCTGCAATGCCGAGCGGCGCCGGCGGCGCGATATCAGCCGTGACAGTCTGCAGGGTGCCCGGACGCGCCATGGCATCCATCGTCATCTTGAAGACGCTCTGCGCATCGAAAACCGGATCGGTGAAGCCGCCGGTCAAGGCCTCGTTGCCAAAGGTCGGGGTGCTGGAAAGGCTCATCAATCTTCTCCGCGAACCATGGTGAAGAAATCGACGCGGGTGGCGGCCGTCTCTTCGGCGCGCTTGCGATCATAGTCTGCGATGCGTTCGGTGACCGGCTGCAGAAGCGCCTTTTCGACGAAGTCTTTCGTGGCCGGCTGTTGCCAGAGTGCATCGAAGATGGCCGAAAGCCGGACCTTTTCCCGATCCGTGCCAAGCGCGTGTGCGTGGCCGATGGTGTTGGATGCCAGTCGAATGGTGGCGCGCGTCACCGTGACTTCGCCGAGGTTGAAGGGGGAGCCGCCGCCGCCGATGCGACCGCGCACCATGACAAGCCCGGTCTCGGGGCCGCGCACCGGCTGTACCGTCGGCTTGCTCGGCAATGCTTCCCAGGCCGCCTCTAGCTCGTCGCGTTCTGCCTGCGCCAGAAGATCGGCGACGCGCTTGCGTTCCCGACGCTCCTGTGCGGCCGCTTCCTGCCTTTGTGCTGAATTCATCGCGCCTTCCTCTAAATGTCTATTGATATAGACAACCATACAAGATAGTTTTATATTTATTAGTGAGTCGTGACAGGCGTGTGACAGGGCGAGTGGGCAAGATGGCAGGACAGAAGATACAGAGGCAAACGGGCGTGGCGCTCTGGCGGCAGATCGCCGACCGGATTCGCACCTCCATCAATCACGGGGATTTCGACGAAACGGGCATGGTGCCGCCGGAAACGACGCTGGCGCTGCAGTTCGGCGTCAACCGGCACACGATCCGAAGCGCTCTTGCGGCACTCGCCCAGGAAGGGATCGTCAGGGCCGTGCAGGGGCGCGGCACGCTGATCGAGCGCAAGGAGCGACTGAGCTTCCCAATTTCGAGGCGCACGCGATTTTCGCAAGGGATCGGCGATCAGGTGCGCGAAACCCGCAGTGTGTTGCTTGCCGCGGGCGAAGAGGCGGCGACCACGGAATTGGCCCGGCAGCTCAAGATCAAAACCGGTGCTCCCCTCGTGCGGCTCGAAACGCTCGGTCAGGCGGATCATCGCCCGGTATCGCGCGCCACCAGCTGGTTCCCGGCCGATCGTTTCGGCGATATCGCCGAGATCTATCGGACGACCGGGTCAATTACGAAGGCATTCAAGGAGCTTGGCGTACCGGATTATGTCCGCGTCGTCACCGAAATCACCGCGACGCATGCCGACGAAGGCGATCTCACCGATCTGCAGCTGTCCCCCGGCGCCATCGTTCTGGTCGCCCAGGCGCTGAACGCCGATCTCGACAATGTCCCGGTACAATATTCGATTTCCCGCTTCGCTGCCGACAGGGTGCGCTTCACCGTCGAGAATTGATGCTAGGGGCTGGCCCCTCATCCGGCCTCCTGAGTTCATCGAAGGGCGCCCACCTTCTCCCCGCGTGCGGGGAGAAGGGAAAAGAGGCACCATCTGTTGCCTCTCAACCTCGTTGGTATCGAGAATTTACCACAGAAAAGGTCGTTCCCTCTCCCCGTAAAACGGGGAGAGGGTTAGGGTGAGGGACTATTTCAGAGATAATTAGTTAGACGCACTCAATGCGCGCCGGACATGTCGCCGAGGACTTCCTTCGAGGCGACGGTAGAATCGGCCTTGAGCTTGTAGACCATCGGCACGCCGGTCGCGAGGTTGAGCTCGAGGATCTGCGCCTTGCTCAGGCGATCAAGAACCATGACGAGCGAGCGCAGCGAATTGCCGTGGGCAGCGACCAGCACGTTCTGACCGGCGAGAACGCGCGGCAGGATTTCCGTCAGGTAGTAGGGCCAGACGCGGGCGCCGGTGTCGCGCAGGCTTTCGCCGCCGGGCGGGGGAACGTCGTAGGAGCGGCGCCAGATGTGAACCTGCTCTTCGCCCCACTTGGCGCGGGCGTCGTCCTTGTTGAGGCCGGAGAGGTCGCCGTAATCGCGCTCGTTCAGCGCCTGATCCTTGATGGTTTCAAGGCCCTGCTGGCCGATTTCGTCGAGAATGATTTTCAGCGTGTGCTGAGCGCGCGTCAGCGCCGAGGTGAAGGCGATATCGTACTTGATGCCGTAATCGGCCAGTGCCTTGCCGCCCGTCTTGGCCTCTTCGATGCCGAGCGCGGTCAGATCGGGGTCCTTCCAGCCGGTAAAGAGATTCTTCAAATTCCAGTCGCTCTGCCCGTGGCGAACGAGAACGAGAGTGCCGCTCATAAAATTTCTCCTTGATAAAGCAATTCCAGGAAAGGCGCGCAGCGGTTTTCCGTCAGGAATTGCGAGGACAATAAAAGGCCGGAGCGGAGCGGCAGTTCCCAGCCGATCCGCTCCGGGATCGCATCAACGTGTGGAAAGCCCGAGAACATCGAGCATGGAATAAAAGCCGGGTTTCTTGTCGCGCGCCCAGAGCGCTGCCTGCAGTGCGCCGCGGGCAAACAGCGAACGGTCGCCGGCATTGTGCGACAGCGTCAGCCGCTCGCTTTCGCTGGCGAAGATCACCGAGTGATCGCCAACCACGCCGCCGCCGCGCAGGGTCGCAAAGCCGATCGTGCCCGCCGGGCGCGGGCCGGTATGGCCATCGCGCACGCGCACGGAGCTGTCGTTGAGATCGATGCCTCTGCCCTTCGCCGCCGCCTGGCCGAGCAGGAGTGCCGTGCCGGAGGGCGCATCGACCTTGTGACGATGATGCATCTCCAGCACTTCGATGTCCCAGTCGTTCGAGGGGAGTGCGCGTGCGGCCTGCTCGACAAGCACGCTCAGGAGATTGATGCCGAGGCCCATATTGCCTGATTTGACGATACGGGCATGGCGTGCGGCCGCCTTGAATTTGGCTTCATCCTCGTCCGAGCATCCGGTGGTGCCGATGATGTGGACGATGCGTGCCTGTGCGGCCAAGTCGGCGAAGGTGACGCTGGTTGCCGGCGTCGTGAAATCGATGACGCCTTCGGCATGCAGGAAAGCGGCGAGCGGATCGTCGGTGATGGCAACGCCGATCGGCCCAAGCCCGGCGATCTCGCCGGCATCCTTGCCGATGAAGGCGGAGCCGGGACGAGCGACGGCCGCGTGCAGGGTCACGCCGTCGGCTGCATGAATGAGGCGGATGAGAGCCTGTCCCATGCGGCCTGCCGCGCCAACCACCACCAGCTTCATCGCATCGTCGCTCATGTCGTCTCTATCGTCTATTTGCGGGAATTGCTTGATATGGCCGGTAGCTGCAGGTTGTTGAGCCGAGCGTAGAGGCCATTGTCGGCCGTCGCAAGCGTCTCGTGGTTGCCCTCTTCGACAACCCGGCCGTTCTGCATGACCACGATCTTCTCGGCCCGGACAACCGTCGACAGGCGGTGGGCGATGACGACGACCGTGCGGCCGCTCATCGCCTCTTCCAGCGCCTTCTGCACTGCTGCTTCGGATTCCGTGTCGAGCGCCGAGGTCGCCTCGTCCAGAAGCAGGATCGGCGCGTTGCGCACCAGCGCGCGGGCGATCGACAGGCGCTGGCGCTGGCCGCCGGAAAGCGTCACGCCGTTTTCGCCGACCGGCGTATCGTAGCCCATCGGCTGCGCCTCGATGAAATCATGTGCATAGGCAAGGCGCGCCGCTTCCTCGATCTCGGCGTTGGTCGCGTCCGGCCGTCCGTAGCGGATATTGTCGCGGATCGTGCCTTCGAAGAGATAGGGTTGCTGCGAAACATAGGCGAGCTGTTCCCGCAGCGACTGTTTCGTCACATGGGCGATATCCTGCCCGTCGATGAAGATGCTCCCGGCCTTGGGGTCGTAGAAGCGCGGAATGAGATTGATGACCGTGGACTTGCCGGCGCCGGAAGGGCCGACGAGCGCCGTCGTCTGCCCACCCTCGGCAGAGAAGCTGACGCCAGACAGAACTGCCTCGTCGCCATAGGCGAAATGCACGTCGCGGAACTCGATACGGGCCTCGGTCACCTTGAGCGGCTTGGCATCCGGCAGATCGCGCTGGCGCGGCTCCATGTCGAGCAGCTCGTAGATCATCCGCGCATTGACGACGGCGCGTTCCAGCTGCACCTGCAGCTTGGCGAGGCGTCGAGCCGGATCGTAGGCGAGCAGCAGAGAGGTTGCGAAGGAGAAGAACACGCCCGGCGAGACATTGTCGTAGATCGAGCGATAGGCGGCATAGGCAAAGAGGCTGGCGATCGCAAAACCGGCGACGGTTTCGATCAGCGGGCCGTTGCGCTCCGAAAGGCGGGCGATGCGGTTCTGCCGGTGCTCGGCAGCAGTGATCAGCTTGTTGATCTTGCGCTCGAGCTCCTCCTCCATCGTGAAGGCCTTGACGATGGAAACGCCCTGGATGGTTTCCTGCATCGCACCCAGCACATGGCTGTTCAGGACGATGGCATCGCGGGTCGCCGCGCGCAGCCGCTTGGAAATATAGCGCAGCGCAAAGAAGAGCGGCGGTGCGATGATGACGAATGCGATGCTGAGCACCGGATCCTGGAAGACCATGACGCAGAGCAGGGCGACGAAGGTCAGAAGGTCGCGCGCTGTGGACGTGATCGTCAGGTTCATGACGTCGCGGATACCAGAGACGTTCTGGCTGATGCGGGCGGCGAGCTGGGCTGAACGGGCTTCGCTGAAGAAGCCGACCGACAGCGTCATCAGATGCGAATAGAGCCGACGCTGGTAGCGGGCGATAATGTTGTTGCCGATCTTCGACAGGATGACCGACTGGAAATATCCGGCAAAGCCGCGGACCACGAAAACCAGGAAGATGCTGAAACAGATTTTCCAGGCATCGACGATATCGCGCGCGATGAAGGCGCTGTCGATGACCGATTTGACGATATAGCCGATGTAAGCAGTTGAAAGCGCAACGAGGATCAGGCAGGTGATCGCGACGGCATAGCCGCGGATGTGGTCGCGGCCGTTCTCGGCGATAATACGCTTCAGCATGCCGGTAATGGCTTCGCTGTCGACGCTTTTGCTTTTCGGGTCAGGCAATTTCAATAATCGGCTTCCTGTCTTGAACCAAGCGAGCCGCATATGGCACGTGCTTGCGCGGCTCTATTAAAGAGTTAGCACGGCTTTGGCTAGACATGGCTTGCCGCGCTGGTTAAGGCCGATCACGGAGCCGGCCTCACTATAGAGGAAGGCGGTCCCTTCAAAAAGGGATAGCGCGCCGGCTATTTCAGCGCGCCATCGGTTGTTTGCGAGGCGGTTAACGCCGCCAGCGGCGGCCCTCTGTCGCAAGGCCGAAGCTTGCCGGTTTGCGGGCATAGATCGCAAGTCCGGAAAGGGCAGCCAGCGGATTGACGACCACATGGGTCGGGATCGTCTTCATCAATTCGGTGTGCGGCGCCTTGTCCTCGAAGGCGGCGCGGAATTCCGGCTTCTGCAGCGCCGGCAGGATCTTCTGCGGGATGCCGCCGGAAAGATAGACGCCGCCGCGCGCCATGAAGATCATGGCGATATCGCCGGCGACGCGGCCGAGATAGGTGACGAACAGCGTCAAGGTCTCTTCGGCCTGCTTATTGGTGCCGGCAAGCGCGTGGTTGGTGATGTCGGCCGGTTCCTTCAGGTTCGGCTCAATGCCGTCAGCCGCGCAGACGGCATGATAGATGTTCTGCAGCCCGCGGCCGCAGATCACCTGTTCGGCGGAAATGCGGCCTTCGATCGGCTCCAGATGCGGCCAGATCTGCAGGTCGCGTTCCGTGCGCGGACCGATATCGATATGGCCGCCTTCGCCCGGCACGGGCACCCATTGATGCTGGGTATGGACCAGTCCGCCGACACCAAGCCCGGTGCCGGGGCCGAGCACGGCGCGCGATGCGGTCATGTTCCCAGATGCCTGGCCAATGGTCTGACGATGCTCGTCGGAAATCTCGGCGATCGCCAGCGCCTGCGCCTCGAAGTCGTTGATGACGAGCACGTCCTCGATGCCAAGATTGGCGATCATGGTCTTCGGACGGATCACCCAGTCGCAATTGGTCAGCGGAATTTCATCGCCCTGAACGGGGCCGGCCATGGCGAGAATTGCCGAGCGGGGCTGCACCTTGCTGTTTTCAAGAGCAAGTTTGATCGCATCGTCGATTGTCGCGAAGTTCGCCGTCTGTACGACCGGAAAATGCTCCTGCTCGGAGTCCGCATCGGCAAGAATGGAGAAACGCGCATTGGTGCCGCCAATATCGCCGATCAGGATGGGGAAAGGCAGGGGGGCATCGCTGTGATTGAGCTCGGGCATGGCCAGGTCCGTGGTCTGCCGCCGGCAAGGCGGATTAATGGTTCAGTGTTTTGATCAGCCGCTCGGCGGTGGATTCGTTGAGCGCCATCGGAATGTCGTAGAGAACGGCAAGCCGCGTCAATGCCTTCACGTCGACGTCGTGCGGCAAGGGCGTAAGAGGATCGATGAAGAAGATCAGCATGTCGATTTCGCCGGTCGCGATAAGGGCGCCGATCTGCTGATCGCCGCCGAGCGGGCCGCTTTTCAGCCTGACGACCTTGAGGTCGGGGCAGGCATCAAGCACGCGGCCACCCGTCGTGCCGGTCGCAACGATCTTCCAGTGGACAAGGGCTGCCTGGTTGCGCCGTGCGAACTCCGCCATCGCATCTTTTTTCTCATCATGCGCGATCAAGGCGATGCATTTGCTGCCGGCCATGAAATCCTTGCTCCACCCGATGCTTTCAATCGATTTATCCGCCTTCTATACCAAGGGACTGCGTTTTGAAAGACTGCCCGGCAATGACGGCTTGGACCTCATTGCTGCGGGATTTGGCCGGGCGGCGTATCGCCTGAGACCGGCATTGCGTTCGTATCGGCTGAAGCGGCCGCACCCTTGGTACCCGAGGTGGCAGGGCGCGCGGAGGCAACCGAGGGTGCCGCCAACACGGCCTGGCAGGCTTTGGGCAGATCGGAAACCATGACCTCGCGTGGCTTGACCGGTGGCTTGGTGCTGGGCTTCGGCTTCGCCCAGGGCTCGGGTCCGAACCACCAGGCGAGCGTCTTGTCGCAGCCGTCGCCGGCGGCGACCGGCGCCTGCCCCGTGCAGCCGGACGAGCCGGGAGGGCAGCGAAGGCGGATGTGGAAATGCGAGTCGTGCCCATATTCCGGCCGCAGCTTGCCGAGATTGCTGCGATCGCCCGTCCACGTCTCGCACATCTTCTTCTTGATCGCCGGATTGACGAAGATGCGCTCGACTTCGGGGTAACTTGCTGCACGCATCAAGAGGCGGACATGTGCCGGCGTCCAGACCTTGTCGTTGATCGTCAGGAACTTGTCCTTGGCGAGCATGGTGGTGAAGGGCAGGGCCTCGCGCTCCTCGGCCGTCATCTTGCGCCGTGGCATCGGCGTCAGCCAGACATCAGCGTCGAGGCCGATCTGGTGCGAGGCATGGCCGTTGGCCATCGGGCCGCCGCGCGGCTGTGAGATATCGCCGACAAGCAGGCCCGGCCAGCCGTCATTCTTGGCCGCATCGCGCGACAGCCGCTCCAGGAGGCCGATCGTTTCCGGCCGGCCCCAGCGACGATTGCGCGACAGGCGCATGGCCTGCCAGGTCGGGCCGTCAGCCGGAAGCGCGACGGCGCCGGCAAGGCAGCCCTTGGCATAGAAGCCGATCGATTGCGGTGGTCCCTGTGTCGGCAGCGTCACAGCGCCGAAAACGGCCTTGGCGCTGCCGGGTGAAGGGGTGGCCTGCTGTGCCAGCGTATCGCTGGCGACAAGGCCCATTCCGATCATTGTCGCGAGAGAGAATTTGCCGATCGTTCGAAAGGCGCGAGCCAGAAGTGAAGCCATGCATATCCTTGAAAGGCGGTCGGCATTATCCGAAGTGATTTGCGGCGAGACTATCCTGAAAAAGGACGGAAGTTAATCCGCGGCAATCACAAGTCGCCGATGACCGGCCGCCTTCGCTTGCATGGTCGCGGCTTCGTATGGGTCAGTTCGCCAGAATTTCCGCCGTCTTGCGGATGCGCGACAGTCGCGGCAAAACTTTCGTGCAAGCGAAATCCTGCATCTCCTGCGAGAGGGTCGTCACCGCGTCTTCCGCGACGATCACGGCATAATTTGCCGCATAGCCGTCGCGCACGGTCGCTTCCACGCCGAAATTGGTGGCGACACCCGTCAGGATCAGCGTCTTGATGCCGCGGCGGCGAAGCTGCAGATCGAGTTCCGTGCCGTAGAAGGCGCTCCACTGGCGCTTGACGATGGCGACGTCAGGCGTCAGCGCCGACATCTCGGCAGGCGCTTCCAACGCGGCCGGCGGTAAACCTCCCGGGGGAAGCGCGAAGGTTTCGTCAGTCGGCTGATTGACAGCGTCGGCATAGTCCGAGGAAAATCCGACCGTTACGAAAACGGTCGTCCCGCCATCGGCTTTCAGCTTGTTTGCGATGGCGACCGTATTGGCGACGATCTGCTGGGCGGGATAGGGCGCGAGCGGCCGGCTAAGAACGAGGCCTTGCAGGTCGATGGAAATAAGAGCGGTGGTCTTGGGATCGTAAAATGGCATCTGGGGGCTCCGATAAAAACATGAGGATATCCTCACAATGGAAAATATGAGGACAACCTCACAAAAATCAAGTGAAGAATTGAAGACGCGCACGCCGAAGCGGCAGCGCGGCCATGAGCGCGTCATCATTCTGCTTGACGCGGCGGCAAGGGTCTTCGCGCGCAAGGGCTATGACGCTGCAACGATGACGGAGATCGCCGCCGAGGCGCATTCTTCCATCGGCTCGCTCTATCAGTTCTTTCCGACCAAGCCCCTGCTTGCCGAGGCGCTGCATATCGAACGCCTTGAGCGGTTGAAGGCTGGGCTTCGGGAAGTGGCGGAAAGCAGCGCCGGCCTTTCGGCAGCCGATTGCGGCGAGGCGATCTTCGATGCGCTTGGTGTCTTCATGGAAAAGTATCCGGAGCTTTCGGTGCTCGCCGGCCGCCGCGATATTCCCAAGGAGCGGAAGGCGCGTTCGCGTGTCGAGCTGAAGGAACTGATCGCGGATGTCCTGCGGCAGGCCGAGCCGTCGATATCGGACGATGTCGTGTTGATGTCGGGCCTCGTGCTCGAACTGCTGCGCATCGTTGTCGTCGTCGCCGCTGAGCCTGATGCTGTCGAGGACCGCCGTGTGGCCCACGAATTGCGGTTGATGCTGCGCAAACGCCTTGAGGAAGCGGCGGCAAAGGGCTGATTCCAGGAGATGATCTTTGGTGTCGTTGCAAAGAGATGAGTTGTTGCGTCCTGTTTTTTGCCCTCATTTGCCTTATGCTGATTCTAGAAAAATCACAGGAGATCATGAATGGCATTGTCGCGGTTGAAAGCAGGCTTGGTCGTTTCTCTTTTTTGCCTGCTGGCAATGCCGGTATCGTCGAAAGCGGAAGAGCCGCAATTCCGCATCGGCACGGCCATTCTCGGCGACCTTAAATACCAGCCGGGCTTCAAGCATTTCGACTACGTCAATCCGGATGCGCCGAAGGGCGGCGAGGTGAAGCTGTCGAGCAACGGCACGTTCGATACCCTCAATCCGGTATTGTACAAAGGTAATCAGGTAGCGGGGATAAGCGCGCTGGGTGCGGGCCTTGTCTTCGATAGCCTGCTGAAGTCGGCTGATGACGAGATTTCCTCCTCTTACGGATTGCTCGCGGAAGGCGTCTCCTATCCGGACGATATTGCCAGCGCCACCTTCCGCCTGCGGCCGGAGGCAAAATGGGCTGACGGGCAGCCGGTGACGCCCGAGGATGTCGTCTTCAGCTTCGACAAGGCGAAGGAACTCAATCCACTCTTCACCAGCTACTACAGCCATGTGACGCGTGCCGAAAAGACCGGCGATCGCGATGTGACCTTCTATTTCGATGAGAAGAACAATCGCGAGCTGCCTTCAATTCTCGGCCAATTCCCGATCGTGCCGAAGCATTGGTGGGAAGGCACGGGGCCGGATGGCAAGCCGCGCGACATCTCCCGGACCACGCTCGAGCCAGTCATGGGGTCCGGACCCTACAAAATCGCTTCGGTCTCGCCTGGCTCCACCATCCGATATGAATTGCGCGACGATTATTGGGGCAAGGACTTGCCCGTCAATGTCGGCGAGAACAATTTCAAGTCGATCTCCTACACCTACTTCGCCGACAATGATGTGGAGTTCGAGGCCTTCCGTGGCGGTACCATCGACTATTGGCAGGACAACGTCGCAAGTCGCTGGGTCACCGGCTATGATTTCCCCGCTGCCAAGGACGGCCGCATCAAGCGCGAGGAAGTGCCCAATCCGTTGCGTGCCACCGGCGTTATGCAGGCATTGGTGCCCAATATGCGTCGCGACCAATTCAAGGACGAGCGTGTTCGCGAGGCGTTGAACTATGCCTTCGATTTCGAGGAGCTCAATCGCACGATCGCTTTCAATCAGTACAGCCGCATCAACAGCTTCTTCTTCGGCACGAAGCTGGCCTCGTCCGGGCTGCCCCAGGGCGATGAGCTGAATATCTTGAACGAGATTAAGGACAAGGTTCCCGCCGAGGTCTTCACCACCCCCTATTCCAATCCTGTGGGCGGTGATCCTCAGAAGTCTCGCGACAATCTGCGCAAGGCGCTCGATCTGTTCAAGCAGGCAGGATATGTTCTCAAGGGCAACCAGATGATCAACGCCCAGACGAACAAACCGCTCTCCATCGAAATTCTGCTCGGTAGCCCCTTCGTGGAAAAATGGGTCCTTCCCTACACGCAGAACCTCAAGAAGATCGGTATCAACGCCACCGTGCGCACGGTCGATTCATCGCAATACATCAACCGTGTCCAAAATTTCGACTATGACATGATCTGGACGGTCTGGGCTCAAACGCTGAATCCCGGCAATGAGCAGATCGATTTTTGGGGCACCGCCTCCGCCACTCGTTCCGGTTCACGCAATTTTGCCGGCATTTCCGATCCCGGTATCGATGCCCTCATCAAGAAGGTCATCTTCGCCAAGGACGTTGCAGAAAAGGATGCGACCGCCAAGGCCCTCGATCGAGTCCTACTCGCCCACCATTATGTGGTGCCGCTGTTCTACACGACTAGCTTCCACATCGCTTATTGGGACAAGTTCCAACATCCGGCACAGTTGCCTGAATATTCGATCGGCTTCCCCGATGTCTGGTGGTCGAAAAGCGCCGGAAAGTGAGCCTCTCTTGCAATAAGGGGCCGCTAGGCTCCAAATGCTCGGGGTTGATTCGGGATGGTTTCAAGCTGACATGACTGCGCCGGTCTCAAATCCGGTGGAAGGGAATATGATTTGATCGAGAGACGGATTGAGGCGAGGCGGAGCATACCCCTCTTCAGGGGAGCGGCGGACTGATGGGCGCCTATATTCTGCGACGTCTCCTGCTGATGATCCCGACCATCGTCGGCATCATGGCCATTTCCTTCACCATCGTGCAGTTTGCGCCGGGCGGCCCGGTCGAGCAGGTCATTGCGCAGCTGACCGGGCAGGGCGACAATGCCACCGGCCGCCTGTCCGGCGGCACCGACATGCTGGCCCAGCAATCCCTGGATGACAGCAGCTCGAAATATCGTGGCGCGCAGGGACTCGACCCCGAGCTGATTGCCAAGCTCGACAAGCAGTTCGGCTTCGACAAGCCGCCGCTCGAACGCTTCGGCCAGATGATGTGGAACTATATCCGCTTCGATTTCGGCGAGAGCTTCTTCCGCAACACCACGGTCATCGACCTGATCGCCCAGAAGCTGCCGGTGTCGATCTCGCTCGGCATCTGGATCCTGATCTTTTCCTATGCCATCTCCATTCCGCTCGGCATCCGCAAGGCGGTGCAGGATGGATCGACCTTCGATGTCTGGACGTCGGGCATCATTATCATCGGCTATGCAGTCCCGAGCTTCCTCTTTGGCATCATGCTGATCGTGCTCTTTGCCGGCGGCTCCTTCTTCGACTGGTTCCCGCTGCGCGGCCTCGTCTCGGATAATTTCGCCGACCTCAACTGGTGGCAGAAGATCCTCGATTATCTTTGGCACTTGGTGCTGCCGCTGATTTCGCTGTCGCTCGCCGCCTTCGCCACGACGACGCTGCTTACCAAGAATTCCTTCATCGAAGAGATCAAAAAGCAATATGTCATCACTGCCCGCGCCAAGGGTCTTTCCGAACGGCGCGTGCTCTATGGTCACGTCTTCCGTAACGCCATGCTCATCGTCATCGCCGGCTTTCCCGGCGCCTTCATCTCCGCCTTCTTCACCGGCTCGCTGCTGATCGAGAATATCTTCTCGCTCGATGGCCTGGGACGCTTGAGCTATCTCTCCGTCGTCCAGCGCGATTATCCGGTGGTCTTTGCGACGCTCTTCATCTTCTCGCTGCTCGGCCTCGTCGTCAGCCTCGTCTCCGACCTGATCTACACCTGGATCGATCCGCGCATCGACTTCGAGCGGAGGGACGTGTGATGGACGCAGCCAACCAGCAGGCAATTCCGACGACTGTGAAGCCGCCGCGCAAGGGCCTGTTCTCGCCGACCAACGCGCGCCGCTGGGAGAACTTCAAGGCAAACCGCCGCGGCTACTGGTCGCTTTGGATTTTCCTGGTTCTCTTCATTCTCAGCCTCGGTGCTGAATTCATCGTCAACGACCGGCCGATCCTCGTTTCCTACAAGGACGAGATCCTGACGCCGGTCTTCGTCGATTATCCCGAGGAGAAATTCGGCGGCTTCCTGGCGCAGACGGATTATCGCGCCCCGGATATTCAGGACGAGATCAACGCCCATGGCTGGATGATCTGGCCGCCGATCCACTATTCCTACCAGACCGCCAACTCCAACCTGCCCAAGGGCATGTCGGCGCCGACGCCGCCTTTCTGGGCGATGAACAAGGAGGCACGCTGCTCGGGCTACGCAGCTGGTACTGCCGATCCGAACTGCAACTGGAGCAATTTCAACTGGCTCGGCACCGATGACCAAGCCCGCGACGTGCTTGCTCGCCTGATCTACGGCTTCCGCATCTCGGTGCTGTTCGGCCTGGCGCTTACTATCTGCTCGGCCGTCGTCGGGGTCTGCGCCGGTGCGATACAGGGCTATTTCGGCGGCTGGACGGATCTCTTGATGCAGCGTTTCATCGAGATCTGGTCGTCCATGCCGGTGCTCTACATCCTGCTGATCATAGCATCGGTGCTGCCGCCCGGCTTCTTCATCCTGCTCGGCATCTTGCTTTTGTTTTCCTGGGTGGGGCTCGTCGGCGTCGTGCGCGCCGAATTCCTGCGGGCGCGCAATTTCGAATATGTGCGCGCCGCCCGCGCGCTCGGCGTCAACAACCGCACCATCATGTACCGCCACCTGCTGCCGAACGCGATGGTCGCGACGCTGACCTTCGTTCCCTTCATCCTGTCGGGCTCGATCTCCACGCTGACCTCGCTGGATTTCTTAGGCTTTGGCATGCCGCCCGGCTCGCCGTCGCTGGGTGAGATGATCGCCCAGGGCAAATCCAACCTGCAGGCTCCCTGGCTGGGGCTGTCGGCCTTCTTCACCATGTCGATCATGCTGTCGCTGCTGATTTTCATCGGCGAGGCCGTGCGCGACGCCTTTGATCCGAGGAAGACGTTCCGATGAGCGAAAACTCCACTCCGCTATTGTCCGTCCGCAATCTGTCCGTCGCCTTTCATCAGGGTGGGCAGACCTCGATCGCCGTCGACGGCGTTTCCTTCGATATCCATCGGGGCGAGGTCGTGGCGCTGGTCGGCGAATCCGGTTCCGGCAAATCGGTCTCGGCCAACTCGATCCTGAAGCTTTTGCCCTATCCGGCCGCAAGCCACCCCTCCGGCGAGATCCTGTTCAAGGGCAAGGACCTGCTGAAGGCATCGGACAACGAACTGCGCGCCGTGCGCGGCAACGACATCACGATGATCTTTCAGGAGCCGATGACCTCGCTCAATCCGCTCCACTCGATCGAGAAGCAGATCACCGAGATTCTGGCCCTGCATCAGGGCATGGTGGGCGAGGCCGCCCGTAATCGCACGCTGGAGCTCCTGAATCAGGTCGGCATCCGCGAGCCGGAAAAGCGCCTCAAGGCCTATCCGCACGAACTGTCAGGCGGCCAGCGCCAGCGCGTGATGATCGCCATGGCGCTTGCCAACCGCCCGGAATTGCTGATTGCCGACGAGCCGACGACGGCGCTCGACGTCACAGTGCAGGCGCAGATCCTCGAGCTGCTGCGTGATCTCAAGGGTACGCACGGCATGTCGATGCTGTTCATCACCCACGATCTCGGCATCGTCCGCAAATTCGCCGACCGCGTCTGCGTGATGACCAAGGGCCACATTGTCGAAACCGGCACGGTGGAGGACGTCTTCACGAGGCCGCAGCATGACTATACCCGTCATCTGCTGGCCGCCGAGCCGCGCGGCGAACCGCCGGTAAGCGATGCGAACAAGCCCGTCGTCATGGAAGGCAGCGACATCCGCGTCTGGTTCCCGATCAAGGCCGGCTTCATGCGCAAGGTCGTCGATCATGTGAAGGCGGTCGACGGCATCGATCTGAAGCTCCGGGCCGGCCAGACGCTTGGCGTCGTCGGCGAATCCGGCTCGGGCAAGACGACGCTTGGTCTGGCGCTCGCCCGCCTCATTTCCTCGCGAGGCCGTATCGCCTTCGTCGGCAAGGATATAGCGGGCTATTCGTTCCGCGAAATGCGGCCGCTGCGCAACCAGCTGCAGGTGGTCTTCCAGGACCCCTATGGGTCGCTGAGCCCGCGCATGTCGGTCGGCGAAATCATCGCCGAGGGGCTCAAGGTGCACGAACGGTCGCTTTCGGCCGACGAGCGTGACGAGCGCGTCTGTTGGGCGCTGGAGGAGGTGGGTCTCGATCCCTCCACCCGCTGGCGCTTCCCGCACGAATTCTCCGGCGGCCAGCGCCAGCGCATCGCCATTGCCCGCGCCATGGTGCTGAAGCCGCGCTTCGTCATGTTGGACGAGCCGACTTCGGCGCTCGACATGAGCGTGCAGGCACAGGTTGTCGATCTGCTGCGCGACCTGCAGAAGAAGCACGATCTTGCCTATCTCTTTATCAGCCACGATCTGAAGGTGGTGAAGGCGCTTGCCAATGAGCTGATCGTCATGCGCTTCGGCAAGGTGGTTGAGCAGGGCGCTTCGGCCGATATCTTCCGCGCGCCGAAAGAAGATTACACCAAGGCGCTTCTCGCCGCTGCATTCAACATCGAGGCGGTGCCGACCGCCGCCATCCAGCAATGAAGGCCACCGCCATGCCGGCCAAAAGCCCCGTTCTTGTCGATCTCAAGTTCGACCCTGCAACCGTTGCCAAGTCGCTCGAAACGGCCTTTGCCGATCGCGGCAGCATCAATCTGGCCGATCCCGCCAGCAAGGGCATTGATCTCTCCCATGTCGATTATGCGCTTTTGTGGAAGCCGGATGCCGATCTTTTCGAGCGCGCACCCAATCTCAAGGTGATCTTCTCGGGTGGCGCCGGTGTCGATTCGATGATGTCGATCGCTGGCCTGCCTGACGTTCCGATGGTCCGTTTCGTCGATCGCAGCCTGACGGTGCGCATGAGCGAATGGGTCGTCATGCAGTGCCTGATGCATCTGCGCGACGTGCAGGGGCACTTCAGGAACCAGCGACAGCACGTCTGGGCGCCGCAGCATGGTCCGGAAGCCGCTGACGTCACCGTCGGCGTCATGGGTCTCGGCGTTCTCGGCTGCGATGCCGCCGCGAAATTGAAAGTCATGGGCTTCAACGTCATCGGCTGGTCCCGGAGCAAGAAAGAGATCGACGGCATGGAAACCTTCGACGCCGGCGGGCTCGATGCCTTTCTGGCGCGCACGGATATCCTCGTCGGCCTCTTGCCGCTGACGCCGGATACGACCGGGATCTACAACGCCTCGCTCTTTTCCAAGCTGCACCGCAACGGACCGCTCGGCAAGCCGGTCTTCATCAACGCTGGCCGTGGCAAGAGCCAGGTTCAGGCCGATATCGCTTCGGCTGTTCGTACCGGCATTCTCGGCGGTGCCTCGCTCGATGTCTTCGCCGTCGAACCGCTTTCGGCGGACGATCCGCTCTGGGGCCTGGAAAATGTCATCATCACGCCGCATGACTCCGCTGTATCGGACGAAAAGGCACTGATGCGCCATGTCGAGGAACAGATCGCCCGCTTCGAACGCGGTGAACTGCTGCAGCATCTGGTAGATCGCAGCCGGGGTTACTAAGTCTATCCTCGGATGGCGGTGATCGGAGCCTGATGCCTCGACTGTTGCCGGCAAAATGCGACCCCATTTGCTCTGGTATCAATTTTCTTTCAGCGACTGGACTTTCGCTCAACATTTTTTGATAACAGGGCGCTAGATACGCATGCCGGCACGACGCCGGCGAGAAGCATGACGTCCGCAGGGCAGGAGACGGGGCAGGAACGACATGACCAAGACGGATATCGCCACCCGCGTCTATAACCATACCTGGAAGCTCGATCCGATTGTTCGCAGTCTGATCGATACGGATTTCTATAAGCTTCTGATGCTGCAGATGATCTGGAAGCTTTACCCGGATGTCGACGCCACCTTCTCGCTCATCAATCGCACCAAGAGCGTTCGTCTTGCCGAAGTGATCGACGAGAAGGAGTTGCGCGAGCAGCTCGATCATGCCCGAACGCTTCGCCTCTCCAAAAAGGAGATGATCTGGCTGGCGGGTAACAGCTTCTACGGTCGTGCCCAGATCTTCGAGCCCGAATTCCTCGCCTGGCTGTCGAATTTCCAGTTGCCGGAATACGAGCTGTCGAAGCGCGACGGTCAGTATATCCTTGATTTCCACGGTTCGTGGAAGGAAACGACGATGTGGGAAATCCCCGCACTCGCCATCATCAACGAGCTTCGTTCGCGCACGGCGCTGAAGGCGCTCGGCCCCTTCACGCTCGATGTCCTCTATGCCCGCGCCAAGGCCAAGATGTGGGAAAAGGTGGAGCGGCTGCGGGAACTGCCGGGCCTGCGCATCTCGGATTTCGGCACCCGCCGCCGCCACAGCTTCCTCTGGCAGCGTTGGTGCGTCGAGGCGTTGAAGGAAGGCGTGCCCCATGCCTTCACCGGCACCAGCAACGTGCTGCTCGCCATGGACTCCGATCTCGAAGCCGTCGGCACCAATGCCCATGAGCTGCCGATGGTCGCAGCAGCACTTGCCAAGAATGACGAAGAGCTTGGCAAGGCGCCATACAAGGTGCTGCGTGACTGGAATCGCCTCTATGGCGGCAATCTTCTCGTGGTGTTGCCGGATGCCTTCGGCACCGCCTCCTTCCTGCGCAACGCGCCGGAATGGGTGGCCGACTGGACCGGCTTCCGCCCCGACAGCGCTCCTCCGATCGAAGGCGGCGAGAAGATCATCGACTGGTGGAAGAAGATGGGCCGCGACCCACGCCAGAAGCTGCTGATCTTCTCCGACGGCCTCGACGTCGATGCCATCATCGATACCTACAGACATTTCGACGGCCGCGTGCGCATGAGCTTCGGCTGGGGCACCAACCTGACCAATGATTTCGCCGGTTGCGCGCCGACCGAACTCAAGGGCCTCAACCCGATCTCGATCGTCTGCAAGGTCATCGAGGCCAACGGTCGCCCGGCCGTCAAGCTCTCCGACAATCCACAGAAGGCGACCGGCGAGCCTGCGGAAGTCGAGCGTTACCTGAAGTTCTTCGGCGCGGAAGATCGTGTCGATCAGGAAGTACTTGTCTGAGGCTTTTGCGGGTAAGTCGCCTTAACGGCTAGTGGCGGATGGCGGCTTCCATCCGGGCAACGCGCCGGAAAAGCGTCCAGCGGCCGTTTTCCCAGCGATACTGATCCGGCGAAATAACATAAGGCACGTCGCTGAGGTCGGCGCTGATCAGCTCCAGAAGCTGCAGGCCTTCAACGTCATTCTCATGCGTGAAGAACACCTTGTCGCGGGACAGGAAGGCGGCGATCGGCGCGACGCCGCCGGATTGCTCCTGCACCTGAGCCCAGAAATTCGGCAGGAAAGCGATGCTGGATTCGAACTGGCCATCCACTTCGACATATTGGAACCGGCTGCGTTTGGCGATCTGAACGCCGGTCTTGGCGAGAAATTTCTGCAGATTGGCCTGCGCCATCTCGGCAAGTTCCCTGGCATCGATGCCCCAGTCGTCGAGTGCCTCGGCCATAACGTAGTTGACCGTCGTCTCGCCGTTGACAACAAAGAGCTTGATCAGGTTTTCGGCCTCGTCGAGATAGACGAATTGTGGCGGATTGGGCTCGTCCTTGACGGCCTGCATCATCTGCTGCCGCGCAACCTCGACGAAATCGCGTGCTTTCAGGACCGGCAGCACCTTGGCGAGCTCGCCGCTGTCAACCATGGCTTCCGTCATGTTGAGGTAATTGAGGAGTGCCTGCGCGCGCGCCTGTCCGCGCTTTTCGCGCAGAGCCAGTAGCGCATTGCTCAGGAATTTCGTCATCGTGTCGCCGTTGCGGTTGTGTAGCGTCAGGCTGCCGGCAGCAGGATCGTAGTCGACGCGGATCAGGTCGCCGAAGAACGGCAGCCGCTCCTGTAGATAGGCGGCAAAGGCTGCTTCATCCTGCAAGGCTTCGTCGGGAATATTGAGATCGAGCGTTTTGGTGGCGGCCGTGCTCTCGGGCTCCGGCATCGAGAAGGTTTGGCCGCGACGCATCTCCGCGCGCTTGCCTTTGCCGAAGAGCCTTTTCAGGAAATTGAACACGCGCATCCCCGAGTACTGAACGGTATCGCCGCAGAACCTAGCGCGGCTGTCCTTGCGGGGCAATGGCGGCCTAATGGGGATTAGGCGCCGTAAGTGCCTGCTTGCCCGTATAAAAAACGCGTATAGTCTGCGGGAACGGACCGGATGGTCCGATTGCGGGAAGGGCAGCGCAAATGAGAAATGTCGGGGGCGGCAGGCGGACGATCAGAGGCCTGCTTTTTTGTCTGTTCGCATTGGCGGCGCCTGTCGCGGTGCTCGCGCAGAATACGGCAGCGCCGCAACCGGCCACTCCGCCGCCCGATAAGGTCCGCGAGCTGATCCAGCTGATGAACGAGCCGGATGTCAGGCAATGGCTGACCACGCAGCTCAACCCTCAACCCGCGCCCGCCGGCGATTCCGGGGCGACGGGCAATGACCAGATGTCGGTCCTGTCGGGCATGCTCGGCCATACGCGGCATCACCTGGAGTTGGTCTCCGGCGCCGCGATGACGCTGCCCTACGAGGTGATGACCGCATCCGAAAAGCTGGAGGGCGAGGGCAAGTCGGTCGGCCTCGTGCGCATCATCATCCAGATTGTCCTCCTCTTCTTCCTGGGGCTGGTGGCCGAACTCGCCGTTGCGCGCTTCATCAACACCAAGCATATGCAGCGCACCGAGAAGGCTGCCGGTACCGAGACGGAATTGCAGGCGGCGCGCTTCCAGTTTCTGGGCGGCGTCGTGCCCGCCATCATTCATGGCCTGGTGACGCTCGTTCCGCTTCTGGCCTTCGATTGGCCGCCGGCCATTGAAAATTTCGCCATCGCCTGCGTCATTGCGATGGTATCGATCAGGCTGGCGATCTCCATCGGCAAGCTTGTCATGGAATTGATCGCGATGCGTCGCGCCAACGATGTTCTGGACGAGGATGGCGGCATCGCCCGCATCGCCGAACGGCGACGCGTGGCGACCTACTGGTATCGGCGATGCACGCTGTTTGCCATCTATTTTGCCTGCGGCTGGGCGATCATACAGGCTGTCACGTCGCTGGACTTTTCCGCAGGCGCGCGCGACCTCATCGGTTACACGCTCGGCATCGGCCTGTTTCTGATCGCTACGGCGGCGGTGTGGTCCAGGCCGCTCGCGCTGGAAAAGCGTGGGGCGCGGACGGTTTCCTGGCTGTTGACGATTTTCTTCGTGGCGCTCTGGTGTCTCTGGGTCGCCGGCTTCGACGGCCTTTTGTGGATCGGTATCTATGCGATATTGCTGCCGCGTGTCCTCTCGGTATCCACGCAGGCGATCGAGGCTCTGCACGATGCGGCCGACGGCATTTTCGGCGCAGGCAAGATCGCGGCTGTATTGCTCGACCGTGGCTTGCGGGCGCTCATCATCACCTTTGCGGCTTTGTGGCTCGGCCACATGCTGGGCGTCGAGGCGCATGCGATGATGAGCGGCAGCGAATCGAATGTCGGCCGCGTCGCTCGCGGCATTCTCGGCGGCATCATCATCCTCCTCGTTGCCGATCTCGTCTGGCAGCTGGCGAAAACCTATATCGACGGCAAGGTGATGCAATCGCTTCCCGCCGCCGGAGAATCGGACGAGATGAGGGCGAGCCGCGCCCGGCTGCAAACGCTGCTGCCGATCTTCCGCAATATACTTGCCGTCGTCATCGGCATCATCGCCGTTATGATGGTACTGTCGGGCCTCGGCGTTCAGATCGGTCCGTTGATCGCCGGCGCCGGCGTCGTCGGCGTGGCGGTCGGATTTGGTGCGCAGACCATCGTCAAGGACGTCATCAGCGGCGTCTTCTATCTCTGGGACGATGCCTTTCGTATCGGCGAATATATCGAAAGCGGCCACTACAAGGGCGTGGTGGAGTCCTTCAGCCTGCGCTCCGTCAAGCTGCGCCATCAGCGTGGCCCGCTGGCGACGATCCCCTTCGGCTCGCTCGGTGCGGTCAACAACATGAATCGCGACTGGGCCATCGACAAGATCATCGTCAAGGTCACCTACGATACCGATCTCGTGAAGCTGAAGCGCATCGTCAAGGATATCGGCCAGCGCTTGCTGGAAGACGAGGATCTGAAGCCGAGCATCATTCAGACGCTGAAGATGAAGGGCGTCGAGCAGTTCGGCGATTTCGCGATCGAGATCAGGCTGGCGATCACCGCCAAGCCCAACGAACTCTCGGTCATCCGCCGCAGCGCGCTGGCCCTGATCAAGCAGTCCTTCGACGAAAACGGCATCCAGTTCGCCTTTCCGACCGTACAGGTGGCAAGCGACAAGGATGCCGCGGCTGCCGCTGCCCGGCAGCTTATCGAGATGCGAGCGGCGAACGTGGATGGCGCGCAGCAGGCGAGCTAGAAGCCATAAGACAAGCAATTCCAGGAAAAGTGCGCAGTGTTTTTCCGTCAGGAATTGCGTGAAAACAAAGAGATGGAGCGGCTCAGGGATTCCGTGAACTGCTCTAGATCCTGTTATGGTTTCGGGGCCGCCGTACTGCCGCGCACGATCAGCGTGACATCGATCATCTCGCGTTCGGTTGGTACGGCATCATGAAGAACGGCGCGTACCGCACGCTGCGCAATCTCGGTAAAGGGCTGGGCCATCGTCGTCAGGCCCGGCTCCACCATGCCGCCTTCCGGTACGCCATCGAAACCGATGACGGAGATGTCTTGCGGAACCGAAAGGCCCCGTGCGCGCAGCCAGTTGATCGCCAGCAAGGCGATATTGTCCGACATGGCGAGGATTGCCGTCGGCGGTTCCGACGCGGAAAACAGATAGTCGAGCCCGGCTTCGACGCTTGGCTTGTCGTTAAGCGTCTCAAAGATCGGTACGTCCTTGCGCTCAATTCCGAACGCTTCGAGTGCCTGCCAATAGCCGAGCGCACGATCGCGCGAGGTGGAATACATCGCTCGCCCGATCCCGGCGATGCTGACGGGTCCGACATGGTCGTCCGAAAGCTCGGTCGCGAGCACGCCGAAACGCCTGTGGCCGAGTTCGGCCAGATGCCGGGCCGCGGCGGCGGCACCTCCGAGATTGTCGACGCTGATGGAGGGGATTGAGGCATCTTCATCATTCAGGGCGAGCGCGACGAAGGGCAATTGCCGCTCTCGCGTCAGCTGGACGAGTTTTTCGCCGCCTTCCACGCAGAGCAGGATGAAACCATCGACCAGCGCGCTCTTGATGTTCCAGTCGAGCTTGTGCCGGTCCTTGGCCGAGACCAGGGCAAGACCCGTGCCGCTGGCGTCGCAGACCTCGGATATGGCCGCCAGGAGCGCCCTGGCCCAGGGATCGTTGAAGAAATAGGCAAGCGGCTCGACGACGGCGACGCCGATGGCATTGACCTTTCCGGCCCGCAGCAGACGGCCTGTCAGGCTCGGCCCGGCATAGCCTAACCGCTTGGCCGTCTCAAGCACATGCTCGCGTACCTCTTCGCGCACCACTTCGGGCCGGCTGAAAACATTGGAAGCGGTTCCCTGCGATACGCCCGCCGCCTTGGCGACGTCCGCGAGCCTGATGGTGCCCTTGGCCAATGAATCCTCCATATGTTCCCGACGGATATTAGCAATGAAGTTGTATCGGTTCAATTCTGCTTGACAGTGAGTTTTCGAAGCGTACGATTGAACCGATTCAAGAAAGTAATGTAAGCTGATATTGAATCGATTCAAAAATGAAAGACGAACCGATGCTGACCAATTATCTCTTCAAGGATCTCTACGACGATCGATGGGGCGATCCCTGCAATCCGAATGCCGTCGATCCGCCGTCGCCCGAACATAAGGGCAGGGCCGGCAGGCAGAGCATGCTTCGCCGGTTTGCAGGACTTTTCCGCCGCCGGAAGCGGCCGTCGGCGTGGTCCTTCACGATACCGAGCGAGACATCGGACACCGAAAGCGAAACCAGTGCCGGGCGCAGCACCGGGCTTGAAGACCCGAAGTTCCTCGCGATCGCCAAGGCCCTGTCGCGGAATTGTTAGAGCATTTCCAGGAAAAATGCGTAGCGGTTTTCCGTCCGGAATGCGTAAAGGAGCTCTGGGACAACGTCGCGATGCGCTCCGTCGCCGCGACAGTTTCAGAAGTTTTCCTTGTAGGGGCGTAGGTCGAGCTCCTGCGTCCAGGCCGAAGGATGCTGGCGATGAATGTGCCAGTAGCTCTCGGCGATGGCATCGATGTTCAGCAGCCCATCAGTATCGACATCCGGCCGCCGCGAGCGCAGCCGTTCCCCGTCTATGCCACCGTCGATAATGGTGTGGGCGACATGCAGGCCAAGCGGACCGAACTCGCGCGCCATGCTCTGGCTGATCATTCGCAGACCCGCCTTGGCGGCGGCGAATTGCGCAAAGCCCGCCTTGCCGCGCAGGCTGGCGGAAGCGCCGGTGAAGATCACCGTGCCTCGGCCGAGCGGCGCCAGATGACGCGCCGCCTCACGCCCGACGAGGAAACCGCCGAAGCAGCAGATGCGCCAGAATTCTTCGAACTGAGCGGCCGTCAGATCGCGAAAGCCGATCTGGCGGTTGATGCCGGCATTGAAGACGACCAGATCGGGCAGAGCGATGTCGTCCCGGTCAGTAAAGGCGTGTTCGAACAGCCGGACGACCGCAGCTTCGTCCGTTGCATCTGTTTCGATCGCCTCGGCGCTGCCGCCGGCTGTCTGTATCGCAGCCGCCACCTGGTCGATCTTCACTCCCGTCCGGCCGGCGATGACGACATGATAGCCCTTATCTGCAAGAAGCCGGCAGAGTGCTGCACCCAGACCCTGCTCGGCACCCACTCCGACGATAATGGCGCTTGGAGTACTCATTCGGCCGCTTCCCTGGCATCGAGCGTCGGATAGTCGGTATAGCCCTCGGCACCGCCGCCATAGAAGGTCGGGCGATGATAGGGATTGAGAGGCGCGCCGCGGCGGATGCGCTCCGGCAGATCGGGATTGGCGATGAACAGCCGCCCGAAGGCGATCGCATCGGCATGGCCGGCGGCGAGCATGGCTTCGGCCGTATCCGGTCGGAAATTGCCCGCAGCGATCAGCGTGCCCGACCAGGCGGGCCTAAACAATTCCGCAGCCGACGGCACGTTCTTGTGGTCGACTTCCGCCTGGCCGGCACCGCTGGCGCGCGGCTCGATCAGATGCAGATAGGCGAGGTTTAGCCGGTCCAGCTCGCGAATGACGTGGCCATAGAGACGCAAGGGATCGTCCTCGCCGCTGTCATTGGCAATACCGAAGGGCGAGAGGCGCACGCCGACGCGCTCCGAACCCCAGACTTCGGAAACCGCCTCGACCACTTCCAGCAGCAGTCGCGTGCGGTTGTCGATCGAGCCGCCATATTGGTCGGTGCGCTGGTTCGTACGGGCCTGCAGGAACTGTTCGATCAGATAGCCGTTGGCGCCGTGGATCTCGACGCCGTCAAAGCCGGCCTGTTTCGCATTGGCGGCAGCCTGAGCGTAGACGTCGATCAGAAGCGGCATCAGGTCGATGTCGATCGCCTGTGGCGTCTCGAAAGGCACGCGTTCGAAGGAGGCTGTAAAGGCATCACCCTTGGCGGCGATGGCGGAAGGAGCGATCGGCGGAGCGCCGCCCGGCTGGTGCGAAGAATGGGAAATGCGGCCGACATGCCAGAGCTGCAGAAAGATCTTGCCGCCCTTGCAATGAACAGCGTCCGTCACCGCCTTCCAGCCGGCGATCTGTTCGGCTGTGTGGATGCCGGGCGTTGCCGGCATGCCCTGTCCGGCGCGGGAAATCTGCGAGCCTTCGGAAATGATCAGCCCGCCCTCGCTGGCGCGTTGGGCGTAATATTCAGCGTTCAGTGCCGAGGGCACATTGCCCGGCTGGCTCGCCCGCATCCGGGTCAGCGGCGCCATGACGATGCGATGCGAAAGTTCATAAGGACCAATGGAAAGCGGCGAAAACAAAGTGGCTGTCATAAAATTCTCCTGCCTGGAGCCAAAAATGCTCCCCGGGGCGGAAGGGCCTGTCAGCGGCGATTCGGTCTCGGGAGTTCGAATAAGATGATGGTCATCATTTATTCCAACAATCGGACGTGCGCAACTGAATCTCGTATCAGGCTGGGATTGTTGCGAGAAAGCCGAGCAAGGCGGCGTTGAACTGCGCCGGGCGCTGCAGCGGCGCGAAATGGCTGACGCCGGGCTGCAGGATCAGTTTTGCACCGGGAATGTGCCGCACAAGATAATCGGCATGCTCGCGCTTGATGAATTCGTCATGCTCACTCTGCACGATGGCGACGGGCACATTGATCTGGCCGAGATCGGCGATTGTGTAGTTCGGCTCCGTCCGCTGCATCAGGCCGACAGCCTCGACGAAGGCATCGAACTTGTCCGGCGTGGCCGACAGGGCCGCATAATCCTTCGTGTGGCGCGAGAAGCAGCGCTCGATGACCGGCGTCGCCACGAATTCCTTCGTACCGCTCGGGTCCATGTTGCAGGCAAAGAAGAAGACGCCGGAAACACGCTCCGGATGGGTTTTTCCGAGCACCATGCCGATGCAGGCGCCGTCGCTCCATCCGGCAATGACAGCCTTTTCGATCTTCAGCCTGTCCATGACGGCGAGAACGTCCGAGGCCATGAGCTCGTAGGTGTAAGGCCGCTCGTCCCGCGTGCTGCGCCCATGCCCGCGGCTGTCGACGACGGTAACCTGATGGCCTGCGTCGATGAGCGCAGGCACTTGATAGCCCCAATTACCGCTGTTCCCGAGCCCGCCATGCAGGAGGATCACGGGCGCGCCGCTGCCATAGGAGGCATACCAGATGCGGGCACCATCATGATCGATGTGACGCTCCGTCTCGGTATGCGGCAATGGCGCAGCCCCTTCGGCTTCGAAGCGATGAAGCTCGTCGTCGTGAAATTCCATGCCCACCTCCCATTGCACCGTCTCCTCCCGACAGCCATATGGCGAGACTAGTCGATCCCAACGCGTCTTTTCAACAGGCCGTGGTCATATCGTTGCCAGATGCTCGAAAAGATCGCGGGCCGGCGATGGCAGGTCTTCGAGGGAACGAACGCAGACCGAAAGCTGGCGGGTGGCCCAGCTGTCGGTGAGGCGAAGCGCCGCGATTCTTGCGGATCGGCCGCAGCGACGTGCCGCCGCTTCCGGCACGATGCCAAGGCCGATGCCCCGGCCTGCCATGTCGCAAATGCTTTCGAACGTCCGCATCCGCACGCGCATCTTCAGCCGAGTGCCGAGCCGGGCAGCCTGCGCGTCGATGTGATCCTGCAGCGCGCCGCCGGCAAGTCCAATGAAATGCTCATGCAGGATTTCCATAAAGGCGATGTGCCTTGATGCAGCAAGGGCATGATCGCGAGGCATCACCACCACCAGACGATCGATCGCAAAGGGCCGCAACATCAGGCCCGATGTGTCGACCGCATCCGACAGAACGCCGATCTCGGCCAGCCCGACCGAAACGGCCCGCGCGATCTCGATGCTCTGGCGCTCCTTGAGGTCGATATCGGTTCGCGGGTGCTTTCCCATCCATTCGGCAAGGCGCGGCGGTAGGTATTCGACGATCGCGGCGGTGTTGGCGAGAAGCCGTATGGTCGCGCGCAGGCCGCTTGCATGTTCGCCAAGCTCGCCGCGCATCTGTGTCAGTTGCCGCTGGATCAGCCGGGCATGGTGCGCCAGTGCCTCGCCGGCCGGAGTCGGGCTCACGCCGCGTCGACCGCGCTCCAGAAGCTGCACGCCGCCGTTCGCCTCCATGTCGCGCAGTCGCTCGCTGGCGGCCGGCAGCGAAAGCCCGACATCGGCAGCCCCATGCGTGATGCTGCCGGCATCGACGACGGCAAGGAACAGGCGAAGGTCGGTCAGATCGAAGCGCATGGAGCGCAGACTACCGCATATCCAGCCTTCGGAACAGCCGAAGGCTCACTTCGCATCATCCGCATTGTGCCCACCCTCGTCTCTGCTAGTGAAAGGGAATGATGGATCATTCGATATGGCTCGTCGCGGCGATCTTCGCGACCTTCTTCGTCGCCGGCACGATCAAGGGCGTCACCGGCATGGGGCTACCGACGGTGGCGATGGGAGTTTTGGGCACGCTGATCTCGCCGCTCTCGGCCGCGAGCCTGCTGATCGTGCCTTCCTTCGTCACCAATGTCTGGCAGCTGCTCGCAGGTCCGAGTTTTGGCGCGCTTGCCCGTCGTTTCCTCCTTCTGGTTATTGCCGTGACCGTCGGAACATTCGCCGGCTCATATCTTCTCGCCGGCGGCGATACGCGTCTGACGACCGCTGCGCTGGGTGCGGCGCTCATCGTCTATGCCGGCCATGCTTTGCTCGCCCGTCAACTGCATGTGCCCGCAAGGTTCGAGCCGCTGCTATCGCCGCTCGTCGGCGCGGTCACTGGCCTGCTCACCGGGGCAACTGGCGTCTTCGTCGTGCCGGCGGTGCCCTACCTGCAGTCACTCGGACTGGAGAAGGAGGACCTGATCCAGGCGCTCGGCCTCTCCTTCACCATCTCCACCGTGGCACTCGCCGGAGCGCTCGCCTGGCATGGCGCCTTCCGTATCGACAATCTCGCGCTGTCCACTCTGGCGATCGTCCCGGCGCTTGCCGGCATGTGGGCCGGCCAGATCATCCGCAATCGCGTCAGCCCGGCAACCTTCCGTCGCTGGTTTCTGGTCTGCCTTCTGGTGCTTGGCGCCGAGATGATCGTCAAAGCCGCTTTCTGACACGGTCTCATATTGCCGGGTCGCCCTGTGGGTACCCATATGCTTCCGAGTTTGTTTCAAGTGGGGCCTGACCGATCGATGGAAAGAGAGCAGCAAGAGATTTCCGATGACCACCCGCTTGCTGACGCCTTGCTTGTCGTCGATATGCAGAATGCCTTCGTGCAAGGCCCCAATGCGGTTCCCGGCCATGCCACTTTGACGTCGATGGTCGAGGTCCTGTTGGACAGGGCACGGTCGGCATGGGCGCCGGTGATTTTCCTGCAGAACGATGGTCCGGCCGGTGCGCTGGACGAGCCACTTCAGCCGGGATGGAAGCTCTACTTCCAACCCTTGTCAGGCGAAGTGGTCATTCGGAAGACGAAGGATGATGGTTTCGACGGCACCGACCTGGACGCCATCCTCGCCGCTTTCGATGTGCGTGAACTGGCAGTCTGCGGCGTGCTTTCCGAGATGTGTGTGGCGGCGACGGCGCGGGGAGCGCTTGAGCGCGGCTACGGCGTGCTGCTGCCGCATGACGCGCACGCCACCTATGACGTTCCGGCCGGGCCGGGATCGCAAGATGTGCCCGCCGCCATGGCGGCAAGAGCCGCGGAATGGTCATTGGGAGACGAGATCGGGATCTGCGCCTCCGCGCGCGACGTTCACTTCAGAAAGAGATCCTAGCCAAAGGTCCCGCCACTGCCGGGATGAGGTCGGCTCTTGAAACTCGCGTCGAATCGTAATAATTGAAGTTACATGAAACGCGATAGCCGACTTTCCTCCGTTCTCCATGCCTTGCTCCATATGGCCGAGCAGGATGGACCGCTGACCTCCGAAACCCTGGCGCAATGCATGCACACCAATCCCGTCGTCGTGCGCCGCACCATGGGATTGCTGCGTGAGGTTGGCATCGTCAACTCCAGCAAGGGGCATACAGGCGGCTGGACGATCGCCGCCGATCTGAAAACCGTCACGCTGCGCCAATTGCATGAGGCGCTTGGCGAGCCCGCCGTCTTCGCCATCGGCAATCGCAACGAAACGCCGGAGTGCCTCGTCGAGCAATCGGTCAATTCCGTGCTCGACGATGCTTTTGCGGAGGCCGAGGCCCTGCTGCTCAAGCGCTTCGAAAATGTCACGCTTGCCGATCTCGCCGCCGAATTTGCGCGGCGTCATGCGCATTGGCGCTCAGAAAGGACCTTGTCATGACCCATGACGTCATCGTCATCGGGGGGAGCTACGCCGGAATGGCGGCCGCCCTCCAGCTTCTCCGTGCCCGCCGCAAGGTACTGGTCATCGATGCCGGCAGGCGCCGCAATCGTTTCGCCGAGGAATCCCACGGCTTTCTCGGCCAGGATGGGGTCAATCCCGGCGAGATCGCCCGCAAGGCGCGCGAGCAGCTTTTCGCCTATCCGACATTGAGCTGGATCGAAGGCATGGCCGAACAGGCCGAGGGCGAGAAGGATGCCTTTGTCGTGACCACGGCAGATGGCGCGCGGCATGATGGCCGGCGCCTTCTCTTCGCGACCGGGGTTTCCGATGCCTTGCCCGAGATCGAGGGCCTCGGCGAACGCTGGGGCAAGAGCATCTTCCATTGCCCCTATTGCCATGGCTACGAGCTCGATCAGGGCCGTATCGGCTGCCTCG
The DNA here is from genome assembly GCF_057784375.1 of Martinezella sp. CNPSo 3964. Lineage (NCBI taxonomy): Bacteria > Pseudomonadati > Pseudomonadota > Alphaproteobacteria > Hyphomicrobiales > Rhizobiaceae > Martinezella > Martinezella sp. CNPSo 3964. The sequence continues at coordinate 80,619 of NZ_JBXSOW010000015.1, forward strand.
CCACCGGCCCGATGTCGGTGCATCAGGCGCAACTGCTGCCGGAATGGGGCAAGGTGACGCTCTTCCTCAACGGCAGCTTTGTCCCGGATGAGGCGCAACGCACCGATCTCGCCGCCCGGGGTGTAACGATCGAGGAGGCACCGATCACAAGGCTGGAAGGAAAGGCCGATGTGCGGCTTGCCGATGGACGCCTGCTGCCGTTTGCCGGCCTCTTCACCGCGACGCGCGTGTCGCCCGCAAGCCCGATTGCCGAGCGGCTCGGCTGCGTAATCGAAGAAACGCTGTTCGGCACGCAGATCCAGACCGACGCCATGAAGGAAACCACCGTCTCGGGCGCCTTTGCCTGTGGCGACGTCGCCCGCATCCCGCATTCGGTGTCGCTCGCCGTTGGCGATGGTGCCTGGGCCGGTACGCAGTTGCATCGATCGCTGGTGTTCTGAAGTCAGGGCGGCTCCGATTCGCCGGCGAAGGACATTGTCTAGGGTGTCAGGCAGGCTTGAATGGCGCTTCCGAGCCTGTCGACGATCATCTCTTCTCCCGCCGACTCCATGCTCGGTGAGCCGAGCCCGGCGCGCAGCACTGCAAAGCCCATCACATAGGCCGTGGCAAGGGCTGCCCTCGCTTCGACCGCAGGCCCCGTCAGTTGTTCCGACAGCGGCCTGATGAAGGTCGCATGCAGTGCGGCCGAAAGGATCGGCGCTGCCGTCGGGCTGCCGATAGACCGCAGCAGGAAGGCGAATTCGTCAAAATCCTCCGCATCGGAATGGGCGATCGGCCCCATCAGATGGCGCGCCACGCGCTCGCCCATGCCCTCGATCGGCCCCTCGAAGGCCGGTTCCAGTCCGAAGGCGTCATCCGCGATTATCGTGAACAGCGCTTCCTTGGAGCCGAACAGCCGGGGCACCATTGCCGGATCGACGCCAGCCGCTGCCGCGATCTCGCGCACGCCGACGGCATCGTATCCAGCCCGGGTGAAGGCTGCGCGCGCCGCCGCAAGAATGCGCGCGCGGCTTTCCGCCGCGGAAAGGCGAGGAGTTCGTCTTTCATTATCAACACTCGTTGACATTTCGTTGGTTCGCTTCTATCTGAATCATCAACGAGTGTTGATAACAGAGGCCGACCGATGACTCCAGATACGTCCGCGCATCTCCCCAACAAGATCGTCCTGGTTACGGGTGCCAGTAGCGGCATTGGCCGTGCGACCACGTTGTGCCTTGCTGATGCCGGTGCATATGTCGTCGCGACTGGCAGAGACGACGGTCGATTGACCGCATTGGCTGGTGATCTTGGTTCCAGGGGCGAATATATCCGGACCGACGTTGGGCAACCGGATGATATTGCCCGTCTGGTTGGCGAGGTGGCATCCCGCCACGGCCGCCTGGACGGCCTTGTGGTCAATGCCGGCGTTTCGAATGCACCTGACATCGGCGAACTCGATGTTGGCAGCTATGACCGGCTGATGGATGTGAACGTCAAAGGCGCCGTTTTCACCTTCGTTCATGCATTACCGCTTTTAGCGGATGGCGCCTCGGTGGTCTTCGTAGGTTCCGTTGCCGGGCGCAAGGGCCAACCCGGCGATGCGCTCTATGCCGGAAGCAAGGGCTTCATCCGCGCCTTCGCTCGCAATCTTGGAACGTCACCCGATATCATGGCGCGGCGCATCCGCGTCAATGTGGTTTCGCCTGGCCCGATCGAGACGCGGCTGACGGAAGTGGCCACCGCCGTTCCCGCAATCCGCAGCTATGTCGAGAGGATGATTCCGATGGGACGCTGGGGTAATGTAGAAGAGGTCGCCGAAGCAATCGCCTTCCTGCTCTCGCCCGCCGCAAGCTTCACGACCGGGGCAGAAATTACGGTTGATGGCGGCATGGCCCATGTCTGAAGCTCGAACCATCTGAATTGGACAAGTTGTCTTTATCGGCTGATCGCGACGATCCCGAGCACTGAAGCAATCGTGGCAAGCGCGATTCGCACATCATGGATCATCAACCAGGTATCGAGCCGCGCCGGTACCTGATCCACAGGGATCGATTTCGATGCGAACTGCGCATTGGTCGGCAGGAACCAGGCAAGGGTGACAGCCAGCACTGCGGCGATACAGACGGCCGCTCCAATCCAATACGCCCTTGCCGTTGCCTCGCCCCAGCCCGACCATAGCGATCCGATCAGGCCGATGAGCGTCGGAGCGACGACGAGCGGAATGGTCTGTGTGATGAACTGGCCGTTTTGGCTGAACCAGTCGAGGAAATCTGGGGCTGGAAGGCTTCTCCAGTAGCCGCCAAGCGTCACACCGATCATGAGCATGACGCCGGCAAATGTCGCCGAGCCCGAGATGGCGAGAATATTGAAGAGGAGCCGCATCGGAATTTTCCCTAAGGTCTCTTGAGTTCGATCCAATGGATCCGGGTTCTTGCCGACGCGTGTTCACGCCACGCAGATGCCGGGAACGGCGACCTTCTGGAACAGGTGCGGAGACGCAACGGCCGAGGACGGATAGTGCGAAATCTTTGCCCTGAACTCCGGATGTGTAAACGCGGCGCGGAAATCCGCCATCGTCTCCCATATGGCATAGTTGAGATAGGTCGGGCTTTCGCCGATCGCCCGGTGAAGCTGGGTCGAGATGAAGCCCGGCTGCTGCTTCATGAATGCGGCATCGTCGCGCCATGCCTCGAGAAAGACTTCCTCATCCGCCTTGTCGAGGGTGAAGATGTTCACAAGAACGACGGGGGCGGCATCGATGCCGACTTGCCGCTCTATCGGAAAGTTTGGGTCCATTGGGCGCATGTGAGACATGGCGTGCTCCGTTCAATATGGTTATATGATGTCAATGTGGTGTGGTGCATATCTAGTAAATTGACACCATGATGTCAATTAAATTATATGGTGACAAATGGATGACGCGAAACAAACCGCAGTCGGGAGCGCTTTGACCGGCCTGATTCTCGAGCTGTTCAAACTGCACGGCCGGGTGCTTGCATCCGGTGACAGGCTGGTGGCTCCGCTTGGTCTGACGAGTGCGCGTTGGCAAATTCTGGGTGCCATTATCGCGGCAGGCAGGCCGCAGCCGGTTGCGTGGCTGGCACGCGACATGGGTGCCAATCGCCAGAACATCCAGCGCATCGTCAATGATCTGGAAAAGGAAGGCCTCGTTACCTTCGAGACCAATCCGCATCACCGGCGGGCGCAGCTAGTCGTGCTGACGGATAAAGGCAAGCAAACCTTCGATGCCGCCATGCGGCTGCAGGCGCCATGGGTCAACGAATTGGCGGAAGGGCTTCGGATCGAGGATATCGAAACGATGCGGGATGTCATGCTGGCTCTGCGCAGCAAGCTGGAAAGAAGCGGGGAGGCGGAAGAACAGGACTGACCGCTTCGCGCGACCCCGGTTCTTCGCCTAGGTCTCTTCCGGCACCTTCAAGATAATCGTCTCGTCCGGGCCGACGGACCTGCCGTCCTGCGCCCGGATGTCAAGCCGCACCGGCTGACCCGTCGTCCGGTCCACCAGCAGCGAATGCTCTTCTGCCGGTGCGAAGAGATAGCGCTCGCCGAATTGGCGCAGCGCCACCATGACCGGGAAAAGATCCTTTCCCATCGTTGTCAGCCGATATTCCATACGCGTGCCGCTGTCGCTCGCCGGCACCAGCTCCAGGATGCCGCTGGCGACAAGCGTGCGTAGGCGTTCGGTCAAAATGTTCTTGGCAATGCCAAGGCTCTTTTGAAACTCGCCAAAGCGCGTCAGCCCGTCGAAGGCGTCGCGCACGATCAGCAGCGACCACCAGTCGCCGATCACGTCGAGTGAGCGGGCGCTCGGGCAATAATCACCCTTCAGGCTTTTCCGCGCGACCATGCGCTCAGCCTTCCCGGTCTTTTGTCTGCAAGAATGGTTGCATGATTAAACCAATAATGTTACTCGATCGATGGTTTCATTATTAAACCGAATAATCGGGAGCTTTGCAATGACAATCGATCAGGACGCGCCGCCGGCCGGCAGCGCGAAGGATGGCGTGCGCCTTCATTCCGCGCGAGAAAGTTCACTTGAGGGGAGCGAATATTCTGAAAAGGCCAATTCGCCGCTGACACGAGCGACGATTTTCCTGTTTGCCGTCGCGAGCGGCCTTGCCGTCGCCAATGCCTATTTCGCCCATCCGCTTCTCGATGTCATGGCCGATGATCTCAAACTGTCGCGCACGGTTGCCGGCCTGATCGTCGGCGCGACGCAGCTCGGCTATGGCCTCGGCCTCATTCTGCTGGTGCCGCTTGGCGATCTGATCGATCGGCGCAAGTTCATCATCGTGCAGTCGTTGTTGAGCGTTGCGGCACTTGTCAGTGTCGGCCTTTCCTCCAGCGCGGCGATGCTGCTTGCCTCCATGGCTGCGGTCGGCTTTCTGGCAGTGGTCACGCAGGCGCTGGTTGCCTATGCGGCGAGCCTGGCGCATCCCGCAGAGCGCGGCCATATCGTCGGCATGGTCACCAGCGGCATCGTGCTCGGCATCCTTTTGGCGCGCAGCGTTGCGGGAACGCTGACCGATCTCTCCGGCTGGCGGACTGTCTATATCGTCTCCGCGGTGCTGACGCTGGTGATCGCACTTCTCCTCTGCCGGGCGCTGCCGCGGCAGGAAAAGCCGAAGGGCGGGCTGTCCTACTTCGGTCTCATCCGCTCGCTGGGCACCCTGCTGGTCGAAGAGCCGGTGCTGCGCATCCGCGCGATCATCGCAATGCTCATCTTCGCCAATATCACCACGCTGCTTGCGCCGCTCGTGCTGCCGTTGACGGCGCCGCCTTACTCTCTGTCCCACACCGAAGTTGGCCTGTTCGGCCTTGCCGGCGCGGCGGGTGCCCTCGGCGCCATAAGGGCAGGGCGCTGGGCTGACCGTGGCTACGGCCAGCGCACCACGGGTATCGCGCTTGCTTTGATGTTGCTTGCCTGGCTACCGATCTCCATGCTGGATCGCTCGATCCTCTGGCTGATCCTCGGCGTCCTCGTCATCGATTTCGGCTTGCAGGCGACGCACGTCACCAACCAGGGCATGATCTATCGTGTGAGGCCCGATGCGCAAAACAGGCTGACCGCCGCTTACATGGTGTTCTACTCGATCGGCAGCGCCGTGGGATCATCGACATCGACGATCATCTATGCCCATGCGGGCTGGACGGGCGTCTGCATTTCCGGTGCCGCCATAAGCCTCGCAACGCTGCTCTTCTGGGCACTCACCCTGCGGGCAACGCCTGAGGTGGCGACGCAAAGCGTCGATCGGGCTACCATCTAGCTTTCGCGCAGGGAAACGGGACCTAATTGCTCTTCCAACAGCGAGAGGACTGCCCGAATGCGCGGTGGAATCGGCCTTGTGGCCGGATAGAGCGCATGCAGATCGAATCCCGGCACGGAGAATTCCGGCAGCAGGCGGATCAGCCTGCCGCTCGCCAGATCTTCCGTGCAGACCGGCGCCTGCAAGACGCCGATGCCGGCACCATCGAGAAGGAGGCTGTGCAGCGGCCGCCAATGGCTGGTGCTGAGGACGATGTCGATGGCGGCAAGTTCGCTCTGCCCGCCTAGGCCTATCAACGAAAGCCGCCCGCCGTTGATAGGCCGGCGACCCGCAGGAAAGGGTGGTCGGCAAGCTCTTCAGGCTTCGTCGGCGTCCCATTCCGCTGAAGATAGTCTGGCGATGCCACCAGCACGCGGCCGATATGGCCGAGCTTGCGGGCGATGAAGTTGCCTTCACCGAGATCGCCCAGCCGCAACGAGATATCGACACCCTCCGTCACCGGATCGACGATCCTGTCGTTGAGGATCAACTCGATCTTCAGCAGCGGATGGCGGTTGCGCATCTCTAGCAGGATCGAGGGCAGGACGACCTCGCCGATGCCATGCGGCGCCGCAATCCTCAGCGTGCCGCGCAAGGACTGATCGCCGTTAACGACGGCGAGCGCGTCGTCGGCACTTTCCAGCACCTGCTTGCTTCGTTCGTAGAAGGCGGCGCCGGCATCGGTGACGGCAAGCTTGCGGGTATTTCTGATGAGCAGCCGCGCGCCGAGATATTGCTCCAGCCGATCAATCCGCTCGCTGACGGCGGGTTGGCCCATGCCGAGGTCGCGAGCAGCCGCCGACATGCTGCCCCTTTCCACCACCCTGACATAGACGCGCATCGCCACTAGCAGATCCATGAGCGCAATATATCGGCTCAGCCGATAAATGTAAGTGGATGATGCCACCTAGTGGTGGAGGCCTCGATAACAGAAAACGGCGCTCGAACGTCAACCACAGGTCGGGCACATGAGCGATATCAGGCTTTACATGTTTCAATCGGGCACGCAGCGGTGCAAGGCCCATGACATCAGGATGAACCAGGGCGGCGATGCCGATTATGAAATCCCGGTGCCATGGTTTCTGCTCACCCATCCCAAAGGCAATGTCGTCATCGATGGCGGGCTGGCGGCCGAGGGCCTTGGCGATCCGCGCGGCTATTGGGGCGATGTGGTCGACAGCTATCAGCCTGTGATGACGGAGGAGCAGGGATGCGTCGCGCAGCTGGCAAGGCTCGGCATCTCTCGTGAGGACATCCGCTTCGTCGCGCTCTCCCATCTGCATTCCGACCATAGCGGCGCCATCGGCCGCTTCCCCAACGCGACCCACATCGTCCAACGCCGGGAATATGAATATGCCTTCGCGCCGGACTGGTTCGCCGCCGGCGCCTATGCCCGAAGGGATTTCGACCGGCCCGGCTTGAAATGGCACCTCCTCGAGGCCGATACCTACGATCTCTACGGCGACGGAGTGCTGCGAATGATCTTCACGCCGGGCCACAGCATCGGCCACCAATCCTTCCTCGTGCAGCTGCCAAAGAGCGGCGCGATATTACTGGCGATCGACGCCGCCTATACCCTTGATCACTGGAACGAAAGGGCGCTCCCCGGCTTCATGGCCTCCGCCGTCGACACGGTGCGATCCGTCGGCAAGCTGCGCGCACTTGCCGAAGAGACCGATGCCATGGTGGTCACGGGGCATGATCCCGAGGCATGGCCTCGGTTCATGCAGGCCCCAGCCTATTACGATTGAAGCCCATGCTATCGATCAGCCTCGTTCGCCTGATGGCACTTGCTCCGCATCGAAGAACCGTGCCCGATGCTGCCGAACCCATTCCTCGATACCGGTCGGCCGGAAGCCCTCAAGACCGGCCTGCGGCTTGAAGGGCGCGGCCAGCATTGTATCTGCTTCGTCCGGATGCGATGCGAAGAAGCGGAATTTCGAGGCGACGCGGCGCCCCGTTCCCGGCCCCATCGCCGCATCGACATCCCGCTCGAACTCGTCGAGGGGCTGCTGGCGATAGGCGATGGTGTGGCCGAGCCCGACCCCGATCCGCGCGACGAGCTCGTTTCCATCAACGCCTTCCGGCCCGGCGATGCGATGGTCGCCGGATGAAATGCCCCGTTCCAAGAGGGTGACGGCGGCGCGGGCGCAATCATCGACCGAGGTCCACGCGATGCGTTGGGATTCAGCAATCGGCGGCGCGAAGACCCCATGTCTGACAATGTCCATGCGTGCCGACGGCTTCAAGAGATTGTCGAGATACATGGTCGGGCGGACGATGGAAAAGTGCAGCCCGGATGCGCGAACCACCTCTTCGATCATGGCATTGGCGACGAAGCTTGGTTCCTCGCAAGGTGCCAGGCGACTGGCGCTGGCGAGCTTCAGGACAACGGATTTCAAACCGCAGGCGAGAGATGCGGATACCGCATTGCCGGCCTGGATGCGCATGTCCTCCCGAGATCCGATCGGGATTTGCAACACGGCATGCGCGATGCCGGCGCTGGCGGTGCGAAGCGAGGTGGGATCGCTAAGGTCGCCTTCGGCAAGCTCGATGCCGAGCGCCGAGAGTGCCGAAGCGCGCCTTCGGTCCCGGACAAGCGCCCTGACCTTGAGGCCGCGTCGAAGTGCGGCGCGAACGACGGCGCTGCCTTGCACGCCGGCGGCGAGATAGATGAGAATCGGCTGGGATTGATCGATAGTGGACATCAAACGGCTCCTTCAAACAGGGTCTGCCGAGGGAGCATCGTCAAATGGCTACCGCGCAGACCCGAAACGCGCACGAGGCGCAGGGACTGTCGGGGTATCCGCGCCGGGCGCGGAACAGAGCTTCTCCGTCCGAGGAGAAGGGCCTGGGCCTACCGAGACCAAGCCAGCCATTTTCGACGAAAGGAATTTAGGTCCGCTTCGAGACCGGCGTCAATGGGGAGATTGACCCTGGCTGGTGTCGTTACCTCTTGCGGGCGACAATGTAGGGCCTGTTGTCGTTGCCCTTGGTTGCGTGATTTTCCGTGGCAAGGATATCGAAGCCTGCCGCGGATATCTGCTCGCCGAGTTCCGATGCCCGAAAGACGCCGGCATAGGGTGCCTTTCCGATAGCGCGCATCGCCGGCAGGAGGGCCAGCCGGATGAGCGGGTTCATCTCGCCGACACAGGGTGTCTTGGAGATGAACAGGCCTTCCGGGGTAAGCGAGCCGTGGATGTGGCACAGCGTGCCCAGCAGGTCCCGGACCAGATGGAGATAGTTGAAGCCCAGTACGGCGTTAAATCGCGTCGGTTCGGATGTGAGCGTTTCAACGGTGGCGACTTGGAAGGTGAGGGTTGGCATCGGTTCGGCGGCGTGCCGTTCCTTGGCAATTGCAATCATCTCCGCGGAAAAATCCGTTGCAAGATAGTCTCTAACATTCCCGGCAAGCCGCAGCGCCGTCGTTCCTGTCCCGCAACCCAGTTCCAGAACCCTGTCGCCCGGGCCTAGCAGGGCGCGTGTGCGGGTGAGCGTGCGCTCGTATCCTGCCGGGTCGGCAACCGCGCCCTTGGCGTAATTGCGTGAAGCCCGGTCCCAGAAACGGGCGTCGCTGCCTATGCTCATGAAGCTTGCTCTTCCCCATGTGGCGCGCTGTCGGAAGCGGCACGATGCGGGGGCGAGGCGGGCAGCAGCGATCTGATCCGCTCGGCATCGTCTGGCGTCGCGGGGTTGTAGACGATCATGCTGAGATCCGTGCGACCATCGACCGAAAAGGCCGAATATTCGAACGCCAGCGGGCCGAGGATCGGATGGCGTATATGTTTGACGGCTTCGGTATGCGCACCGGGGACATCGTTTTCGCGCCACATGGCCCTGAATTCCGGGCTGATGCGGCACAGCTCCGCCACGAAAGGCTCGATCTCGCTTGATGCGCCTGCGCGGGCCGCATCGACACGGAACGCGCCCAGGGCGAAACGGGCGACACTTTCCCAGTCATATTGCACGGCGCGCGCACGCGGATCGAGGAAGATGTAGCGCAGGATATTGCGTTCTTCCGGCGGCAGCGATCCGTAGTCGATCAGCATCACGGGTGCGGCCCGGTTCCACGCAATGACGTCCCAGGTGGCGGTCCGGATGAGGGCAGGGCTCGGCTCCAGCGCATCGAGCACGCGCTGCAAGCGCGGCGTCACGCCATCATTCCTGCGGTAACGCGCTTCCGGCGGCCGGCCGAGGCCAAGCAGGAACAGGTGCTCGCGCTCCACTTCCGTCAGCATCAGCGCGCGGGCGATCCGGTCGAGCACGTCGGCGGAAGGCGCACCGCCGCGCCCCTGTTCCAGCCAAGTGTACCATGTCGGGCTGATGTTGGCGCGCTGCGCCACCTCTTCGCGCCGAAGCCCGGGCGTGCGCCGCCGCTCGCCGCCAAAGCCGAGCGCGGATGGGTCGAGTTTGGCGCGGCGATCCCTCAGATAGGTCCCGAGCACGTTTTCGGTTTCGATGAGATCGGTCATCCTGTTAGTGTCTTTACTATGATAAGGTCACTACTTTACCAGAATAAACGATGGGCACAGATTTGTCTCCGACGAAATAAGGAGACAGTGCATATGCGTATATTCGTTACCGGTGCGACCGGAAATATCGGCTCGCATGTCGTCAGGGAGTTGATCGGAGCCGGCCATCAGGTGCTCGGCCTTTCGCGCTCGAAAGAAAAGGCGGTGGCGCTTGCCGCCGCCGGCGCCGAGGTCCTTCACGGCGCGATCGAGGATGCGGAAATCCTGAAAAGCGGCGCCTCGCAATCGGATGGCGTCATTCACCTTGCCTTCAGCCACGACTTCTCGAGATTCGCGCAGAATTGCGAGGATGACCGCCGCGTCATTGCAACGCTCGCCTCGGCGCTCGCCGGCTCGCCCCGTCCGCTGGTCATCACCTCAGGCACGCCGATCGCCAACACGGTGCCGGGCGAACCGGCCAGGGAAGACAATCCGATCGTCGGCTCCGACAGGCATCCCCGGGCGGCCACGGAGGAAGCTGGAATTTTGGCGAGCGAGATCGGCGTCAATGTCTCGGTGGTGCGGCTGCCGCAGGTGCATGATCCGGTCAGCCAGGGGCTTATTACCCCGTTGATCGAGATATTCAGGCAAAAGGGCGTCTGCGCCTATGTCGGAGATGGATCAAGCCGCTGGCCGGCGGCGCATTTTACCGATGTCGGCCGCCTCTATCGCCTCGTCGTGGAACGCGCCGAGCCGAACGCCAAATATCACGCGGCCGCCGAGGAAGGCGTGCCGATGCGCGATATCGTCGAGACCATTGGACGGCGTCTGAACCTGCCGGTCAAATCCGTCGCCAAGGAAGAGGCCCAGGATTATTTCGGTTGGCTCTCCCTGTTCGCCGGCCACGACATGCCGGCCTCCAGCGCCAAGACACGGCAGAAGCTCGGCTGGGAGCCGACCGGCCCGATGCTGCTTGAGGATCTTGCAAGGCTGCAGGTATCCGCGGCGTGATGCCGGTGCCGGCAAGCTGATCCACGAATGGTCGACGGTCTGACTGACCACGCATTCGAAAACCCGGCCGCTCCCTCGGCCGGGTTTTTGCCTTTTCAGGCTGCGATCTGGAGATTTCCAGAGTCAGACGTACGGCGTCCCCGCAAGTGCGGCGTCGACGCCGGCAAAGCCTCGGTCCATGACGCTCGACAGCGCTGCCTCGGGCTTTCGGTTCTCGCGAAAGGCGCGAAGCGCCTCGCCATAGGCCGTCACCAGTGTCGCCATCAGCATGGTGCCGGCGAGCCGCGCTTCGGGATCGGAAGCGGGCCGGCCCACAGCGTCGGACAGCATTCCCGAGAGATCGTCGGCAAGGCTCACCTGCAGTCCGCACGCATGCGCCGTCAGCGCCGAGCTCTCCCCCACCATGCGCCAGAACGCAATCGGTCGCTCCGTAATCCTGAACAAGGGATGCTGCGCTTCCAAAAGTTCCCGCATCAGCGTCTGGAAGGCGCGGACCGGCGGCTGCTGGCCGCGATCGGCAATTGCCTTGCGCACCAGCTCCCGCACCTCATCCTCGCGATCGAAGACCAGATCCTCCTTGCGGCGGAAGTAGTTGAACACCGTCTTTCTGGCGACTTCAGCCTCATAGGCGATATCGGCGACGGAGACATTATCGAAGCCATGTTCGACGAACAGGCGCGTTGCGACCTCGGAGATCGCCTGACGCGTCATCTCCTTCTTTCGGTCCCGGAGTTTGATTCGGTTTGACATGGAGATATTTATACCATAGGTAAATTTATACCGAGTGTAAAAATTGTGTTGTGATCACAAAATCGGTGCAATCGGCACAGACTTTATGGCTGTTCCTGTGACCGGACCGTCGCCTGCCCGAATAGGGCTGGGCTTTTTCCAACGACTCGCGCCGGCCGAGAGTGATCGAAGCCGGAATGTTTGGCGCCCTTGCGGCGCCGCTCGCTTGAGGAGTTCCGTCTTGATTTATGATGTTCTGATTGCCGGCGGCGGACCTGTCGGCTTGTTTCTCGCCTGTGAGCTGCGTCTCGCCGGTCTCTCCGTATTGGTGCTGGAGCGGGCCGAGGATCCGCGCGCGCCCCTGAAGCGCCTTCCGTTCGGCATGCGCGGCCTTTCCGCCCCGACCATCGAAGCCTTCTATCGTCGCGGCCTGCTGGACGACGTCGCTGCGCCCAAGCCTGCGAAGGACGGCTCGGGCGATCGCGCCTCATCGGCTGCGCACTGGATGCACCAGTCGCGTCGCCCAGGCGGTCATTTCGCCGGCATCCAGTTTTTCCACGATAAGATTGATACTTCGAAGTGGCCCTATCGCCTGCCGAGCCCAGCCGGCACCAGCATGATGGTCGAGATGGAAGGCCTAGAAACCATCCTGGCCGCTCGCGCGGAGGCGATGGGGGCCGAGATCAGGCGCGGCTTCGGTGTCGAGAGCTTCGCGCAGTCGGATGGAGGTGTCACCGTCTGCGCCGGAGGCGAGACCTTTCGCGGGCGCTGGCTCGTCGGCTGCGATGGCGGCCGCAGCAGCGTCCGCAAGGCCGGCGGCTTCGAGTTTGTCGGGACGGATCCCGAATTCACCGGCTATTCCGCCGAAATCGAGATGGCGGACCCGGACGAGCTTCGTTCCGGCCGCCATTACACTGCGACGGGCATGTACACCTATTCGCCGCCGGGGACGATCGCGATGGTCGATTTCGATGGCGGCGCTTTCCATCGGATCCAGCCAATCACGCGCGAGCATGTGCAGGCCGTGCTGCGCCGCATTTCCGGCACCGATGTCACGGTGACGGCGCTCAAGCTTGCCACCACATGGACGGATCGTGCCTACCAGGCGACAGCCTATAGAAGAGGACGCGTGCTGCTAGCCGGCGACGCCGCGCACATCCATTCCCCCCTGGGCGGCCAAGGCCTCAATCTTGGTCTGGGCGACGCAATGAATCTGGGATGGAAGCTTGCCGCCACCATCCGCGGCGAGGCGCCGGAGGGCTTGCTCGATACCTATTTCAGCGAACGGCATCCGGTCGGCGCGCAGGTGCTCGACTGGTCGCGCGCCCAGGTCGCGCTCATGCGCCCAAGCCGCAGTTCGCGTGCGCTCGAAGCCATCATCCGCGATCTGGTCGATACGTGCGACGGCGCCACCTATTTCGCCGAGCGTGTCTGGGGCGTCTCTCTGCGTTACGATCTTGGCGACGCCAATCCGCTGGTCGGCCGCAGCGCCCCCGATTTCGAGCTGACCGATGGGACGAAACTTGGCGATCACCTCAGAACGGGCAAAGGCCTGTTGCTGGACTTTGATGTCTGTGCACCGCTTGAAGCGCTAGCAAGTCGCTGGAGTGACCGGATCACCTATGTCGCGACCGACGCAAAAGATCGGCTGGGCTTGAGCGCGCTGCTCGTGCGGCCCGACGGCGTGGTTGCCTGGGTTGGTGAAGCTGAGCCGGACATGGGAGAAGCAGCAGCGGCCGCGTCGCGATGGTTCGGGACGAAATTGCCTCCCATCTCTCAGGGATAAGCCGTTACCCATGTCTCCGGTATGGAAAGGATAAAATGGCGGACAGGGAGGGATTCGAACCCTCGGTACGCTTTCACGTACACACGCGTTCCAGGCGTGCGCCTTAAACCACTCGGCCACCTGTCCTTTGGCGTTTCGCACCCGGTCAGGAAGCAAATCGTCGGAACGGCCGCGATATATACCGATGAATTCCTGGCAATCAACCCGAATCTGACAGATTTTTGACTTGTCGGCGCAAAACTCCGAATCTCCTCCCCATTGCGCTTATTTGGCGCGCAACCTATCTAAGGAAATAGATGAGGCGGCGTAAGACCGATCGGCCCGAAAAGGCCGGCCGTAGGGAGTATCCGGAGGGGTTTATGCGTTTCCTGTTGCGTTTTGCGAGCCTTGTCGCGCTGGTGGTGGCCGTTATCGCCGGCACTATCGATTCCATTCAATCCGTTGCGGCTTCTGCCGTGGTCATGACCCCGATGGGCGATGCCTGGAACGATGTCAGCCCTTCGTCGTTGGCAAGCCTTCGCTCGGCGATTGCCTATTACGTCCATCCCCGCTTCTATGACATGGCGATGCAATGGCTCCTGTTTCAGCCGGCCTTCGCGGTCTTTCTGGTGATTTCCCTGTTGCTGTGGATGGTCGCCTACAAGCGCCAGCCCGCCGCCGGCCGCTTCAGCGCCTGATCGGGACATCGCCGGCCCCTCTGGCCTGTGCCATTGCTGGATTTCGGTGACGTTGGGGAGCATTCGACGATCGGCCTATTGCATGGTCGCAACGAGCGGAGCTAGCGATTGCGGAGAGTCGATCGACAGCTATTCTGACCAATAAAATTGCAGTTTTGGGCCGAAATTGTTTAAAAAACGGGTCGTTTGGATGGGTTTTCACCAATTCCCACAAATCTTTACCAACTGAAAAATTTCTCGTGAATTTTTCGTGCAGCCATGCAAGGATGCGCGCCAGCTTGGCCTCGGGGGAGGCCGGCGGTTCCGCAGACTTGCCCGATCAACGGGCTTGCGGGAGGACCCAACAAGATAGAAACAATAGGGCTGCAACACATGAAAAAATCCCTTTTGACCCTTTTCGCCCTGGCTGCCATGTCGGCAACGGCGCTTGCGGCCGACATCAAGCCGGCAATCGTTTACGGAACCGGTGGCAAGTTCGACAAGTCCTTCAACGAAGCTGCCTATAACGGCGCCGAGAAGTTCAAGAAGGAAACCGGCATCGCTTACCGTGACTTCGAGCCGACGGGCGACACCCAGGGCGAACAGGCGCTGCGCAACTTCGCCAGCAAGGGCTTCAATCCAGTTATCGCCGTTTCTTTCGCCTGGACCTCGGCTCTCCAGAAGGTTGCTGCCGAATATCCCAAGACCGAATTCGTCCTGATCGACGATAGCCTCGATCTGCCGAACGTTCGCTCGGTCAAGTTCAAGGAAAACGAAGGCTCCTACCTCGCTGGCGTCATGGCCGCCCTGGCCTCGAAGACCGGCAAGGTCGGCTTCGTCGGCGGCATGGATATTCCGTTGATCCGCAAGTTCGAGTGCGGCTATGAGCTCGGTGCCCGCGCCACCAATCCGAAGATCGAAGTCCTCCAGAACATGACCGGCACGACCGGTGCGGCCTGGAACGACCCGGTTCGCGGCGGCGAACTCACCAAGAACCAGATCGACCAGGGTGCCGACGTTGTTTACGCGGCTGCCGGCGCGACCGGCCTCGGCGTGCTGCAGACGGCTGCCGATAACAAGAAGCTGTCGATCGGCGTCGACAGCAACCAGAACTACCTGCATCCGGGTTCCGTTCTGACCTCCGTCGTCAAGCGTGTCGACCTCGCCGTCTACAACGCCTTCAGCGACGCCAAGAATGGCAAGTTCACGCCCGGCACCCAGGAGCTCGGACTGAAGGAAGACGGCGTTGCCGTTGCCATGGACGATAACAACAAGCCGCTCGTCACGCCGGAAATCCAGACGGCCGTCGACAAGGCAAAGGCTGGCATCGTGGCCGGTACCATCAAGGTTCACGACTATCTGACCGACAACGCCTGCCCGAAGAACTGATATGAAACAAGGGCGTATGACGAGGCAAAAACGTCATACGCCCTTTTCTTATCCGGAAACCGGTTTCTGGAGCCCCTATAGTGAACCAAACCTTTGCCATCGAACTCGTGGGCATCGACAAGAAGTTCGGTGCTGTCCACGCCAATAAAGATATCAATCTCACCGTCGCCAAGGGCTCGATCCACGGGATCATCGGCGAAAACGGTGCTGGGAAATCGACTCTCATGTCGATCATCTACGGATTCTATCAGGCCGATAGCGGTGAGATCCGCATCAACGGCAATCCTATCGCCATCCGCGACAGCCAGACGGCGATCGCAGCCGGCATCGGCATGGTGCACCAGCATTTTATGCTGGTCGACAATTTCACCGTTCTTGAAAATGTGATGCTGGGCGCCGAAGGCGGCGCGCTTCTCGCCAAGGGCGTCGCGGCCGCGCGTGCCGAGCTTAACCGGCTGGAGAAGGATTATGGCCTGGAAGTCGATCCGGATGCGTTGATCGAAGAGCTTCCCGTTGGCCAGCAGCAGCGTGTCGAGATCCTGAAGGCGATGTATCGCGGCGCCGAGATTCTCATTCTCGACGAACCCACCGGCGTTCTGACGCCTGCCGAAGCCGACAACCTCTTCCGTATTCTTCGCGTCCTGCGCGACCAGGGCAAGACGATCATCCTCATCACCCACAAGCTGCGCGA
This sequence comes from Martinezella sp. CNPSo 3964, assembly GCF_057784375.1. Lineage (NCBI taxonomy): Bacteria > Pseudomonadati > Pseudomonadota > Alphaproteobacteria > Hyphomicrobiales > Rhizobiaceae > Martinezella > Martinezella sp. CNPSo 3964. The sequence continues at coordinate 96,638 of NZ_JBXSOW010000015.1, forward strand.
GATCATGGCGATCACCGACACGGTATCGGTCATGCGCCGTGGCGAGATGGTTGCCACCCGCAAGACGGCGGAAACCACCGTCGAGGAGCTGGCTGAGCTGATGGTTGGCCGCCGCGTGCTGTTGCGCGTGGAGAAGGGTGCGCCCAATCCGGGCGAGATCCTGCTGTCGGTGCGCAACCTCACCGTCAAGGACGGCCGTGGCGTCACCATGGTCGACAACGTCTCCTTCGATGTCCGCGCCGGCGAGATCGTCGGCATTGCCGGTGTTGCCGGCAACGGCCAGTCGGAACTGCTGGAAGCCATCGCCGGTATCCGCAAGCCGGCCTCGGGTGAGATCCTGCTCCATGGCAAGCCGATCGGCAATGCCGATCCCTCCGCACTTCGCGACCTTGGTCTTGCTCATATTCCCGAAGATCGCCATCACATGGGCCTCGTCCTCAAGTTCGAGGAATATGAGAATTCCATGCTCGGCTATCATCGCGACCGTAAATACGGGCGTGGCGGCATGCTCGATCTCGATGCCATGCGTAAGGATGCGATCGAGAAGATCGAGAAATACGATATCCGCCCGCCGAATGCGCGACTGAAGACCGCAAACTTCTCCGGCGGCAACCAGCAGAAGATCGTCGTCGCCCGCGAGATCGAGCGCGACCCGCAGGCTCTGCTGATCGGTCAGCCAACACGCGGTGTCGATATCGGCGCCATCGAATTCATCCATCGCCGCATCATCGAGATGCGCGACGCCGGCAAGGCCATCCTGCTGGTTTCGGTGGAGCTGGATGAGATCCGTGCGCTTTCGGACCGTATCCTCGTCATGTTCGCCGGCCACATCGTCGGTGAAAAGTCGGCTGAGGCCGGTGAACAAACACTCGGCCTGATGATGGCCGGCATTGCCGCGTGAGGCGTATATGAGCACGGCTTCCGTTCCGCTCCCCAACTGGATCACCTACGGCCTGATCCCCCTTCTCAACCTGATTGTTGCCTTCCTGATTTCCGGCCTCGTCGTCTGGTTCATTGGCGAGAGCCCGCTCGATGCGCTCGTGCTACTGTTGCAGGGCGCTCTGGGCAGCGGCGAAGGCATCGGCTTCACCCTCTATTATGCCACGAGCTTCATCTTCACCGGTCTTTCGGTCGCCGTCGCCATCCATGCCGGTCTGTTCAATATCGGCTCGGAAGGCCAGGCCTATCTCGGGGGTCTCGGCTGTGCCCTCGTGGCGCTGACGCTTGATCGTTACGTGCCCTGGTATGTGACGATGCCGTTTGCGGTCATTGGTGCTGCGATCTTCGGGGCGCTCTGGGCCTTCATTCCGGCCTGGCTTCAGGCCAAGCGCGGCAGCCACGTCGTCATCACCACGATCATGTTCAACTTCATCGCCTCGGCGATGATGAACTTCCTGCTGGTGCATGTGCTGATCGTGCCCGGCAAGATGGCGCCTGAGACCCGTACCTTCCTCGAGGGCGGTCAGCTTCCCAAGCTTGATTGGCTGATGGAAATATTCGGTTCGACCATCGGTGCCGCTCCGCTCAACGTGTCCTTCCTGATCGCGCTCGTCATGTGTTTCCTGGTCTGGGTGCTCGTCTGGCGCACCAAGCTCGGCTATGAGATGCGCACGCTCGGCCTCAGCCCCACCGCTGCTGTTTATGCAGGCATTCCCTATGCTCGCACGGTCGTTATCGCCATGCTGATTTCGGGCGGTCTTGCCGGCATGATGGCGCTTAATCCCGTCATGGGCGCTTCTGCGCGCCTGCAGGTGGAATTCGTGCTTGGTGCGGGCTTTGTCGGTATCGCCGTGTCGCTGATGGGACGCAACCATCCGCTGGGCATCATCCTGGCGGCGATCCTGTTCGGCATTCTCTATCAGGGCGGCGATGCGCTCTCCTTCGACATGCCGAACATCACGCGCGACATGATCGTGGTGATCCAGGGTCTCGTCATCCTGTTTGCCGGTGCGCTCGAATATATGTTCCGACCTGCGCTCGTGCGCATCTACCAGACATTCGCCAGGACGTGAGGATCGGACGATGGATTATTATGATCTTCTCATCAGCATATTGGGCTCGACCATCCGTCTGTCGATTCCGCTGATCTTCACCGCGCTGGCAGGCCTGTTTTCCGAGCGCGCCGGCATTTTCGATATCGGCCTCGAAGGCAAGATGCTGGCGTCGGCCTTCGCTGCGGCTTGCGTCGCCTCGATCAGCGGCTCGCCCTGGGCTGGCCTTGGCGCCGGTGTTCTCGTCTCCGTCCTCGTCGGTCTGCTGCATGGTTTCGCATCGATCACCAACCGCGGCAATCAGATCGTTTCGGGCGTAGCGATCAACTTCCTGATGGCCGGCCTGACAATCGTTCTTGGCCAGGCCTGGTTCGGCCAGGGTGGCCGTACGCCGACTTTGCCTGCTACCGCGCGCTTCTCCGGCATCACTCTGCCGGGCGCTGATGCCATTCGCGAGGTCCCGTTCATCGGACCGCTCTACGCCAATGTCATCTCCGGCAACAATATCCTGACCTATCTCGCCTTCCTGGCGGTGCCGATTTCCTGGTGGATTCTCTATCAAACCCGTTTCGGTCTGCGGTTGCGCGCCGTCGGTGAAAATCCCGGCGCCGTCGATACTGCCGGCATCTCGGTCGAATGGTTGCGCTATCGCTCGCTGATCGTTGCCGGTATCCTCTGCGGCTTCTCCGGCACCTATCTTGCTATTGCCCAGTCGGCAGCCTTCATCAACAACATGTCGGCGGGCAAGGGCTATATCGCTCTCGCCGCACTGATCTTCGCCAAGTGGAAGCCTGTGCCGGTCATGTTCACCTGCCTTCTCTTTGGCTTCCTCGATGCCTTCGCCAATTTCATGCAGGGCAAGTCGGTTCCGGGCATTGGCGAGGTGCCGGTACAGATTTTCCAGGCGCTGCCCTATATCCTCACCTGCATCCTGCTTGCAGGCTTTATCGGTGTCGCCAAGCCCCCGAAGGCCGGTGGCGTGCCCTATACCAAGGAGCGCTAAACCATGTCGCATGATCTGTTCGAGGCCGCTCGCGGCGCGATGGCCTTTGCCCATGCTCCTTATTCGAAATTTCCGGTCGGCGCGGCGATCCGTGCCGAGGACGGCAAGATATACACCGGCGCCAATATCGAGAACCTGTCCTTCCCGCAGGGCTGGTGCGCCGAACCGACCGCGATCAGCCACATGATCATGGCCGGCGCCAAGAAGATCGTCGAAATGGCCGTCATCGCCGAGAAGCTGCCGCTTTGCCCGCCTTGCGGCGGCTGTCGGCAGAAGATCGCCGAATTTGCAGATAAGGGAACGCGGATCTATCTTTGCGACGAAACCGGCGTGAAGAAGACCATGACCATGGACGAGATGCTGCCATTCAGCTTCGAAACGGAGGTGCTCGGATGAGCGCGGCCGTCGATATCCTCACCGAGAAGCTCGGCGAACTGAAGCCGCGCTACGGTATCATCCTGGGTTCCGGCCTCGGCTCTCTCGTGGACGAGGTCAAAGATGCCCTGCGTATTCCCTATACCGATCTGCCCGGCTTCCCGGTCAGCGCGGTTTCCGGCCATGCCGGCACGCTGGTCGCAGGCAAGCTCGGCGATGTCCCGGTCATCATGTTGTCCGGCCGGGTGCATTATTACGAAAAGGGTGACGCCAATGCCATGCGCGAGCCGATCGAGACCCTGAAGGCTCTCGGCGTCGACACGCTGATCCTGACGAACTCGGCCGGATCGCTGCGAGAAGAGATGGCCCCGGGCTCGGTGATGCAGATCACCGATCATATCAACTATTCCGGCATGAACCCGCTGATCGGCGAGGAAAGCGACAGGCGCTTCGTCGGCATGACGAGCGCCTATGACATCGATCTGATCATGCGCATGCGCAAGGCGGCGGAAAAGGCCGAGATCAAGCTGTCACACGGCGTCTATATGTGGTTTTCCGGCCCGAGCTTCGAAACGCCGGCAGAGATCCGCATGGCGCGAATCCTGGGCGCCGATGCCGTCGGCATGTCGACGGTGCCGGAAGTCATCCTGGCGCGGCTTTTCGATTTAAGGGTTGCCGCTGCTTCCGTCATCACTAACTATGGTGCTGGCATGACCGGTGGCGAGCTCTCGCATGACGAGACGAAGGACATGGCTCCGGTCGGCGGCGCACGCCTCGCCGCTATCCTGAAAGAAATGATCGCGGACGAAGGAGACCCAGAATGACGGGCCATTCCCTGAGAGAAACGGCAGCTGTTGCGCTTTCCCTTCTCGACCTGACCAATCTCAAGGACGACTGCACGCCGGCTCAGATCGAGGCGCTGTGCGCCCGCGCGCAATCGCCCTATGGCAATACCGCCGCCATCTGTATCTGGCCGCGTTTCGTCGCCCAGGCGCGCGGCATTCTCGGTGCCGATCACGCCGTGAAGATCGCGACCGTGGTGAACTTCCCAGGCGGCGACATGGAGGTGGCCGATGTCGCTGCCGAAGCGCGTGAAGCCATTGCCGACGGCGCCGACGAGATAGATCTCGTCATTCCCTATCGCACCTTTCTGGCCGGCAATGAGCAGGCAGTCACCGATATGGTCGCGGCCATCCGCGCTGAATGCACAGGCACGGTTCTCCTGAAGACCATCCTCGAAACCGGTGAGCTCAAGGATACCACGCTGATCCGGCGTGCGTCGGAACTTGCGATCGACGCCGGCTCCGATTTCATCAAGACCTCTACGGGCAAGGTCGCCGTTAACGCGACGCTCGAGGCTGCCGACATCATGCTGCGGGCGATCCGCGCCAGTGGCCGCAAGGTCGGTTTCAAGCCCGCCGGCGGCATCGGTTCGGTTGCTGATGCGGCTCTTTATCTGAGCCTTGCCGAGACCATCATGGCGCCCGATTGGGCCATGCCCTCGACCTTCCGTTTCGGTGCCTCGAGCCTGCTCGACGACATTCTGAACGTATTGGCCGGCGGCGAGTCCAAGACGGCGTCTTCAGGCTACTGACCCATGATCCCGCAGGAGATCATCCGGCAGAAGCGTAACGGCGCGATCCTTTCGGTCGCCGATATCGATGCATTTATCGGCGCATTGGGCCGTGGCGAACTGGCTGAAAGCCAGATCGGCGCCTTTGCCATGGCCGTCTGGTTTCGCGGCATGACACGGGAGGAGACCGTGGCCCTGACGCTCGCCATGGCCCGCTCTGGCGATATCTTGTCCTGGAAGGGGATCGACAAGCCGATCGCCGACAAGCATTCGACGGGCGGCGTCGGCGACAATGTCTCGCTGATGCTGGCGCCGATCGCAGCCGCCTGCGGTCTCGCCGTGCCGATGATCTCGGGCCGTGGCCTCGGCCACACCGGCGGCACGCTCGACAAACTGGAATCCATTCCCGGCTATGGAATTACGCCGGATGCGGCACGGTTCCGCAAGGTGGTCGACGAGATCGGTTGCGCCATTATCGGCCAGACCGGCGCGCTGGCGCCAGCCGATGGCAAGCTCTATGCGGTTCGTGATGTGACTGCGACGGTTGACTCCGTACCCTTGATTACTGCCTCCATCCTGTCGAAGAAGCTGGCCGCAGGGCTGGAAACGTTGGTGCTGGACGTGAAGATCGGCAGCGGCGCCTTCATGACGTCGTTGGAGGAAGCTGAAACGTTGGCGCGTTCGCTGGTAGAGGTAGCCAATGGCGGCGGGGTCAAGACCTTGGCGCTGATCACCGACATGAACGAGCCGTTGGCCGATGCCGCCGGCAACGTGGTCGAACTTCAAAATTGCCTCGACTTCCTGAAGGGTAACAAGGCAGGCACACGCCTCGAAACAGTCGTTCTAGCCTTCGCATCCGAAATGCTGGTTCAGGCCGGCATCGCCGCGAATGCCGCCGAGGCGGAGAGCAGGGCGCGTGAGGCTTTGGCTTCCGGCAAGGCGGCAGAGATCTTCGGCCGCATGGTGCATGCACTTGGCGGGCCGGTCGATCTGCTCGAACATCCCGATCGCTATCTGGCGAGCGCGCCGGTGCAGAAGCCGGTTCTGGCCGTCGCCGATGGCTGGCTCGGTGCCTGCGATGCGCGCGGAATTGGCATGAGCGTGATCGATCTCGGTGGTGGCCGCCGGCGTCCGCAGGACAAGATCGATCATCGCGTCGGGTTCAGCGATATTCTGCCGCTCGGCACGAAGATCAGCAGGGGCGACCGCATCGCCATCGTTCATGCGGCGGACGAGGCAAGTGCGCGGAAGGCTACGGCCGATTTGTCGGCTAACTATCGCATCGCGGATACGGCGCCTGCTCTCTCACCTGTCATTGTCAGCAGGATTTGATCTGAAGGCGGCAGTGTTAGGGCCGCTTGGCAGTCGCGTGAGATGCGTCGTCTTATTGCTTCAGAAGCAGGGTGCCATTCTGCACGCCATAGGAATTCAGTTTCTTCATGAAGCTCATGCCGATCAGCGTCGTGCTTAGTGCGCTGTCCTTTGCCACCACGGCGTCGACATCGCGAACCCGGATCGTGCCGATCTCCAGACGGTCGAGTTTGATGTAGGCGACTTTGGAAGTGCCATTCGCGGTTTGGACCGTGTAGCGATAGTCGAGATCGACGCCGCTGAAACCGAGACTGCGCGCAGTGCTCTCGTTCATCGCCACATAGGTTGCGCCGGTATCGATCATCCCGTGTACGGACCGGCCGTTGATGGTGAAATCACCCTCATAGTGGCCGCCTGCATTGGCGCGCAGCTGAACGCTGCCATAGGAAATAGCTGCCTCCACCTTTGGCGGTGCAAGAGAAACTGCTTCGACCGGTGCAGGCTTTGCGGCGTACCCGCCATAGCTATTCACCAGCATCGGCACCTGGGTCGCCGCAGCGGCAATAATACCGGCAAAGACAAGAACGCGAACGAGCATCGGCAAAGCCCCTCCAGCGGGCCATGCCATCTATAGGCCAGCTTTGCTGAAATGCCGCTAATGCAATCAATAAAAAGCCCGGCAGTTGAATAACTGCTGGGCTCGATAAAAAGTATAATTCTGGACGTTACTTGGTGCCGTACATGCGGTCGCCGGCGTCGCCGAGGCCGGGCACGATGTAGCCCTTCTCGTTCAGATGGCTGTCGATGGCTGCGGTAAAGACCGGCACGTCCGGATGCGCCTTGCGGAAGTTGGCGATGCCTTCGGGAGCAGCCAGCAGGCAGAGGAAGCGGATATTGTGCGCGCCGCGCTCCTTCAGCTTTTCGATCGCGGCGATCGAGGAATTGCCGGTCGCCAGCATCGGGTCGACGACGATGATGAGGCGTTCGGAGATATCCTCGGGCGCCTTGAAGTAATATTCAACCGGCTGCAGCGTTTCATGATCGCGATAGACGCCGATATGCGAGACGCGGGCCGAGGGCACGAGATCGAGCATACCTTCGAGCAGGCCGTTGCCGGCGCGCAGGATCGAGGCGAAGACCAGCTTCTTGCCTTCGAGGATCGGCGCATCCATCGGCTGCAGCGGCGTTTCGATGGTCTCGATCGTCAGTTCGAGGTCGCGCGTCACTTCGTAACAGAGCAGCGTCGAGATCTCGCGCAGCAGCCGGCGGAAGCTTCCCGTCGACGTGTCCTTCTTGCGCATGATTGTGAGCTTGTGCTGCACAAGCGGGTGATCGATGACAGTGACGCCGTCCATGGTTTCAGCCTTCCAGTAATTCCGTGATATGAGATGGTTCTTCCACGGAAATCGCCTCTGGTGCAAGAAAATAGGCCGCTTTGGCAGATTTCATCCCCAATCTGCGGCCAAAATCCTCGTTTTACAGCTTCGCAAGCAATGCTGCTCGTGTCGGCTCGTCCACAAAGGCCGCTTCGATTGCCGTGCGCGTCATCGCATTGATCTCGTCGTCGCTAAAGCCGAAGGCTGTCGAGGCCAGCTCATACTCGCGCTTCAGTGAGGTGTGGAAGAACGGCGGATCGTCGGAATTGATCGTGACCTTTACGCCGGCATCGCGCAGCTTGCGCAGCGGATGCGAGTGGAAGTCCGGGAAGACCTTGAGTGCGATGTTGGAGCCAGGGCAGACCTCCAGCACGGTGCCGAGATCGGCAAGGCGCTTGACGAGATCCGTATCCTCGATGGCGCGCACGCCATGGCCGATACGATCAGGGCGCACCAGCTCGACGGCATCGGCGACGGAAAAGGCGCCGCAGACCTCGCCGGCATGGATGGTGATGCCGAGGCCGGCCTCCCGGGCGATGTCGAAGGCGCGGGCATAATCGGCAACGCGGCCCATGCGCTCTTCGCCGGCCATGTTGAAGCCTGTTATCAGCGCATTGTCGCTCTTGGCGGCATATTCCGCTGCCTTCACCACGCGGTCCGGACCGAAATGGCGTTCGCCCGTCACGATGAGTCGTGCCTCGATGCCGGTCTTTGCCTTGGCGGCACGGATACCGGCCGAAACACCCACCATATAGGCGTCGGCGCCGAGGCCGATGCGGTCGCCATGGTCGGGCGAAACGATGAGCTCGCTATAGATCGTGCCGATGCCGGCAAGCTCTTCCAGATAGGTTTCCGTCAGCAGCGCATAGTCTTCCTCGGTGCGATAGACCTCGGAAACCTTGTCGTAGCAGACGAGGAATTCGGCAAAATCGTTCCAGAGATAAACGCCGTCCTTCAGGAAGACGCTGGTATCGACGCCGTATTTCTCTGCCTGCGCCAGCGTCAATGCCGGCGGGGCTGCGCCCTCCAGATGGCAGTGCAGCTCCACTTTCTTCAAATGCGATGTCAAAGGAAACTCCTCCCGTGCGGCCCGGCCGCAATTCCCAAATGTTTCGCGACCGTCTCACCGATATCGGCATAGGTCTGCTGGACGCCGATAGAACGGGAGCGAATGCCTGGTCCGTAAGCCATGACGGGCACGCGCTCGCGCGTGTGGTCCGTGCCGCGCCACGTGGGATCACACCCATGGTCGGCCGTCAGAATGACGAGATCGCCGGCCTTCAGCTTCTTATGTACCTCAGGCAGGCGCGCATCGAAGGCTTCGAGCGCTGCGGCATAGCCCGGCACGTCGCGGCGATGACCATAGAGCATGTCGAAATCGACGAAATTGGTGAAGACCAGATCGCCATCCTCGGCCTCGTCCATGGCCTTCAGCGTCGCATCCATCAGCGCCATGTTGCCATTGGCCTTGATGACCCTGGAAATACCCTGATGGGCAAAGATATCACCGATCTTGCCGACGGCATGCACCGTGCGTTCGGCCTTGACCAGGCGGTCGAGAAGCGTCGGTTCCGGCGGTAGCACCGAGAAATCGCGGCGGTTGCCGGTGCGCTCGAAGGTCGCCACCGTCTCGCCGATGAAGGGGCGGGCGATGACGCGGCCGATATTGTAGGAATCGAGAAGGGTCCGCACGATCTTGCAGAGGCCGATCAGCCGGTCGAGGCCGAAATGCTGCTCGTGCGCGGCGATCTGGAAGACGGAATCGGACGAGGTGTAGCAGATGGGCTTGCCGCTGCGGATGTGTTCTTCACCCAATCTTGCAATGATATCCGTGCCCGAGGCATGGCAATTGCCGAGAATGCCGGGCAAATCGGCTGCCTCGCAGATCGCCTTCACCAGCTCCGGCGGGAAGGCATCACCCTCGGCCGGAAAGTAACCCCAGTCGAACATAACGGGCGTGCCGGCGATCTCCCAATGACCCGATGGCGTATCCTTGCCGCGGGAGGTTTCGTTCGCACAGCCATAAAGGCCATATAGCTTTTCCGGCAAAGGCATGCCGGCGGGATAGCTGCCCGTTGCCGCTTTGGCGATCTCCAGCAGACCGAGGCCGGACATGACCGGCAGGGTAAGAGGGCCTTGGCGCAGGCCGTCGCGGTCGGCAGCGCCGGCGGCGCAGAACTCGGCGATATGGCCAAGCGTATCGGCACCCTCATCGCCATAGCTTGCCGCATCCGGGCCGCCGCCGACACCGAAAGAATCCAGAACCAAGAGAAAGGCGCGCGCCATAGATCACCCGATAAGAATGTCGTCGTCCCCCGGGGAGGTCTTCCGAGGTATAGGACGTCACCCATATAACGGAGGCATCGACTTGGCAATTTTCCGTTTTGGAGCAGCGCTTCAGCTACGGTTTCGCCGATCGGGCTCTCAGCAATCGCTGCAGCTGATCGAATTGCCGACGCGCTGTCGGTAGTAATATTGCCGGCTGATGGTGATCTGGCTGGTGCCGCTTGGCAGGAAATTGGCGCCGAAGCTCATGAGCTGATAGGGAAGGGCAAGCTCGCTGCGGACGAGGAAAGTGCTCGCCTGATTCATGTTGGCCGGCACCGTAACGGTCGAGCCAGCCGTGTAGGGCGTGGTTCCGTCCTGTGCCCAGGACCAGGCGATGGTCGCCTTGCCTGTGGTGTCGATCGCAATGCCGCTGATCTTCAGTGTCAGTCCGGTCGTGCTATAGGGCGCAAAGATCGCGCCGGCAACGGAAGGCATCGTCGCGAGCACGGACTTGGTGACCGACGATTGCTGCGAGATGATGTCCGCAATCGAACCCGCAGAACGGCTGGCACGTTTCGAGGCGTTCAGGCCGACGGTAAGCTCGAAGGCACCGAGATAGAGCATCAGCAGGACGGGAAAAAGAATGGCGAATTCGATCGCGCCGACACCGCGTTCGTCACGAGCGAAGCGTCTCAGGATACCGACGCGCGTACTTTCTTTCCCGGTCATGCTCTTGAGGCCGCTCACGGATAATTCTCGTTCTGAAAGGCCGCGGTTGCGACGATGAGATAGACTGACGCCGAGCCGTCGGTTGGATGCACGTTGGTGAGATAGGGGCGCAGCAGGTCCGTTATGATCTGCCAGCGATAATAGGCGCGCACCATGTTCAGCGACTTGGCGCCGCCGGGCGTAAAAGTGAACCCGGTGGTGCTGAGATCGGAATAAGGATCGGTCGACGACTTGCGCGGGATCGTCGTCGGCATGGACGCGAAACTCGAATAGCTCTCCACATCGAGGTAGAGGTTCGCCGGTGTTGCGACTTCAGTCGACGAGCAGGTGATCAGTACGGCAATCTCGTTGCAGAATGACTGCCGGAATTGCTGTGAAGTCGTGTTGGCTGCTGTAATCTGGCCCGTCCTGATCTGGCGCGCGAGAGCATCGACAGCGTTTGAAACGACCTGTTCCGCAGTAAAGGCGACGAAGGTTTCGATGATCGCAAAGACAATCAGAAAATAGGGGATTGCAAGCAAGGCAAATTCGATTGCTGCTGTCCCGTCCCGGGAGCGCACGAATTCACGCAAGCTGCCGCGGGCACTTCGCCGTGCAGGGCCTGTATTCGCGTGAAGGATATTGTCTGGCGTCATGGGAAGCCCGCGGCGATTTACACGCGGACGACACTAGAATTGCTTCCTTGATAATCCGTTTCTCTTCTCTCTTCATATTTAGAGGAAACTAGGATTATCGTTTGCTGCACAATTCTTTGAAAGTACTTTAGAATATTCGCGTTATCGAATGTAGTTATTGTCCGGCAGCAGCCGTTGGGGTCGTTGTCGTATTATTCTGCTGGGCATGCTGTTCGCAATTGGGCGTGCACGACAGTACGGCGCGATCCGTCTGGCGGAAAACGCGCACTGTATTGCCTTCGTCGATCGACACAAGAATCTGCTCGTCCACGATGGCATTGCCGTCGGCGTCGAGCAGGATGATGTTTGTCGTGCCGAAGCTGCGGCCGGTCAGCACAATGGTTTTCGGATCGGCGACCGTCGCGTCGGCGACTTGCGAGTTGCCGACGATGACCTTGCTGACGGGGCGATCAAGCTTCAATACGCGCGCGTGATCCATATAGACGCGCAGCATGCTTTCTCCGGCAGCGTGTGAAAGCTGCGGCATCATGCCGGCCATGGCGACAATGCCGGCAAGGAATGCTGTTCTGCCGCCGATTGGCATGATTTGGCCTCTTGGAAAGCGATAGTGGAAAGAATTTCTGGATAGAATGAGAAAGAATGGTGAATGAACGATTAAGGTCGTCTACCGCCATGCAATTATGGTGCAGGTGTCCCACGCAGACCTTCATCGCCACCTGATTGCGCAGATCATGTATTGTTTCGACCCAAATCGTATATCGCGCTAATATTCATACATCTAATAATTTCTATTCAGCTAAAGATTTTCTTTAAAAACGTACGGAATAACATGGAGATCACATTAACTATTCTATTTTCGCCTCTGTATTTACAGCACATTAACCTAATTCTTTAAAGCGATGGAAACGGCGGGAAGCTACCGTGCAACTCATCCGATCAACGGCAACAGTTGGCGGACGTGCTGTCAACAAAGTGGAGTTAAATTAATGTCCAAGCTTTTTTCGCGCTTCCTGAAGGATGAGTCGGGCGCAACCGCAATTGAATACGGCCTGATCGCTGCCCTGATCTCGGTTGCCATCATCACCGGTGCAACCACCCTGGGTAACACGCTGAGCACGACCTTCCAGAATATCTCGACCAAGATGAACACTGCTTCGGTCGCGCACTGATCGGAAAAACTACCGACACGGTATGTTTATCCCGGAAACCGCCCAGTAAAATGGGCGGTTTTATCTTCTGGTACGAGAAATTGGAACAACGTCATGCTTGAAGTCGCGACATTGCTAATTTTTCCACTTTGCATGTCGATCGCAGCGATCTCTGATCTGCTAACCATGACGATACCCAATCGTGTTTCTTTGGTACTTGCACTCGCATTTCTGGTGCTCGCGCCGGTTTTCGGCCTGCCGTTCGTAGAGATCGGCATGCATTTCGTCGGCGCCATAGCCGTCTTCCTGGCCTGCTTTGCCCTTTTCGCATTAAATGTGATGGGCGGAGGCGACGCGAAGCTTTTAGCTGCTGCAACACTTTGGTTCGGCTTTGATGCGTCGCTGGTGGAATTCCTCGCCTATGTCGCGTTTATCGGCGGCATGGTCACGTTTCTGATCGTTCTGCTTCGCTCGCAAGCGACGAGCATCATGGCAATCGGGCTTCCATTGCCGAATTCATTGTTGGTTGCAAAAAAAATCCCCTACGGCATTGCCATCGCCATCGGCGGCATTATGGCCTTTCCCTCTTCCCCGCTTTTGATCGCGGCGACGCACAGCATGTCTTGAGCCGGAAGCTGTCGAGTAAAATTAAACTCAAACATATATAATTTCTAATATACATCAAGTAATCATGGTTAAGTAACAATAAATGTAACCTCCCATTAACCATAATTACACCAATTGCCGGTCATTCTGCAGGGCGAAGAATCCTGTTCCTCAAGGAATGACCATGAAACCCGCTCGCATAATGATACTCGCAGTGGCAGCCGTCGCGGCCGGGATGGCCGGTCTGCTCGCGATGCGTCTGGCTGGTTCGCGCGATATCGTTCCCCAGCAGATTGCGGCGGTGGTGGAGAAGGAGGCAACGATCAATGTCCTCGTTGCCGGTGCCAATCTGCCGGTCGGTTCGCGTCTGAATGAACAATCGATCCATTGGATGCCCTGGCCGGAAAGCGGCATCGTCAAAGGCTTAATCACCGAACGCGAGCGGCCCGGTGCGCTGAAGGATATGACCGGCGCGGTTGTTCGCCTACCCATATTCGAGGGTGAGCCGATCCGCGAGGAAAAGGTCGCCGATTCCAACAGCCGTATCCTTTCCTCATTGCTGCCGGCAGGCAAGCGGGCCGTCGCCACCGAGATTTCCGTCGCTACCGGCGCGGGCGGTTTCATCCTTCCGAATGACCGTGTCGATGTCATCATGGTGCGCAAGGGTTCGCAGCAGCAACTCGTCACCGAAACCGTGCTCAGCAACGTTCGCGTGCTGGCTGTCGATCAGCAGATCGAGGAAAAGCAGGACGGAAGCAAGGCCGTCGTCGGCGCAACGGCGACGCTGGAGCTGACGCCGGACCAGACGAAGGTCCTGGCCGTCGCGCATCAGATGGCCGATCGCCTCACGCTGGCATTGCGCTCCGTTGCTGACGCGCAGCAGCCCGATACGACAGCGGCCGACTATTTGCTGGCCGGCGACAATGGCGGCAGCATGATCCAGGTCATCAAATCGGGAGCGATCGTGACCGACGGCCCAAGCGGGCCGAAACCGCAGTGAGAAGGGGCGAGACCATGTTAAAGACAAGCAAGAAAGCCAGCCTCCCCCTTGCCGTGAGCCTCTCCTTCTCGGTTGCCTTCGCCGGCCTGCCCTTGGCAGATGTCCCGGCCTTTCTGCGCATGCCCACCGCTTTTGCGGGCGGCTCAGACAGCATCGTCACGATAGCCGGCCTTGGCACGAAGCGCACATTGAAGCTTGGTCTCAACAAGGCGCTCGTCGTCGATCTGCCGGCCGATGCCCACGACATCCTTGTCTCCGATCCCAAGATGGCGGATGCGGTGACGCGGACCTCGCGCCGCATCTACCTTTTCGGCAAGACGGTCGGCCAGACCAACATCTTCATCTTCGGCGCCGACGGCAAGGAGATCGTCAGCCTCGATCTCCAGATCGAGCGCGACATTGCCGGCCTGCAGGCCAACCTCAAACGCTTCATTCCGGACTCCGATATCAACGTCGAGATCGTTTCCGACAACATCGTCATGACCGGTACGGTGCGTACGCCGCAGGATGCGACACGCGCCGAGCAGCTTGCACAGGCTTTCCTCAAAGGCGGCGAAGCGACGACCAGAAACCAGACTGCCTCGGGCAGCGGCGACAACAATGCGGTCGCCATCTTCGCCGAAGCGCGGCAGACGTCACAGATCGTCAACATGTTGCAGATCGAAGGCGAAGATCAGGTAACGCTCAAGGTGACCGTCGCCGAAATCAAGCGCAGCGTGCTGAAACAGATCGGCTTCGACAACCTTGTCAGCAACTCCTCTGGCCTGTCGGTCGCCCAACTCGGCAGTCCTGTCTCGGATGGGACGGCGGCAACCGGCGGCGGTGGTCTTGCAAGCTTGTTCAAAACCGCCATCGGCAAATACAGTATCAGTACTTATCTCAATGCTCTTGAGCAGGCTGGCGCCGTCCGTACGCTGGCTGAGCCGACGTTGACGGCGATCTCCGGCCAGGCCGCGACCTTCAATTCGGGCGGCCAGACCCTATACGCCGTCACGAACAAGGACGGGAGTGTCACGGTCACACCCTTCACCTATGGCATCAGTTTGGCCTTCACGCCTGTTGTGTTGTCCGCTGGACGAATCGCCCTGCATGTACAGACCCAGGTTTCCAATCCGGTTGGCACGGCTAACGCCGGCACGGCAACCTACAACCAGCGCGCCGCTGATACTTCGGTGGAGTTGCCGTCCGGCGGCTCAATCGCTTTGGCCGGTCTCTTGAGCGATACCATTCAGCAGACCACCAACGGTACGCCGGGTGCCTCGAAGATTCCAATCCTTGGCGCGCTGTTCCGCCAGAAGAGCTTTCAGCGCGACGAAACCGAGCTGGTCATCATCGCGACACCTTATCTGGTGCGTCCGGTCGCCCGCAGCCAGCTTGCCCGCCCTGACGACAATTTCTCGCCGAGCAACGATATCAGCGGCTTCTTCATGAATCGTGTCAACAAGATCTACGGCCGCAAGGACGGGCCGCCGGTCGCCGATGCCGATTTCCACGGCACTGTCGGCTTCATCTACAAGTGAGGGGACACCGACCATGAAGCGCGCCTTTTTAACCGGATTAACGAGAGATCTAAAAATGGCCAGCCCCGAACGTAATGCGCCTCGCATCGGCCGGCCCCGTTTCTCCCGGCTGGCTCTGATCGCACCGGTCCTGATCCTGACGGCTGCCGCCATCAGCGGCTGCGCCGATTCACGTGATCGCATGACGACCAGCGCCATCAACGACGATTATCGGCAGCGTCATCCGATCGTGTTGACGGAGAAGGAACACAATCTCGACATCCCGGTTGCCGCCAGCGACCGTCGTCTGACGACGGGAATGCGCGATACCGTCCGCGGATTTGTCCAGGATTATCGAGCTCATGCGAGCGGTACGGTCGAAATCCTTGCACCCAGGGGATCGATGAATTCGTTGGCGGCATCTACGTTGCGTCAGCAAATCCGCAGAGAGCTGGTTGCGAACGGCATCCCGTCGGCCCGCATCGTCGACAGCTACTATGGGGCCGGCGACCCGGGCGATGCAGCTCCGATCCGCCTGCGTTTCACAGCCACGACGGCTCTTACCAACAGCTGCGGCCAATGGCCGAATGATCTTTCCGACAACGCCTTCGACAATCAGAACTACTACAATTTCGGCTGTGCGACGCAGCGTAACCTGGCGGCGCAGGTCGCCAATCCGACGGATTTGATCTCACCCAGGGCTGTATCGCCGATCGATACCGATCAGCGCAGCAAGGTGATCGACAACTACCGCAACGGCTCGGTTCCCACGAGTACCGCTACGCTCGGCGGTTTCGGCGGCACTAGCCAATGATCATGGGACTCACGCGTCGGCGCAACGGGATGAAATCATGAACGCCATCGAATACGATATCGGCTCGACTCCCGCGGAAGCGGAGGAGGTCGCGCGCGCGGGCAATCTCGACAATTTGCGGCCGCTGCCGCGTATTTCCATACATGCCTTCTGTGAAAGCGAGCAGCTGCAGCAGGTGATGGACCAGTGCGCCAACGATCGGCGCATGTCCAGGGTGAGCCTCCGGATCACCAGCGGCGGCGTTGCGGCTGCGGCGAACATGTTCGCCTCGGCGCCGACCCCGAATCTGATCATTCTGGAGACGCGCGCCAATCCACGCGGCCTGCTGGCGGAACTCGAGCCGCTCGCCGCGGTCTGCGATCCGAGCACCAAGGTCATCATTGTCGGCTATCACAACGACATCGGTCTTTACCGCGAACTCATCCGCAACGGCATCTCCGAATATATCGTGCAGCCGACCGATATGGTCGATCTGATGACGGCGATGGCGTCGATCTTCATCGATCCCGATGCCGAGCCTCTGGGCCGCAGCATTGCTTTCATCGGCGCCAAGGGCGGGGTGGGTGCATCCACCATCGCCCATAATTGCGCTTTCGGAATTTCCAGCCTCTTTTCGACCGAAACCATCCTTGCCGATCTCGATCTGCCCTACGGCACCGCCAATATCGATTTCGACCAGGACCCCGCCCAGGGGATTGCCGAAGCCGTCTATGCGCCGGAGCGCCTCGACGAAGTCTTCCTCGACCGGTTGCTGACCAAATGCTCGCAGCATCTGTCGCTGCTGGCGGCCCCTTCGATGCTGGACCGCGCTTATGATTTCGAAGGGCAGGCTTTCCTGCCGGTGCTCGACGTTCTCCAGCGCAGCGCGCCGGTGGCGGTCCTCGATGTGCCCCACGTCTGGACGGAGTGGACACGCTCGGTGCTCGGCGCCGTAGACGAGGTCGTCATTTGCGCCGCGCCTGATCTCGCCAATCTGCGCAACGCCAAGAACCTGATCGATGCTCTGCGCAAGCTGCGGCCCAACGACAAGGCGCCGCACCTCATTCTCAATCAGGTCGGCATGCCGAAGCGCCCAGAGATCAATCCTGCGGAATTCTGCGCGCCGTTGGAGACGGACCCGATCGCCATCATACCTTTTGACATCAACCTTTTCGGCAATGCCGCCAACAGTGGGCAGATGATCTCCGAGACTGATCCGAAGTCGCCGATCGCGGAAACCTTCTCGCAGATATCGCACATCGTCACCGGGCGTGTTGCTTTGAAGAAGGCAAGAAAGGGCGGTTTGCTTGGTCTTTTGAAGCGAAAGTAACCCTATGATTTCGCATGGACTTTCGAAAGGTCGATCTTTCATGAAGGCCATGCAGCAGCAGTAGAATTGGATCGAAGACATGTTTGGCAAGCGCGGAAGTGAAGGTCCTGCAAAGAGCGGCGGCGCAATGCCTCCGCCGGCACCGGCGCGTGCTCCCACTCCTGCAGGTGGGCCAACGGCGCCGGCCGTGCTTATAGAGCCGTCGCGTGATGCCGCTCAGCCGCGTCAGCAGGTCGCTCCGCCGTCGATGCAGACGCCCAGCCGGCGTCGCACAGCGCGTACCGAAGAATATTACGATACGAAATCGCAGGTCTTCTCCGCACTCATCGATACGATCGACCTGTCGCAGCTCTCCAAGCTCGGCAACGAGGCCGCGCGCGAGGAAATTCGCGATATCGTCAACGATATCATCACAATCAAGAATTTCGCGATGTCGATCTCCGAGCAGGAGGAGCTGCTCGAGGATATCTGCAACGACGTGCTTGGCTATGGCCCGTTGGAGCCGCTGCTCGCCCGTGACGACATTGCCGATATCATGGTCAACGGCGCCGGCCAGACCTTCATCGAAGTCGGCGGCAAGACCGTCGAATCCGAAATCCGCTTTCGCGACAATTCCCAGCTCCTTTCCATTTGCCAGCGCATCGTCAGCCAGGTCGGCCGCCGCGTCGATGAATCCAGCCCCATCTGCGATGCGCGCCTGCCCGACGGTTCGCGTGTCAACGTCATCGCACCGCCGCTAGCGATCGACGGGCCGGCGCTCACCATTCGTAAGTTCAAGAAGGACAAGCTGACGCTCGATCAGCTCGTCCGCTTCGGCGCCATCACGCCGGAAGGCGCGACCCTGCTACAGATCATCGGCCGCGTGCGATGCAACGTCGTCATTTCAGGCGGCACGGGCTCGGGCAAGACAACGCTTCTGAACTGCTTGACCAACTATATCGACCGCGACGAACGCGTTATCACCTGCGAAGACACCGCCGAACTGCAACTGCAGCAGCCGCATGTCGTGCGTCTTGAAACCCGCCCGCCCAACATCGAAGGCGAGGGCGAGATCACCATGCGCGATCTCGTCAAGAACTGCCTGCGTATGCGCCCCGAACGCATCATCGTCGGCGAAGTGCGCGGGCCTGAGGTTTTCGACCTGTTGCAGGCGATGAACACGGGTCACGACGGTTCCATGGGCACGATCCACGCCAATACGCCGCGCGAATGCCTGAGCCGCATGGAATCGATGATCGCCATGGGCGGTTTCAGCCTGCCGGCCAAGACGGTGCGTGAGATCATCTCCAGCTCCGTCGACGTCGTCATTCAGGCTGCCCGCCTGCGTGACGGTTCGCGCCGTATCACCCAGATCACCGAGGTGATCGGCATGGAAGGTGATGTGATCATCACCCAGGATCTGATGCGCTACGAGATCGAGGGAGAAGATGCGAACGGCCGGCTCATTGGACGGCACGTCTCCACCGGCATCGGCAAGCCGCATTTCTGGGATCGTGCCCGCTACTATAACGAGGAACGGCGCCTGGCAGCCGCCCTCGATGAGATGGAACAGAAGGCGCAATAGGGTTTACGATGTTTGGTATCGATCCGATAGTGCTGTTGATTGTCCTGCTGACGGCGGTTTCCGCCGCCGCGGTCTGCTACGGCATTCTCTATTCGCGGATCGAAACACAGAAGAAGGCGCAAGGCCGGGTCAACCGGGTCAAGCAGGCCGAAACCGACCGCGTCAAGGTCAAGGCTGCGCGTGATCGCGTCCAGGAAATGTCCAAACGGCGCAAATCGGTGCAGGATACGCTGAAAGATCTGGAGCGGCGTCAGTCCGAAAACACGAAGAAGAAGCAGTCGCTGAAGGCACGTCTGGCGCAGGCCGGCCTGTCGTTGACGCCGTCTCGCTTCTACATCTTCAGCGTGCTCTTCGGCCTTTTCGTCATGTTGGTTTTTTTCATCGTTGGTGCGCCGCCTCTCGTCATTTTGGGAATGTTCTTTGCGTCCGCCTTCGGCCTGCCGCGCTGGGTCATCGGCTTCCTCATCAAGCGCCGGCAAAGCAAGTTTCTCGAAGAGTTTCCGAACGCACTTGATGTCATCACGCGCTCGCTTCGCTCGGGCCTGCCGCTCAACGATGCAGTGCGGTTGGTCGCTGGCGAGGCGCGGGAGCCGGTCAAGACGGAGTTTCGGCGGGTGGTCGAAGCGCAGCAGGTCGGTCTTAGCATGTCAGATGCCTGCGCACGCATCTCAAACCATATGCCGCTCCAGGAAGTAAATTTCTTCTCGATCGTCATCGCCATTCAGGCCCAGGCGGGCGGTAACCTGTCGGAAGCTTTGGGCAACCTCTCGAAGGTGCTGCGCGAGCGCAAGAAGATGAAGGCAAAGGTCAAGGCATTGTCGATGGAGGCCAAGGCATCCGCCGTCATCATCGGCGCTCTGCCCTTCATCGTGATGCTGCTCGTCTATCTGACGTCGCCGCAATACATGTTGATCCTGTTCACCGATCCGCGCGGCCATCTGATCTTGATTGCAGCCGCCATTTGGATGTCGATCGGCATCTTCATCATGCGCAACATGGTCAATTTCGAGATCTGAGCGGAAGGAGCCGCGTAGCCCATGTCCGATCTGGCTGCCAATTTGACCGATCCCGGCACCCTTCTTGCCGTTGTGGTCGCCATTGCCGTCTTCGCGACCTTCTATACGATCGCGATACCGCTGCTGGAGCGCGGAGATCTCAGCAAGCGCATGAAGGCCGTGTCGACGGAGCGCGAACAGATTCGCGCCCGCGAGCGCGCGCGGCTCAGCGCCGATGGTGGCAAGGCATCGCTACGCAGCCACAACAATCGAAACGTCAGACAGATCGTCGAGCGGTTCAACCTGCGCAATGCGCTTGTCGATGCCAATACCGTCAATCGCTTGCGGTCTGCCGGCCTGCGCTCGGAAAATGCGCTCAACATGTTCCTGGTGGCGCGATTCCTGCTGCCCTTCCTGTTTCTGGCGGTTGCGATCGTCGTTGTCTTCGTTCTCGGCTGGTTTGCCGCAAAGCCCCTGCCGATCCGTCTGCTTGGTGTCATCGGTTTCGCCTATCTGGGCTTCTACGCGCCGAACATCTATATCTCCAATCTGGTGACCAAGCGCCAGAAATCGATCAAGCGCGCCTGGCCGGATGCTCTCGACCTGATGTTGATCTGCGTGGAGTCTGGCATATCCATCGAGGCTGGCATGCATCGCGTGTCCGAGGAAATGGCGGAGCAATCCCCGGCGCTCGCCGAGGAGATGGTGCTGACCACGGCCGAGCTTTCCTTCCTGCAGGATCGCCGCACCGCCTTTGACAATCTCGCTGCCCGTACGCAGATCGAGCTCGTCAAATCGGTTACGCAGGCGCTCATCCAGGCCGAACGCTATGGCACGCCGCTCTCGCAGGCTTTGCGCGTCATGGCGCAGGAAGGCCGCGACGAGCGCATGAACGAGGCGGAAAAGAAGGCGGCTGCGCTGCCGCCAAAGCTCACCGTACCGATGATCGTCTTCTTCCTGCCGGTCCTGATGGCGGTCATTCTCGGCCCGGCGATCATTCAGGCAATGGACAAATTCTGAGCCACCGACTTGCTCGCGGCATGCGGGCATGATTATCTTCCATGCAATGTCGCCGATTGGCGTCAGGCGCATCGTTTCCGAAAGGCGCCGGGCGTTCGTGTCGACCATCTTGGGAGGTCTCGCATGTCATCCTTGGCAATATTTTTCAGCGTCATCGCAGCGGTCTTCATCGGCGCGGTGAGCCCTGGCCCGAGCTTCGTGCTCGTTTCGCGCATCGCTGTTTCCCGCTCGCGCAAGGCAGGCCTTGCCGCGGCCTTCGGCATGGGAACGGGCAGCGTCATTTTCGCGACCTTGGCCCTGTTCGGCTTGAGCGCATTGCTGATGAAAGTCGAATGGCTGTATCTGGCGCTGAAGGTCGCCGGTGGTCTCTATCTGATCTATATCGGCATCCGCATCTGGCGCGGCGCCGCAGACGATCTTCCCATCGATACGCCTGCGACGCCGGCTGCAGGCGGTGTGATGCGTAATTTCCTCTTTGCGCTCGGCACGCAGCTCAGCAATCCGAAGACGGCGATTTTCTACGGCAGTATCTTTGCCGCACTTCTGCCGGCGGCTCCGGCTCCCTGGCTGCTGTTTACGGTTCCGCCCGCGGTCTTCCTGGTCGAGGTGGGCTGGTACACGGTGGTAACGATGGCCTTTTCTTCGAACCGGCCGCGCGCAATCTATCTCGGTGCGAAGTTATGGATAGATCGGGTGGCCGGTGTTGTGATGGGCGCGCTCGGCGCTCGGCTTGTCGCCGAGGGGCTGCCGCGCCACATCTGGCGCTAAACGGCTGTGGTTGCCGGGCGTTTGCCTGAACCGATTGGCGGATGATTTCCGTTTTCGAAAGCTGCGCGGGAAAGCCGTGACGGCTCTCCTGCTCTATTGCTGGGCTATTTTCCTGGTGTCGCCGCTGGCGGCAAGCTTCTGCCAGGAATTTTGCTGTGCCAGCATGCCGCGCAGATAGGCGACGTTGGCGTTTGCCTGTTGCGGCGTCAGTTCCTGGCGGGCGATTTGTTCAGCTTCCGCAAAGCGGCCCTGCAGGCCGACGACGAGCGCCAGATTCTGGCGTACGCGGCTATCGGCACCCGGTTGGGACACGGCGGTGCGGAGATAGTTTTCCGCATTCTTGAGATCGCCGGTCAGCACATAGGACATGCCGAGATTGGAAAGGATCGTCGGCTCGTTCGGGGCCAGCACAAGGGCATCGCGATATTTGGCCCGAGCATCGGTGGAGCGTCCGAGCTGATCGAGGATCGCGCCCTGCGCCGAAACCAGCCGCCAGTCAGGCCGGTCCGGCAGCTGTGCGCGGTCGATGGTCGAGAGCGCTTCGTCGAGCTGCCCTGCTGACGCCTGCGCCTTGCCATAGGCCGCAAGCACGCCGCGATCGCTCGGATTGGCGATCGCCACCTGCTGCATGACGGCAAGCGCCTGGTCGTTGCGGCCGCTCATGCGCAGCGCATTGGCGTAGTTGACGCCGGCATCGCGATCCTTGGGATTGGCGTCATAGGCCTTGCCATACGTCGCGGTTGCCTGCGCCAGAGCAGTGCTGTTCATCGTATCGAGAGATTGCGATGTCTTCGGAATCGAGCCCGTCGTAATCCGGTCTTTTCCGGTCGTCGAGCAGCTTGCGAGCGCAAGCGCCAGAAGCGCGGCTGAAACTCCCCGGAAAAGAATGGTTCTGAATGAAGACGAAGTTGAGACGGCGGGCATGTCGCTTATCCCTGAATTCCTTATAGTCTTGCGCCAGGCCTAGAATCGGAACAGGGAAAGGTTCGACGCAATGTTCGCTCCAGCAATAATCTGTTAACCCTAACAGACGGTTAACTCTCGATTCCCTGAAGTCCCCGATTCCCTGAAGTCATCGTCAAAGGATAGTCATGGCCCCCTATCAATTCATCGAGCGCGCGACGCCTTTCAATTCGAAGGGTGGCGCGACCTTGCCGATCTTTGCCGTTACCCCGGCGCATATCGAGACCGGCACCATCGATCCCATCGCGCTCGATTGGGCTCGCAAGGCCGGTTATAAGGCCGAAAGCGGATCGTTGCTGTTGATCCCGACCTCCGAAGGGCATCTAGGTGGAGCCTTGTTCGGCCTCGGCTCCAATCCGTCCGAGCAGCCCTTCCTCACGGGCAAGCTGGCGCGCAGCCTGCCGGCCGGCGACTGGCATATCGAGACGGCTCCGTTGACGGCAAACCGGCTCTCACTTGGCTTCGGTCTCGGCAGCTACCGCTTCGATCGTTACAAATCGGAGAAAGCAGCGGCGCCGACGCTGATGATCCCGCGTGATGCCGATGCCGCCGATATCAAGCGCCAGCTCGCCGGCGTCTTCCTGGCGCGCGATCTCATCAATACCCCGACCAACGATATGGGGCCGGAGCAGCTCGAAGCCGCCTTCCGGGCGCTTGCCGAGCACTACAAGGCGGAAATGTCCGTCATCATCGGCGACGATCTGCTGAAGGAAAATTTCCCGCTCGTGCATACTGTGGGACGTGCGAGCGCCGATGCGCCGCGCCTGCTGGAACTGCGCTGGGGCAAGAAGGGCCATCGCCGCATCACCCTGGTTGGCAAGGGTGTCTGCTTCGACACTGGCGGCCTCGATATCAAGCCGGCATCCTCGATGCTGCTGATGAAGAAGGACATGGGGGGTGCGGCCAACGTCATGGGCCTAGCGCTGATGATCATGGACGCCAAGCTGAAGGTCGACCTCCGCGTCATCATTCCAGTCGTCGAGAACTCGATCTCGGCCAATGCCTTCCGTCCCGGCGATATCTATAAAAGCCGCAAGGGTCTGACGGTGCAGATCGACAATACCGATGCCGAGGGACGGTTGATTCTCGCCGACGCGCTCGCCTATGCCGACGAGGATGCGCCTGATCTGATGATCGACATGGCGACGCTGACGGGCGCTGCCCGCGTCGCGCTCGGCCCCGACTTGCCGCCCTTCTTCACCGACGATGCGGAGCTTGCTAGTGATTTGACGGAAGCAAGCCTGGAGACGGATGACCCGCTGTGGCGGATGCCGCTTTATATGGGCTACGACAGGGATATCCGCACCAAATTCGCCGATATCACCAATGCGCCTGCCGGCGGCATGGCGGGCTCCATCACCGCCGCCCTGTTCCTCAAGCGCTTCGTGACGAAGACGCCGAGCTGGGTGCATTTCGACATTTTCGGATGGGCGCCAAGCGAACGGCCGCATTCTCCAGGTGGTGGCGAGGCGCAGGCGATCCGGGCGCTGTATCACCATATCAGGCAGAGCGTGCGGTAGGTCATTGTTATTCCCTCTCCCCGCGTTGCGAGGAGAGGGTTAGGGTGAGGGGCCAGGCACGTAAGCGCAACAAAGTCGGGCTGACCTGACCAGCGACAATAACCGGACCGAGAGGATGGCTATGCTCTTCGCGCCGGCAGTCCAGCGAACCCCCCTCATCCGAGCCCTCCACCTTTCGCTTCGCTCAATGTCTCGGTCCCACCTTCTCCCCGCATTGCGGGGAGAAGGGGTCAATGAATTCCCCTTGAAACCGCCATGATCTTGATCGAGACTGGAACGGCAGCGTAACGAATCTCGGGGTTGCCCTTGTCGCTTGAACTCACCGCCTCGCAGGCTCTAGGCCTCTGGCATGGCGTGACGCTCGCTCAGGTGCGCCGCGAGGATCATGATTTGACGCTGCGGCAGACGGCGATCCTGCTGCAGATCTATCTCGTGCCGCCACCCCATACCGTCCGCGGTCTGGCCGCGACCCTTGGCGTCACCAAGCCGGTCATAACAAGGGCGCTTGACACCATGGGTGTGATGGGATTGGTCGATCGTGTCCGCGATGAGCGCGATCGCCGCAACGTCATCATTAAGCGAACGGTCACCGGCGCGCTCTATCTTGAAAAACTCGGTGATCTCGTCATCGAGCACGGCCGCAAATTGTAACCTCAGGAATTTCGTCATGACGCTCGACCGCCGTCTCAATGCTTTCAGGCCGGATCTCGCCGAAGCTTCCCTCAAGGGCAAAGTCGAGGCCGAGCGCTTCGTCGAGGGCAGCAGTGCACGCGTCACGGTACCGGTCATCGCGCTTCGGCCGAAGCCGGGTCTTGCCTCGGGCATCGATACCGAGCTGCTGATGGGCGAAGAGGTGACGGTGTTCGAGCGCCGCGACGGCTGGTGCTGGGTCAAGGCGCTGTCAGACGGCTATGTCGGCTACCTTCCTGAGCCGGCGATCAAGGAAGGCACGGCAGCGCCAACCCATGTCGTCATTCCCCAGCGTACCTTCCTCTATCCGGAGCCGGAGTTGCGCAAGCCGCATGCCGCAGTCCTCTCCATGGGCAGCCTCGTGCATGTGACCGGCACGGCTGAGGCGCGCGGCAATCATTACGTCGTGCTCGAAGATGGCACGGCGATCTTCGCCAAGCACGTCCAGCCGATCGGCGACAATCGGGGCGGCGACTTTGTCGATGTCGCCTTGCGCTTCCTGGAGACACCCTATCTGTGGGGCGGCCGCTCCGGCCTCGGCATCGATTGCTCCGGCCTCGTACAGCTTGCGCTGTCAATGACGGGCCGTGCCGCTCCGCGCGACACCGACATGCAGGCCGCCGGCCTCGGCCGGCCGATCGACCGCGAGGAGTTGAAGCACGGCGATTTCGTCTTCTGGAAGGGGCATGTCGCGATCATGGAAGATCCGGAAACCATTGTTCACGCCAACGGCCACACGATGACGGTCGCTCGCGAGAATTTCGCCGCCGCTATCGAACGCATCGGCTGGCTCTATGAACGGCCGACGGGCTACCGCCGTTTCATCGGCTGATTGCGTGCCGGAACCGTCTTTTTGCCCGCTCGTTATCTCTCTGATCGAGATATCCTACCGAGAGGAGAAAACTCATGCCCATTACGGCCATGGAAAAGACGGTTCGGGATATTCTGTTCGACAATCACTTGCGCAAAAGTGGCAAGATCGAAAGGCTGCGCGAGCTGCGCAGCGAGGCTCGCGCTATCCAGCGTGCCGGCAGCGAAAGCTCGATGAGCGCCGATGACGGACTTCAGGATGATTTGCGCGTGATTGAAAAGGCATTGCACGATCTGGATGCCGATGTCTCGCACAAGGGCGCTGCGACCTTGTAGCCGCAGCGCCTCCGGCATTCCCAATAGCGACGGTCTTACGGCGTGCGTGGCCGCGCGATCCAGATGCCGGCGACGATGACGATCCCGCCGAGAGCCTGCAGCAACGTGACGTTTTCGCTGAACAGGAACCAGGCGAAAAGGGCGGCAGCGATCGATTCCAGAAAAATGACGAGCGAGGAGAAAACGGTCGGCAGTCGTCCGAGCGCGATCGAAAGCAGACCTTGTCCGCCGGCGTGGCTGATGAGGCCGAGCGCCAGAAGCACGCACCATCCCGAGATCGATTGCGGCAATATCCGCGGTTCGAAAAAGAAGGCGACGAGGAACAGGATCGTCGCGGTGATGACGCTCAATTCAAAGGTGACGCGCGCAGCATTCGTTCCGGGACGTGCAGCACCGACCGCCAAGAAGTAAAGGCCAAAGAAGGCGCCGGTGATGATGGCGAGAGCATCGCCGACGGCGCGATCCGGATTGAACGCCAGGCTCTGCACCACCAGCGCCGTGCCGCCCGCGAGGCAGACGAGAAGCCCGAGAAGCGTGGTGCGACCGACCCTCTGCCTCAGCAAAAGCCAGCCGAAGATCACGACCCATAGCGGTGCCATCGTCGCAAAGAAGGTGGCATTGGCGATCGTCGTCCGCATGATCGAGAGATGCCAGAAGAACAGATCGCCCGTAAAGGCCAGCCCGGCGAGGATCGTTGGCAGTGTAAAGCTGGCACGGGGCGCCCTGGGCTCCGCCGCCTCGCCATATCGCATCCATACCCAAAGGATCGGCAGCGCCAGAAAGACACGCCAGAAGGCGCTGGCGAAAGGCCCAACGTCGGCAAGACGCACGAGGCTCGGCGAAATGCTCATGGCCAGTGCGGCCAGAAGCATCGCCACCACGCCAAGAAGAAAACCCTTCGCATCGGCGCCTTCTTCGAGGCTCGGGCTGCGCATATCGTATTCGGTGTCCGGCTGTGACATTCTCGTGCCTTTGCAAGTCAGGTGATTTGTGGCGCAAAGCTAGTACATAGGGAAAGAGGATTTGGCTCCATTGCGACAAGTTTCATGCAATTTTGTTTCTTCTTTGCGGTAAGGATGTATTGAAATGCGCAAATCCGCCGATCTCGATGAGTTCGACCTGGCGATTCTCGAGATTCTTCAAAAGGACAGTACCGTTCCGCAACGTGAGATCGGCGAACGGGTCAATCTGTCGGCCCCCGCCGTGCAGCGGCGCATCAAGCGCATGCAGACGAGCGGCGTCATCCAGGCCAATATCGCGGTTGTCGATCCGGCAGCGGTGGGCCTGCCCATCACCATCGTCGTTGAGGTGCATATCGCAAACGAACGCTATGACCTGATCAACGCCATCAAGCGCAGCTTCCTGGAAGCGCCAGAGGTCCAGCAGTGCTACGGGGTTACCGGCGAGGCCGACTTCGTGCTTGTTATCGTCGTGCCCAGCATGTCGGCCTATGAGGCGGTCGCCCAACGTCTCTTCTACGACAATCCGAATGTCACGAAATTCAAGTCGCTCGTCACCATGGATCGGGTGAAGATCGGACTGTCCGTGCCATTGTCCCTGGACTAGCTCAAAACGGGATGTGAGCTATCACCCCGGTCGCTTCGGCCAGTTCGTCACGCCGCCGCTCCAGTCCTCGAAGGCCTTGGAGAGGCGAAGCACCAGCATGTCGCCGAAGCGCGGGCCGACGATCTGCATGCCGATCGGCATGCCGGAGCGGGAGAAGCCGCAATTGATCGACGCAGCCGGCTGTTCCGACATGTTCCACGGAACGGTGAAGGCGATGTGTTCGAAAGGCCGCGCCGGGTCGTTGGTGGGCGAAGCCCATTCGGCGGGATAGGAAACGATCGGATTGCTCGGCGAAAGCACGGCGTCTACGTCTGAGAAGAGCTTGCCGCAGCTCTTGCGCATCTCGTAGGTCTGGTTGAAGCCGCGAACGGCATTAACGCCGCTGATATCGGCGCCGCCCTTCGCCCAGCTATAGATATAGGGCAGGATGCTGTTGCGGCGTTCCTCGCTCAATGCTGTCATGTCGCCCCAAAAGCGGGCGCGCCAGAAGGCATCAAGTCCGTCAAGCATCTGCCTGGTCAGCACCGGCGCGACGTCGACAATGACGGCGCCTGCTTCTTCGAAGCGTTTGGCGGCGGCAACGACTGCATCGCGTATCTCGTCCTCGACAGGCAGGCCGCAGCCGGCATCGAGCATCAGGCCGATCTTCATGCCCCGCACGTCGATATCGAGATCCATCCAGTCGATGTTCTCAGGCGGCAGGCTGGTGCCGTCGCGCCAGTCGGGCCGCGAGAGCGCCGCCATGGAGAAGGCGGCGTCCTCGACCGTGCGGGTCATCGGTCCGGCGCAGCGCCCGAGATAATAGGGGTCGATCGGAATCCGACCATTGCTCGGCTTGAAGCCGAAAATGCCGGTCCATCCCGCCGGCAGGCGTATTGAGCCGCCGATATCGGTACCGATATGCAGCGGCCCGTAGCCGGCTGCTGCGGCGGCGGACGCACCGGCGCTGGAGCCGCCCGGGTTCTGGCTCGGGTCCCAAGGGTTGCGGCTGAGCTTGTGAAAGCTGGAAAGGCCCGATGACAGCATGCCGTAATCGGGGCAGGTGGTTTTCGCGAAAATCACCGCGCCGTCCTCGCGCATGCGGGCGGCGATCGGCGCGTCCTCGGCAGCGGGAACAAGCTCGACGGCCGCCGTGCCGAGCGGCACCGGCTGGCCCTTGGTGGCGATCAGCTCCTTCAGCGTTACCGGAATGCCGTCGAGCAGTCCCAGCGGTGTGCCCTTGGCCCAGCGTTCGGTTGAAGCGGCTGCCTGCCTGCGGGCATCCTCGGGATCATAGGCATAGAGTGCCGCAATCGTTGGCTCCCATGCGTCTATATGCTGTTCCAGCGCCAGCCAGTATTCGCTCGGAGACAGGCTCTTGTCGGCAAACTTGCGCCGGAGGTCTCGGATGGAAAGATCGGTAGATTCGGTCATGATCTATACTCTTTATGTCTCAATCAGCGCGCCGCCTCGCGGGGGTCGAGGAGATCGCGCAGCCCGTCGCCGAGCAGGTTGAAGCCGAGCACGGAAAGCGCGATGGCAAGCCCCGGGAGGAGGGCCAGCCATGGCGCAACGTGGAAATAGGTCTGCGCATCGGCCAGCATCCGTCCCCAGGTCGGTGCCGGCGGCGGCACGCTCAAGCCCAGGAAGGCAAGCCCGGCCTCGGTCAGGATCGCAAGACCGAGCTGGATCGTCGCCTGGACGATGATGCCGCCCATGATGTTCGGCAGGACATGGCGCAGCGTGATGGAAAGCTGCGTATTGCCGATGGCGCGCGCCGCCAGCACATAATCCCGGCTCCATGCCTGCAAGGCGGACCCGAGCGCGACGCGGGCAAAGACCGGCACCATGAAGACGGCAATGGCGATGATGGCCGTCGAGCGTCCGGTTCCGAGAAACGCACCGAGGATCATCGCAGACAGGATCGGCGGCAGCGCGAAGATCACGTCGCAGGCGCGCATGACGAGCGCCTCGAACAGGCCGCGTTGCGCAGCGGCGGAGACACCGATGATCGTTCCGATCGTCCCGCCGATCGCGACAGCCGACACCGAGATCGACAGCGAATTCCAGCAGCCTGCCATCAGCATCGACAGGACGTCATGGCCAAGCTGATCGGTGCCGAGAAGCCCGAAGCCGAAGGGTGGTTCGAGCTTGTGGGTGATCTGCATCTTTGCCGGCGGCACCGGCGTCCAGAACAGTGAGACGACGGCGACGGCGACGAGAGCCAGGATGATAAGGGCGCCGATCATGAGGTTCGCGCGTCGCAATGCCCGAAAACGACGGCGGGAGGGCTGGGTGGCAGCTCCGGTTTCAGCAATGCTCATCGTGCGCCTCCCGCCCGCAGCCGGGGATCGATGACGAGATAGGATAGATCCACCAGGAAGTTCACAACGATGACAAGGCCGGCAAAGAACAGCACGACATCCTGAAGCACGATCACGTCGCGCTGGCTGAGCGCCTGATAGGCGAGGCGGCCAAGCCCGGGCAGGGTGAAGACGTTTTCGATCAGCACGGCGCCGGCGACCAGAAAGGTGAATTGCAGCCCGAGAATGGTCAGCACCGGAACCAGCGCATTCGGCACCACATGCCCCCAGAGCACGCGGCTGCGCGACAGGCCCTTGGCAACCGCCGTACGGGCAAAATCCTCGTGCAGCGTGTCGAGTACGGCCGAGCGCGTCACGCGGGTCAACACCGCCGACTGCGGCAGTGCGAGGGCGACGGCGGGTAGCACCAGCGATTTCAGGGCCGGCCACCATCCGCTGTCCCAACCGGGAAAGCCGCCCGCCGGCATCCAGCCGAGCGAGGTGGCAAACAGAAGCACCAGCAACAGGCCGACCCAGAAGCCCGGCACGGCAATGCCCATCTGCGAGAACAGCGCTGCAAGAATATCGAAGAAGCCGCCCCGCTTGGCGGCAGCTGCGACACCCAGCGGTACGGCAATGAGAACGGAGAGCAGGATGGCAAGGGCCGCAAGCGGCAGTGTGACGGCGAGCCGCTCGGCAATGAGCCCTGCAACCGGAACGCCGTAGGTATAGGATTTGCCGAGATCACCTGTCAGCGCACCGGCGAGCCATTGCCCATAGCGGACGATCAGTGGTTGATCGAGACCCATATCATGCCGAAGTGCCGCCAGTGTTTCCGGCGTCGCCGATGTCCCGAGCGTGATCGCGGCAGGATCGCCCGGCAGCAGCGCCATGACGGCAAAGACCAGCAGCGAGACCGCGATCAGCGTCAGGATCAGTCCTAAAATCCGGTGAGTGAGCAATACGATCATAGCATGTCCGTGGCCGAGCAGGCCGGCATCGAGATCTCCACCGACGGGCGGCTCTGGTCCGCCCTCGGCATCGTCGCGTAGAAACGATATCAGTCTTCCCAGGCGACGTTGGTCAGCACGTTCGAGGGGATCGGCTCGTTCTCCCAGAGACCCTTCAGCTTCTTGTCCCAGACGCCGAGCTTCGGCATGACAAAGAGGAAGAGCGACGGCACATCCTCGGCTAGAATACTCTGTGCCTCGCCATAAAGCTTGTTCTGTTCGGATACATCGGACGTGAGCTGGATCTTCTTCATCAGCGCGTTGAAGGCAGGGTTCTTGTAGTTGAAGTAATAGGGGTCGCGCGAATAGATATCGATATCCATCGGCTCGGCATGGGCGACGATGGTCATGTCGTAGTTGCGACCGGTGAACACGTCCTGCACCCATTTGGCCGGGAATTCCGTCGGCTCGATATTCATCGTCACGCCGATATCGGCAAACATCGCCTGCATTACCTGCGCGCTTCGAGGGGCGTATGCCATCTGCGGCGTCTTGATGGTGAAGGTGAAACCATTTGGATAGCCGGCTTCGGCGAGCAGTGCCTTGGCCTTGGCGGCATCGTAGGGCAGAGCGCCGGTCAGATCCTTGTAGCCGGGATCGTTCGGCGTGTAATGGCTGCCGATCGCCGTGCCGAGGCCGGACCATGCGCCTTCGATGATCGTCTTGCGGTCGAGCGCCATCATCAGCGCCTGGCGCACGCGCTTGTCGTCGAAGGGTTTGCGCGTGTTGTTCATGCCGGCCACGACCTTCAGCTCGGTATTGCCGATCTTGGTCGTCAGCCTGGCATCGCCCTCGAAAGAGCTCATGAGTTCAGGCGCTGCAAATTCCGGAAAGGCGTCGACATCGCCGGCCTTCAGCGCCGCTGCTTCCGCCTGCGGATCGGAAATGAAGCGGAAAGTCACCTTCTCGAGCTTCACGTCGACCGACTTGTTCCAATAGTCGGGGTTTTTCACTAGGTCGACATGGTCGCCCTTGGTCCAGGAGGAGAATTTGAACGGGCCGGTGCCGATGGGCGTCGTCTTGTCGTTGGCCGAGGATTTCGGCCCGACCATGACGGAGCTTGGCCAGCCGAGCCAGTAGAGCAGGCTGCCGGTCGGCGAGGAAAGGTGCAGGACCAGCGTTTCGGCATCCGGCGTGTCGATCGAGGCGATCGTTGCAAAGAAGCGCTTCTGCGGATTGACAGAATCGGCGCCGCGAGCGCGATCGAGCGTGAACTTGGCGGCGGCGGAATCGAAGGCCTCGCCGTCATGGAATTTCACGCCGGTCTGGAGCTTGAACGTATAGGTCAGTCCATCGGGCGAAATTTCCCAGCTCTTGGCGAGCTGCGGCACGATCTTGCCGTTCTCGTCGATCGCAACCAGCCCCTCGAAGATGTTCTGCCAGGTCACCTGGCCGATCGCAACGGGGGCAGCGATCGTCGGATCGAGGCCGGTCGGTTCGACGCTCATGCCGAGATTGAGGGTCGTCTTGGCGGCTTCGGCCGGCGCCAGGCCCATCATCAGCAGACCAGCAGAAACTGCGGCACCATAGGCAAGCCGACGCGCGACATCGCCGAGGATTCGGCGTGAAAACTTGGTCATCTCGGTTCCCTTGCTTTTGCCCGCTGGTCCGGCTTTCCTCCGGCCCGCGGTCTTTTCAACGATAGTGTCATCTGACATGCGCACACACAATTCTGAAAATGTGTGCTCAGTGTAGCCGAAATCGCTACACTGATTCCCGTGATTTACCGCACTCGGTTCAATCCTGCCTCCCTTTGGCACCAAGTTGCTGGCGCATGAAACGCTCGATGAAGTCGAGCAGCTTGCCGGCGGCGAAGGATAGCTGGCGATCGGGCGCGACGCAGAGGTCGATCGGCGTCCGTACACCCTTGCTGCCAGCAATCGGGCGCGCGACGAGCTGGCCCGCATCGATCTCTCTTTGAACGGTAAGTGCCGGCAGCATTGTGATCGCGGCGCCGCGCAGCACCAGTTCCTTCAGCATTTCCAGCGAGCCGGTTTCGAAAACCGGGTCGAGCCTCAACCCCTCGCGCTCGAACAAGAGGTCGAAGGCTTGCCGCGCGCCGAAGGAGCGATCGGGAACGGCGAGCGCGTGTTCGGCGAGGGCCGCAAGGGTGATCTCGCCATTGGCGGCAAGCGGATGCGAAGAAGCGGCGATCACGTCATAGATCAGCTCGGAGCGCAGCCTCACCTTGGTGCCGGAAAGCGGCGGGGCAAACAGCGTCACCGCAATATCGGCTTCGGCATTGTTGACGGCTTCGATGGCGCCGCGCGCGCTGGTGATGGTCACTTCGAAGCGCAGGCCCGGATAGCGCAGGCTGAATTCGGCAAGCGCCGGCGCAAGGATATTGGCGACGGACGCGCCGTTGGCATAGATGCTGACGGTGCCGCGCTGCAGGCCTTTCAGGTCTTCGATCAGCTGATGAATATGGTCGAGCTCCCGCAGCGTCCGGCCGGCACGTGCCGCTAGCAATTCGCCGGCAGCGGTCAATTTGACGCCGCGCGCGCTGCGTTCGACCAGCTGCGTGCCGAAGTGATATTCGAGGTTCTCGATCTGGCGGCTGATCGCCGTCGGCGCCACGTTCAGGTTTTCGGCCGCCTGCCGCATCGAGTTGGTGCGCACCAGCTCGTTGAAATAGATCAGCGCGCGGATCTGCATGCGCGGGATCTCCGGTTAGATGGCGGACTTGGCGAAGCGATCCCGCCACGCGGGCTGACCGCCTTCGACCTGAAGGGCCGTCGCCTCGTAGACGCCGCGGGCGATCGCGCGTGCCATGACGATGGTGGCGAGATGGCAGAGCTCCATGAAGCCAGGCAAATCGTCGCGGGGGTGTTTGCCGGTAGAGGCGGCAAACACGGTATCGCCGTCGAGCGGCAGATGCGTCGGCAGCAGAGCGCGGGCAAAGCCGTCGTGAGCGCAGATGGACAGGCGATGTGCTTCCGCCTTGGTGAGCTGGGCGTCGGTGATAACAGCGCCGATGGTCGTGGCGGTGATGTCTGCACCTTTCAGCCGCAGGCGTGAATCAATCACCTGCGGCATGCCGAGGCCACCGAATTCGCCATTCTGCTCGAAAGGGGCGGACCAGAAATGCGGGCCGTCGCCGATGGTGGCAGAACCGAGTGCATTGACGGCGACGATGGCGGCGATCCGGTATCCCTGGCTGCTGACGGCGCTGGCCGAGCCGAGCCCGCCCTTGACCGTTGCCGTCGTGGCGCCGGTGCCGGCACCGATGGTTCCAAGCGAAAACGCCCCTTTATTTGCGGCCTTGAAGGCGTCATAGCCGAGATCGCGATAGGGCGAATGCAGTCCCCAATCCTTGTTGCCGCCATTGATGAGGTCGAACAGGATCGCTTGCGGCACGATCGGCACCAGCGCATCGCCGACCTTGAGGCCGCGGCCGATTTCCCTCAAGCCTGCCTGCACGCCGCCCGCGGCATCAAGCCCGAAGGCCGAGCCGCCCGAAAGCACGAGGCCATCCACCGTACCGACCGTCATCGCCGGGTCCAGCAATGCCGTATCTCGCCCGCCGGGTGCGCCGCCGAGAACGGTGCATGAGGCAACCGCCGGCTCGTCGAAGACGATGGCTGTGACGCCTGAGCCGAGCGCAAGATCAGTGGAATGACCGACGGCGACGCCTTCGATATCGGTCAGGAGATTAAGGAGGTCAGCCAATGAAAAATCCTTCGCCGTTTACAACGCGAGGTCGTCATGGCGATAGGATCGCAAAGAGGGGGAAAAGACAAGGCGAGTTTATACGCTTTGGGGCCGATCCTCTATGGTTCGAGGCTCCGGCTTTCAGCCTGCGCACCTCACCATGAGGGCGGAAAGGCTCCCGTTCGAATGCAATGCAGTTCGATTCTGAAAAACGAGGCGGAAATCACTCGCCAATAATCGAGGTGAAAAAGACTAGCCCTCACCCTGAGCTTGTCGAAGGGCGAGGGCGGGTGATTTTGTGGTGCAAGAGTAGAGGCGAGCCGATCCATCAAACATGGATCGGCTTGGCCTGCTGGCGGGAGAGAAGGTCGCGGATCGCAAGTCTTACTTCGTCCGCGTTTCTGAAATGCTGCTCGTCCAGGTCATGGACATGGTATTTTACAGCGATGAACTTGAGCCGGTCCTGGTCAGGAACGACGATGCCGACGGGAACGCCGGCGTATTCGATAACTTGCTTCTTCATAAATAGACTCCCTCTGCGCACGCACGGCGCAGACATGGCGAATTGACTGTTTGATTCCGGTAGGGAGGACGAACGTCACATTCGACAGCACGGGCGGGAGAGCGCGCCCGAACGGTCATGGCCAAGCACGGACCACCCAAGGATCGAAGCGATGGCTTTAAAATTCAGCATGTCACGTCCCTAGTTGGTGTTGTACTTGTAGGCCCCAAAGGGGCTCTGCGAACGATGTGCTATTGTCTATTATATTAGTAGACAATAACAATTTCATCTCCAGAAACATATTCCGAAAGATGTCAAAATGTCGACGATCGGTAAAATAAAATTCCGTATCTGGCTAACGGCGAAGAAGGACTTGGTGTTCTTCCGCGCGATGTCCCTAGTCGGAACGGCTCGCCGATCATCGACCAACAGATAGGAATTGCCAGGAGATTCGACAATGCCTCGGCGGCATTAAAATTCACCCGCCGCTAAAACACCTCAA
Organism: Martinezella sp. CNPSo 3964; assembly: GCF_057784375.1. Lineage (NCBI taxonomy): Bacteria > Pseudomonadati > Pseudomonadota > Alphaproteobacteria > Hyphomicrobiales > Rhizobiaceae > Martinezella > Martinezella sp. CNPSo 3964. The sequence continues at coordinate 132,454 of NZ_JBXSOW010000015.1, forward strand.
TGGTTAACGGCGCGGCGAGAACGTCAAAATCCATCCGCAAGCGCCGTTTCCAGGGCTTTCACGAAGAAATCGGCGCTTTCGGGCGCAAGGCACAGCGGCGGCTTGATCTTCAACACATTCAGGTGATCGCCGGTCGGCTGCATGATGACCCCGAGATCGAGCAGGCGTTCGCAAATCGCGGCCGTCTCCTCGGTCGCCGGCGTCAGGCTTTCGCGGTCGCGGACAAATTCCACGCCGAGATAAAGCCCCGTGCCGTGCACGGCGCCGATCAACGGGAAGCGATCCATCAGCGCGATCAATCCCGCCTTCAGCCGATCGCCGACGACATGGGCGTTTTCCTGCAGGTTCTCGTCCTTGATGACATCGAGGACGGTGAGACCGACGACGCAGCTGACCGGGCTGCCGCCGGCGGAAGAAAAGAAATACCCTTCCTTTTCCAGCGATTCGGCAATCTCGCGGCGGGTGATGACGGCGCCGAGGGGGTGGCCGTTGCCCATGCCCTTGGCGATGGTGATGATATCGGGAACGACGCCCTGGCTCTCAAAGCCCCAGAAGTGCTCACCGAGACGGCCATAGCCGACCTGCACTTCGTCGGCGATGCAAAGGCCGCCGCGCTGGCGCACCGCATCGTAGACGCCGGCGAGATAACCATGTGGCAGCGCGATACCGCCTGCATTGCCATAGACCGGCTCGGCGATGAAGCCGGCAAGGCCGTGGCCCCTTTCGTCGATCGTCTGCAATTTGGCCGTGACGTCGTTGAGATAGTCGATCCCTGAATCCGGACCGCGGAATGGGCCGCGATAGGTATTGGGAGAGAGGACGGGATGGACCCAGTCCGGTCGCGTCGTCAGCGCCTGCGGATTATCGGCAATCGAGGTGGAGACGGCATCGCTTGCGACAGTCCAGCCGTGATAGGCCTCGAGCAGGCAGAGCATGTTCCTCTTGGCCGTATGCGCCCAGGCAAGGCGGATCGCCAGATCATTGGCTTCCGAGCCGCTATTGACGAGGAAGACGCTGTCGAGTCCATCAGGCGCCAGCATCGCCAACCGTTCGGAGAATTCGGCAACGGCAGCATAATGGAAGCGTGAGTTGGTGTTGAGCCGCGACCATTGCTGGGCGATCGCCGCCGTCAGTCGCGGATGGGCGTGCCCAAGCGTCGTGACATTGTTGACCATGTCCAGGTAGCAGCGCCCCTGCATGTCGAACAGGAACTCGCGCCAGCCGCGTTCGATCTGCGGCGGGGTATCGTAATAATGCTTCTGCGGCTTGGCGAAGCGGGCATTGCGTAGGGAGAGCAGCGCGGACGCATCCGGTCGCGGCGCTTCGCATGCCGGGTTCAGGAGAGCGACGGGCGAAGGGGAAATGGCCGACCAGCCTTCGGCCTGATCCGCCGTTGCAAAAAGCGGTGGCACGAGATTGGGCACGCGGCAAAGCTGCACGCGCAATCCTCCAATCGCCGAGCCCTCGCTGCCGATCGTCCCGATCGTCGCGCCTTGCTCGATGGCTGCTCCATCATCGAGAGCACTTTCGACACCGTCGAGATGCAGGCTCATGTCCTCGCCAACCAGTACGAAGTGCTGCCCCTGCCGTTGCAGCAGGCCGGGGAAGGGGGCCGCAACCGTGGCACCCGCCGGCAGGCAGACATCGCAATGCAGGGCAAAATTCTGCGGCGGAGCCATATTGAGCGGCGTGGCAAGCGAGAGGCGGAATTCGCCGTAGCGGGTTGCTGCAGCCCCGGAGGCTATCGCCGTCTGGGCAAGCAGCCGCCAGTCCATATCCGGCTTTTGCCAGTTGCCGTCGACGAAGTCATGCCCGGTCACGGAAAGATCGATGGCGGCGATCTGCGAGGGATCTATATCGGGCAGCAGCGGCGACCATCCGTCGGTTGCGACCGGGGCGACGTCGAAGCCGATCGTCCGCAGGATCGCCGCTTCCATGACGTCCGGCTGTGCCTCGGTTGCGACATCGAAGATTTCTCGTTCGAAATCGAGATTGCCGCGCACATAATCGTTGTCGGGATCGATGGCGAGCTGCTGCTCGGTGCTCGCTGAGAGAATGACGGCGCGCGCGACGATCAGCGGCCACAGCGCCTTGGCTTCGACTTCCTCCAGCGGATAGATCGCGTGATAAGCACTGATCGCGGGAAGAATATGGAAGGGGTTACCGCCTGCGTGATGCAGCAGCGACGCGCAGGTGACGGCGAGATCGCCCACCAGCCAGCCCTGGATGATATCGCCGAAGTCGATGACGCCATCCGGCACGAGCTGCCCATGCGCATCGGGATGGCTGACGACATTGTCGTCGGTAACGTCGTGATGCACCGGCTGCACGCGCAATTGGCTCGCAAGCGGCTGGATGCGCTTGACGGCGGCGACCATCGCCTTGGCGATGCGGTCGCGCGCTTCATGGTCTGTTATGGCCGACAGCAGCTGCACGGCGACCGGCCCCGCCCGGCGCAAATCCCATTGCAGGCTGCGGTGAAGGCCGGGATGATCGAAATCGGCAAGATCGCGGGCAAGCCTGGCGGAAAGCGCGCCGAGCCCGGCAACTGCGGCCGGCGGCAGATGCTTGCGTCGCGTCAGCGTTTGACCGGGGAGAAAGCCAAGCAGCCGGATGAGATAATCCTGTTCGCGGACGGTGACGGCGAGAATATCGCGGCCATTCAGGGAGGGCACGACGTCAGGCACGCGCGGCGCATCCAGCTTGGCATGCAGATGGCGGATGGCGGCATTCTGCGCTTCCAGCTCGACTAGCTCGTATTCGGGCCGGCAGATCTTCAGTACATAGGCGTTGTCGCCGGCATCGATGCGATAGTTGCGATCCTGCTGGCTGCCCAGTTCGGTCAGCGTCCCGCTCAGACCGTAATGCGTCTGCAGGATTTCGGCTGCCTCCTCCGGTGTCACGTCCGGTCTCGGCAGTTGCATACGGTTCACGAGCGTGGCGTCGGCCATGGCATCCCCCGGATGGTTCATTCGCATCGACACTAAACCATTCCATCCTAAAGAAAATTACCCAAAACAGATAGGGTAGTCGAGCGGCGAGGGGGAAGATAGGCCGCAGAATGCAGCCGGCTAGGCATAACGGCCTATTCAACCTCGATGGAATAGCTGCAACCGGCCAGCGTCTTGCCTGGATGAGTGTCGACGGTGGAGACGTTGAGCGAGATGCGCGTCTCCAGCACGGTGTCTGAGTTTTCCCGCTGGTCCTTGCGTGACAGGATGACCTTCTCGCCGAGAAACTTGTTCGGCTGGTCGACCGAAGCTGTCACGCCAAGCTGTTTGGCGAGTGAATGCGGGTCTGTCTCGTCGAATACGGCAAGCGGCCCGGTTGAGGCAAAGACAATCCTGTTCGTCTGCCGTCCGAAAACGGTCATGGGCGTCGAAAGCTGGAATTCGCGCAGGAAGGGATTGTCCGATGGCAGCTCGCTGATGCTGAGCTGCTTCATGGCCACAGCACTTTCCGGCCCGGTCAGCCACATGGCGAAATTATTGTAGCTCGGCACGTCATAGGTCGTGCATTCGATCAGCTTTGCAAGATCGATCTTGGAGGGGTCCTGTTCTGCCGTTTCGGCGTGGGATGCCGACGCAGACAACAGGAGCGCCGTCAGCAACAGCGCTCCCTGACGATGGAATGACATGTCCTCTCCTTGATCTCCGGGCGATTCGATACCGTGATATCAAATCGCGCTGCGGAGCGAAAAGGGAAGGGAGCCGGCCGAAATCGAGCTTCGGTGCCTCACCCCATGCGCTCGGAGGCATAGGAACCGGGGCTCGCCGGGAAGACGACGGTGCGGTTGCCATTGAGGAAGGTGCGGAAGTGGATATGGGCATGGATGGCGCGGGCGAGAACCTGGCTCTCCACATCGCGGCCGATCGAGACATAGTCGTCGGCCGACTGCGCATGCGTGATGCGCGCCGTGTCCTGCTCGATGATCGGACCCTCGTCGAGATCGGCCGTCACATAATGCGCCGTCGCCCCGATCAGCTTCACGCCGCGCTCATAGGCCTGCTTGTAGGGGTTCGCCCCCTTGAAGGACGGCAGGAAGGAATGGTGGATGTTGATGATGCGCCCCGACATCTTCCGGCACAGCGCATCCGACAGCACCTGCATGTAGCGGGCGAGCACGATCAGCTCGGTGCCAGTCTGTTCGACCAGATCCAAAAGCTGGGCTTCGGCCTGCGGCTTGTTGTCCTTCGTCACCTTGATATGGTGGAAGGGGATGTCGTGGTTGACGACCACTTTCTGGTAATCGAAATGGTTGGAGACGACGCCGACGATGTCGATCGGCAAGGCGCCGATCTTCCAGCGATAGAGCAGGTCGTTGAGGCAATGGCCGAAGCGCGACACCATGAGCAGCACCTTCATGCGCTTCCTGGCATCATGGAACTCCGAGACCATGGCAAACTTGTCCGAGATCGGCTTGAAGCCTTCGATGAGCGCCGCCTCGCCAACCCCTTCTTCGGAGATGAAGGAGACGCGCATGAAGAACATGCCGGTATCGAGATCGTCGAACTGGCTGGAATCGACGATGTTGCAGCCCTCACCGGCCAGATAGTTCGAGATCGCCGCAACAATCCCACGCGTCGATTGGCACGCAACTGTCAATACATAGCTCGTCATGTCTCTTCTCTTTGTCCCGAGGATGCCGCCTGCTTAAATGAAATCGGAGTTCTGGGAAATACGTCCTCCGACCGTGTTTCGATGGATATTTAGGCAGGGTGGCGCGGAAAAAGACGTTCCTATTGCGCCTTCGAACGGCGCATCCCCGCCTCAGCCGCTGGTTGCCAGCGAAAGCTTTTGCGGCCGCTTTGCCAGGCTTCCCTCGTTGAATTTCAGGAATCCCACGAGAAGCCAGACGAGCCCGGCCGTCTTCATGGAGAAGATTGCCGTGGAGCCGATCATCAGATTCAGGAACAGGAAGAGGGAAAGCGCATGGCCGAGGCGTCGCTGATTGACCGTTTCGCCGCCCGGATAGAGCGAGGCGTAGAGCCAGAACAGGATCAGGCCGAAGATGGTGGCGCCATAGATGATGTAGACGTATCCGCTGTCGAAAAAGATGCCGACCTGATCGAGCTGCAGGCCAATGGTGCTCTGTAGATCCATGCCGAGAAAGGCCTTCACGGTGCCATTGATGCGCCCGACGAAATTATCGCCCGTGACGGTCGGCTTGAGCGCATGAATGACGAAACCGACAATGATGATCCCGGGCATCGTGAGCAGGTCGAGGCCTTTCGGAAGCCAGGGATAGATGAAATAGCCGGCGATGCAGATGAGGCTGAAGATCAGCATAGTACGTGTGTCGTTGGTCAGCAGGATCAGCGTGACGGTCGCCAGGAACAGAAGTCGGTCCAATAACCGCAGCCGATTGGAAAAACTGATCAGATACAGCACCATGACGCCGCAGAAATTGGCAAGCGAGACCTGCTCCAGGAAAATGGAGGACGACCGGTGGTCGATCAGGCCGAAGGAGAACCGGCCTTCGAAGCCGAGCGCGCCGCGAAACAGGCCGAGATCGCTATAGGTCGCCGGCGGCACGCCGCGCGTGTTCTGGAAATATTCGGCCGGATGAAACAGCGCGACATACTCCTTGACTGACACGATTTCCAGGATGAGCACGACAAGCACGATGAAGCACGAAATCTTGAAGGCGAGCTTGACGGTGCGCTCGTTGGCCAGCCGCCCCATGATCGAAAAGGCGAAGATGATCATCACGTTGCGGAGATGGTCGATATAGGCCTGCTTGTTGATGGCCATGACGAAGATCGTCAGCGCGATTGTCAGCAGCAAATAGAGGAGCGGCACTATGTCCTCCTCATATATGCCTTTCGTCAGCAGATAGGTGAAGGCGGCGACCTGCAGCAGCACTTCGGACAGCACGACCGAGCTTGGCGTCAGCGGCGTGATGTTGTGATTGATGAAAGCCAGGATGCAGTTATAGCAGACCGCCAGCAGCGAGATCGTAAGGATGACGAAGTTGATCGGCTGCTTCTCGCCTGAACTTTGCATTGGATATCCGAGGTCGTGGCGTCTTTTCCGGCTGCGGGCACCATATCAGCCGGATGATTCGCGACAAAGAGTTGGCAGCTTGCCGTCGCTTATTTCGCTGATTTGACGAGCGCGCAGGATGGCGGGAGTGACGTCTTCTTGCCCAGTCCCTCCACCAGAACCTTCATCTGCGGTTTGTCGCGGCCATTGTGCGGCTGGACGTTGAGCGGCTCATCCGGCGGCCACCAGTCACCGGCGGCCCAATAGGTCCAGCCGAGCCAGACGTCGCCGTTGGCGTTCATGATGTCGAGGACCCGCTTGAGGCCGTCGAGGCAACCGTCATTGGCGGCGACGCCGAACTCACCCAGAAATCCGCGTTTCCCATTCTTGCGCAGCCAGTCGGTAACGTCGGTCATGCCCTTCATGGCGTTGTCGGTGCCGTCGCAGACAGGGTGCGTGCCCGAGCTGTCCGAATCCAGATATTGGTGGAATTCGAAGGCGTAGAAATCGATCGGATCCTGGACACCGAGCATCACGGTGCCATTGGCGCCGCCGCCGAGAACATCGGCGGACCAGCTATGCGCGCCCGTCCAGTTCGTACCAGGCACGAGAATGAGGTTGCGTGCGCCGACCGTGCGGATGCTGCGGATGGCGGTATTGGCAAGTTCGAGCCAATCGGGGGCCTTGATATCGTGCGGCTCGTTCATCAGACCGAAGGCCACGCCCTTCCGGTTGGCGAACTCGACGGCAAGCCGCGCCCAGAAATCGCCGAAAGCGAGATCGGTCGCAGGAGGCTGCTTGAGCTGGGTCTTGTCGTAATAGGCGTAATTATGCGGATCGAGAACGACTGACATGCCGTGTTTCTGGATGAGATCGACGGCATCCTTCAGCCGCTGCAGTTCGTCGCCATCGAGGGGCGCCCCGAGCACCGGTTGCAGCCGCTCCCAGCGGAAGGGCAGGCGGATCGTATTCATGCCCTTTTCCGCAAAATAGCGCACGGTCTGCTCGGACGGATATGTGTAGTTGACATTCACGACCCCGCCGCGCTCGCCATATTCTGCGCCCGACAGATTGACGCCGCGATAGCATAGTTGCTGCGCCGCGAAGGAGCCCTCCACCTGCGACGTGAGAGTGAGCATGACCGTGGCGGCCAGCAGGCGTCGCAGAGCTTTCGTCGTCGATGCGGTCATTGCATGGCCCTGTCTTCCGTGCGGGTGTGGCTTTTCATAGGGATGATGGTGTTGAACAATGATGAAGGGATGGATCGCGCCCGTGCCCGCCACGCGATTTCCTGAGAGCGTCCTTAATGTTCCGTTAGCCAAACGTTTCTAAACTTTGGATATCTGCTGTGTGGAATCCGCCTGCGGAGCACTGAAAGTTTGCCATGAGCTCAATGGAACGAAGCAAGAGATCGGACCGACTTGCGGGTTGGCGCGATACCGAGCCGTCTGACATACGGCGCGACGGTATGCGCCTGCGCAGTCCTGTCTTGCGTCCTCGGGATTTCGTCGCCGCTGCCGAGCCCATAGCACATTCCGAAGAGCCCGAGGCGCCCACCGCGGATGCCTCCGTCCCGCAAAGCCCGCCGAAGCGATCGGATGTTGAGGAGCCGGTAGCCCCGCGCCCCATTGCCGAGCCGGTTGTCGCTGCGACGACACCGACCGTCGAGCAGATTGCGGTTGCTCCAGTATCTGCCGCTGCCCCCGTGACATCGATACCAGCGGCAAAGTTGCCCCTGCTTGATCTTCGATCGGCTATCGCTTCGATATGGGCGAAGAAGTTTTTGGTTCTTGCTCTGGCGGGCGCTGGCGCCGCTCTGGGTGGCGCGGTCATTCCGCTGATACCGCAGAAGTTCACCGCCGAGACCAGCCTCTACTTCGACCCCCGCCCGGTCGGAGGCTCCGATTCCGCCCAGCAGGCTCCGACGGCGCCGGAATTGATCACGACGATGATCGACAGCCAGACGCAGATCCTGTCTTCCGGCAAGGTTTTGGGGCGCGTCGTCGATGCGCTGAAACTCGATCAGGACCCGAAATTCAATGGCGGCGCCACCGGCGAGGCAGCAAAATATGTGGCCACCGCTGCCTTGGCGAAAGCCGTGCTGATCGCCCGTGAGTCCAGCACCTATGTGGTGACTGCGAAAGTGACGACGGGCGATCCGCAGAAATCGGCCGGGATCGCCAACCAGCTTGTGACTTCTTTTCTGGAGGAAGAGAGCAAGGCGGCGGCGAGCACTTATAAAAGCAGCAATACGGCGCTCGATTCCCGCCTGGAGGATTTGCGACAGCAGGTACTGTCAGCGGAAAAGGCAGTCGAAACCTATCGTGCCGACAACGACATGGTGGCGGTCGAGGGCAATCTGATCTCCGACAAGCGCCTGACCGCTCTGAACGACCTTTTGGTCACCGCCCAGCAGAAGACGATCGAGGCAAGAGCTCGCGCGGACGCCGCCGGCAAGCTCAGCTTTGAAGATGTGGTCTCCAACAATCCGTCCGCAGGGGCGACATCGACGGCTTTGAGCAGCCTGCGGCAGCAATATGCGACGATGGCGGCCAATGTGGGCAGCCTTCAAAGCCAGCTCGGCGCCCGCCATCCGCGTCTGCTTGCCGCGAAATCTTCGTTGGATAGCCTCGCCGCCGAAATCCGCGCGGAGTTGCAGCGGCAGATGACCTCGGCCCGCGCCGATTACGAGCAAGCACAGAAGGCTGAGCAGGATATCGCCAAGGAACTGGCGGTGCAGAAGGCCTCGCAGGTCAACACGTCTGGCAAGCTCGTCGGTTTGAACGAGCTGCAACGCAAGGCAACCGCCGCCCGTGACCTCTATGAATCGCTGTTGAAACGGTCCGGTCAGGCGAGCGACGCCCAGGACCTCTCGCAGAGCAATATCCGCGTGATCTCCGAAGCGGAACCGCCGCTGAAGGCGGATGGGCCGAGCCGTAAGGTGATGATGATCGCCGGTCTGATCGCCGGTGCAATATTCGGCGCCGGTCTCGGCATGGCCTTTGCCATTCTCCTCGGCCTGTTTCGCCATCCCGTCATCCGTGGCTATTTCGGCAAGTGACCGGTTTTTTTGTGCTGCGGGCTTTTTCAGCATCGATGGTGCAATTGTGCGCCGACTGTTCTAAATGTAAATCGGCGCTGGGAATGATTGGATCTTGCTAATGAAGCGGGATATGGTCACTAGGCGTTGTGCGGTACTTTGTGAGACAATCTATGCGAGAAAAGCGGTGCGTTGCTCCGATGACTGGCGCCGGGGAAAGCTGACCGATGGTGCCCGCGGATAAACTCGTTCTGCCGTTTCTGGCTTTGCCGCGCTCGACCAAGCGTGCGCTTGCGCTGCTGGTCGATGCCAGCCTGTGCGTGCTGACGGTCTGGTTTGCCTATTGTCTCCGTCTCGACGACTGGGTCATTCTCGAAGGCGTGGAATGGCTGCCGGCAATCGTCTCGCTTCTGCTCGCCATACCGATCTTCATCGTTCTCGGCCTTTATCGTGCGATTTTTCGCTATGCCGGCCTGTCTGCTTTCGTGACGGTCGTCAAGGCCGTGGCGATATATGCGCTCGCCTTCATGACCGTTTTCACCGCGATCAGCGTGCCGGGCGTGCCGCGCACGGTCGGCATCCTGCAGCCCCTGCTGCTGCTGATCGCGATCGGCCTGTCGCGCATGTGGACGCGCTACTGGCTCGGCAATGCCTATCAGCGGCTCCTCAATCGCAATCAGCTCGCCAAGGTTCTGGTCTATGGGGCCGGCGCTTCCGGACGACAGCTTGCGGGGGCGCTCGCCAATAGTGCCGAGCTCAACGTCGTTGGCTATCTCGACGATGATCGCAACCTGCATGGCAGCATCATGGGCGGCTTGCCGATCTACGATCCTGCCGACCTGCCGGCGCTCGTGGTCTCGGGCGAGATCAAGGGCGTGCTGCTCGCTCTGCCGAATGCCACGCGGCAGCGGCGTAACGAAATCCTTGAAGATATGCGCAAGGCCCGCGTCACGGTGCGCACCATGCCCGATCTGACGGCGCTGGCGCAGGGCCGCGTCGCGGTTTCGGATCTGCGCGAGCTTGACATCGAAGACCTGCTCGGCCGCAACGTGATCGCTCCCGATCGCAGCCTGATCGAGAAGAACATTCGCGGCAAGGTCGTCATGGTGACCGGTGCCGGCGGCTCGATCGGTAGCGAGCTTTGCCGTCAGATCCTGAAGAACGGTCCGTCCTCCCTGCTGCTGATCGAACAGAGCGAGTTTGCCCTCTATGCCATTCACGGCGAGCTGGAGAAATCTGCCGCCTCCGCCGGTTACGCCGATGTGCGCATCATCCCTTTCCTGGCTTCCGTCCGGGACGGCCAGCGGATCAGGCAGATCATGCAGGCCTGGCGGCCGAAGACCGTCTATCACGCCGCTGCCTACAAGCATGTGCCACTCGTCGAATACAATCCCGTCGAAGGCATTCGCAACAATGTGCTCGGAACGCAGATAGCGGCCGAAGCTGCGCGCGATCATGGTGTCGAAAATTTCGTCCTCATCAGCACCGACAAGGCGGTGCGTCCGACCAATATCATGGGCGCAAGCAAGCGGCTGGCGGAAATGGTGCTGCAGGCGATGGACGCCGATCGCAAGCCCGGTGCCGACGGCACCAATTTCGCCATGGTCCGCTTCGGCAACGTGCTCGGCTCCTCCGGTTCGGTCGTGCCGCTTTTTCGCCAGCAGATCCGCGACGGCGGACCGATCACGCTGACGCATCCTGAGATCACCCGTTATTTCATGACCATTCCCGAGGCGTCGCAGCTTGTGATCCAGGCAGGCGCGATGTCGGGCGGCGGCGATGTCTTCCTGCTCGATATGGGCGAGCCGGTGCGTATTGCCGATCTCGCGCGGCGCATGGTGGAGCTCTCCGGTCTGACCGTGCGGGACGAAGACGAGCCGGATGGCGATATCGAGCTTGAAATCACTGGCTTGCGACCGGGCGAGAAGCTTTATGAAGAGCTGTTGATCGGCGACAATCCGCAGCCGACCAACCATCCGCGCATCATGCAGGCCAAGGAGGATCTCCTGCCCTGGTCGGAGCTGTCGAAGCGCCTTGCCGCGCTCGAGGCGACACTGGATGAAAACGACATACCCTTGGCCAGAGCCCTGCTGCAAAAGCTCGTTTCCGGCTATGCGCCCAGCAGCGAAGTGGTCGATCTGGTCTATCGCGAGCGCGAGACGGACCTGACGGTCGATCAGCCGAATCTCGACAACGTCGCGCAGCTTTAAAGCGTGTCGCGCAAAAGTGTGTAGCGGTTTTGCGATGACGACATGAGCAAAATAAAAACCCAGAGCGGTTCAGCTTTTCATGGAATCTCTGAAGCGCTCTAGCTCTTTGTTTTCTCGCAATTCCGGACGGAAAACCACTGCGCACCCTTCCTGGAATTGCGCCAAAGCGCGAAAATCGAATCTAAAAGATCGCGACGCGCTTTAGACGCGTATCCGCCAGCGCGCGGCCGCTCTTCAAGCTTTGATGACAGCTACTGCTTGGCCTTGACTGCGTAGTGCCAGCGGCGCAGCTGATCGCAGGTGCGGAACCAATGTGCAGTCAGCCGTAACATGGGATGCCGCTTTACGGCGCGGTAGTGCACGCGCTTGCCGATCGTAGTGTCGGCGCGATGCGGGCTGAAATCCACCAGGTTCTCAAATGTCGTGAATGTCTCGACGCCGGTCGACCAGCCGCGTTCCAGAGCGACGTCATAGGGAAGAAGCATGGGCTTCAGCGTCGTCAGCAGCTTCTTGGCCGCCTTGCGGTTGACGATATAACAGGCAGCCGACCCTTGCGGACCATGCATGCAGCGGCCGACGACATCGTTTTCACTGGTTTCGCAGATCGGCTTGAAGCCGACAAGGCGATGGTTGACGAGTTTGACGAGGCGCGGACCCTGGACGCTTTCCATCGCCGCGATTGCACGCGGGATAAGCTTGTCGTTGAGCTCGACGTCGTCTTCCATGATGATCGCCATCTTGTCGCCGCTGGCGATGAATTGCTCAAGCGCGATCAGATGACTGCGGTAGCATCCGTATTCTCCCGGCAGAAGCTTGCGGCCGTTGTGGTAGATGAACGAATGAGGGTAAAAATCGACGCGGTCCGCCTCTGCGATGATGCGGCCATCGACGGCAGGAATGCGCGTGATATGCAGATCGTATTCTACGGCCTGGTTGCACAGCCGCTCCCAGCGATCACGCGAGCGATCGAGATTGATGACATAGATGGAGACCCGCTGAACAGCATCGTCAGCAATCTCGGGGTCAATAAGGGGAGGGATACGATTAATCTGTTCGAGAATGACTGCTACTCCTTCAAACAGAAATCGCGCCGACGGCAACCAGGATGGCAATTTCCATACTATATAACATGCTTATGACTTGTCGCAAACGGCTGTTACACGCCTGTGTTGTATTTGCAGATAAAAGCATTTTTTTTGGTGTAACGTAGCGTGAATAGCGCCCATCGACGATGCGGAAACTATCGCTTACGCGCGATTTTGATCGAGGAACCCGTTGGCGCATGACTGCGGCCTCATTATATCTGTAGCATGCGGCGTGTGATCGTTGCGCTCGCAGTTGCAAAGGAGCGTAGCAGTTCATGTGGATCAAGTCGAAAATCGCCATTGCTGCCCTGTCCCTCGCGGTCTTGATGCCGGCGGCCGCCTTTGCCGATAACCCGCTCCTACCCAAGCCATATGTCGCTCCCGTCTATCCTTACAAGGACCTTCCGGGAGTAACCGCGCCGAAAATGGCGGCTGACGAGAAGTTTCAATGTCGCACTGCCACGGTGTACGCAGATTATTTTCACGAAGGTCCATTCTACCGGGGCCTGCCGCGCCTCGGTTACGTTTGCGACGAGAATGGCGTCATTTCCAGCAGCACCAGAAAGCCGAACTACCAATATTGGCAATATAACGGTTCGGATAGATAAGTCGTAGGCACTCTGCCGAATTAAGCGGCAGCGCAATCAAAACGAGCGTGGCCTCATGATCGCATCGTGTAAGTTTTGTTGGCGATCTGAAAATAAATTTCATGTTTTTGGTTAAATGCGCGAACGTCGTTGACGAATGCGAAAATATGCCCCAAGGTTACGAAAATAAATTACGTAATGGGAACATAAAAGCATGCGCGTTGGAATCATTGGGCTGGGATTCCGCCTGGGCTATCTGGGCTATGTCTTCAAGGCGATCGACGAGAACTTCGAGATTGCCGGATATGTCGATCCGGAGCCTGCAGGCCTGCCTGGTCTGATCGAGCAGGGCATCTCTGCCGGAAAAGCCTACGCAACACCTCAAGAGCTGATCGCCAACGAAAAGATCGACCTGCTGATGATCGGTTCGCCGAACCACATGCATCTCGATCACATCCGCATCGGCCTCGAAGTCGGCCTCAAGATCTTCTGCGAAAAGCCGATCGTTACGACAATCAAGGACAGTATCGAGCTCGCCCGCCTGATGGCGAAATTCGGCCATGAGCGCCTGAATGTCGGCCTCGTGCTGCGTTATTCGCCGATGTACCGCGATCTTTTGACGGCCCAGGCGGAAGGCAAGCTCGGTCACGTCGTTTCCATTGAGGCTGCCGAACACATTGCGCCCTATCACGGTGCCTTCTTCATGCGCGACTGGCGCCGCTATGAACATTATTCCGGCAGCTTCATGCTGGAAAAATGCTGCCATGATCTCGACCTCTATAATGGTGTGGTCGGCGCGCGTCCGGAGCGGGTTGCAAGCTTCGGCGGCCGCAAGAGCTTCATTCCGGAAAACGATCCGGCACGGGAAGGCATCAATGATCTCGAGCTTTTCCATCGCAAGCCGAGCGGCTGGATGGGGTCGGACAAGGTCTTCGACAGCGATGGCGACATCATTGATTACCAGGTGGCGATCATCGAATATGCCAACGGCGTCGGCATGAACTTTCACACCAATCTGAATGTGCCGGACCAGTTCCGCCGCTTTGCCATCATGGGCTCGCGCGGTATGGCCGAGGGTGATTTCATCCGTGGCTACTTCAATGTGCACGAGATGCTGACCGGCAAGAAGGTAATCGAAAATACCTACGCGGCCACCACGCTCTCCCAGCACTACGGTGCCGACGAGCAGATGGCCGCCGATATCATCGCAAACGTAAAGTCGGGGCTGCATCTGCCGGTTTCGACCCTGAACGCGTTGGAAGCCGGCATTCTCGCGCTCTCGATGGATGAGGCACGCATGAAGAAGACCGTCGTCGATCTCCGACCGATCTGGGACGAGTTCGACGAAGCGCTTCATTCAAGGGCCGCCTAGGGAGGGGCGCAAGATGGGTGTTCAACGCAGCACGGTCATCTTCGCCTGGCTCCTGCTTTTTCCGGCTCTGCTCTACGTCACCGTCATCGTCGCTTATCCCCTCGTTGACACGATAATCCTGTCCTTCACCGATGCGTCGTTGAAGAAGGTGACGAATTGGGTGGGGTTCGAGAACTACGCGAAGATCTTCAACGACACGTTCGCAGGCGTCATCATTCGGACCTTTATCTGGACCTTCTTTTCCGTGTCGATCAAGATGATCATCGGAACGCTCGGCGCGGCGCTGCTGAATTCCGCCGTGCCAGGTCGCTCTCTCTTCCGCGTGCTGACAATGCCGCCCTGGGTTGTGCCCATGGCGATCGGCATCTTCATGTGGGGCTGGATGTATAATGGCCAGTTCGGCATGATTTCCGGCCTGCTGCAGCGTTTCGGCATCGTCGACAGCCCGGTGGCGTTCCTTGCCTATGGCAGCACGGCCTTCTGGGCGACGATCGTGACCGACGTCTGGATCGGCGTGCCGATGGTCACGCTTTATATGCTGGCTGCCATGCAGGCGATCCCGCATGATCTCTATGAGGCCGCATGGACGGATGGCGCCGGCCGTTTCTATCGCTTCCGTCGTATCACCTTGCCGCTGCTGGTGCCGTCCCTGGTCACCATGTCGATGCTGTCGCTGATCGCCACCTTCAATTCCTTCGATATCATCTGGATTTTGACGCGCGGCGGCCCGAACGGCGAAACGACGACGATGATCATCGACACCTATCGAACGGCGATCGGGTCCTACAAATATGGTGAGGGTGCCGCGCGCGCGGTGTTGATCTGCATCTTCCTGTCGCTCTTCTGCCTCGCCTATTTCCGCCTGACCAGCCGCTTTTCCACGGGAGCCAAGCAGCGATGAGCCAGCCTTCGATGATCCATCGCTATAAATGGTACGAGCTCATCGGCATCTATGCCGGGATCCTGCTGTTTCTGACTTTCGTGCTGGCGCCCTTCGTCGAAGGGTTCCTGGTTTCGCTGAAACCGCTCAGCCAGCTCTTTTCGTCGCCATACCGCTTCATTCCGGAAAACGGCTCCTTCGCCGCCTACCGCACGATGTGGACAAGCGTGCCCGGCTTTGGCTGGTATATTTTCAATTCGTTTCTGATTTCCGGCGTGAGCACTATTATCGTGCTGATCCTCGTCGTGCCGGCCGCCTATGCCTTCGCGCGTTTCGAGTTCAGGGGCTCCGGCCTGCTGCTCGGCGCCTTTCTTGCCGTCAACATGTTCTCCGGTGCCGTGCTCTTGATCCCGCTGTTCCGGCTCATGCGCTCCTTCGGTGTGCTGAACACCTATTTTGCCATGATCATACCGGGTGTCGCTTTCCTCATTCCTTCCGGAATCTGGCTGCTGCGCACCTATATGATGCGAATCCCGAAGGAGCTCGACGAGGCGGCCTTTGTTGATGGTGCCAGCCATTTCTATACGCTGCGCCGCGTCATTCTGCCGATCGCTATGCCCGGCATCACTGTTGTCGCCATCACCACGTTCATCGGTTCCTACGCACAGCAGTTCATCTATGCTCTTACCTTCAATTCGAAGACGGAATACATGCCGCTGCCGGTTGGGCTTTTTGCCTATTTCGGCCGGCAGGAGGTCGTCTGGAATGAACTCATGGCCGCAAGTTTCGTCGGCATCGCGCCGGCTCTGGTCGTGATCTTCTTCCTGCAACGGTATCTCGTCAGCGGTCTGACCGCTGGCGCGGTGAAGCAATAAAATCAATCAACCACCAGAGAGAACGGGAGCTTAAACGTGACATTCCATTTCAAGACGGGGCTTCTTGCCCTTGCTTTGCTCGGCTCCACCGCGCTTGGCGTCGTGAACGCCCAGGCCGCCGACAAGGAGATCAGCTGGATCTATTGCGGTGACAGCATCGATCCGATCCATGTGAAGTACATCAAGCAGTGGGAAGACAAGAACCCGGGTTGGGCCGTCAAGCCTGAGGTCGTCGGCTGGGAGCAGTGCCAGGACAAGGCAACGACGCTCGCTGCAGCCGGCACGCCCGTTGCCATGGCCTATGTCGGTTCCCGCACGCTGAAGCAGTTCGCCGACAACGATCTGATCGTTCCGATCCCGATGACGGACGACGAGAAGAAAGCCTATTATCCAGGCATCGTTAATACGGTAACCTTCGATGGAAAGCAGTGGGGCACGCCCATCGCCTTCTCGACCAAGGCGCTCTACTGGAACAAGGACCTTTTCAAGAAGGCCGGGCTCGATCCTGAAAAGGCGCCGACAACCTGGGCCGAGGAAATCGCCGACGCCAAGGCGATCAAGGAAAAGACCGGTATTCCAGGCTACGGCCTCTCGGCCAAGACCTTCGACAACACCATGCACCAGTTCCTGCACTGGGTTTACACCAACAACGGCAAGGTCATCGACGGCGACAAGATCACCCTCGACAGCCCGGAAGTGCTGGCCGCCCTCCAGGCCTACAAGGACATCACGCCTTATTCGGTCGAAGGACCGACGGCTTACGAGCAGAACGAAATGCGCGCCATCTTCCTCGATGGCAAGGTCGGCATGATCCAGGCCGGCTCGGGTGCCGCCGCCCGCTTGAAGGAAACGAAGATCAACTGGGGCGTTGCACCGTTGCCGCTCGGTCCTTCGGCCAAGGGTCAGGGCACGCTGCTCATCACTGACAGCCTTGCCGTCTTCAAGGGCAGCGGCGTCGAGGACAAGGCGATCGACCTCGCCAAGTTCATCACCTCTCCCGGCCCGCAGGGCGAGTACGAACTCCAGGGCGGCGCCGGCCTCACGCCTCTGCGTCCGTCTACGCAGGTAGACGAGTTCGTCAAGAAGGACGCTTCCTGGAAGCCGTTCATCGACGGTATCGCCTATGGTGGTCCCGAGCCGCTCTTCAAGGATTACAAGGGCTTCCAGAACGTCATGATCGCCATGGTTCAGTCGGTCGTGACGGGTCAGGCTCAGCCGGCGGATGCCTTGAAGAAGGCCGCTGCCGATCTCGAGCAGTATAAGTAAGTCTGCAAGTCACCGGGCCGCGCGCATTGCGCGCGGCCTTTGGAGCCCTGCCCGCCCCATGGCGGCGCCGCGCGGAGACAGAGTTTGGGAAAGCTGCACCTTCATCAGGTCAAAAAATTCTATGGTCATTTCGAGGTCATCAAGGGCGTTGAGCTCGACGTAAATGACGGTGAGTTCATCGTCTTCGTCGGTCCGTCCGGTTGCGGCAAGTCGACCTTGCTGCGCATGATTGCCGGCCTCGACGAAGTGACCAGCGGCGACATCACGATCGATGGTGCTCGCGTCAACGATCTGCCGCCCGTCAAGCGCGGCATCGCCATGGTCTTCCAGTCCTATGCTCTCTACCCGCATATGTCGGTGTTCGAGAACATCGCTTTCCCCCTGCGAGTGGAGAAGATGGCGGAGGACAAGCTTAAGGCCAAGGTCGAGAATGCTGCGCGCATTCTCCATCTTGATCAGCGCCTGCAACAAAAGCCGGGCCAGCTTTCCGGCGGCCAGCGCCAGCGTGTCGCTATCGGTCGCGCCATCGTGCGCGAGCCGAAGATCTTCCTTTTCGACGAGCCGCTGTCCAACCTCGACGCAGCACTGCGCGCCGATATGCGCATCGAGCTTGCGAAGCTGCATCGCCAGCTGCAGGCGACCATGATCTATGTGACGCACGATCAGGTCGAGGCCATGACCATGGCCGATCGCATCGTTGTGTTGAACGGCGGCGAGATATCGCAGGTCGGCGCTCCCTTGGAGCTCTATCACAAGCCTGCCAATACCTTCGTCGCCCGCTTCATCGGCAATCCCAAGATGAACTTCCTGCCCGTCACCTGCACCGGCCTCAGCGATGCCGGCGTGGAGGTGGATTACAAGGGCCAGAAGGCTCTGCTGCCCGTGGCGCCGCGTCCCGGCTTTGTCGGCAAGGCGCTGACGCTCGGCATCCGGCCGGAACATGTCCAGCTCGGCGACGGCGATCTGACCCTGACCATCGTGCCGACCGTCGTGGAACGTCTTGGCGCCCAGACTGTCGCCTATGCGACGACCGACGGGATCGACGAGAATTTCTGCGCGACACTGCCCGGCAGTGCCGCGATCCGCATGGATACGCCAATCAAGACCGGTATCCGCATCGGCGATTGCCATCTCTTCGACGAAAGCGGCCTAGCCTTCGAGCGTCGGGTGGAACTGACGGAAATCGATATGGAATTGCTGAACAAGGCCGCTTCCTGAAGGGAGGCGGCTACCAACACGGGCCGCCTCGTCCTTCGACGAGCTCAGGATGAGGGCGGAGCGAGCTATAAGCTGGGCGAGATGATC
>NZ_JBXSOW010000016.1:0-134128 GCF_057784375.1 Martinezella sp. CNPSo 3964
GTTCTGAAGAAATGACATGGCGGCTCATTGATTTTTAGCGAGCTGGCTGCTGCCTACACGACGAAGACCGATATAGGTCGGCGATTGCCTGCTCTGAAGACGGGGAACATTGCAGGCAAGGAGCATTCTGCTCGTCGCATTTGGCGCTGCAATGCTAAAGAAGCCAGACATGTCTAAGAAAATAATTAATGATCACCAGAATTGCATAATTTTAGTTAAATAATTCAAATACTTGGTAAGTAACCAAGAAATTGTATATTTCATGAGTATTTGCAAATCATCAGTAGCCGCTTGGCGGTAATGAAGTGCACCTGCTTGCATTATACCATATAAAACGACAATATTGTCATTGCTATACAATCTGTAATTGTCATAATTGCGTGGAAAGGCCAACAAACTGCAACCGTCGCCTACATTGGCGCGCGTGTCATGGCCGATGAACCAGGCCACCTTGGCGGCGATGACGCACAACAACGCCCACGTGACGGATTTTCCATATCTCAGCCGGCGCGTTTCCTGACCGCCGCGATGAGGTTGCCGTCGCCGCGGATTTACGACCCGGCAGCTGAAAGCCCGAGCATTTTCGTTATCATAGGACGCCCGCCAATCTCTTCCTGCAGCCGTCACGCGAAACCCATAAAGCTCGCCACTTGCAGGATCAAGAGGGTCGCTGCTACGAAAATCTGTGCTCCTTGCCGGTCAGCGGCGTGGCGAACAAAGCCTCGCCAATCTGGATCGGCCGATCGCCGTCGGTGCGTGCAACAAGCGATGTCAGTTCGGCGACGTCCAGATGGACGACCGTGTCCGCGCCGAGCCGTTCGATATGGCGCACACGCCCTTGCCATTTTCCTTCCGTCGCCGAAAGCGTGATATGTTCCGGCCGGATTCCGTAGGTCGTGCATCCTTCCATGGCGGCGACCTCGCCTTCAAACAGGTTCATCTTCGGCGATCCGATGAAGCCCGCGACGAAAGGCGTGGCCGGGTCGTGATAAAGGCTCATCGGCGTTCCGATCTGTTCGATCCGGCCACCGTTGAGCACGACGATCTTGTCTGCCATCGTCATTGCCTCGACCTGATCATGGGTGACATAGATCATCGTGGCTCCAAGTTTGGCATGGAGTTCGGTCAGTTCCATCCGCATCTGCGATCGCAAGGATGCGTCGAGATTGGAGAGAGGTTCGTCAAACAGGAAAACCTTTGGATTGCGAATAATTGCCCGGCCGATCGCGACACGTTGCCGTTGACCGCCGGAGAGCGCCTTCGGCTTCCGATCCAGCAGATGCGAGAGCTGGAGAATATCGGCAGTCTGCCGAACCTTTTCCTGAATCTCAGCCTTCGGGCGCCTGGCGAGCGAAAGGCCGAAGCCGATGTTCTCGCTGACCGTCAGATGCGGATAGAGCGCGTAGGATTGAAAAACCATCGCGATGCCGCGCGCCGAAGGCTCGGCGTCCGTTACGTCCTTGCCGTCGATGGAAATCCTGCCCGAAGTCGAGGTTTCCAATCCCGCGATCATGCGCAGAAGAGTGGACTTTCCACAGCCGGATGGGCCGACGAAGACGCAGAATTCCCCGGCTTCAACGGTCAGATCGACACCATTCATCACAGTCAAACTGCCGAAGTCCTTGCGGATGTTCTGAAGAACGACACTTGCCATGGTTCATCCTTTCACTGCGCCGGCCGTCATGCCCGCCACGATCTGCCTGTTGAAGAACACGAAGACGATGAGCGGCGGGATCGTCACCAATAGAATATTCATGAACAGAAGATTGTACTGCGTCTGAAACTGCCCCTGAAAATTGTAGAGCGTCAGCTGCACCGTTACGTTTTCCCTGCCAGGCAGGTAATAGAGAGGGTTCGTGAAGTCGTTGAAGATGGCGATCGACTGCACAACGATGATGGTCACGGTCACGGGCTTCAGCAATGGCAGCACGACGCGAAAGAAGATCTGCAGCGGTTTTGCTCCATCGATGATTGCTGCTTCGTCAAGATCGCGCGGAATTGTCGCGATGAAGCTACGAAACATGAGGACGGTAAAAGCAAGACCATAGGCAACTTGAATAAGTATCATTCCCGATATGGATTTGAACAGGCCGATCGACTGCAGAACCCAGATGGTCGGTACAACGGCAGGCGGGATCATGAGGCCGGCAAGAACGCAACCATATATAATTCTATTCCAGCCGGATGGGCGGCGTTGCAAAATATAACCGACCATGGCACCAAGCAGAACAAGCAGCGAAACGGCGGCAACAGTGATGATGGTTGAATTGAAATATGCCAACAGAAGCATGTAATTGCGCGTTTGGATAACCTCGATGAAATTCTGCACCAGCTGCCATTCCTGAGGCAGAGTGAAGGTCAATGACGCCGCTTCCTGTTTTGTCTTGGCAGCAGTTATGAAGATGAACAGGAAGGGCAAGACGAATATCAAGCCGCAGGCAGTCAGAGATGCAATGCCGATATAAAGTTGACGGCGGGTCAAAGGTCCACCTCCCTACGGTTAAACCAGGCCGTTATCGGTAGAATGATCGCGCCGATGAGGATGAACAGGATGACATTTCCTGCTGTCGACAGACCGTAGAATCCAGCCTGATACTGCTTGTAGATGACGCTTGCCAGCACATCCGAGGAGAAGCTCGGGCCACCGCGCGTCATCGCCCAGATCAGGTCGAAGCTGCGCAATCCACCGATCAGCGACAGGGTCACGACGGTAATCGTTGCCGGTTTCACCAGCGGAACGGTGACGCGGAAAAACATCTGGCGACGCGTTGCACCATCGATCCTGGCGGCTTCATAATAATCGGGGCTGATCGAGGCGAGACCGGCGATATAGATGACGGTTGCCAGACCGATGCCCTTCCAGAGATCGACAAAGACTATCGAATAGAGCGCCAGTGCCGGGTCTGTCAGCCAGCCGGGTCCGTGGATGCCAATGGCAGCGAGCGTGACGTTGATCAGGCCGCGGGTCGGATGCATGAATACGGAAAACGTGATGCCGACACCGATCGTCGACACCAGAACCGGAAAGAAGATCACGGTGCGCAACAGGCCCTGCGCCCAGATGCCTGAGGTCAAAAGGACTGCCAGCAGCAGACCCAGGATCGTCTTCGTAGCGGAGGTCATCACCGCATAGATGATCGTGTTGACCAGACCCTGGATCAGAAATGGTTCCCGGAAGAACTGGCGATAGTTGTCCAGGCCGATAAACTGGGTGGTCAAGAGATCCCAGCGTGTCAGGCTGAACCAGAAGGAGGCGGCAGTCGGCACCAGAAAGAGAACCGTGAATATCACGGCTGCCGGCAGAACGAACCAATAGGGATAGGGTGATTTGCGTGTGGCCATGGAGCTACCTTGGACCCCCACCCGGACCGATGCCGGGCGGGGGATCGGCTGGGAGGTTACCAGTTGGGCAGCCCAAGTTGCTTGGCCTGCTTTTCGACATCCTGATCATAGAGAGCCGCGGCGTCCTTGGCGGAGCGGATTCCTGTCCCGACCTCGACGGTGATCTGCTCGAGGGCCGGCCCCTTGATCGGCGACAGGAATTCCAATGCCGGAGTTGCGTGCCCTTCCGTCTCGAAATATGGCAGCATGTCGGAGACGACCGGTGGAATGTCCTTCGGCAACTCGCATCCCCTCACGAGATAGGGGCCTGAGGGAACGGCCTTTGCCATCAGCTCGCAGGCCTCCTTGGAGCCGACCCAGTCGACGAATTTCTTGGCCTCTTCGACATGCTCCGATTTCGCGGAGACATAGAGTGCGGCGGGCATCCAGACGGTCAGGCCATTCTTGGCGGCATCTGTTCCAGGAAGCGCAAAGAAACCGAGATCTTTCAGATTGTCGGGAAAGTTCTGCTGTATGTTTCCGATGCCGAAAGTGAGATTTGGATAGTGAGCGGCTTCGCCGGTGGCGACCATGCGCATGCCGTCGTCAAAGCTCGCCGCGCCGAAATCGGCGTTGAAAAATCCGTCCTTGGCGACCTCTTCCAGATGTTCGAACCCTCGCAAGGCAGCGGGTGTATTGGCGTATTTCTGCTTGTTGGCGGTATAGTTGGCGGCAAAATCGGGGATCTCGGCCTGAACGTTGTGAAAATCGGCAAGCACGAAAAGCTGAGATGTCCAGGTCGTGCCGTAGGTCTGGGCGATCGCCACCTTGCCGGCCGCCTTGATCTTCTGATTGTTGGCCATGAATTCTGCCCAGGTCTTGGGTGGCGCAAGGCCGAGCTCGGCATAGATCTTGCGGTTATAGAAGATGCCGCCACCCATGGCCGGGCCGAATGGGATGCCACGAACATGGCCGTCGGGGCTCGTGACGACCTTCTTGAAACTGTCGAGAATTCCAGCTTCCGAAGAAAGATCATTCAGATCAGCCATCGTCTGCTCCGGCTTCAGGGCCTGAAACAGCGATCCGGCATTATATTGAAAAACATCGGCCATTTCGCCTGTCGCAAGACGAGTCTTGATGATGTTGTCGCCTTCCGATCCACCGGCGCGCTGTTCAACATCGAAGCTCACATCCGGATGCTTTTCCATATAGGCCTTGGAGACGGCATCGAATGACGCGATGGATTCGGGGTTGGTGTCAATCAGGACGCTGAGCGTCACGTCGGCATGCGCGACGCCCGTTGCCAGCGACATTGAAATTGCGGCAAGGACGCACTTCATCATTCTCATAGTCATTTCCTCCTCCTGAAGACCGGAATGAATTGAGCTGCCTGCTTGCGGGATAAGGGGCCGCAAGCCTTCGTATCAGATGACAAAGGTGATCGTGTGTTCCCCCTTACCCAGTTTGAGTTCCCTGCCTGGTTCGATCTCGGCGCCATCCACCCTCAGCGACTGTCGATCCTGTCTTGCCTCCAGGCGGGCCGTTATGCCTTCCGGCAGCGACAGACGGCATGCGACGGTTTCTCCCTTCACCGTCCAGCCCGTCTCGATGCGTCCGAACCGTGTGTCATGCCAGGCTGAAACCGGCGACAATGCCGACAGGATGGTCGGATCGAATGAGATTTCTTCGAAGCCCGGAGCTTCCTCCAGCGGCTTGATCCCGGCGACATCCTCGAAAAGCCATTGGCATACGGCGCCATAGGCATAGTGATTGTAGCTGTTCATGTCAGGATCGTAGATCGTGCCGTCTTCAGCAAGCGCATCCCATCGCTCCCATATCGACGTCGCGCCTTGATCAACCTGGTATAGCCAGCCTGGAACCTTGCGATTGAGAAACATCTTTTCGGCAAGGTCATGCATTCCGAGCCGCGTGAGAGCCGGAAGCAGCGCGGGGGTCCCTATGAAACCCGTGCCAATGACGCCGTCGGTTTCTTCGGACACGCGCCGGAAATAGGCGCGGGCGGCCTTCTCATGCTCCGGCGGAACAAGGCCATATAGGAAGGCCAGCGCCCATGATGTCTGATCATTGTGGGCGATGCGGCCGGATGGCGTAAAGAACTCGGTCTTGAAGGCGTCCCGGATCTCCTCTTTCCGGATTTCCAGACGTTCAGCCTCCCGATCTTCGCCGAGAATGCGGGCGATCTTTGCTGCCAGCTGCGTCGAAATGAAATGATAGAGGGTTGCCGCGCAGTCATCAGCCACTGTCGGGCGTGGCTTGCGATTGTCACCAACGGGCTGCAGCCAATCGCCGAAAGTAAAGCCGGGCGCTCCCCAGACGGCTGGCGGGCGGATAATCGGCCCGTTCGAAATGCTCCACAAATAGTCGAGCCAGCGCAGCATGGCCGGGAAGCACTCCTTGAGCACGGCGGCATCGCCATAATGGAGGTAAAGCTGCCAGGGGATGATGACGATGGCATCTCCCCAGCCGGTCGAGCCCGCCCAGTCGCCACGACCGTCGATCGGATGAAGGCGTGTCGGGTCCGGCGAGAAATGCGAGACTGCCCCATCGGCGCGTTGGTCGTGCATGACATCGCGGAGGAATTTCCTGAGGAAGGATTGGCTGTCCGCCAGCCAGCAGGCCGTCCCGGCGAAGACCTGCGCATCACCGGTCCAGCCCAGTCGTTCATCGCGCTGCGGGCAGTCTGTCGGCACCTCGATGAAATTGGAGCGCTGAGACCAGATGGTGTTTTCGACCAGGCGATTGACTGCGGCGACGCCGCAATTGAAACCGCCGGCGCCCACGGGGACGGACGATATCGGAACCATGACGATGCTGACCAGTTCCGCCCGGCCGGTGATGCTCAGACGCGCATATCGGAAGCCCATGAAGGTGAAGAGCGGCGCGTAGACCTCTTCTCCTTCTCCGGCGAGCGTATAGATCAGCTCGGCGCGTGCGCTGCGATAGTTGCGATTGTCGAAAAATCGCCCAGGGCCGAGCACTTCCGAATGTTCGATGCGAAGCTTGGCGCCTTTCTCGCCTTTCACACGGATGCGGATATAGGCGCCGGCATTCTGGCCGAAATCATAGACGTTGCTGCCGCCATCCTCGATCCAGCTGTCGATCGGTGCGTGCTCGGGGAGTTCCATGACGGGGTTCGTCTCGTGCGGAACGAGCAATCCCCTGTTAAAGGCCAAAAGCTCGACGCCATGGCTGTCGCGCGGCGCAATGCAAGCGTCATAATCCTCTCCATAATAAATGCCGTTGCGACTGACCGGCGTGAAACCGCTCTTCCAGCTGTCGTCGGTCTTCAAGAGCAGCCGGTCGTCGCCATTCAGCTCTGCAATCGCCGCCACCCGTTCGCCCCAGCAATTGAAGACCGGGTTAAGCGCCCACATCAGCTGGCTGCGGTACCATCCGTCCCCGAGCCAGATCTCGATGCGGTTCTCGCCAATGCGCAGATGCTCGGTAACGTCATAGGTCTGGTATGCGATCCGATCGTCATAACAGGTCCAGCCCGGCGTGAGCAGATCGTCGCCCACGCGCCTGCCGTTGATGAAGGCACGATAGAGCCCCAGCGCGGAAATGCGCAGCGTCGCTTCGGTTGGCAATTTTTCCAGCGTGAATTGCCGGGAGACGAATGTTCCCGCGGTTCCCTGACCGGCATCGCAAGCGGGCGCGATCATCGATGCAACAAATTGGAACGCGGAATCAACATGGGTCTTGGCCACGGCGGCGCCGTGGTCTGAGCGAATTGTCATTGCATGCCTCCTCAGCCGCCTGTCCTCCGGCGGGATACGATTTTGTGTATCGTTCTATGTATATCATTCTACACAATCGATTGCGGCGCAAGAGTTTTGTGCCTATAATTTGCCTGGATCGGGGATTGAGACAGTTTATGACGAAAAATCAGATCGTTAACGCGACGCAGGAAAGGGTGACCATCCGGCATGTGGCAGAAGATGCCGGCGTGTCTGTAGCGGCGGTGTCGAAGGTCTTGCGCAACGCTTATGGCGTTAGTGACAACCTGAGAGGCAGGGTCGAAGCCTCGATCGAAAAGCTTCACTATCGCCCATCGGTTGCCGCGCGAGCGATGCGTGGACGGACGCAGACCGTTGGTGTTCTGGTGATCGAACTGTCGAACCCGTTCCTTCCGGGCGTTATCGAAGAGGCCAATGCCGCGCTGTCGGAAAATGGCTTCAAGGCATTGATCGGCATTGGCCGCTCGGCAAGCTCGATCGAAGCGTCAATGATCGAATCGATGATCGATAACCGGATGGATGGCGTCGTCATCATTGCCCCGCGCATATCCGGCAAGGTTTTGGAGCGCTATGCTCGGCAGATTCCGATTGTCGTCATCGCGCATCACGAGCCGCATGCCGAGACTTATGACACCGTCAATTCGGACGATCGACGGGGTGGATATCTGGCCGTCGAGGCGGCCCTGCGCGCCGGCTATCAGGATATCGCCATGCTCAGCTACGATCTCTTGGATTCGCCGGCGACTATCGTCGCCGTGCAGCGCGAGGAGGGCTACCTCGACGCCATGAAGCAGGCCGGGCTCAAGGGGCGTATTATCCGGCTACCACCTGTTGCCGTCGACCGCCAGCAGGCGATCCGGAATTTTCTCGATGCGAAGGACCGTCCTCGTGCGGTTTTCGTGTGGTCCGATCTCGATGCCGTACCCTTGATCAATGCAGCGCGGACGAGTGCAATTCGGGTGCCTGAAGATTTTGCGATCATCGGCTATGACAATTCTCCGATGGCCGCCATACCGCTTGTCGGTCTGACGAGCGTCGATCAAAATCAGATGCAGCTCGGGCGGACGGCTGTGGAGGTTCTACTCAGCAGGATTGATGGCCGGCGTGACGCGAGGCATCTGTTGATCGAACCCCACGTGGAATTGCGTGGCAGCACTTGATGCGCGATCCGGACGAATGGGAAGAAGGACGGGCTCTCTCCATGTCCGGCTCTCTTGTTTCAGCGCGGGCACAGCCGGATTTTTGTTCCGACTGGATGGCTAGGTGATGTTTGCAAAGGCAGACCGGCAACATGCCGTACCGGCAATCGAGCCGAAGATTTTCTCTTGAGTCCAATTGCCGGTTTGTCTGACGGTCTTGGCCGGCACCGCTTACTGTTCCTGGCCTTTATCAACCAAAGGCAGCCACGGAGGATTTGATATTGATGCTGCCGTCGTGGCTTCGGCGCATTTGCCGGCCTGACCCCGGAACGATATCGAAGGACGAATGCCGAGTGGACCAATCACGTCCCCGAGCCAAACATGTCAATTTTCTTCTACATCGTTTTTTCGGCTCCTTATTGTCATCCCGTGTTGCCTACACTAATGATTATAGATCGGCAGATATCGGCGATCCCTCCGCTGCATTGCTCTTGGCCGGCAGCTTCTTGCGGACCGCAAACAACAGGAGAAGCTGATATTGGAGCTCTCGTCATTTCAGAGCGATATCTATGCAATGGCACGCCATATCTCGAGACCTCGCAGTCACCCGCACCGTTGGGCACGTCCAGGTCGCCGCACATCACAGGCCCTATACCTATGGGCCCTAATCGTTGCAGCAGGCATGTTGCCTTGTCCCCAAAGCTTTGCCGCCGTCCCTGCTCTTTGCGCCGGGGCGTCGGATCAGACAGCTAAGACCCTCTGCGCCGCCGATAAGCTGAAGACTGCGGAAAGCGCCCTGGATCAGGCCTATGTAGCTCTCGACGCCAGGCTCGAACCACTTGGCAAGCGCAATCTGAAGCTTGCGCAAGAGGCATGGCTCAAATTTCGTGACCTCGAATGCAACCTGGAAACTGGAAGCGATCCGGATCGCCTCGGCCGAGAGGGCACGATCATGTCGATGCTGCTCGGCGAGTGCGCGACCGCACTCACCGAGCAGCGGACCCGCGATCTGACCGAGCAGCTCAAGTGCCCAGGCGGCGATCTGTCCTGTAAACCGTGATCGCGACAGCCGGATCATCACCGAGACGGTTTCGGGCAGCAACGCCTCGGCTTTTCCCGGCTAATGGACAAGCTGGAGTCCGAGGACATTTTGATCGTGACCAAGCTCGGTCGGCTCGGCCGAGACGCCATCGATGTCAGTACAACCGTCAAGGCTCTCGTCGAAACGGGGGTAAGGGTCTACGTCTGGCGCTCGGCGGCGCCGATCTCACCAGCTCGTCCGGCACGATGATCATGCAAGTGCTTAATGCGGTAGCTCAGTTCGAGCGAGATTTGCTGATCGAGCGAAGCCAATCCGGCCTCAGGCGCGCAAAATCAGAAGGTAGGACGCTCGGCCGGCCGTCGAAACTCAGCCAAGAACAGAAACAGGATGTGCGCGATGATCTCGCGAAGGGCATCAACGTTTCTGTGATAGCCAGGAAATTCGCGACCAGTCGACAAACTGTTATGTGGGTCCGAGACGAGAGCTCACGGTCTGCCCCAGCTTAGCGTACGCGGCCTTTATCAACCAAAGACAGCCACGGCGGATTTGATATTGATGCCGCCGTCGTGGCTTCGGCGTCTTTTCCGTATTTGCCTGCCGCTTGCGGCCTCGCCCCCGATGGCGGCCCATCAGGCTGCTTTCTTGGCCTTCCACCAAGATAGAAATGGTCAACTTCCACCGTGCTATCGAGCATGTGCTCGCGCTACCATGAGGCGCAGCGCATGACCGATCCGCCAGGCGGTCGGTTGGCTCACCCCGAGTGTCTCGGCGAGACGGATCGAGGACAAGCCTTTGTCCAATTGCAGCAACAGCCACATCGCCTTAAGCCATGTGCGCAAGGGAAGTTTCGTGGCATGCAGAGGTGTGTGCGTTGTCACCGTGAACTGGAAACGGCAATCACTGCTGGAGCATTGATAGAGACCCGGACGCGCACGGTGCTTGCGTACGTCCCGGCCAGCTATCGCGATCGAGTGTTTGTAACCACAGGCCGGGCAGATCCTACCATTCGGCCACACCATGCCCTCCAGCAAACGACGGCAATGCTCTTCGTCTCGGAATGCAGCAATCATGTCTTCAGCTGTTCGAAGATTGGAAAGCGTTGCCACTATCATTTCAGACATAATCGTCACCTCCGGAGTGGACCGAAGAATCGCACCGAATATCCTATATTAAAAGGAATTTACTGTCTTTGGTTGATAAAGGCCCTGTTCGTTCTTTCAGAACTTATAGCTTGCGCCAACGAGAACCTTGTTCTGAGTGGCGCCGAAGTCCCCGATCGCCGATCCGAAATCCTTGTTTCCGAAATCGGAATAACGGTATTCGCCGCGAACGATCACATTATCCGTGAGGGCGTGCTCGATGCCGCCGCCGGCCGTCCAGCCGATCAGAATATCGTCCTTTTTCCCGACGCCAGAAACGTCAACCTTGCCGCCGGCAGCAGCGACACCGGCTGTCGCGAAGAGCAGCGTCCGGTCCAGGGCGTAACCGACGCGAGCGCGGCCCGACGCGTCCCATTCGAGATCTGCTTCCTTCTTGTCCTTGAAATTGTAGTTGAAGTCGTTTTCGATGCCATAAACGATATTGCCGGATTGGAAATTATATCCGGCATGAACGCCGGCCGTGCCGTTGTCGAGATTGCGGTCGGCGCCCAGAACGGTTCCTTTGTTCCAAACGTAGCCACCCTGCCCACCGAGATAGAAGCCGGACCAGTCATAGGCTGAAGATCCCTGTTCGGCGACCGGCGCGGAATGCTCGTAGGTGAGATCGGCGGCGAGAGCCGGGACGGCCAGGAATGACGCCAGGGCGCCGACGACGAAAAGCTTGATATGCATAATGGCAGTGCCTCATGTGTTTGCACCAACGGAAAGGCGTTCGCGTGTCGCATCGGCCCGGCTCATAGGGTGACTATGCCGTCTGCAAGATTGCTGTGTGTGCTTTCATGTTCAGTTTTGTTGCAGCGGCAAAAAGCACCGCGAGAGTGCCAGGAAGCACAAGATCAGCCGGTTGCGGGATCTGAAAGCGATGCTGTGCGTGGGCCGCGTCCAAAGCCGCAGGATTTCGTAGGAAACGTCCAACCAAAATGGGCTTATGCGGTCCGCGGGTCTTCGGCCGCCTCCAAGCACAGATTTGGCCGCGAAGCGAGGAAGTCGATGAAGGTTCGAACCTTCGCAGAAAGGTATTTCCTGCTGGGATAGACCGCATGCAATGTGGCGTCGAATGTCACGGCTTTCGGCAGCACCATCTCCAATCGGCCGTCGGCGATATCGCTTTGCGTCATCCACATCGGCAGGAAAACCAGCCCCATGCCCTCAAGTGCTGCCAGATGCAGCATGATCTCGTTTTCGCTTTGCATGACGGGACGGAAGTTCACGGTCTGGGTGCCGTCCTGCCCGGCGACGGCTATGCTGCCGTTCGCATTCATGCCGCTATAGGCAAGCAGCGAGTGACCATTGAGATCAGCCAACTCCCTCGGACAGCCTGTGCGTGATAGATAGGCCGGTGATCCGACGAGATGAAAAGCGACGCGCATCAACGGTCGGGCGATGAGATTGGGATCGAGCCGCTCGGGGGAGGTTGCCCGCAGGGCGAGGTCGAAGCCCTCATCAACAAGATTGACGATCCGGCCGCTGAGATCCATGTCGAAGCGCACGTCGGGATAGCGCTGGTGGTATTCGGCAATCACCCGGGCGATGAGCGCATTCGCTGCCCATACCGGAGCACTGAGCCGCAAGGTTCCACGCGGCATGACGGTTACGTTGCTGACGGCCGCCTCCACCTCGTCCAGTCCATCGAGCATCTGCCGGGCCTGATTGAAATAGAGCAGGCCGCTTTCCGTCATGCTGACATGCCGGCTGGTTCGGTTCAGCAGCCTGGTTCCCAGCCGGTTTTCAAGATGCATGACATGTTTGCTTGCCATTGCCGGTGAGAGGCCAAGCCGATCCGCAGCGGCCGTGAAGCTCTTAAATTCCGCCACCGCGCAAAAGACCCGCAAGCTCGTCAACGTATCCATGGATCATCAACTCATAGGAAATGTTTCTTCAATGTAAGCAGCATTGATCAATAAATGAGAAAAGTTAGTTTGGCCAGATCACACGGGCCTAGCTCATCATCCATTCCGGTCTCGAGTTTGATGGTGAGTGCCCCGCTACAAGGATGAAACATGTGAACAAGCATCGTCTTCCGACCTTCTTCATCAGTCACGGCGGCGGCCCCTGGCCTTACATGAGCGGCGAATTCCGCAATAATTTCGACAAGCTCGAACAGTCTCTGATCGAGATGCGTGCGGAACTGGGAAATACGGTCCGCGCGATCCTGGTTGTCTCCGGCCATTGGGAGGAACAGGGTTTTTCCATATCGTCGGGCGCCCATCCCGGAATGGTCTACGACTATCATGGTTTTCCGGAGTATCTCTATCATATCAAATATGGCGCTCCGGGCGAACCCGAGCTTGCCAAGCGGGTACAGGCTCTGCTGCATGCGCGCGGGATCGAGGCGGGGCTCGATCCGACCCGCGGCTTCGACCACGGGACCTTCAGCATTCTGAAGCCGCTTTATCCGGAAGAAAGCATTCCGGTCGTTCAGCTGTCTCTGGATGCCGGCTACGATCCGGCATTGCATCTCGAGGTCGGGCGCGCGCTCGCGCCGCTGCGCGACGAGGGCGTACTGATTATCGGAAGCGGTCTCAGCTACCACAATCTTCCAGCGATGCGCGGGAAGGAGGGCTACGAACCATCCCGCCAGTTCGATGCCTGGCTCCAGCAGACGCTGATCCATTCATCTCCCTACGATCGCGCAAAGCTCTTGCTGGAATGGGAGCAGGCCCCGTCAGCCCGGGCAGCACATCCGCGCGAGGATCATCTCATTCCGCTGATGGTGGCCGTTGGTGCGGCACGAGACGAGCCCGGCGCCGTCACCTACCATCAGACTGACTTCGCCGGTGGGCTCACTGCATCCAGCTTCCGCTTCGGCGACGCACCTGTGCCGGCAGCAGTCGGTGGAGACGCGAAATGAGCGAGCTGACGAAGCCGGCTATCTACGTCAGAAGGAGTTGCCCGTTCTGTCTCAAAGTGAAGCTGTTCTTGCTGGAGGCCGGCTTGATGGACGCGGTTGCAATTCACGAATTCGAGCCGGGATCGCAGCAGGAGGATGACATACGTGCCGAGCTTGCCAAAAAGCTCGACACCGTAAGTTTTCCCGCCGCCCAGCTCGAGCCGGGTCGTTATCTGACCGAATCCGACGCCATCATCGCGCTTCTTGCCGCCAGAGCAGGTCGCGATCCGGCCGACATGCCTGTGCTCGCCAGTTATGTCGAAGGCGCACTCAAGCCAATGATGGCGCTCTGGAAGGAAAATTTCGAACTCAAAGCCACTGCCGCTTGATGATCTCGGCGGCCATTCAGGAGAAATATCATGTTGAATACCACGAAATGGACCCCTCACGTTCTTGCGATCCTGCGGATCGTGACCGCATTGCTTTTCCTCGAACATGCGACCATGAAGTTCTTCCAGTTCCCGGCAGCAATTCCGGGCGTAACCTACCCGCTGCCGGCCATCATGCTTGCCGCCGGCGCAATCGAGATCGTCACCGGATTGTTGATAACCGTTGGCCTCTTCACGCGTATCGCCGCCTTCATCGCCTCCGGCGAAATGGCAGCCGCTTACTGGATGGCGCATGCCCCGCAAGGTTTCTGGCCGGCACTCAACATGGGTGAGGCAGCGATCATGTTCTGCTTCATCTTCCTCTTCATCGCCTTTGCCGGCGCCGGCAGCTGGGCCTTGGATAATGTTCTTCGTCCGTCTTCGAAGCAGATATCGCTGACTGAACGCGCGTAAGGCAAACGCGCTCTCGTCCTGCGACGAGAGCGCGTCGCTTGGGTTGAACCTAACAGCCGGCGCAGCCGTAGCTGCCAACGGGAGTGGGCCTCAGTCCCACAGCAGGGCTGAATCGTGTGACATCAACAGAAAACCTTTGGAGACGACTGATGAAGGCTGCGCTTCTCAAATCCTACGGTGATACGGATCAATTTGAGATCGGGGATATTCCGACGCCGAAGCCGGGTACAGGCGAGGTACTGATCAAGATCGAAGTATCCGCGGTCAATCCATTCGATCTCATCTTGCGTCAGGGTTTCATGGCGCAATACATACCGCTTTCGCTGCCGGCAGTACTGGGTGGAGATGCCGCCGGCACGATATCGGAAATTGGAGAAGGCGTTACAGGTTTTGTGATTGGCGACCGGGTCGTTGCCGATTTCCCGGCAAATGGCAAAGGCGCCCATGCCGAGTTTGGTGTCGTTCCCGCCACTTCGGTTGCCAAGCTGCCGGCCGCACTGAGTTTTGAGGAAGGGGCCGCATTGATAAAGGCCGGTCTGACCGGACGCCAGACAGTGGAGGCCCTCGGGATTGGCGCGGGCGATCGCGTATTGATCTCGGGCGGCTTGGGCTCCGTCGGCCGGGCGGCAATCCAATATATGAAGCAGCTCGGCGCCGAACCGGTGGCGGGTGTTCGGCCGGAGCGACTGGATGAAGCCCGTCAACTTACCGGGGAGACGTTGGATATTACGGTTGCGGCACAGAAGCCCACCTTTCGATACGCCATTAGCGCTGCGGCTCCCGTGGCCGGAAACCTGATCGGACATGTTGTTGACAATGGGCAAGTCGCGAGCATCGTTCCGGTGCCTGATAGCGCCAAGAACAATCGCGTCACCATCCACGAGCTCTACCATCAAACGGATGCTTCCACCCTCGATGCGGTACTCGATGCTGCGGCCCAGGGTTTGCTCGTCATACCCGTATCGCATTCATTCGAGCTGAGGGAGATCGGTGCGGCGCACAGCGTGATCGCTGCCGGTGCCCAAGGCAAAGTCGTATTAAGGCATTGAATGTAATGAACCTCGTCGCTCCGGTTTATCCGGAGCTCGGATACTAGGCCGATTCCCGCAGCATGAGGTCGGCGGATAATAGAAATCGCGCAGTCGAGGTTGCATCGATTTTATCTTCGTTCTCATCGTTGTCGCCGAGCATGCTGAGAAGCATGTCAACAGCCCGCCTGCCGATTTCGCTGACATTCTGCGCGACCGTAGTGATCGGCGGACACGCGTATCTCGACAGGGGATGATCGTCATGTCCGGCAATGCGGATGTCGGACGTCGCGCCATGTCCAACTTTAAGACCCATCTTGTAGGCAGCCGCGATCGCGCCAAACGCAATTCGGTCGTTTGCGCAAAGAATGGTTTTCGTCGGCAATCGTTTCAGGTCGGTGAGCCGCATCATCTCGTCGAAGCCGAATCTTTCGAAATCCCAAGTACGGATTTTTGCCGAAGGCAGGATCCGTGGTGTCAAACCGAACCGCGTCATTGCGTTGACATATGCAGCTTCGCGCGTACGGGCGTTCGTGTTCACGTCGGGCATCCCGAGATAGCTCGGTGGCTCACCCGACCGGCATAGATAATCGACGATCAGCCCAAAGCTTTGCTGGTTATCGGTACCGACAAAAGCGGAAGTGTCATCCAACGGTGAATCCACGTAAACGAGCGGAACGCTTCTGCCATATTCCGCCAGGGTTTGCTGGTGGGATTCCACCCCGAGCGGCGCGATGATCGCGCCGGCCACGTTCAATGATTTGAGGGTGCGGATCGCCCTGTCCTCAAGGTCGGACTGCCCGTCCGTCGACAAGACAAGTGGGAAAAACCCCGCTTCTGTCGCCAGCGCTTCAATCCTTCGGGTGAGCGCCATATAAAACTGGTCGATCGAATTTGGAATGACGATCCCGACGATATTGGTCCGGCGCCGATTGAGGTTGACGGCAAAGAGGTTTGGCCGGAATCCTGATTTCTTGAGCGCAACTTCGATAGTCTCGCGCGTTTTCTTTCGGACTGAACTCGGATCGTTGAAGTATTTGGACACCGTGGGGCGAGAAAGGCCGACGAACTCCGAGAAATCCTCCATTGTCTTGATCGGTTTCGGCACGACTTTGTCTCCAGACTCTATAGAAAAGTCTCTATCCGACTCTTTCTCGAGGGAAAAGAGAGTTCCTCCCCATGGGAGGAACCGAGATTATTCCGCGACAAATTGCACCTTCATCGTGGGCGCGCCGCCTTTTTGGGTGAAGAAGGGCAGTACCTCCTTGAGCGGAAGCCGATGCGAGATCAGGCGGGCCATTGTACCCTTGTCCTTACGAAGCAAATCAAGGGCGGCAGGCAGATTCTGATTCAACGAGTGCGAGCCTGCAATCGTCAACTGACGCCGGAAGATGTCGAAGGGGGATATAGGGACCCGGACGCCAGGAGCGCAGACGCCGAACACCAGGATCGCACCGCCGTCCTGTGCAAATTCCGGCATGCTCTCCACGACTGTCGGAACACCCGTCGCATCGGCAACAAGATCGAAAGATCGTTTACGGCCCTGGAGTTCCGGGGATGCGGGATGCATGGCATCCAATCCCAACTCCCGGGCAAAGCTCAGGCGGCTTTCATCGATATCGGCAACGACGACATCGCTGACGCCCTGCGCCCTGATCGAGAGGGCAAGCAGCAGCCCGATCGGGCCGCCGCCGAATACCAGAGCGTTTTCCGCCCGCCATATCCCGGTCGTCAGGCCGATATTGCCAAGTCCGTTGAGAACACAGGCGAGCGGCTCGGCCAAAGCCGCGACATCGTATGAAAGATCGCCGATATCGTGCAGGTGCGACACCCTGACGATGCTGTATTCGGCAAAGCCACCATCTTGGGTGACGCCATAGGCCTTCAGCTCCTTGCAAAGATTTGTCAGTCCCTTGCGGCACAGATTGCAGGTGCCACAAGGCAGGTTGGGATCGACGGCGACCCTTGCGCCCGGCCGCAAACCGGTCACGTCTTCAGCGACCGCCTCGACCAAACCGGTATATTCATGGCCGGGAACGAGGGGGAAGCGCCCCTCGCCATAGCGGCCATGCAGGACGTCGATATCCGTATGGCAGAGGCCTGCGGCCTTCACGCGGATGAGGGCATGGCCTGGCGCCAGCGCGGGTAACGGCATATCGGCCAGCCCTGAAACGCCCTTTTCAGTGAAACATATCGCTTTCATTTGAGATCACTCAGCTCATCCAGTTGCCGCCATCGACATTGTAGGTCTGCGCGAGAATGTAATCGCTGTCCGAAGACGCCAGGAAGACTGCGAGGCCCTTGATATCGTCAGGCGTTGCGAACCTTCCAATCGGAACGGACTTGGCAACGGCAGCCTTCTTCTCGCCCGGCTTCAAGCCTTCCCATTTGGCGAAGTGGGCATCGACGATATCCCAGTGCTCGCCATCGACCACGCCGGGCGCGATGGCGTTTACGTTGATCCCGTACTTCACCAAGCCCAGAGCCGCCGATTGCGTTGCCGAAATGATGGCTGCCTTGGACGCGCAATAGAGCAGCACGAGTGCTTCCCCACGACGGCCGGCCTGGCTTGCCATGTTGATGATCTTGCCGCCGCGACCGCGGGCAATCATGACGTTGGAAACGGCCTTCATCATGAAGAGGGGACCCTTCAGATTGATCGAAAACACCTTCTCATAGCTGGCTTCGGTGATCTCGTTGATCGGAGCCATGTCGAAGATGGCGGCGTTGTTCACCAGAATATCGATGCCGCCATAGGCCTGGTCGATCTCCTTGACGACAGCGTCGATGGCCGAGAGATCGGTGACATCGAGTTTCATTGCCGTTGCATTCGACCCAAGCTCTCTGGCCGCTTCGGAAGCCCGGTCGATATTGACATCGACGATGATGACTTTCGCGCCTTCCTTGATGAAGGCTTCGGCAAAACCAAGCCCGATGCCGCGCGCGCCGCCGGTGATGAGTGCGATCTTGTCTTTCAGTTTCATGATAGTCCTCGCTGACAGAGGTTGCGCCTAATGCGCAACATTGGTGATGCTACGGTTGGCTTCGAACCTGTGCAGCGCGATGCCGTTTTCATTGAAAAGATGACTGTCTGACGCATTGAATGTCAGAGAGACTGTCTCATGCAGGCGATGGCTGTCGGCTCCATCCGTCTCTACGATGAGCAATCGTCCGGGGGCGATCTGCACATAGACATAGGTATGGCCGCCAAGCCGTTCGACGACCATGATCTCTCCTGAGATAAGCCCCTCGCTAGCGATGCGGAGATGCTCCGGTCTGATGCCGAGCGTCATTGTTGCGCCGGAGCTGATGGCGCCGGAAGTTGGGACCTCCAAATCTGCGCCACCCGGCAATAACACCGAGATGCCGGATGCACTGGCGCCAGATACCGTGACGGGAAGGAAATTCATGGCTGGCGAGCCAATGAAGCTCGCGACGAACTGGTTCACCGGATTATGGTAGAGTTCCATCGGCGCGCCCACCTGCTCGATGCGGCCGTCGCGCAGAACCACGATCTTGTCGGCAAGTGTCATGGCCTCGACCTGATCGTGGGTGACGTAGATCATCGTTGCACCAAGCTGGTCGTGGAGACGTGCCAACTCTATGCGCATCTGCACGCGCAGGGCGGCGTCCAGGTTGGAAAGCGGTTCGTCGAACAGGAAGATGCGCGGCGAACGAACCATCGCGCGCCCGATAGCGACGCGCTGGCGTTGCCCGCCGGAGAGTTGCTTCGGCTTGCGATCCAGCAGATGCCCGAGCTGCAAGAGGCCTGCGACCTCGTTGATCTTGGTATCCCGTTCGCCTTGCGAGACGCCGGCAAGCTTCAGCGCGAACCCCATATTGTCCTTGACTGACATGTGGGGATAAAGCGCATAGGTCTGGAACACCATTGCCAGGCCACGTTGGTCAGGCGGAATGTCGTTGGCATGATCGCCGTCGATGATCAGGTCGCCGCTGCTGATATCCTCGAGCCCGGCGATCATGCGCAGCAGCGTCGATTTCCCGCAGCCCGACGGACCGACAAACACCACGAATTCCCGATCGCTGATATCGAGATCGACGCCTTTGATGACGTTGACCGCGCCAAAGGTCTTTTTCACTTCCTTGAGACTGAGAGTAGCCATATGCGTTTCCTATTTGACGGCGCCGAAGGTCAGACCGCGCACGAGCTGGCGCTGTGTCATCCAGCCGAAGACGAGGATGGGTGTGATGGCGAGCGTCGAAGCCGCCGAGAGCTTCGCCCAGAAAAGTCCCTCGGGCGAAGAAAATGATGCGATGAACGCAGTGAGCGGACCTGCCTTGGAAGCGGTGAGGTTCAGGCTCCAGAAGGCTTCGTTCCAGCACAAAATCGTAGAGAGAAGTGCAGTGGATGCGATCCCTGGAAGCGTCAGGGGAAGGAGCAGGTACCAGATCTGCTCGAAGGTGCTGGCACCATCCATGCGACTGGCTTCGAGGATTTCATGCGGGACATCCTTGAAGAAGGAGTAGAGCATCCAGACCACGATCGGGAGGTTCGACAACGTAAAGACGATAACGATAGCTGTTCGCGTATCCAGAAGTCCGCTGTCGCGACACAATAGATAGATGGGAACCAATACCCCGACGGCGGGAAGCATCTTCGTCGAGAGCATCCACATCAGGAGATCTTTGGTTCTCTTGCCCGGAAAGAAAGCAGCCGCATAGGCAGCAGGAATGCCTATTGCGAGGCATAATATAGTCGAGCCGATACTCTCGACGACACTGTTCAGTGCATATTGGACGTAATTGGCACGGGCATTGACATCGACGAAGTTTTCCAGCGTCGGCGTAAAGAAAATCTTCGGAGGGGTCGCTACCGCATCAATCTCGGTTTTGAATGATGCCATGAGCATCCAGAGGATCGGAAAGAACATCAGCAGCGCTGCAGTCCATCCGCCGATTCCGCACCAGAGCTTCTGAGAATGAATGAGGTTGTTTCGCGTTGCCATTCTCGTCTCTCCTCAATTGTCCAGATTGCGGGCGACGGTGCGGATCAGGAATGCCGCGACGATATTTGCGAGGATGATCGCGAAAACGCCCCCGGCCGATGCAGCTCCGACGTCCCACTGGAGAAGGGCCTTGTTATAGATGAAGTAGGTGAGCGTCGTGGTCGCCGTACCTGGCCCGCCCGTCGTCGTGACCTGGATTTCCGCGAATACTGCGAGCAGAAAGATGGTCTCGATCATGACGACGACGGAGATCGGTCGCAAAAGATGCGGCAGTATGATGTGACGGAACGTCGACCATCCTCTCGAACCGTCAAGCCGGGCGGCTTCCATCTGTTCGCGGTCGAGCGACTGCATGGCGGTCATCAGGATAAGGGTCGCGAACGGTATCCACTGCCAGGCAACGATGATGATGATGGAGGTCATCGGGATCTGCACGAACCAGTCGATCGGAGCCAGGCCGACGAGCTTGGCAAGATAGGCAAAGAGCCCATTGACCGGGTGCATCAGGAGGTTCTTCCAGATCAACGCAGTAACCGTCGGCATGACGAAGAACGGGGCGATGATCAACAGCCGCGCAACCCCGCGACCGGCGAACTCGACATCGAAGAGCAGCGCGAACACCACTCCGAAGCCGATGGATAGGGCAAGGACGGCGAAAAGAATGACGAGGGTCCTGAAGATCGCCGCCATAAGACCGTCGTCGGTCAGCAGATAGGAATAGTTGTCGAGACCGGCGAAACCTGCGCTCAATGGATCAAGCAGATTGTAATACTGCATCGAGAACCAGAGCGTCAGGGCGAGCGGAACGATCATCCAGGCCAGGAGAAGGCTGACTGCAGGCGCAAGAAGCGGGCCAGTCCTGATCGAGCGGCTGGAGTGCTTCTGTGTCCGCCGGATGAATTCACGCGAAATCGTTGTCATCGAAAACCTCTTCGCAGAGCCTCGGCCGCCTGATGGCGGCGATCGGACGGAGCGATTGGGAAGGGAAGCGAACCGGAGTTCCGGCAGCGGGCGCTGCCGGAACCCTCCGGGAGGAAGCCCGCGGTCGCGACACCGCGGGCGAAGCGGTTACCTCACTTGGGGTAGCCGGCTTTCTTCATCTCGCGCTCGACCTGCTTCTGGGCATTGTCGAGGGCTGCATCAACCGTTTGCTGGCCTGCAAGCGCCGACGCGATCTGCTGACCGACGATCGTTCCGATCCCCTGGAATTCCGGGATCGCGACGAACTGGACGCCCGTGTAGGGAACCGGATCCTTGGTCGGATGCGCCGGATCGGCAGAAAGGATGGCCTTCAGCACGGTGCCGGCAAAAGGAGCGGCCTTCTGGTACTCGGGCAGGTCATAGGTTGATTTGCGGGTGCCGGGCGGGACGGCAACCCAGCCCTCCTTCCCGCCGACCATCTTCACATATTGCTTGGAGGTGGCCCACTTGATGAAGGACTTGGCAGCCTCCTCCTTCGTGGAAGAGGTTGGAATTGCGAGGTTCCACGACCACGACCAGCTCGATCCGTTCGGGGTCACATTGACCGGAGCGCGCGTGAAGGCGATCTTGTCGGCCACCTGGCTCTGCTTGGGGTCGTAAACGCGGCCGGCTGCCGAGGTTGCGTCGATCCACATGGCGCAGTGACCGGTCGAGAACAGGGCCTGGTTCTCGTTGAAGCCGTTTGACGTCACGCCGGGAGGGCCGTCCTTCTTCATGAGATCGACGTAGTCGGTGATGGCCTTCTTCCACGGCTGGGAGTTGATCTGCGGTTTCCAGTCCATGTCGAACCAGCGGCCGCCATAGGTGTTGATCATGGTTCCGAGGAAAGCCATGTTCTCGCCCCAACCCGGCTTGCCGCGCAGGCAAAGGCCGTATTGCTCCTTGGACTTGTCGGTGAGCTTGTCCGCAAATTCCTTGATCTGATCGTAGGTCGGCTGGTCGGGCATCTTGAGGCCCGCAGCGTCGAACAGGTCCTTGCGGTAGAGGGTAAACGAGCTTTCGGTGTAGAACGGCACGGCGTAGAGCTTGCCGTCGACGGTCAGGCCGGATTTGATCGGCGCCAGCAGGTCGCCGTAGTCGTAGTCGTCGCCGAGATCGTCGATCGGCTGAAGCCAGCCCTTCTTGCCCCAGATCGGCGCTTCATAGCCGCCGATGGTCATGATGTCGTATTGGCCGCCCTTCGTCGCGATGTCCGTGGTCAGCTTCTGGCGGAGCACGTTTTCTTCGAGAACGACCCAGTTGAGCTTGTTGCCCGTCTCTTTTTCCCATTCGGGGGAAAGCTTTTGCATGATGATCATATCGCCGTTGTTGACGGTGGCGATGGTCAATTCCTCAGCCTGAGCCAAACCTGCAGCCAGTGAGCAGCCGGCGGCCGAAGACAGCATTACAGCAAGAATCCTCTTCATCGTCTCGCTCCTCCTTACGAGCGTTAGCGCACAAAGTTACGTGCGTAAATATTCAATTATTTAGTATGTGATCTATGTCAATCAAAATTTATTGACAAGAGGTGACGCGATCTGGCAGTTATCGGCTATATAATTGAAAATTAACAATATTATTTCTACTCACGTTCGGAGACGTTCATTTGCGATGAAAATATACGCGCCAATCAAAATTTTCATGCGTAAAGTTATTATTGACGCGAGCCTTTGGAAGATCTACCGATCAAGGCAGCAGGGAGGACGAACGCATGATTGCTCATAATGGCCGCATAGCTCCGGAAAGCCTCGGCCCGACGATCACGGTCGGCGAGATACTCGTCGAGATCATGGCGAGCACCACGGGGTTCGGATTCAAGGAGCCTCAGACGCTCATCGGTCCGTTTCCGAGTGGCGCACCCGCGATATTCATCGACCAGGTTGCACGCCTCGGCGGTGCGGCCGGCATCATTGCAACGGTAGGAGCCGACGATTTCGGCGCTGTGAATATAGAGCGTCTCAGGCAGGATGGCGCGGACACGTCGGCCATATCCATCTCGCCTGATCGGCCGACCGGAAGTGCGTTTGTCCGCTATCGTGACGACGGAACGAGAGACTTCATATTCAACATCATGCACTCGGCAGCGGGCGCGATAAGCCTCACACCCCCAGCAGAAACCTTGATTGCGAAGGCCGGACATGTGCATGTGATGGGATCCGCATTTGCAATTCCGGGAGCCGCTGGAGTCATCGATGCCGCCATCCGTTCGGTTCGTTCGCGCGGCGGATCGGTGTCATTCGATCCGAATGTCCGCAAGGAGCTCCTCGGTTCGGGAAATTTCCGGAGCCAGTTCGAAACCATGATCCAGAATGCCGATCTTCTGCTGCCATCCGGCGAAGAGCTCTTCGTGGCCGCGGGAACGGACGGGGAGGCCGAGGCCGTCAAGGCATTAAAGGCTCGCGGTGTCGGCGAAATTGTGTTGAAGCGCGGCAGGCAGGGCGCGACCTTCTTCGGGGCCTCCGGTGCGAGATACGATTTCCATGGGTTCGAAGTTGACGAAGTCGATCCAACCGGTGCAGGAGATGCCTTTGGCGCGACCTATTTGACGTCGCGTCGGCAGGGCCTTGGCCCGGAGGTCTCCCTGGAAAGGGCGGCCGCGGCCGGAGCTTATAACGTGACCCGGCGGGGGCCTATGACCGGTCTGCCCGACACCGTACAACTTGATTTTTTCCTTTCCACAAATCCGCGGAGGGCAGCGTGAACCTTTTCCTCAAAAGCCTTGCAGGCGCTCGCCGCGCGGGCAAGCCGGTCGGAATTACGTCGGTATGCTCGGCGCACCCGCTCGTGCTTGAAGCGACGATGTCGCTGGCTCAACGGGAAGGCGGTCCCGTCCTGATAGAGGCGACCTGTAATCAGGTTAATCAGTTCGGCGGCTATACCGGAAAAACGCCGGCGGACTTTGCCGGAGACGTTCTCGCGCTCGCTGAAGCCAATGGGGTCGGGACTTCCGACATAATCCTCGGTGGTGACCATCTCGGGCCGAATCCCTGGCGACGGGAGACCGCTTCCGAGGCAATGGCCAAAGCCGAGGTCATGGTTGCTGGATATGTGAAAGCGGGCTTTACCAAAATCCATCTCGACGCATCCATGGCATGTGCCGATGACCCATCCGCCCTCGACGATGCGATCGTGGCTCAAAGAGCGGCAAGGCTTGCCAAAGTCGCCGAGCACGCCGCGCGGGAAGCACGCACCAAGCCACTCTATGTGCTGGGGACGGAAGTCCCGGTCCCGGGAGGCGCTGACCATGCGCTCGATGTCGTCGAGCCGACCGGGGCCGAAGCCGCCAGGGCCACCATCGAGATTCATCGCGAGATTTTCGCAAGGGAGGGGCTGTCGGAGGCATTCGAGAGATGCATTGCCTTCGTCGTCCAGCCGGGTGTGGAGTTCGGCAATGAAAACGTGGTCGGCTACAGACCTGAGCTCGCAAGGAAGCTCACCGGTGTGCTCGATGATGAAGTTGGCCTGGTTTTCGAAGCACATTCGACCGACTACCAGTCGGAAGGCGCACTGACCGCACTGGTGCGCGATGGATTTCCAATTCTGAAGGTTGGGCCTGGATTGACGTTCGCGCTGCGAGAAGGCCTCTTCGCGCTCGACCTGATCGCAACGGAACTTGACCCGGACTATGACCGCAACCTCGCCGTCACCATGGAGCGCCTCATGCTGAAACATACCAGCGACTGGGCAGGGCATTACCACGGCAGCGATGAGATTATCCGGCTTCAGCTCCGCTACAGCTATAGTGACAGAATTCGCTACTACTGGGGCTATCCAGAGGCTG
This sequence comes from Martinezella sp. CNPSo 3964, assembly GCF_057784375.1. NCBI lineage: Bacteria > Pseudomonadati > Pseudomonadota > Alphaproteobacteria > Hyphomicrobiales > Rhizobiaceae > Martinezella > Martinezella sp. CNPSo 3964. Next base: position 24,829 of record NZ_JBXSOW010000016.1, read on the forward strand.
TTGCAGCTGTTCAAAAGCTCACCGATACACTTCACGGGCGCGAAATCCCGCCGACGCTGGCAAGCCAGTTCCTCGGGCGGATGGCAGATAGGATCGGCGCGAAGGACAGTGTAAGCAGGATCGTCAAAACGTTCGTCGGCGATGTCCTCGAAACATACGGACGCGCGTGCAGGCAAGTCGGTTGAGCGATCCGGAAACTCGGATCTGCTTCTAACGAAACTGGCAGAGCACCATGCGACAGGCTGGCTTGCCAAGCGGGCTGCAAGAGACGATGGGAGGTCTTGCCGGCAATCTCCGCAGCCGCATGAGCACGGCGCGATGACAGGCGGATCGCCAGAACCGCTGATGCCGCCCTAGGTCCCATAGCCCATGTTTTGGTCCAGCCAACCTAATCGGTCACTGGCTCGCCGAGCGTATGCATCAGGCGGTTCGCCCAGCCGAAGATGGCTGACGACAGGACGAGGTCGAGGGATTCCAATGCAGAGAAGCCGACATCGGCCAATGCCTGCGCATCGGCTTCAGTGGCTTCGGGCGGCGTTGGCGAGAGACGTGCGGAAAAGTCGAAGATTGCCTGCAGGTGCTCGTCTAGTTCCGCATGGAGGCCGTCCGCGAAGATTGCCTCGATCACGTCGGTTCTTTTGGTCTGGCTGATGAACCGGGAGGCGTGAACCGCGGCGCAGTAGACGCAGTGGTTGACGACGGATGCGGCCGTCGCGCCCAGTTCGCGTTCGCTCGAAGCAAGCCCGTCTTTTCCGTACATGATCAGGTTGAACAGGGGGGAGCGGACGGCAAGCGATTCTGGATCGTGCGCAAGTGTCAGAACATAGGGTGAAATGCCCTTGTTGGACGGCGTCACCTGCATGGCTGCGCGCTGCTCCTCGGTCGCAGTCTCCAGGTCGACCGGAACGATATAGGGCTGCCAACGGGGAATTTTGGTGGTGAAGGCGTGGACGACTTCGCTCATTGTCTTGCTCCGATCAGTGTCAATCCCGCGATGACGCGCACCTGATAGTTCACAAAGGCTGCCAGCTCGGAGAGCCGGACGATGTCGGCATCGCTCACGCCCGCCCTGCGCAATGTTTCTATGTGCGCTCGTGTCGCCTCCCTCGGTGCGACGGTCAGCCGGTCGGCGTGACGAACGATCTCGGCGACGCGCACGTCGTCCGCAGTCGTGCCCGGCGCAGAGAGCGAGGCGATTGCGGGTTCGCCCGCCTGTTCCACGAGAGCATCATAGTGGCGCGCGAGCACCTCGTTCTGATTGTGCCGGGCCATGCGGGCGGCAAGCGCTGCCCGAAGTCCATGGGAGAGACCGCCCGGATCACGCGGCAGCAGCACGGCATCATGGGCTGCCTCGCTCAGGCGCAGGATCTCCGCGCGCTTATCCATGGCTTCGGCCAGCGCTGAGCCAGGCTTCACGGAGACTAGGGTTTCGATGAGTGTCAAAACAGGCTCCTCGGTGCGTCTGTGGGGTAGCATCTAGGTAGGCGTGGCGCTTCATTATGTCAAATGATTATGATTGAGCGATATCGATGCGAAATAATTATCTAATTCCGATCGCCAAGTGGGAATTCCTATGCTTTACTCGCATTAAGAGGAGTGTTTCATGTCATTTATGCATTCTAGCTCTTTCGATATTCGGCAACTCGAAGCCTTCGCAGCCGTAATTTCCGCGGGCAGCGTAACCGGGGCGGCGCGCTTGCTGGGCCGATCTCAGCCGGCAGTCACCAGGCTTATCCAGGATCTGGAGGCCGACATCGGCTATGCGCTCCTGCATCGAAGCGGTCCGCGGATCACGCCGACCTCGCGCGGCGTGCTGTTTCATGCCGAGGTCGAGCGCCATCTCGCCAGCCTCACACATATCCGCGAGCGTGCTGAGGCGATTGGTCGTGACGAGCCCCCGACGCTGACGATCGCGGCCACGCCGTCTCTTGCCGCGGGCGTTCTGCCGCAGGCACTTGCGGCTGTTGCCCCGGATCTGATCCCACGTCATCTGCATGTGCAGGCGCTTGCGGCCGAAAACGTCGTTCAGGCAGTGCTCGCCCGTTCGGCGGACTTCGGGATTGCAAGCCTGCCGCTCGAACATCCCGGCCTCGAAATACACTGGATTGCCGAGGCGCCATGTGTCGTCGCCATCGGCGCCAACGATCCGCTTGCCGAGCGTGATGTGGTGCGCCTTGCCGATCTTGCCGACCGCCGCATTATCACCCTGGCCAATCCATATCGCTTGCGGCACCGGGTCGATGAGGCGCTGGAACGGGCGGGGGTCTCGCCGGACCGGATCATCGATGTCAATGCCTCACTGACAGCGCTTTCGCTGGTTCGCGCAGGACTTGGGGTTGGTATCGTCGAGCCGGCGACCGTGGTCGGCGTGCCGCTTGACGGCGTCGCGATGCGCGTCCTCGATCACACCATTCCCTTCCTGTTCGGCGCGATATCGCCAGCCGCGTTGCCGCTTACGTCGACGATCACCGCCGTAATCGAGGCGGCGCGCGCGGTGGCCTTGGCGATGCCAGGCTGCCGCCTGTTCGATTCGAGCGGTGCTGAAGCACTGGCCGACACCGTTTACGGGCAGGCTCCGCGACCCGAGGGAGCGCCGATATGAGCGACCTTTCCAACTTGCCGGACGGCCTTGATGCGCTTGAGGTGCGGCTGCGGCAGGATCTCGCCTGGCTGGAGCTGCCGGCCAAATCCTGGGTGCCTCCGCGCGTGATCGGCGGCCAACCTGTCGTGGATGTTGTCATCATCGGTGCAGGCATGGCTGGGCTCGTGGCCTCCGCAATGCTGAAGAGGCTGGGTGTCGCCAACCACGTCGTCCTCGACAAGGCACCCGCAGGTCGCGAGGGACCCTGGGTCACCTTCGCCCGGATGCGAACGCTGCGCTCTCCGAAGCAACTCACCGGCCCGGCGATGGGATTGCCGGCTCTGACGTTTCGCGCCTACTACGAAGCTCGCTATGGGCGCGAGGCATGGATCGGGCTCGACCGTGCCCCACGCGAAATCTGGATGGAATACCTGGTCTGGTACCGGAAAGTGCTCGAGCTTCCCGTCCGCAACGGTGTGACCGTCGATGCGATCCTGCCGCGCGAGGACGGAATGCTTGATGTCGTCTGCAGTCAGGACGCCCCGGTGGAAACGTTGGTCGCTCGCCATGTGGTGCTCGCGACCGGCCGTGATGGCCTTGGCGGGCCATTCGTGCCCGCAATGGCAGCTGCCATAGACCGGAAATTCTGGGCGCATACCGCTGACGACATCGATTTCGCAGGGCTGCGAGGCAAGCGGATAGGCGTCGTTGGAGCGGGCGCATCGGCGATGGACAATGCAGCAACCGCTCTTGAAGCCGGTGCGGCGCGCCTCGACATGTTCGTGCGCCGCAGAGAACTGCCGCGGATCAACAAGTTCACCGGCATCGGTAGCCAGGGCGTCGTGCACGGATTTGCCGGCCTCCCCGACGAGTGGAAGTGGCGTTTCCTCAACTATGCCATGGGCCAGCAGACACCGCCGCCGCGGCCGAGTGTCCTGCGCGTCAGTTCCTTCCCGCAAGCCCATCTCCATCTTGAGAGCCCGATCAGCGGACTGGAGCAGGAAGGCGATCATGTCGTCATTACGACACCCAAGGGTCGTCACCCAGTCGACTTTCTGATCTTCGGAACGGGTTTCAAGATCGACTTGAGCAATCGGCCGGAACTTGCCGCCTTCGACCCACATATACGCTTGTGGCGCGATCGCTTCCCGGTGCCGGCGGGAATGCCCAACGCCGAACTCGAGGGATCCCCCGATCTCGGAGAAGCGTTCGAGTTCCTCGAAAAGGAGCCTGGCTCGTGCCCGATGCTGGCAAAGGTTCACTGCTTCAATTTTCCGGCGACACTCAGTCACGGCAAGTTAACCGGCGACATCCCCGCAATCAGCGAAGGTGCCGACCGCCTGGCGCGTGGCGTTGTCCGCGCCCTTTTCGTCGCCGACCGCGAGACGCACTTCGAAAACCTTCAGGCTTTCGACACGCCGGAACTCCTCGGTGACGAGTGGGCAGACGACGATACCGAAGAGCCTTCCGAACTATCCTCCGAAAGGACCTGAGACACGAAATGCTTGAGATCAAGAACCTAAAGCTGTCCTACGGAAACACGCAAATTCTGAACGGCGTCGACCTATCGGTGAAACGCGGCGACGTGGTATCAATCATCGGCCCGAGCGGCACCGGCAAGACCACGCTTTTGAAGTGCATCAACCATCTGGCCAAGCCTTCTTCCGGCTCGATCGCGTTCGACGACATCCGCATGGATTACGGCCGCCCCGACAAGGCGGCGGTGCAGGCGATCCGTCTTCGCACCGCGATGGTCTTCCAGCAGTTCAACGTCTTCAAGAACATGACGGTCATCCAGAATGTAATGGACCCGCTGGTGGTCGTTCAGCGCAAGTCGAAGGAAGAAGCCCGCGCGATCGCCCTGCAGGAACTCCAGCGGGTAGGCCTTGCCGACAAGCTCGACAATTATCCCTCCCAGCTCTCCGGCGGTCAGCTCCAGCGGACCGGTATCGCCCGCGCCTTGGCGGTCAAGCCGGACGTGATGCTGTTCGACGAGCCGACATCGTCGCTCGATCCCGAACTGGTGAACGAGGTCCTGAAGGTCATCAAGGACGTGACGTCCTCGGGCATCACCTCTCTTCTCGTCACCCATGAGATGCAGTTTGCGAAGAATGGCTCCAACCGCATCGTCTTCATGGATCGTGGCGTCGTCGCAGCCGACGGAAGCCCTGCCGAAATCTTTGACACACCCTCCAACCCGCGCCTCGCTCAGTTTCTCAATTCCGAACGCGCGATCCAGTAGAAAGGATGCCTGAAATGACTTCCATGAGTTCAATCTCGCGCCGTGGCCTCGGTCTCGCCGTAGCAGGCGTCGCAATCGCCTTCGCAACTGCCTCGTTCGCCGAGGACGTTCGCACGATCAAGATCGCCACCGCGGCGGAATCGAAGCCGCTCTCCTGGGGTGCGATCGGCGTCGAGCCGCAGGGCTACGAACCCGACGTGCTGAAGGCGATCAACGCCAAGCTGCCCCAATACAAGTTCGTCATGGAAGGTGCGGCCGACATCGCGCAGGAAACGGGCCTTGCTACCGGGAAGTACGACATCGCGACGGGCGGCTACTACCGCGCGCCTGTCCGCGAAAAGCAGTTCCTCATTCCTGACGCACCGATCGGCGCGAGCCTGATCAAGATCTACAGCCGCAAGGACAGCGGCATCAACGAGATGAAGGACCTCGTCGGCAAGAAGATCGTACCCGTCACCGCCGGCGGTGGCATCTACAAGTTCGCCACGGCATGGCAGGAGCAGAACCCGACCTACAAGATCGAAATCACTGCCTCGAGCGCCGGCGTTCCCTATCCCGACCGCCTGAAGGAAGTGCAGAACGGCAAGTACGATGCGCTCGTGCTGCCGTCCAACCTTGGCGAGCAGACCGTGATCGACCAGCAGAAGCTCGAAATCAAGACGAGCGAGCCGGTCGCAATCAATCAGACCTTCGTCCTGATCCATCGTTCCGAGGAGAACAAGGCTCTTGCCGAAGGCATCGACAAGGCTCTGAAGGAGCTCAAGGCCGACGGCACGCTCGCCAAACTCTCGCAGAAGTGGTTCGGCGAGGACATCACCACGTACATGAAGTAACGCCGCCCTCCGATCCCGGCGATCAGGCTAACGACTGAAAGAAGGAGTGTTCCGAAGTGGACCTTTCCGTAATGATCCCAGAGCTGCTCTCGGCCCTGCCGCTGACGCTTGCGATCACGTTCACGGCCATGATCGCCGGCTTCGTGCTGGCCTTGATTGCAACGACATTCCGGGTTCGCAGGATCCCGGTGGTCAGCCAACTGGCGGATCTCTACGTCTCCTATGCCCGGAGCGTTCCCGTCGTCCTTCAGTTGTTCGTCGCCTTTTATGGGCTTCCGGTGCTCGTGGGTGTGTTCGGCGTCGCGGACTTCGTGTCTCCGACGATCGCCGCGATGCTGGGCTTAAGCCTCTATCACGGAGGTTATCTGTCCGAAGTCATGCGGCCGGCCTATCTCGCCGTCGAACGTGGCCAGCACGATGCTGCGGACAGTCTTGGTTACACATTCCGCCAGAAGCTCACGCGCGTTCTAGGCCCGCAGGCGGTTCACATCGCACTTCCCGGCTACGGGAACTCGATCATCTACCTGATCCATAATGTTGCGCTCGTCATGTATATCGGGGCGGCTGATGTCATGGCGACGGCACACCTCGTCATGGAGCGCGACTATAATCAGTATCAGTTCGAAACCTACCTCGTACTGGCGGTGCTCTATTCGCTGCTTTGCCTGGTCGCCTGGTCCATCGTTCGTTTCTTCGAGCTTCGTTCTGCAAGGTTCTCTCCCGGCGCGAAACGCGGCGGAACCATGCTGATGGCAAGCGTCTGATCGAGGAAGTTGCTACATGTTCGATATCGACGTTCTTCTTCCCGATCTTTGGGACATCCTCGGCGCAGTACCCCTCACGCTTGCGATGGCACTTGCGATCTTCGTCCTCTCGACGATCATAGGCAGCCTGTTCGCCATGGTCGAATATCGGCGGATCCCTGTCCTCCGCCAGCTTGTCGTCGCTTACAAGGTCGCCTTCAAGGGCGTGCCGATGGTCGTGGTGATCTTCCTCGCCTACTATGGCCTTCCTTCGACCCTGCAATTCCTCGCGTCGCTGTTGGGCGTGGACTACAACGGCCATTCGACACCGAACTGGGTCACGCTCATCGTCGCCCTGACCGCCTGCGTCGCCGCTTTCCAGGCGGAAGTCGTCAAAGGCGCACTGAACTCCTTCGACACTGGCCAGGCCGATGCGGCCTATTCACTCGGCTACAAGAAGAGCCAGCTCTTTCGTCGGGTCATGCTTCCGCAGGTCATCGTCGCAGCGATACCGGATCTTGCCAATTCCTTCATGGTTATCATGAAGGCGCTGTCTCTGGGGTTCGCCATCGAGGTGGTCGACATCTTCGCGCAATCGCAGCTGACTGCCGCGCTGAACTTCTACTATCTCGAGGCCTTCCTGGTCGCGGTCGTGATCTACATGGTGATCGCCTATGCGGTCACCCAGATCGCAGACAGGACGGAGCGGGCACTCAGGGTGCGGACTTAAGCTCGACCCAACGCTTCCGACCCCGAAGCCAAGACGACCTCCATTGGCTGGTTGCTTTTGAAAATCGCAGCCAGGGATGAGCTGCTGTCCTGTCCACTCTTTTCCCTCGAGATCATCTTTTTGGAAATTCATTTCTCCTCATTCTCATTAGTCCACTTAATTTATAGACAAAAGTCAATTTGGAGAGAGTGGCAATGAGCATTGAAAAGTCCGAAAGCGGTCTGGGAAGACGGGATCTGCTGAAACTGTCCGCAGCAGCCGGGGTTGCCGTCGCCGGCGCCTCGCTGATCGGGCAGAAGCCCGTCTTCGCGGCCGATGAAGAACTTTCCCTGAAAGGCAAGCGTATCGCCATCAGCGCGACCGGAACCGACCACTTCTTCGATCTGCAGGCCTACAATGCCCAGATCGAAGAGGTGAAGCGCCTCGGCGGCGAGCCGATCGCCGTCGATGCAGGGCGCAATGACGGCAAACTGGTCTCGCAATTGCAAACGCTGATTGCCCAGAAGCCGGATGCGATCGTTCAGATCCTCGGCACGCTGAGCGTCATCGACCCCTGGCTGAAGAAGGCGCGCGATGCCGGCATTCCGGTTCTGACCGTCGACGTCGGCTCGACCAATTCGATCAACAACACCACCTCCGACAACTGGGGCATCGGCAAGGACCTGGCGCTGCAGCTCGTCTCCGACATCGGCGGTGAAGGCAATATCGTCGTCTTCAACGGCTTCTATGGCGTGACGCCTTGCGCGATCCGCTACGACCAGCTGGTCAATGTCGTCAAATATTTCCCGAAGGTGAAGATCCTCCAGCCGGAATTGCGTGACGTCATCCCGAATACCGTGCAGGACGCTTTCACCCAGATCACTGCAATTTTGAACAAATACCCGGAAAAGGGATCGATCAAGGCGATCTGGTCGGCGTGGGATATTCCGCAGCTTGGTGCGACGCAGGCTCTTGCCGCTGCTGGTCGCACCGAAATCCGCACCTACGGCGTCGATGGCAGCCCTGAAGTGCTGCAGCTCATCGCCGATCCGAAATCGCCGGCCGGCGCCGATGTCGCTCAACAGCCGGCAGAAATCGGCCGCACCGCCATCCGCAACGTTGCCAAGCTCCTTGCCGGCCAGACACTGCCGCGCGAGACCTACGTTCCAGCACTTCTTGCCAACAAGACCAATGTCGGCGAGGTCACCAAGAAACTTGGCATCGGCTGATAATCCGCTTCGGGTGATCCAGCCATGGCAGGATCACCCGGAATATGTCTGCTGGAGACCGACATGACAGCCATTTCCTTCAAACAGCCGGTAACGGCAAAAGACGACATCATCCGCTTCGAAGGTATCGTCAAGCGCTTCGGCGGAGCGCAGGCGCTGGCGGGTGCGTCGCTGAGCGTCAGACGTGGTACCATCCATGGTCTCGTCGGTCAGAACGGTGCCGGCAAATCGACGCTGATCAAGCTGCTTGCCGGTCTCCATCAGCCGGATGACGGGCGGATCGAGATCGAAGGGCAGACTTTCGACAGATTGACACCGCATCTCGTTGAAGATCTCGGTATCCATTTCATTCACCAGGACCGGCTGCTGGTGCCGACCTTTACCGTCGGCGAAGCCCTGTTTCTTGGCCGGGAACCACGCATACCCGGCACGCCATTCCTCGACCGCCGGCTGATGCAGCGCCGCGCGTCCGATATCCTCAACGACTACTTCGGTGTCCGATTGCCGAACACCGCCCTGATCGGCGAATTGTCGACGGCCGAAAAGCAGATCGTCCAGATTACCCGTGCGCTTCTCAACCAGCCCAAGGTGCTTGTCTTCGACGAACCGACGGCCGCATTGGTGCGCCGCGAGGCCGATATCCTCTTCCGACTGATCCGTCGCTTGCGCGACGAAGGCGTGACGATCATTTACATCTCGCATTACTTGAACGAAATCGAAGCACTCTGCGACCACGTCACCGTGTTGCGCAACGGGCTGGACGTCGCTTCGGTGCCGATCGGGGAGACTTCTGCCGCCGCGATTGCGCGGTTGATGGTCGAACGTGACATCAAGGAAATGTTTCCGAAGCCGGAGGTCGCTCCCGGTGACGAAATCCTCAAGGTCGAACAGCTTTCGACACCGGGAAAATATGAGGATGTCAGCTTCACGCTTCGCCGCGGCGAGGTGCTGGGTCTTACCGGCCTGCTCGGCTCCGGCGCGAAGGAACTGGTTCGTGCTCTCTTTGGTCTGGATAGGCCGGCGTCCGGTCGCATCGAAATCAGCGGCAAGGCTGCCCGTTTCGCCAACCCCAGTCGGGCGGCAGGTCAGAAGATTGCATTGGTGCCCGAAGACCGGCGTCGCCACGGCGTCGCGCTCGACCTCAGCGTTGCGGAAAATATAAGCCTTTCCAGCCTCGATCGCTTCACCCGCCTCGGCTTTCTCGACCGCAAAGGCGAACGGCGCGAAATCGATGCTCTGATTGCTCGGCTGCAGGTGAAGACCAGCGGGCGCGATGCCTTGCTGCGCACGCTCTCGGGTGGCAATCAACAAAAGGTGGCGATTGCCAAATGGCTCAGTCGCCATTCCGAGGTCTACCTCCTCGACGAGCCGACGGTCGGCGTCGATATTGGCTCAAAGGTCGAGATCTATACGCTGATCGGTGAACTCGCGGCGCGGGGCGCCGGTGTCATCGTGCTGTCTTCCGACCTGCCCGAACTCCTAGGCATTACCGATCGCGTTCTTGTGCTCTTCCGCGGCCGTGTGGTGCGGGAATTCATATCGTCGGATACCACGGCGGATGCCGTGCTCGCCGAGGCGACCGGATCGTCGGAAGGGCAGCGCCATGTCGGCTGAAGTAGAGTTTGCGCCTTCGGGATTTTCGGCCGCAGAGCGGCCTGACCGACCGACCGGCAATATTGCGGCCGCGGCACTGCGCTTCGGATCGCTCATCGCCTTTGCGGCCATCCTGATCGTCTTTTCGCTGACCGCACCTTATTTCCTCAGCGTCGGCAACATCGGCAATGTGCTCGGCCAATCCGCCATCTCGGGCGTGCTCGCGATCGGACTGACAATCGTTTTGATCGCTGGCGGCTCCAATGTCGTCACCGGCGGCATCGACCTGTCGCTCGCCGCCAATATGGGGCTTAGCGCCGCCGTCTATGCCAGCCTGACGCAACTCGGTTATGGCGACGTCACGGCGATCGCCGCATCGATCCTGACCGGGACCCTGATCGGCGCGGTCAATGCCATCGCGGTCGTCTACGCCGGCATCGTGCCGCTGCTCGCCACGCTTGCCGTCATGAACATCGTTGCCGGCCTGGAACTGGTGCTGACAGGGAACACCGTCCTTCCAGCTTCCACGCCCTTTCTTTCGGCACTTTCGGCCTCCGATCCGTTCGGCATGCCAGTCCTTGCCTATGTGCTTATCGGCTTCACCATAATCGCAACGGCGATCGTCCAATATACGCCGCTTGGCTTGCGCCTCTATGCCGTCGGCGAATTTCCGGATGCTGCGCGTGCTGCCGGCCTGCCGCTTCGCCGCCTGCTTGCCGGTGCATTCGTCGCCAGCGGCCTTTGTGGCGGTATCGCCGGCATACTTTCGGTTTCCTACCTGAGCGGCAGCACGACGGGCTCCGGCGAGATGTTGCTGCCCGTTGTCGTCACCGCTTTGCTGGGCTCGGTCTTTTCGCGCCGGCTGGTTCCGACTGTCACCGGAACGCTGCTCTCAGCCCTGCTGGTTGGCTTCCTCACCAATGGTTTCCAGCTGCTCAACATTTCAAGCACGCTGGTCAGCGGCGTTCAGGGCCTGCTCATTCTCATCGTGGTCTCTGCGACCACGCTACTGCGCCGGCAGGAGGCATGATCATGTCGCTCCACACCTCTTCACCCGCCGCGACTGGCTTGCCGCGCCTCATCATCGGCGGCTTGGTGCGCTACGGGCTGATCCTGGCCCTGATTGCCGTGTTTGCCGTCTTTTCCCTGATCTCGCCGACATTCCTGACGTTCGCCAACCTGCAGAGCATCCTGGTCAACAATTTCACGCTGCTTGCCATCGTCTCCATCGCCATGACCTTTGCCGTCGCCTCGGGCGGCATCGATCTTTCGGTGGGAACGGCAATGGATTTCGCGAGCTTCGCTTTTGTTTCGCTTGTCCTTGCCGGGCAGCCGGTGGCGATTGCAGCATTGGCCGGGTTGGCGGCCGGGATGCTTGTCGGAGCATTCAATGCGCTGTTGATATCAGGGATAGGCGTCTCCCCGTTCCTCGCAACGCTTGGAACATTGTTCATCGGCCGCAGCATCCAGCAACTGCTGACCAATGGCGGCAATCCCGTCTATCTGCCGCCGAACGGCATACCGGAGGCTTTCCGTTTCCTTGGCCACGGCACGATCGAAGGGTTCCCTGTGCCGCTTGCAGCCGCCATCGTCATCATCACAGCCGCTGCGGTTATTTTTGCCCGTACGCGGTTCGGCCGCATCATTCTGTCAATCGGTATCCAGCCGGGCGTCGTACGCTATTCCGGCATTGCGGCTCCCGCCTATATAGCGGCTACCTTCGTACTGGTCGGGTTGATCGCAGCCGTCGCTGGCCTGATTCTGACTGCGACCGTCACCGTCTATATCCCGTCTTCCGGCAATGCATTCCTGCTGAATGCCATCGGTGCAACTTTCATCGGTACGACGCTCAGCCCGCTCGGGCGGCCGAACGTCGCTGGCACCGTCCTGGGCGTGCTCCTGCTCAGTATTGTTGCCAATGGGCTGCTGCTGACCGATTTGAATTTCTATTGGCAGCAAGTCGGTACGGGAACGCTGATCTTCGCCGTGCTCGCCCTGAGTTTCATCAACCGGAAAGCAGCCGGCAGCGCATAGCGCGAGCTGCTGCGAATCATGGAAATCTGGTCTATCCAACCGCTGTATTTGCCAAATTCTTCTCGCTCCGTCCGTTTTCCCAACAAGACATAGGAAAGAAATCCATCAGGAACGACTAGATTGCCGTGCCATTGGGCCAGAGGCGAGCGTCTCGCTGCAATGGAGAATAATCGTGCCATTCGGCCAGCCGCTTTCCGTATTCGCGCCTGTAAGCGCTATCCTCACAATAAGCGATGTTGTCTTGCACCAATCCAACACCAATCTCGTAGTAGACATCGAGGTTGCGCAAGTCTGGCTGAGGAGTTTTTCCTTGCTCCGCTTCCCGTTGCATTTGCCAGAACAGCGTCTCCAGGCGTTGAACGAGAGCCGGAATATCACGCAACACGCTTGTATCCCGTTGTTCCTGCACGGACGCTCTTATTCTTTTCAGGCTTGCGGGATCCTTTGCAAATCCGATCGCCTTTTGAACGTAGTCTTGCGGATTTGAGCAAATCAGCTGCTCGGCGCCAGCGGCTCTAACGATGCTGTGGCAGAAGCGCGCCGCAAAGCTCTTGCCTGGAACGGTGAGGACGGGCAAGCCCATGGTCAGAGCATCGGCTGCCGTCGAATGTGCTCCATAGGGAAATGTGTCGAGGAAGAGATCGGCAAGACCAATCCTGGCGAGGTGTCTGGCGTTTGGTGCCTTGGGTGCAAAGATGAGACGCTCGGGCGCGACGCCTGCATTCGACGCAAGCTGGCGCAGACGCGCGTCGACATCATCACTGCCGCTCAACAGCCACAACACGCTGTCGGACGTTGCCGCGAGAATTTCAATCCACTGCGCAAACGTCTCTTTCGTGATTTTCTGCATGCCATTGAAGCACGCGAAGACGAAGACACCCTCCGGCAGGCCCGCTTCGAGGCGCGTCGGCCTTTCGGCAACCGCTCTTTTGCGATCAATCGGCTGAGTGCAAGGGATCCTCAGTACCCTCTCGGAATAAAAGATCTCATTTTCCGGGGGAATGACGTGTTCGTCCGCGATGATATAGTGATGAAAAGGACTGCCCATCGTGCCCGGATAGCCACAGAAATTGACGATGACGGGGGCCGGTCGATATGCAAAGATTTTTGTTCGTGCATGCTTGGTATAGCCATTGACGTCGATGAGGATATCGATGTCATCGCCGGCGATCTGCCGTGCCGCATCCTGATCGCTGAGCGTAGCGATATCGCGCCAGCAGTCGACGACCGCTTTCATGCGCATTTGCGTGGCGTCCCGCTCCACTGGCTCGCCGCAGTAGTAAGCGTAGATTTCGACGCTTTGCTTGTCGTGCAGCTCCAGCACCTCCCTAAGTGCGAAGCCAACCGCGTGATCCCGCAGATCCGATGATACGTAGCCGACGCGAAGACGCTGCGCGCTTCCGGATTTTTTCTGCGGCACCTTGCGAGGAAATCCGCTTATGTCGGGGCGGCCGACAAAGGACTTGTTGTATTGGTAGGCTCTTGCAAGTTGGAACAGCGGATCGTCGGAATAGCAGGCTAGCGTCAGTGGGGACATGGAATCGAGGAGCTGACGAGTGGAGACATGGTCGGATGTGGCAAGAACAGGCCATTTGCATTGACGCTGGCGCAGGGCGCTCCAATGCTGCCCGGCTTCGCTCTTGTCGGGTCGTAATTCGATAGCCTGCCACAGCGCCGCTTCGGCATCATCCAAAAGCCCCGCATTTTCCATGACACGGCCAATATGCTGAAGTGCCATGAGACGGTGCGCCAGCTTGTCGGGGGTACTTTCAGCCGTTATCTCGACGAAGCTTCGCCATTGCACGATGGCATGCGCCGCAACGCCGCTATCTTCCAATGCCCGTCCGAGATTGATGTGTGCCGGGCCGAATTGCGGATCGTGCTTCAGACAGGCGCGCAGCGCCTGAATGGAGCCGGCTATGTCGCCGAGCTGCCGCAGCGTGACCGAATAGTTGAAATAGACGAGATGCAGGTAAGGATGGCCATCGTTGAATGCGATCCAGACCTTGTAGGCCTCCGCCGCCTCCAGCTTCTGCCCAGCCGCACTTTGCGTTTCGGCAAATTGGAACAGGTCGTTGAAGGAGAGGCGCTGCGAACGTGCCAGGTCCAGGATGCCGGCAAGCGGCAGGACCGGGCTGGTGACTGAAGCATCATTGGTGAGCATGGGCATTCCATTAACTGGCGGCAGGCAACGCAACCATTTCCATAATGGCTGCCGATGCCTCGACTGTGCTTTGTTGCCGTCGGCATGTCATCAGTCCGCCACCGGAATCGGCAATTGCGCGCCGGCAATCAACAGCTTTCGAACGCGCGAAAGCGAATTGCAAACGACCGCGTGGGCCTCAGAGACCATGAGCGCCTGCGATATGCCACGGGCGTTGTCCACAATAGCACGAGCAGTCTCCAAAATCGCCGGTCGCCGGACGCTCCGTTGCGTGATTCGATCCAACAATGCCGCGCGCATGTCGCGATATCCGGGATTTGCGTCCTGCGCCCCAGCCCTCGATCTCGCCTATCGCTGTCGCAAAACCACTGCGCTGTTTCACGTCACATAGCTTGAGATGACCGCTGCGATTTGATCCGAACTCAGATATGCCATCTGCGAACGCATCAATGCGAGCAGCTGCGTGCTGGAAAGGCTTGCAATGTCCTGCGTCGACAGGCCCGCTACGCCATTCGAGCTAAAAGCTGAGATATCCTTGGTCGAGAAGGTCGAGAGCTCCTGTGTCGTCAGGGCCGCGACCTGCGCCGAAGTCAGCTCGCTGACCTGGGATGGCGCAAGAGCCTCGGCCTGCGCTGTCGTCAGCGACGCGATGACCCGTGTGGTCAATCCGGCGACCGCTCCGGAGCTCAATGCGGCAATGTCATCGGTCGTGAAGACGGAAATATCGTCCGTATCCAGTGCCGCGACCTGAAGGGCGTTCAAGGCGCCGATCTGCGATGTCGAAAGAGCAGCGATTTGTGCCGTGCTCAGTGCCGCGATCTGGCCATAGCTCAATGAGGCGATCTGAGAGGTCGTCAGGACGGCGATCTGGTCGCTGGTAAGGGCTGCGACGACAGTGGTGGGCAGTCCCTGGATCGCGTCCGAATTGATCACGGATAGCTCGGCAGTGGAAAGGGTCGTCAGATCCGCCGTGGTCAGTCCCGCCAGGCCGGCTGAACTCAATGCCGCGATCTGGGTGGTCGTAAGTGCTTCGAACTGCTCAATGCTGAGCACCCCGATCTGTGTGCTGCTCAGGCCGGCAATGCTGCCCGTCCCGAGTGCCGCGATCTGGGCGGTGGAGAGGGAGGCGATAAAGTCGGTCGACAGGCCCTGGACCGAGCTGGAACTGATCGCTGCTATATCGGAAGTCGAGAAGGTTGCCAGATCGGCCGAGCTGAGGCCTGCAATGCCGGCGGAACTCAAGGCCGCGATCTGGGCCGTCGAAAATGCTGCGATCTGATCGACGCTCATTGCGGCGACCTGGGTGCTGCTCAAACCTGCCACGCCCGCCGTGCTCAACGCCGCGACCTGGCTTGTCGACAAGGCGGCGATATCGCCGGTGCTAAGGACTGCAATCTGCTTTGAGCCAAGAGCTCCGACTTGCGCCGCCGTCAAAGCCTCGACTTGATCAATGCTGAGAACGGCGATCTGTGCCGTCGTCAATCCGGCAATGCCGCCCGTGCCCAGGGACGTAATCTGGGCCGTCGACAACGCCGCGACAATGGCAGTCGTCAGGCCCGACATGGCGCTCGAGCTGATCGCCGCGATATCCGCGCTTGAGAAGGTCTGAAGATCGTCGGTTCCGAGAGCGGCAATCTGCGCCGAGCTGAGCGCTCCGACCTGGGTAGGCGTTAGAGCCTCGGCCTGCTCCGTGCTGAGCGCCGCCATCTGGCTGGTGGTGAGGCCTGTTATGCCGGCTGTGCTCAACGCGGCAATCTGCGCCGTCGACAAGGCTGCGATTGCGGCGGTTGACAGGGCTGACATCGCAAGCGAGCCGATGGCCGCCATATCCGCAGTTGAGAAGGTCGCGAGATCGTTTGTCCCGAAGGCGGCGATCTGCTTTGAGGTCAAAGTCCCGATCTGGGTCGGCGTCAAAGCCTCGGCCTGGTCGGTGCTGAGCGCTGTAATCTGATCTGTCGTCAGTCCGGCAATCCCGCTTGTGCTCAGCGCCGCGATCTGGTTGGTGGAAAGGGCTTCGATGCCGCTCGTGCCGAGTACCGTGATCTGCTTGGAAGTGAGCGCTGCGACCTGTGCAGTGGTCAAGGCCTCCAATTGCCCGGTATTCAGGGTTGCTATCTGCGATGTTGTCAGGCCTGCAATGCCGGCTGCGCTGAGCGCTGCGACCTGGTCGGTCGAGAATCCGGCGATCGTCGCCGTCGATAGGCCCGATATGGCACTTGAACTGATGGCGGCGATATCGGCGGTGGAAAAGGCGTCCAGATCATCAGTGCTGAGCGCTGCGATCTGGGTCGAGCTCAGCACGCCGATCTGCGCCGTTGTCAGAGCTTCGGCCTGGTCGACGTTGAGAGCCGCCAGCTGTGCCGTTGTCAGGCCGGCGATCCCGGCGGTGCTGAGCGCGGCAATTTGCGCGGTCGACATGGCCGCGATATCGGCTGCCGTCAGCGCCGAAATCTGCTTGGAGCCAAGTGTGCTGATCTGGGCTGTCGTAAGCGCCGCGACCTGGTTGGTGCCGAGAGCCGAAATCTGCAGGGTGGTGAGACCCGCAATGCCGGCGGTACCGATTGCCGCGATCTGGTCCCCAGAAAAGGCAGCGATGGTCGCCGTCGACAGGCCGGCGATGGCGCTCGAACTGATGGCTGCGATATCGGAAGTCGAGAATGTCTGCAGATTGGCAGGGTTCAGCGTCGCAATCTGGCTCGAACTGAGAGCAGCGACTTGAGCCGAGGTCAGGGCCTCGGCCTGGGCAGTATTCAAGACCGCGATCTGGGCACTCGTCAGGCCCGCAATGCCAAGACCGCTCAAAGCAGCAATCTGCGCCGTCGACATTGCGTTTATGTCGGCGGTCGTCAGCGCGGTTACCTGCTTGGAGCCAAGGACGCTGATCTGTGTCGTCGTCAAGGCTTGCACCTGGCCCGTGCTCAAGGCTGCAATCTGCAGGCTCGTCAGTCCGACCGTGCCGGATGAGCTGAGGGCGGCGATCTGCGCCGTCGAAAGCGAGGCTATGTCCGTTGTGCTCAAGGCGGAAACCTGCGCCGAGCTTAGCGCAGCAACCTGCTTGCTGCTCAAGGCATGGACCTGAGCGGTATTCAAGACTGCGATCTGTTTGGTCGACAGACCGCTGATCCCAAGCGTGCTGAGGGCTGCGATCTGATTTGTCGTCAATGCCGCTATCGCGCCCGTGGACAGGCCCGATATGGCGCTCGAGCCGATGGCGGCTATGTCCTGCGTGGAAAATACGGCTATGTCGTCTGTCGTCAGCGCAGAAAGCTGGGTCGAGTTCAGGGCCGCGACCTGTGCTGTCGTCAACGCTTCGGCCTGGCTGGTGCTGAGCGCAGCGATCTGCTTCGTGGTAAGGCCAGCAATGCCTGAGGTACTGAGGGCCGCCACCTGGCTCGTCGACAAAGCGGCGATTGCTGTCGTGGGCACGCCCGATATGGCGGCGGAGGTGAGCGCCGCAATGCTCTTGGTCGATAGGGCAGCTACATCATTTGTCGTCAATACGGAAAGCTGCGCGGAACTCAGTGCAGCGACCTGTGCCGTCGTCAGCGCCTGGAGCTGACCGGTGCTCAAGGCGGCAATCTGCTGGGTGGTCAGCCCGGTAATGCCCGATGTGCTGAGGGCTGCGATCTGGGCCGTCGACAAGGCCGCAATGGCATCCGTCGACAAGCCGGAGATGGCGGCGGAGCCGATCACGGAAATATCTTTGGTCGAGAAGGTTGCGATGTCGGCGGCACCCAGGCTGCCGATCTGCTTGGAACTCAGAGCCGCGACCTGAGCCGATGTCAGGGCCTCCGTCTGGTTGGTGTTGAGAGCCGAGATCTGCGCGGTCGTCAGGCCTGCAATGGCCGAGCTGCCAAGGGCCGCAATCTGCGCCGTTGAAAGGGTCGCGACGATGGCCGGGTCCAAAACCGCTATCTGCGCCGAGCTCAGGGTTGCGATCTGCTTGGTCGACAGCACATCTATCTGGCTGCTGTTTAGGGCACTGATCTGATCGGTAGTTATGCCAAGGATGCCGGTCGGGCTAAGTGCGGCGATCTGCTCGGTCGAGAAGGCCGCCAAGGCTGCCGTGGACAGACCGGAAACGGCACTCGAACCGATGGCGGCGATATCCGCAGTCGAGAGGGCCGCTACGTCGCCCGAGCTAAGGACGCTGAGCTGAGCCGAACTCAAGGCCGCGATCTGCGTCGTTGTCAAGGCGGCAAGCTGCTCACTGCTCAGGACGTTGACCTGATCGGTGCTCAGTCCGGAGATTCCGGCGGTGCTGAGCGCAGCCACCTGGTCGGTCGTGAGCGCAGCGATGCTTCCCGTGCCGAGCGCTGCCACTTGCGACGAGCTCAGCGCGGCAATCCGGGTCGTGGTCAAGACGGCCACCTGTGCCGTGCTCAAAGCAGAGACCTGATCGGTCGTCAGGCCTGCGACGGTGGTCGTGCCGAGCGCTGCGATCTGATCCGTGGACAATGAACCAATGACAGATGTGCTGAGACCCGATACCGCCTTGTTCGAAATCGCTGCGATATCGGCGGTCGAGAAGGTTGCTATGTCATCGGCACTCAGCGCGCCGAGCTGGGTGGAGCTGAGGGCCTTGACCTGCGCGGTGGTCAGTGCCTCGGCCTGTGCCGTGCTCAGTGCGGCCATCTGCCCCGTCGTCAGGCCGGCCACTCCAGAGGTGCTGAGCGCGGCGATTTGAGCGGTGGAGAGAGAGGCGAAGATATCCGCATCTATGGTCGCGATTTGCGATTGGCTGAGGGCCGCGATCTGATTGGTGAGCAGCGCATCGACCTGGCCGGAGCTCAATGCATCGATCTGCGCGGTGCTGAGACCTGCAATGCCTGCGGTGCTCAAGGCGACGATCTGGGCGGTCGTCAGTGCGGCAATCGCATCGGTCGACAGCCCCGACATCGCGGTCGAGCTGATCACGGCGATATCGGCGACGGAAAGGGCGGCAACATCATCAGTCCCGAGTGCGGAGAGCTGAGCGGTCTTCAGAGCCGCGACCTGATTTGTTGTCAGGGCTGAGACTTGCGTGGTGTTCAGCGCATTGACCTGATCGGTCGTCAGGCCGGTAATCCCGGAGGTGCTTATCGCGGCGACCTGTGCGGTGGACAGAGCGGCGATGACATTGGTGTCGAGGGCTGCGATCTGAGTTGCGCTGAGAGCCGTCATCCACGATGCCGGCAGGGCGGCAATCTGCGCCGTATTGAGCGCGGTGATCTGGGTCGTCGTCAAGCCGGCGATCCCGACGGCACTCAAGGAGGCGATTTGCTGCGTTGAGAGCGTCGAGATGACGCCGGTGCTCAACCCTGTTACCGCCTTGCTGGAAAGTGCGGCGATTTCGTCGGTCGTAAAGGTCGCAATGTCGTCCGTTCCGAGAGCGGAGACCTGTGTCGAGCTCAATTTGGCGATCTGGGCCGTCGTCAATGCCTGCGTTTGCGTCGTGCTCAGAGCGGCGATCTGATCCGTCGTAAGACCAGTGATGCCGGATGTGCTGAGGGCGGCAATCTGGCTGGCGGTAAGGGATGTAACGGTGCCCGTGCTGAGGGCTGCAACCTGGTTCGACGTCAGGCTCGCGACCTGTGTCGTGCTCAGCGCCGCGAGCTGCGCAGTGCTCAAGGTTGCGACCTGAGTGGTCGTCAGGCTCGCGAGCGTGCTCGTGGCCAGGGCCGCGATCTGCTCCGTCGAGAGAGCGGCGACGGCACCGGTGCTCAAGCCTGCAATCGCCTTGGTGGCAATCGCGGCCAAGTCGGCCGTCGACAGGGCTGACATGTCGTTTGCCGTCAGCGCCGTCATTTGTGTCGAACTCAATGCCGCAATCTGGCCGGTCGTCAGGCTTGCGAGCTGAGTGGTACCCAGCGTCGATATCTGGGTGGTCGTCAGGCCGGTGATGGCGCTCGTGGTCAAGGCCCCGAGCTGTGTGCTTGAAAGGGACGCAATGACGCTGGTCGAGAGGCCGCCTATCGCCTTGCTGGACAGTGCGGCAATTTCATCTGTCGTGAAAGTTGCCACGTCATCGGAACCCAGCGCAGCAAGTTGAGTGGAACTCAGCACCTTGACCTGGCTCGACGACAGCGCCTCAATCTGGGTCGTGCTGAGCGCGGTGATCTGGCCCGTCGTCAGTCCTGTGACCGCCGTCGTGGTGAGCGCTGCGATCTGCGCAGTTGAAAGGGCGGCAATGTCATTCGTGCTGACAGCCGCAATCTGGGTTGTTTTCAGCACACTGATCTGGGTGGTCGTCAAGGCTGCGACCTGTTGCGAGCTCAGGCTTGAGATCTGGCTTGTTGTCAAGCTCGCGACGGCGCGCGTCGCGAGGCCCGCGATCTGGGTGCTCGAAAGTGCAGCAACCTGGGTGGTCGTCAGACCCGTGACCGCACTCGAACTAAGGGCGGCAACCTGATCGGTCGAAAGGGAGGCGATGACCCCTGTACTTAACCCCGCCACGGCCTTGCTGGTAATGGCCGCAATTTCCGTTGTCGAGAACGTTGCAATCTCGTCCGCGCCGAGGACCGAAAATTGAGTCGAGCTCAGCGCCGCAATTTGAGCACTGGTGAGTGCCGCCACTTGCTGCGTGCTTAGCGCTGCGATCTGACCGGTCGTCAAACCGGTAATGGTGGCCGCTTTCAACGCCGCGATCTGTCCGGTCGAAAGCGCCGCGACGACATCCGTGCCCAACACGGCAATTTGGCTCGAGCCCAGTGCCGCGACCTGCGCCGTTGTCAGGACGCTCGTTTTTTCCGTGCCCAGAACCGCAATTTGAACCGTGCTCAACCCGGCAACCCCAGCCGTGCTGAGCGCCGCAACTTGCGCTGTCGACAAGGCGGCGATGGCAGTCGTGCCAAGACCCGATATGGCTTTGCTGGTGATTGCCGCGACGCTGGCCGTCGAGAGCGCGGCGATATCGTCCGTGCTCAATGCGGATATCTGGGTCGAAGTCAGCGCCGCGACCTGTGCCGTCGTCAGAGCAGCAATCTGCGTTGTGGTCATCACGCTGATCTGGCTCGTTGTCAGCCCGGCGATGCCGCTTACGCTGAAGGCGGCAATTTGCGCGGTCGAGAGCGCTGCGATATCGCTCGTGCTCAAAACTGCAGTTTGCGTCGTCTTCAGCGAATTGATTTGGCTTGTCGTCAATGCGCCGATCTGCACCGTGCTCAGTGCGGCGATCTGGATGGTGGTCAGGCCGGTAACGGCCGATTTGCTGAGGGCCGCGACCTGTGAGGCCGACAGGGCCGTAACATCGCCCGTGCTCATGACGGCGACTTGCGTCGCGGTGAGCGCTGCGACCTGTGCCGTCGTCATTGCGGCGATCTGCGCCGTACCCAAGGCAGCGATCTGAGCCGTTGTCAGGCCGGAAATCGCGGCCGTACTCAGGGCGGCAACCTGGTTCGTCGCGAGAGAGGAAATGGTTGCTGTCGAGAGGCCTGCGACTGCAGCAGCGGTAATCGCCGTCATGTCATCTGTCGAAAATGTGGCGATACCATCCGTAGACAGCACGGAGAGCTGCGTCGAACCCAGGGCCTTAACCTGGCTCGAGGTGAGAGCCTCGGCTTGCTCGGTGCTCAGAGCTGCAACCTGCGCCGTTTTCAGGCTGGCAATCGTGCTGGCCGTCAGGGCCGCAATCTGAGCCGTCGAAAGCGCCGCTATATCGCTCGTGGGCATGGCCGCGACCTGCGTCGTCTTGAGAGCGGCGATCTGCGCTGTCGTCAGGGCCGCAATTTGCTCCGTGCCTAGAGCCGCGATCTGGCTCGTCGTCAGATTGGAAATGCTGCTGGTGCTCAACGCTGCGACTTGGTCCGTCGAGAGCGAGGCCATTGCCGCGGTCGACAGGCCCGATACTGCCTTGCTGCTGATCGCAGCCATATCGTCCGTCGAAAAGGTGGCCAGATCAGCGGCGCTGAGCGCAGAAAGTTGCACGGAGCTCAAGACCCGGACCTGCGATGTTGTCAAGGCTTCCGCCTGTTCGGTCGTCAGGCCCTGGAGCTGCTGCGTCGTGATCGCGGTGATCTGCACGGAACTGAAGCTCTCGATTGCAGACGTTGTCAGGGCGGCCAATTGATCGAGCGTAAGCCCCGGAATGGCGCTTTGCGAAATTGCGCTCAGCTGCTGGGAGGTGAGAACCTCCACGTCCTCGGTATCCAGCGCGGCGATCTGCGCCGATGTGAGGACGCTGATCTGCTTGGTGGACAGCGACGCCACATCCTCTGTGGTCCAGGCTGCCACAGCCGATGTCGAAAGAGACCTGATCTGAGTGAGGCTCAAGGATGAAACGATCGAAGTCATAAACAGGACTCTTTCCGTAGCCGCGTTGCAATGTCGGCATATTCAAAGCCGAACAAGCTTGCCTTGCCGAAGCGCTGGCAGATTAATACTCTCTAAAATTCATGCCCCACTGCCGCAGCGTAGTGCGACTGGCTTGCCCGAAGCTGTGCCTGAACTTCTGGTTGTCGTTGTGTAGGTACCGAATTCCCGGTCTGGTCGAAATTCGTCGTGCTGATTGAGCGACAGACGTCGCCCGCCGGGCCGCACGACAAAAGGGCCCCGGAGGGCCCTTCTGATTAAGCCGGCGGAGAATCAGCGCTGGAGGTTGACCAGCACGTCCAAGAGGTCGGAGCCCGTCTGGAAGACCTTGGAGTTTGCCGTGTAGCTCTTCTGTGCCTGGATCATGTCGGTGAGCTGGCCGGCCAGGTCGACATTCGATGCTTCCAGCGAGTTCGACTGGATATAGCCCAGGCCGTTGCTGTTGGCGAAGCTCGTGACGGTCACGCCGGAATCGGCATTGGCCTGATAGACGTTGCCGCTCAAGAGCGTGAGCTTGTCCGGGCTTGCAACGGTTGCCAGCGGGATCTGATAGATCGCCTTCGGGTCGCCGGTCTTGTAGTTTGCATAGACGACGCCGCTCTTGTCGATCGTGACGCCGGTAACGGGGCTTGCCGCCTGGCCGTTGGTCGAACCCGTCGAGCTGAAGTCGCTGGCCTTCTGGGTCATTCCGCTCAGATCCATCGCGATGGATCCGCTCGTCGTTGGATCGGTGATGGTGAACGTCCCGCCGCTCGTCAGATTTCCGCTTGAATCGAATGTCAACGTCGTCGAACCGACTGCATCGGAGGAATAAGGGAATGACGAGGTGCCGGAGGTGCTCGCATCGGCATTGCGATAGACGCTAACCTCCCACTGATCCGTCGCGCCCGTGGTGGAATCGGCAGATTGGGTCTTGGTGTAGTAAACGTCATACATGACGGAGTTGCCGAGCTTATCATAGGCAACAACCGAGCTCTTCTGGGTATCGGAGGTAACCGAGGTCGGATTGGCGCTTGGCAAGGTCGATGCATCCGTAACGGTCGTTGCATTCGAATTGAGGTTGCCCGTGAAAGTGCCTGTCGTTGAGGGCGTGCTGGCGAGGCCGCTCTGATTGACGTTGATCGGCACCAGGCCGTCGAAGCCGTTGACGACGACGGCAGGCGCGCCCGACGCATAGGAGTAACCCATCAGGGTATAGCCAGCGGAGTTGACGAGGTTGCCATTCGCATCCGGAGTAAAGTCGCCGGCGCGCGTGAGAACCGTCTTGCCGTCGGCGCCCTGCACGACGAAGAAGCCGGAACCCTGGATCGAGAGATCGCTGCTCGACGAGGTGGAGACCGTATCGCCCTGCTGCGAGACCGAATAGCTGACGTTAGTTTCGACGCTGCCGGAGTTATAGCTGCCGCCGCCCGAAGGCAGGATCAACGACGAAAAGCTGGTGCTTGCCGACTTATAGCCCGTTGTATTGACGTTCGCGATGTTGTCCGACACGGTGCTAAGCTTATTTGCCTGCGCGTTCATGCCGGAAACTGCCGTTTTCATGCTACCAAAGATGCTCATTGGTTCCTCGCACGTTGCTGATGCCGGGATGGTAGCGGTAATGACTTGTGTGAAGCTGGCTTTTTCGTGCGCGTCGCCAGTTTGAATCAGTTCAAAACATTCGACGATCCTTGAGCCGATAAGCGTTCCACATCCTCAATTCGTGGATGGCTCAAGGGTGCGATCCGGATGCTCATATCCTGTGGAGAGCTTCACTTTCTGCGGCAGGCCGCAATAGGCCCTGACAGCCAGGGCCTTGGATGGAGAGGCGTCATCAACGGCTTTCGCCTGCCGGAGCTTAGTGCTTTGGCTCAAGTTGGGTATTCGAGCCAGTCACAGCGGCGCCTTCTGTTGCTGTATCAAGGTCGGCGCGGATGATGTCGGCCGTTTTCTCATAATGAAGCTGCAGCAACCGTTCGGCTTCCGCGGTATCCCGATCAAGCACGGCCTTGAGGATGCGCGCATGCTCATCACTGACCTTACGCACGCGAAAGGCCTTGCGGATCGAAAGCGCACGATAGCGGTAGAGCCTATCGGCGAGTTGCTCGCAAAAGCCTATCAACGGCCTCGATCCGCAGCCGCCGATCAGCAGCGCGTGAAAGGCGCGATGAAGCCTTTCCCATTCCGGATTATCCTCGAAATGTTCCGGGTTGAGTGAACGTGGGGTGCGCTCCAGCCGGTGATGGGCGACCAGAAGCGCCTCTTCCCAGTCGGGCGTTGCATTCGCCATTGATTCCCGCAGCGCCAGCGTCTCCACCCAACAGCGCGTTTTCGTCAGCTCGTGCAATTCATCCAGGCTGATGGGTTTGACGAAGAAGCCGCGCTGTTCCTTTCCGATGACGAGATCCTCTGTCGTCAGTCGGTTCAGTGCCTCGCGCAAGGGTGTCTGACCGGCATCGTAATGCTCGATCAGAAAGCGCAATTGCAGCTTGCGACCAGGTTCCAGGCGCGTTGAAAGAATGTCGGCCTTCAGCCGCTCATAGATGCTGGTTGCCAATGTCGCGGGGCTTTCGGCCCCTTTCTTCAGCAAGTTGACGTTCATGGTGCTCTCTGGCTTGCAAATCGCTTTTTATATACACGAGGAAGCGTTGGCACAAAATTTATAAATTTTATCTTTACGACAAAAAGTTTGTACATTATGAGGGATGTTAACGAGGGAGGATTTAATGAGCGGAGCGAAAAGGGGAGCGACAGGCGCCTTTGCGAGTGGC
This sequence comes from Martinezella sp. CNPSo 3964, assembly GCF_057784375.1. Taxonomy (NCBI): domain Bacteria; kingdom Pseudomonadati; phylum Pseudomonadota; class Alphaproteobacteria; order Hyphomicrobiales; family Rhizobiaceae; genus Martinezella; species Martinezella sp. CNPSo 3964. Next base: position 49,996 of record NZ_JBXSOW010000016.1, read on the forward strand.
TGCGCCTGCTGCGGCATTGATATCCACTGTCACGTTGTGCCCGCCCATTTTCCGCTTCCGGCAGGGAGTGCCCCGGTCCGCGGCTGGCCTTCGATGGTTGCCGCAGATGCTTGCCACGCAACGGTCGTCATCGACGACAAGCCCTATCGCACGGTCAGCGATGCCTGCTGGGTCGCCGAGCGACGGCTGGAGGAAATGGACCGGACCGGCATCCGCATTCAGGCGCTGTCTCCCATGCCGGAACTGTTCGGTTATTGGATCGAAACGAACGCAGCACGCGACCTCGTTCGATACGTCAACGATGCGATCGCGGCGATCGTCGGGGAGGGTGAGGGGCGTTTCGTCGGGCTCGGCGGTGTTCCGCTTCAGGATATTGATCTTGCAATTCTCGAATTGCATCGCATCGTCGGCGAGCTCGGCTTTCGCGGTGTTGAGATCGGCAGCAATATCAATGGCGTGCCGATCGGCGATCCTCGTTTCCACCCATTCTTTGCGGAAGCCGAGAGGCTTGGCGCTGCGGTCTTCGTACATGCGGTGCGCCCGGCCGGCATGGACAGGCTGCTCGGGCCGGCGCCGCTTCAGCAGGTGCTCGGCTTCCCGACCGATGTCGGATTGGCGGCTGCATCCGTGATTACCGGCGGGCTGCTTCAGAAACTCCCGAAGCTGCGGATCGCCTTCAGTCATGGCGGCGGCACATTTGCCTCGCTGCTGCCGCGGCTGGAGCAGGGCTATTCCGCTTTCCCGGCGCTCAACGAGATCATGACGGAGAGCCCTGCTATGCAGGCGCGACGTCTCTATGTGGACTCGCTGGTCTTTGACGCGAACATGCTGCGCCATCTCGTCGCCGTCTTCGGTAAGGAGCGCGTGCTGCTCGGAACCGACTATCCCTTCAATTTCCGTGAGAACGAGCCTGTCGCTCGCATCGAAGAAGCGTTCGCCGATGCAAATCTGCGCGCGCGCCTGACATTTGCGAATGCACGCGCCTTCCTGGGCTTGGACGAGGTTTGATCCTATGACTGAATTTCCTGTCATCGCTTTGCGCAGCGTGGAACTGGGTACGCTCGATCTTGCGACGTCTGTCGACTTTTATACTCGCATCTGGGGTCTCGACGTCGTTGCCGAAATAGGTGGCAAGGTTTTCCTGGCGGCAACCGGCGATGATTTTCATGTGCTGGAACTGAAGCAAAGCGACCGCGCGGAATTGCGCAAGATCAGCTTTCGTGTGGGCACACCAGAAGAGCTAGGATTGCTCTTTGCAAAGACGGTTACCGCGGGTTGCACTGTGCTGCGCGAAATCGGCCCTGCCGACGGGCCTGCGCACGGCGAGCGCTTCGTTATTCGCGAGCCACAAGGCTCGGTGCTGGAATTTGTGTGCGGTGACCGCCGCAAGCAGGGGCGCGTGGTTGCCAACCGGCCGGGGCGTCTCGCTCATGTCAACATCAACAGCCGTCAGATCGAGGCACTTTCGGACTTCTATCGCGATGTCCTGGGTTTCCGCTTGACGGACCGATCGAGGCTCATGGCCTTCCTGCGCTGCAACGACGACCATCATGCGGTCGTGCTGGCTGAAGCGCCGTCAAACGGGCTGAACCATGTCGCCTTCCTGATGCCCGATCTCGAATCCGTCATGCGAGGCTCTGGCCGCGTCGTTGATCACGGCTATCCGATCGGCTGGGGTGTCGGCCGGCATGGGCCAGGCGACAATGTTTTCGCCTATTTTGTCGATCCGCAGGGTGTGGTGATCGAATACACCGCTGAAGTCCTGCAGGTGGACGACGCCTACCGGGCTCGAGGCCCGGAGGAATGGGTCTGGCCACCCGGTCGGACCGACCATTGGGGCATTGCGCCTCCAAAGAGTGACGCCTGCAAGAAGGCGCAGATTTCCATCGGATTTTCCGGCGCCTGATGCGCCCGGTAGACATTTGCAGAGGCATGCCCGTGAAGAACGACAGTGATATTTCGAACCGCTATGATGTGCTGGTGGTCGGGTTCGGCCCGGCTGGAGCCGTGGCCGCCGGCATGCTCGGTGCGCGCGGCCATTCCACGCTCGTCGTCGATCGGCTGACCGGTATCTACGACAAGCCGCGCGCCATCGCGCTGGACCACGAAATCCTGCGCCATTTCGACAATATGGGCATTGCCGACGAGGTGCTTCCCCATATCGCACCATTCACGGCATCCCAGCACTTTGGCGCCGAGGGCCAACTCATCCGCCGCATCGACATGGTGCCCGAGCCCTATCCGCTCGGCTACACCCCCAGCATGGTGTTTACTCAGCCTCCCGTCGAGGCCGTCTTGAGGCGCCATGCCGAGAGCTTCGACTGCGTGACGATAGAGCTTGGCACGGAAATGGTCGATCTCGATCCACGGGCGGATGAGGTGGTCGCGACGCTTCAGGATTCGTCCGGCAAAAGTCGCAAGGTCGCCGCAAAATATGTAATCGGCTGTGACGGTGCCTGGAGCCGCGTGCGCGAACTGTCCGGAATGAAGCTCGAAGATCTCGTCTTCGACGAGCCGTGGCTCGTGGTCGATGTGCAGGTGCACGAGGCAGCACTTGCCAACCTGCCGCAGACTTCAGCCCAGTTCTGCAATCCAGCGCGCCCCACAAGCTACATCATGGGGCCGAGGAACCACCGCCGATGGGAAATCATGCTTCTGCCAGGCGAAGACCCGCGGGAGATGGAAAAGCCCGACAATGTCTGGCGGTTGCTGTCGCCGTGGCTGGCGCCGGAGGAGGGCGAGCTTTGGCGTGCTGCCGCCTATCGTTTCCATGCGTTGGTCGCCGACGAATGGCGGCGGGGCAGGGTGCTCATCGCCGGCGATGCCGCGCATCAGCAACCCCCCTTTATCGGACAGGGTATGTGCCAGGGCCTGCGCGACGTTTCCAATCTCGTCTGGCGGCTCGATCGCATCCTCAAGGGACGATCTTCCGAAGCGCTGCTGGACACCTACACGGTGGAACGCAAGCGGCATGTGCAGGCGCTGACCGGCAAGATCAAGGCGATCGGCCAGACGATCTGTGAACGTGATCCCGTTGCCGCCGCCGCGCGCGACGCCCGCATTCTTGCAGAGGGCGGCGGTCAGCCGCTGACCATGACCCGCCAGGAAATCGTCCCGCCCATCGAGGACGGCCTGATCGCCGAGGAAGGCACGCCGGCACGCGGATTGCTGTTTCCGCAGCCTGCAATCGTCGAAGGTTCGGATCAACGCCTGATGGACGCCTTCACCGGGCCGGAATGGCGGCTGGTTCTCGATGGCCGCCGGATCGGCGTGGCAGAAGGACAGACACTGGCCGAAGCGATCGACGGGATCGTGGTGAAGGCTGTTGTGCCCAAGGATGCAGATGCAATCGACCCGTCGGCACTCCGGGAGAAGGACGGCGTGCTTTCCGCCTGGTTCGACCGGCATGGTGCGATCTCCGCGCTCGTGCGTCCTGACCACTATGTCTTTGGCGCTGCCCGAAGCGTCGAGGTCCTTCGCCAACAGATCGCCGATCTAAGCACGCGTCTCGCCTGAGGCAGCGTCGGCAATTGCAGTTTTCTTTGAGGTTCTGGGAGGAACATATGTCCGAGTCAACCGCCGATACCACCAGCAAATGGCAACCTTTTGCCGTCCTTATCCTGCTTTTCCTGTTCCAGACGCTGAACTTCTTCGACAAGCTGGTCTTCGGCCTGTCGGCCGTGTCGATCATGAAAGACCTCGGTATTTCGCCGCAGCAGTTCGGCCTGATCGGCAGCAGTTTCTTTCTTTTGTTCTCCATTTCGGGCGTTCTCGTCGGCCTGTTCGTCATCGGTCGCGTCCCCGTCAAATGGATCCTCGTCATTCTCGCGGCGATCTGGTCGATCGCGCAGATCCCGATCTACTTTACCAGCTCGGTGACGGTTCTCGTCGCCTGCCGCATTCTGCTCGGCCTTGGGGAGGGACCGGGATTGCCGACGGCATTGCATGCCTGCCATAACTGGTTCAGTCCGCAAAAGCGCAGCGTGCCGAGCGCCGTCGTGCTGCAGGGCATCAGCGTCGGTTTGCTCGCCGGCGGGCCGATCCTGACTTATGTGATCGTCAATTACGGCTGGCGTTCGGGCTTCCTCTTTTGCGGGCTGATCGGCGTTGCCTGGATCATTGCCTGGCTGCTCATCGGCGGTGAAGGGCCGCATGCGGTCGCGGAGAATGAAAAGGCTCGCGCCGTAACGGGAGAGGCCCCGATCCCCGCTCGCAAGCTCTGGCTCGACCCGACCGTCATCGGCGTCATCATCATGTCCACCATGTCCTACTGGATCGTCGGCATGTCCGCCACGTGGCTGCCGCCTTTCCTGCAGCAGGGACTCGGCTATTCGCAGACCCAAACTGGCTCGATCATTTCGGCTGTTTACATCTTCCAGTCGCCGTTGTTGCTTATCGGTTCGTGGATTGCGCAGCGCATGCTTCAGAAGGGTGTGAGTAAGCGCGCTGCCCTCGGCAGTGCTTCGGGCTATGCTCTTCTCATCAGTGGATTGGCATTGATTGCCTCGGTTCATGTCAGTGGTCCGCTGCAACTGGCGCTGATCGCGATCGCCTTTGCCGCTCCGAGTCTTACGACGATCTACGGCCCGATCACGCTCGGAAGCGTCGCACCCGCTGTCCAGCGCGGACGTTTGATCGTCGTCATCTACTCCGCAAACGCCGTCTCCGCACTCGCATCCAACGCCGTCACCGGCATGATCGTGCAGGCAGCCGGACCCGATCATGTCGCGGCCGGCTATGCAAATGCCATGCTGTTTACAGCCGCAATCCTCATCATCGGCGCAATTTCCGCCTTCGCGCTGATCTTTCCGGATCGCACCATAGAGCGCTTCGGCAAGTTGACGCGCTTCACCGATCAAATGCAGCGGGTGTGAATGCGCCCGCCATCCAGTCTGACCCCCCTACAGGAGCACAAACCATGAGACTGTCCACCGTCAAGATTGCCGGCCGCACGACCTGGGGCGTCGTCGAAGACGATCGCTTCCTCGATGCCGGCGCGGTTCTCGCGTCGCGCTATGCCGATCTCAAATCGGCTGTGGCCGCCGGTCTTGCCGGCGTTGCCGAGGCAGCCGCTTCCGCTGTCGCGACGCCGCTCGGCGACATCGAATGGCTGCCGGTCATTCCCAATCCCGACAAGATCCTCTGCGTCGGCCTGAACTATGAAATGCATCGCCAGGAGACGGGACGTGCGGAGGTGGAAAACCCGACGATCTTCGCTCGCTATGCCAATAGCCAGACAGGCCATCTCGCCCCGATCGTGCGCCCGAAGGTTTCGACTGACCTTGATTTCGAAGGCGAGCTGGCGGTCATCATCGGCAAGTCCGGCCGTTACATCGCACGCGACGAGGCCATGGGTTATGTCGCCGGCTATGCCTGCTACAATGACGGCAGCGTGCGTGATTTCCAGCGTCATACGCATCAGTTCACGCCGGGCAAGAATTTCCCCGACACCGGTTCCTTCGGGCCGTGGATGATGACGCCGGACGAGCTTGGTCCGCTACCCGATCTTCGCATTCAGACGCGTCTCAATGGGACAGTCGTGCAGGACGCGATCTTCGGCCAGATGATTTTCGATATTGCACGGCAGATCGAATATTGCTCCAGCTTCACGCGGCTGGAGCCGGGCGACGTCATTGTCAGCGGCACACCAGGCGGGGTCGGCGCCAAGCGGCAGCCGCCGCTGTGGATGAAGCCGGGAGATGTCGTGGAGGTGGAAGTCGACAGGCTCGGCGTTCTCAGCAATCCGATCGTCGACGAATTGCGTTAGCTTCTGCTTACCAGTTTCGGCTGTAAGCTGATGGGGACCGGCGGGCCGACAGGTTCCGTCGAAGCATGGGAAGTGGCGCAATTTGCGCCCCTTCAATTTGCCGGGATCGATTGAAATTCTTTCGGGAGGGATGTCATGAAACAGTTCATTGCCTTATGCGCGATCGGATCGCTGCTCGCTTCAACAGCTTTGTCGCAGGAGCAGTCCGCGCTTTCGGCCCGCGTCGCCAAGACGCTGACTATTGACGGACTTTCCTTCAAGGATCTCAATCGCAATGGCAAACTTGATCCTTACGAGGACTGGCGCCTGCCGGCTGCCGAGCGGGCTGAAGATCTCATCAGACAGATGATACTGGAGGAGAAGGCCGGCCTCATGATGCATGGCACCGCTCCATCCGTCGGCCCCGGTTCCGGCATGGGGGTCGGGACCGAATATGATCTTGTGCGCGCCAAGGAGATGATCGACGGACGCAAGGTCGTGACCTTCATAACGCGATTGGCGGGTGATCCCGCTCGCTTGGCCGAGGAAAACAACAAGCTTCAGGAGATCGCCGAGGCCGGACGGCTCGGTATTCCGGCGACGATCAGCACTGATCCGCGCAATCACTTCCAGTTCGTACTCGGAGCGAGCGTTTCGGCGGGAGGATTCTCGAAGTGGCCCGAGACCCTCGGGCTGGCGGCCATAGGCGATCCGTCGCTCGTCCGGCGCTTCGGCGATATCGTCCGTCAGGAATATCGCGCCGTCGGCATACAGGAGGCATTGTCTCCGCAAGTGGATCTCGCCAGCGAGCCACGCTGGCCGCGTACCAACGGGACGTTCGGTGAGGACGCGCAACTCGCCAAATCCATGGCGGAAGCCTATGTGGCCGGGTTCCAGAATGGCGAAGACGGCATCAACAAGGACAGTGTCGTTGCCGTGGCCAAACACTGGGTCGGTTATGGCGCGGCAAAGGACGGTTACGACAGCCACAACGTCTATGGACGCTACGCGACCTTTCCGGGCAACAATTTTGCCGAGCATCTCATCCCGTTCGAGGGCGCCTTCAAGGCGAAGGTCGGCGGAGTGATGCCGACATATTCGATCCTGGATGGTGTGACTCTCGACGGCAAGCCGCTGGAGCCGGTGGGTGCGGGATACAGCAAGCAGCTTCTGACCGACCTGCTGCGCGGCCATTATGGCTTCGACGGCGTGGTTCTCAGCGACTGGCTGATCACCAACGACTGCAAGGGAACTTGCCTGGATGGCGAGAAGCCCGGTGTAAAGCCGACCCTAAACGAGGAAACCTTTGGCATGCCTTGGGGCGTGGAGGATTTGAGCCGTGTCGACCGCTTCGCCAAAGCCGTCAATGCCGGCGTCGATCAGTTCGGCGGTGTCACCTCTTCCGATCTTCTGGTGGAGGCGGTGAAGGAAGGAAAGATCAGCGAGCAGCGCCTCGACCAATCTGCAACTCGTATCCTCGTCCAGAAATTCGAGCAGGGTCTCTTCGAAAATCCCTATGTCGACCCGCAAAAGGCGCAGGCAATCGTTGGCAATGCGGCGTTTTCCGTGGAGGCAACGGCTGCCCAAAGCCGAGCCATGGTCTTGCTCGACAACAAGGCTGGCCTGCTGCCGGTGACGTCAGGCAAGAAGGTGTTCCTCTCCGGTGTCGATGCCAAAATCGCGTCGGCGCGGGGCTTTACTGTGGTGGCTGATGCCAAGGATGCCGACTTTGCCGTGGTACGTCTCAACGCGCCATATCAGCAGCCGCATATGAACTACTTCTTCGGTTCCCGTCAGCAGGAAGGCGATCTGGATTTCAAGGACGGTAACGCCGATTTCGAGGCGTTCAAGGAGACGGCAAAGCAGGTTCCGACGATCGTTACCGTCTATCTGGCGCGTCCGGCGATCCTTACCGGCATCCGCGAGCATGCCGCTGCGATCCTTGCCAATTTCGGTGCAAGCGACGCAGCCTTGTTCGATGTGATCGAGGGCAAGCAGAAGGCGGAAGGCAAGCTGCCCTTCGAGCTTCCTTCATCGATGGAGGAGGTCCGGATGCAGAAATCCGATGTGCCGCACGACACGTCCCACCCGCTCTATCCGATCGGCTATCACATGCAGTACTGACATAGGGCTCATCCGGTTCAAAGGATGCCGGTAATGAAGCGATCGACACGCGTCTCCGGTCTGTAGAGCGCTTTGACCAGGATTGCCGCCAAGATGCCTGTCAGTGCGCCGCCCATGACGTCGCTGATATAGTGCGTGCCGATATAGACCCGCGACAAGGACACCAGAATGGCGGCCAGAAGGAAGAAAAGGGCGCGCTTCGGCAGCTTGCGCACAAGGAAGGCTGCCGCAATCGCGAAGCTCGCCGTCGCATGATCGGATGGGAACGAAGGATCGCTGCTGCGTTCAATCAAAAGCCGGGTGATTCCAACGTCATATGGCCGGATGCGGTGATCGAAGAGCAAAATGATCTGATTGATCCCAAGCCCGATTAAGAAAGTCAGTCCGGCCGCGATCAGCACGTGGCGCGTTTTTGCCCGTTCGGAGCTGGCCCACCATTGGGCGGCCACGGCAAGGACGAGCAATGGGACACCTAGGTTGGAGATAGTGATCACGACATGGTCGAGAAGGCGGTTCCCTGCCAAACTGTTGATCCATTCGGTAATGGCAACGTCGAGTTCGTACATTTGGTCTCCTATCGTGTTCCGATGAGATGCACCAGTTCACTGACATCTGCCTGAAGCCACAACGGGAACTATTAAGCAGGCGGGCGGTTCAGGCCCTCTCGAGACGCTCTCTGAAAACAAGCAGGAACAGACCAGCCATGGACGCAAAAGCCGCGCCTGCGACAAAGGTGCTGTCAGGCCCGATCCATTCCCAGAGGCCGCCGGCAAGAGTGCTGGCGCACAGCAGGGCAATGCCGGAAACAAGATTGAAGACTCCGAAAGCTGTTCCCCGCAGATCGCCTGGAGAGGCGTCCGCAACCAGCGTTGCAAAGATTCCTTGCGTGAAACCCATATGCAAGCCCCAGATCAAAACTCCGAGAGCCAGACCGGGAAGCCCAGGAACAAAAGCCAAGATCAGATCAGCTGCGACCAGGAGTCCGACACCGATCAAAAGCAAGGTGACGCGGTCGACCCGGTCGGCAAGAACGCCCGCCGGATATGCGGATAGCGAATAGACGAAATTCATGCCGATCAGCACAAGCGGAATTAACATGACCGGCATGTCGAGGCTCTGGGCATCGAGTAACAGAAAAGCTTCGCTGAAGCGCGCAAGCGTAAAAATCGCCGCCACCCCCGTCACAAGCCAGTATGTGCTTGGCAGACGCAGGAGATCGGATTTTCGTAGCGGAAATCTCACGCCTTTGTCGCTGTGCGCTTTTGCAGGCTCCTTGACGAAGAAAAGGATGAGGCCGACTGCTACGAAGGCAGGGATGACGGCAATCCAGAAAACCGTGCCGAACTGATCCGAAGTCCACCACATGAGAAGCAGCGCGAGCGCCGGGCCGAGGAAGGCGCCGACCGTATCCAAAGACTGACGCAGTCCGAAGCTTGCGCCGCGAACTTCGGGAGGCGAAATATCTGCAATCAGGGCATCCCGTGGCGCACCGCGAATGCCCTTGCCGATACGGTCGATGAAACGTGCTGCCACAAGCCAGCCGATCGACGGCGCAATCGGAAAAATCGGTTTCGTCAGTGCGGCCATCCCATATCCCAACAGGACCAACAGTTTTCGCTTGCCGAGCCAATCGCTTATGGCCCCAGAGAATACTTTCGTGATCGCAGCGGTGGCTTCCGCGATGCCTTCGATGACACCGACGGAAAGCACCGAGGCTCCAAGAACAGCCACCATATAGACGGGAAGCAGGGTGTGGATCATCTCGGAGGAGATGTCCATGAAAAGCGAGACGAAGCCCAGCGCCCAGACGCCGCCGGGTATGGCTGGTGCCGGTCGCCGGCTTTTTGCAGTAAAATCGACTATTGGCGGGGCCTTTCGACGCATCTTGTTCAGCCGCCTTTGTTCTCTTCGTTGGCCTCGAAAACCTGGCGCGCATAATCGTCGAGCAGGGCTTCGCAGGCTTTGAGCTTCTCGGCAGCAGAGTTTGCTAATTGCGCGCCGTAGAAATCGAGCTTCCTGATCCGCTCAAACCATTCCTGGAGCTTTCTCAGATCCGTATCTTCTTCTTCGAGCTCGGCATAGGTGAACTTCTGCTTCGATATTTCCTTCGCGATTTCCGTCTCGAAATCGTCACAGCGTCCGATGAATTCCCGATAGAGCTCATCACGATCTGCATTGAAGCGTTCGATCACTTTGTTGAGTTGAGCGTCGTCGAGAGGCGCCGACTCCAGCAACACGGATTCGCCACCCATCTCGGAGATATCCAGTTCCGACATCTTTAGCCGTCGGAGGTTTTCGTCGGTGCGGGGGAGGAGGCAAACCCCATTCTGGAGATAGATGGCTCCCAAGCCCTTAAGGCGCCGCCACAACGCGACCCTTCGGGCTGCAGGCTCCGAGGGCACCTTGTAGGTAAGCAAAATCCATTGATGCAAGACGTTTCTCTTTATTGTTACGGCCGTTACATTTCACACATACCATGTTAACCATGAAATGGAACCTTCAATTGAACTTCAGGAGAACTGTCCCGTGGAAGATGGACGTCGCTCTTGCGAGCGACCGAAGAGGGTCAGCGAATGTCTCAATTCGCCAGCAGTGCGGGAATGCTGAGAACGGCCTCTTTTCCAGCTCGCGCGCCGACGACAACGATGCGGAACGGTACGCGCTTTACGGCAAGATCGCCCAGAAGCTGCAAAACGATACCGCCGGTCCCGTTCGACTACGAGCGGAGGTTCTGGCGATGATCTCGGAAAAGTTTGCCGTTAGCGACGCTTGGAGTTCCCCTTCGCTAACGGCGTTTTTTCTTCCGCAGCTGTAGCCCACAGTGCTGAAACGATCGATTTCATCCATTGTCCTTTAGGTTTGTACTTGATGGTATCCTGACCGCGAAGGTAGGAAATGCAGGGTTTCGACGGCGTCAATCTGAGGCCGAGCTAATGTGGCAAGGAACCACGGTTGCGACGATAAAAGACTGGCTTGATCGGGATGCTGAAGCTGTTGTCATCCTCGACGACCCCTCGTCCCCCAGTCAAGTTCGCTACGGTCGGTCATGTCTTCATCAGCTTCTTGACGCCGACACTGTGAGAGTTGCGCGACGGCGCAACGGCTGCCGGACGCGCGGCTACCTTGCGTGTTCGTAGGCGCAGGATTTTTCGTGAGATCTGGCTGGTATTGACAGTTATCCTCTCTGGGGGGATACAGGAAATCATGACAGAACACGCACATGACACCCATCCCGAGATCGTCAAGCGGCTTAAGCGCGCCCACGGACATCTGAAAAGCGTTATAACCATGATCGAGGATGGCAAGCCATGTCTCGACATCGCCCAGCAGCTATCTGCCGTCGAGAAAGCGATCGTCAATGCGAAGCGGACACTCATTCAGGATCATCTCGATCATTGCCTCGAGGAAACATTTGGCGCTCTCCCGCGAGACAAGCGCCAATCCATAGACGAGTTCAAGACGATCACGAAGTATCTCTAAGGATATGACCGATTTGTTTGCCTATTTCGGGCTGTTCGTGGCGGCCCTTGGTGCGGCAACGATCCTTCCCATGCAATCCGAGGCGGCGCTTGCAGGGCTTCTTCTGACCGAAAGGTATTCGGCGCTTTGGCTTGTCGTTACTGCCAGCGTCGGCAATATTTTGGGCTCCGTCATCAACTGGATGCTAGGTAGAGGGATCGAACGGCTTCGCGACCGTCGTTGGTTCCCGATCGGTAACGATGCACTCGATCACGCACGAGGATGGTATCGCCGTTACGGGCGATGGTCGCTGCTGGCAAGCTGGGTACCGGTTATCGGCGACCCGATCACCGTTGTTGCGGGCGTCCTGCGGGAACCATTGCCGACCTTCCTACTGTTTGTAACGATCGCGAAGGTTGGGCGCTATGTCGCTCTTGCGCTGGTAACGACTAGCCTGACGTGAGGTGCCTGCACCGAAGCGGATGCCCGTCGGATCATGACCCGAAGTGCCTGCTTTGAGCTGCACGACGATCATGTGCCGCCTCTCGATTGCCCGCGACAAATGATCGCTTGAAAGACTTTCGCAATTTAAGATTGGCTGACCTGGTCCGCGGACAATAAGTACATTCTCATAGATACCACGCCGCTGCGCCAAAGCCGCGAAAATCCGTTGTCAATCACGTCCAGACTTTGGATCGGTTACTTGCGCGCAAACCACCGCAGTTCCTACCGGTTGAAATCTCGATCTACTTCGAACATCCAGTGGCGCATATGATCGAGCAAAAGCGCGACGTCATATCGCCATTCCAGTACCAGAAGTTTCAAGTCCATCCTGCCGCGCTGAAGACGCAAATCAAGCGCGTGTCTGAGGTCCATAAGTTCGTCGGAGGTCGGTGAATGCCGCAGGGCGCTCCTGAGCCTGGCACCACGGGCCAGGCGCCTGGCAAACAGCTCCAAATCCGATGTTGTGTCCTTGGTCGTCTCGATCATGAATAATCCTCCAAGCTGTAAATTATATCGTAATACGATATAATTCAACGGCGCAGCAGATTTTTGTCGACGCAGGGTCCGGATCCTCGAGCATTGGTGCCCCTATGACCGGCAAAATCATTGACTGGGCGCGGAGACTTTCACGACTTCTGCTCGGGGCGAACCTGGGCATGTTCTGGAAAAGGCCCGAACGGGAAAGCCTGCGGGACAGGGTGGATCAATTGGCCCGTCCGTATCGACAGCCTCACCCCGAAAAGGGATTGGCTGCCGTAGTACGCGATATATCGAAACCAACTACGAAGCGGTCTTCTAATTGTCTAATTGTCTGATCTTGCGGAGCGCAATGCGAATGCGCAAGTAGCCGAGAAGATGGCCATCAGTGCCATATAGACGGCAATGGGGGTGGTGTTTCCCGGATACTCGGCCATAAGCGTTGTTGCCAGCAGAGGCGAAAGGCCGCCGCCAAGGATCGGGCCGATCTGCTGGACCAGCGAGAGGCCGCTGTAGCGGATGCGGGCAGGGAACAATTCGGAGAAGAAGGCGCCCTGGGCACCGAAGACTGAACCATGCCCGACCGCCAGGCCCAGCGCGATCGCAAGCCAGATGCTGGTCGTGTTGCCGCTATCCAGCATGGCGAAGAAGACTGCGGCGAGCGCGACCTGGAAAACGAGGCCGGTAATGTAAACCGCGCGCCGCCCGATCCGGTCGGAAAGTGCACCGAACAGGGGAAGCGTCAGGCATTCCAGAGCGCAGCCGACCAGCACGCCATTCAGGATCAATTGGCGTGGCAGACCCAGCGAATTGACGCAATAGGTAATGGCGAAGACGGCATAGATGTTGAAGAGGCCGCTTTCGGCAATCTTGGCGCCGATTCCAAGGACCACGTTGTAGCGATGGTCGCGGACGGCTTCGACGACGGGCAGGGTGGCTGTCTCTCCCTGCTCCTGAATGCGCTTGAAGGCGGGAGTTTCGGAGATCTGGAAGCGGATGAACAGGCCAAGGGCAACCAGCACGATGCTGAAGAGAAACGGCAGTCGCCAGCCCCAGGACAGGAAGGCTGCCTCGCTCATCTGTGTCGACAAAATGCCGAGCAGGGCAATCGGTATCAGGAAGCCGGCAGGGACGCCGACGTGAACCAGGGAACTGTAGAAGCCTCGTTGCTCGGGCGGCGCGTGTTCGACCGTCATCACCATGCCGCCGCCATACTCTCCGCCTATCCCGATCCCCTGAGCGAGACGCAGGAGGAGGAGGCTGATCGGCGCCCATATGCCGATTGTGTCGTAGGAGGGTACGAGCCCGATGAGAAAAGTTCCGGCTCCCATGATGATCATCGTCAACAGCAGGGCTGTCTTGCGGCCGATGCGATCGCCGAAATGGCCGAATACGATGCCGCCGATGGGGCGCGCGCAATATCCGACAAAGAAGGTGGCGAATGCGGCGAGCGTTCCGATCAGGGGATTGTCGTTTGGAAAGAATATCTTGTTGAACACCAGCGCCGTGGCGGTCGCATAGAGCGTGAAATCGTAATATTCGATCGTATTTCCCATGGCGCTGGCCAATGCGACCTTGCGCATGTCCTTGGCCAGAACCGGTCGCGAATTGGCTATGCGGCTCTCTGTTTGAGAGATGTTTTCTGGGGCCGATGTTCTCACTGTTTCCTCCCGTACAGGTCGTTTTGGTGGTTCCGTCTGCTCGTGTCGCCTCCTTTCAGCCATTCAGCCTCATGCAGTGAGGTGAGTTGACTGACGACACCAGCCCGATCCGATGGATCAGGGTTAGCGTCAGGCGCTGCTCATGCAGCGCCTGACGCCGACGGCCTTACTTTTCTTCGTAGCGCAGCACGTTTCTGAGCTCTCGCTGAATGTTTTCGAGCTGCGCGGGTGTCGTTGCCGGCATCGGCATCCGCGGTAGGCCTGCCTCGGTGCCTTGAAGCGCGATCGCCGTCTTGATGTTCGCCGGCAGATTGTCGGCATAGATCGCGTTCCAGAAACGCAAGAGCGCCTCGTGAATCTCCTTGGCGCGGACATGGTCGCCCCGCTGAACTGCATTCCAGAGAGCGACGCAGACGCTGGGAACCGCGGCGGGATTTGCCGCAATGGTGCCATGGCAACCCAGCGCGAACGATGGATAGAGCAAGGCATCGACCGCGGTGTAGACCTTGCAGCCCTTGGGGATGCCAATCATCAGGTCGGCCATGAGCTTGAGATCGCCAGCGCTTTGTTTGACGGCCTGCACGCCCGGCAATTCCGTCATGAGGCGGATCAGCAGCGACGGGCTGAGATAGTTCCAGGGCACGACGTTATAAATGATGACCGGTATGTCTGTGGCCGCCGTCAGCGTCTTGAAATGCTCGAATGTAGCGTTCTCGTCGGGTTTGAAGACATAGTGGACCGGCGTCACCTGCAGGCCATGGATCGGAAGGTGGGAGATGGCCTTGGCGCGACGCACGGCTTCGCGCGTTGAATTGGCGATGATGCCCGCCAGGACCGGAATCTGTCCGTCGACCTCTTCCACCGTGATTTCCATCAGGCGGACGAATTCCTCGAACGTCAGCGTATGGCCCTCGCCGGAACTGCCGCCGACGCAGACGCCATGAACCTTGTTCTTCAGGTTGAATTTGACGATGTTGCGGAAGGCTGTTTCATCGATATCACCGTCCTTGGTGAAGGGGGTGACGATGGGGGGAATGATGCCGGAGACTTTGTCGAGATTCATGTTGCAGTTCCTGTCTTGAGTGAGAGATGGCCGAGGTCGGCCGATGACATCAGGGCGCAGGTCAGGGATCGCTTCCCCTGAGGAAGACGCCATGAAATCTGGGTTGTTTGAATGTCGGCTGTGGCGTTACGCCAGCGAAATCAGAGACTTGTCGCCAGCGCCTCCATCCAGATCGCGACGGCCGCAGCCCCGCCATCCTGCGTTCCAATGGCTCTTTCGCCGAGATAGCTCGCGCGGCCGAGTTTCGGTATCATGTCCGTCGTGCGGCGTGCGCCTTCGGCCGCGGCAGAGGCTGCCTGTTTCCAGGCCTCGGTCGCAGATACTTTGCCGTCGGCTGCCTCGAGCGCTCTTAAGGCCGGATCGAGCGCATCGAGCATGGTTCGATCGCCCGGTTTTGCACCGCCGATTTCGCTGATTGCGGCAATACCGATCGCGAAGGCTGCGCGAAAATCCTCTGGCGAGAAGCGGCCACTATGGCCGAGATGGCGTCCGGCTCGCGTCAATGCGATCGCATAGAAAGGCCCGGAGCTTCCGGCGATCGCCCGGCGCAAGGCGTTGCCCATCGCAACCAAGGCATTGGCGGGGTTGATCCAGGCGCTTTCGGGCAGGGCGCGAATGGCTTCGGCGCCACGAAGCATGCTTGCGCCGAGATCACCGTCGCCTGCCTTGCTGTCGAGTTCGGTCAGATGAGGTTCCGCCGCTTCCAGCGCATCACAGACGGCAAGACCGATACGGCGCAATTCTTGCGGGTCGAAACTTCCGGCATTGCCGAGCGGCGCCTCCGTCTCCGCGGTGCGCATCGCGGGCACGATATTGATGCGACCCGAGACCGCTCCGCCCCTTGGCCAGGCCGTTGCGGATGTCTCCGCATCCAGTAGCGCGACATCGCCCTCACTCAAATCCAGGAGTGAAATCGAGCAACCCGGCATTTCGAGCGCCGTCAGGAAATTGCCGCTCCATGCCCGCTCGATCCTGAGGCCGCGTGAGCGCAGCGCAGTAACAGCGCAGCGGGCGACAACGGCAAGCTCCATGGGCGGCGTCGCGCCAAGACCATTGACGAGCAACGCGACACTGGAGCCTGGCGCAAGCTTCATGTCCCTGACGATCTGTTCGATGATCCTGTCGGCGATGGCGTCGGCGGGCAGTAATTTGGTGCGTTCGACGCCTTTTTCCCCATGAATGCCGAGGCCAAGCTCGATTTCATCCTCGCCGAGGGTGAAACCGGCCTTGCCGGCAGCCGGTACGATGCAGGAGCCGAGCGCGACCCCCATAGTTCCGAGACGGGATGCGGCGGATCGTGCGATGTCGGCAACTTCCTTTAGGTTCTTGCCGCTCGCTGCGGCCGCGCCTGCGATCTTATGAACCAATACCGTTCCGGCGATGCCGCGGCGGCGTTCACGCGGTACAAGACCGGAAAGCGCCACATCGTCCGCCACGACGACGAGTTCGGTTGGGATGCCCTCGATGGCAGCGAGTTCACCGGCGAGGCCGAAATTCAAGCGGTCGCCGGTATAGTTCTTCACGATCAACAGAGCGCCTGCGGGGCCGGCACTGGCGCGGATGGCTGCAAGCACGGCATCGACGCTCGGGGAGGTGAAGACCTCGCCGGTAACAGCCGCGGTCAACATGCCAGGTCCGACATATCCGGCATGGGCCGGTTCATGTCCGGCGCCGCCGCCCGAGATCAGGGCAACAGGCCGGTCCGCGATCGCGGGCAGGTCAGCGCGGAGCGCGACATTCTCCGTGTCGAGCAGCGCAAGGCCGGGCGCGAGAGCGACAATGCCCTCCAGCATTTCCCGCACGACGTCAGCGGGTCGATTGATGAGCTTCTTCATTGTCCTTCATCCTATTGCTGCTTGCACAGAAACGCTTCCAGGCGCCTTGCGCCTTCCTCGATGAGTGCAGGATCAACGGCAAAACATACACGTAGGAATTCTTCACCACCTGGGCCGAAAGCCGAGCCCGGAGCGACCCCCACGCCTGCCTCCTTCAGGATCCTGCGCGCCATATCATAGCCGCTATTCATGCCGTGAACGGAGAAGAAGAAATAAAAAGTTCCGTCAGGCCAGAAGACACGCACGTTCGGCAGCTTATCGAGTGTCGAGCAAATGATTTCGCGTCCACGCGTGGATCGAGCGACGAGGGATTTGATGAATTCATCACCCTGATCGAGCGCTGCGACAGCGGCATGCTGGACGAAGGTGGCGACGCTGGTCGTGTTGTATTGGCTGAGATTGTCGAAGATCTTGGACATCCCCTTCGGATAGATGACCCAGCCAATGCGCCAGCCGGTCATGCACCAGTTCTTCGAAAAGGTATTGGTGACAATCAGCCGATCGGTAGGCTCCGTAATCTCCAGGAAGGAGGGGGCAAGAGCACCGTTATAGGTGAAATGGGAATAGACCTCGTCGGATATGATCCAGATGCCCTTGCTTCTGGCGAAGTCACGTACGGCCAGCATGTGCTCCCTCGGCATCACCCAGCCCGTCGGATTTGATGGGGAGTTGATGGCGATAACGCGCGTCTTGGACGTGACGGCGCCAAACAGATCGTCGAGATCAAGTGCAAAACCGCCGGCGGCAAGGGTGCGATAGGGTACCGGAACCACCTTACCGCCGAGAATGCTGATGATCTCGATCAGGTTCGGCCAGGCCGGCACGGGAACGATGACCTCATCGCCGGGGTTCAGGACGGCTTGGACCGCCTGCATGATGGCCTGAACACCGCCCGCCGTGATGCTGAAGCGATCGGCGCCGATATCGACGTTGAAATGCCGCTTGTGATAGCGCTCCAGGGCTTCGCGCAGAGCAGGCACGCCCAGAGCATAGGTATAGCGGGTCTGTCCTGCGGATAACGCGGAGACTGCGGCCTCGCGTATGAATTGAGGTGTCGGCAGATCGCCTTCACCGATCCAGAGTTTGATCACATCGGGATCTTCGCGCGCCAGATCGGCAATATCGCAGATCTGGTTGAGCTCGATTCCATTGATGCGCGCTGGAGTGCCGGAAACCGGCCACTCGGTCGCCCGATAGTCCATAAAAATCATCTCCTCGCGCGGCCGTCAGGCGGTCCGCAGCGCAGTTGGCATCGATCCGGCGCTGAGCGAACGGACCGATGAAAAATCATCTGGATTGTGCCCGAGCGCCTCCCCAGCGCAGCCGGCAGTTTAACGCGTCATGTCCGCTTGATTTTACCCACCGTCCTCCCGGCATCCTTGTCTCTCATTATTCCGATATACGGAATATGCTTTATAATCATGCTCACTTAAATAAATATAATTGCTGCAGTCAAGATAGACGTTGCGGTTTATTTTATTTTATGCGTTTATTGTCTCGCTTGGAAATGTTATTCCGCAATGCGGAACAAGATAAAAAGGGGAGTAACGATGAATAAGTTTGCAGTGCTCGCAATTGGATTGACGCTGGTGATGGGAGGCGTTGCGTCGGCTGCCGATGATCCCAAGGGGACCCTCGGCGAGATCATGAAAGACAAGAAGATCGTCATCATGAACGATCTTTCGGCGGCCCCCTGGCAGTTCAGGGATGCAAACGGCAATCCGGCCGGCTTTTCCGTGGATCTCGACAGGCTTATTGCCTCAAAACTCGATGTCGACCTCGAAATGCGAAATGTCGAGTGGGCGGGGCTCATTCCCGGCCTTCTCAGCCGCAAGTCCGATATTCTGGCAACGAGCATGTCGACGACGTTCAAGCGTGCGCAGCAGATCCTTTTCACGACGGAGAGCTGGTATTCCACCGGTGTCGTGGCGATCGTCAAGCCGGAGGACGAGGGCAAATCCTGGGAGGAGCTGAATGAGGCCGGCAAACGCATTGCCGTCAAGGCAGGCACCAATGCCGTCGATGCCGCCAAGCAGTTCTTCCCGAAGGCGGAGCTGCAAACCTACCCGAATGACACAGATACCTACCAGGCATTGAAGACGGGCCGCGTCGATGCGGCACTCAACGATCTGGCTGTCTTGGGAGTGGTAAAACAGGAATATGGTTTCGAGGCCTTGAAACAGCCGCGCGAACTGATCACGACCGACACTTGGGGCTTTGCCGTGCGTCCGGGCGACACCTACACCTGGCAATACCTTAATTTCTTCCTGGCCAAGATCGGGGAAAGCGGTGAGCTGGCCGCACTCAAGAAATACTGGGTCGACGGCGATACCTGGAAGAAGGACTTCCTGGAAAAGAACAGCGGCGTTTCCGACGAGCGCAAGAAGCTGGTCGATCTGCTTGGCATCGGCGCCTATGCGCCGGAGAGCGGCAATGCCAGCCGCATGACATTGCAATAGCGACGGATCTAAGAGCGAGCGTCGGCTGCTTGCCGACGCTCGGCATATCGTCTCTCGGCAAGGTCATGGAGGATCGCGATGGCATTCTTCGAAGCGCGCGACGTCAATTTGCATTTCAAGGATTTCCACGCCCTGCGCGGAATATCCATTCAGTTCGAACGGTCGGATGTGCTCGTTGTCTGCGGTCCGTCCGGCTCAGGCAAGAGCACCTTCATCCGCGCCATAAACAGGCTGGCTGGACCCTTGTCCGCCGGCCAGATCCTCCTTGGCGGCCAGGACATCGCCGCCATGCCGCGCCGCCAGCTCTATCGCAGGATCGGCATGGTCTTCCAGCGGTTCAACCTGTTTCAGCATCTCAGCGTGCTCGACAACATAGCCTTGCCGCAAAGGCGCGTTCTCGGACGCAGCCGCAAGGACGCAGCAGCGCGGGCGATGGAGCTTCTGGCGCGCGTCGGGCTGGAGAGCAAGGCCAGCCGTTACCCAGCGCAGTTGTCGGGCGGCCAGCAACAGCGTGTTGCCATCTGCCGCGCCCTGGCGATGGATCCCGAACTGCTGCTGTTCGACGAGCCGACCTCGGCGCTCGATCCGGAAATGGTCGGAGAGGTGCTGCAGGTGATGCGCGAGCTGGCGGCATCTGGCATGACGATGATCGTTGTCACCCATGAAATGGGGTTTGCCCGGGAGCTTGCCACCGAGGTCGCCTTTCTCGATGCCGGTCAATTGGTGGAAAAAGCGCCGCCTTGCGAATTCTTCTCGCAGCCGAAAGAAGCGCGTACACGCGCCTTTCTCAATCAGATCCTTCGTCACTAGGCTGGCCGCACATGATCTCGGATGCTTACGATATCTTCTGGCAGTATCGCGATACCTATCTCACCGGCATGCGCAATGCGCTCGCGGCTGCGGCCGTCGGGCTGTTGCTTGCGCTTTGCGTCGGTATGGTCGCAGGCATTGTGCGGTTTTCCTCGCGCGGCATTTTCAGCAGGGCAATTGCCGTCTATGTCTCGCTGGTTCGCAATACGCCGCTGCTTGTGCAGGTCTATTTCATCTATTTTGGCCTGCCGACGCTTGGTATCACGCTGTCGGCCTTTTCGACCGGCGTGATTGCGCTCACCTTCAATTCGGGCGCCTATATCGCCGAAATGGTGCGTGGAGGGCTGAATGCGATCCCGCGAGGCCAGATCGAAGCGGCGCAGTCGCTTGGTTTGAAATGGCGCATCCTTCTGCGTTACGTTCTTCTGCCTCAAGCGGCACCGACAATTCTGCCGGCGATAACGGGGCAGTTCGTGCAATTGATAAAGGACACTTCGCTCCTCTACACGATTGCCGTTCTCGAAATCACCAAGGCTGCCGACGATGTCGGCAATGAAACATATCAGTTCCTGCCGGCCTATCTCGTAAGCTGCGTGATCTACGTCGTCATCTGCGTCGTGCTCAATCTTCTTGTCGATGTCTATGAAAGCCGCGCCGGCTTTTCCAAGCATAAGCGAGCTTGAGCCATGAGCACTATTGCTGCCGTCGCCGGCGATGCCATTCAGCTTATTCTCACCGGGCTTCCCATCGTCCTCTTCCTGACCGCTGCGGCATTCTTTCCAGCCCTCGGTCTCGGTATTATGGGAGGGCTTCTCTCCTCGTCATCTCTCAGGCCGATCCGCTTCCTGATCGGCGCCTATGTCTACCTTTTTCGCAGCATGCCGTTCCTGATGTTCGTCTTCCTCGTCTATTACGGGCTGCCGCAATATGACATCGATATCGGCCCGGTTTTGACGGCGGTCATCGCCCTTTCGCTATCGCACGGTGCCTACATGACCGAAATCATACGCGGCGGCTTGAAGGGGCTGGACAAGGGCCAGAACGAGGCTGCCATAGCCGTCGGCTTCAGCCTGTTCCAGCGTCTGCGCGATATTACCATCCCACAGACGCTGATGGCGGTCATTCCCTCGCTCGTCGGTCAGGCCATATTGATCATCAAGGATACCTCGCTGATATCGGTGGTCGGCATCAGCGAAATCACAAGGCTGGGGAGAGAGGTTGTCATTCGCACCAACCAACCCTTTATTGTGTTTACACTATTGGCGCTAACCTACTTTGTGGTCTGCTTCTCTTTGGAGTTTATTGCGCGTAAGCTCGAAGCAAGAGCAAAGCGGATTATGGCCGGGCATTGAAATTGGAAAGAGATATGAAAACGCACGCGGTGACCAATGAAGCGGTCGTTGACGATGTTCCGGCGGGAACGGAAAGCAGGGATGCCGGCGCCAAGTCGCTGCGCAAGATGGCGCGCGTGCTGGACACGTTTTCCCGCGCCAAGCCGAGCATGACGATTGCGGAACTCTCGGAAGCCACAGGTCTGCCGAAGACGACGGTCCATCGCAT
Organism: Martinezella sp. CNPSo 3964; assembly: GCF_057784375.1. Lineage (NCBI taxonomy): Bacteria > Pseudomonadati > Pseudomonadota > Alphaproteobacteria > Hyphomicrobiales > Rhizobiaceae > Martinezella > Martinezella sp. CNPSo 3964. The sequence continues at coordinate 71,694 of NZ_JBXSOW010000016.1, forward strand.
CGTCGCATCTTTGCGGGAGGTTGGCCTGCTCGATCAGGATGGCAAGCGCCAGGGCTATCGGCTTGGCCTGAAGATGTTTCACTACGGCAGCAGCGTCCTGGCAAGCCTCGATACGCCAACCCGCGCGCATCCACATATCGCCAAACTGCAGCAACTGACGGGCGAAATCATTCATTTCCACATGTTCGATGGCAGCCAGATGGTCTGCGTCGAGCGCGAGGAGATGATTGCGTCCAGCCTCACGACGCTGCAGGCGGCGCCGACCTATTGCACCAGCGTCGGCAAGGCCTTCCTGGCGTTTCAGGACGAAGAGCTGATATTGCGGATTGCCCATGAGGGCTTGCATGCCTATACCGCAAATACGATCACGAAGCTCGATGGGCTGCTCGAGGAGCTGGCCGGCATCAGGGCCAAAGGGTTTGCGGTCGATAACGAGGAAATCGAGATCGGGGTGCGCTGTATCGGAGCGCCGGTGCGGGATTCCTCGGGGCGCGTCTTCGCGGCGGTAAGCGTTTCCGGGCCGAGCGAAAGAATGCCGGACGGGCGCCTTGCAGGCCTCGCACCTGTCGTTGTCCAGACTGCAAACGATATTTCCCAAGCTCTGGCCGATTGATGGATGAGTGGCTGAGAAGGATGCTTGCCGGAGCCTGGCTGTCCCAAGGCGACGTTTCGCATTAGCTGCCTCACCGGCAACGACGGGTACACGGCTTTGTTGGCTGCTATTGTGCCAGCATATCGGTGAGCGCATGCCGCATGGATTCGCTCGAAATGCCGAAGAAACCGCCGTAGGGAAGATCAAGATCCAGGATGACAAACATAACGCTCGCCACCGAGATGATGGCGACGGCGACAATGGAGCCCGTAAGCAGGTTTCTGGGGGCCTGAAGACCAAAGCTTAGGAATACCAGCATAAGCCAGAAGATCAGGACGCCAAGAAACGGTGCCGAAAGCGAGCCGTGCGCATCTTCGATCACCGTCCATCGCGCCGCCAACAGATTGCTGAAGAGCTGATTACAACGGGTCACGAGCAGCTGATGCAAAGGATCGGCGGGCTGCTCGCGGGCAATGCCGAGCCCCATGTCGTTGAGAATTGCGCCAAGAACGGGTGCTTCGCCAGTCAAAGGCAATTTTGATATGTCAGGATATGTCGCTCCCGGCGGAACTGGCTCGCCCGGCCATGTGCTGGCGATGACGGCGGTTGTGTAGCTGCGCAAGAGTTGTCGCTCATGATCCAATGCCGGGCCATAATTCCTCAGACAGCGGTCCATCTCCGCCAGGCCAGCGGCGTAACGGTTGCGATCGTGAGACGCAGTTGTGAATGCATTCAGTTCCGATGCCAAAAGCAAGCTCATGACAAGCGCGGCAAAGGTGACAAGAAGGGCCGTGACGACGCGGAGGAAGTCAATTGTCTCACTGCCGCGATGTGGAGCAGGTAATCTCGCGCGCAATATCGAACCGGCTGCGGCGCTAAACACAAGAAGAACAAACAAAGCCAGCGTCCAGACCGCCTCGCGTTGCATCAAAAATGCTCCAGCTGCATATGGCCGTTGATTATGTCATGTATCTCGATGAAGCGGGAGAATAAAAGCTCCGCGACCCTTTCAAGGTGTTTGAATAGCCTGGTAGGCTGGTATTCCTTTGCGACCGGAAAATTTGGAAACCAACCATTGTTTTGGATGACAATCAGGCGCTCTTTGCCGAGAGGGGTGTCTTGTTCTGTCGAATGGAAGTCCGGCAGAGTGATTAGGTGAATACCGCGATGCAAACGGACAGCCAGATCAAGGCGACCCCCAATGCCAATGCGCGTCGGGCACCGACAACTTTTTCTGCCTCTTCTTCCGCTACAGGTGTCGTTACGATCCAGGGTACGGAACCAAGAGCCGCAAATCCGATGATGGCCAAAGCCACCACAAAATAATCGGATATGCGCCAGGGCCCTTGGTCATACACGCCCCAGTAGCCCAGAAAAGCCATTCCCACTGCAAACATCGTCGCGGACGCCGAGCAAAGGCCCGTAACGGAGCCCGCAGGTGCACGCATCTTGCTTTTTTCCGATGTTGATCCGTTCATGACGCCATATCCACGACGGCAAGTCGCCTTTCCGCATATATGTCAGGAATTGAACGCGACGTGAAGCGATGGTTATCGCCGAAGGCCGGATTGCAACGATGGCGATGGCCGGTTCGATCTTCAGCAACAGTCGGCGGAACCTACACACAGCTTCAACTGCAGTCATTGGCCAATGATGAACGGGGCTGGGCAGGAAGCTCGAGCTGGCAGCATGTCCAGGATAAAATCAGCGTTCCCAAAAGCGATACCGCTCCAGCTCGACACCGGTCTCTCGAAACCCTTCGATATTCTCCTGGCAATTCGCGCCCACGACCAGAAACCGGTGTGGGGTATCGACATCATCTTCAAGACTCGCCTTGTGACGACGTTGCAGGTAAGCGTGGAGCGCCCAATCCTGCAGCACGCTTCCACAACCGGAAACGGCGCATCTCCCATCTCCGCTGCATGCCGCGTCGGCAATCTTGGATGCATCGTCGATCGTTGGACGGTCACTTCCGGGTCGACCGAAATTGGCGACCACCGAAATTACGGCGCCAGCGAGAACTACAGCCAGAACTAGTTGCAGCCGAGATCGTCCGTTGGGACCCAATCTTGAGAAAATACCGACGAGCGAGGGGGTCGAAATTACGCTAAGACCAGCCGACAGATAAATGAGCGCCGGGTTGAAGTAAAAGCTCGAAACTCGAGGGCTGAGAAGAAGGGGCAGGGAAGCCGAAAGGCCGACGGATACCAGGAATGCGGCGCGACGCAATCGCAGCTTGTGTTGCCTAATGTTATCCGGTGCTTTTATTCCCAGCCTATGGGCGGCGATAAGCAAGATCGACACGGCAATAATCGGATATGCACTGACGCGCAGGAATGTGCGGACGGCTGCCCAGCCCGCACCGTTGTGGCCCCGCTGCCCATTCAGACTTGGCAGCAATTGAACGGAGAGATAGCGGCGGATTGCGTCTCGTGGCTCCTCGAATTGCCAGAGGATCACAAATGCGGCAGCCACGATAAGGGTCAGCAGCAATGTATCCCAAAAGGCATGCCGCCACGAAATCTGCCGAAGAGACAACCAGTGCAAACCCGGTGCGGCAAGCGGAAACAGACCCACCGGACCTTTTGTCGCCACACAAAGAACCGTGAGAGCGCCGCTGGCAGCAATTAGAGGAAGACGTTTCCGGCTCGGTCCTTCGGGTTGCTCATATGCGATAACGATGGGAAGCAGTGCCGCCAATGAAAAAGCCGCCAGCTGATTTTCAAGCATCCCATTGGCAAATGCCCAACTGACCCGGCCGGAGATGACGGCCATGAGAAGCGCAAAGGGCGCCATCGCAGCCATTCGCACGTCATCGCGATGGAGATGCTTCCATATTTTCGTCAGCAGGAGTCCATTTGCGAGCAAGGTAAGAAATGAAAAGCATTTCTCGACAGCGATCGTGTCGCCAAAGATAAGAAAGCCGATGGCCTCCAGCCACATCATCAGCGGCGGATGTTCAGCGAAAGCAGAAAACAGACCATTGGAGAAGTAAGGCGTCCACGGCGTACCGTGACCCTGCGCCATGTTTCTGGCGATGCTGGCATAGATGGTTCCATCGAAGAACATGGAAAGCTGGACGAGCTTGGCCAGAATTGTCAGGCAGACGAAGGTTGCCAGGATTAGCCAGAGCACGGTCTTCAGCTGCGAAAAGACACGCGAGTCCGGCGTCTGTATATCCGCCTGCGCAATCACTTCCATATGAAGCGGCTCGCAACAACAAACTTCCAGACGCTGTCGATTGCGAGCCCGGCCAGGGTAGCGATCAGGATGACATGGGCAAAATGCTCATAGGTAAGTTTGGCCAGCGAGATATTTGCAACAATGCCTATGGATGAGAAGCCAAGAAATTTCAGATAGCCGAAAATTTGCTGGCGACCACGCAGCCGTCGATCTCGAAATGTCAGGAGATTGTTCAGAAGGAAGTTGTTGGCGGAGGCGATCAGAGTCGCGAGTGTTTGCGCGGCCAGAAACGGCAATGACAGCCACAATGCACCGTAGAGTGTCGCGAAGTGCACGCCAAGTCCGGACCCGCCGACAAAAAGGAAGGATATGAGGCTGACCGGCAGCATGCCGCCTGTCATCTTGCTTAACGTGAAGGTCAGGAACTTCCAGGCGACATAACAGTCCAGCTTCGATTCACCATGATGTCTGCTTGCGAACTCAAAGGGAACCTCGCCATGACGAAGATTCCTATGTGAATACAGGATATCGAGGAGGAGCTTGAAACCGGGATCACCGAGATGAGGTGCGACTTCGAGGAAGGTGCTGCGGCGAATGAGGAAAAAGCCGGTCAACGGATCCAGAAGCTTGCGGCCGAGAATAAGACTGCTGCACCAATTGCCAAACAGCGATATTTTTTGACGCAAGGGCGATAGACCGCTCAGCTCGTCGCGGCCGTCTAGGCGGCGGGCAGCGCTTACCACATCGAGGTTATCGCGTTCGAGACGGGCAACCAGCTCGGACAGTACCATTGGGTCATGCTGGCCATCCGCGTCCATTACGCAAAGCAGGTTTCCCTTGGCGGAGAGCATGCCTTGAATACTTGATCGTGCCAGGCCTCGATCTTCCAGCCGTATTATGGTGCGGATGCGATAATCATCTGCTGCGTAATCATATATCTTCTGAGCGGTCCCATCGGCGGAATTATCGTCGACGAACAAGATCTCCCAGTCAAATGCATTCAACGTTGCTTTCACGCGCTCGATGAAGTGAAGGACGTTATCCGCTTCATTATATGTTGGAGCGATGATCGATAGTTTTCTTTGGAGCATATGTTCCTGGCGTACGATTGGTCAAAGCCGCTGATGCTGAACCGACTCGGGCGAGATTTGCTTCGTCATCACGTCGTTGTCGATGGCTAGATAGTCTGACTTATAGAGGTATGTTTAGTTCCATAAGAGACATGTATAACGGAATAGGTGCAGACATTTTTAAGGGAAGTGCTCTAACAACGAGCGGTAGCAGTAAAGGGCATTTAAAATTGCTCGACGGGTTGATGCTTTCAATTGCTTGGCTCACGGAGCAATCGCCTGCTACATTGTTTAAGTTATGGCTCTTATGTTGCCGGGAGTTTCCGACCGGTAGAAAATCGTGAATGAAAGTTTCCCACTTCACCAGAGTACCTGTTTATTTCATCTATCGCTTCGATAGGGTGCTAGAGGCGAAAGGCCTTGCCGAGTATTTGGCTCGGCGGGTACGGTCATGCGATGCTGGCATAAGCTTTCGTCAAGTACCGAAGTAAGCGTTCAGTACTTCGATTGGATGACCATCCATATGCACTCTACCATGCTCCAGCCATACAATCCGATTGCAGTTCTTAGCCAGAAGTTCTTTTGCGTGACTTGCAATGACCAGGATTTGCGTCTGCTCGACAAGCTCGTTCAAACGCTGATTGGCCTTCGCCTTAAATCCCTCGTCACCCGTTGCCAGCCACTCGTCCATGATGAGTATTTCCGGCTGGAGAATTGTCGAGATGGAAAACGCCAGCCGCAGTTGCATCCCGGTCGAATATGTTCGTACCGGCATCTCCAGAAAGCCACCTAATTCACTGAAGTCTGCAATCTCTTCAAGCCGTCGCTTCATCTCTTCGCGCTGAAACCCAAGCAGAGCTCCCCGAAGATAGATGTTTTGCAGACCTGTGGCCTCCGGATCAATTCCAAGCGAGATGTTGATCAATGACGTGCACTTGCCACGAATATCCGCTTTGCCTGATGTGGGTGCATAAACGCCGGTCAACACGCGCAAAAGTGTCGTCTTGCCGGAGCCGTTGTGACCTATGAGGCCGATACGATCGTGCGCTCTCAGCTCAAGGTTGATTTCATGAAGCCCCCGAACGACGACGACTCCATGACCTTCCGAATTAATCGAACCACCGGTGGCCATGTTCATAATACGGTTTTTCAGCGACCGGCCGCGTGCGTTATAGATCGGGAAGTCGACGGTGACATTCTGCAGAGATATCGAGGTCATGTTTCTGTTTGCCTATCTTTTGAAATCTCATGGCTTCACGTCAGAGCCAATAGGCAATACGCGGTCTATATCTATGCGAGAACAAACCCCGGGATAACGAAGGCTGCGGAGAACCCGATTGGCCTCCAGAATATCATGAGAATTATTGGATATATAACGAGGTTATGCAAAAGTATAACAGAATTTCTATACCAACATCTCAATATGTATGTGAAAAACGGGATATACAGCTGTAATATTACCTCGCTATTCGACGTAAAGCCAGAGCATCCTTCGCTAACGATTTGAGAATAATATCCCCAGAAAATCAGACCGACGCATATGAATGGAAGAAATTCATGCATCGGAGAGTTAAAAATAGTGCCGAAAACCAAGCCAAGGGCTCCAATCAGCACGCCCATGTTAATGGTCAGCCAAAAGGCACCAATTCTTGATCGCCGATAGCGTAAGCCAGGTGGGGCGTGATCCGCTTTGGCAGAGTGGCACGACACAACGCTGGCTTCGCGGCGACCAGCTCTCCTCAAGGACAGTCGACGGGGTGACGATCATGCCGCCCGGAGTATCGGGTCCGGTGATCGCCGTTCCGCACCGGGTCTCGTACGACGCAGCGCGCGGATGCTGGTATTCGGATATTGCCATCGCGCAATTGGCCGCCCTCTCTTACGCTCCTCTCGTACAATTGTGCGTTGCCCGATACCAGCCAGAGAGCTTGGAGGGTCGCGCGATTTCAAAAATCGTGCAGACGAGCTTCGTGCCATTGATGCCAAGCCGAACGCTAAGCTGGACACAGGTCGATGCGCAGAACATTTCGGTTACGCTCGAAGGCATCAGTCAGGCTGGCCCCTCGAGCAATGTCGTCGAAATTGCTTTAGAACAAAGGCCCAAGGGGACAGGCGACTGGAGCGGGCCGACGGTAATGCAAGCGGATTCTGCGATTCCAGGCTGGCGGGGCGAGCCACAAACCACGACGGGGGACTTGGGAGCGCGGCTCATACTCCCGCTGCCGCAAGGCGAGTTCGATCGACGCATTCGGGTGACGGAATATGAATACCCATCCCCAGCAAATCAACCCGGTGCGTTGGCGGAATTGCAAAGGCGGGTGGTTTTCTCTGATTTGATAGAGCTGAAGTGAAGGGGCGGCAGGCTTCGCAAAAGCTGGGCAACTATCCCATCAATTCTCGAAGGGCAGTTTCACTGAGTTCGAACAATTGGAGAACGTCGGGCTTTGGAGGAGTAGGTTATGTCAGAGCGGATTGATTTCGCCGTTTGCGGCGCCCGTCAATCGTAGCCAATGACCAGCTTGATTGTAGCCACGAAATTATATAGTCGCCGTTGCCCCTTCACGCAAAATCAACGAGTTAGGTTCCGAATGGTGCGGGTCGTGGGTTCGGACCCCATCAAGAGCTTGATGTTCTTCTCCGCGATGAGATCGACGCCAAACCTATTAGTCGATAATTTGCTGAAAGTGGTTGCGAGACCCGGTGGCCATCTCAGATATTGGCAGCGGTATAAATCTCAAAAGGAAGTATGTGCTGCGATACGGTTGGGGACCGATGGGTGTCCAGCGCTTCCGCCATCGCTCTCACTAACGTATCCGCCAGCAGCCGCGCAGGGTGTGAAAGAACAACCCTGATCAAGCCTTCTGCCAGACCTGCACGAGTTTCGTTAGTCAACTCATGGGCCACGACAACCAGGCGCTTCGCCGCGGGGCCGCCGTCTTCCCTGAGCGCGCGCATGACGCCGGTTACACCGCCTCCCGCCACATAAAGGCCGACCCAGTTCTCCTCCTTCTTAAACAGGTTGCGGGTAAGCTCATAGGCGATGTTGGGTTCCTCTTGGGTTCCCAGCGTCTCCATCATCTGGAATTCCGAAGCGCTCTCGCGGAAGTAGGAACGGAAGCCCATTTCGCAAAGCTCTTGCGATAGGTAGCGGTGGCTTCCGACGAAAACGGCAACCTTGCCGGGAGTGGGATTGACATTGTCGATGAACCAGGCGGCGGTCCGGCCTTTCTTGACAGAGTCGTTTCCGACGTAGCCGGCCCGACCTGGCGCTGTCAGGTCGGAAATCATCGTAAACACGGGAATTCCTTCAGCCTCCAGGCCGTCAACGGCATGATTGATCTGGGGATGATCCGACGTGATTACGCTGATGACATCGACCTCCCGGCTGAGTGCGAGCATCGCATCGGCGGTATTTTCGGGTGCGAGCTCATCGTCGAACCGCACGATGGCCCTGCCATGCGCGTCGGGATAGGTTTCGACCGCCTTCGTCAGCACCTCTCCCCACATGCGGTAGAGCTTGCGGTGCGACTGTTTCAGCAGGAAGCCGAACTTGACGACCGGCTTTTCCTTCTGGAGTCGGCGCTTGATGGCGGTGACGCCGTGAAAGCCGATGCGCTCGGCTGCCTCAAGCACGCGCTCTGCGGTTTGTTGGCGAACGGGATCGCGACCGTTCACGACCCGGTCCACCGTGGAAACCCCTACATTTGCGGCCTTGGCGAGGTCGGTGATCGTCGGTCTGGACATAAAAGTCTCCCAGGAAATGAAAGCAAATATGGGAGATTTTGGGAGAATCGTCCAGCCCGAAATTGACAGAAATGGGGGAAATGTGGTGCTTTTGACCCCGCTGGAGGAAGCATTCAGTCATCGAAAAGCAACGCCTGCACGGCGGAATTTGGGAGGAGGCAGACATGTCTGCGGCCATTGGATCGGCGCGTCTTGACAACGGCGCCAGCGGACATTGTTCGCAGGACGAAGGCCTGGTTCTCGAGATGCGCAACATCGTCAGGGCGTTTCCCGGCGTGCTCGCTCTCGACGGCATGAACCTCAAGGTTCGGGCTGGAACGGTGCACGTCCTGGTTGGCGAAAACGGCGCCGGCAAGTCGACGCTCATGAAGATCCTGAGCGGCACCTATGCGATCGACGGCGGCGAAATTCTCTTCAAGGGAGAGGCGTTGACCGGACAGGACACGTCTGCCGCACTTGAACGCGGGATCTCCATGATCCACCAGGAGCTCAGCCCGGTTCTTGACATGACGATCGCCGAAAATATCTTCCTCGGTCGTGAACCGGCCCTGTCCGGCAAGGGCTTTCTGTCGCGCTTCGTCGATTTCGCCGGAATGAACGCAGACACCAAGGCGCTACTCGACAGGCTTGGGCTCAAATACAGTCCGGATACGAAGATGCGCGATCTTTCGATCGCCGCCATGCAGTTGATCGAGATCGTCAAGGCGATCTCGCGGCAGGCATCTCTCGTCATCATGGACGAGCCGACGTCGGCGATCAGCGACACCGAGGTCGCCATGCTGTTCCGGCAGATCGCCGACCTCAAGGCAAACGGCGTCGCCATCATCTACATCACCCACAAGATGGATGAAATCTTCCAGATCGCCGACGACATCACCGTCATGCGCGACGGCCAGTTTATAGCGACGGCGCCTGCGAGCGAATATGATCCTTCCAAGCTGATCTCGCAGATGGTCGGCCGCACCATCTCCAGCATCTTTCCGAAGGAGGATGTGCCCATCGGCGACGTCGTCCTATCGGTCGAGAGATTGGGTCGGACAGGCGCCTTCGAGGATGTGAGCTTTACCGTTCGCGCAGGCGAAATCGTCGGTCTCTCCGGTCTGATCGGTGCCGGTCGCACCGAAGTCGCCCGTGTCATCTTTGGCCTCGATCAGGCCGACGGTGGAGTGATCCGGCTGAACGGTGCCGAGCTGAAGCTGAAGTCGCCGAAGGACGCGATCTCCAAAGGCATCGCGATGGTTTCGGAGGACAGAAAGGCGGAAGGGCTGGTCCTGTGCCGGTCGGTCGGCGAAAACATCTCGCTTGCCAATCTGAGGAAATTTGCAGGCGGCCTTTTCATCAGCGAAAGGCACGAGGAAACGGCTGCCCAGCGCATGATCAAGATGCTGCAGATCAAGACGCCGGATACGGCGATGATCGTCGAGAACTTGAGTGGTGGCAATCAGCAGAAAATCGTGCTCGCCAAATGGCTTCTCGGCGATCTTAAGCTTTTGATCCTCGACGAGCCGACGCGCGGTATCGACGTCGGATCGAAATCCGAGATTCACAGGCTGATGACCGAATTCGCCCGGCAGGGCCTGGCGATCATCATGATCTCCTCGGAGCTGCCGGAGGTCCTGGGGATGAGCGACCGCGTCGTCGTGATGAGCGAGGGCCGGGTCGCCGGCGAACTGACAAGAAGCGAGGCCAATCAGGAAAGCATCATGCGCCTCGCAACGGGAGGACATTGATGAGTACCGAACCGATGGCTGCGGTCACAAAGGGCGCGACGTCCAAATCCGAGGGGAAATCTCATGGAATCGACTTCGCCCTGATCTATCGCAAATACGGCACCATCCTGATCTTTGCCGGCATTTGCATCCTCGCCTCGCTGCTGAGCCCGACCTTCCTGACGGAGGCGAATCTCACGAACGTCCTGCGCCAGGTCGTGGTCGTCAGCCTTCTCGCGTGTGGCGTTACCTTCATCATCATTCTCGGCCAGATCGACGTCTCGCTCGGATCGGTGCTGGCGCTGTGCGGCGTGATTGCGACAAGCGTGATGGCAACGACTGGAAGTATTACGCTTGCAGTGCTGGCGGGCGTCGCCATGGGTATGGTCACAGGCATCATCAACGGCTTCGTCATCACCTTCTTCCGCATCCCGTCCTTCATCATGACCCTGGCGATGACGACGGTCGCAAGGGGTGCGGTGCTGCTTTATACCGGCGGTGCGCCTGTTTCAGGCCTCGGCGAGTTCAAGATTATCGGCCAAGGTTCCATCGGACCTGTACCGATCTCGGTGCTGATCCTCGCCGTTTTCGTGGCGATCTCCTGGGTGTTGCTGAACAAGACCAAATTCGGCCGTTATGTCTATGCCGTCGGCGGCAACGGCCGCGCCGCCCGCGCATCCGGCATCAACCCCGACAGCATCGTCGTCAAGGCTTTCATCTACAACGGAATTCTCTGTGCGATCGCCGGCATCGTCCTGATGTCCCGCATCAATTCGGGGCAGCCGGCAGGCGGCGTCGGCTATGAATTCGATGCGATCACCGCTGTCGTCGTCGGCGGCACCAGCCTGATGGGCGGCACGGGAACGATTACCGGCACGATCATCGGTTCGATGATCATCGGCGTCATCAACAATATCCTCAATCTCATGAATGTCAGCTCGTACTGGCAGCAGATCATCAAGGGTCTGATCATCGCGATCGCCGTCATCCTTGATGTTTGGACGAAATCGGCCCGCAGCAAGAAGAAGGCCTGATCGAACAGTTCCCGCAAAGCAGAAAACCGCGCACGCGGAGGACCACCTGTGTGTCGGCGCGAAAGGGCGCGCCGAAAAACCTGAGTTTTGTAACGCCCAATGGGAGGAGAAGAACCAATGAAATTCATGACCAAACTCGCACAGGCGGCAGTCGTCTCGATCGCTGCCCTCTCTGCCACTAGCACGTTCGCCGCCGACAAGTTCGTGGTCGGTTATGCCAACATGGCAGACACCGACGTCTTCGTCATGGCGCGCAAGACGGCCTTCATCGATGCTGCCAAGTCCGACCCGAACGTCGACGTCAAGTTCGCCGACGCCAACAACGATGCGAGCAAGCAACTCGACCAGATCGACAATTTCATCGCTCAGAAAGTCAATGCGATCGTGGTCGTCCCCGTTGACTACCAAGGCATCGTTCCGGGCGTCGAGAAGGCCAATGCGGCCGGAATTCCGGTCGTCGCCCTCGGCATCCAGTCCGCAGGCGGCAAATATACCTTCGTCGGTTCCAAGAACGTCGATGCCGGCAAGATGCAGGCGGAATACATGAAGGCGAACCTGCCGAAGGACGCGCAGATCCTCTATCTGGAAGGCACGCCCGGTCTCTACCATTCGCAGGAGCGAAAGAAGGGCTTCGAAGAGGCCCTCGGACGTCCGGACGTGAAGATCCTCGCGAGTCTGACGGGGAATTACGACCGTGCCGAGGGCATGAAGGTCACGGAAGACTGGATCCAGAGCTTCCCGAAGTTTGACGCCATCGTTGCCGCAAACGACCAGATGGCGTTAGGCGCCCTGGAAGCCTTGAAGGGTTCGGACCGCCTCAAGGGCGTGATGATCGCCGGCGTCGATGGCGTGCCGGATGCGCTGAAGGCGATCAAGTCGGGCGAGATGTCCCAGACGATCTTCCAGAATGCCGGCGGTCAGGCGAAGGCCGCTTTCGAAGTGGTCGAAGGCATCAAGAAGGGCGATCAACCGCCGGCCGAAAAGCTCGTCCCGTTTGAGTCCATCACCAAGGACAATGTCGACCAATACATGAAGAAGTAATTCCTCCCGAGCAGGCGTGCCGGGGCGACAAACATCCCGGCACGCCGATCCAACATGCAATGACGTCAGTGGAGCCAATGAAATGATGCGTCTTAGTCTGGTAACCGACATTCTCGGCTACCTCCCATTCGAGGATATGCTCGACACTGTGTCCAAGCTCGGGTTCGAGGCTGTTGAGCTCGGTTGCGGCAACTGGTCGAAGGCGCCGCATCTGAAGCTCGACGAACTGCTGTCGAGCGAACTGGCGCGCACGGACTTCATGGCCGCGCTTCAGCGCCGCGGCCTGTCGATTGCCGCCCTTAATTGCTCCGGCAACCAGCTTCATCCCGGTCCGAGTGGCGAAGAGCATCGCGCTGTCGTCGACAAGACCTTCCGGCTGGCGGAAAAGCTCGGCGTCAAGACGGTGGTCATGATGTCCGGCTGCCCGGGCGGCACGCCGAAAGACGAGCTGCCCAACTGGATCACGCACGTGATTTTGCCGGAGCATGAAAAGGCGCTGGACTATCAGTGGAACGAGGTCCTCATCCCGTATTTCCAGAGGGCAGGCCATCTTGCCAGGGAGTGCGGCATCAAGGTCGCCATCGAGAACCTCGGCGCGACGATGATCCACAATCCCGCCAACATGCTGCGGCTGCGCGAGCATGTCGACCCCGTGATCGGTATGAATTTCGACCCGAGCCATCACATGTGGATGGGCGGCGATCCGATCGCGGCCGTGCGCCTGCTTGGCGAGGCGATTCACTACATGCATGCAAAGGACGTTCGCCTCGAACGGACGCTTGCCGAGGCCAATGGCCTGATCGACACCTACTGGATCAACGACATCGCAAAGCGGTCCTGGAACTACGTGGCTCTTGGCCACGGACACGATGTGCAGTGGTGGAAGGAGTTCTTCGCGGTTGCTCGTTTCGTTGGTTACGACGGCCCCGTCAGCCTCGAGATGGAGGATGCCGGGATGGAGCCGCTTACCGGTGTCAAAAAGTCTCTGATCACGCTGAAGCTCGCTTTGCCGCGCGACTTCGACTGACCCCATTCAAAGGAATAGGAAACATGCTCAAGATCGGTGTTATCGGAACCGGCGCGATCGGCCAGGAACATATCGAGCGACTGCACAACAAACTTGTCGGTTCGACGGTCGTTGCCGTCAACGACATCAACAAGTCGCAGGCCGAAGAGGTTGCCAGGCGCCTGACACCCGCCGCTCGCGTCTTCGAAAACGGGCACGATCTCGTGGCCGATCCCAACGTCGAGGCTATCGTGGTCACGTCCTGGGGGCCGACGCATGAGGAGTTCGTGCTCGCCTCCATTGCTGCCGGCAAGCCCGTTTTTTGCGAGAAGCCGCTCGCAACGACCGCTGCAGCCTGCCTCAATATCGTCAATGCGGAAGTCGCAAGCGGCCGCCATCTTGTCCAGGTCGGTTTCATGCGCCGCTACGACAAAAGCTATCGCCTGCTGAAGCAGCAGATCGCCAGCGGCAATCTCGGCGAACCATTGATGGTTCATTGCGCCCATCGCAATCCCAATGTTCCGGACGTCTACGGCGGCGACATGGCGATCACCGACAGTTTCCCGCACGAGATCGACGTGCTTCGCTGGCTGCTTGATGACGATTATGTTTCCGCGCAGGTCATCATGCCCAGGAAGACGAAGCACGCCCGTAAGGATCTCGACGACCCCCACATGATTCTTCTTGAAACGAGGAAGGGCATCCGGATCGACGTCGAGGTCTTCGTCAACTGCCCCTATGGCTATGACATTCAGTGCCAGGTCGTTGGCGAGGACGGCATCGGCTATCTGCCCGAACCCATGAGCGTGCTTCTACGCAAAGACGCGAAGCTCAGCCACGAAATCCTCCAGGACTGGAAGCTGCGTTTCATCGACAGCTACGACGTCGAACTCCAGGAGTGGATCGATTCCGTCAAGATGGGTGTGGTGCGTGGCCCGACGGCCTGGGACGGTTACTTCGCAGCCGTTACCGCCGACGCCTGTGTTGAGGCCAAGCACTCCGGTCGGATCGTTCCGATCGAGATCAGCGAGCGGCCGGCATTTTACGCGGCGTGTGCCTTTAAGCCCGCGGCCTAACGACATCGAAAAAGGAGGAAACAATGAAGATCGCACTCGATCCGCACATGCATCGGCACCTGCCGCTTAACGAACTCTGCCGGAAGGCCGCGGAACTCGGCTACGACTATATCGAAGTCTCCCCGCGGGACGACCTCCTTCCATGGTGGGTGCGACCGCGCGCCCACAAGGAGCGTGTCAAGGAGTTCAAGAAAGCGCTCACGGATCACGGCGTGAAAGTCGCGTCGCTATTGCCGATGTATCGCTGGGCAAGCCCGCACGAAGACGAACGGCAGGCTTCGGTTTCCTATTGGAAGGAGGCCATTCAACTCGCTGTCGAACTCGGCGTCGATACGATGAATTCCGAGTTCGGGCGCGGCCCTTCGCCGGATCGCGGCCATCGCTCCAGCTGCTGCGGCGGTCACTATACGCACGAACACAGCGAAGCAGCCTGGTGGCGTTCCATTGAGGAGCTCGTGCCCGTTTTCGAGAAAGAGGGCGTGACCCTCAACATGGAGCCGCACCCGGAGGACTGGTGCGAGACCCTGCATCCGGCGATCGACATGCTGAAGACGATCGGCTCGGATAACGTCAAGTTCCTCTATTGCGCGCCGCATACCTTCTACTTCGGGGATGACATGGCGAAGATGATCCGGGACGCGGGAGCGTTGATCGCTCACGTGCATGTGGCGGACACTTATAATCACAAAGCGTCGTCGGGCCTTCGCTACATCGTCAACCCGCCGGGCGCCAAAGTCACGATCCACCAGCACATGGACATGGGGCAGGGCGAGATCAATTGGGACGTCTTCTTCTCGTCGCTGGCAGAGGTTGGCTTCGATGGGATCGTCACGGCCTGCGTCTTCGGCTGGGAAGACCGAGCCGATGCATCCGGCCGCTTTATGCGAACCGAAATCCAGAAGTACGTCGACAAGTACTGGAAGTAACTGTTCAATTGCGAGAAGGGGATGCAGATGTCACGGATCTTGGACGCTCCCAACGACATTGCCGAGTTGAAGCAGCTGGTAATCTCGAGAAGCAGAGAATTTCCAGAGTCACTGAAACGGGTGTTGGAATTGAGCTTCACACGACCCGAGGCAATTGCATTCAGCAACACCTCATCCTTAGCGGCGATCTGCCAAATTGCCCCATCTTCGGTCTCGCGCTCTGTGAAAGCACTAGGGTACAGGTCTTTCCGCGACTTCAGGCGGATTTATCGGGATCACATTTTGTCCTTATCACGCCGAGCTTATTAGACCGGTACCCCTTATTGCCTGGCTACTTCGAAGCAAGACGTGTGGTGGCAAAATATACGTGGATTGTCGTTTTTATTAGCTACTTTAAATGCAATAAAAGCAAAACGATGAAAGCTCGGCAGTTCGTATCCCTTCAAGAGCAAAGGGCTATTCCGGCGTCTATCGAAAAGGCCGTTAGCTTCATAAGTTGACCGAATCGAAAGTTTAAATCTGCCCAAGGCGAGGAATTGGATAGAGAACCCTTGTCGTCTTCACATTGGCCAGAGTGCCGACAATAGCTGGCGTGTGTAAGGATGTTGCGGATTGGCGAATATCTCTTCCGTGTGGCCGCATTCGACGAGTTGCCCGCGATAGAGGACACCAACGCGCTCGGCAATCTGCCTGACAACCCTAAGATCGTGGCTGATAAAAAGATAAGCCGTGTCGTGGATGAATTGAAGTTCCTTCAATAGGTCGAGGATGCGTGCCTGCACCGAAACATCCAGGGCGGAGGTGGGCTCATCCAGAATGACAAGGCGCGGCATGCCAGCAAAGGCACGGGCGATCGCGACTCGTTGTCGTTGGCCACCTGAAAGTTCACGAGGCAGCCGCGTTGTGAAGTCCTGTGAGAGGCCGACCGCCTCCAGCATTGCGGAGATTCGGTCCGTGCTTTGTCTACCGTCGCGCAAGGCGCGTTTGAGAATACGCGAAAGCCGCAGGCGAGGATTGAGGGTACGATCGGGTGACTGGAAGACCATCGACACATTGCGTCGCTGTTCCGGCGAGCGGCGCTCGACCACGTTGCCGATATCGCTGCCCATCAATGCGATCCGGCCGGACTGGCTCGACTGAAGGCCGGCTACGATCCTTGCGAGGGTGGTCTTGCCGGAGCCGGATTCACCGATCAATGCAAACGTCTCGCCGGCAGAGATCTCAAGGCTGACGCCGTCCAGAACCCTGCGGCCACCCAACGAATGCACGATATTGGCGCACTGCAACACTGGCATCGGCGGAGAGCCGGCTTCAGCCGGCCTCACCTTTTTGAGGTTGGCGGCTTCCATTGAGGGAACATTGGAAAGCAGGTATCGCGTATATGAATGAGCCGGTGCCTGAAGAACCTGTTCGGCTGATCCTGTTTCGACGATCCGCCCATCCTGCAAGATGGCAACACGGTCGGCCAGCTGCCGAACGAGGTGAATGTCATGACTTATCAAAAGAAAAGCGGTTTTATGATCGCGGCGCAGTTCATCGAGAATGGTGATGATCTCACCCTGCACGCTGGCATCGAGCGCCGTCGTCGGCTCGTCGAGGACAACAAGCGAAGGTTTCAAGGCGATTGCCATTGCGATGAGGACGCGTTGCTGCATTCCACCGGAAATCTGGTGAGGATATTGTTTGAGAACGTCCTGCGGATTGCGGATATGCACCGTTTCGAGGAGCCCCACCGCTTGGATAAGTGCCTCCCGCATCGACACTCGTAGATGTGTCTGCAGTATTTCGGTGATCTGTCGGCCGATCGTCAGAGATGGGTTCAGCGCCGCCCCGGGATTTTGATAGACGGCGGAAATCCGTGTTCCTCGCAATTTTCGCAGTGCGGGAGGAGAGTTGCCGCGCAGATCTTCGCCTTCGAAATCGATCCTGTCGGCCGTGACGCTTGCCGCGGCGGGGAGATAGTTGAGAACGGCCATCGCGACCGAGCTTTTTCCGGAACCGGATTCGCCGACAAGTCCGAGGACCTCGCCGCGTCTAATATAAAAAGAAACATCGGAAACCGCCGGCTTCGGTCCCGCTGCTGTTCTGTATGAAATCGAAAGCCCACTGACATCAAGGATTGGCGGCTGTGAGGTCAGTTCTTCGTCATTCGGCACGTTCATTGAGTCCACGCTATGATAGTAATTTACAAAATACATAGACTATATGAAAAATTATGCCTAGCCGGCTTTTTGACTTCCACTTAAGCCAGCAATGCAAGCGCTCGCAGACGCTCGATGAAAGCTCGGTGGCCGCATATCGGACATTTGTTGATTGGGACGAAAAATGAATACTGGCTATATCGATCGACTTCGTGGTTTGGCGGGCGACTTGTGGAATGTTGCCGTCGACGAGCATGAGGCGGGTAAACTCGACCGCCGTGAACTCTTGAAATATGCCGGCCTCATCGGTATCGGCAGCCTTGCAAGTTCTGCGCTCCCTGGGGTTGTTCCAGCGGCGCGTGCGGCTGGTGCGCCGGGTGCGACCATCCGCGTCGGGCTCGATCAGCCGACGGCCGCGATCGATCCGGTTTTGATTACCGATTCCGCCAGCATCAGCATATTGAGCCAGGTTGGCGAATATCTTCTCTTTGACGATGCGGCGACCGGCTTGCAACCTTCTCTCGCCGTGTCCTGGCAGAGCGATGATGACGTTTCAGTTTGGACGGTGAAGCTTCGTGACGGGGTCCGCTTCAATAACGGCCAGGTTCTGACCTCGGCGGATGTCGTTGCGAGCTTCGAGCGCCTGGTCGATCCGGCAAACAGTTCGTCCGCCCTTTCGGCATATAAGGGCCTGCTTTCCAAAGGAAGCATCCGGGCTGTCGATCCGCTGACTGTCACCTTTCATCTCGATGTCCCGAACAGCAACTTCCCGTTCTATATCTCGTCGAGCGTTGTAAATGCCGTGATCCTGCCGGCAAACTATGATGGGAACTTCGAGAAGAGCTTTGTGGGAACAGGTCCCTTCAAGCTGGAATCGTATCGTCCCAAGCAGGGCGCGACATTCGTACGAAATCCGGACTACTGGGGCGAAAAGGCGCTTCCGGAGAAGGTTGAATTCACCTTCTATAATGATGAGCAGGCCCAGGTGCTGGCGCTTAAATCGGGTGCGCTCGATGTCATTCCGTACACGCCGCGATCCGCGCTCGCCGTTGATGGCAATAGCGCTTATCGCGTCATAAGCGTCGATTCCAGCCGGCATGATGAAGTGCACCTGCGTACCGACCAGCCGGAGTTCAAGGATAAGCGCATTCGCCGTGCGCTGGCTCTATCGATCGATCGCGAGGCCGTTGCCAAGGGCCTATTCAGGGGGCGCGCCCGCGTCGGCAATGATAGTCCTTTCGCACCGATCTTTGCGTCCACCGATCCGTCGGTTCCCCAGCGCAAGCAGGATCTCAACGAAGCAAAGCGGCTGCTCGCCGAAGCCGGTGTCGCGAATGGCTTTAAGGTCACGCTGACCACCGAGCGGGCCTACGACATTCCTGACTATGCGGTGCTGATCCAGAATTTTGCGCGCAAGATCGGGATCGACATCTCATTGAATATCCTGCCACAGGACGGTTATTTCGGAAGCGCAAACTTCGGAAGTTCGCCTTGGCTCGACTCCACGTTCGGCATCACCGACTATGGTCATCGCGGTACGCCCGACATTTTCCTCAATGCAACGCTTCGATCCAGCGGCACATGGAATGCGGCTCACTTCAACAACAGCGACTATGACCGTCTGCTGCTCGAGTACGGTCGCGCCAGGGATCTGAAGTCCCAGCGCGTGGCTGCCGGCAAAATCCAGCAGTTGTTGCTCGATGAGACGCCGCTCATCATTTCGTATTTTCTGCAATACAGCCGCATCACCAGTTCCAAGGTCGCAGGCGTCGGCTTTACGGCAATTTCGCATCTGCTGCTGGCACGCGCTCATACGGTTTGATCTACGGCACGCCCGGCAAATTATTGCCGGGCTTTCTTTCGGCCATTTTGCATGTTGCTTTTAAAATATATTAGTTTTCGAATGTTTTTGATGCTGGCGACGCTCGCCCTCGTCAGCATCATCATATTTGCCTGTGTCCATGTTTTGCCGGGTGATGTCGCGCGTGCGATGCTCGGTCCATTGGCCGACGCACAGGCTGTCGCCGAACTCAACGCGAAGCTCGGTACCGACAGGTCCGTCATCTTTCAGTACGGGCAATGGCTCTCTCACGCGGCAATGGGTGATTTCGGTGTTTCGCTGTCGATGCGTCGCCCAGTCGCGCCAGAAGTCTTAAGGGCGCTGGCAAACTCAGCCTCTCTTGCCGCGATGACGATTATCCTTGTCGTTCCGCTTGGAATTGGCTCAGGTGTCGTCGCCGGCTTACATCAGAAATCGATACTTGACCGGCTCATTATCCTGAGTGGTGTGTCGCTGTCCGTCATTCCGGATTTCGTTTCAGCACTTCTTCTGATGATCGTCTTTGCGCTGTGGCTGAACTGGTTTCCGCTTGACGGGCCAGCCGACGGATCGGGATTTTGGAGCAGCAGCTACCATCTGATCCTGCCGGCGCTCCCCCTGGTTTTCAACCTGTTGGGCTATGTCGCGCGCATGACGCGGGCCGGCATCGTCGAAGCCATGAATGCCGATTATACCCGAACAGCGATTCTGAAGGGCCTGCCGCCACGAACAGTCCTTTTCCGTCATGTCCTTAGAAATGCGCTTGCGCCAACGATCGCGGTCCTGGCGACGCAAAGCGGAGCGCTGCTTGGCGGCTTGGTTGTCGTCGAGGCTCTCTTCAATATACAGGGCCTTGGCAATCTCGTGCTGATGGCAGCAAAGGCGCGCGACTTTCCAATGCTCGAGGCCGGCGTTCTGACGATGGCGGCTGCCTATGCCGTCACGTCTCTTGTCGGCGATCTCCTGCAATCGTTGTTCAATCCGCGACTGCGAGCGGGGCAGCCAACATGATCCGCAATCGGCTCGCCGATATCGGCCGCGGCACAACCCGGCAAGGGGCCGAGAATGCGAAGCTCTCCGCAGTCGACGGACGATCATCCGCGCCGTCGCCGACACTTACAGTCGGCGTCGTTATCCTGTCATTCTGGCTGATATGTGCTGTCCTTGGTCCAGCCGTTGTCCCCTTCGACCCTTATGCGGACGATATCCTCAATGCAACGCTGCCGCCGGATGCCGTTCACTGGTTCGGGACGGATGCGCTTGGACGCGATGTATTCTCCCGTGTGATCGCCGGGTCGCGTGCCATCCTGACCGTGGCGCCGATTGCTACTCTTCTCGGCCTTGCCGTCGGTTCTGCGCTCGGATTGATCCTCGGCTATGTCGGCGGGTTGGTCGATGCTCTGGCCAGCCGCGTCCTGGAGGCGTTCATGGCGCTCCCCGTCGTGGTTCTCGCTCTCTTGATGCTGGTCACGCTCGGCCCGTCCGATCTTACGGTCATCCTCATGGTCGGGCTTTTATATGCGCCCTTGATTGCAAGAACGGTCCGGGCGGCGGTCCGGGCGGAGAAGGAACTCGACTATGTCAGTGCCGCCCGGCTGAGTGGAGAGGGGGCGATCTCCATCATGGTGCGCGAGATTTTACCCAACGTCATGCACGTCATCCTGATCGAAGGCATCGTCCGGCTCGGATACGCCTTTTTCACAGTGGCGACGCTTAGCTTCCTTGGCCTCGGAATTCAACCGCCCTCGACGGACTGGGGTCTGGCGATCGCCGAGAACTACGGATTTCTCACCTCCGGCATGTGGTGGATCGTCACTTTCAATGCCGCCGCCATTGTCTCCCTTGTCGTCGCCACCAATCTGATCGCCGAGGGTCTCGGAGCTTTCGATGGATAATTTTGTGACTGCCGCTCCCGAAAACCTTAACGCGCCCGGCTTCGAGCCCGCATATGACGGCATGCGCTCGGCGGCCATTGCAAGAGTGGAATGGCTGACGGTTGCATTAATCCTTGGCTGCCATATCGTCTGGTTTGGAGCGGGGTTGTTTCTCTACCCGGTGTCGCCTGTTCTCGCACTGGTCGTGCTTGGCCTCTGCGTGACGTTTCATTCGTCCCTACAGCACGAAGTGCTACATGGGCACCCGACGCGAAATTCCGTGATTAACGAGGCGCTGGTCTTCCTGCCGATAGGGCTCTTCTATCCTTATCGCAGCTACAAGGAAACGCATCTGCTGCATCATACAGACGAGCGGCTGACCGACCCTTATGACGATCCGGAGAGTTATTATCGAGCCTTTGGCGACTGGCTGCGGCTGCCGAAACTCATGCGGTTTCTGTTGACGGTCAACAACACGCTCGTCGGCAGGGTTCTTCTCGGGCCGCCCTTGAATGTCATCGGCTTTACGATATCGGAATTGCGTGCAATCGGCCACGGCGATCGCGTCAAGGCGAAGGGTTGGCTTCTGCATATCCTGGGCGCCATTCCCGTCGTCTTGGTGGTCCAAATCGTCTTTGGCATTCCGATCCACGTCTATGCCGCGACCGCCGGCTATCTCGGCCTCGCCATTACGGCGATCCGCTCCTATTGCGAGCATCAGTGGTCGGAAAATCCGGATGGTCGCACGATCATTGTCGAGCACTCCCTGTTGGCGCCGATCTTCCTCTATAACAATTTGCACATCGTCCACCACAAGCTGCCATGGGTGCCCTGGTATCGTCTGCCCGAGACCTACCGGGCTCGAAGCGCGCATTGGCAGGATGTGAATGGCGGCTACGTCTTCGGCAATTATCTCGCGATTATTCGCGCCTTCGCGTTTCGAATGAAGGAGCCGGTTGCTCATCCCGTTCTTAGACGCGACACTCTCGCCCAGATCAATGACGACACGAAATAGGATTGCTGACATGTCATCGCGCCAGCACATGATTCTTTCCGCCTTCTTCTATAATCCGCAGGGCGATCATCGTCTGTCATGGCGGCATGACAATGCACCGACACGGGAAATCCTCGATCTCGATTATTACCGCAAGCTCGTGGAGGTTGCCGAAAGGGCGAAGCTGGACACGATTTTCATCGCCGACCATCTCGGCATTTGGGATACCTACGAAAGCGGCGTCGCCCACTATGCCAACGCGCGTCTGGAGCCGCTATCCCTGGTGTCGGCGCTTGCCGCCGTTACGAAGGATATTAGTTTCATCGTAACCGCGTCGACCTCCTATAGCGAGCCCTTCAATATCGCTCGTACTTTTGCGTCTATAGACCATCTCAGCAAAGGCCGCGTCGGTTGGAATGTGGTGACATCGGCGCTGGAGGAGGAAGCCCGCAATTTCGGCCTTGATGGCAATATCCGTCACGCCACCCGCTACCAGCGCGCTGGCGAATTCGTGGATGTGGTCAAGAAGCTATGGGACAGTTGGGAAGATGAAGCACTACTGATCGACAAGAAAAGCGGTTACTTTGCCGATCCTTCGAAAATTCACTACCTCGACCACGCAGGCGAGCACTTCAAGGTGAGGGGGCCGCTGAACGTGGCCCGATCACCGCAGGGCCATCCTCTCCTCGTGCAGGCGGGTTCCTCGGAATCCGGAAAGGAGTTGGCAACCGATCATGCCGATGTCCATTTCGCCGTTTTCAAGACCGAAGAGGAAGGGCGGCGCTATCGTACCGACGTCAACGAGCGTCTCGCGAAGAAAGGACGGGCGCTGGACAGCTTCCTGCTGCTTCCGGGCATTCTGCCGATCGTCGCCGCATCGCGCGATGAGGCGGCGGAAAAGCATGCCGCGCTGGAAGATCTGATGATCGATCGTGTCAGCATCGATCTTCTGTCTAGCTGGTCTGGAGTCGATCTTTCATCCTATCCGCTCGATGGACCACTTCCCGAGCTGCCCGACGAAAGCACCTATGATGGTTGGCGCACCTGGCTCAAGATCGTCAAGAACGAAGCCAACCAAAACCTTTCGATCCGCCAGCTTGCGCGCAAGATCGCCAATACAGGCTCCGTTCCCATCATTTCGGGAAGTCCGATCGATGTTGCCGACCAGTTGGAGGCCTGGTTCGTTGCCGGTATTGCCGACGGTTACAACCTCATGTTTCCGCTGCTGCCGGATGACTGGATCAATTTCACGCAGACCGTCGTTCCGGAACTGCAGAGGCGGGGTCTGTTTCGCACCGAATACGAGCCCGGAACGTTTCGCGAGCGGCTTGGATTGGGTCGCCCGGCGAGCCAATTCGCATCCGATATTGCAAAGGCTGTCGAGACGTGATGAGTCAGTTGCAGCAGTCTTTTGACTCCCTCGATCAGAGATGCAAGATGCCCATCGCAAGCGTTCAGATGTACACCAATTTCGCGCCGCTCCGGCAAGCGACAGAGGATCTCTGGGCGTTTCTGCGGGACAGGCTGCGAGCAGATGGGTTCGATGACGTTCCCGACACGCTGGATCGAAACGCAAGCTATGATCAGGCATGGTTAGACCCGGACCTTATCCTCTCTCAAACATGCGGCTATCCTTATGTGCTGAAGCTGCGAGGACGCGTTCGGCTCGTTGCAACGCCTGAATATGGCTATCCCGGATGCTCGGGGCCTGACATGCGCAGCTTCGTGGTCGTTCGTGAGGATAGTTCTTTTGAAAGCCTGTGGGATTTAAAAGGCCAGCGGGTTGCCATAAACCAGGTCGAAAGCAATTCCGGTTACAATCTACTGCGAGCGTTGATTGCCCCCTATGCAAACGGGACGCAATTCTTCTCAAGAGTGCTTCACACCGGCAGCCACGATGCAAGTCTGTCGGCGGTCAAGGGCGGACAGGCCGATGTGGCTGCGATCGATTGCATCACCTTTGGAAACATTGGCCGGTTTAACCCGGAAAAAGTCGAAGGCATCAAAATCCTGGCGGAGACGCCCTCGGGTCCTGGATTGCCCTTTATCACCAGGCTGCAGGCCTCCGATGAAGAGGTGGACCTGCTGCAGAACGCTCTTTTCGCTGCGATTACGTCTCCATCGCTAAATGAGATCCGAAATGTGCTGTCGCTTAGAAACTTCCACGTCCTGGGAGATGCTGATTACGAGCGGCTGGCGTCGTTGGATGATCACGCAGCGCGGCTTGGCTATTCAGAGATAAGCTAATGTCGTCCTGACAGAGACTCGTCAAAAAATCGCGCAACTTGGAGACCGATACGCGCAAGGTTTCCCAAACGAGGCGCTCATGTTGAACATTCTGCTCGCCGGAAAGACTTCAGGATCATTGGCGCCTACGAGGACCTCGACGCCATGACCTTTCAGTGCCGCCGCATACAGAGCCTAACTCCCTACATGAAGACCGACTGCGCTGACGATATCGTCACTCGTGCAACCGAGATTGAAGATGATGAAGCGCGATGGCGTGCGAAGAGGTGACAAACTGGAGACTATTTTGCTTTTGCAAATGCGGCCATCCAAACACCTGCGATAACAATTGCCGAACCGGCTAAGGCGGCCACCGTCGCTTCCGAGAACGGGCGATTAAGGCTGTCGATGGCGACACTGGCGAGCATTTGGGCGCCTACCACAAAGCTTGTTGTTTTGCCTGCCCCAAGTTTTGGAAGTACATGGCTGTTGAGTGCTACGAAAGCCACGCCCAAAACGCCACCAAACCACGCCACTATCGGTACGGATGAACCCATCTCCACGCTATTTCGGAACATCGTTGCAATAGTGAGCGAAAGGAAAATGAAACCGACTACATGTGCCCATAGGGCAGTGCGGATCGCACCGACCTTCTTGCCGAGGTGACCATTGATCACCCGGCTCGTTCCGATCAGAATGCCGTTCAACAAAGCCAGGCTGATTAGCACCGCCATTCTTCAGCTCCGCGCTAGAATGATGGCGATGCTTCCGATCAGTACCAAAGCAAATCCGGCAACCTCGCGGGGCTGTAATCGTCGGCGTTGTAAGAGGAACAGCCCAAAGTAGTCGGCAAGTACGCCGAAAGCCATTTGCCCGACAAGAAGCAGGGCGAGCGTGCCGGCAAGGCCGAGCGCGCTATTGACCGTGATTGCAGCGAGCAGCACCGTGAATGCACCTGGAACGCCACCGAGATAAGTCCACAGAGGCCAACTCTCATGCGGCTTGCCGCAGCCTTTTGCCTCGCTTTTGAGGGAGAATAGTAGCACGAGAAGTGTACTGGTCCCTGCTCCAACGCCATGCGCTATCCATGACGCGAATAATGGTGAGCTGTGCCGAGCGAGCTGACTGTTCCAATCTGTCATTACAGCTAGTACGATACCGGCGATCAGCGCAAACCAAATCGCCGTATTAATTTGTCTCAAGCGCATTGGCTGGCCTATATTCCTTCCGCACGACGGACGAGACTTCGGTGGCGGCAAGCCGCCTTCGTTTTTATTGTCGCTTTCCGTGATGAATCCCTTTGATCCCAGCATGAATACGGCGCCTTCCTCCGAGACGAAAGGAGCTGGCTTTCCGTTCCATGCGGACTATTCTGTCCGCATGGAGGTTGAACAATGGAGAATTTTGGTGGCTTGAAAATATTCGTGCTGGCGGCGGAAACGCTCAGTTTCGCAGACACCGGCCGGCAGCTTGGCCTTTCTGCCTCGGCGATCGGTAAGGCCATCGCACGCCTTGAGCAGCGATTGGGCGCGCGACTCCTCAATCGTACGACGCACAACATCCGTCTCACAGCGGAAGGCTTGCTGTTCCTCGAGCGAGCTCAACGCATCCTAGCCGAGATTGCCTTGGCGTCAGAGGAGCTATCGGAAGCCCGACGAAGCGTGCGTGGTCCGTTGCGGGTTAGCCTGCCGACCTGGACGACAGGTTTTATGCCAATCTTCCAGCGTTTTATGCAGGTTTATCCTGAGGTGCGTCTGGAACTTGACCTAAATGATCGGCTGGTGGACCTTATGCGAGAAGGTTATGACCTCGCCATTCGTGCTGGAGAGGTTCGAGATTCAAGCCTCATGACGCGCACTGTGGGGCGTTTTCGGCACACGCTTGTTGCCTCACCCGCCTATCTTGCTATGCACGGTGTCCCGGACAATCCGGAGAGTCTTCTTCATCATCGTTGCTTGCACCGCCGACATCCCGCAACAGGCGCCATTGATGTTTGGCCTCTAGCCCGCGATGGCGCACCTCTCGATTTGGACTTGCCGGTCGCGGCGATCGCAAGCAGCGTTGAAGCAAGGATAGAATTGGCAGAGCAGGGTGCAGGCATTGCCTGCGTGCCATCTGTCGCAGTCAATCGGCAGATCGAAGAAGGAAGGCTGCTTTCACTTTTGGAGAGAAATGTCCGGGATGCGGGCGTTCTGAGACTTCTATGGCCGGGCGGCGCCGTACCCTCGCATAGTGTCAGGGCATTGATCGACTTTCTACCACCGGCAAGTCTTTCGCTAGGCCTTTGAGCCCGCTATCAGCAACTCGGCGCATTGATTGAAAGCGCTGGCACCGAGTTGAATAGCGGCAAGTACAAGAAGGATCCGGAGGATGCCAATGCTCTTATCGCGAATGATCGGCTTAATCTCGCCGCAGCGTCGGGCGTTTCGGTTTGGGGCGTGAAGAAAAGCCTGACAATTAATCCGAGATCTGACGGAGACACTCTGACGACAGATATCCGTCCGGTGAGTAAAATATTGAGGGGAAGCCGGTTTAGGTCCAGCTTTCCCTCAATGGGCGTCTCCATCGTGCTCTGGTCCCTCTTTCGGAAAGATAACGCAAGTCTATTTGTCAATGGACAGCCTTGATCAGAAAGTTCTCGATACGACATTGTCAAGATCGCGGCTGAAGCGAACGCTTGGGTATCGCCGGATATCAGCCTATAATATTGCGCGGCATCTTCTTTCTGCTCTTTGCTGCCGAGACGATCATCGGGATTCGAGCGCGCTTCGATGCTGCAGAACAAAGCGGGCGCCATATTTCTTGCCCGATCGTCCCACTTCGTCCCAGGATGCCTCACCCCTTATGATGGTATTTTCCGGATAGATCTTGCCCAGGATGGCAAGGCTGGCAAGCGGATCGTCCGGGAGCTGGATAATATGGATTCCGCTGTCGGCCGTTGCGATCTCGGGAAGCGACAACAGGTCCGAGAGCGGGTGCGTGACCGGCACTTCGTCACTGGGCTCGGCGAAGCGAACGGCATAGGTTTCAACCGCCGGGCGATAAGCGAAGCGGTGGCCGCGCAGGGCCTGCCCGAGATCGATCCGAAACTTCTCGCCCAATGTCACGACGATGTCTATGAGTGCTTCGTTTTCACCGATCGATCGCGCTTCCAGCCTCGCATGAGCGGCGCCCTGGTCGGACGCCGCCGACACAAGGCCGATCTGGCTCTTTGTCTGGGCGAAATAGTCCGATTGGGCATAGCGAAACCGCATCGGACCGGCATCCTCCAGGCCGGAGATACCGTCTTGCCGCCAGCTGAGCAGCCCTTTGGGCGCAGTCCCGATATCGTCTCCCACCACGCAGGGCAGGATGACGATCTCACCCGTGAAAAAACCATAGCTTGCTTCGCCGGACGGCAGGCAGAACAGGGCCTCCGCCATCCGCAGGATGGTGCCATGCTGCACCTGTTTGGTCACGAGGTCGCCGACAAAGCGGCCGCGCGCCTCCTCCAATGCCCGCAGGCCACGTGCAGCTGCCAGTCGATCGAGCGGGATCGGCAGCGTCTCCCAATTGGTGAAGGGGATCAGACTGTCGCGCAATAGCACGATCTGGTGCAGCCATTCGTTGAAGAGCTGCATGACATTAGGCCCGCCATAAGGGCCGGTGAGCTGGGCGGTGACGGCGGGCCGCCAGAGATGGCCATCGCAGTGGCTTCGCAGCGTAAAGCTTTGCAACGCATCCGCGCCGTGTCGCCGCAGGGAACCGCCGCTCTCGTTCACGTGCCGTGTCTTGCCGATGATGTAATCGCTGATCGCGCCGGCTTGAACAATCAACTCCTGGCGCAAACCGTCATCCGCTGGGACATGCGCCAGGGGAAGGCTCGATTCTCGTGCGGTGAGGCTGAGCGTACCCTTGAGCTGATCGAGCAGCCCATCCCGTTCGGCGCCGGTGCCGAGCTGGAGCTGAACGGCCTCCAATAGCGGATCGAGCGCTTCAATTATCTCGCCGATGGTGGCGGAGTGTCGGGGCAGGTCCCAAGCATCGGTGAAGAGCGGCGATGAAGGCGCAGTCGCTGTCTTGGCGGAGCGGGAAATGGCTTGGGTCATGGTTGTCTCCTCGTCAGGTCTCTTATTTGGTTCTGGCTCATCATTTCGCTGGTATGCGTGGTGCGAGGCGAGCGCCGGTGTGACCGCATCCGAATGGTTCTCATATCTGAGGGGCGTTGCCTGTCGCGGTGATCAAAAATTTACGTCGTCAACGATCCATGCTGACATCCGATATTGTTTAGTGGTCACTATCAAACTTACTTGACGACGTCTGTCAAGATGTTGTTTAGTGAACGATATGGAACGGAATGCGAAATCTCGTGGTGGGCGGCCGTGGAGCTTTGACCGGGACAAGGCGATCGAAACGGCGATGCGGTTGTTTTGGCGTCACGGCTACGAAGGCGTTTCGATCGGCGACCTCACTAGGGCGATTGGTATCGCGCCGCCGAGCCTTTACGCCGCCTTCGGCAGCAAGGCCGATCTTTATCGGGAGGTGCTCGACCGCTATGAGGCGGGCATCGGTTCCCTTGATGTAACCGCTATTGGCTCGGTGACTACACTTGCTGAGGCGGTGCAGTTGTTGCTTGAGGCAGCCATTGAAGCTGTCACCCGTCCGGATCGCGAGCGCGGCTGTATGATTTCCAGCGGCATGATCGCCTGCCATCCTGAGCATGCCGCACTCGTCCGGGATTTGGCCGTGCGGCGCGACGCTATACGTGAGAAAATTGCGCATGCGCTCCGGCCGTTTGCCGACACGGAGCGCGTACAACGCCTGGCCCGGCATCTGGCCGCCGTCATGCAGGGCATATCGATCCAGGCGCGGGATGGTGCGACGCCAGCGGAATTACAGGAGATCGTCGAAGACATTGTTGCAGGCATCGCGGCGCAGCGATGGCAAGGCGGACAACGTTCCTGATCGAGCTTACAGCCAATTCGGCCTATTCCACCTGATGGTTCGTTGGGCAGACACGCCGGTCAGCCGAGCTTGAGAAGGAGGGCGCCGGAGCCCGCCTGCAGCGTAGCAACTCCATGATGTGATCGAGGGTCTCCAACATGGCGATGAGTTGTCAGCCTGCAACAGCACTGCTCCCGGCCTTCTTCTGTCAGGATGGCTGCAGTGAGTGATTGAGCGACAATAACAACTGCCGCTTGGCAACTTCGAATGATACGGACGCCCGGTCACGTCTCCTTGGCAGGCCGATCGTGATTTCGTCGAGGATACGACCCGGCCACGGCCGCATGACGACGATCCGGTCTGCCAGCACAAGCGCCTCATCGATATCATGCGTCACCAGTACCAGCGTCGGGCGCGTTTCCGACCAGATATCGAGCAGGTGATCTTGCAGATCGGCGCGCGTGAAGGCATCGAGAGCGGAGAAGGGCTCATCCAGAAGGAGCACCTCCGGCCGGGTGACCAACGCGCGGGCAATCGCCACCCGCTGGGCCTGGCCTCCAGACAGTTCTTTCGGCCAGCGCCCGCCGAGCTTTCCGAGACCGACCTTTTCCAACGCGGCCTCCACTTGCTGTCGGCGATCATTGCCATCGAGTTCGGCCAGGCCGAAGCCGACATTGTTGGCAACGCTCAGCCAGGGAAACAGACGCGGCTCCTGAAAGATTAGGTTGATCAACGGATGCGGCGTGGTAACCGGCTCGCCGTCGAGCTCGACCGTTCCATGCGTGGGTGTTTCCGGGCCGCTGATCAATCGTAGCAGCGTGCTTTTGCCGCAGCCCGATCCGCCGATCACCGCGACGATCTCGCCCGCAGCGAGGCTGAGCGAAAAACCATCCAGCGCGCGCACGCCGTTTGCATAGGTCTTACCCAGGTTTCGCAGCGTCAGCATCGGCTCATCCTTCGCGCCTATAACTGTCCTGCCAGGTCAGGAACGGGGTCGTTGCCGCCAGGAGCAGACTGTCCGTCAATTTGCCGATGACGGCAAAGGTGATGATGGCGGCCATGATCTGGTCCGGCTTGCCCAATTGCTGGCCATCGACAAGGAGATAGCCGAGCCCTTCGGAAGCGCCCATGAATTCCGCCGCCACGACGAACATCCAGCCGAGGCCGAGACCGGACCTGAGCGCGGTCACATAGGCTGGAAACACGGCCGGCAGCATGACCCGCCGCACAAGTGAAAAGCCGGACAGACGGAAGATGCGCCCAACCTCGACGATCTTGCGATCGACCGACAGGATGGCGCCGGACACGCCGAGATAAACGGGAAAGAAGACGCCGACGGCAATCAGTGCCACTTTCGAAGCCTCGAAAATTCCGAACCAGAGAATGAAGAGTGGCACCCAGGCGATCGACGGGATGGAACGAAGCGCCTGCAGCGAAGGATCGACCAGCCGTCGGGCTAGCCCGAAATATCCGGTTACGGCTCCGGCAACCGTGGCGGTGCCGGCACCGATGATAAAGCCGAGGAAAACCCGGAAGCTGGTGATGGCGATATGATTGAGCAATTCACCGGATTTCCAGAGCGCCCATAGCGTCGCGGCGACCCTGGATGGCGGCGGCATGAGACGGCCGGAAAACCACCCAGCCGCAACGGCGATTTCCCAGAACAGCAGTCCGAGTGCGGGCAGCAGGATAGCCACAACCACCTTACCGCCCATCCCATAGAAGGTTGACGCCGCGGCCGAGCGCGGCGTTTCCGCTTCCGTCTTGATGCTGCTCCCGGCCAAGTCTGTCATCGCGACGAGAAGTGCTCTTTCACTGCGTTTTGCCGACCGCGAAACGATCGTCGATCAGCTCGTTAGTGACCTTCCGAATATCGACGTCGGCGGGCAGGACGCCGGCGCTTTGCAGCGCAAGGCCGGCTTTCGAAATCGTGTCGCGCTGCAGGTCGCCGATGGTGGATTGAGAGATGTCGGTGCGCTCCAACTGTTTGGCGATGACATCGTCAGGTAACTTGGCCGCCTCCACCAAGGCCGCCTTCAGCGCGGTGGGATTGGCGATCGCATGCGCGCGGGCCTGCTCGTAGACGGCAATGACGCGCTTGACGATGTCGGGATGCTCTGCGGCGAAGGTCTCAGTGGTGTTGAGCACCCCCCATGTGTTGTTCTCCGGCTTGCGGTAGAAGAGTTTCGCCTTGTCTTCCACCTCGGCAGCCGCCATCAGCGGATCAAGACCGGCCCAGGCATCGACGTCGCCGCGCAGAAGCGCGAGCTTGCCGTCGGCATGCTGCAGCAGCACCAGCTTCACGTCCGACTGTTTCAGTCCGGCATCGGCCAAGGCGCGGACGAGAAAGATATGTGGATCGGTGCCGCGCGTGACCGCGATCGTCTTGCCCTTCAAATCCTGGACGGTGGAAATCGGGCTATCGGCGCGGGTAACCAGAGCCGTCCATTCCGGACGCGAATAAACGTAGATCGACTTGACCGGGTTGCCGTTGACGCGAGCGATCAGCGCCGCGGCACCTGCCGTCGAGCCGAAATCGATCGAGCCGGCATTCAGGAATTCCAGTGCCTTGTTCGAGCCGGCGGACTGGACCCACCTTATGCCGATTTTGTCCTTGGCGAATTCCTTTTCCAGCAGGCCCTCCTTCTTCAGAAGAAGGCCGACCGGATTATAGGTCGCCCAGTCGATCCGGATCTCCGAAAGATCGGCCCCCTGAGCCGATGCCAATCCTACCCCAAAAGCGACAGCGACACCTATCATCGCCGAACGAAACAAGCCCATATCGATCCCCAACTCTTTGGCAGTGCCAATTTGCGTATGAGGGCAACCTACGGATCCCACCGCAGCTCGTGAAACCCATAGCAACTATTTCGATCGAATTTATAGAAATAGTTTTCTCAGTACGCATCAATCCGCGGACAATGGCTGCGAGCGGTTTCAAGTCGCTTCACGAACGTCTCCTTCGAAAGCTTTACTTGCAACGAACTGCCTCTGGCGGCTGAATAATTTAAGGTCCTTAGTTGCAAGACGAATTTTCCCTGGCTGCTCAGTTACTGAGCAAGTTCTTTCTTCCTGTGAATGATAATAATCTACTGGATTTATGGATTATAAGTTTGCGGCGCCAGAGCGACGGGCACGGTTTCGCAAAATGGAGAGCTTTGTGGAGGTGAGGAGCTCTGCGATCGTGGGCGATGCGGCTCTACCCGACGAGGCAATGCTGTTCTGAACCCTATCGAAAGCCGGCCTAAAGCGGCCTGATCTCTCCAATCCATCCATCAATATCGAAGGGGTCGATAGTGCAACTGTCCAGGCGAAATGTTCTTTTACTCGGCACAGCTTTGGGGGCGGGCCTGATCCCAGGTATGCCTTCCCTCGCGCAAGAGGCCACGAACCCGAAGCGGCGTGGAATCCTGACTTCCGTTGCCGTCGGAGAGCCGACAACGCTCGTGCCGCTGCTGGATTCAAACACCCGCACCCGGGTCATCTCGACCAAGATTCTCGAAGGCTTGGTGCGGTTTGATGAGAAGTTCGATCCGCAGCCGGTACTCGCCGTCTCCTGGTCCATCTCGAAAGACGGATTGCGCTACACGTTCAACCTGCGTCGCGGCGTGAAATGGCACGATGGAAAGGACTTTTCCTCTCAGGACGTTCGTTTTTCGCTACTAGCCTTCAAGCGCGTTGGGCCGCGCGGCCGTATCACTTTCGCAAACGTGACTGATGTGGAGACGCCCGATCCGCTGACCGCGGTCATCGTCCTCTCCAAGCCGACACCCTTTCTGCTGCGGGCGCTGACAGGAGGCGAAACCCCGATACTGGCTGCCCACAGCTATCCTACAGAAGATTATGCAGCCAGTAAAAATGGCCTCAACCCCATCGGCACGGGTCCTTTCGTGTTCGAGGAATGGAAGCGCGGCAGCTATGTGAAGCTCCGAAAGAACCCGGACTATTGGCAGGCGGGGCTGCCCTATCTGGATGGCATCGTAGCACGCTTTATCGGCGACGGTGCTGCTGCTTCGATCGCGCTTGAGACCGGCGATGCGCATTTGTCGACGGACATTTCCCTGGTCGACATCGACCGGTTGCGACAGAATCCGCAGATTGCCGTGGATACCTACACGGACTCCTATCTCAACAATGCGCAGATCCTCGAATTCAATCTCGAAAATTCGATCCTCGCCAAACGGGAGGTTCGCCATGCACTCGCCCATGCCATTGATCGAAACTTCATCGTGGAGGCCATCTTTTTCGGCACTGCAAAGCCGGCTGCTTCGACGATCCCGGCTGTGTTTACGACCTATAACGACGAAGCGCCGTTCCAATATCCGTTCGATCTCAATAAGGCATCTCAACTGCTCGATTCCGCCGGTTTTCCGCAAAAGAGCGACGGCCCCCGGTTCAGACTGCGCCTCGCATTCCTTCCAGGCGATACGTTCAGGAAGACTGCTGAATATCTTCGCTCTGCCCTCGGCAAGCTGGGTGTAAAGGTGGAGATCCTGGATGGTGATCTCGGGACCTATATCAAGCGCGTCTACAATGAGCGTGGTTTCGATATCAACTTGAATGGGATCAGCAGGCTATTTGATCCGACGGCAGGTGTCCAAAGGCTCTATTGGTCGGATGGCATCAAGAATGTCGCTCCCTACGTCAATGCCGCGCACTACAACAATCCTCAGGTTGATGAGCTTTTCAGGGCTGCAGCCGTGGAGCAAGATGATGCGAAGCGGGCCGAATACTTTAAGAAGATCCAGACGATTACCGGTGTCGATCTGCCCAACTTTGCGCTCGTCGCCTTGCCAACGGTCGTGGCGCGCTCGAAAGCCGCGCAGGCGTTGGTGACGACGATCGATGTGACGTCAGGCGATTTCGCGACAGCATGGCTGGATGCCTGACTGAAACAAACGTAGTTGGGCGGAGTGACCCGAAAATCACTCCGCCCAAGAATTCGCTTGCCGACCTGATCCCGTCAAGCCACTTCGCTCAGGCTGCCATGCTGAAAATCGACGAGCAGGATGGCGATCTCGTAGCCACGCCGCTGCAGCCAATGAGCCACGGTACGGGCGCGCACGCCAAGGAGATCATCGATCAGTACGACCCGTGATCCGCGCACGGCGATCGTTCGATAAGCCACGCCGAGTAGCTGGCCGCCTTCGGACGACAGCGTGCCGTCGAGATGGCCTTGTTCGAACTCCTCCGGGGTCCTGACGTCCAGCAGATAGGTCGTGCGTTCCGGATCGGCTGACCATGCCCGGGCGGTTGCTAGATCGATTTCGGGGAAGTGGTCGCCGCTACTCAACGACCGGATATGCTTGCCGGCAAAATCGAGTGCAGCATTGCTGGCCTCCCCGTAGGTGTGGGTCTTGCCGGTTTCGAGTGTCAAACCGGCGGCTGTCCAGCCTTTGGTGCCGTCATGAAGGTAGGACACCTGGTTGGGAACTTTCGCGTCGATTAGCGTCTGCGCTCCAAGTATGGCGCGTGGCAGGCCCGCGCAGGAAATGACGACCTTTGTGTTCTCGGAGGGAACGATGTCCTTGAAGCGCAGCACCAATTCGGCGCCCGGTACACTGACTGCGCCCGGCACATGGTCGCGCGCGAATTCGGGAACGGTACGAGTATCGATGACGATGACGTCCTCCCCGGCGTCGCGCAATGCTTTCAATTCGGTAGCCGAGACGACAGGCGTATTCTTCTCCTTCTGCACCGCGATCGAGAAATCGACACCGGGTATATCAAAGGTCGGAAGAGGGGTGTTGCCATCTTGCGCCGTCCATGCCGGAATGCCGCCGCCAAGCGCGTGGACATTTGGCCAGCCGGCATCGGTAAGTTCTTTGGCTAGAAACACGGCCGTGCCGTCACCGGCGTCGGCGAGTACCGTGCGCACACCCTTGCGCGGCACGAAACGATTGATTTCGCTTCGCACCCGCTCGGCCGGCAGATTGGTCGCGAACAAAGGCGACGCATAACCAACCTCGGCCGGGTCGCGAATATCGAGTACTGCCAGTTCCTCCCCATCTCCAAGCCATTGACGGAAGGTATCCCGAGAAATCGTCTTCTGGCTCATAGCCAGCTCCTTTTCGGTTGATATCGACTGAGCAAGCCTAAAGGGGAGGGTCGCGTATGACGAAGTCGGCTGTGTGCGGAGCCACGAGCAAAACGAGAAATCGATTTTATAATATATAAAATCTATAGACTAACTTTTCTTACGATTGTGGCGCCCCTTGCATAGGCTCTGAATATCATGCGGTGTCCGCTTCCCCAGCCGACAAGGACGCGCTGGCTTGGCAATCGTTGAGGGAGATGAAGTGAAAATGAGCCAATTCGGTCGGTTGATCCGGAGCGCGGGCCTCGGCATCGCCTTTGCTGCCTCCATTGCAGTCACGTCATGGGCGCAAGGCGCGACGGACCTTTCCAGCCTGACGATTACAGTCGGTACGCCGAACAAGACCGGCCTTCACCGTGAACTCATCGCCGCCAACGAGCTGGAAAATCTGCCCTACAAGATCAAGTGGGCGGATTTCGATTCCACACCGCCGCTTGTCGAAGCGCTGCGCGCCGGGCACGTTGATATTGCCGCCGGCGGGGATACTGGTGTCCTGGCCGCCATCGCAAATGGCGTCAAAGTCACGATTCTGGCGGGTACATGGGAACGCAAGGAAAGTGGCAGCGCCATCCTGGTGCGCGGCGACTCTCCGTTGAAAGCCGTCGCCGACCTTAAAGGCCGGAAGGTTGCGCTGCCCTATTTTACCAAGCAGCATTATCAGTTCGCCAATGCACTGAAGCAGGCGAGTGTTTCCTGGGATGATAAGCTGATCCTCAATCTCAACACCACGGACGGTCTGTCAGCCTTGCTCAACGGCCAGGTGGACGCTTTTGTCGTCTGGGATCCGAACACTGCGATTGCTCAGCAGCAGCATGGGGCTCGTATCCTGCAATCGCTGAGTAAGGTCATTGATACCGCCGGTGTCCTTTATGCGCCGACTTCGTCGGTAACGGATCCAACGCGCAAGGCCGCACTGGAAGATCTGACACGGCGCATCATCCGCGCGCAGGCATGGGTGAACGCGCATCCGAAGGAATGGGCTGAACAGGTCGCCAAGCTGTCACAGATCTCGCCTGACGCTGCCAATCTGCAGGCTAGCCGGTCGCGAGTGGAATTCGTACCGGCGACGGACGCCGACGTGCTCGCCGGCTGGCAAAAGGAGGTCGGCTATTTCCATCAACGAGGGCAGTTCAAGAGCGAGTTCCGCGTCGAAGATTATGTTGCGAAGGATTTCGGCACCGTGATCGTCGACGAGAACAAGAAGTTGGCAAAGACGGACTGATGGCAACGCTAACGAGCTTCCGCGATGCCGAGCCGCCACCATATCCCACTGTCACGTCTGAGACTGATATGGCTGTCCAGGGCCTCGAACGCATTGTTCCGGCCGAAAGAGCACGACGCAACCCCTTTCCAAGGGGCCTTAGCAAGTGTCTTGGCCCTGCCGCACTGGTCACGATCTGGTGGGTCGTAACGCATTACGGCTGGATATCGGAGGACCTGTTTCCAGGTCCTTTGACGCTCTGGCAGACCCTGGAAGACCTGATCGCCGGCGGCGATCTCTTCGAAGCCTTATCGCTGTCGCTGCAGCGTGTTGTCATTGGTTTCGGATTCGGTTTTATTTTCGGCGTCGGGCTTGCCATCTTTTCGGGTCTCTTGCGGTTGGGGGAGGATCTGGTCGACGCACCGATGCAGATGGCTCGCACCTTGCCCTGGGCCGGGCTTGTCCCGCTGCTGATTATATGGCTTGGTATCGACGAGACGCCGAAGGTTACGCTGGTAGCCTTCGCCGTAACCTTTCCGCTCTATGTCAACACGTTCGCTGGCATCCGCAATGTTGACAAGACGCTGGTCGAGGTCGCCCGGACGTTGTCCTTTGGACGTACTGCCCTGATCTTCCAAGTCATTCTGCCCGGTGCATTGCCGAGCCTGTTGGTGGGATTGCGTTATTCACTGGGCTCGGCATGGCTTGCGCTGGTCTTCGCCGAGACGGTCAATGCACAGGGCGGACTGGGTTATTTGATCACTCACGCGCGGGAAGTCTATCGCGTTGACATCATTATCATCTGTCTCGTCATCTATGCTCTTCTCGGGCTCAGCGCCGATGTGATCGTCCGCGTGCTGGAACGGATACTGCTCAGATGGCGCCAAAGTTTCGATGGAGCCTGACCATGTCATCCACGGGGTCGATCGCAACAGGTCTGGCAGTCAGCGTTCATGGACTTGTCCGCCGCTTCGGGGAACGAAAGGTTATTAATCATCTGAACCTTGAGATCCGCAGCGGCGAGTTCGTCGCTTTGCTCGGGACGAGCGGTTGTGGCAAGAGCACGCTTTTGCGCATATTGGCAAATCTTGATCACGAAATCGAAGGTGATGTGTTCGTCTCGCCGCGCCGTGGCGTGGCGTTTCAATCGCCACGGTTGTTTCCGTGGAAGCGGGTCAGGAGCAACGTTGTCGCCGGCCTACGCGCCGGCGATCGCGAGAGGGCCGATACTGCGTTGGCCGAGGTGGGGCTGTCTGCTCGTAGCGATGCCTGGCCGAAAGACCTGTCCGGAGGCGAGGCGCAGCGCGCATCGCTCGCGCGAGCCCTGGTTCGCAACCCGGACTTGCTATTGCTGGACGAGCCTTTCGGCGCATTGGATGCGTTGACGCGTCTCAAGGCACAGGCGCTGGTCGCCGATCTCTGGCAAAGGCACCGGCAGGCGGTGCTTCTCGTGACCCATGATGTGGAGGAGGCCCTGCTACTTGCCGACAGAGTGATGGTGATGCGCGATGGCATCGTCGCCCACGAGGCGGCTGTTAGGTTGCCGAGGCCGCGGTCAGCCGGGAGCGCTGAATTCGACCAGCTACGGCTACAGCTTCTCGCGTGGTTGGGCGTCACGGAACCGGCAGCCAACGTGGCAGGGCTGTCGGCCGGGTATCAGAGGACCAAGGTCTGATCGGCGCCGAGTTCTCGGCCTGGTGATAGACAGGGATTCAAAGGATATTTTCATGACAGTGATCGAAGAGAGCTGGGGCCGAAAACCATCGGCGCGATATGACGAGATCGCGGAACGTTTTCGCCCCATATTCAGGCGGATCGGGGAGGGTGCGATCGGGCGAGACCAGGAGAGGCGCCTGCCTTTTGAGGAGGTTCGATGGTTGCGGGATGTGGGCTTTGGGGCCTTGCGTATTCCCCAAGCCTATGGCGGCTTTGAAATTACGTTGCCGGAACTGTTCTGCCTGCTGATCGAGCTTTCGTCGGCTGACCCGAATATTACCAACATCTTTCGCAGCCATCAGGGCTTTACGGAAGACTTACTCAACGCGCCGCGGGGCGGCTGGCGAGACGAGTGGCTCGGTCGCCTCGGTCGTGGTGAGATGATCGGTAGCGGATTTTCGGAGCTGACGGGCAATGTCGGTGACTACTCGACGACGATAGTCAGGGATGAACTGGGCTATCGCTTGAATGGCGCGAAGTTTTACACGACCGGCTCGATCTATGCGGACTGGATCAACCTCGGAGCCACTAACGGATCCGGAGACCCGATCGCCGCCCTGGTGCCGACGGTCGCTCCCGGTGTTGAAATTCTCGACGATTGGGACGGCTTTGGCCAGGCCATGAGCGGCAGCGGCACTGCACGGTTCAAGGATGTTGTGCTCGAGCCCTTCCATATCAAGCCGGATGCTGCGCGCTTTCCGTACACACAGGCATTCTTCCAGCTCGTGCATCTTGCAAGCCTTGCCGGCATAGGCCGCGCCGCCTCCGCGGAGTTGGCCCGTCATGTCAGCGAACGTTCACGCATCTATCCGCGCGGCAACGGCAAAACGAGCGCGGAAGATCCGCAGGTGCTCGAAGTCGTCGGACGAGTAAAAGGGCCTGCATATGCAGCAGGTGCTATCGTTCTGAATGTCGCCGAAGCGCTCCAGCGATCCTATGAGGCAAATATTTCGGGCGTCGATCCTGAGGAAACGGATGTTCATCTTCTCGCCGACATCGAAACCAGCCAATCGGTTACGGTTGTCTCGAAGTTGATCCTTGAGGCGACAACGGTGCTTTTCGATGCGCTCGGCGCCTCCGCTGCCAAGCGCTCGACGGCACTTGATCGCCATTGGCGAAACGCCCGCACGATTTCATCCCACAATCCGCGTATTTATCATGATCGTATCGTGGGCGAATTTGCGGTTTCAGGGAAGAAACCGGCCGCGGTCGGTTCTCGGAAAATCATCACGCCTTTCGAACGAAATAGCGAGGTCGCCTGAGCCACCGTGGCGTATTATGCTGCAGGTCGGGGTACGACGCGGAAAGTGCAACGCAGAATTTTCGGAGAGTGCTTGATGGTTAATCAACCGCGTAACAGCGGTTAGCGCATCCATCACGGAAAGAGGCGCCGTCCAGCGCGTGCCGGAAGCGGATGTCCACGGATGTTTTGGTGTTTTCCGGTGCAAAGCGACGAAGATCAACTGCGGGCAGCATTTGTGTGCCGTTCCAATCATCGAGAATTCCAAGGACAACTACTGCATTGCGGCAATAAAATCACGTGCTTCTAATTGTTGTGACGGCCGGCGAAACGATGATAGCAGTTTGCCGGCGAGTTTTCCCGCCAGCAAACTTTTGGATGATGACTAGTAGTCGAAGCCGCCGCCCGGGGCTGCCGGGATGGAGGATTTTTCCTTAGGCACCTCGGCAATCAGCGCCTCGGTCGTGACCAGGAGGCCTGCGACGGAGGCGGCATCCTGTAGCGCGGTTCGAACCACCTTGGCCGGATCTACAATGCCTTCCTCGAGAAGATCGACGTATTTTTCCGATTGCGCGTTGAACCCAAAGGTCGGCGAGCTGTTTTCAAGCACCTTGCCGACGACAATCGAGCCTTCGACGCCTGCATTTTCGACGATCTGCCGGATTGGAGCTTCTAGCGCCTTCAGTAGGATATGGATCCCGGCCTGGATGTCGGGATTATCGCTTTTCAGCTTTTCGACGGCGCTCTTTGCTCGCAGCAGCGCGACACCGCCTCCCGGCACGATACCTTCCTCGATCGCGGCGCGGGTCGCGTTCAATGCATCATCGACGCGATCCTTCTTTTCCTTGACCTCGATTTCGGTGGAACCGCCGACACGAATGACGGCGACGCCGCCGGCAAGCTTGGCGACGCGCTCCTGCAGTTTTTCCCGATCATAGTCGGAGGTCGTTTCCTCGATCTGGGTCTTGATCTGCTGTACGCGGGCGTCGATTTCTGTTTTCGCTCCGGCACCATCGATGATGGTCGTATTCTCCTTGTCGATGCGGATCTTCTTTGCCCTTCCAAGCTGATTGAGCGTAACATTCTCAAGCTTGATGCCGATGTCCTCTGATACGACCTCACCACCTGTGACGATAGCAATATCCTCAAGCAGCGCCTTGCGGCGATCGCCGAAACCGGGCGCCTTCACGGCTGCAATCTTCAAGCCGCCACGCAGCTTGTTGACCACCAGGGTCGCCAGAGCCTCGCCTTCGACATCCTCGGCGATGATCAGGAGAGGCTTGCCGGTTTGAACGACTGCCTCCAAAAGCGGCAGCAGCGGTTGTAGCGTGGACAGCTTTTTTTCGTGAATGAGGATGTAAGGATCGTCGAACTCGACCACCAGTTTGTCGGCATTCGTCACAAAATAGGGCGAGAGATAGCCACGGTCGAATTGCAGTCCTTCGACGACGTCGAGCTCCGTCTCGAAGCTCTTTGCCTCCTCGACGGTGATCACACCTTCATTGCCGACCTTTTGAACGGCTTCGGCGATCAGCTTGCCGATTTCGCCTTCACCGTTTGCAGAGATCGTGCCGACCTGAGCAACTTCGTCCGACGAGGCGACTTTGCGCGAGCGCTCCTTGATGCTGCGGATTGCTTCCGCCGTGGCGAGATCGATACCGCGCTTCAGGTCCTGCGGGTTGAGGCCCGCGGCCACCGCCTTTGCGCCTTCGCGAACGATGGCTTGCGCGAGAACGGTCGCTGTCGTCGTGCCGTCGCCGGCAAGGTCATTCGTCTTGGAGGCGACCTCCCGCAGGAGCTGGGCACCGAGATTCTCGAACTTATCTTCGAGCTCGATCTCCTTAGCGACGGAAACACCGTCCTTGGTGATGCGCGGTGCGCCGAATGACTTTTCGATGACGACGTTTCGTCCTTTTGGACCTAGCGTCACCTTCACCGCGTCGGCGAGAATATCGACGCCGCGCAACAGGCGCTGGCGGGCATCGGTGGAGAATTTGACTTCCTTGGCAGCCATGGATGAGTTCCTTTGTAAAATGCCGTGTTAGGCCACAACGCCGAGGATGTCGGCTTCCTTGAGGATCAGCAGGTCTTCGCCGTCGATCTTGATCTCTGTGCCGGACCACTTTCCAAACAACACCCGGTCA
The DNA here is from genome assembly GCF_057784375.1 of Martinezella sp. CNPSo 3964. Classification (NCBI taxonomy): domain Bacteria; kingdom Pseudomonadati; phylum Pseudomonadota; class Alphaproteobacteria; order Hyphomicrobiales; family Rhizobiaceae; genus Martinezella; species Martinezella sp. CNPSo 3964. The sequence continues at coordinate 113,450 of NZ_JBXSOW010000016.1, forward strand.
TCCGTTTTGACGTCGAGTGGCGTCAGCTTGCCACCATCGTCACGCAGACCGGGACCAACGGCGACGACGATGCCTTCCTGCGGTTTTTCCTTGGCGGTGTCCGGAATGATGATCCCACCTTTCGTCTTTTCTTCGCTGTCCAAGCGTCGGATCACGACGCGATCATGCAACGGGCGAAATGCCATCTTGGGTTTCCTTCCTTATTCAATTGCCGTCTCTTGGCGGTCTGGCAGCGCATCGCTCAGACTGCTACTAATGTCCCAATTGAAATGAGAAGGTTCAAAGACGGCCAATGCAGCAAATTGGCGATTGCTGAAACCGTGTTTTAATTTTCTACAAAAATAGTAGATAATATGCTTGGGGTTTCAGCGTCGGCGCCCGGACGACCTGACGTTCGACCGGCCAAATTGCGAGGTTGTTCGCCTTGTCTTCGTCGCCGATGTATTTGATGGAGAGCGTGGTCGCGGGTGGCGGTTGTCAACGGTGAAATATCCGTTCGAACGCCCTCTTCATGATATTTGAGACCGCATCGATTAGGCAGAAAACTTAATCCAGCTTTCGTGATCGGCACGATCTGCAGAATTTTTTTGTGTTTATTAGTTGATAAAAAACATAGACAAACTGTATTATATATCGTGCTCACCGTATCGTCTGGCACCTTTTGCAAATATGTGAGTGTCAGATGACCAAGACGATCCGCTTCAATGCGTTCGACATGAACTGTGTCGGTCACCAATCGCCGGGTCTATGGGCACATCCCCGGGATAAATCATGGAAATACAAGGATCTCGACTATTGGCAAGATCTGGCCCGCACCCTGGAGCGTGGAGTTTTCGATGGCATCTTCATTGCGGATGTGATCGGCTATTACGACGTCTATAAGGGCAGCAACTTCCATGCGCTGCATCAGGCAGCACAGATCCCGGTCAACGATCCCCTGCAATTGGCGGCGCCAATTGCGCTTGCCACCGAGCATCTCGGCATAGGAATAACCGCCTCCACCTCGTTCGAGCATCCCTATACATTCGCGCGCCGCATTGCCACGGCCGACCACCACAGCAAGGGCCGCATCGGATGGAATATCGTCACCTCCTATCTGGAGAGCGGTGCCAAGAATATCGGTCAGGGCGGTTTGAAGCGGCATGACAATCGCTATGAGGTCGCCGCCGAATACGTGGAGGTTCTCTACAAGCTTCTGGAAGGCTCCTGGGAGGAAGGAGCGGTGTTACGCGACCGTGAGGGACGTATCTTCACCGATCCGGCCAAGGTTCACGAAATCGGCCACAAGGGCAAGTATTTCGAAGTACCGGGCTATGGGCTAACCGAACCCTCGCCGCAACGCATGCCGGTGCTTTACCAGGCGGGGGCATCAGGGCCTGGCAAGGCCTTTGCAGCCGAACATGCCGAATGCGTTTTCGTTGCAGCTCCAACCAAATCGGTACTCAAGGCTTATGTGGCAGATATTCGGCAAAAGGCGGCCGAAGCAAGCCGCGATCCAACAAAGATCTACATCTACACGCTGGTTACCATCATCACCGACGACACCGAGGAAAAGGCGCAGCGGAAGTTTAAGGAATATCAGCAGTACGTCTCCCGTGATGGATCGCTGGTTTTCATGTCTGGCTGGAGCGGTATCGATTTCGGACAATATGCGCCCACCGACCTGGTCAAGAAAGTCGAGACCAACGCGATACAGTCGGTCGTCGAGCATCTTGCCGGCGGGGACAAATCCTGGACCATCGACGAGCTGGCCAAATTCGGCGGCATTGGCGGGCTTGGTCCGGTCTTTGTCGGCTCTGCCGGTCGTATCGCCGACATTCTGCAGGAATGGGTTGATGACACCGACGTCGATGGTTTCAACATTGCCTATGCCGTCACGCCCGACAGTTTTGAAGATGTGGTCGGATATATCGTTCCGGAATTGCAGAAACGCGGCGCCTATCCAACGGCATATAGATCCGGAACGCTGCGCGAGAAACTATTCGGTGACGGGCCGTATCTGCCGAAAAATCATCCGGCCGATCGCTACCGCGATATCGCGGCTGTCAAACGTCGCGAAGCGGAAAAAACCGGGATCTCGCAACTCAAGACCGTGGCTGGCTAGGATGAGCGATCTTCTCCAATTGCGTGACGTATCATTGTCGTTTCGCGGCGTGCGGGCGCTCAATGACTTGAGCTTCACGGTGGCGCAAGGCGAAATCTGCGCCCTGATCGGGCCGAACGGCGCCGGCAAGAGCTCGCTCCTCAACGTGATCAACGGAGTTTATCGGGCCGATAGCGGTGATGTCGTCTTCGACGGAAACCGCTTTGAGGCGATCCGGCCGGGTAAGACTGCCAGACTGGGTATCGGACGTACATTTCAGCACAATGCCTTGTTCCGGCGGTTGTCGGTGCGGGAAAACGTGCTGGCCGGTCTTGCCCGACATGGCCAGGCGAACTTTGTCGAAAATATCTTTCGTTTCGGGCGCGATGGCCGAGAAAGACGCCTATTTTCTCTGAACGCTGACCGGATTATCGCCTTCCTTGGGCTTGAAGCGCATCGCGATCGTGTCGTCTCGACCTTGCCTTACGGCGTCCAGAAGCAAGTGGATCTTGCCCGCGCGCTCGTCGCCGAACCGAAGCTCCTGCTTCTTGACGAGCCCATGGCCGGGATGAATCAGGAAGAAAAGGCCGAGATGAGCCACATCATCGCGCAGGTCAATCGCTCCCTCGGCACGACGATCGTGCTGATCGAGCATGATGTGGGCATCGTGCTCGGACTTGCCCACCATATCGTCGTCCTGGATTACGGTCGCAAGGTCGCCGACGGGGCGCCCGACGATGTGCGCAACAATGCCGATGTTATCGCCGCCTATCTCGGCACCGTTCACTGAGGGGCGCGCCATGCAGTATTTCCTTGAGACACTGATTGCGGGCCTTTTTGCCGGCCTGATGTATGGGCTCGTCGCCATCGGCTTCGTTCTGATCTACAAGGCTTCGGGCGTCTTCAATTTCGCGCAAGGGGCTATGGTCTTTCTGGCCGCGCTCGCCTTCGTCACGCTCGTCGAGCATGGGGTTTCCTTCTGGCTTGCCTTTGCCGCGTCAGCCGCGCTGATGATTGCGGTCGCAATCGCAATCGAGGCAGCCGTGTTGCGGCCATTGAGAAATCGCGACCCGCTGACGCTGTTCATGGCAACGCTCGGCCTTAGCTTCGTCATTGACGGAGCGACGCAATTCTTCCTTGGTACCGACGTGCACATGCTCGATATCGGTGTCGACGACATCGCCGAGAGCTATGGCGGCATCTTGATCAGCCATTTCGATGTCGTCGCCTCGTTGATTGTGATCGCGCTCGTAGCGGTGCTGGCAATCGTCTTCAGCAAGACACGCATGGGCATATCGCTCAGAGCCGTCGCTGACGATACGCTCGCCGCCCAATCGATCGGCATTCGCCTGCCCACGATCTGGCGTATCGTGTGGAGCGTTGCCGGCATTGTCGCGCTGGTGGCCGGTTTGCTGTGGGGCGCACGCCAGGGTGTGCAATATTCGCTGTCTCTCGTCACGCTGAAAGCGCTGCCCGTGCTGATCATCGGCGGGTTTTCCTCCATACCCGGTGCCATCCTTGGCGGACTCATCGTCGGGGCAGGTGAATCGCTCGCCGACATCTATCTCGGCCCCTTCGTCAACGGCAGCGTTTCCACCTGGTTTGCCTACATCCTTGCCGTCGCATTCTTGCTCGTACGCCCGACGGGTCTGTTTGGCGACAGCGATATCGAAAGGGTCTGAGATCATGGTCACATTTCAGGACGATACGGGGCAAGCGGGCTATCGCGCGACTGCTTCCTCTGTGCCCGCTTTCACTCGTGTCGGGCTCGTATTGATCGGACTTGCAGTCGTCTTCGCAGTCATTCCGGCCGTTGCTGACGACTACTGGCTGAGCTCGATCATCATCCCGACGGTGATCATGGGGCTTGCCGGCATTTCGCTGAACCTTCTTCAGGGCTACGCAGGCTTGGTGTCGCTCGGTTCGGCGGCTTTCATGTCGATTGGCGCCTTTTCGGCCTATAATCTCATTCTGCGGACCCCTGGTCTGCCATTGCCGGCGGTATTTCTGGCCGCGGGCTTGATTGCCGGCATTGCAGGCCTCGCCTTCGGTCTGCCCGCTTTGCGGATCAAGGGTTTCTATCTCGGCGCCTCGACGCTTGGAGCACAGTTTTTCTTCGAGTGGCTCTTCAGTAACTTCCCCTGGTTTTCGAACAACAGCCAGTCATTGACTATTTCGGCGCCGCGTCTTGAATTCCTGGGCTATGATCTGCAATCGCCCCTCGGGCGCTATCTTCTGACGGCCTCGGTCACGACCGTTCTGGTTGGCCTTGCCTTTCTGATTGTACGCAGTCGGCTGGGGCGCGAATGGATGGCGATCCGCGACATGGAGACGGCAGCCTCGGTCGTCGGCATCCGCATTGTCCCGCGCAAGCTGCAGGCCTATGCGGTCAGTTCCTTCTTCCTCGGTATCACCGGTGTTCTCTGGGGCTTTGCCTATCTCGGCACTTCTGATGCCCATACCTTCAATCTCGACAAGTCTTTCCAGGTGCTCTTCATCGTGCTGATCGGCGGCACGGCGACGATCCTGGGCAACTTTCTGGGCGCCGTCTTTATCGTGCTGACACCCATTCTTCTCGATCATCTGGTCCTTGCCGCAGACCTCTCTTTTCTCGGCGACCAGGGAGCACTGATAAATCTGCAGCGGATTATCTTTGGAGCCATCATCATCATCATCCTGATCAAGGAGCCGGACGGATTGGCAGCCTTGATCCGGCGTGCGACCGGCAGCTTCCGTTCGGGAGCCGGCACCTAGCATTTCATTGCGGGCGGCCTCTCAAGGCGCCGGATCATCCGCCCGTCCTCCCAAGCATCCGGCGCCATTTTTCCTGCAACGACTTTAGGGGATCTTCATGTCCGTCTTATCGAAAACACTCGCTCTTGCGACGTCAGCCCTGATAGCAGCCTCTCTCTTCACCACGGCCGTTCGCGCTGAGGAAGCAACCGGCCAGCAGTTGTTTCCGCTGTTTTCCTATCGCACAGGGCCTTACGCGCCCTCCGGCATTCCGCAATGGGCCGGATATCGCGATTATTTCAATTATATCAATGAAAAAGGTGGGGTGAACGGAGTCAAGATCTTCGTTCAGGAGTGCGAGACGGCCTATACGCTCGAACGTGCCTTCGAATGCTACGAGCGCTACAAGAACGGCTACGCCGGCGCGCCGGTGGCCGTCCTGTTTACGACCTCAAGCGGTTTCGATGCCGCCATCTCTGACAAGGCGCGCGTTGATCGGTTGCCGATCGTATCGGTGGCTGGCGGTCGGGCCGATGCGGTCGATGGAAGTGTATTTCCCTATCAGTTCCCGCTGCTCTTCGACTATTGGACCGAGGCCTCGATCGTCGTCGAGCATATCGCAAAGCAGGTGGGCGGCTATGACAAGTTGAAAGGCTTGAAGATCGCAACGCTCTATCACGATTCCGGCTATGGCCGCGAAACCATCGAGCCGATGGCTATTTTGGCGAAGAAATATGGCTTCGAAGACATCCAGATTCCTGTCCCCCATCCTGGCGAGCAGCAGCAGGCGCAATGGCAGCAAATCAAGCGTGCCGGCGCCGATTGGGTATTCTTCCGCGCATGGGGCGTCATGTCACCGGTCGGCCTGAAGACAGCAGCCCGCATCGGCTTCCCGGCGGACCATATTATCGGTGACATTTGGACAGGCTCGGAGGAGGATGCACGCCCGGCCGGAGAGGCGGCCAAGAATTATCTGGCAGTTTCCGTCTATCCTTCCGGCACCGATTTCAAGGTCAGCCAGGAAATCAAGAAGAACATCATCGACCAGGGCAAGGGAGACCTCAAGGACGCATCGAAGTTCGGCTCGGTTTATTATAATGCCGGTCTTGTCCAGGCGATCCTGTTCACCGAGTTGCTGCGAACCGGTCAGGCAAAATTCGGTAACCGCCCCTTGACCAAGGAGGAGGGTCATTGGGCACTGGAACATTTCAACCTGACCGCCGAGCGGATCGAGGAACTTGGTGCGACCGGTTTGATAAGCCCGCTCAAGGTGACAGCTGACGACCACGAAGGCGACCCGGCTGCAAAGATTGTACAATGGGACGGCACGAAGTGGAACGCGCGGACTGATTGGCTGAAGGGTGAACGCGGGCTGTTCAAAGATGCAATCTATGCCAGGGCCGCGGCTTACGCCAAGGAAAAGAATCTGCCTCCGCGCCAGGCGCAGAACTGATCACAGAGGATCGCCGATCATGGATGAGCAAATAGGCGGGTTCCTTGAAGTCCGCAATATGGAAGCGCTCTATGGTCAGGCAATCCTGGCCGTTCGCGACATAACGCTGAAAGTCGAGGAGGGCAGTATTGTTGCCCTCCTTGGCGCCAATGGTGCCGGTAAGAGCACGACGCTGAAAGCGATTTCGAACCTTCTGGGACCTGAACGCGGTCGCGTGAGCAAGGGAGATATTCGCTGGCGCAACGAACCGATCAGCAATCTCTCGGCGTCAAAGCTGGTCGCCAAAGGCATCGTTCAGGTGCTGGAGGGCAGACATTGCTTTCCACAGTTGACTGTCGAGGAAAACATCCTGTCTGGCGGTTTCGTGCACAAGCCTTTCAAGGCAGATCTCCGTAGTGATCTGGAACGGATCTATACATGGTTTCCGCGGCTGAGAGAAAAGCGGAAAACCAAAGCTGGCCTTACATCCGGAGGTGAACAACAGATGGTGGCTATCGGTCGAGCGCTGATGACCAGACCGAAGCTCGTTTTGCTTGATGAGCCCTCTATGGGGCTCGCCCCGATTATCGTGCAGGAGATCTTCGAAATCATCCGCACGCTCAACAGCCAGTCCGGTATCAGCTTTCTGCTCGCGGAACAGAACGTCAATCTGGCGCTCAAATATGCTGATCATGGCTATGTTTTGGAGATGGGACGGGTCGCGCTCTCGGGAACTTCCGAGGAACTGCGAGCACGCGACGATGTCCACGATTTCTATCTTGGCGGTGCGAAGCCGGCCATTGCCCATTGATGTAATCTTACGGAAAGGACGAATACATGTCACAGATCGACCTGGTATGGGGCGAAGGGCCGAGCGTGCGTTATGAAAGTATCGCGGCCCGATTTCGGCCGATCTTTGCCGAAATCGGTGCCGGTGCGATCGAACGGGAGCTTCATCGCAAATTGCCGATCGACGAAATCGACAACCTCAAGCAGGCAGGCTTCGGCGCGGTGCGGCTGCCAGAGGCAGAAGGCGGCCTTGGCGCGAGCTTGCCTGAACTCTTCAACCTCCTGATCGAGCTCTCACAGGCTGATTCCAACATCACGCAGGCGCTGCGCGGTCACTTCGGTTTCGCGGAGGACATCGTCAACAAGCTGGCGGGTGCCGATCGCAGGCGATGGACGGAGCGCATAGCTAAGGGTGACATTGCCGGCAATGCATGGACCGAGATCGGCGGGGCCAAGCAGGACGCATTCTCGACGCATATTTCGCAAAAGGGTGGCAAGCTCGTTCTGAACGGTACCAAGTATTATACGACCGGATCGCTCTTTGCCGATTGGATCGATGTTGGCGCGACGGGATTGAATGGCGAGGGCATAACGGTTCAGGTCCGACGCAATGACCCGGGTGTAACGATCCTCGACGATTGGGATGGCGTCGGCCAAACGCTCACGGCAAGCGGGACAACGACGTTCAGGGATGCTGTTGTGTACCCAGATGATGTGGTCATCGACGACAACAAGTTTCGTTATGGCGCGGCCTTCTATCAGACGGTTCATCTTGCTACGCTCGCGGGCATTGGACGCGCGATAGCCGATGAGACTGCCCAAGCGGTCGCCGAGCGCACTCGAACTTACTCTAACGGTGCAGGCCCTCGCTCGAGCCAGGATCCCCAGATCCTTCAGGTTGTCGGACGCATTCGCAGCAATGCCTACAGCGCCACCGCGATCGTCCTGCAGGTGGCTCGCTCGATCGAGCGAGCATACCAGGCGCATTTTGCAGGTGAGGCTGAAGCCGAGGAACGCGCAAATGCGGTCGCAGAACTTGAAACCTCTCAAGCTCTAACGGTGGTGACCGATCTCATTCTGGAAGCCGCGACAATTGCTTTCGACAGTCTGGGAGCATCCGCGACGAAGAAGTCAGCAGCTCTCGATCGTCATTGGCGCAACGCGCGCACATTGTCCTCTCACAATCCACGGATCTACAAGGACAGAATTGTTGGTGATTATGCTGTCAATGGCACACCTCCGCCTTATCAGTGGCGTATAGGTCTCGCAGCGCCAGACCCGTCGCAACCATCCTGAAGGATGTGCCCGATCATCCAGAGGCCTTGCGGCGTGACCTTAATGCGGCCGTGCTTCAGCTTCGCGAGACCCTTTACGCTGTTGCCCAGTCAACGGCCTCGATTGACAGCGGCTCACGTGAAGTGAGTCAAAGTGCCGATGACCTTTCAAGGCGGACTGAGCAGCAGGCAGCATCGCTTGAGGAAACCGCAGCAGCGCTCGATGAGATCACGGTCAACGTATCAAATTCCTCCAAACGCGCCGACGAGGCTCGTGTCGTAGCGGTGCAGGCAAATGAAAGTGCTGCACGATCAGGCCAGGTTGTTGCCAATGCGGTCGAGGCCATGAGTCGTATCGAGCAATCGTCCAGCCAGATTTCCAACATTATTGGCGTTATCGACGAGATCGCGTTTCAAACCAATTTGCTGGCCCTGAACGCGGGCGTCGAGGCGGCCCGCGCCGGTGAAGCCGGAAAAGGCTTCGCGGTGGTGGCCCAGGAAGTTCGTGAACTGGCGCAACGATCGGCGCAGGCGGCCAAGGAAATCAAGGGCCTCATCCGCAATTCGACAACCGAGGTTGAAAGCGGCGTCAAGCTTGTGCGTGATACGGGCGAGGTGCTCAACGCCATCGAGCAGGACGTTATCACCATCAACCGGCACATGGATGCCATCGCGACATCGGCGCGTGAGCAATCGGTTGGCTTGGCGGAAGTGAACACAGCCGTCAATCAAATGGATCAGGTGACGCAGCAAAATGCTGCCATGGTTGAGGAAACCAATGCTGCTGGTGCCACTCTGGCGACTGAGGCTAGCCGTCTGAAGGAACTTATTGCCCAGTTCAACCTTGGTGACTCCGGCCGTCAGTTGCCCCAAGGCAACTCGTTTCGCGAGGCTTCAGCTGCCACGAGAGCGCCAGTGCCGCAAAGTCGCGACCACCGCTCGGTTGCATTAGCGGCCCGCAGGCGGGTCGGATGATTTCCTAGCCATGGCGAATCCGTGGAACCACAAAGGTTCCTCGGATTGGTCATTGTATTTCGTAGGCTGAGGTCAAAATAAGAACAGTTCAGTTCAAAATTCCGTGCCACGATTGAAGGCATGGTGAATGTCATATTATCCGCCAAAGTCTTCGAGGGAACCGTTCTCCCGGTTGGCAACGGCGAGGTAGCCTATCGATAAAGTTTTGAAAGTCCAAGGATATATCCCATGGTTAGGCCAACCATATTTCCCGTCCGTAACCAAGAGCCCACCAATGCCACGAACCTCTCTCAAGAGGCGATTGATGACACTGCAAAGGTGGCACTAGAACTGCAACGCGACAACGTCTCTCGCATTGCCAACTATCTGGAAGCGCTTAATGCTCGACTGCACGTTCTGAAAAATGGATATCCCCCGATCGCGGCAATTGGTGAAAACGGCTGATTCCCAATATATCTCCCCTACAATTGGGGGGTGTCCCTGCGGCCAGTTGATGAGGAACTGCAGGACCGGCGTTCGCTCCGGCAATTTGTTCTGATTTGAAGACGAGTCAAGAGCGCTTCATTCAGCTGCCGGATATGCAAAAGGGTGTTAAAAGGGCGAACGCGGACGAAGATTTCGACGGTCTTCCGTTCGATTTTGGTCGGGCATGTCGTCGAAAAGGTCGGATAGCGTATGAATGCGGCCACCCCCGGCGCGCGCTAGCTCAAAGATCATAGTGAGGCACCGGTGGGCTTGTGACCCAACTGAAACAACAACATCGGCTACCCGCTAGCGAGACGGATTATTACCTATGATCGACATGGGTGGTGCCACTCAGTCGGCGAGTGGATCCACGGAGGGGGCCGTTTAAGATTTCTGGCCACTTGTGGGAGAGCTGCTTTAATCAATTGCCAGACGAACGCAGGTGCCAATATTTGGTGTTGTGATTTCAAGACGCATGCCGTGAAGCCTCGCAATTGCCGAAACGAGACTCAGCCCCAGTCCGTTACCAGGGGCATGCCGGCTTTTTTCAGCCCTGTAGAAGCGGCGGAGGACGGCGTCGGCGTCTTCCGCGCGGATCCCTATGCCTGTATCCTCGACAATGACTGTTGCAACATGCCCGTCTCCTTCAACGCGGACGATTGCACGCCCGCCCCTTGGCGTGAACTTGATCGCATTATCGATCAGGTTGGCAATCGCTTCGAAGATCAGGCTGGGGTCGCCTGGGATGACAGCAGGCTCGTCGGTGCTGGAGGCATATGCGAGGATGACACCGCATTCTTCGGCCGCGGGCTCGAAGAAGTCGACGGCATCGCGCGCGATCGCTTTCAGATCGATTTCGACGAAGCCCGACCTTCTCAGGCCATCTTCCACCTCAGAGATGCGCAGAAGCGCACCGAACGTCTTGAGAATACCACGAATCTCCTCAAGCGCTTCATCGACATAGCCGTGATATTCGTCGACGCTGGTGGCGCGCCGGCGTGCGCGTTCAAGACTACCCAGGAGGCGTGTGAGCGGAGTGCGCATGTCGTGGGCGATGTTGTCGCAAACGCCCTTCACCTCCTGCATCAAACGCTCGATCTCGTCGAGCATTTCGTTGACGACATTGGCGAGACGATCGATGTCGCCTCCGGCACGGCCCGTCGGCAGCCGCTGTTTGAGGTCGCCCTTCATGATTTGCGCGGCGGCATCGGACATTGCGTCTAGCCTGCGAACCGCGCCGAAGCCGATGGCGATGGCGCCTGCAAGCCCGAGTAGCGCAGTCGTCAGCGACGCGAACAGCGTCGCGTTTTCGAGACGCTCCCGGAACTCGCGTTGCTCATGCAAGCTTTGGGCGACGAGGATGGCGGTGCCGTCAGCACGGCGATGCAACAATCCTCTGTAATGGTCTTTCTTTGCGGCGCTGTGGTCGGCGAAATCGAAGGGAATGTCAAAGACAGCTTGTTGCGGATAGGCGAGAGGGGCACCCGCGATGAGCTTGCCGTTCTGGTCGAAGAGTGAAAATGGACGCTCTGTGTTCGTCTGGTCCTTGCTGCGGAGTGACAGGCGCGAAACGATCGCGTCTGCGGGCAGGTTTTGCAGCGATTGCATCTCGCGTGTGAGCCATTCGTCGCTTCTCTGGTCGAGAAAGCCCTGCATCTGCCAGTCGACAAACAGAAATAGTGCGCTAGCAGCGGTGCCGAACACAAGCAGGAAGGCAAGCGCCAATCGGAAACCACTTGTCCTAAAGAGTTCAATTGGCCGCATCGAGAACATAACCTGAGCCACGAAGCGTTCGGATCAGCGGTGTAAGGCCGGGCAGATCCAGCTTCTTGCGAAGTTTGCTGATATGGACATCGATGACATTCGTCGCCTCACCGTAGCGATAGTGCCATACCTCTTCGAACATCATCGTGCGGGTGACGATTTGGCCGGAATGTCGGACCAGATACTCAAGCAACTGATATTCCCGTGGTAGAAGATCGATAGCGCTGCCGGCTCGGCTTGCGGTATGCGTCAGCAGATTGATTTCGAGATCGCCCACCCGCAAGACCGTTTCTTGCGTGGCGCTCGTGCGCCGGCGCATAAGCACATCCAGTCGCGCCGTCAATTCAAGCGCTTCGAACGGTTTTGTCAAATAGTCATCGCCGCCTGCCTTCAGGCCGCGGACCCTCTCGTCAACCGCTGAGAGAGCGCTCAAAATTAGAACGGGCGTCTCCACAGAGGCCGCGCGCAAAGCCGCCAACATACCAAGCCCGTCGAGCGCGCCGGGCAACATGCGGTCCAGAACGATAGCGTCGAATGTTCCCGAAATCGCCTTAACCAGTCCGTCTCGGCCGTCGAGCGATTGGGTGACGATGCAGCCGTGATCCACGAGTGCCGCCTCGATTTCTGATGCCGTGCCCAGGTCGTCCTCGACCACGAGTATCTTCGACATATTTCCTCCAAGAACGCTGACTAGATTCCGCGTATTATCTAGATAATCAATGTTGAATGTTCGTTCGCCTGAACATGAAATCAAATTCATCTTCGCGAACGCATGGAATGACGTGGTGTCTTCGACGAGGACTGAATGCGCCTGCTGGTAGTTGAAGATGATGACCGAAGTGCGACCTATCTGAAGCGCGGGCTTTGCGAATCCGGGCATGTCGTTGATGTTGCAAGCGAAGGTGAACTAGGCCTCGCGCTCGCGATGGAGTTGATCTACGATTGTCTCGTCGTCGATCGCTTGCTTCCCAAGCTTGACGGTATCGAGCTCGTAAAGCGCCTTCGCAAGATGAACGTCAATGTGCCTGTGATTATGGTCAGTGCGCTGGCCAGCTCCTCAGATCGCGTAGAGGGATTGCGCGCCGGCTGCGATGACTATTTGGCCAAACCCTTCTTCTTTTCGGAGCTTCTCGCCCGTATCGCGGCGATTACAAAGCACTTCGTAAGCGACGGACATGAGAACACCCTGGTCGTCGGCGACCTGTCGCTCGACATTCGCAGGCGGATCGCGCGCAGGAACGAACGCATCATCGATTTGCAGTTCAGGGAGTTCCTGCTCCTGCAAACTCTTATGCGCAATGCCGGCTCCGTCGTAACCCGCTCCATGTTGCTTGAGGCCGCCTGGGACTATGCATTCGACCCTCGTGGCAATATTGTCGACATGCATGTCCACCGCCTGCGCAAGAAGATTGATATGGGCGCAACGACAAGTATGATCACCACGGTTCCTGGCGCCGGATATCTCATCAAGCGATAGCCCCACCATCGGCGAAACATAAAAAATTTTTCATCCTGGCGCGAATTGGTAGCCACCTGCGATCCGTCAAATTCCAGGCAATGCGCGGCGAGCTTTGTGTTTCCGTGCAAACCCAAGCGCTTGATGGAGTATTGTCGTGAATCGATCCCCTTCAGGGTCAAACAGCTCAGGTAGATCGTTTTATATTCTGGGCATATGCGCTCTGGCGTTGGCCGGATCCGTTGCAACATATCTCGTTGATCGGCCTGAGCCTGGTTTGAGCAAAACCAGAGCACCAACACCCGAACGCGCTCCGGTGCCGGTGCAGACTGCCACTGCCGCAAAAAGAGATCTGCCTGTCGTGCGCAGCGGGCTCGGCATCGTCTCTCCCTTGACTGCGGTGGACGTAAAGGTCCGCGTCGATGGCCAGCTTCAGCATATAGCCTTCTCCGAAGGGCAGGATGTCAAAGCCGGAGACATTCTTGCGACGATCGATCCTCGTCCTTATGTGGCGGCCGTAGCGCAGGCTCAGGCAGACTATAATAAGGAGCTCGCCCAGCTGGAGCAGGCCAGGATCGATGAGGCAAGAGCGCAGAAGCTCACGACCACAGGCAGCGGTACGACCCAGGCGGCTCAGACTGCGGCCGCCCAAGTCAAAGTCATGGACGCTACGGCGGCGGCGGGAAAGGCGGTGCTCGATACCGCGAAACTCAATTTGGAATTTGCAACCGTCACCGCTCCGATCAGCGGCAGGGTGGGGCTGCGTCAGCAGCAGGAAGGCGGTATCGTCCGCGCGGCCGATGCGACCGGCGTCGTGACCGTCACGCAGATGCGCCCCATTGCGGTTGAATTCACGCTGACGCAGGATGATCTTCCCGACCTGATTGCCGGTCAGGCGAAGGGTCAGCTGAACGTCTCGGCATACAGCCGTGAAGGCGCCAGACATCTCGCTGATGGAAAACTGAGTGCGATAGACAGCCAAGTCGACTCTTCAACCGGCATGGTGAAGCTGAAGGCCGTGTTTGCAAATGACGAACTTGCGCTTTGGCCTGGAGAGCTGGTAACTGCAAACATAACGTTGCGCACTGATCCAGATTCGACTGTCGTGCCATCGTCCGCGATCCAAAACGGACAGACGGGACCATATGTCTTCATCGTAAAGCCGGGCAATAAGGTTTCCACGGCCTCCGTGACTACTGGAAATGCCTATTTGGGGTTCACCACAGTCACACAGGGGATCTCCATCGGCGAGACCGTCGTCACTTCGGGTCAATCCCGGCTCGCCGACGGAACCGTTGTCTCCACAAAAGGCTCCGATAGCAAAAAGCTGGCGGCGGCTGGCGAGGATGCGGTGCAATGAACCTTTCTCAGGTCTTTATCCAGCGCAGGGTCGGAACTTGCTTACTGGCCGCCGGGCTTCTGATTGTCGGCTCCATCGCTTATGGATTGCTGCCAATCGCCTCCCTGCCGCAGGTCGATTTTCCTACAATCCAGATTTCGAGCTCTCTTCCGGGCGCTAGCGCCGAGACCATGGCGATATCGGTCGCGACACCACTCGAAAACCAGCTGTCGACGATCTCGGGCGTGTCGCAAATGACGTCGACGAGTTCGTCTGGGCGAACCTCGATTACGATGCAATTTGACCTTAGCAGGGACATCAATGCCGCGGCGCAGGACGTCCAGGCCGCAATCAGCGCCGCCAGTGGTCAATTGCCAAAGGATCTGCCCGCCGCTCCCGACTTCCATAAGAGCAATCCGGCGGAAGCGACGATCCTTACATTGGCGCTTACATCCGACCGCATCCCGACGACTGAACTCGATCATTACGCGGAAGACATCATCGCACAGCAGGTGTCGCAAATGAATGGTGTGGGGCTGGTGGACTATCACGGCCCTCAGCGACCGGCGATCCGGATCCGGCTTGATCCAGACAAGGTTGCGGCGCGCGGGTTGACGCTGGAAGACATCCGAAGCGCGGTCGGCGTACAGACAGTCAATCAGCCCAAGGGGCAGCTTGCTGGCAACGGACGGACCACCGTTCTCGATGCGACCGACCAGATCATGGACGTCCCGGCCTTTCGTGAGATGGTTGTCGCCTATAAGAACGGTTCGCCCATTCGAGCGGCGGATCTGGGGACCGTGGAGTCTGCTCCCGAGGATGTCAATCAGGCAGCATGGCTGCAGGACACGCGATCGGTCATGCTGGATGTCCACAAAATGGCCGGTTCCAATGTGCTCGACACCATTGAGGGCATCAAGGCCAAGTTGCCGCAAATGGAGGCCGGGCTGCCTGCCGGCATCAAGCTGTCGGTTGTGGCTGATCGGTCGGGGATGATTCGATCTTCGGTCAACGACGTCAAGGTTACGATCTTGATTACCATCGGCCTCGTCGTGTTGGTGATCTTCGGCTTTCTACGGAATCTCTGGGCGACAGTCATTCCGGCGGCGACCATTCCGCTGTCTCTGATCGGCACCTTCGCCATCATGTATCTTGCCGGCTATAGTCTCGACAATCTCTCGCTGATGGGATTGACCATCGCGGTCGGCTTTGTCGTCGACGACGCGATCGTCGTCATCGAGAATGTGATGCGCCATGTCGAAGAGGGAAAATCCACCTTCGAAGCAGCTCTTCAAGGATCACAGGAGGTGGGCTTCACCATCGTGTCGATGACCGTCTCGCTTGTTGCCGTTTTCATTCCGATCCTTTTGATGGACGGGATTGTCGGGCGCCTTTTCCGTGAGTTCGCGATCACGATCAGCGTGGCAATCATGATATCGGGACTGGTATCGCTAACGGTTACCCCGATGATGTGTGCCTGGTTGATCAAGCATGATCACGGGCGGCCGCACGGGCTGCTCTTCCGTTGGTCGGAGGCATTTTTTGAGAAATGTGCGACGGGATATGGACGAGCACTCGATGTCGTCCTTCGCAACCGTATCGCCATTCTGGTCGTTGCGGTCGCCACGATGGCGGTGACGGGCTGGCTCTACGTTTCCATACAGAAGGGCTTTATTCCGCAGCAGGATACAGGCTGGATCCAAGGGCAGGCGCAAGCGGCAACGGACATATCTTTTGCAGATATGTCGGCCAAGATGCAGGAGCTTGCCCATATTGTCATGGTCGATTCGGCTGTCGACAACGTCGCTTATTGGATCAATCCCAGTCCGTCGGCCAGCGTCGGTCAGCTTCAGGTCAACCTGAAACCGATCGGCACGCGAAGCCCAGCGCCAGAAGTGCTCGCCCGTCTGCGAACCGCTACAGCCGGTCTGGAGGGTCTGACGGTCGGCCTGCAAGTTCGCCAGGACGTCCAGATCGGTGGACGCTCTTCAGCTTCGCAGTATCAATATACGCTTCAAGACCCTGACACGGCGGAGCTCGACAAATGGGCAGCGTCTATGACCAAGGCTCTGAAAGGTCTTCCTGAGATCCAGGATGTGATTTCCGACAAGCAGAAGGCAGCGACGAGCCTCAAGCTCGATATAGATCGCTCCACGGCATCCAGGTTGGGTGTGAGCGTGTCTCAGATCGATCAAACGCTCTATGACGCTTTCGGGCAGCGACAGATAGCTACAATGTATACGCAAGTCAGCCAATATCACGTCGTGATGGAACTTGCGCCACAGTTTGCGTTGTCGCCTGAGGCTCTGTCGCATCTCTATGTGAAGTCGACGATCTCTGGAAAGCTTGTTCCGCTGAGCATGCTCGGATCATTGAGGACCGGCGTGCTGCCGGTATCCATCAATCATCAGGGATCCATGCCGGCAACGACGATTTCTTTCAATCTGAGGCCGGGCAGTGCGCTTAGCGACGCGGTCACCGCTATCAAGGCGGCCGAGACGAGTGCGGGCATGCCGGCGACGGTGATCGGCACGTTCCAGGGAACTGCACAGGCCTTTCAGGATTCGTTGCGAAGCCAGCCGCGGCTTATCTTGGCCGCGGTTGTCGCTGTCTACATCGTGCTGGGCGTTCTTTACGAGAGCGCCATACATCCGCTCACGATCATTTCCACGCTTCCGTCAGCTGGTCTCGGCGCACTGCTGGCGCTGAAGCTTGCTAATTTGGATCTGTCCATCATGGGGATGATCGGGATCATCCTGTTGATCGGCATCGTCAAAAAGAACGCGATTATGATGATCGACTTCGCGCTCGATGCAGAACGCACGCAGCATCTGTCGCCATATGATGCCATTCGCCAGGCCTGCATGTTGCGGTTTCGGCCCATTATGATGACAACGCTTTCCGCCTTGTTCGGCGCCGTTCCTCTGGCTTTGGGAACTGGTCCAGGATCCGAATTGCGTGTTCCTCTCGGCATTGCGATCGTCGGCGGGCTGATTGTCTCTCAGGCGCTGACGTTGTTCACCACACCGGTCATCTATCTCGCATTCGACGGCTTGCGGGGCAGGGCGGTGAGGGAGCCATCGCATCTGCGGGCGGGTAATCGGCTCGCGCTCACGGTAATGCCGGACTAACCCGGTGGAAGCAGCTCATGTTGATTTCCACCGAGAACTGATGGAGTGGATGCCCCCTCCCGACGGCATCGCAATGTGCCAGAGTGATGTTCGCCAGAACGTCACTTAGAGGAGAGAGCATCCGTGCGCGCCAATCTCTCGCGCCCAAAAATGGCACGTGCTTCCTGCCTCCATAGCCACGGTACAAGGTGGAAGATCCTCAAAGAAGCTCTTTACCTCTTCGCGACGGAGCTTCTTGCCGAATGTCTTTCTGCCGGCGCTGTCAGCGCCATGCACTTGAAATACGTTTTTGGCCAGATCCAGACCAACGATAACTGTCTGCTTCAAAATATACTCCTTTAGTTGAGCGACAGCGCATTGTAACGTTTGCAGATTAAGCATCGATGAGAAGCCGGTGGAGCCCAGCAAGAATTATTCCAGATGCCGATTGTGAAGCGATGGTGTTCGCCAACATCATGGCGGCCAAAAATGCTCCTACAGCCATTATGCAACCGAATACAGTTGGTCGCCCGGCGGCCGTTATTGGGAAAATTCAAACGGATAGCTCTTTGCAACAAATTGGGTCGCCGGTTCGGATCCTTTCACATCATTATGGATCGATTTTGTTGATATAGGTTGTGATCTTTAAAAGGTGGCGCCTCATTCAAGCGCGAGACGATTGCTTTGCGCCTTCTTATCGGTGATAGCGCCCGTCCAAGCCTGGCTCGAAAGTGGATATCCAGTAGGCTCGCGTGGCAGCATGCGTGCACTGACAAGCGGAGTTGCCACCACAGTTCAGCGCGGTTTCGCAATCCGGTATCCCATTTCGCTTCAAGCCAAGGCGGGATGTGGCTCTAGAGAGGTTTGCCGGACCCGAAAGATGTCGGTCCGCTGTCCACGAACGACGTTGCGCACCAGCTTTCGACTATGTCCGGTTCTGCGCACGATCTCTTTGATGGATATGCCTTCACTGATGAAATGAAAGCGGCACCAGCTCGGAGCCGGGATCGAAGTGCTTCCTGGCGAAATCGCCGTCCTTTTGCACCAACGCGCAGCGACCGATCCTGACCTCAACCTTCAAGCTTCCCAAAGTAAGGGAGTTCCCTGGTATCAATCGGATCAGAAATGGACGGAGACAGTTTACCGGAATATGTTTAGCATCCATGGCAATTTTGGGTCGCATATGCGACGTGCTCGCGGTGCAAGTGTGTGTCAAATTTTCAGTAACGAAGGAATTTATAACATGAAAGACGTTTACCCTATTGAACGCCTTGCCTCAGGATATTACGGGTGATGCGGGATTGCTTATCGAGACTTGCCAGGACTGGATCGTTACCTGCCTCTCAAAGAATAATTCGACACCTTCACCATTTCCTTTAAAAGCCAATCTGCGGCGCTTGCCCGTATCGGCGAACTGATGATGTAAGATAACCTACGTGATTGCTTCCCCATTTCGAAGAGATTCCGACGCAACCCGGTGGCGCGAGGTTTACGGCGAGTGGACCTTGTCGACCACAACACCATCGGGAGTTCCATATTTCGACGCGCCCTGCGCAATATCGCAGGTCCAGTTTGATGAGAAAACACGCAAACGCCTTCTCGTAATCGAATTGCGACCGATACGAGGCCGAATTGTGGGTACGCTGCTGTTGCCCGCTGGTTTGTCTCGCACGCAGGGCGTCATGCTGCAGTTTGAAGAAAGTGCGCCGGGTCTACGTCGGCGGCTTCTCGCGCAATTCAAGGGTTGCCTTGTCGATCTCGATCTCGACGAGGCAACCGTTGCGAAACTGGCTTCGAGCCGCTGCCTGCACATTACCGCCAAGGCAGAGGCGGGCGGGGAGGTCAATTTTGCGATACCGCTCAATGGGTTGGCGACTGCACTGACCCGTGCGGGCTCGATCGGCAAACATTTTGGCTGATCGCGGGAGATACACCTTCTAATGAGGTTTTCGATTGTGTAGTCTCTGCATGTGTTCAGCCTTCGGCTTGTTTTATCCGCCGCACGACAGTCGACGGCAACGCGACATCGTCGATTACATGTCAGCTGAGATCTTCCCGCAGACAGTCATAAGAATGTCTCAGGAATTTGTCGCTTGCTACGAATCTTGCACGCCGGTCGCTTCCCTATTTGCAAGCCAGCACCTATGGCTTTTGTGCCATGCAATGCTTGCACATTATTTCCTCGGCGCGGGTTCCAGCCACGGCAGGCTGACGCGCGGTATCTTCGGAAGGCTCGCCGTCAGGCAGAATATCTGCAGCCGCAACACGGCGGTAAGCTTGTTTTATTATGCGATCGAGCGTGGCGCTTTGACGCCCCTTCTGGGGCTCGCAGACATAAGGCTCGAGGAAGCGGTGCCATCGCCCGTCATGCTGTCGCTATTGATAGCCTGGTATCGGACGCATTTCGAGGCCATGGACGTCATCGATGGAGGCGACCGGACGAAATGGCTGCTCGCCGATCCGGTTCAAAGACTTGCCCTCATTCAATTCGACGTGGCTTGCGCCTTGCTGTGTCAGCGAACCGCGCGAGCACCCGGATCGCCTTCTACAATTTTCAACTGGGTCGATTCAGATAGTCTGTTGTTGGACCATCTGATCGGAGGCGTCGACCCTGCGACAATTGGCAAGCGGGATAGGCACGTAACAACGGTCAGCTCGCTGACGTCTCTTGCGCATTCGGCAGGAATATCGCGCGCTCATACCAGCCGAAAAGTCTCCGCCGCTGAACGGTTAGGCGGGATTGGTTGGACCGGACGACGGGGGTTCTCGGAACTGTGGGTTTCGCAGAGCTTCTTTGAAGAATATGCTAGGCTGCAGGCACGTAAGATGCTCATCCTCGATCATGCGTGCGCGCGAGCTCGGTTGGGTGAACAACATCCGCCTTACAGACATCAGATGAACGGTACCCGATAGTTTGTAGCCTCGTTGCCGTTGCACATCTCTGCCTAAAGCGAAAGACGCAGGCGTCATGTTAGCAACAATCTGGTGGCGTGGATGTGCCTTCAATCGTCACGGAATTTGCGAGCAGCCACATGCCATCATGCTCGCTTTCGATGAGAATATACGACCTGCCGGACCTTGGCTGGCTGGTGAGAAATTCCTGTTTTAGCCTTACTTAACAAAGCATTGCCGCAGATGCGTCGGCTATCGAAAATAATTTTGCGATGCAGCATAACCGGTTATATCGATGGGGTTAACAAAGTATTGCAATCAGCCCCCGCCCGTAATTGATAGCGGTAGATTTCGAAACATCGGGAGC
>NZ_JBXSOW010000017.1:0-125220 GCF_057784375.1 Martinezella sp. CNPSo 3964
TATCCGGCTCTAGTGCGGCCTTCCGATCGGGTCGCGACTGAGACCCTTTTCCTTCAGTTCGGCCTCGTAAGCTGCAAAGAGCTCATGCCCCCTCTCGCCGAGTTCGCGCAGATAGGGCCATGTAAAAATGCCCGTATCGTGCATGTCGTCGAACCCGATGCGTACGGCGTAGTTGCCGGTAGGCGTCATCGACATGATGCCGACATTGCGTTTACCCGGCACGGTAACCTTCTGTCCCGGTCCGTGTCCCTGCACTTCCGCGGAGGGAGACAGCACACGCAGCATCTCGGCCGGCAAGTCGAAGCTCGCGCCGTTGTCGAACGTCACCACGAGGTGACGGCGATCCTTCGAGACCCGCAATTCGGTCGGCCAAACGTCACTCATCGATTTTCCCATGCCTTTCAGTGTCTTTCCGAGAATTATGCCGCTACACGTTCACACGCAAGTATAATTGAAAGGCATTTTCCTTGACGCAACAATCGCCTATGCACACATTAGTGATGTGACGGAGGTTCGAGTGAATAGCATTGTTGGTACGATAGGCCGCGCATCGCCGCTGGCAGCAGATAATGGCCCGATGATCGATCCCTTTGGGCGTGCTGTCACCTATCTGCGCGTTTCTGTCACCGACCGCTGCGACTTCCGCTGCACCTATTGCATGGCCGAGCACATGACCTTTCTGCCCAAGAAGGATCTTCTGACGCTCGAAGAGCTCGACCGGCTCTGTTCCGCCTTTATCGCCAAGGGCGTGCGCAAGATCAGGCTCACCGGCGGCGAACCTCTGGTGCGCAAGAACATCATGTTTCTGGTCCGGAAACTCGGCGAGAGCGTGCAGAATGGCACGCTCGACGAATTGACCCTGACGACGAATGGCTCTCAGCTCGCCCGCCACGCCGAAGAGCTCTACGATAGCGGCGTGCGGCGCATCAACGTCTCGCTCGATACGCTCGATCCCGACAAATTCCGCGCGATCACCCGCTGGGGAGATTTCTCCAAGGTGATGGAAGGCGTCGACGCAGCGCAAAAAGCCGGGCTGAAGATCAAGCTGAATGCCGTCGCGCTCAAAGGCTTCAACGATACCGAAATTCCTGACCTGCTGCGGTTCGCACATGGTCGAGGCATGGATCTGACCGTCATCGAGACCATGCCCATGGGCGAGATCGATGAGGACCGTACCGACCAGTATCTGCCGCTCTCCGAACTGCGCGCCGATCTCGAGCGTCAGTTCACACTGACCGACATTCCCTACAAGACGGGCGGCCCTGCCCGCTATGTCGACGTTGCCGAAACCGGCGGCCGCCTAGGCTTCATCACACCGATGACCCATAATTTCTGCGAGAGCTGCAATCGCGTACGGCTGACCTGCACGGGCACGCTCTATATGTGCCTCGGGCAGAACGACGCAGCCGACCTGCGCACGGCGTTGCGCGCCAGCGAGGAAGACGCCCTGCTGCATGCAGCGATAGACGAAGCCATTACCCGCAAGCCCAAAGGTCATGACTTCATCATCGACCGCACGCATAACCGCCCGGCGGTCGCTCGCCACATGAGCGTCACCGGCGGTTAGACCCACCGAGAACATCAATATGCAGCTTGAGCTTATTCGCAACGCGACGCTGAAGGTCACCTATGGCGGCCATATTCTGCTGGTCGATCCTTATTTTGCGCCGCGTCACAGCCTCCCATCCTTCACCGGCCGTTCTCCCAACCCGATGACGGAACTGCCCCACGAAATCGACGACATCCTTGAGGGCGTCAAGCTGGTGATCGTATCGCACCTGCACACCGATCATTTCGACGCGGTGGCGAAGGAACGTCTGCCGAAGTCCCTGCCGATACTCTGCCAACCGGGCGACGAGGAGAAGATTCGGGAATCCGGCTTCACAAATGTCTCGCCCCTTACCCAATCGACAGTATGGCAAGGGCTGACGATCACGCGGCGCCAAGGCAGCCACGGCGTCGGCCCGGTCGTCGAGAAAATGGGCCAAGTCATCGGCTTCACCTTGGAGGCATCAGGCGAGCCTACCATCTATTGGGCCGGCGATACCGTGCTCTATCCCCCGGTCGCCGAGACGATCCGAGAGGTCTCGCCTGATATCATCATCACGCATTCTTGTGGCGCGCGCTGGGATAGCGATCTGATCGTCATGGATGCGGAGCAGACCATCGAAGTCAGCCACCTGGCACCTCGGGCGACCATCGTCGCAACCCATATGGAAGCGCTCGATCACGCAACCGTCACGCGGGAGGACCTTCGCCAAGCTGCAGATACCGGCGGCATTGCCCCCTCGCGGCTGCTGATCCCCGCCGATGGCGAAACATTGCATCTCGCCTGATAATCCCCTGTTATTCGACGAGTATCGAAGCAAAGTGTAATCGAAAAGCGCCGGACCATTGCCCGGCGCTTTTCGATTCCTGACGGTCTTTCGTTCGGACAGTCTTACGCAGCGCGATAGCGCGCATCCGCATTGCCGTAATCCGCGTAATCCCCCTCGCCATCGCCAGTGCGGAAGCGATCGATCTTTTCGGACAGCATGTCGACGCGCTGGCGCAGGCCGTGGATCTCGGCGTTGTTCTCTTCGACCATGGCAGCGTTGCGTTGCGTGATCAGCTCGACTTCGGACACGGCGCGGGTGACCTCCTCGATGCCGGTCGACTGTTCGGTGGTAGCGGAAGAAATGTCCGCGACGAGCCTCTGGACGCCAGTGACGTGGTTGATGATCTCCGCAAGCGCCGCGCCGGTCTGCTCGACCAGATGGACGCCATTCTGCACTTGGGCGGAACTTGCCGAAATCAGGCCCTTGATCTCCTTCGCCGCATTGGCGCAGCGCTGCGCTAGTTCGCGCACCTCCTGGGCGACGACAGCAAAGCCGCGGCCCGCCTCGCCTGCACGGGCAGCCTCGACGCCGGCATTGAGCGCCAGAAGATTGGTCTGGAAGGCGATTTCGTCGATGACGCCGATGATGGTGGCAATCTTCTCGGAAGAACGATTGATCTCGCTCATGGCACCGACGGCCTTGGCGACCACTTCGCCCGACTGCGTCGCATAGGCCTGCGTCTCGTTGACGGAGCTTGCGGTCTGGCGCGCACGGTCGGCGGTCGAGCGGACGACATCGCTGAGACGATGCAGTGCACGCGAGCTTTCCTCGAGGGCGGCGGCCTGCTGCTCGGTACGCCGCGCGAGGTCGTCGGCAGACATGGCGAGGTTGCCGGTGCCGCCCTTGATTTCCTCGGCCGTGTAGCGAACGTCCGTCAGGGTCTCGCGAAGGGCCTCTACAGCATGATTGTAGGTGAAAGCCATTTCCACGAAATCAGCGGAAAGATCCTCGCGCATGCCTTCTTCCAGATTGCCGTCGGCAAGCTTGGCGAGAACGTCCGCCAGCGCATTGAGCGCCTGCTTCTGTTCAGCCTCGATGCGGGCGCGTTCAGCGGCACGGCGGGATGCCTCCTCCGCGGAGAGCGCACGGGCACTTTCGGCTTCGCGTTCCAGACGGACATTTTCGAGAGCGGCATCGCGGAAGACGCTGACGGAACGTACCATGTCGCCGATCTCATCGCCGCGATTGCGCCCGTCGATCGCCACTTCGAGATCGCCGCTTGCAAGGCGCGTCATAACGTCGGTGACGCGTTTCAACGGGCCACGCAAGGTTTCCACCAGCATCAGGCCACCGATGATGGCAAGCAGCGTACCGACGATCATGGCGATGACCGAGACATTGGCCGAGCGCTCGCTGTCTTCCTTGCCGAGTTCCTGCGCCTGGGCGACGAAGCTACGCAGCGAGGTCATCGCATCGGCAAGCAGGCCGTTCGACTGGACACGTGTCGTCTTCCAATCCGCTGCCGTCTGCAGCAGATCCGCCGATCCATTGGTCAGGCCGTCGATCAGCGGCTTCATGTGAGTAGCGAAATCACGCATGGTGGCGTTGGTCTGGCCGAGCTCCGAAATTCTGGCGGCAACGCTCTGCAGATCCTTGAGGTCCGCAAGCACCAGTTCACGCGAGGCGGCATCGCGGACGTTTTCCATACGCGAGGCATGCAGCGTCAGGCGGTCAACAAGGCCAAGCGCCTGATCGACATGATCCAGAAGCTCCTTCTGGCCATCGATGATCTTGTCGAGGCTGACGAAACGATCGGCAGCCGTATCGCTGTTCTTGGCTGACTGCAAAGTCATATCGCCTTCGATCTTCACGAAGCTCTGCAGGATCGGACCCATCGCTTCGACCTTCTGGTCTGGCGTGCCGGAGCCCTTCAATACCGCATCGAGCTTGTCGGCGGCATCCGAAGCATTCGCAACGAGGCCGGCGCCACGCTTGGAGACCAGTGCCTTCGAAACGACGACCTGCTTCAAAATGGCATCAGCGTAAGTGCGCGCGTCTGAAATTTCCTCGGTAGAGTCGGCTGCCATCTGAACCTGGATGCGCAGATTGCTCATCTTCTCCGACAAGCCCTTATAGGCAGCGGCATCGTAGAGCAGCTCCTTGGCGAAGGTTTCCTTGTCGCTGAAATCCTTGCGGATAATGTCGATCTGCTTGCCGGCCGCCTTGGCGGTCACCTCGACATTTTGCACCGCCTTCTGGATGGCTTCGACGTCGTTGTCCTGCTTCTGTTTGATAAACCAGAGCGTGGCTTCCTGCGTGCGCATCTTGGCGGCAAGCTCGGTGACCGGCACGATCTTGGCGCGCTGATCGTCGCTGAGCAGCCCGCTTAAGCGACGGACACCCTGTTCCTGCGCGTCGATCTTGTCAGCCAACGCCTGGCGCGTATCTTCAGAAGGCGACCCGGTGAATTCCTGCAGGGCGGCCTGCAGGTTCTCGAAGTCACTGATATTCTCGATCGTAGCACGCGTCACGGTCATATGACCGTTCAGAATATTGGCCGTGTGATAGCCGACGAGGCCGACACCGGCGATGAGAACCACCAGCGGCACCACGAAAATAAGAACTTTGGTGACAATCCTGCGGCCTTGCAAAAGACGATCAATGAAAAACATGCGGCGCCTCAACTGGATTATGAAAATCTCCAGCGAAGGCGGGATCGTCATTCCTGCTGCGCTGCGGTAGGTGCTTCTGCCTCATGCAAAACCGCAGTGAGCCTCGAGAAATAAGATTGAATAAGCATTAATCGCCCGCCTGAAACCCTTCGCATTGGCAAAAAAATACAACCGCCGCATCATTTCGCGACCGTTGCGCGAAAAACCAACCTCTTTTTTCGCGGCAATTTCGCCGCATCGCACAATCGAATTCAACTGCAACCAAAGCACAGCCGATTCCAATTTGTCGAAAACGGCGCTAATCCAGATGAGTATATCGGGGGACTCATCTTTCTCATGCGACTGACTAGGAATACGCAGGGCGCGCTCTTCATGGCGGCGTCCATGGCCGGCTTCTCATGCAGCGATGCGCTGTCCAAGACGGTCATCGCCACGATGAACGCAGGCGAGATCATCTTCATCCGCGGCTTGTTCACGACCTTTTTCGTCTATCTGCTCGCCCGTAGAATGGGCGCCCTGCGCAATTGGCGCGTCATCCTGCAGCCGATGATTGCATTGCGCATCGCCTGCGAAGCTCTGGCGGCAGCAACCTATATCACCGCTCTTGGAATGATGCCCATCGCCAATGCCTCGGCTATTCAGCAGGCCGTCCCCCTTGCCGTGACGCTTGGCGCAATGATTTTTTTGAAGGAGCCGGTAGGCTGGAGGCGATGGACGGCCATTGCCGTCGGCTTCGTCGGCGTGCTGATCATCATCAGGCCCGGCCGGGAAGGTTTCACGACGGCGGCCCTTCTTGTTATCGCTTGCATGTTTGCGACCGCCGCCCGCGATCTGGCGACACGCTGCATCGACAAGGACGTGCCGTCGCTGATGGTTACGCTCTGCACCGCAATTTCCATATCGATATTCGGAGCATTGTGCATCGTCCCCTTCGGCGGCTGGCAACCGGTGAGCACAACATCGCTCCTGCAAATCCTTCTGGCCTCGGTGCTGGTGCTGATCGGCTACCAGAGCGTCATATTGGCCATGCGCACGGGCGAAATCTCTTTCGTCGCGCCGTTCCGTTATCTCAGTCTCATCTGGTCGGCTCTGCTCGGACTGATCGTCTTCGGCGAAGTGCCGGACGGATGGTCTGTTTTCGGCGCAGTTGTTGTCATTGCCTCCGGCATCTATACTTTCTATCGCGAAAGCAAACGGCCGGCGGCCGAGCCCGTCGCGCAGGAATCAGAACCCCGCGTTCCCGCCTGAGGTCGCAACCATGTCCGACTTCATCGCCAATCCTGAAGATATTCCCGTCGTTGTGCTTGCTGGAGGGCGTTCCAGCCGCATGGGCGCAAACAAGGCCTTTGCATTGCTCGCCGGCGAAAGCTTGCTCGCACGCATCTCGTCGAAGATCGAGCAACGGCAACGCAAACCGATCGTGCTGAATGCAGATGTCAATTGGCCAGACGCCATGGGGATGCAGCTTATTCCGGATAGAATTCCCGGCAAATTGGGGCCGCTTGCAGGTGTGCTCGCCGCGCTGCAGGACGCGCAGTTGCGTTACCCAGAGGCGTCGCATGTCGCCACCATCCCCGTAGACAGCCCCTTCTTTCCTCCCGACCTTATCGTGCGCCTCGCCCATGTCATTCACGGTTCCGATGAGATTGCCATTGCCGCATCACTCGGTCAGGATCATCCCGTTTTCGGTCTCTGGCCCATCTCCGCCGCCGCCGATCTGGAACAATGGATCGCCTCAGACGAAAAGCGGCGCGTAAGAGATTTCCTCGCCCGACATAAGGTGCGGCGGGTGGAGTTTCCTGCGATCGAAACTGCGATCGGCCCTCTCGACCCTTTCTTCAACATCAATACACCAGCCGATCTCGCCGAAGCAGAGGCATGGCTGGCAGCTTTGGAAAACATGTCATGACAAAATCTCGTCCCCGGATCTTCGGCATCGCCGGCTGGAAGAATTCCGGCAAGACGGGACTTGCCGTCCGGCTGGTCACCGAATTCACCCAGCGCGGCTATCGCATCTCGACCATCAAGCATGCACATCATGATTTCGATATCGACAAGG
Organism: Martinezella sp. CNPSo 3964; assembly: GCF_057784375.1. Lineage (NCBI taxonomy): Bacteria > Pseudomonadati > Pseudomonadota > Alphaproteobacteria > Hyphomicrobiales > Rhizobiaceae > Martinezella > Martinezella sp. CNPSo 3964. The sequence continues at coordinate 7,050 of NZ_JBXSOW010000017.1, forward strand.
TCGGCGCCGATAGTTTTCGCCATCGCGAGGCGGGCGCGCATGAAGTCACCATCGTCTCCGGCACGCGCTATGCCATCATGCACGAATTGCGTGGCAAGCCGGAGCCGAGCTTTGACGAAATACTGGCACGTCTGGCCCCTTGCGACCTCGTTCTGATCGAGGGTTACAAGCGCGAACCGATTCCGAAGATCGAAGCCCGCCGGCTTGAAGCGGCCAACCGGGAACCGCTCGCTCCGCACGACCCTTACATCGTCGCCATCGCCGCCGATCATCCAGTGGAAGACGCCGGCTCGCTCGCTGTTTTCGACCTCAACGACACACTTGCCATCGCCGATTTCATCGCCGCGAAAGTCGGGCTCGGCAAACCGCCGAAATGAAAAGGCCGCCGGTTTCCCGGCGGCCCCTGCTCTGAATGTAGTCTGATGCTTACCGATTGGACGCAACCGGACGCACCAGCGGCGTGATGCGGCGGATGGTAACGCGACGGTTTTCCTGCGACGGTCCGAGCGTATTCACCTTGAGATACTGCTCGCCATAGCCTTGGGTAACCAGGTTTTCGGCCGGAATGCCGTAGACATCCGTCAGCACGTTGGCGACCGATTCCGCGCGCTGGTCCGACAGGATCAGGTTGCTCTGGGCCGAGCCCACGGCATCCGTGTGACCTTCGATGAGGAAGGTTTCGGTCGGGTCACGTTTGACGATCTTCGATATGCCGTCGGCGACACCGCGCAGCGTGCTGGCCTGCGACATCGGAATGTCCGCACTGCCCGTCGCGAAGGTGATGGTATCGAGATCGATACGGCGGATCTTGTCGCGGATACGAGCCGAATAGCGGACTTCGTTGACCGAATAGATACGCTCGACCGGCTCGACCGGCGGCTCACGCAGGAAGTCGTAATAGTCTGCATTGCGGTTCGATGCCGTATCGATGATGTACTGGCTCAGCGGAATGAGCAGGCGCATCGGCGGCAGGCTATCGCCCGGATCGCGGAAGTAGTCATCGTTGTCGGGACGATCTTCCAGCTCCGGCGAGTAGAACAGCACATATTCGCGGCCGCTGGCGTCGATGCGCGAGCGCTGGATGATGTCGCCATAACGGTTGCGTATCGTGACGACGCGATCGCCATCGGGCTGATCGATCGTCTCGCGATAGCGGTCGCGTGGCAGCTGTTCGTAGACCGGCCGCTCGCCGCCACGAATGAAGCGCTCGCTGTCATCGTGACGGACGACATAGTTATTGTCGACATTCACGATGGTCCGATTGTCCTGATTGATGATGGTCTGGACCGTCGTTCCCTGCGGCGGAGCGAAGTCCGGCCGGCGATCGATCCGGCGACCCTGTTCGCTGGTCACGGCTTCGATCTTCAGCGGCGGCTGCGCCTGGGCGCCACCCGTTACGCGCTGAGCCTCGGCGTCGGAGGTCGGCGGCTTGGTGTAGGCCGGAGGCGGTTGCTGGCCGGGCGCGTTCTGTGCCTGCCCGTTCTGGCCCTGGCCTTGGCCGGCCTGTCCGCGACCAACCTGTGCACCGGGAGCGCCTGGGTTCTGACCATTGTTCAGGTGATCGCCCCGACGAACCACACCCTTCTGGCTGTCCAGAACCGCGCTGCCGTTTTCAACCGGCAGGATGACAGGGCCGTTGGCAGAAGCCGGGTTCTCGGCGATCTTCTTGCGGCGCTCCAGTTCCTGCGGCGAGACCTGTTCGGCCGGAGGCACCTGGATTTCGCCGGCCTGCTGGCCATTGCCGTTGGCGGCGGGAGCCGTTGCACCGCCTTGTGCAGGTGTCGCGGCGCCATTGGCCGGCTGCTGCTTGCCGGGCTGCGGCGCTGCCTGGTTGCCAGTCTGGGCGGGCTGTCCCTGCGGCGTGCCCTGCTGGGCCGGCTGCTGCGGATTGGCGGCGGGCTGCTCGCCCTGCTGCTGGTTCTGCGGCTGCTTGCCGTGGGTCTTGTCCCCACCCTGCTTCTGTCCCTGCTGGGCGCCAGGTGTCGCCGGCGTGCCGGGCTGGGTTTCAGGCTGCACCTGCGTTTGGGGCTGCGCCTGCGTTCCCGGCTGAGCCTTATGTCCCTGGGCTGGCTCGCCTGCAGGCGCAGGCTGCTGCTCGGCGGGTTGCTTTGCCGGAGCCTCGGTCTGCCCTTGCGGCTTGGGATGGGCGTTCTGTTCGGGCTGCACCTGCTTTCCAGGCTGAGCCTCCTGATTCTGCTGTTCGCCGGCAGCGGGAGCCTGCTTCTCGGCCGGCACCGGCTGCGGAGCCTTTGCACCGGGCTTGGCCTTCGGTTCAGGCTTAGCTTCCGGCTGCGCTTCCGTGGCAGGCTGCTGCTGCTCCACCTTCGGCTGCGGTGCTTCGGCCGGCTGCTTGGCTTCGGGCTGCTTGGCCTTCGGCTTCGGCTGCGGTGCTTCCGGCTGTGCCTCGGGAGCGACAGCCTTAGGCTGCGGTTTCGCTTCGGGCTGTGCCTGCGGCTCTTCGGCCGGTTGCTGGCGCTGCTTCTTCGGAGGCTCGGGTTGTGCCTCTGCGGCCGGCTGCTGCTTCTGCGGCTTCGGCTGCTCCTGCTCTGCGGGCTGCTGATGTTCGGCCTTCGGCGGCTGGGCTTCCGGTTGCTGCTTCGGCGCCTTCTGCTGCGGCTCGCCTTCAGGTTCGGCCTGCTTCATCTGGTGCTGCTGCTCTCCGCCGCCCTGATGCTTCTGGCCCTCGCCGCCTTCGGCAGGCTTCTTGTGCTTGAGCTGCTCTTCATCGGGCTGCGCGGCCGGCGCTTCCTGTTGGGCCACCTCGAAACTTGCGTCTGCAGCAGTCGCGGCTACGCCGACGATGCCATTGCTAAGCGGTGCGACGGGCTGTTCACGAAGTGCCGCAGCTGCTGCCGGCTCGAAGGCGAGCGATAGCGAAAGCAGCGGAAACGCGGCGCTGGCAAATAGTCTGGATCGCTTTCCCATATGGGATCTCCTCTTATGATCTTTGTCCGCCGAATTGCGAATCTCAGCGGGCAAGGCGATTGCCCCAAGATCCCGGCCATTTTTCCGTTCTCATGAGGCTGAATCGCGGCAAGCCGCTATAAGTTCCCGCACTATTAGGTTGCCGCAATTAACCCTGGCTGAACGCAGTGGATGGTTTTCGTTCAGATTTCCCTGTGGCGCACTTGCATTGCGGCGGCATTGCGCAAAGGCAGGTTGCCTTTGTAATTCCAGTTGCATTTTCCAGAAAAAAAGTACGAATATCGCCGCAAGGCGGGCCACCGGTCCGCTCCACTCGAGCCGTCTGCCAAAAACAATAACGGGCTGCCGGCCACCAACAGAGAGGGTCAATATGCGCATCTCCACTCGTCTTTTTGCCGCCGCATCCTTCGCCGCGATGTCGCTCGTCGCCGGCGCGGCGCTTGCCGACGGCGACACGCTCGTCATCGGCACCGACGCGACCTACCCGCCGTTCGAAGCGCTCGACGCCGGTGGCAAGTTCGTCGGCTTCGACATCGATATAGCCAATGCGCTTTGCGATCAGATGAAGGTCAAGTGCACCTTCGTGAACCAGGATTTCGACGGCATCATCCCGGCCCTGCAGGCCAAGAAGTTCGACGCCATCGTCTCGTCTATGTCGATCACGCCTGAGCGCGAGAAGATCGTCGACTTCACCAACAAGTACTACAACACGCCGCCGGCAATCGCCGTACCGAAGGACTCCGCTCTCAAGGAAGCAACCGACGAAGCCCTGAAAGGCAAGACGATCGGCGCGCAGTCCTCCACGACGCATGCCAACTACGCCTCTGCTCATCTGAAGGATGCCGAACTCAAGCTTTATCCGTCGGCCGACGAATACAAGCTCGACCTCAGCAATGGCCGAATCGATGCTGCTATCGACGACGTCGTTGTCCTGTCCGAATGGGTGAAGTCTGACGCCGGCAATTGCTGCAAGATGCTCGGAACGCTGAAGATCGATCCGGTCATCAACGGTGCGGGCGCTGGTATCGCCGTCCGCAAGGGCGATACGGCCCTCAAGGACAAGCTGAACGCCGCGATCGCCGCGATCCGCGCTGACGGCACCTACAAGAAGATCCAGGACAAGTATTTCGATTTCGACGTCTACGGCGATTGATCGCCCGTCGATTCCCTGGGAAAAGACGACGGCGGAAGCTTGCTCTTCCGCCGTTTTTGTTTGACAACGAGAAGAATATAAGCAGAAACGCGGCAAAAGCCGCTAGGGGAAATACAGCATGAGCGGATTGTTTTCCGCCCTCGGTTCCGTGTGGACCTGGTTGAGTACGATTTTTGACCCGTTGTGTGGTCCGGCCGGACTATTCACTCTGTTCGGCCAAAATACGATGCTCGCCTGTGGCGACACGGGATGGGGCGATGAGCTTGCCGGTGGCTTGAAGATCACCATTGCCGTCTCGGTCCTGACGTTGCCGCTTGGCGTGATCATCGGGTTCTTCGTTGCACTTGCGCAGCAATCGGACGAGAAGCCTTTGCGCCTTGCCGCTGGCGTCTTCACGACGATTTTCCGCGGCCTGCCTGAGCTGCTCACGCTCTTCATCATCTACTATGGCATGCAGATCCTTTTACAGTCGCTGCTCGCCAAATTCGGCTATAACGGACCTGTCGAAATCAATGCTTTCGCTGCAGGCATGGTCGCCTTGGCGATCGTCTTCTCCGCCTATTGCTCGGAAGTGCTTCTGTCCGCCTTCAAGGCTATACCGAAAGGCCAGTACGAAGCAGGCGATGCACTCGGCTTTCACCGCGTGCGTACCATGCGGTTGATCATCATACCGCAGCTTGTCCGCATCTCGCTGCCGAATCTCGGAAACCTCTGGATGAACCTGTTGAAGGACACGTCCTACGTCTCCATCATCGGCCTTGCCGACATCATCAGGCAGACGGGGATCGCCGTGCGCGCCACCAAGGCGCCCTTCACCTTCTATTCTATCGCCTGCCTTTTCTATCTGACGCTGGCCGTCATTTCCTCGGTCGGCCTCTTCTATCTTGATCGATGGGCCAAACGTGCGGAGGTTCATCGATGAGCCATGCCGAAGTTCTGATAGCCGCGCAGCCGGCACCGCCCCAGATCGCCAGGAAACTATCCAAGGCGCGTATCGTAGGATATTTCTTCCTGACGCTCTGGACCCTTCTCGGCATTTCCCTCTTGACGATGATCGTGACGGGCTGGGATATCGACAAGCTCCAGACCTACGGGCCGCGGCTGCTGCACGGTCTCTGGATCACGGTAAAGCTGGTCGCCATATCCTTCATCCTCGGTGCGATCCTGTCGATACCGCTGGCCTTCGCCCGCATGTCGAGCAACAGGGTCCTGAGCACGCTGACCTATTGCTATGTCTATCTGTTCCGCGGCACGCCGCTGCTGGCGCAGATCTTCATGGTCTACTACGGCTTTCCAAGCTTCCGCTGGTTCTTCGAGGATATCGGCCTGTGGTGGTTCTTCAAGGACCCCTTCTATTGCGGTGTCTTCGCCATGACGCTGAACACGGCAGCCTACCAGACGGAAATCGTCCGCGGCGCCATCCAGAGCGTGCCGAAGGGTCAGACGGAAGCGGCAAGCGCGCTTGGCATCCATACGTGGATCGCCTTCCGCAAAATCATCATTCCCCAGGCGCTCATCGTGGCGCTGCGGCCTTACGGCAATGAAATCATTCTGCTGATCAAGAGTTCGGCGACCGTCTCCATCATCACCGTCTACGATCTGATGGGCGAGACGCGCTACGCATTCTCGCGCACCTACGACTATCAGATCTACCTCTGGGCAGCGATTTTCTACCTGGTGATCGTCGAGTTCATGCGAAACGGCTGGGCGCGGATGGAAGGCCGGTTGACCCGGCATCTGAAGCGCTGATCCCGGAAAGGGCGGCGTTGAGGCGCCGCCCTTGGCAGCACTCTCTGGCTATCGCTGCTAACGTATTGATTTCTGTGAATAAAATTTCCTTCATGACAGTTTTGTAAAGCTTGAGTTTACCATCGCCTGTTTCCATATCTTTGTGACCATGAGTCACGAAAAAATGGGAACGGAAAGAGAAAGCTCATGCACGACGACATGCAAAAGCAGTTGCAGGGTTATGGGTTGACGACGGCGCAGATCCTCTATCGCCTGCCCGATCACCCGCAATTTCTCCAGACATACATCTGGCAGGACTATGATCTCGCCCCGAACTTTCCCGAAATGCGCGGCTTCCTGAAATTCTGGCAGGAAACGCTGGATGGGCCGCTGCATTCGGTGCGTTATGTCCATCGTAAGCTGATTTCGGCTACCGAATGGCGCGCTGTGAAGGGCGAATTCATCCTGCACTGAGGATCGGTTCAAATGCGTGGCGGCTGGCGGCGATCAAACATGCGCCTCGCCATGGATGAAATCGCCGTCATCCGGCCCGCGATGGAGCGTGCCATAAAGAATGGCGGCATAAAAGGCCGCAACAAGGATGATGACGATGAAGCCAGGCATGGGTCCAAGGGCTGCATTGTCAGCAATATAGCCCCATGAACGCGCCTGTTCCTGCGCCAGGCCATCTGTCTGCAACCTCGGCGTCGAAATCTTTAGTATCCATGCCAAAAGCAGGATCGCATACATCCAGCAGTAGTTACGTCGCAACCGCCGCTGCGCAGCCTCGACCTGGCTTAGCAGTAGCCGTGGAGCGCGCAGACTGGCCGCAATCGGCAATGTCCAGTCGGAATTGAGCTCGGCTTGCGGCGCCAGGATCTGCGCAAAATAATGCCGCTCCAGCTGCCGCACCCGCGAACGGTAGACATCGAAGAAGCGATATCGCCGCGCTTCGATCATGAGCAGAAGCGTGATCAGCATCATTCCGAACAGCAGCACACCGTGATGCGACGATGGCGTCGAGAGCGATACGGAAAGCAATGCCGCCGTGACCGTGATCGCCCAGTTCGAGGTCCGGTCGATACGATCGCGCCAACTGGTCATCCGCCCCAGTTCGCCTCGATAGTAATGGGTCAATGTGTTGGTGACTTCAGCCGAGGTCGCCGGCAAGGAAGGGCGGCCGCGCTCCGCCGGGCTGCCTGCCGGGTTCGGTGTTGTCATTTCGGTATCCATTGTCGTTCCTCCCTTATTTGTTGTTCTATCCGGATAGCGCCCCCAATTCGCCTTTGCCGAAATCGATATTCTGCGCCTGCACGGCAAGCATTGCAAAAGCCGAGCAGGCGTCTTAATGCCTGCGTGACAAAAGGAAGGGCCTGTAACCATGGCAAAGAAGAAGATCGACGAAGACGCGCTGGCGGAAGCCTATAACCACGCATTGGCGCTGGAGAAGGCGGGCGACATCGACGCTGCGGTTCGGGCCTATGAGAAGGTGCTGGCCCTCGATCCGGACGACCATGGCGGCGCGGCCGTTCGCATCGCCTCGATGGGACGCGGCGAAACGCCGGTCAAGGCGCCGGACGCCTATGTCGAGACCCTGTTCGATCAGCATGCCGAGGTCTTCGAGGACGTGCTGGTGGAGCAGCTCGGCTATCATGTGCCGATGCTCGTTCGCCAGCGCCTGCAGGCGCTCGGCCTCGGCCCCTTCAAGCGCATGCTCGATCTTGGCTGCGGCACGGGTCTCACGGGCGGCACGCTGCGCGATATCGTTGAGGATATCACCGGCATCGACATTTCCGAGAACATGGTCGAAGTCGCCCATGAAAAGGACATCTACGAGACGCTCTTCGTCGCCGAAGTCGAGGATTTCCTCGACGATAACGATGAAGACGCCTTCGATCTGATCACCGCAACCGATGTGCTGCCCTATCTCGGCGCGCTGGAACCGCTGTTTTTCGGAGCGGCGGAAAACATGACACCGGGCGGCCTCTTCATTTTCTCCTCCGAGACCCTGCCGGAAGCGACCATGGCCGGACGGCCGTATATGGTCGGCGCGCACCAGCGCTTTGCCCATTCCGAAGCCTATGTGCGCGAACGGCTGAAAGCGACCGGCTTCGAACTCGTCGAAATCACCGACATCAATGTCCGCATGGAAGACGGCCAGCCGACGCCGGGCCATCTGGTCATTGCGCGCCTGAATGCCGATTGAGACGACTAAAACAGAATAGTTACCCGTTTGGATAACTATTCTGTTGCACAGCGACCGCCAAGCTGATACTTAGCCATTCAGGTAAGTATCAGCTCGAACCTTGATTTCGGAAAGGTCGTCGCATGTCCCTTATTCTCTATCAGCATCCGCTCGCCTCGTTCTGCCACAAGGTCTTGATGGCGCTCTATGAAAACGGGACGCCGTTCGAAAGCCGGATCATCGATCTCGGCAATGCGGAATCGCGTGCCTCGCTGGCACGGCTCTGGCCGCTTACGAAATTTCCGGTGCTGCGCGACGAAGCGCTTGATAGCACCGTGCCTGAAACCAGTATCATCATCGAATATCTCGATCGGCATTATCCCGGCGCAACCCAGCTATTGCCGACCGAGCTTTCGGACGCCCTGTGCGTCCGGCTCTGGGATCGCTTCTTCGACCTTTATGTGCAGGAGCCGATGCAAGCAATCGTCGCAGCTGTGCGCCGGGCCGAGAAGAACCAAAGCCCGCAGGGCGTCGCCGAAGCGCAGTCGCTGCTGCGCACCGCCTATGGAATGATCGAAAAGCAGCTGGACGGGAAAATCTGGATCACCGGAGACAATCTGACCATGGCCGATTGCGCTGCAGCACCGGCTTTATTCTATGCCGAAACGCTCATTCCTTTTGGCGAGGAACATGGCCGGCTGAAGGCGTATTATCAGCGTCTCCTCGACCGGCCGTCCTTTGCCCGCGTGCTGAAGGAGGCCATGCCCTACTTCCATTTTTATCCCTATAGCGAGAAATTGCCGGCACAGTTCCGGCCGGAAAAGCCGAATGCTTGAGGATGCGCAGTCTCTCGACCGCATGTTCCAGGCTCTCTCAGACGGGAGCCGCCGCGGCATGATCGACAGGCTAGGCCGCGGCCCTGCCTCCGTGACCGAGTTGGCGCAGCCGCTCGACATGGCGCTGCCGACCGTGATGAAACATCTGCAGGTGCTGGAGACGAGCGGCCTGGTGCTGTCGGAAAAGGCCGGTCGGGTACGGACCTATCACCTTCGCAAGGAGGCGTTGGCATCCGTCGAGCGATGGATTGCAGAGCGCAAGGCATCCTGGAACCAGGCCTTCGACCGCCTGGATCTCTTTCTTAGCGATACCTCGACGGAGATGGCAGACGAATGAGCAAACGATCGACAGACCATACGACCATCACCATAGAACGCCATTTCAAGGCACCACTATCGAAGGTCTTCAACGCCTGGGCGATCCCCGAGCAGAAGCGGCAATGGTTTGCCTGTCATGAAGGCTGGAAGCCGCTGGAATTCCAGCTCGATTTCCGCACCGGCGGCAGCGAGAGCAATCGCGTCGCCTCGGCGGATGGCGTCGTGCATGCCTATCAGGCGCGCTATATCGACGTCATCCAGAACGAGCGCTTCATATATGCCTTCGACATGATGCTCGACGACCTCAGAATTTCCGTGTCGCTGGCGACTGTCAACTTCGCCTCCGAGCCCGGCGGCACGAAGATGACCTTCGTCGAGCAGGTCGTCTTTCTGGATGGCTACAGTGATAACGGTTCGCGCCTCATGGGCACGGAAATCGGTTTCGACAATCTCAGGCTTTTCGTCGAGGCAGACGACGCGAGAGTGAATTAGCCCCGCGCCTCGCCGAGGATGGCCGCGAGCAGCTGCCCTTCAAGCTCCGCCAAGGCCGGATTGCCGTGGCGGCGCGGATGCGGATGGGGAATGTCGAGATCGAGCGCGATCCGCCCTTCGTCCAGCACCACGACCCGATCTGCGAGATGCACGGCCTCGCTGACGTCATGCGTCACAAGCACGGCAGTAAAGCCGAGTTCGCGCCAGACGCGGTTCAGCAACTCCTGCATGCTGATGCGTGTCAGGGCATCCAGCGCACCGAGCGGCTCGTCGAGCGCAAGGATGCCGGGCTTGCTGACAAGCGCGCGGGCAAGCGCCACGCGCTGCTTCTGGCCGCCGGAAAGACTGGAGGGCCATTCACCAGCTTTCTCGGCCAGCTGCACCTCAGAAAGAACTGAAGCCGTTTCCTGGCGCGAGATATCCTGCGGCACCCCCTCGCCCAGACCGACCGCGACATTGTCGGCGACGGAAAACCAGGGCAACAGGCGCGGCTCCTGAAAGACGATACGCGTATTGGGTTGCGCGTCGCTGCCATCAGCCGCCCCGAACCGTAGATGACCGGCACTCGGCTCTTCCAGCCCCATCAGGATACGTAGCAGCGTGCTCTTGCCACAACCGCTCTTGCCGATGACGGCGACGAACTGGCCGGCTGGAATATCGAGATCGATACCGCGCAGGACACGGTTATTGCCGAAACTCTTCTCCAGTCCCTTGATATGGATGGCCGCAGCACCCGCAACCTGCGGGGCGATATTTGCGGCCTCTGCGCGCGGGTGATCTATCGCGATGGCGCTCATGACAGGCTCCTCAATTCTGATAGGCCGGGTTCCAGCGCAAGGCCTTGCGTTCGATCGCCCGCGCAACGACATCGGCGAGCTTGCCGAGGATGGCGTAGATGACCAGCGTCAGGACGACGACATCGGTCATGCCGAACTCGCGGGCATTGTTGGCCATGTAACCGATGCCTGACGATGCCGCGATCGATTCAGCAACGATCAGCGTCAACCACATGATGCCGAGGGCAAAGCGCAAGCCGACAAGGATGGATGGAAGTGCGCCAGGGAAGATGACCTTCCGGAATAGCGTCCAGTTGCTCATCCCATAGACCCGCCCCATCTCGATCAATCCGCGATCGACGTTGCGCACGCCATGATAGGTGTTGAGATAGATCGGGAAGAGCACGCCAAGCGCTGTCAGGAACAGTTTCGATTCCTCACCGATCCCGAACCAGAGAATGACGAGCGGCACCATGGCGAGATGCGGAATGGTGCGCAGCATCTGCAGCGTCGTATCGGTCAACTGTTCCGACAGCCGCGATACGCCGTTGGCGATGCCAAGCAGGAAACCGATCGAGCCGCCGACCAGCAGGCCAGCGAAAGCGCGGCCGGCGCTGACGAGGATGTTGTTCGGCAGCTGCCCAGAAATCGTGGTCTGCCAAAAGGCGACCACGACAGCCGCCGGCGATGGCATGATGCGATTGGAGATCCAGCCGAACGAGGAACCGAGCTGCCATGCAGCAATGACGACGACAGGCAGCAGGAAGGGCAGAAATCTCTGAAGCGAGATGGCCTGCCGAGCCGCCTTGACAGGGCGCGTGCGGCGTTCCGAACCCACACGGACGAAGGACGTGTCGAATGCCGACATGGGGATCTTCCTCTTGAGTTGGCGTTACGAGCCGGAAACGACCTTCAGATTACCGCCATGGCTACCGCCGGCAAAAATCTGCTTGGCTCCAAATTCGTTGCGGAACCCGGCCCGCTGCTCGTCACGCTTCAATCCCAATTCGGGGAACAGCAATTCGGCCACGCGATAGGCTTCTTCCAGATGCGGATAGCCGGAGCCGATCACGGTTTCGATGCCGAGCTCCTGATATTCCCGCAATCTCGCAGCTACCGTCTTTGGCGAGCCAACGAGTGCCGTACCCGCTCCGGCGCGCACCAGGCCCACACCGGCCCAGAGGTTCGGGGATACTTCCAGCTTGTCGCGACGGCCGCCATGCAGTGCCGCCATGCGCTTCTGCCCAACGGAATCGGATTGTTTGACGAATTGCTCCTGCGCCTCGCGGATCGTCTCGTCGTCGAGTTTGGAGATGAGCTTGTCGGCTGCTGCCCATGCCTCCTCGTCCGTTTCGCGAACGATGAAATGCAGGCGGATACCGAAGCTGACCTCACGGCCGCGCGCGGCAGCCGCCGCCCTCACCTTTGCAATCTTCTCCGCGACCTGTGCCGGCGGTTCGCCCCAGGTCAGGTATTTGTCTACACGCCCGACAGAGAATTCGATACCGGCATCCGAAGAGCCGCCGAAATAGAGCGGCGGGCGCGGTGATTGTACCGGTGGCAGGCCGAGCTTTGCATTGGTGGCCGTAATATACTTGCCCTTGAAGGTAGAAGTTCCCGTCTCCAGCAATTCCTCCCATACATGGAAGAATTCATCGGCATGAGCGTAACGTTCATCATGTTCCAGATGAATGCCGTCGCCGGCCAGCTCCGCCGGGCTGCCGCCAACGACGATGTTGAGCAGGACGCGGCCGTTCGAGACGCGATCGAGCGTCGAGGCAAGGCGCGCATAATAGGCGGGAGATGCCGTACCAGGGCGGATGGCAACCAGGAACTTCAGCTTCTGCGTATGCGCCGAAAGCGCCGCAGCCGTGACGAAAGACTCTTCGCAGGAGACACCCGTCGGCAAAAGCACGCCCGTATAACCCAGCCGATCGACTGCCTGTGCGATCTGCTGGAGATAGCCGATCTCCGGGCCGCGATTGAGATCGGTCGTGCCGAGATAGGTGCCGTCGCCGGAGGTCGGAATGAACCAGAGGAAATCGATGGGTTTTGCGGTCGCGGTCATGAAGCTTTCCTGCTTTCTGGATGCGCGTGGTCGGGAGCCACCTCCCGATGTTCGATCCGGATAGTGGCATAGACTATCGATTATATCGACAATATGGATTTTCTAATCGGCGGTGTTTGACGAAATATTTTTGCCGACAAAGCCCGCACCCGTAGTGTTTCGGGCGCGGACGATATCTGCGGGCCTCGTCAGCCTCAGCTCGCCTTCGGCCGCCAGACGATATCCGTGACGTTGAGCTTCTTCGGAACGATGCCAAGATTATAGAATTCGTCAGCCAGTCCCTGCTGATAGGTGATTGCCGCGTCGGTGATGGTTGAGACGCCGCCAAGATCGGCGCCCGGACGGGTCAGCGTCACCCTGGTCACATCGGCCGGAACACCGGTGATTTCGGACAGGGCCTTAATAGTGCCGTCCAGATTCGATTGCGCCGCAGCGCCCACCTTCGCCAACTCATCTATAACATCGATGATGACCTGTGGATTGCTCTTGGTGAAATCACCGTTCGCAAGGAAATAGCTGAAGGAATCGACGATGCCGCGTGCCGTCGTCAGGACACGCGTATCCGGGTCAGCCTCGGCAATCGCGAGATAAGGGTCCCAGATGGACCAGGCATCGATGGCGCCGGTCTTAAAGGCGGCAGATGCATCCGGCGGTGCGAGATCGAGCGCCTGAATATCGTTGATCGTCAGCCCGCCTTTGCGCAGCGCCTTGACGGTGACGTTGTGGGCGCTGGAGCCGCGCTTGAAGGCAAGCTTCTTTCCCTTGAGATCGGCAAGGGTCTGGATCGGCGAATCCTTGCGCACGAGAATGGCGGAGCTTTCGGGGCTGCCGGTATAAAGGCCGACATAGAGCAGATTGCCGTTGGCAGCCTGAGCGAAGAGCGGCGGCACGTCGCCCGTGGCGCCGAAATCAAGGGCGCCGGCGCCGAGCGCTTCGAGCAGCGGCGGCCCGGATGTGAATTCAGACCATTCGACCGATATGCCGCGATCGGAAAGCCGCTTCTCAAGCGCCCCTTGGCGCTTTGCCAACGCCAATACGCCGTTCTTCTGCCAGCCGATCCGAAGCGTCGTCGCTGCTGCTGCCCGCGCCTGTCGAATGGAAGGCAAAGCGAAGGCCGCCGCCGTGGCGCCGAGAAGGCCGAGTGTCTGTCTGCGCGAAATCATCGAAGATCCCTTTTTCATGAGGCCTCGGCGCTTCCGCTGCCATCGGCTTGTTGTCGATGGCCTAAGATCGCAAATCCATAGATTATATCGACAAAGGATATTATGAAGATTCGCACTGAAAACGAAATTCCATTCCCATATGAACGGAAATAAGAAACCAAATTTCAAATCATATGCCATGGTGACAAGTTGCCCGAGAAATCGGCCTTTCGTCCCCCTGGCCTTTCGGCTAAGCCTTCGAAACAAATTCGGTCAGGGAGTCATAAAATGGCAAAGGTCTCGTTCATCGGCATGGGCGTCATGGGTTATCCCATGGCAGGACATCTCAAGGTCAAAGGCGGGCATGACGTCACTGTTTACAATCGCACCGTCGCCAAGGCCGAAGCATGGGCCAAGCAGTATGACGGCAAATTCGCCCCTACCCCGGCTCAGGCCGCTGAAGGCGCCGATTTCGTCTTCACCTGCGTCGGCAATGACGACGACCTGCGCTCGGTGACCACGGGCGAAAACGGCGTCCTTTCAAGCATGAAAGCAGGCGCAATACTCATCGACAATACGACCGCAAGCGCCGAGGTCGCCCGCGAACTCTACGCTGCCGCCAAGGAAAAGGGTGTCGACTTTATCGACGCGCCGGTTTCCGGCGGACAGGCGGGTGCAGACAATGGCGTACTGACCGTCATGTGCGGCGGCGATGAAGTCGTGTTCGAGAAAGCCCGCCCCGTGATCGATGCCTATGCCCGCATGGTCGGTCTCATGGGACCCGTGGGCGCCGGCCAGCTGACCAAGATGATCAATCAGATCTGCATTGCCGGCATCGTCCAGGGCCTTGCCGAAGGCATTCACTTCGGCAAGCAGGCAGGACTCGATATCGAAAAGGTCGTGGACGTCATTTCCAAGGGTGCCGCCGGCTCCTGGCAGATGGAAAACCGCCACAAGACCATGAATGCCGGCAAGTATGATTTCGGCTTCGCCGTCGACTGGATGCGCAAGGATCTCGGCATCGTGCTCGAGGAGGCCCGCCGCAACAAGGCCAAACTGCCGCTCACGGCCCTCGTTGACCAGTTTTACGGCGATGTCCAGGCGATGGGAGGCGATCGCTGGGATACCTCCTCGCTGCTGGCGCGCCTGGACAAGAAATAACAAAACAAAAGCGCTCAGCCGATATCGGTTTCGGCTGAGCGCTTTACAAAAGAGTTGCTCAGTCCTCGTTGGACTTCGCATTCTCCAGCAGCATGTAATCCAGCGGTAGTTCCGTCGAGTACTTGATCTGCTCCATCGCAAACGCCGAGGAAACATCGCGGATTTCGATCTTGGCGATCATGCGCTTGTAGAAGGCGTCATAAGCGGCGATATCCGGAACGACGACACGCAGCAGATAGTCGACATCGCCGCTCATGCGGTAGAATTCGACCACTTCCGGAAAATCGGCGATCACTTCGGAAAAGCGCTTCAACCATTCGATGGAGTGGCTGTTGGTGCGGATGGACACGAAAACCGTGACCTTCGTGTTGACCTTTTCCGGATCAAGCAGGGCCACACGGCGGCGAATGACGCCATCCTCTTCCATCTTCTGGATACGGCGCCAGCAAGGCGTCGTCGACAGGCCGACCTTCTTGGCGAGATCGGCTACGGCCAGAGTGGAATCCTCCTGCAGCAGGCGCAGGATTTTGCGGTCTAGACGGTCCATTAAAAGCATCCCTTCGAATTATATTCTCTCTATAGCCTATTTTAAGCGAGAGAAAAGAAACTTTTTCTCAAGGAAGCAGGCTTTTCACACGTTGTTGCAATACGGGAAGCAATTCGGCTTCGAACCACGGGTTACGTTTCAGCCAGCCGCTATTGCGCCAGCTCGGATGCGGCAATGGCAGGACGGCGGGCGACCGGTTGGTTAGAAGGTAACGCCGCCACTCCGCGACCGTCTCGGTCATCGAACCCATGCGCTGTGTCCTAAGATGCCACGCCTGCGCATATTGACCGATCGTCAGGATCAGCTCGATCTGCGGCATCGCATCCATCGCCCGCTGCCGCCACAATGGCGCACACTCCTTGCGCGGCGGCAGATCGCTCCCCGCCTTATCATAGCCCGGAAAGCAAAAGCCCATGCCCATTATGGCGAAATGATCCGGATTGTAGAAACTCTCGCGATCGACAGCGAGCCACTGCCGCAAACGGTCGCCCGAGGCATCGTTGAAGGGCAGACCGCTCTCGTGAACGCGTAATCCTGGTGCCTGGCCCGCGATCAGTATCCGTGCGCTCGACGATAGTGTCGCAACCGGACGCGGTTCGTGCGGCAAGCGATCCGCCTCGCCTTTGGCCGGCGCATCTCGACAGAGACGACAGGCCGCGATTGCCGAACGCAGGATCTGCAATTCGCCTTCCTGTTTCATGGGGCGCTCCATCCGACAAGCTGGCGCAAATAGCTGAACAATCCGGCGATGGGATCGTTGTCATTGTCATGCGCCATATGCTCCTCGCGCCGATAGTCGCTCGGCCTCTCGAAATCACTGGCCCAAAGCCCGGCTTTCGCCTGCTGCGCGATGCGCTCCTCGCTGGCATAGGCACCATAGGAAACCGCCATGCCATTGCGCACCATCGCTGCATTGATATCGACATCGCCAGCGACACATGTCACCAGCAGGCGACCATAACGATCCCTTTCCCGCCCTCGGCATTCAGGCACCCCGGCCTTAATCATTGTGGCAAGCGCTTTGCGCGCGTCTTCGCCGCAAGCCCAATCCGCACCACTACGCTGGCAACGCTGCCTAAATTCAGGAGCGTCGATACCCTTGAGCCTCAGGCGCTCGCCATTGGCGGAAAGCGTATCGCCATCGATGACATAAAAGCTGCCGTTTTGAACTATTTCCGGTCGATTGTTCATCTTCAACGCGAATAACGCAAGAATGGCAAGCAGCGCGAAAGTGGCCGCGCCGTCACGAAACAGGCGGCCCGACCGCATCACGTTGTTGCCTCCTTTAAGAACAAATCCTTGGCGAAGATGGCAAACAAATCATTTCGGCGCAGCATCTTCTTAAGGTTTGGACGCTAGTGTGTAGTCTCAGGCAGGCCAAGTTTCAATGTAACCATGAGCACCGGCGTCAGCACATCGACAGATAAAAACATTGTCGACCGATCGCGCAGTCACCGTAACCGGGCTGTGTCGAAGGCCGTGCGGCAAACGCGCGAGCGCCTGCAGAGCGGTCACAGCCGCAATTTCGACCGCGAACTGATGATGATGCATATCGACACCTTGCGGCAGAGTGCCGCCGTGGTGCCGATTTTCGTCATCGTGGTTGCCGTTCTTGGCGTCTATCTCACGCGTGATGCGGGCATTCTCTTCTGGACCATTCCGATCCTGACGGCGCATGCCATCAACATGCTGATCGGACGGCGCGCCAAGAAGCAGGAAATGTCCGCCGAAAGCGCCAGAAAATGGCGCCAGCTGCTATTGCTGGGGCAATTGCTCGTCGGCTTCTGTTGGGCGCTCTTCACCATCCAGAATTGCTCGACCTGCGGCGGCGACAGTTTTGCCTTCTACAAGGGCACGACCCTGCTGGTGGCCATCTGCATCACGGCAATGTCGAGCTTCATGCTGCCGCGGGCAGTCCCGTTTTCCTTCGCACCGGCAACCGTGGCGCTGTTCGTGACGGCCATCCTGACGCGCAGGCCTTCCGATATCGCCCTCACTGCAGCCATTTCGGTTGCCGTCATATTCTTCAGCTTCATCACCAATCGCATGTATCAGTCGAACCTGAAGATCCTCTTCTTCCAATCGGAGAAGGACGATCTGATCGCCGAGCTGGAAGTCGCGAAATCGATGTCCGATGAAGCGCGCCGGCGCGCCGAGGAGGCAAATCTTGCCAAGTCGCGCTTCTTAGCCTCCATGTCACACGAGCTCAGAACGCCGCTGAATGCGATCCTCGGCTTTTCCGAAGTCATGTCCGCCGAGGTCATGGGGCCGCTCAACAACCCGACCTACCGCGAATACACCACCGATATCCATCGGTCCGGCCAGCACCTTCTCAACCTGATCAACGAAATCCTCGATCTCTCGCGCATCGAAGCCGGCAAATACGAACTGAACGAGGAAGCGATTTCCCTGCTCGATATTGCCGAGGATTGCATCGGCATGGTGCAGCTGCGAGCCCGCGCCAAGAATATCTCGATCTCATCGCAATTCGAAGCGCAACTGCCCTCGGTCTGGGCCGATGAGAAATCGATGCGCCAGGTGATCCTCAATCTCCTGTCGAACGCGGTGAAGTTCACGCCGCAAGGCGGCGAGATCAGCGTCAAGGTCGGCTGGACGGCCGGCGGCGGCGAATATGTGGCGATAAAGGACAACGGCCCCGGCATTCCCGAAGAGGAAATTCCGGTGGTGCTCTCAGCCTTCGGCCAGGGCTCCATCGCCATCAAGAGCGCCGAGCAAGGCACGGGCCTTGGCCTGCCGATCGTGCAGGCCATCCTTGCCAAGCATGACGGTCAGTTCATGCTGAAATCCAAACTGCGGGAAGGCACGGAGGTCATCGCCATTTTGCCGGCCAAGCGCGTTCTGCAAAGCCTGCCGGCTGTCGAAGATGCCCCACTCGTCGAGCGTCGCAAGAAGAGTTTCGCTTAAACGAAGCTCAGGTGCCGAGCTCTAGCGGAACAGCAGATGGCTGCCGATGACATAAAGAAGATAGATGCCGGACGCGACCAGCATGCAGAGAACGGCAAACGAGCCGAGGTCTTTCGCATGTTTGCCAACATTGGAGATTTCCGGAGAAATACGGTCGATCACCTCTTCCACCGCCGTATTCATGGCCTCGACCGCAAACACGGCGAGGAACAACACCATCGCGATGACGATCTCGCCAATCGTCGCGCCGACGGCGATCAGCAGGATCAACGCTACTGCAGCAAAAAGCAGTTCCTGGCGGAAGGCCGATTCCTGCAACAACCGCTGAAAGCCGCCCCAGGAATAACCGGCGGCGGCGAAAAAGTGCCGAATCCCGGTCTCCTTGGTGACCGTTGATTTTGAAAACTCAGCCATTCGCGTTCCGCCCGTAATGTCCCGGTTGCAATCTGGATGCTTTGCGAATACCGCCTCGCCGCGGTCGAAGCAAGGCGATGCCAATCGCCGCCGCCAAATTCATTACAGATTTATGACGAAAAACCGATCGTCTACAGGAAATCTAGCGGCGAAACGCATATTTCGACATCTCGCCGCCCCGATCCTCAGTGCTTATTCGTAACGCCGGCGCTCTCGAATGTTGCCATGCCGGAATGGCAGGCAGCCGCAGCCTTGACGATTCCGGCCGCCAATGCAGCCCCCGTGCCCTCGCCAAGCCGCATGCCGAGCGCCAAGAGCGGCGTCTTTCCGAGCTTCTCGATGGACCGCAGATGCCCCGGCTCCGCCGAAACGTGTCCAATCAGGCAATGGTCGAGCGCGGACGGGTTCGCTGCCTTGAGAACGGAAGCGGCAGCCGTTGCGACGTAGCCGTCGATGATGACGGGGATGCGTTCCATGCGCGCGGCAAGGATGGCACCGGCCATGGCGGCGATCTCGCGGCCGCCAAGGCGGCGCAGGATCTCCAGCGGATCGGAGAGATGGTCGCGATGGAGCGCGACCGCCTTCTCGACCGCGGCAATCTTGCGCTTCAGCATCTCGCCTTCGGAACCCGTACCGGGGCCGACCCAGTCCTCCGCCTTGCCGCCATAAAGCGCGTAGTGAATGGCTGCGGCGATCGTGGTATTGCCGATCCCCATCTCGCCGATGCAGAGCAGATCGGTGCCACCGGCAATCGCCTCCATGCCGAAGGCCATGGTCGCGGCGCAATCACGCTCGCTCAGCGCCGGCTCTTCGGTGATGTCACCCGTCGGAAAATCGAGTGCGAGATCGAAGACCTTCAGGCCGAGATCGTAGGCAACGCAGATCTGGTTGATCGCGGCGCCGCCAGCAGCAAAATTCTCCACCATTTGCTGCGTGACGGACGGCGGGAATGGCGTAATTCCCTGCTTGGTGACACCGTGATTGCCGGCAAAGATCGCAACGAGCGGGCGGGTCACGGCCGGAGAGCGACCAGTCCAGGCAGCCAGCCAGAAGGCGATTTCCTCGAGCCGACCGAGCGCGCCCGGCGGCTTGGTGAGTTGCGCATCACGTTCGCGCGCGGCCACGAGCGCCCGGGCATCCGGGCCTGGAAGCTCGCGCAGCAATGCGCGGAAATCGTCGAATGGGAGGCCGCTGACGCTCATGAATGCGTTCCTTGTCTTTTAGTCTCAAATCGGGTTCTTTGCGTGCGACTCTATTAGTCCTGGGAATCGGTGCGAACAACTCCAAAAGCGCCCGATGCTGTCGCGCGTATGGCGGGGAGAGGAAGAAATGCGGGAATATATGCGTGACACCGCGCGCGCCGTCGCTTTCTTGAGCCGCGTCCCTGTGCCGTCGTCCTTCTTCGAAGGCGATGACGGCAAGCTCTCGCGCACTTCTCGCGCCTTTCCTGTCGCCGGCTTGCTGATCGCCCTGCCCTCGGCACTGACCTTCAGCGTGCTGCTCGCCCTCAACGCCGATCCGTTGATGGCAGCATTGCTGGCGCTTGCCGTGCAGACGATCCTGACCGGCGCCCTTCATGAAGACGGACTCAGCGACACCGCAGACGGACTGGGTGGCGGCAAGAACCGCGAGCGCGCGCTCGAAATCATGAAAGACAGCCGCATCGGCACCTACGGGGCGGCGGCATTGATACTGTCGTTCGGATTGCGGGCTGCGGCGCTTGCCGCCATCGCTCGGCATCTTCCGCCTGAGGATGCTGCTGTCGCGATCCTCGCCGCGGCCACCTTAAGCCGCGGCGCCATGGTCTGGCATTGGTACGCCCTGCCGTCGGCCAAACCGGATGGGGTAGCCGCGTCGGCAGGCAAGCCTGATGGCGACGCCATGCAGCTGGCGCTGATTGCGACACTTGGCCTCGCGATACTGCTCATCGGTCCTGCCATGGGTGTTCCGGCGCTGGTTGGCTGCCTTCTTACGACAAGCGTCGCGACATTTCTGGCCACCCGATATATCAGTCAAAAATTGGCCGGTCATACGGGTGACACGATCGGCGCGACCCAGCAGATTTGCGAGATCGCCTCCCTGTGTACTCTTGCCATGTGCGTTTGAAGCATCGATATATGATCCCATGCTGACACCTTGCATCCTCGTCTGCTCCATCGACCAAAATACCGGCTATTGCTTCGGTTGCGGCCGCACATCAGCTGAAATCGGCGCGTGGATGAACTATAGCGACGAGGAACGCCGTGAGATCATGGAGCTGCTTCCGGAGCGTCTGACCAAGGTCGAACGCAAGCCGCGCCGGGAGACCCGCCGCCAAAGGATGGCACGGGAGCGCAGTGCCGTATGAACCGCCTGAACATCGTTCTCGCCATTCTCGGCATCGGCCTCGCACTGCTCATCTTCAATAACAATACCGGCTCCACCTTCGGCATGCGCAACGATGACTTCGCGCGTGTCGTCTATCTCCTGCCGATCGCGCTGATGATGAGTGCCGCCGTATGGGGTAGCCGTCATACCGTCAGCCAGTCGGTCCGCAATCTCCTGATCTGGTTCGTCATCATCATGGCGCTCGCGACGGCCTATATCTATCGCTACGATGCCGAGCAGGTGGGTAACCGCGTCTTCGCCGGCTTGATGCCTGGCCACGCCGTCGTCGTCACGACGAGCGAAGGTGGTCAGGAAGTGATCCTCCACAAACGGTCGAGCGGGCATTTCGAAGCCCAGGTAATGATTAACGGCCAGCCGATCGATATGCTGATCGACACCGGCGCCAGCACCATCGCGTTGTCGCAGGAAGATGCCGAGCGCGTCGGCATAATTCCAGAAAACCTCACCTATTCGATGACGGTATTGACCGCCAACGGTCGCGCCAGGGCAGCTCCCGTTGAGCTAGGCTCGGTGGCCATCGGTCCGATCAAGCGCAGGGATGTCGAGGCGAGCGTGGCCGAAGCGGGCAAGCTCGATCAGAGCCTGCTCGGCATGAGCTTCCTCGAAACTCTCGGGTCCATGCAGATGCAGACCGACGAATTGCGGCTGCGCGACTAAGGGATATGAGCCATCGCGTGCGATAGTTCGGTTGGGACCGAAGCATTCGCCGGTCTCTTCACTCTAGAAAACGGCATGTCCGAACCGCATGAAGAGTGAAACGCCCATGACACCTGCAAGACCCAACCTGACAACCGAACTGCTGCTTCTCCTCGCACTCGCCACCTGCTGGGGCGCCTCCTACACCTTCATCCGCGTCGGCGTGGCAACCATTCCGCCGATCACGCTGATTGCCGCCCGCACCTTGATCGCCGGCCTTGTCCTGCTCGCCATCATTCGCTGGCGCGGCCTGAGCCTGCCGAGGGATGCTGCGACCTGGAAACGTTTCCTCATTCAGTCCTGCCTTAACAGCGCCATCCCCTTCACGCTGATCGCATGGGCAGAACAGACCGTCGATGCCGGCCTGGCGACCATATTGAATTCCACGACGCCGATCTTCGCCTTCCTGATCGCCGCGTTCCTGCTGCGCAGCGAGCCGCTGACGGGCCGCAAGCTGTTTGGCGTGATTGTGGGCATGGCGGGCATTTGCCTGGTCATCGGCCTCGATGCGCTACGTGACATGGGTCGTGAGCTGCTGCCACAGCTCGCCGTCGTCGCGGCATCGATTTGCTATGCGTGCGCTGCCCTTTTTGGCCGCAACTTCAAGGGATTGGACCCGATGATGCCGGCGGCTGGATCCTTGCTCTGCGGTGCGGCTCTCCTGATCCCCGCCAGCTTGGTTTTCGAACACCCCTGGCAGATCGCACCGTCGGCGGCTTCGATCCTGGCGCTGATCGGCCTGTCGGTCGTCTCCACCGCCCTCGCCTTCAGCATCTATTTCCGGCTTATCCAGACTCTTGGTTCGGTCGGCACGACGGCACAGGCCTATCTGCGCGTCCCGATCGGCGTCGGCATCGGTGTGATTTTCCTCGGCGAACCCCTGTCCCCGACCGCAGCCATCGGCCTCGTCTGCGTGGTGGCCGGCGTCATGGCCATGACCATCGCGCCGCGCAAGCGAGCCATAGCGGGATAAAGCGATCGGCTCCGACCGGCCCGCGATGGATCAGGTCAAAAGCGAAAGATCATCCCAGGCAAAAATCAGATTGTCGGAGCGCCAGATCGGCCCCGGATCCACATACTGGCCGACCAATTGTCCGCCGAGCGCGCGGTAAAAGGCAATTGCCGGCTCGTTGCCCACAACCACGCCCAGACCGATAGCGGAATACCCCATCGACACAAATTCCCGCGCCATCTCCCGCATCATCAGACGGCCAATTCCCCGGCGCTTGATAGAGGAATCCACATAGAGCGACTTTATCTCGCCACGTCCCTCGAATGCCGGCTCGGACGAAGCCGCAATTGCGCCGATGCCGACGAGCCGGTCGTCCAGTACCGCCAGAAGAACGCGCTGATCCCTTCGGGGATTGGCAAGCATGTCGGCCCAGCGCATGCGACGGTATTCCTCGTCAAGCGCTTGATAGACATCGGCAGGCGCAAGATCGCGGTAGGTGTCGCACCAGATCGCACGATGTAGCCTGGCGATATCGGCAACGTCATCGACGAGAGCCGACCTGATCGTGATATCAGCCGTCACCCGACATTCCCCAGAACGGTGCCGCGCAATGCCCCGACTAGATAGAGCGATCCGGTGACGAGCATCCAGCCGTCCGTTTCGGCAAGCTTCATGGTCGCCAGTTCCAGCGCCCTGTGCGGGTCCGGTTCAGCCTCGCACGCCAAGCCCATGGATTTCGCCAGCATTTCCAAATCCCGCGCGGCATGGGCGCGGCCGGATCCGGACGCCTCGGTAAACACCACATAGACAACGTGCCGCGAGAGCACTTCGATAAAGCCGGGTGCATCCTTGTCGGACGCCAAGGCAACGACGGCAATGCAATCACCGCTGACGCTGGCCGAGCACGCGATATCGCGCAAGACAGCCTCGATATTGAACGGCACATGCGCGCCGTCCATAATCACCGGCAGTGTCTGTCGTCCGTCCTGCAATGCCGGCGGCAGCAGGAAGTCGAAACGCTCCATTCGCCCCGGCAGCCGCGCCTTGTCGACAACGGCCGGATCGAGCAGCCATGTACCGATCGGCTGGCCTTTTGCACTTCCTTCCAGCACGCTCTCGCCTTGTCGCCCCAAATGATCGAACACCAGGCCGACCAGCGCGATATTAGTTTCCGCAATCGTGGCATCTTCGGGAAGCTCGGTTCGAAGCA
The DNA here is from genome assembly GCF_057784375.1 of Martinezella sp. CNPSo 3964. NCBI lineage: Bacteria > Pseudomonadati > Pseudomonadota > Alphaproteobacteria > Hyphomicrobiales > Rhizobiaceae > Martinezella > Martinezella sp. CNPSo 3964. The sequence goes on from NZ_JBXSOW010000017.1 coordinate 30,966, forward strand.
CCTTGCAGCCCAGTTCGTCGGCGCGCTGCTGTACGACCTGCCCCGCAGCATCATCGGCGGCAAGCGTGGTGGCAAGCACCGCGCCGCGCTTCAATATGCCCACCTTCTCGCCCGCGATCGCCGCGCGCGTGACCCCAAGAATTTCCGTATGCTCCAGCGCGATATTGGTGACAACGGCCACTTCGCCGAAGACCACGTTTGTCGAATCCAGCCTGCCGCCCAGCCCGACTTCGACCACGACCCAGTTCAAGGCTGCATCTCTGAAGGTGACGAAGGCTGCAGCCGTTATTACGTCGAACCAGGTAGCATCCTCGCCGGCAGTTGCGGCTTGCTTCGCGCTCTCATAGCTGTCCAACACCTGCATGATCGCCTTCGCCAGCGCATCGTCCTCGACCTCGCGGCCGAGAACGCTGACACGCTCGTTCACACGGTCGACATGCGGCGACCCGTAACGACCGACCCGCCACCCTGCCCGCAACAATCCAGCTTCGAGAAGCGCCGAGACCGATCCCTTGCCCTTGGTACCGGCAACGTGGATAGCGCGGAAGCTTCGATGAGGGTCGCCCAAACGCTGCATGAGATCGAGCATCGGCTCGAGACCGACCCGCATCTCTCCGCGCGGCTTGCGCTCCCAGTTGGTCAGTTGATCGAGCCGGGAGAGTGCTTGGGATAGCAGCTGGCTGGGATGGGACTGCGACATGGGACCGCCTTTTCAATGATTTTCTTGCGGCTCTACGAAGGCCGCAAGCTTCATTAGCCCCACCCATCCAGTACCGCCATCAGTTTCTCAATCGATACCCCGTCCTGAAAATCCACCCAAGGATCGCCAGACAGACGACGAGGAAGAGCGTGATCATGGCAAGACTTAGCACCGGATTGACGTCGGCGATGCCATAGAAACTCCAGCGGAAGCCGCTGACAAGATAGAGAACCGGGTTGAGATGGCTGACCGCCTGCCAGAAGGGCGGCAGCATGTTGATCGAGTAGAAGCTGCCGCCGAGGAAGGTCAGTGGCGGCACGACCAGCATCGGGATCAGGTTCAACTGCTCGAAATTGCCCGCCCATATGCCGATCATGAAGCCGAACAGGCTGAAGGTGACTGCCGTCAGCACAAAAAACAGGATCATCATGAACGGATGCTCGATCCTGATATCGACGAAGAAACTCGCGGTTGCCAGGATAATCAGACCGATCAGCATCCCCTTGGTCGCCGCCGCACCCACATAGCCGAGAACAATCTCGGTCATGGCGACAGGCGCCGACAGCACCTCATAGATCGTACCGGTGAATTTCGGGAAATAGATGCCGAAGGAGCCGTTGCTGATGCACTGTCCGAGCAAGGTCAGCATGATCAGGCCCGGCGTGATGAACGCCCCGTAGGAAACACCCTCGACCAGATTGATGCGCGATCCGATCGCCGCACCGAACACGATGAAATAGAGCGATGTGGAAATGACCGGCGAGACCACGCTCTGCAGCAGCGTGCGGCGCGTGCGGGCCATTTCGAAAGCGTAGATGGACTTGACCGCTTCGAAGTTCATTTACCTGCCTCCACCAGCGAGACGAAAATATCCTCGAGTGAGCTCTGACGCGTCGAAAGATCCTTGAAATGAATCCCCTGCTCGGCCAGCTTCGACAGCAGGGCCGCAATGCTCGACTGCTCATGCTGGGCGTCGAAATCATAGATCAGCGTCTGACCGTTCGGCCCGAGCGAAAGCCCGTTCCCGTCGAGAGACTGCGGTACAGCGTCAATCGGTTCGTTCAAATCGAGGATGAGCTGCTTGCGGCCGAGCTTGGCCATCAGCGCCTTCTTCTCCTCCACCAGCAGCAGCTCGCCGCCATTGATGACACCGACGCGGTCGGCCGCTTCTTCGGCCTCTTCGATGTAGTGGGTCGTCAGGATGATGGTGACGCCGGAGGCGCGCAGGCGCTCGACCACATGCCACATGTCCTTGCGCAGCGCGACGTCGACGCCGGCCGTCGGTTCGTCGAGAAACAGGATCTCCGGCTCGTGCGAGAGCGCCTTGGCGATCAGCACGCGCCGCTTCATGCCGCCTGAAAGCTGGCGAAGCATATTGTCCTTTTTCTCCCAGAGCGAGAGATCGCGCAGTATCTTCTCGATATATTCAGGATTCGGCTTCTTGCCGTGAAGCCCGCGTGAGAAGCTCACCGTGTTCCAGACGGTTTCGAACTGATCGGTCGTCAACTCCTGCGGCACGAGGCCGATCAAGCTGCGCGTGGCGCGGAAATCGCGCACAACATCATGGCCGCCGACCGTTACCGAGCCCCCGCTTGGATTGGCAATCCCGCAGACGATGGAAATCAGCGTCGTCTTGCCGGCACCGTTCGGCCCAAGCAGCGCCAGGATTTCGCCCCGTTCGATGTCGAGATCAATGCCCTTCAGTGCCTGAAACCCGTTGGCATATGTTTTCGTGAGATTGCGTATGGAAATGATCGCAGCCATGGTCAGGCAAAGTCCGGCTTTTATGATGAATTTCGCGGCGTTTGCCCGCTATATAGCCGGTCTTGCGTTTTTACCACCCCATGGTGGTGGAACACAGCGTTCGCTTAAGTCAAATAAGCTGTCATCAAATCGTGACCTTCGTCGGGCATATAGCTCCTTAGGTGAGCAACGTTTGTCGCAACTCCGCCCAACGCCTCTTGGCGACACCGTCAGCGCCTGCTGTATTGGCCGATTTATTGCCCTCGCATTCATATTGCGTGCATCATCATTGCAACATGAAGTTCTTTTCTGGAGCAGGCAAGGATCCCCCGTCGTTGCCATGCTCCGCTCAAGCCGGCCCAGCCGGCTTTTTTCTTTTTTGCCAGCTTACGATCGGAAAACGTGACCTACCAGTTGCCATTCACACCACAGCCGGCAGGTGGCAGGGTCTTGTGCTCGAAGCGCGCCTTCAGCATTGCGCAGCCCTTGTCGCGAATGGGACCTGGCATCATGGAATTGAGGCCGATGCCGACTTCATCGAAGGGATCGTCGGCATAGGCGACATAAGCGTACCAGCGGCCGCCGATGACGATAACGATGGCAATCAGCGCGGCAACGAGCGCCCTTCCCAGGCTTCTCTTTCGTCTCGGTACGTCTTCCATGAGCCCCTCTCTTGCCCTCGGCGCGCGCTGTTAAGCGCGATCCCACCGATAGGTAAATCAGCTTCTCCGTTTGGCAAGGGTGGATGCTGTCCCGGCAAAGGGCCAATCAAAGGCTGCAATAGCGCCGGCCGCCCTTTCGATCCCTGAGGTCGAAATGGAAGTGATTCCAGTGCTCCGGATTGCTGCCCGGTCCGAGCACAGTATCGAAATAGCGGCAACTGTCGCTGCGTACCGCTTTGAGCAAGCGTCCTTCCCTGAAGGAGAACAGGCCCTTCCTCCGCACGTCGATTACATGGCCGTTCTTGAGAATGAAGGTGCCCACATCGATCGCATTGCCATGGGCATGCTCCGACATCGGATTATAGCGTTGCCGGCTATTGTTCATTCGCCGGCAGGAATATCCGCCAAGCGGTACGATCGTGCCGATGCCCGTCCAGTAGCGCGTGCGCGCGGCTGGGGCGAGCTCGTTCTTCACCCATTTGGCAAAGGCGAGCGTCACTTGGCAATTCAATGTGACAGCAGGTCTGACCGCAATATTGCCGGACAGGCCGCTCAGTGAAACCGGATAGGGAACCTGACATGCAGGCCCGTTGGATATGGCCGGCTTGTCGGCATAGACGACGCCCATGCGCTGCAACTCCTGTCGGCAGGCAACTTCCGAGGGCGGCATCATACCCGGCGTCGATTGCGGCGCTTCGAATTGCTGATCGAGGCGCGGTATCGGATTTTCGACACGCGGCAGCATCGCGACCTGCGTTCCCGGCAACTGCCTCGGTATCCGCGATTGGTTGAGCTCGGCCTGTGCGGCCGGGCGCTGAACAATCGACCGGTTGGTCTGTACCGGAGCATCGGTGCCGATGCCGTCGACCACGGGTTGGTCGGACTGACCTTCGGCAATATTCTGCTGCTCTTCCTGCGCCAATCCGACAACCGATCCGGATTGCTCTTCCTCACTCGGCCCGACGCCGAGTTCGGCATCCATATTGACGCCTTGCGAGGGAACCTCCGATTGCTGCGCCAGCCCAACCTCGACGTCCGAAGTGGTCACGGCCTCACCGGTTCCATTGGAGCGAAGGGGACCGCCGCTCTTGTAATTGCTCGATGTGGAAACGACGGGATCCTGCACCCCTTGATAGGCAAACTGTCGCTGCGGCACACTGCGATGCGGCTTGATGGATCCGACACGCGAGGAACTATCGATGCTGGAGGGCGGCACGAGACTATCTGCCGTACAGGCGACCAGCGCCGACGACAACAGCAATGGCAGCGCGATCCGCCGTAGAATGGGTAAAATGGTCATACTCCTGATCCGCTGCCCCAGCCACGGTCGGTAACGATTACAAATCCTAAATGGGAAGGGTGAACGAAAGCTTACCGCAGGAGGATCTCGATGTTTCGTGCTGGAACCACAGGAGCATGGAATGACATGAAGCAAGGCACACGGCCCACAGGAGTCCTCCATGGAAATGCCGGCATGGCTTTTCCATCGCGGCAGGATTGCATAGGCTGATTGTCGGAATCGACCGTGAACAGGAGCAGATGAATGAATGATAGCGTTAAACCGAGAGGCGAGCTGACATTGCGCACGCTTGCCATGCCCGCCGACGCCAATCCTGCCGGCGATATTTTCGGCGGCTGGGTCATGGCACAGATGGACTTGGCAAGCGGCATCCGTGCTGCCGAACGGGCGCGCGGCCGCGTGGTCACGGCAGCGGTCAAGGAGATGGCTTTCGAGCTGCCCGTCAAGATCGGCGATACGCTGAGCGTCTTCACCGATATCGAACGCGTCGGCCGCACCTCGATCACCTTGAGCGTCGAAGCCTGGGCGCACCGTGCGCGCTACAATAGCCTCGAGAAGGTCACCGCCGCGACATTCATCATGGTCGCCCTTGATGAGGATGGCTTGCCGAAGGCTGTACCAGGGGAGAGCTGACGCAATGGGTTCCGCACACGCACCGGAAGTCTACGTCTACATCAGGACGGTCATGAGCATGGTGATCGGCCTTTCGCTCGCCCAGCTTCTGACCCGGCTTGCCGGCTTCGTGCAGGCGCCGGGCAAGAACAAGATCTACCTCGTCCATATCGGCTGGGTCTTGTCGATGTTCCTGTTCATCATCCATTTCTGGTGGTGGGAATATCGGCTGCAATCCGTCGCGCAGATCAATTTCGGCGTCTACCTCTTCCTGATCTGTTTCTGCTGCCTCTTCTATTTCCTCTGCGTCTTGCTCAATCCGCCCTCGGTCGAAGATTACGGCGGCTTCGAGGAATATTTCATCTCCCGCCGGCGTTGGTTTTTCGGCCTGCTCGCCGTGACCTATGCCGTCGATCTCATCGACACATTGCTGAAGGGTGGAGCCTATTTTCAGTCGCTAGGCTGGGAGTATCCAATACGCAATGTCGTCTACGTCGTCCTGTGTATCATCGCCGCGATCACGGCCAACCGGCGTTTCCAGGCGGCTTTCGTGACCGTCGGCCTGATTTACCAGATTACATGGATCTTCCGTCTCTACGACGTGCTTCCGGTCTAACGATCTTATTCCGCACGGCGTTAAAGCGGCTGCCATTTCGATGCTTCACGATCTTTAACCAAGACATCGCCATATTGTTCAGATCGATTATGCTCTGAGACGCAGGTGGGAGACTCAAGCCTTGAAGACAAAGAGCTATGCACTGGGATTGGCCTTTGCTCTATCGTTACCGTGGCTTGCTCATGCCGAAGACCCCGCACCGGGACCTGCCAATACCACGATCGATCTGAAATATTGGGTGGAATTCGCAAATCAGGGCAATCCGGCTGCCCAATATGGTCTTGGCTATCGCTACGCCCACGGTGAGGGCGTGGAGCAGGACGATGCGCAGGCGGTCGACTGGTATCGGAAATCGGCTGACCAAGGCAATGGGCAAGCCCAATATGCTCTGGCCTATATGTATGCCAACGGTCGCGGCGTCGATACCGATCTGAAACAGGCAAACGACTGGTATTTGAAGGCGGCGCAAAACGGCAATGCGGATGCTCAATATGCCATCGGCTATTCCCATGCCAATGGCCGGGGCATGGCTGTCGATAATGAAGGTGCCGTCACCTGGTATCAGAAATCCGCCGCTCAGGGAGAGGCACAGGCACAATATGCGCTCGGCTATATGTATGCCAATGGCCTCGGCGTACATCAGGACCGCGCCATCGCACTCGGCTGGTATCGCAAGGCGGCCGACCAGGGCCGCGCCGATGCGCAATACGCAATCGGCTATGTGTACGACAACGGCCAAGGCACGGAAGAAGATCAGGAACAGGCCCTCGCCTGGTATAAAAAGGCCGGCAACCAAGGAAGTGCGCAAGGTCTGTATGCGGTCGGCTACGCCTATGCCAATGGCAAGGGTGTCGGGCAGGATGATGCCGAAGCCTATTCCTGGTACATGAAAGCAGCCGAGAAAGGGCGAGCCGAGGCACAATACGCCGTCGGCTACAGCCTTGAGAATGGGGTCGGGGTGGCACAGGACTACCGTCAGGCGCTTCAATGGTTTCGCAAATCGGCTGACCAGGGACGCCCCGACGCGCAATATGCCATCGGCTATCTCTATGCCAACGGCCAGGGCGTGAAGGTCGACGATGACAGCGCAGTGAGATGGTATCGCAAGGCCGCCGAGCAAGGCGATGCACGAGGCGAATACGCCCTCGCCTTCATGTATGCTGCCGGCCGTGGCATTGCTGCGGACTACGGCAAGGCCATTGACTGGTGTCGGAAAGCCGCCGGCCAGGGCCATGCGGACGCACAATATGCCCTCGGCTACATGTACGAAAACGGCCAGGGGATAAAGGCTGACAAATCGGTCGCGGCAAGCTGGTATCGCAAGGCTGCTGACCAGAACAACTCCCAAGGTCAATACGCCCTCGCCTATCTCTATTATCAAGGCGCCGGCGTGGCCAAGGACTACGGCCAGGCGGCCAATCTATTTCGCAAAGCCGCCGATCAGGGTGACTCCCGCGCGGAATACGGTCTTGGATATCTCTATTATAACGGCTATGGCGTGCCGAAGGACTCGACGATCGCTGCCGACTGGTTCAACAAGGCGGCGGCGAAGGGATTGCCCGAAGCACAGCATGGGCTCAGCTATATGGAAGCAAACGGCGACGGCCCGATCAAGGATCTCGGACCACTGGGACAAGGGGCGACCGGAAAAAAGGGCACCGGCGACATGACGGGCTGGGTCCTATTTCATTTGCTGATGGCGCTGGTGCCCTAGCGGTCACGAAGCGTTCGGCATCTTAATTCAACGGATTTCGACTGAGGGGTAAATCGTGAACTGGAAGAAGGGGGCAGCAGGTTTGCTCTTCGCACTGGCGTCCATGGGAACGGCACAAGCCGATGTCGGACGAAACAGCTACGATCGCGGCGATATCAAATCGGGCCTGGATTACTGGCGCCCCCTGGCGAACAGGGGCAATGTCGCGGCACAGCTGAAACTCGGACAGATGTACGAGGACGGCAACGGCGTCGGAAAAAACCTCACCCTTGCCCTTAGCTGGTATAAGAAGGCCGCCGATCAGGGCAGCGCCGAAGCACAGTTCAACGTCGGCACCATGTATGATCAGGGCGAAGGCGTTACCGCCGACAAAAGCGAGGCTATTGCCTGGTACAAGAAGGCTGCGGCACAGGGATACCTCAATGCGCAATACAATCTTGGCGTCGTTTACGACACGGGCCAAGGCGTAGCGCAGGATAAGCCGCAGGCTTTTGACTGGTACAGCAAGGCCGCCGAACAGGGCGATGCCGAAGCACAGTTCAATGTCGGCACCATGTACGATCAGGGCGACGGCACGGACAAGAACAAGAGCAAGGCCGTCGTCTGGTATCGCAAGGCGGCCGAGCAGGGAAAAGTCGAGGCGCAATACAATCTCGGCATTATGTACCGCGACGGCGAAGGCGTCGCCAAGGACGGCGCTGCAGCCTTCTCCTGGTTCAAGAAGGCGGCGGATCAAGGCGACGCCAGTGCGCAGTTCAATCTCGGTGCCATGTATGCCGATGGCGACGGGATCAAGCAGGACGATGCCCAGGCGATCGCGTGGTTCCTGAAGGCCGCGGCGCAGAACGATGTCGAGGCCGAATACAATCTCGGCGTCATGTTCAGCGATGGCGAAGGCGTCGCCAAGAATGGTCCTCGAGCCGTCTACTGGTTCGAGAGAGCAGCGGAGCATCGCTATGCCGGCGCAGCCTACAATCTCGCCGTGATGTATCGTGACGGCGATGGCGTTGCTGCGGATGCGGCCAAGGCGGCGGAATGGTTCCGCAAGGCGAAGCGCCTGGGTTATGATGGCGACACGGACGACCAACCGGAAGACCCCTCCGGTGGACAGACTATTCCGATATGACGCGCTGCACTGTCCGATCGGTACCATCATGCCCTGCCGGTCACCTGCCTTCACTCCCGGCGAATCGCGGCAAGATATGCTAATGCCCACAACTTGAAGTACTTGAAGTACGTGATGCGGCGTGTGGGGCGTCGTGACGCGCGCTGAGCCGGGGGAAACTATGAGTTCTGCTGCTTCCGATCATCAAATGGCCTCTTTGCCGCCTCGCCATTTTTGGCGACGCCTCGGTGCCTACGCGGTCGATATCGTCATCTTCCAGGTCGCCTTTACGCTGTTGTTTCTCGCGCTGTCGGCGGTAACGTCGTGGGATTTGACCCTGCCGCTGCTTCAGAAGCAGCAATGCGAAGAAGCAACTTCGGCGCCTCTCGTTGCGAAGGTGGAGGCAGAATGGCCGCTGCAGCCAGGCGAAGTGAGAAGCAACCAACTGTGCCGCATATCCTGGCTGGGCAGCAACGGATACACGGTCTTCCTTTCAATCGTCGCATCGCAGCAGGGATCGGCCGCATTGAAGCGCGCCTTTTCCGTACCCGTCGACGGCAATGGCAACCCGATCGATCCGAATATCACCGTAAGGCCAACTTCAAGCATCGTCCTGCTGCTCCTTCCCTTCGCCTTCGCCCTCTGCTCGATCCACGGCGGGCGAACACCAGGCAAGCGCTTGACCTCGTTGCGCGTGACAACCGCGGAAGGCGACGCCATGCCCTTTGCGCTTGCCGCCAAACGGGAAATGTTCAAGTTTCTGCCGTTGATGCTGCTCGCAATCGTCAATCTGGTCAGCCTGTTCCTGTTGCCTTCCTATCTGCCGCCCATCGACCAGTTGATTCAGCAGGCGCGCGATACCAACCTTCTCAATGCCATCGGTTTCTTCGCCCTGACCGGGGCGTTGGCACCGCTTCTGTTCGTATTCGCGCTTATCTGGTGGGTCTTTCCACTAATCCTGTGGCGCGGACAGACCTTCTACGACCGCTTCTGCGACACCATGGTCGTCAAGGAGTAACCATCAAAATCGGGGGGATTGCCTTGGCGGAAGAAGAGATGGAAGACTGTCGCCGCGCCAGGCCTGATTTGCTGCTTCTTCTCTTGAGAGGATAGATCGTCGTGAACCTGAAATATCCCATGTCCCCCTTCTCGCTTCTGCCGCCGCTTCGCATGTCTCTGCTGGCCATGGCGGTCGTGTTGCCGCTCTCTCCGCTTCCCATAGCAGCAACGCCAGCAGAAGCCGCAGCCGGCTCGTGCTGGTCACTACTGCAGAGCAAGTTTGGCCCGCAGATCGAGAAGTCCGTGAACGAGGCCGATCCCTGCAAGAAACTGCCGGGCGTTGATCACAAGGACAAGTTCGAGGTGAAGTCACTCGATGTCTGCGATGCCGCAGGCGGCGGTGTGCAGATCAACGCGCATGCCGAAATGGCCTGCAAATCGCATGGCGTGCTGAAGACGACGATCAAGGGGGAACTCGATGCCTCGATGACGGTCGATGTCGGCGCATGCCACATCACCGACCTGCATCTCGGCATCAACGGCCCGATCGGCGAACTGATATCCTCAGTCGGCGGCCTGCAGGAGTTGGCCCGTGGCTTTGCCCAGGCCAAGATCTCGGAAATTTGCGGAAAGTGACCTGAAAGGGCCGGCAATATCAGCCGGCCCTTGCTTGCCCGGATAATTGAGCCTCGTCAGGCCCGCACGGCGCTGTCCGCCTGCCCGGCATCCTTGCCGCCAAACCGAACACCCTTTTTCTCGAAGCCAAAGCCGGCGAAAATCGCAACGACCACGGCAACTATGCAGGCAACGATCAACAGCGCCAGGGCATAGTCGCCGTTCCATTGCTTTGCTAGTCCCGCCTGGATCGAGGCATTGCCTGATGCCAGCAGGTTCCCAAGCTGGTAGGCAAATCCAGGGAAGGTGCCGCGCACCTCGTCCGGCGACAATTCGTTCAGATGCACGGGAACGATGCCCCAGGCACCCTGCACGAAAAGCTGCATCAGGAAGGCGCCAATCGCGAGCATGACCGGCCCCTGACCCCAAACCCACAGCGGGGCGACGGGAATGGCGAGAAGCGCCGCGATGACGATGGTCCGCCGCCTGCCCCAACGCTGCGACAGAGCACCGAACGTCAGGCCGCCGACGATCGCGCCGATATTGTAGACGATGGCGATGGCGCCGACCGTATAGGAATCATATTGCCGCTGGGTTTCCAGGAAGGTCGGATAGAGATCCTGGGTGCCGTGGCTGAAGAAATTGAACGCAGTCATGAGAAGCACCGCCCAGATGAATAGCGGAATATTCTCGCGCAGCACGGTGAGAAACGGCCGCTGTGGCTTGGCCTGCCGCTGCAGGAAGGCCGGAGATTCCTCCACATTGCGCCTGATATACAGCACCAGCAACGCCGGCACCGCGCCGACGAAGAACATGCCGCGCCAGCCGATAATCGGAAACAGCAGAAAGAAGACGATCGATGCAAGCAGATAGCCTGAGGGATAGCCCGCCTGCAGGATACCGGATACAAGGCCGCGCGAATCCTCGGGTATCGTCTCCATGACGAGCGACGCGCCGACACCCCATTCGCCGCCCATGGCAACGCCGAAGAGCGCGCGCAGCACGAGAAACATCGTCAGGCCGGTCGAAAAGCCGGTCAGGAATTCGAAGACGGAATAAAGCAGCACGTCGACCATCAGGGTCGTGCGTCGCCCGAACCGATCCGCAGCAAGCCCGAAGATCAGCGCGCCAAGTGGCCGCATGGCAAGTGTGAGGAAGATCGCCACGGCAACTGCCGGAACGTCCGTGTGAAATTCTTCGGCTATATGCTTGAGAACGAAAACCAAAATAAAGAAATCGAAAGCGTCCAGAGTCCAGCCCAGATAGGCCGCGATCACGGTGTTTCGTTGCTGGGGGGACAAGGAACGTAAGCTATCCAATGCGGTCATCATGATCCTCCGACCGGATGGCGGCGGCGAGGCGGGCAATACCGGATGCCGTCGAAGCTGGGGGAACCCGGCAAGTGGCCGGGCATGTCGACGTTGCGGCTTGTTCCTCCTTTGGCGCCTGCGAGGATCGCGCTATGCGGACTTTGGATCAGCGATAACGCATCGGCCGCCCTTGGGTTGTAACATATTTGACATCTTCGGCGAATGGAAAAATCCTCTACTTTGTTTCCCTTTTGTACTCTTTGCCCCTTCACATCTGTGCGATCTGTCTCCATATTCGCCCCATGGCCAAATCACCGAAAAAATCCCCCGCCCCGACCGGTTTCGAAGAGGCGCCACAGGCATCGTTTGAGGGTGCGCCGCTCAGCGGCAGCGTTGCCGATTGGGTAAAGCAGCTCGAAGCGGATGCGGAATCCTCTGGCATCGAAACCCAGCGCGAGATCGCCTCCAAGGCCGGCAAGCATCGCAAGAAGGTGGAAATCGCCGCTTCCAAATCGGCACGCGGCACCTCGATGGGTGGTTCGACCGACCCGAAGACGCGCGCCGCCGCCGGCCTCAATCCGGTGGCTGGCCTTGATATCGCGCTCGAGGATGCCGACAAGATCGCAACGAGCGGTGTGACTGCGACCGTGGAAGCGTTGTCGAAGCTGATCGAGAGCGGCAATCCGCTCTTCAAGGACGGCAAGCTCTGGACGCCGCATCGCCCTGCCCGTCCGGCAAAGTCCGAAGGCGGCATCGAGATCCGCATGGCCTCGGAGTATCAGCCCGCCGGCGATCAGCCGACGGCGATCCGCGACCTCGTCGAAGGATTGGAGAATGGCGACCGCAGCCAGGTGCTGCTCGGCGTCACCGGCTCCGGCAAGACCTTCACCATGGCCAAGGTCATCGAGGCGACGCAGCGTCCTGCCGTCATCCTCGCGCCGAACAAGACGCTGGCCGCGCAGCTCTATTCCGAATTCAAGAACTTTTTTCCGGACAATGCGGTCGAGTATTTCGTCTCCTACTACGACTATTATCAGCCGGAAGCCTACGTGCCGCGCTCGGACACCTTCATCGAGAAGGAAAGTTCGATCAACGAGCAGATCGACCGCATGCGCCACTCGGCGACACGCTCGCTGCTGGAGCGTGACGATTGTATCATCGTCGCCTCGGTGTCCTGCATCTACGGTATCGGCTCGGTCGAAACCTATACGGCGATGACGTTCCAGATGAATGTCGGCGACCGGCTGGATCAGCGCCAGCTTCTCGCCGACCTCGTGGCGCAGCAATACAAGCGCCGCGATATGGATTTCATCCGCGGTTCCTTCCGCGTCCGCGGCGACACGATCGAGATCTTCCCGGCCCACTTGGAGGATGCCGCCTGGCGCATCTCCATGTTCGGCGACGAGATCGACGCCATCACCGAATTCGATCCGCTGACCGGCCAGAAGACCGGTGACCTGAAGTCGGTGAAGATCTACGCCAATTCGCACTATGTCACGCCGCGCCCGACGCTGAACGGCGCCATCAAGGCGATCAAGGAAGAGCTGAAAATCCGGCTTGCCGAGCTGGAGAAAGCCGGCCGCCTGCTCGAGGCGCAGCGGCTGGAACAGCGTACCCGCTATGACGTCGAAATGCTTGAGGCCACCGGCTCCTGTGCCGGCATCGAGAACTATTCCCGCTACCTGACCGGCCGCAATCCCGGCGAGCCGCCGCCGACTCTGTTCGAATATATTCCCGATAACGCATTGCTATTCATCGACGAAAGCCACGTCTCGGTCAGCCAGATCGGCGGCATGTATCGCGGCGACTTCCGGCGCAAGGCGACGCTTGCCGAATACGGCTTCCGCCTGCCCTCCTGCATGGACAACCGTCCCCTGCGCTTCGAGGAATGGGACGCCATGCGCCCGGACACGATCGCGGTTTCGGCAACGCCGGGCAGCTGGGAAATGGAGCAATCCGGCGGCGTCTTCGCCGAACAGGTCATCCGTCCGACGGGCCTCATCGACCCGCCGGTGGAAGTGCGCTCGGCCCGTACGCAGGTGGATGATGTCGTCGGCGAAATCCGCGAGACCGCCGCCAAGGGCTATCGCACGCTCTGCACTGTCCTGACCAAGCGCATGGCCGAGGACCTGACGGAATATCTGCATGAGCAGGGCGTACGCGTGCGTTACATGCACTCTGACATCGACACGCTGGAGCGCATCGAGATCATCCGCGACCTGCGCCTCGGTGCCTTCGACGTGCTCGTCGGTATCAACCTTTTGCGTGAGGGTCTCGATATTCCGGAATGCGGCTTCGTCGCCATCCTCGATGCCGACAAGGAAGGCTTCCTGCGCTCGGAAACGTCGTTGATCCAGACCATCGGCCGCGCCGCGCGTAACGTCGACGGCAAGGTCATCCTCTATGCCGATAACATTACCGGCTCGATGCAGCGGGCGATGGACGAGACCAGCCGCCGTCGCGAAAAGCAGATGGCGTTCAACATTGAAAACGGCATTACGCCGGAATCGGTCAAGGCGAAAATTTCCGATATTCTCGACAGCGTCTACGAGAAGGACCATGTCCGCGCCGATATCGGCGGCGCCTCCGGTAAGGGCTTTGCCGATGGCGGCCATCTCGTCGGCAACAATCTGCAGGCCCATCTCAACGCGCTGGAAAAATCCATGCGCGACGCTGCCGCCGACCTGGACTTCGAAAAGGCGGCACGGCTGCGCGACGAGATCAAACGCCTCAAGGCCGTCGAACTCGCCGCCATGGACGATCCGCTGGCCCGCGAGGAAGCGAAAAGCCTCGAAAGTCGAGGTGCGGCGGTAGGCAAGCGCGCACCGCCGGCGCCGGAATCTCGCTCTTACTTCGCCAAACCGAGCCTCGACGAAATGGGTCCGGGCAGCGACGCCGGTACGCCGCTTTTCCGCAAGAACACGCTGGACGAGATGACCGTCGGCCGCACCGAAAAGCCGGTGACGGGCAAGGTGCCGGACAAGCCGATCACCCGTGCGAAGCCTGGCGTCGGTTCCTATGAGGACCCGATTGACGAGAAGCAGCGCAAGGGACGGACGAAAGGCAAGACGGGGCGGCCCGGGCGATAGGGCGACGGCGTCTATCAGATGCCGACCCGCCCTGAGTTGTCGATTTGTGAGGGCTGAGCCCGCGAGCATTGAGCAATGCCTTGCTGGCGAGGCCGCAACCGCTACATGTTCTCATGAGGAGGCCCACGGAGGGACGGAAGGTGCTTGAGTGCATACCGAACCGGTGGGAAGCGACAGCAACCTGGGGAGAGAGACTGATGTCCGAGCCTTTAATCGTCCGTCGCGAGACCCATGTCTCGGCGCCGCCTGCCGCCATATTCGCATTGCTCACCGATCCGGAGAAAATCCTGCGCTGGATGGGCACGGAAGCCCAGACGGAGCTGCAGCCCGGCGGCATCTATCTCGTCAATGTTACCGGAGCCCGCTTCGCGCGTGGCTCGTTTCGCGAAGTCGTGCCGGTCCATCGCCTCGCCTACAGCTTCGGCTGGGACGGCAGCGAGGAAGTGCCTCCCGGATCAAGCTTGGTGGAAATCGACCTGATAGAGCAGCCGGACGGGACGCTGGTGCGCCTCACCCATACCGGCCTGCCGACCGTTGAACAATGTGAAGCGCACGCAAAGGGTTGGGCGCATTATCTCGACCGTATGGCCGCAGTGGCCGCCGGACGCGATCCCGGCCCCGACTCCATGCGCGGTCACGACGGCAGAAGCTGACGACGTTTTAAGCACGGCGCCATCGAGTTCTATGCCTTGGCGCGCAAGCCATGTCACCAGCCGGAGGCAACAACTTCGCCTTCGATATCGTGACGATCCAACGCTGGCCGCAAGGTCGCATCGGCACGGATGACAGGCTGCAACCGCCATGGCATGATCGCGGCATGGATCTACCCGCCCCCCTTGCCTGGCTGGTTGACGAGGCCGGCACCTCGCCCAGCCCCGAACGCTTCCTGGCCGATCTGGGCGGACAACTATTGGCCGCCGATATGCCGCTGGCCGGCAGCGCGCTGACCCTTGCAGCGCCGCATCCGATCATAACCCAACATACATGGCTCTGGCGCGCCGAAACCGGCGCGGTGACCGAAGCCCTCGGCTTCGCCGGCACGGCGCTCGGCCAGGCCGGCCGCGATTGGCTCGGCGATCTCGGCCCGACCTGCGAGGAAACGATCGGGATTGCGCCCGGCAATTCCGCTCTTGCCTGGGCCGGTACTCGGCCCTTCACCTCCGCCGAGACGGATAGCCTGCGCGAGATCGCCCGCTTTGCCGCCGCCCCCTTGGCGGGCTTGGCCGCCCGCGCCACCCTATCGACCCTGCTCGAAGCCTATCTCGGCCGCAGAAGCGCTGCCCGTGTGCAGGCCGGCGCGCTCAGCCGCAATAGCGGCGAAACCATTCGCGCGGCCCTGCTCTGCGCCGACCTTCGGGATTTCACCGCCCTTTCCGAAGCGACGGAACCGACCGTCATGATCGCCGCGCTTGATGCCTGGTTCGACCGCGTTGCCGGCGCCGTGCATGCTTTCGGCGGCGAAGTGCTGAAATTCATGGGCGATGGCGTGCTGGCGATCTTCCCGGTGACCGGGACGGCGAAGGAAGCCTGCGAGGCAGCCTTGCGCGCCGCCACCGCCATCCGCGCCGGCATGGCGCATCTCGACGCGTCGCGAGCAAACCAAGGCCTGCCGCCGCTCCCCTTCGGCGTCGCCCTGCATTTCGGCGACATGTTTTGGGGCAATATCGGCGCTGCCGACCGCCTGGACTTCACCGCCATCGGCCCCGCCGTCAATCTCGTCAGCCGGCTGGAGGGCCTTTGCAAGCCGCTGGGCAGAAATATCCTGATTTCGGGCTCGATCGCAGCAGAGACGGGCATGCCGCTGATGTCATTGGGGAATTATGAGCTGCGCGGGATTGCCGAGCCTTGTAAGGTATTTACGCTAGTCGGAGACCAACTGTGAGAACCCATCCCTAGTTCCATATCAACGCGACAGAAAAGTAATTTTTAAATATCTTCAGCGCAGTAATTATCGTTGGAATTGATATTACAAATATACCAAAAGCATATAGTATGGTGGATGAAAGTATTGAAATAAATTTATTTGAGCTTAATAAGCAATAATACCTTCCCAAAACATAGTCAAGCGAATGATCTCCGACCGAAAAATTACCAGAATCATACAACAAAGCTATAGATTGAACTCGGCCTTCGTCTAATAAGTTATCAAATTTCCTATTAGCAACAAGGAACTTACAAATCTCCTTAACTTCATCGGAATCGAGGTGCGCCTTATACCTTGAGATAAACTCGCGCTGGTTCTGGAATTCCTTCACAAGGCTAGGGCAACGTATCTGATAAATTATCGAAGCAATACCAATTAAAACAGAACCCATATAGAAGTAGTACAAGCTTCCAAGGCCACTCGGGAAATCCCGCGATTCAAAAGGTAAAAAACCTAAGAAATTAGTCAATTTCTCATTAAAAACAATTAGGTATCCAACAAACGGCATCATTATTGAAGCCTTCGCCGGCTTGCTATTACCAATGGCTCTTACTAAGTGCCAATCCATAAGCTAAACCTTACTTAAACAAGTTAGCCAGTATGTCTTGAATGCCCTGTGGCTGAAGAGCCCAACGGTACGCCGGATGAATTTCCCAGTCATAACCAAAATCAGCGAACTCTGGAGCCAAAAACCTTCCCTCACTGAAATACTTTCTGTCGATTTCATCGCCTATTTGTTTTCTTGCAGTAATAAAATCTATTTTATACATGAATTGTATTATAGATCCCGAGTTCACAATTCGCCCATTGGAGAATGTAACATTTACGTGGTTTAAAGCATTGTTGATTTTCTGTCGGAGTTCTGCAGTATTAAACTGGAAGCTCTCTGCGGTGCGCCGCTCTTTTGTCGAAGGCCGCATCTCTAATAGCAGCCTTTCAATCTGCGGGACTTCGCTCTTATATTCATTAATAATGTCTTGTAGGCGCTCTTGGGAGTATGGTTCTAAAGCCGCCTCCAAATGAGCAGTGTGAATTATACTCGAGCGATCAACATAGGCATTTTTGGCTGACAGATGGAATAATTTAACAAGATCCCGCGGCCTAGCTCTTGTCAATGACATAAGTATTGTATGGGTTGGCCTATCCTCCCATCTTCCACGACCCTGAAATCTTGGGTCAATTACTTTTGAAAGTATACGTTCGGATATATTTCTTTGGGACATCTTATCAATTTGATCATCTGAAATTGACATCGCGAAATATGAAACGATTCTCTTAGCTGCAACCCTTAAGATTGCATCATTGTCCCAGCGAAGCCACACTACGTTGCGTTCGATTTTATCTGTAGATTCATCCGACGTGCGGACAAGAAAATACACGTCACTTCGTAGGCCGATTCGAAACCTAACAGTGTCATATTCGCCGCCGATATCTCGAATTGCGTTCAAAAGAGCGGAAATAGTACGAATATCTTCCACCGAGGCGGACCACCCTCTATCAATATCATCTATGTAGACATTAACGAACCGCTCATTGGTGCTTTCGCTCAGGGTTCTTTGTAGAAGCTTCAATAATTCCTTCGGCTTTGCGGAGCGCACATCATCCAGCACGCTACGGGACCCCTCACCATAGACGCTCATGAAGACACGCTCGATTATCTCAAGCAGTAGGCCCTTTTTCCATGCTTCGATCTTCAGAATAAAATCGTTATGGCCCGACGCTTCCGTTTTGATATCAACGATATCATTCGGTTTGAGCCATATGGCAACCCGATTGCTGTCCTCGTCTTCCATAAAAGCCCGACGAAGCAGCGCGCTTTTCCCAACCCCTTTGTGGCCCACAAGTATACGTACCGGTAGCGGAGATATCAGAGACTCAAACGCTCGATTTCTGTAAAAATATTGTTTAAAGCGCTCTGGATTCTCATTCTCTGCATCGTCGGCGCCAAATATATGCTCTACGGTTAAGTCATCGAACTGAAGCATCTATGCACCTATATAGCAGGTTTTTAGGGTCTCCGAATAGTTGTACCATTATGCAGTCAAAATTGATAAAAGAAGCAGAAGAAAGCACTCGTATTTACACAGCTAAATTAAAATCTTTCCCAGAAGGACAGACGACCGTCCAACTTGCTTCCGTTAATGGCGAATTTTCAGGAATGCTGTAAGAGCTATCACAATCTTTCGGAGCATTTATACATCTTCCAAGATGATTTATCTGCCACTAGGTTTGCCATCCAACCCCTTGAAATTCCCCACCCAATCCTACCCGTTTCCCACCCTGCCCTAATATTGCCCCTTGCCTTTTTCCACAAACCCTGTCACCCATACACATGCTCGGGCATTTGCATGCCGGTGACTGGACTGATTTGGTGATCCGCTGGCGGCAGGCAGTGGTTGGGTCTTTCAACCCGCGCAGACGTTCTTTCCCCGTACGTGAACTTCTCGACTGGCTTTCGCATGTTGCGGAAGCAAAGCCGTCCGGGTTCATCCGGATAAACTAAGACTGATGGGTAAAGGACTATCCCCCATGGCCACCAAGGGCACCGTAAAATTCTTCAACCAGGACAAGGGTTTTGGTTTCATCACTCCTGACGGCGGCGCAAAGGACGTTTTCGTCCACATCTCCGCTCTTCAGGCTTCCGGCATCCAGTCGCTGCGCGAAGGCCAGCAGGTCACCTTCGACACCGAGCCGGATCGCATGGGCAAGGGCCCGAAGGCTGTCAACATCCAGGCTGCCTAAGCCTCTGCTGACTGCCTGATCAAGGTTTCGAACGGCGCGGTGAAAACCGCGCCGTTTTTCGTTTGTGAAATGCTTTTCAAGTATGTGGCGGGCCACCTCGTCCTTCGAGGCTTCAGCCTTCGGCTTCCGCGCCTCAGGATGAGGGTGGAGTGAGCCTCGCAGTTCTGCCTGGAGCCAGTTTGCGGCCGGACGCGCCCGCAATCGATTAGCCCTTATGGTGAGGTGCGAAAGCCTGAAAGGCTGAAGCCTCGAACCACGAGGGCGGGTTGGATATCACCCTCAAGCACTCGCTTTTTCGCGCTCTCCAGCAAAATCGACCGCGGCGAAGGCGGCGGCAATCACTTCCGGCCCCGCGCCCGGCTTGTTAGCGTCGGTGGAGAGGATCTGGCGATAACGGCGCGAACCCGGCAGGCCGGTAAAGAGACCGACCATATGGCGCGCCACATGCTGCAGGCGGCCGCCATTGGCTATATGGCGCTCCACATAAGCCATCATCCGATCGCGCAGCCCGTCCCAATCGGCCTCAACGGCAGGCTCGCCATGGAAGCGATGATCGACATCCGAGAGGATCGCGGCATTCTGATAAGCGGCGCGGCCAAGCATGACGCCGTCGACATGGGTCAGATGCGCCGCGGCCTGATCCAGCGTCTGGATACCGCCATTGATGCCGATGAAGACGTCTGGCCAACGCTGCTTCATGCGATAGACGATATCGTAGTCGAGCGGCGGTATTTCGCGATTTTCCTTCGGCGACAGGCCTTTCAGCCAGGCCTTGCGCGCATGGATCCAGATCGCATCGGCACCGGCATCGAGCACGCGCGTCATCAACTCGGGGAGCGCCTCTTCCGGCTCCTGCTCATCGACACCAATCCGGCATTTCACAGTGACGGGTGCCTTCGAAATTGCCTTCATCGCGGCAACACAGGATGCGACCGTCTCCGGCGTCAGCATCAGGCAGGCGCCGAAGGTGCCCGATTGTACGCGATCGGACGGGCAGCCGACATTGAGGTTGATCTCGTCGTAATTATAGGCTTCCGCAATTCGCACAGCTTCGGCGAGTTTGGCCGGATCGGAGCCGCCAAGCTGCAGCGCAACGGGATGCTCGGCGACATCATGCCCCAGCAGCCGGTCGCGCGGCCCGTGGATGATCGCATCCGCCACCACCATCTCGGTATAGAGCAACGCATGCCGGCTGATCTGCCGATGCAGGTATCTGCAATGGCGATCCGTCCAGTCGATCATGGGGGCAACCGCAAAGATCTTGCGGCCAGTTTTCAGCGCGTCGCTATACATGGGAAACCTTTCTGCCCGCCCTCTACACCAAATCCCTCAAAAACGCCAGTTTTCGTGGCTGTAACAATAATGCTAGCTTGCTGAACGGAGTCGGACGGCAGTAGCCCTCTGAAAAAGATGAGAGTTTCGAAAGCCCATATGAACGCCCCACTGACCACAGTCATTCCGCCACCCGCCCCCGTCCTTCTGCCGATCGAGGGTGAGACCGAGCTTTTCCCCGTGCGTCGCGTCTACTGCGTCGGCCGCAACTATGCCGACCATGCCATCGAGATGGGGCATGACCCGAGCCGCGAGCCGCCTTTCTTCTTCCAGAAGAATCCGGACAATTTGCTTGTGTCGAGCGATTTCCCCTATCCCGCTCTGTCGTCGGACGTGCATCACGAGGTGGAGCTTGTCGTGGCGTTGCGCAGCGGCGGCACGAACATCCCGGTCGAACAGGCGCTGGATTGCGTCTATGGTTATGGCGTTGGCATCGATTTCACCCGCCGCGACCTGCAGGGTGAGGCCAAGAAGCTCGGCCGCCCCTGGGAAATCGGCAAGGCCTTCGATCATTCGGCGCCCGTCTCCGCACTCGCACCGGCCACCCGCGTCGGCCATCCCGACAAGGGTGGCATCTGGCTGATGCGCAATGGCGAGGCTGCCCAGAGAGGCGATCTCTCGCAGATGATCTGGAAGGTGCCGGAAGTCATTGCCGAGCTCTCCAAGCTCTTCACCCTCGCGCCGGGTGATATCATCATGACCGGCACGCCGGCCGGCGTCGGCCCCGTTGCACGCGGTGACCGGATCAGCTGCGCCGTCGACGGCGTCGCCAATCTTGTCCTGAACGTCGTCTGATCGAGGAGGATCGACCATGCCGCTCTACGCCCTTGCCGGCCTGACGCCGAAAACGCCTGGTCCGGACCGGTACTGGATCGCACCGGATGCAAGCGTGATCGGCAAGGTCGAGATCGGCGAGGATGTCGGCATCTGGTTCGGCTCGGTCCTGCGCGGCGACAATGAGCTGATCAAAATAGGCAAGGCCACGAATATCCAGGAGGGCACGATGGTCCACACCGACCCGGCCTTCCCGGTCACGGTGGGCGAAGGCTGCACCATCGGGCATCATGCGATCATCCATGGCTGCACGATTGGCAACAACTCCCTGATCGGCATGGGCGCAACCATTCTGAACGGCGCGAAGATCGGCAATAATTGTCTGGTCGGCGCCAATGCGCTCGTCACCGAAGGCAAGGAATTCCCGGATGGCTCCCTGATCGTCGGCGCACCGGCAAGAGCAATCCGGATGCTGGACGAGACGGCAATCGAAGGACTGCGCCGCTCCGCTCAGCATTACGTCGCCAACTGGCAGCACTTCGCTCACGATCTTAAGAGATTAGATTAGAGAATTCTTGCAAGTAACTGGCAGAGCGTCTGATAGACCTCTGCCCGAAGTTCAAGCCGCGCAATTGGCGCAATGGCCGCGAATTTCGATGGTCGACTTCTCAGCCTTGAACTTCTGCGACTTCAGCCAGTCCATCAACCGGTGATCCACTTCGTGATCGTGGAACTCGATCACCTGGCCGCAGCTTTCGCAGATAGCGAAGGCGACCAGACCGTGGCTGTGGCAATCCTCATGCGGATGCGCGCAGGCGACGAAGGAGTTGATGCTCTCAAGCCGATGCACCACGCCATATTCCAGCAGCTTGTCCAGCGCGCGATAGACCTGCAGCGGCGCGCGAAAACCCTGATCGCGCAGCTTGTCCAGGATAGTATAGGCGCTAAGCGGTGCTTCCGCCTTGGTCAGGACGTCGAAAACAAGCGTCTGGTTCTTGGTGAGCATCGGAGTGGTCATGATGACTGTCCTCTCTGTTGCGCCGCTGGCGTGCCGGCCCTGCGAATGAGGGGCAGCAGACTGATGATAAATAGGACGAGCGCCGCGACGACGATGGAAGGTCCGGACGGCGTGTCATAGCGCAGCGATCCGAACAGCCCGCCAACAACGGCGATGGCGCCGAGCAACGACGCGAAAATCGCCATTGTCTCCGGCGTCGCGGCAAAGCGGCGCGCGGTGGCCGCGGGAATGATCAACAGCGCGGTGATCAGGAGAATGCCGACGATCTTCATGGCGATCGCGATCACGACGGCCATCAGCAGCATGAAGAACAGCCTTGCACGCTCCGGCCGCAGTCCCTCGGCCTCTGCAAGCTCCGGATTGACCGTCGAAGCCAAAAGCGGCCGCCAGAGCCAGGCAATCGCCGCCAGCACGAGAATGCCGCCGCCCCATATCACCGCTATGTCGGACTGGCTGACAGCCAGAATGTCGCCGAAGAGGAAGGCGATGAGATCGATCCGCACCCAGCTCATGAAGGCGACGATGACGAGGCCAATCGCCAGCGTGGCATGAGAGAGAATGCCGAGCAGCGCATCCGCCGACAGCGCCTGCCGCCGCTGCAGGAAGAGCAGTAGAATTGAGACCAGCGCCGCGACCGCAAAGACCGAGAGCGTGAGATTAAGCTGAAACAACAGCGACAGCGCCACACCGAGCAGCGCCGAATGCGAGATCGTATCGCCGAAATAGGCCATGCGCCGCCAGATGATGAAGCAGCCAAGCGGCCCGGTTGTCAGTGCCAGCCCGACGCCGGCAACGACAGCGCGCAGGAAGAAATCGTCAAACATGGCGCTCTCCCTCGGCATGGTCATGGCCGTGATGGTGATCATCGTGATCGTGGTGATGTTCGTCATGCTCATGATGGTGGTGGCCATCATCGGCGTGGCAATGGTCCGTGATCGAGCCGTCCGCGTGCTGCACACGGCCGTCAGGCAGATGCGTATGGTCGTGATGGTGGCTGTAGATGGCCAGGGACTGCGCCGCCCGCGTGCCGAACAGCTTCACATATTCGGGGCTCTGGCTGACAGTTTGCGGCGTGCCGCGGCAGCAGACATGGCCGTTCAGGCAAACCACCGTATCCGTCGCCGCCATGACAACGTGCAAATCATGCGAAATCAACAGGATACCGCAGCCCTCTGTATTCCGGATCGACCTGATGAGATCGTAAAGCGCGATCTCGCCGTTGAAATCGACGCCTTGTACAGGTTCATCGAGAACGAGCAGGTCAGGCTTGCGGGCAATGGCGCGTGCCAGCAGCGCCCGCTGGAATTCTCCACCTGAAAGGTGCTGCACCTCTGCTTTCGCGAGATGGGCAATGCCAACCGATTCCAAAGCGCCGATCAGCTCGCGTTCGGGCAAAGGTCCCGTCAACGTCATCAGACGCTGCACGCTGAGCGGCAAGGTCCAATCGATGGCAAGCTTCTGCGGCACATAGCCGACCTTCAGATTGGCTATACGCTCGACACGCCCCTCGTCCGGTTTCATGACGCCGATCGCCGTCTTGGCGCTGGTCGACTTGCCGGAGCCGTTCGGGCCGATCAGGGTGACGATCTCACCGCGACTGACGGAAAAATCGACACCGCGCACCAGCCAGCGGCCGCCGCGGCGGACGCCGACATCATGGAGCGACACGAGCGGCCGGCTCTTGCTGTCGATGGAAGAAAGCATGAAATTTCCAATTGCACTATTGCGCCATGCTATCGCACACGTTATAGCATAACGCAATTGATGTAATAACATAACAGACCCATTCAAGGGCATTTATCGCATGAACGCAGCAAAAGCTTTCCTTCCCCTCGCCGCCTCCCTTCTCCTTTCGGGTCTGCTTGTGAGTACGGCTGCCACCGCAGCCGATGCACCGCGCGTCGTCGTCTCCATCAAGCCGATCCATTCGCTGGTCGCCGCGATCATGCAAGGGGTCGGTACGCCGGATCTGATTGTCGATGGCGCCGCCTCGCCGCACACTTACGCGTTCAAGCCGTCGAATGCCCGAAGCCTGCAAGAGGCACAGCTGGTCTTCTGGGTCGGGCCTGGCATGGAGGCCTTCCTGCAAAAGCCGCTCGCCTCTCTTGGTGCCAACGCCACCGTCGTCGAGCTTGATGACGTACCGGGAATAGCGAAACTCAAATTCCGCGAAGGCG
Organism: Martinezella sp. CNPSo 3964; assembly: GCF_057784375.1. Classification (NCBI taxonomy): domain Bacteria; kingdom Pseudomonadati; phylum Pseudomonadota; class Alphaproteobacteria; order Hyphomicrobiales; family Rhizobiaceae; genus Martinezella; species Martinezella sp. CNPSo 3964. The sequence continues at coordinate 55,398 of NZ_JBXSOW010000017.1, forward strand.
GCGCCTTCGAACCACATGATGACGGCGACGAGCATGAAGGCAATGACGATCACGCGCATGGCCACGATCATGATCATGGCGAATTCGACACTCATCTCTGGCTCGATCCACACAATGCCAAGGCGATGGTTGCCGAAATCACCACGTCGCTGGTCGCCGCCGATCCGGCCAATGCGCTCACCTATGAAGCAAACCAGAAAGCGCTGAACGACAAGCTCGACGCCCTGGATACGGAAATCGCAGCCACGGTTGCTCCGGTAAAGGACAAGCCCTTCATCGTCTTCCACGATGCTTACCAGTATTTCGAGCGTCGCTATGGCGTGCGCGTCTCCGGCTCCATCACCGTCAGCCCTGAAACGATTCCTGGCGCACAGCGCGTGGCCGAAATCCACAGCAAGGTCGCCGATCTCGGCGCCACCTGCGTTTTCGCCGAACCGCAATTCGAGCCGAAACTGGTCAATGTCGTGCTGGAAGGGACCTCCGCGAAATCGGGCGTCCTCGATCCGGAAGCGGCAACGCTGCCGCAAGGACCCGATCTCTATTTCGACCTGATGCGCGGCATTGCAAGCTCGTTGAAAACCTGCCTTTCAGCGCAAGGCTGAACATTTCCGAAGGAAGCGAGCCCGCGCTCGCTTTTTTCATCACAACAAGTGTAATGATATTACATTACAATGAGGTTATCATGAACAAGAAGCTCCCGGTCACCGTCCTCTCGGGTTTCCTCGGCGCCGGCAAGACGACGCTGCTCAATCATATCCTCAACAACCGCCAGGGCCTGCGCGTTGCCGTGATCGTCAACGATATGAGCGAAGTGAATATCGATGCGGCACTGGTGCGTGATGGCGGCGCCAATCTCTCTCGCACGGAGGAACAGCTCGTCGAAATGACCAATGGCTGCATCTGTTGCACGCTGCGCGACGATCTCCTGAGGGAGGTCCGTCAACTCGCCGAGCAGGATCGCTTCGACTACCTGCTGATTGAATCCACAGGCATTGCCGAACCTCTGCCCGTCGCCACCACCTTCGAGTTTCGCGATGAGGATGGTCGTAGCCTTTCCGATGTTTCCCGGCTCGACACCATGGTCACCGTTGTCGACGCAGCCAACCTTTTGGCCGATTATGGATCGACGGATTTCCTTGCTGACCGCGGCGAGACCGCCGGCGAGGGCGACAACAGGACCATCGTTGATCTGCTGGTCGAGCAGATCGAATTTGCCGATGTCATCATTTTGAACAAGGTCGGTTCGGCTACGGCTGAACAACGAGACGCCGCCCGCAAGATCATTGTCGGCCTCAATCCCGATGCGCGCCTGATAGAAGCCGATTTCGGCGCGGTGAAGCCAACCGAGGTTCTCGGCACTGGTCGCTTCGACATCGATCGCGCCGAAAGCCATCCGCTCTGGTACAAGGAGTTGCACGGCTTCAAGGATCATATTCCCGAAACGGAAGAATATGGCATTCGCTCCTTCGTCTATCGCGCGAAAAAACCCTTTGATCCTCTTCGATTCCAGAGCTTTCTCAATCGCTCCTGGCCAGGTGTCGTGCGAGCCAAAGGCTTCTTCTGGCTTGCCACGCGGCCCTATTATGTCGGCGAAATGAGCCAGGCTGGTGCGCTCGTCCGCACAAGCAAGATGGGCCTCTGGTGGGCAGCCGTTCCTCAAGATCAATGGCCGCGCGATCCGGGCTTCAAGCGGGCACTGGCGCCCTACCTCGATCCGATATGGGGGGACCGCCGCCAGGAGCTCGTGTTCATCGGTGCCGATCCGATGAGCGAGCAGCAAATCACGGAGGAGCTGAACGCCTGCCTGGTCGAGGCAAACGGCTTCACACCTGAGCGTTGGCGGAACCTGCCCGATCCATTCGCCAGTTGGAACAGACCGACAGCATGAAGAAGCCGAAAGTAATCAGATTTCGCTGCCATTGCTTCGAATGCAGCGGCGACAACGACCAGGCGAACGATAGATCGCGGTCCGACACGGTCGAAACGGATCGAGACATCACAAAATCAGGCGAAGACAACCCTCGCCTGATACCGGACGTGATTGGGAAGCTGTTATTTGGGGCCTGAACGCGAGTTCAGGCCACCAGCATGCCTGCGGGAACGGCGATGATCTCATGCATGACGAGCAAGGCGCCGATCACTTCCGCCTTGGCGCGCAGCGGCGTCATGGTGCAGTGAAATACCTTGCCGGGCTCGATCTGGCGATAGGACGGATAAAGGCACTCCACCTTCTCCCCGGTAAAGCAGGCATCGAGCTTCGCCTTCAGACTGCTTTCGAAATCTTCCGCACCGACGAATTCAGAGATGTGACGTCCCACGAGTTCCATCGGCTTCGACTTCAGAAACTCCGAATTGGCGGCGTTACTATAGAGGTAGCGATAGTCCCGCGTCACGACAGCGACACGATCCGGCAGGCTGTCCAGAATGACATCGTTCAGCACGCTGCTTTCTTCAAAGCCGAACGCGTCGTTCCGATCGATTTTCTCGCTTGAAAACGCCCTAAGAACTTCGCCTGCTGCCTCGCTTGCACCGCCGAAATAGCGATCGATCAGCACCGAAAGCGATGCAGAATTGCGCATAACGCGCGAACGATCATCCGATTCTTCTCGGATGAGATTGTTCATGAACTGGAGCTGCATGTAAATTTCAAGCAGACTCGTGGCCTTGTAGGCCAGTATAGCTGCGATAAGTGGCTCCAATTCGCGATCCAGTGACGCTACAAGCTCATCGTCGCCAAGTTTTATCGCACGCTGAATCTGATTACATTTCGTGGAGAAGGCATGAAAGAGTGCCAGCAAAATTGCCCTCCTGTCCCTAAGCACAACAGGACGCAGGGGCCTCGTTTCCCGGCGTAGCCATGCCCAAGGATATTCAGCTTGGTGTCCGCTTTCTCACCAAACTTTCTGTATTGTGAATTAACATGACTTACCCCCACTTTCAATCCGGATGAGCGGAAGTTCTCGGGAAAGGAGAACTTTCTGAAATACAAGGCTTACTGGGCGTAATGACTGCATGAAGACCGGATGCAAATATACATGCAGAACTGTCGGTAACGCGCCGAAATGGATGCCTAGAAAACGCTCTTCTTGATATTCCAGCGGTCATGATACCAGAGCCACTGTTCAGGGTTTTCCCGCACCCAGCTTTCCACCTTGTCGTTCAGCATCTGCGCCGTCGCAGTCAGATCGAGACCGCCGGCTTCATTGCGCGGCATTTCGAGCTTCGGCTCGATCTCCAGCCGGTAGCGATTATCGGGCAGGCGGACGCAGCGGGCCGGATAAACCTCGCAATTGAACTGACGCACGAGCTTCGGCAGCAGCGGGTTCGTCTTTACATCGCGGCCGAAGAACAAGGTCTTCAAACCCTTGCGAAATTTCTGGTCCACCAGCACGCCTACACCGCGACCCGCCTCGAGCTCGCGTGCAAGGCTGAAGGACGAGCCGGCATGGGAAGGTACGAGATTGCCCATGCGCTTGGCACGAAAATCGAAAACCTTCTGGGCGACATAGGGATTGTTCGGCGGGCGAAAGAGCACCGTCACCTTCAGGCCGAAGGCGGCGCCCGCAACCGGCAGCAGCTCGAAATTGCCAGTATGCCCGGTAAAAACGATGAACGGTCGCGGATTATCCCTGAGGTCGAGAAAGATCGGAATGCCCGAAACTTCGATGCGCCCCGGCTTGTCGCTATGGGGATCGAAGTCGAAAAGCCGGTCGAGAAAGACGTACTCCGCCGCCAGCCGGCCCATATTGCCCCAGCTTGCACGCGCAATTTCCTCGATCTCTGCCTCGCTCTTTTCCGGAAAGGCATTGCGCAGATTGGTCAGCATCAATTGATGCCGCCGCATGCGCGGACCGATCTTGCGGGTCAGCCAATCGGCGAAATTGATGCCCGCATCCGCCGGAAACAGCTTCAGGAAATTCAGGAATCCGAAAATGACCTGCGCCACCAGCCACTGCTGGAAATTTCTGAGCGCAAGGACGATCCGGGTGATGAAGAGCTTCACGCGGCTCAATCCATCTTCAGGATGATCTTGCCGAATATCTGGCGCGATTCCATCCGCTCCAGTGCCCGATCGATATCATTGAAGCCGACCTCGGTATCAATCACCGGGTGAACGAGGCCGCGCGCCATCTTCTGCATGGCATTGGCCATATTCTCCATGCGGCAACCAAAGGAACCGAGCAGCTTCAGCTGCTGCTGGAACAGCATCATCAGATTGATCTCGGTCGAGACACCCGAGGTCGAGCCGCAGGTAACGAGACGGCCGCCACGCTTCATGCAAAGCATGGAGCCCGCCCAAGTATCCTTGCCGACATGTTCGAAGACCACGTCGACGCCCTTCTTCTTCGTCAGCTTGCGCACGACGCCCTCGAAGCGGTCGGTGCGGTAGTTGATGACGTGATCGGCACCCAGCGCCTTCGCCTTCTCGATCTTGTCATCGGAACCGACCGTGGTGATAACAGTGCAGCCAATCTTCTTGGCGAGCTGGATGGCAGCCGTGCCGATACCAGAGCCGCCGGCATGGACGAGGATCGTTTCGCCGGGCTCGAGCTTGGCATTGTCGAAGAGCATATGCTCGACCGTGCCAAAGGTGACGGGAGCGAGAGCTGCACCGATCGCATCGACGCCGGGAGGGGCCGGAACGAGCAGGCGAGCCGGAAGATTGACCTTCTCCTGCGCAAAGCCATCGAGATGGAAGCCGTGCACGCCGCTGACGTGTTCGCAGAGATTGTCACGACCTTCGCGGCAATGGCGGCAAAGGCCGCAGGTCTGTGCGCCATAGATAGATACGAGCTGTCCCGGTAGGACATTGGCGACACCCGGCCCGATCGCCTCGACCACGCCGGCAGCCTCCGCGCCGATGACCAGCGGCATCTTGCGCTTGGCAAATGCCATCCCGCGCCAGCCCCAGACATCGATATGGTTGAGAGCGACGGCCTTGACGCGCAGCGTCACCTCACCGGCACCTGGCGCCTCCGGCTCAGGCAGATCGGTGATCTCAAGTTTGCGGTCGTCGATCAGTTGCAAAGCACGCATGGCAAAGTCCCTCGCCTCTCGGGCGCAGTTGTATCCTGTTTTTCAGAAGTCCGCTTAAGCCGGTTCAAGCGCCATGACAAGGCTGGCGTTCTGCCCGCCGAACCCGAAAGAGTTCGAAAGAACGGCATTCACCTGCTTTTCACGCTTCTTGTTCGGCACCACGTCGAGGATGATCGACGGATCCGGATTGTTGTAGTTGATGGTCGGCGGCAGCGTGCCGGTCAGCATCGTCTGCAGCGAGAACACCGCCTCCACAGCACCCGCAGCCGTCAGCGTATGGCCGATCATCGACTTGTTAGACGAAACCGGAATGGTCGGAAGCCGTTCGCCGAAGACGGCGGACATCGCGCCATATTCCATCTTGTCGTTCTCCGGCGTCGACGTGCCGTGAGCGTTGATATAGCCGATATCGGTCTCGGCCATGCCAGCATCGGCAAGCGCTGCACGGATCGTCGCGATCGCCGGGCCACCGTCAGGCGACGAGCGGGTGCGATGGAAGGAATCGGCCTTGTCGCCGGCGCCCTTCATGATGCCGAGGATCTTCGCCCCGCGCGCAACAGCCGCCTCGAGCGATTCCAGCACCAGCGTCGCGGCGCCCTCGGCGATGACGAAGCCATCGCGGTCCTTGCTGAACGGCTTCGATGCCTTGGTCGGCGGATCGTTCTGCGTCGACAGAGCCGACAACAGTGAGAAGCGGATCAGTGCTTCGGCGCTCAACGAGCCGTCGGTCGCAACCGTCAGAGCCCGTGTCGTCCGACCCTGGCGGATCGCCTCGATGCCGAGCTGGATCGCGGTCACGCCCGATGCACAGGCCGTCGACAGCGTCACCGGCAGGCCACGCGTGCCGAACCGGTCAGCGAGACGCTCGGAAATGGCGCCGAAAAGAGCGGCTTCGTGGAAAGTGGGATCCGGGCGCTGGCGCATGGCGGCAAGGAAGCGCTCATAGGCATCGCCGTCATGATCGGCCGGAGGAGAGCGGTCGGCCAATTCGAAGCGGGCGCTCCACTCAGGCTCGATCGGTGGGGCGGCAAGGAAAAGCGGCGCGTCGAAATCGCCGGAAATGCCGGCCTGAGCCAAAGCTTCGATGGTCGTTTCGCGGGCGAAGGCGTAGGAGCGCTCGACAGCGTTCGGAACAGGAATATCGATGAAATCCACTGTGCCGGCGATGCGTGTCGAAAGCCCGTCCGTCGGGAAGCGCGTGATGCCGTGAATGCCCGACGTGCCCGAAGACAGCGCATTCCAGTTATCCTGCAGGCCCTGCCCCAGCGACGTGATGATCCCCATGCCGGTGACGGCAACGATCGGACGTCCGAGATGATCCTTGTAAGCGGTCATATCCTGTTCCTCACGCTTCAGCTGATAGTACGGCGATGCCTTCACCGCGCACATGGCCGACGGTCGTGACTACGGCCTTGCGGGCACCCGTCGGCATCGACTTTTCATGTGCGGCATCGAAAGGCGGCACCTTGGCCTGATTGGCCACAGCAAGTGCCGCAAAGGCGAGCCCGAGCGGGAATTGGCTTTCCAGCCCGTGGCCGGAAACGCCGGAATAGGCGCGAATGGCCGAGCCCGGAAGCTGCGCTTCGAGCACCGCCTTTTCGCGTTGGGCAAGATCGGGGATTGCCGTCGTGCCGGAAAAGATGATGGTCGCATCGCCGGACGCTTGCTTGGCAGGCGCGAGCATGCGCTCCAGCCGCGCTTCGAACTTGCCCCCATCACGCTTGCCGCGATCGCCCTCGACCGCGTCGATGGTTGCGTAGATATGCGCGCCGCGACCTTCGGCGTGGGCACGCGATTCAAGAACGAGGAAGGCGCTCACCGAACCCATGATCATGCCGCCGCCATCTTCCGGCTTGCGCGACCAGATGGGATGCCAATCGCCGATCGCATGCGCGTTGATCGATTCGATCAGCAGGATCATGTCGAGGCGCTCGGCGGAAAATGCGCCGCCTACCAGGGCATGGCTCGATTCGCCTGACTTGATGCGATGAAAAGCAGTCTCGACAGCGGAAATGCCGGAGGCTTCCTCACCCATGAAGGTGCGGGACGAGCCCGTAACCTTGTGGACGATGGAGATATTGCCTGCAAGCAGGTTGGAAAGCTGCGCCAGGAACAGCGTCGGCCGCAGTTCGGTCGTCAGCTTCTCGTTCAAGAGCAGCTCGCGGTCGTTCCGCTTCAGTCCTTCGTTGACGATCAGTGTGTCGACATTGGTGTCGCGTTCGCCGCCGCCGGCCGCAACGATCATGTCCATGGTACCGCAGGCTTCCAGATCATCCTTGAAGCCTGCGTCGTCGAGCGCGAGCCCGGCAGTGAAAACGCCGATGCGCTGCCAGTTTTCCATCTGGCGCTGATCGCCGCGCTTCGGGATCTGCTGCGACCAGTCGATCTCTGGCAGAGGATGCACGGGATAGGGCTTGAATTTCTCGGTTTCGACGATGGTCGGCGGCGCCTTGTCCGCCTTCAGCAGCGCGACATGCGCGTCCTTGCCAACGCCTTGGCAGGTAACAATGCCGATACCCGTGATGACCACATCATTCTGAGCCTTGCTCATTCATCAATCCTCTTCCAATGCGGCGCCGATCAAGCCGGCATCGTCAACCGTTGGCGGCGATCGCGTCGAGAAGCCCGACCTCGCCTGCCCGCTTACGCACGATATCGCCGAGCGGCACCTCATTAAACGGCATGGTGCGCAGCTTCAACTGCGCATCGCAAACCTTCTTTCCGGCGATGGTGATGCGCGCCTTGGTCACTGCAAAGCCCGAACCCTCGTGTTCCAGATCGGCCTCGATATCGAGTTCGGCTTCCGGCTCCACGAAGGTCCGCATCTTGGCGCCGTCGACCGACATCAGGAACGGCATATAGGCGAATTTTGTCGCCGCAAGCACGAGCATGCCCGAGGCCTGCGCCATCGTTTCGATAAGGAGAACGCCGGGAACGAGCGGCATGCCTGGGAAGTGGCCCTCGAAGACCGGGCTTTTCGCCGGAACGACGGAACGAGCCTTCAACTGGCCCTTGGACAGATCGACGGATTCGATCCTGTCGATCATCTGGAAATATTCCAGCAGCATCAACGCCTCCGATCCAACCCGGCAAGCCAGGATGCTGCGGGCGGGATACGCTATTTAAGAATGAAACCGCCCGGCCGCCATATTCAAGGGCGGCTGGGCGTCAAAAAAATGCAAGGATGTCGCTCAGCCCTTGGCGGCGCGCAACTCATCGATCTTGGCACAGAGATTCTTCAGCACGAAGTACTCTTCGGTCGAGACCTTGCCTTCGTTGACTTCCTGCGTCCACTGCTCGAGCGGGATCTTGATGCCGAATTCCTTGTCGATCGCGAAAACGATATCCAGGAAGTCCAGGCTGTCGATGCCAAGGTCGTCGATCGTGTGGCTATCCGGGGTGATCGTGTCACGGTCGATTTCGCTGGTTTCAGCGATGATGTCGGCAACTTTGTCAAATGTAGCAGTCACTGCCCATACCTCTTGAAATAATAATTCAATCCCCTCATAGGGAAATCCATTCCAAAAGCCAATGGTTTCCACCTGAAGCCACGGCAATTTGGCGACGCACTGTTGCGCAAACAGCAAAATGACGGTCGCGTCACAATTGCGGAATTATGGCGACATGACCGTCAGATGCGGCAGCATTGCGGCCGAACTGCAAGGACAAAGCGTTATCCCTTCGCTAGAGATCACTCGCTGATGACGATGCGCGTATTGTGAAGCCCTGCATCCGCTGCCATCGCGAAGAAGGTGGCAGCATTGCGGGTATCAAGCCGCACGCAGCCATGCGACGCCGGCCTGCCGAGTTGTCTCACCTCGTAGGTGCCGTGAACGGCATAGCCGCCATTGAAGAACACGGCGTAAGGCATCGGCGCATCGTCATATTTCTTCGAACGATGATCCTTCGACAACCATTTGGCCGTGTAGGAGCCGGTCGGTGTCACATACCCTCTGCGCGCCGTCGACACTCGCCAGCGATACTTCAGAGTTCCATCCTCTGAAACGGTCATTGTTTGCGATCGAAGATCGACCACCGCAACAACAGTTCCGGCATGGGCCGAAATGGTGTGGAATTGCATGCATAGGCATGCTGTTACTGCCAACGCGATACGCTTCATCTTGCCCCTCCGACTGTTTGCTTCCTCTCGAAGCAATTCAGACGATGGGAGAGTCTATCGCTATGCTGATTATACCAAATTAATACATATAGTGAGTGATTGCTTAATTTGGGGTACTTACAGCAGCAGCAGGAATCCCAGGAAAGCGAGAAGTGTCAGCATTGAGCATGCGCAATAGAAGATCGAAATGCCGGCTTCGATGTCACTGACGGTCGCCGTATCGCGGCCGGCTCCGTTGATCATCGGCTCGCGCACGAGTTCTCCCCCATAGATTCGCGGGCCGGCAAGCTGGATATCAAGCGCACCGGCCATAGCCGCTTCAGGTCTCCCCGAGTTGGGAGAGCGGTGCAGCCCGCCATCACGGACGGCGATGCGGATGGCATTTCCAAGCGCGGAAATCCCCCGCTTGATCAGAGCGCCGGCGGCAATCAGCAGGATGGACAGGCGCGCGGCCGGCCAGTTGGCGATGTCGTCGAGCCGCGCGGCAGCGCGGCCGAAATCGACATAAGTTTCGGATTTGTGCCCGATCATCGAATCGGCGGTGTTGAGCATCTTGTAGAAAAACAGGCCCGGCAGCCCGAAAACCCCGTACCACAGCGCCGGAGCGACAACGCCATCGGAAAAGTTCTCGGCCAGGCTTTCGATGGCGGCGCGGCAGATACCCGGCTCGTCCAAGGTCTCGGGATCGCGGCCGACGATGCGGGAAACGGCAAGACGCCCACCCTCGAGACCATCGGAACGCAATGCCCGCGACACCTCGCCAACATGATCGGCAAGGCTCTTCTGTGCCATGAAAACTGCCACAAGCCCCGCCTCGACCAAGATGCCGAGCCAGCCGAAGAAGGCCAGAAAACCATGAATGGCCCAGCCGGCGATCACGGCTCCCATCAGCAGTGCGACAATCGACATCAACCCATTGCGGCGGCGAAGCACGCCTGGCAGATGCTTGGCATTGAACCGTTGGTCGAAGGACGAAATCGCCTTGCCGAACAGCACGACCGGGTGCGGAACGCGGTGCCAAAGCCAGTCGGGATCGCCGACGATACGGTCGAGCAGCAAAGCAAGGACCAGAATGAGCAAATGTTCGTCGGCGGTCATGTCGAATATTCCTCTAGAGCATGATGCCGAAAAGTGTTTGAGCGGCTTTCGGACAACATCATGCTCTACTTCTTTGATTCTAGAGCGGATTCAGATTCTAGGTCGAACAGACCTAGAATCATCCGACTCTAGTGCCCCGGCGAGTCGTTGATCTGCCGCCTCATCCGGAGCCAGTCCGAAACGCAGCCAATTGCGCGCATAATCGAACTTGCGGACCAGAATATGATGACGGCAGAGATGCGTATATATGCCCTCGGCGCGGTCGTCTGCAACCAGTGCAAACAGGCGGGTGCCGCCGGCGACCTGAAGCTTCGATCGACGAAGAACCCCTTCCAGCGCCACATGCCGTTGAAGGATGCAGTTCCGAATGGCGCTCGTGTCGCTTTCCATCAGAGAAGCAGCAATCGAAAGGGCCGGGCCGGAAACCGCCCAGGGGCCGAGCCAGTCCTCGAAACGGGTCATGATCGAAGCTTCAGCAATCATGAAACCCAGCCGCAGGCCGGCCAGGCCGAAAAACTTTCCGAAGGAGCGGAAGATGATGAGGTTCGGCATCTCGGCGGCAAAAGGCGCCATGCTTGCCGCCGGTTCGACATCGCCGAAAGCCTCGTCGACCAGAAGAATGCCGTCGTGCTCGCACTGCCTGTCATGCAGCTCCCGCAACTGCTCGACCGACAGAGTCCGCCCATCGGGATTGTTGGGGTTGACGGCAACGACCAGCCGGTCGTCGGAGGTGAGTTCCGCAATCGTCGAAACCTGGCGAACCTGCAGGCCGGCCAGCGTGAAGGCACGCGCATATTCGCCATAGGTCGGCGAGAGGATCGCAACCCGGCCGCCGGCTACGAGCCTTGGAAGCAATTGAATGACCGATTGCGTGCCCGGAACCGGCAATGGCGAGATATCGCCGCTGCGATAATAGCCCCTCGCCGCCTCACGCGCCCGCTCCTGCAAATGCTGATCCGGAAGCCGATGCCATGCCGCGACGGGGATTTCGGGCAAGGAGACCGGATTGGGGTTGATACCCGTCGACAGATCCAGCCATTCCTCCGGATGTCCGCCATATTGGCGCGCCGCCGCAGTGATGCCGCCGCCATGGATGATCCTGTTCGTCATGCGGCGTCACCGGCAAGATCGATCAGATGCATGTAGGAACCGGCGACATTGGCGCGTTGCAGGCCGGCTTCACCCAGATCGGTATCGAGCGCATCGCTGACCGCAAACAGGCGGTCCGCCTCGCCTTCCGACACGATCGTTGAATAGTGAAACTCATGCGCAGTCATCGGCTTCTCGAAGAAGGAGCCGGCAAGCGGCACCACGCGCCGATAGCCAAGATGGCGCTGCCGCTTCTCGTAGCTGGTCACGACGGGCAAGAGGCCGAGCATCCCGTGATGCACACCCGCCGCATCCACAAGCCCCTCGCCGAGCACCATGTACCCACCGCACTCGCCATAGATGCGCGCTCCGCGCGCGGCGGCCGCCTTCACGCCATCCTGGAAATGCTGCGCGGCAGCGAGCTTTCCGGCGTGCAATTCCGGATAACCACCTGGGAGATAGACGGCATCGGCATCGACGGAAGGGGCTTCGTCCGCGAGCGGAGAAAAGAAGGATATTTCCGCGCCGCGCCGCCTCCAGCCGAGCAGCATATGCTCGTAGCAGAAGGCGAAGGCGATATCCCGCGCTACGGCAATGCGTTGGCCGAACGGCATCAGGCGCGCGATATTGGCAACCGAGGGACGGACGACATGCTGATGCGCCGCCCGCAAGAGCAGTTCGAAATCACAGGTCTTCGAGACGACCTCGGCGGCCGCCTCGATAAATTGCTCGAGCGCCCCATGCTCTCCCGCCTGCACCAGGCCAAGATGCCGCTCCGGCAATGCCAGGCTGACATCACTGCGGATGACGGCGGCGACGGGCATACGCACCGCATTCAGTGCCTGACGCAGCATTTTCTCATGCCTGTCGCTGGCAACGCGATTGAGCACGACACCGGCGATGCGGATATCGGCGCGAAAATTGGCAAAACCGCTGACGACGACCGCAACCGATTGCGACATGCGCGAGCAATCGACGACAAGCACGACGGACAGGCCGAGCAAAGCTGCCAAATCGGCCGGCGTGCCCGTACCATCGGTAGCGCCGTCGAAGAGGCCCATCATCCCCTCGATGACGAGCATCCGCCCGCCGGCGCGATGAAGCGCCGAGTTGGCGGAAATGAGTTCGGCACGCATGGCCCAGGGATCGAAGTTGAGGCAGGGCGATCCCACGGCTGCCGCATGAAAGGCAGGATCGATATAGTCCGGTCCCGCCTTGCCGGATGCGACCGCAACACCCTTGTTTCGCAGTGCCCGCAGCAGACCGAGCGTAAATGTGGTCTTGCCGGAGCCTGAAGAGGGTGCCGCGATCAGAAGGCCACTCATGCCGGCACCTTATGTCCGCTTTCGCCCGGCCGTTCGACTGATGGCACCAGCGTACGGCCGGAAAGCGCGCCAAGCCAATCGAGCGACGGCCGCAATTTCACCACCTCGCCGACGACGACGATGGCCGGCGGCTCGAGGCCGGAGGCTTCGACATCTTGAAGCGCACGCCCGAGCGTCGTTTCCAATACCTGCTGGGAGGGCGTGGCCGCATTACAGACGAAGGCAACAGGCTCATCCGCAGAGCGGCCGGCAGCGATGAGATTGGCGCTGATCTGGGCGATGTGCTTCATCGCCATATACATGACGATGACGGGCGAGCCCCTGCCGATCGCCTCCCAATTGATCGCATCAGGCACGACGCCAGACGAATCATGGCCGGTCAGGAAGGTGACGACGTGGTTGACGTCGCGATGGGTGACGGGAATGCCAGCATAGGCAAGGCCGCCGATCCCGGCCGTAATGCCGGGCACGATGCGGAACGGAATCCCATGCTGGACAAGCATCAGCGCCTCCTCGCCGCCGCGCCCGAAAACAAAGGGATCACCGCCCTTGAGGCGCAGGACGCGCTTGCCGGCCCGCGCCAGCTCCACCAGCCGCAGCGAGATATCCCGTTGCTTGGCCGACGGCTTGCCGCCGCGCTTGCCGGCATATTCCAGCACGGCACCCGGACGCGCGAGTTTCAGGCAATCTTCATTGACGAGCGCATCATGCACGATGATATCAGCCTCGGCCAATCCCTTGGCGGCCAGCAGGGTCAAAAGCCCCGGATCGCCCGGCCCGGCGCCGACAAGCCAGACGGACCCTGGCTCGAGGGCCGGCAGATTGGAAAAGGCGGTATCGTTCATCCCATGTGTCCTATGCCCGGATGGGCGAAATTGCAATGTTGAGAACGGGATAAGGCGATCTCGGTTCGACATCGCTCCCACTGCAAACATTACGTCACACATCCTCTCGGCATGAGCGACAGCACGCTATGGGCTTTTCCAACGACGACAGGAAAGGAAAATAGTCGATCGATCGCATGGCATTCCGGACTCAATATATCCGGAAACTCAAATAGGTTCCCGATAGAACTGGAGAATGGCCTTCAGCGAATTGTGAAGGGGGCATTATCGCGCGCCCCCTTCACGGGGCTCAGTGCTTCACCTTGCCCAGAATCACGTCACGGATCAGGTCGAGAACCTGCTGCGAGCGAATGCCGGTGCAGGCGATCTGGCTCGGCAGATTGTCCCAATCGCCCGGCGGGAAGCGGCGGCCATCCTGCTTGATGATCGTCTGGCCATCGGCAATGCCGCCGCAGACGACGCGGATCGATCCCTCGATCGTGTCGAACAACTCGGGCGCGACGACGTAGACGCAAGCGCAGCTGTCGTGGACCATCATGCCGTCTTCGACCGCATGCTTGTAGAAATCGATATAGGACTGCGAGAGGTCCGCGAGCAGCTGCACGGAGGGCCCGCCCGCCTTTGCCATGTCAGCCAGATAGCTGCGGCTCATCGTCGTCACCGACGTAACGTCGAGACCGACCACGACCACTTTCCACGGCGCCGTCATGATAAAATCGGCAGCTTCCGGATCACCGTGAATATTGGCTTCCGCGACCGGAGTGACATTGCCCGGTACGTAGAAATTGCCGCCCATGATGACGACGCCCTTCACGAGCGAGGCGATCTCGGGGTCGTGCTTCAGCGCCAGAGCCAGATTGGTCATGCGGCCGACGGCGACCAGGGTCACCTCGCCCGGATTGGCACGGACGGTATCGATGATGAACTGGTAGGCCGGCCGCGGATCGGCCGGCAGGTCGATCGTCTCGGGCACGTCGATGTCGCCGAGACCATTGTGACCGTGAACGACGGTCGGCCACGGCCGTTCCTGCCGCGAGGGATCGAAGGTGACGCTGGCACCGCGCGCGACCGGGCACGGAATATTCCACTCGCGCTTCAGAAACAGCGCGTTGCGCGTCGTCGTATCGACAGAGGCGTTGCCGAAAACCGTCGTTACGCCGAGAAGGTCGATATCCGGGTGACGATGCAAAAAGAGAAGCGCCATGGCGTCATCGACGCCCGGATCCGTATCATAAATGACCTTATGCATGATTTTTCCTTACCAACATACTGAATAAGCTTGATCTTTCGGAAAATCCCTCTCGTCGCGGATCACGCTTGAACTATCGGCATACACGAGAACCGCCGCCGGCGAAATGGTACCACGATGGTCCCATGGAGCATTGATGAGATTTGCGGAGCGAATTCGCTGCTCAGACGATCCTGGCGATCGCGGCCGTCGCAAAGCTGGACTTGATCTTGGGAAGCACGAGCTCCGAATCCGGGCCGGCGGCCGCCAGCGCCGCAGCCTCGGCGACGCCGTGGCAACCGGCATGAGCAAAGACGATCTCGGAAGGGTTCTTTAGTCTCGGAGTCTCCCGCTCCAATGCGGCCGCCTTGAAGAAGCGAGCCGGGAGGCGGAAATGCGTGGCAGTCTCCAGAATGGCCGGCTCATCCATGCGCGTATCGATCGAGACAACAGCCAGAACCTGGTCACTCCCGATGCCTGCCTCCTGGAATGCTCTTTCCGCAAGCATCCGCACCTCATTCCAGTCCGTGCCGCGCTCGCAGCCGAGGCCCAGAAGATAGCGGCGGGTGGAATTGGCATATGTCGTCATAGTCGCTCCCAACGGCATCGGCCGATATGACAGCTGTAGCGGGCGCCTTTCGGCACGTCAATTTCGCCCGGTGTGTCCTGATAGCAATTGCCTTGCGGCAGGCGAAGTGCCAGAAGGCCGCTGATTTCCCGCCCTCGAGTTCCCGCCTTGCCAGACATCACATTCCAGATCCTGCTTCTGCTGTTTGCCGCCGCATTCTTTGCCGGCTTCGTCGATTCCATTGCGGGCGGCGGAGGGCTGGTCACCGTGCCCGCCATGCTCTTGGCCGGCATTCCACCGCTGCAGACCCTCGGCACGAACAAGGTGCAGTCGATCTGCGGCGCGGCCTCGGCCACGATTGCTTATGCTAGGCAAGGGCATGTCAAGCTTCGCGAACAGCTTCCGATGGCCGCAATGGCGGTCCTTGGAGGCATGCTCGGTGCGCTGCTGGCGACAGTCATGCCGAGCGAAGTTCTGCGCATCATCCTGCCCTTCCTGCTGATCGCAATCGCACTCTACTTCGCCATGAAGCCCAATCTCGGCGATGTCGAAAAGCATCGGCGCATGAGTGCAGGACTTTTCGGTGTGACGCTCGTGCCGCTGATCGGCTTTTATGACGGCGCTTTCGGACCGGGCACGGGTTCGTTCCTGATGCTCGCCTTCGTCACGCTCGCCGGCTTCGGCCTGCTGAAGGCGACGGCTCATACGAAGCTGCTCAACTTCGGCTCGAACCTCGGCGGCCTCATCGTCTTCATCTTCTCCGGCGCCATCCTCTGGAAGGTCGGGCTGACGATGGGTGTGGGCCAGTTCCTCGGCGCCCAGCTCGGCTCACGGCTCGCCATGCGCATCGGCGCCAAGCTGATCAAGCCGCTGCTGGTCGTCGTCTGCATCGCCTTTGCGGTCAAGCTGCTGGCCGACCCCACCCATCCCGTCTGGATCTGGCTCGGATTGTAAGATCCAGCCTTTGATTACCTCCGACGTAATTGATACTGCTTCGGTACGCGCCGATGATCGCCCCGCCTGAACGGTTCAGGCGATCCAAAGGAGTTGACCGATGACTGACGCGAACACAATTGCAGACCGCTATATCGCCATCTGGAACGAGGCCGACACCGACCGCCGCCGCGCGCTCATTGCCGAGGCATGGGCGGAAGACTGCAGCTATATCGACCCAATGATGCGCGCCGACAACCGCGAGCAGATCCATGCGCTGGTCACGGCCGCACACGAGCGCTTCCCCGGTTTCCGCTTCACCCTGATCACTAACGGCGAGCGGCACGGCGACAACCTCCGCTTCTCCTGGGGTTTCGGCCCGGCCGATGCCGCGCCGCTGATCAAGGGCACGGATTTCGCGATCCTGGAAGGCGAGCGGCTGAAGTCCGTTCACGGCTTCATCGACCAGCTGCCGGTTGCCGCATGATGAACCCGGCTCGCTCTCTCGGCGACCATCTGCGCGAATGGCGGCAGCGCCGCCGCCTGAGCCAGCTCGAGTTCGCCCTTGAAGCCGATATATCGCAGCGACATCTGAGCTTCATCGAGAGCGGGCGGGCGCTTCCAAGCCGCGAGATGCTGATACATCTCGCCGAACGGCTCGGTGTACCCTTGCGCGAACGCAACCCGATGCTTCTCGCGGCCGGATTTGCCCCCGTCTTTCCCGAACGTAAACTGGACGACCCGGCGCTTGCCCCGGCACGGCGGGCGATCGACATGCTGCTGAAAGGCCACGAGCCCTTCCCGGCCCTGGCGATCGACCGGCACTGGACGCTGATCGCCGCCAATGCCGCCGTCGCACCGCTGCTTGCCGGTGTCGTCGACACCTCGTTGACCGAGGGGCCGATCAACGTCCTGCGATTGAGCCTGCACCCGCAAGGCCTGGCGCCTCGCATCGCCAATCTCGCCGAATGGCGTGCACATCTGTTGGAGCGCCTGCGCCAGCAAGTGTCGGCAACAGGCGATCCCGTGCTGGCAAAATTGCTGCAGGAACTGTCAGCTTATCCCGCGCCGCCTGCCCCGAAATCGGCAGCTCCGGAGCGGGATTTCGCCGGCATCGCTGTACCTCTGGAGCTTATCACCGAGGCGGGACATCTTTCGTTTCTGTCCGCCACGACGGTCTTCGGAACGCCCGTCGATGTCACCTTGTCGGAATTGGCCATCGAATCCTTCTTTCCCGCGAACCCTGAGACGGCAGAAGCACTGAAGGCGATGCTGCCGGGCGGTTGAGCGCCCGGCAAATGGTCAGAATTCGACACCCGGCTGCCCCTTGATGCCGGAACGGAATGGATGTTTGATCAATTCCATCTCGGTCACGAGATCGGCAATCTCGATCAGCTCTTCCTTGACGTTTCGGCCCGTCAGGACCACATGGGTCATGTAGGGCTTTTCGTCCCTGAGAAATTCGATCACATCCTTGATGTCGAGGTAGTCATAGCGAAGCGCGATGTTGATCTCATCCAGCAGCACCATCGAATTCCGCTCATCACGGATCAGCTCCTTGGCCTTCTCCCAGGCAGCAGAAGCCGCCGCCACGTCGCGGGCGCGGTCCTGCGTTTCCCAGGTGAAGCCTTCGCCCATCGTATGGAACTGGCAGAGATCGGAGAAATGCTTCTCGATCAGGTCGCGCTCGCCGGTCCACATGGCGCCCTTGATGAACTGCACGACGGCGCTCGGCTTCCCATGGGCGATGTGGCGGAAGATCATGCCGAAGGCGGAGGAGGATTTTCCCTTGCCCTTGCCGGTATGGACGATGATGAGGCCCTTCTCGTCGGTCTTGGTCGCCATGATCTTGTCGCGCGCGGCCTTCTTCTTGGCCATCTTGTCGGCGTGACGGGCATCGTCGTTCTTCGGTGCGTCCGCGCCGGTTTCGGCCAATTCGTCGCTCATTGCGTTCTCCCTGATATGATCGATTTCTGTGCCAGCGGTCCGCCGCGCCAAAGATAGAGCGCGACAAGCGGCTGATCTTCCGTGCGCATGGCATGGCGGATGTTCGAGGGGTGATGAATGACCTCGCCGGACCAGCGCGGCAGGAACGGCTGCGCGTCCTTACTCCATAGGGAGCCATCGGTCAGAGGGATATAGATTTCCTCGGCCACGTGATGATGATCTGGATAGTGGACGTCCGGACCAAGGAGCAGAAAGCCCCCGGCCATCTCCTCGCTCGCAAAATGCCCGCGCGTGCCGAACAGCTCAACCCAGCCATATCGCTGCAGGAAATCACTGCCAAAATCGGTGATGCTATAGGTCTGAGCCCAATGCAGTAGATCCGCCGCATGGGAAAGCCTGCCGAGCAAGGCCCCTTCCGCCCCGGTGGCAACCTGATCGAGCTCGCGAAGATGGGAGAAGACGGGCAGATCCCTCGGCGCCAGCGCGCGCTCCTCGGTCGGCCAATCAAAACCGTCAATGAAATGCTGCAACAAGAGATCGCTGCGCGACTGCAGATAATCTCGAAAGGCGACCAGAAGCTCGTCGACCCCGCTCATGCCGCCGCCTCCTTGCGTTCTTTCAGGCTTTCCAGATCGAAGCGCGCCGAATTGCTTTTCGGTGTCCAGAGCTTGCGGTCGATCGCCTCAAGAAGACGTTCCCGCATCTCCCGCAGCGCGGCCGGATTCTTCTCCGCCATGAAATCCCGCACATGCTGATCGACCACGAAAGCCTGGTAGACGGCTTCGAAGTGGTGATTGCCTACTGCCCCCGTCGTCGCGGCGAAGGCGAAGAGATAGTCCACGGTCGCGGAGATCTCGAAGGCGCCCTTGTAGCCGTGGCGCATGATGCCATCGATCCACTTGGGATTGACGACGCGGCCGCGCACGACACGACCGATCTCTTCCTCAAGCGAGCGGATCACAGGCTTTTCCGGCCTCGAATGATCATTGTGATAGATCGAGGGGCGCGCGCCGCCAAGCTGCTCGGCAGCCGCCGCCATTCCGCCCTCGAACTGATAATAATCATCGCTGTCGAGCAGGTCATGCTCGCGATTGTCCTGGTTCTGCACGACCGCCTGAATAGAACGCAACCGCTCCTCGAAGACGCCGCGTTCGGCTCTGCCTTCCTCGCCGGCGCCATAGGCATAGCTGCCCCAGACGAGATAGGCTTCGGCGAGATCGGCGCGCCGCTCCCACCCCTTCTCGTCGATAAGCGCCTGCAGACCGGCACCATAGGCTCCGGGTTTCGACCCAAAAATGCGATAGCCGGCCCTGCGGCGGGCGGAGGCTGCGTCGAGGCCAGCCGCTTCCAGCCGCGCGATCTCGCCACGCATGCGCTCCGCAATCGGATTGTCGCTCGCATCCTCATCGAGCATGCCGACTGCGCGGATTGCCTTGTCGAACAGGGCGATCTGCTCGGGAAACGCATCACGGAAAAAACCCGAGATACGCAGCGTGACATCGACACGCGGCCGCCGCAGCATGGCCGGCGGTATGATCTCATAGCCCGTCACGCGGCGAGACGTCATGTCCCAGACGGGCTTGACGCCGATCAGCGCCAGAGCCTGCGCGACATCGTCGCCTCCCGTCCGCATGTTCGACGTGCCCCAGGCGGTCAGGCCGAAGGAGACGGGCCATTCGCCATGGTCCTGCACGTAACGGCGGATCAGCAGCTCGGCCGATTTCTTGCCAAGCTCGTAAGCGGCCGGCGTCGGCACGGCACGGCTGTCGACCGAGTAGAAGTTCCGCCCCGTCGGCAAAACGTCCGGCCGGCCGCGCGTGGGCGCACCGGAGGGGCCAGGCGGAACGAAACGGCCGTCGAGGCCTTTGAGCAGGGCCGAGATTTCCGCATCGCCGCAAGCGAGGATGGACGGCTGGAGCTTCGAGGTAATCTCGCTGAGAACCGCGCGGGTGTTTGGCCAGTTCTCGGGGCATGCCGTTTCGCCAGAGACCAATTGTGCGGCCAGGAGTTCGATCCGCTCCACGGTATCGCCTTGGGTGCGCCAGGGGGTGTCAGAGATACTTTGCAGAATAGAGGGACGCGGGCCGGTCCATTCGGCGGCCATGTCGCAATCCAATGGATCGAACGGTTTGATCGGAGAGATACCCCCCTCTGTCAGCTTCGCTGACATCTCTCCCACAAGGGGGGAGATTGGCGGGAGTGTGCCGCTTCGCCTTGCCAGATCTTTATCATTAGCGTCAGCGGACTCTATCTCGATTTGATGTCGGGGGGCACCGCGAGCCACCAATCTCCCCCCTTGTGGGAGAGATGTCGCGAAGGCGACAGAGGGGGGTGCCGCACTCTCCACACCCGCCAAACTCTCCATCATCGCAAAAGCATCCCGCGCAATCGCCCGCTGCAGGCTCTGATCGCCACCCTCGCCAAGCCCGCGCGGCACTCTTGCCAGCGCCACCGTCAAATCCGCCAGCAACCGCCCGGAGGGCGAAACGCCGAAGATGTGCAGGCCGTCGCGGATCTGCATTTCCTTGAGATCGCAAAGATAGGCGTCGAGCTTGCGCAATGCCTCATCTTCGCCCTCGCCCTTGGCGATGCCCGCATCCTGATCCAGGCCGATATCGGCGACGAGATCAAGGATCTGCTTGCGGAGCAGACGGATACGGCGAGGGTCGCCCCCTGAAGCCTCGTAATATTCATCGACCAGCGCCTCCAGATCCTTCAGCGGACCGTAGCTTTCAGCGCGCGTCAGCGGCGGTGTCAGGTGGTCGATGATGACGGCGCTCGTGCGGCGCTTGGCCTGCGTGCCCTCGCCGGGGTCGTTGACGATGAAAGGATAGAGGTTCGGCAACGGCCCGAGGATCGCTTCGGGATAGCAGGCTTCCGAAAGCGCCAGCGCCTTGCCCGGGAGCCATTCGAGATTGCCGTGCTTGCCCATATGGATGACGGCATGAGCACCGAAGGAGCGACGCAGGAAGGCATAGAAGGCAAGGTAGCCGTGCGGCGGAACGAGATCGGGAGAATGATAGCTCTCCTTCGGATCGATATTGTAGCCGCGCGCCGGCTGGATGCCGACAAGCATCTCGCCGAAGCGGGCGAACGGCAGAGCAAAGCCGGTGTCGAGCGCGTAAGGATCCGCCTCCGGCTCACCCCAGCGCGCCGTAATCTCATCCTGAATCTGTTTCGGAAGTGACGCGAAGAAATCCTTGTAGTCGCTGAAGGAAAGCATCTCGCGAACGACACGGCCATCATGCCCGGAATTTGTCGGGCCTTCCGCCATATGCCGCATCAGTGCATCGCCATCGGCAGGCAGATCGGCAACGCCGTAACCCGCAGCCCGCATCGCCTTCAGCACCTCGATCGTGCCTGCCGGCGTATCCAGCCCGACGCCGTTGCCGAGACGCCCATCGCGGTTGGGATAGTTCGCCATAACAAGCGCGACACGGCGATCGCCGGGCGGCGTGCTGCGCAGCCGCGCCCAATTGGCGGCGAGCCGCGCCGTATAGCGCATGCGGTCCTCAAGCGGTTCGCTGGCGACGATATTGGCCTCAACCCTCTCGTCATAGCGGGCAGCCGCCTTGAAGGACACGGCGCGAGCAAGAACGCGGCCATCTACCTCGGGCAGCGCTACATTCATGCCGAGATCGCGGGCCGAAAGCCCCTGTGAGGACGCCTCCCAGGCTTCTTTCGACGACGCCGAGAAGATGGCCTGCAGAACGACGGCCTCGCCCGTCTCCAGCACCGTCGCTTGACGATCCGCGCCCGGCGCCGAAACCGCAAAGCCGGTGGCATTGATGACCACGCCCGGCTTCAGCTCGGTAAAAACGCTTTCGAGAATGCCGACTGACACTGCATCCTTCAGGCTATAGGCAAAGACCGGCAGCGGCCGCATACCCTCGGCGATAAGCGCCTCTATCATGGCTTCGACAGGCTTCGTCTCACCGCTCTGGACCAGCGCGCGATAGAAGGAAATGGCAACCGTCGGGGGTTCGAATCCTACAGGGATCGCCATCTCGGCTTTGGAAACTCTTCTCCACTCCTCGACGCCGATCACGCCCTTGCCCGGCCACCAGATGCCGGCCTTCATTAGAGGCGCGGCAGGCATAGGCTTCTCGCCACCCAAGAGCATCGCCTCGGCATAGGCAAGAAATGCCCTGGAGTTCGCTTCGCCGCCTTCGATCAGATAGGACCACAGCGCATTGAGGTCATCGAGCGCGACATTGGAAAAAGGCGTCAACCCCGGATCGGGCTTCGAATCTCCCGGCAGCGCCGCAATCATTGCACCCTGGCGCGCCGCACAGGCATGCAGCGCCTCCAGAGCATAGTGGAAATAGCTCGCGCCTCCGAGCGCCCGTACGATGATGAGCTTCGCATGCCGGGCCGTCCTGTCGATATAGGTATCGACGGACATCGGATGCTTGAGGCTCATCAGGCTCGCAAGTCGAAGGGAACGGCCGCCCTCGCCGTACGCTGCGGCAATCGCCGCAAGCTCGGTATCGGCGGCAGACAGAAAGAGGATATCGCCGGGCGACTGCCCGAGATCGATTGCCTCTTCGCCGTCGCTGATCGTTCCCTTCTGTGCCAGGAGGAGATGCATGGATTTCCCTTAGACCAGCGCTTCGATCGCCCTACGCACGACGGTCTCGTCCATCTCGTGCAGGCCGATCACCACAAGCCGTGTCGCGCGCGCTTCGCCCGGCGTCCAGGCGCGGTCGAAATAGGTGTCGATGCGGCTGCCGACGGCCTGCAGCTGCAGGCGCATGGGCTTACCGGGGACATCGACGAAGCCCTTGAGGCGCAGCACGTCATGCTCCGCGATCACGCCCTTCAGCGCATCGATGAATGCGGCCGGGTCGGCAATCGGGCCGAATTCGACGACGAAGCTGTCGAATTCGTCGTGGTCATGCGGCGTGCCATCCTCGTGCTCCAGCTCGTGATGGGATTTGCGGTTGACGATATCGTCTTCGGTGCCGATGCCGAGGCCGAGCAGGACGGCGGCTGGTACGTCGCCGTTCTTCGCCTCGATGATCGTCGGCTTGCGCACCGTGCGCGAGGCGACTTCGGCGCGGACGCGGCCGAGACCATCGACATCGATCAGATCGGTCTTGTTGAGCACGATCAGATCGGCGCAGGTCAGCTGGTCTTCGAAAAGCTCTTCGATCGGGCTTTCGTGATCGAGCGAGTCATCCTCGACACGGCGGGCTTCGACTGCGTCATGATCATCGGCGAAGCGGCCGGCGGCGACGGCGGCGCTATCGACCACGGTGATGACGCCGTCGACGGTAACATGCGTACGAATGTCCGGCCAGTTGAAGGCGGCGACCAATGGCTGCGGCAGAGCAAGGCCGGAGGTTTCGATGACAATGTGATCCGGACGCGCATCGCGCTCCAAAAGCTTCGTCATGGTCGGGATGAAATCGTCGGCGACGGTGCAGCAGATGCAGCCGTTGGTCAGCTCGATGATATCGTCTTCGGTGCAGTTCTCCGCGCCACAGCCCTTGAGTACGTCGCCGTCGACGCCGAGATCGCCGAACTCGTTGATGATCAAAGCGATCTTCTTGCCGCCGGCATTCTGCAGGAGGTTGCGGATCATCGTCGTCTTGCCGGCTCCCAGGAAGCCGGTGATGACGGTGGCGGGAATCTTTTCCTGGTTCATATTCATCAACCCTTCATTTTCAGCGGCAGCCCCGCTGCGATAAAATAAACTTCGGCACTCGCCGCCGCGACCATCTGGTGCAGGCGGCCGGCGTGGTCGCGAAACTCGCGCGCCATGCGATTTTCAGGCACGATTCCAAGGCCGACCTCGTTCGATACGAGAACGAGCCGTGATCGTGCGGTCGGCAGAAAGGCAGTCAGGCCAGCAAACTCCGCGACCATATCCCGCTCGGCCATCATCAGGTTGGTGACCCAGAGCGTCAGGCAGTCGATAAGCACTGCCCGCCCCTCGGCGTCGATGGCGGCGAGCTGCCCGACAAGGTCTATCGGCTCCTCATGCGTCTGCCATTGATCACCGCGGTCAGCGCGATGCTGGGCGATGCGCTCACGCATCTCGTCGTCCCACGCCTGCCCTGTCGCCACATAGTGACGTTCGAGGCCGGCATCCGAAATCAGGGATTCGGCAAATCTGGATTTGCCGGAACGCGCGCCCCCAAGGACGAAGACTGCTCGGGAAATTGAAGACGACATGCCTTATGCCCGCTCCCACGCAAAAGCGGAGGTCGGCAGCCTACAGCTGAAACCGGAAAAAGGGCGTCTACACGCCAAAAACTCATCTTGTGCCACGACAACCTCCGTGCTGGCAGCGGAACTCACGTTCCAGAACAGGCTCTGTGCCCGGCACGCATGGCAGGTCTCCTGGCTCGCGGATAAGGCGCCGCGACGGGGGCAGACCGAAACCGGTCGCCCCCGATCGTGCGCCAGCGGGTCTTTCTCGCCTTCCCAGCATCCATCATGAAAAGGCGGACGATTCGTAGAATGAGAGGCGTCCAGCCCCGGTTGATCATGATGCCACGCCAGTGGCTTTTTCGATTTGCGCCCGCCCCGCCCGGTTCGCCCCATGCGAACCATCGACGAAATAGACTTCAAACCGAACGAAAGACCCTGACCGCTCTACAGTCGCGGGGTCGGCTGTGATGAGAACGCCCGGCTTGGGTCCGTCCCGTCACATTCCCTTTTCATCCCATGCGGCAGATCGCCGCTCAGGAACCATTCGTTATGCCACAATGATTAGGCTTTCACTTAGTTCAAGTCAATCAAGGGCATGGATGCGACCTGCGCCATCCTGATTGCGAAATAGGTTGAAAATTCCCATAAAACCAACGGCTTTTTTGCCGTATTTCTTTGATGTTAGGAGTTTATAGAGGGTCAGCCCTCACATTCTAGCAAAAACGTACCGTTAGCTTCCCATGTTGCAGAAATTCCAACCGCGCCGCCTCGGCGTCTTCTCGGCCTTATTCGATCTTGGTCGGTTCAGGGCATTGCTGCGCCGTGGCGAATTGGGACTTGTTTTCGCTGGCGCGCTGGTGGGAATAGCTTCGGGCTGCGCCGTGACGGCGATGAGTTACATCTCGCGCAAACTTCACAGCGTCATCTATGGCATAACCGACTACGAGCGACTGAGTTCGGCGGCAATGGCGATTCCCGACAAATCGGTATTGTTCATCGCGCCGATCGCCGGCGGCATCATCCTCGGCATCATCCTTTATGTATTGTCGCGCACACGCAAAAAACCGATGGTCGACCCGATCGAAGCCAATGCCCTGCATGGCGGTCGCATGTCGCTCACCGACAGTATCATCGTCGCGGTGCAGAACCTAATCTCGAATGGATTCGGCGCGTCTGTCGGGCTTGAAGCAGGCTACACACAGCTCGCCGCCGGCATCGCCTCGAAATTCGGCTACAAGATGCAGATGCGTCGCGCGGATCTGCGCATGCTCGTCGGCTGCGGCGCTGCCGGCGCTATTGCCGCCGCATTCAATGCGCCGCTCACCGGTGCCTTCTACGCCTTCGAGCTGATCATCGGCAGCTATTCGATCCTCACGTTGACGCCCGTCGTCGTCTCGGCACTGATATCGACGATGATTGCAAGACTGCTTGCCGGCGATGACTTCGCCATCGACATCGATCACTTCGGTGCGATCGTCCCGGCGGACTATCTCCCGGCCATCCTGCTCGGCGCTTTCTGTGCCGGTATAGGCATCCTGATCATGCAGGGCGTTGCCTGGGTCGAGGAACTGGCACGCAAGAGTTCCATCGCGCCGCCCTTCCGGCCCGCACTGGGCGGCCTGGTCGTCGGAACACTGGCGCTGATCTCGCCGCAGGTTCTTTCGGCCGGCCATGGCGCACTGCATCTCAATCTGTCTACGGACGTGACGCCGGGCGCCTTGGTGGGTCTATTCCTGCTGAAATCGCTCGCCTCGGCGATATCGATCGGCTCCGGTTTCAGAGGTGGTCTGTTCTTCGCCTCGCTGTTCATGGGCGCGCTGCTCGGCAAGATCTTCGCCTATTGCGCCCCCTATTTCGATCACGCAACGCTGACGCCGGTCGTCTATGCCGTGGTCGGCATGAGCTCGCTCGCTGTCGCGATCATCGGCGGCCCGCTGACGATGACCTTCTTGGCGCTTGAAATCACCGGGGACTTCCCGATCACCGCTCTCGTGCTGGCCGCCGTCATCACCTCGTCGCTGGTGGTGCGCACCACCTTCGGCTACTCCTTCGCGACATGGCGCTTCCATCTGCGTGGCGAAAGCATCCGCAGCGCCCATGACGTCGGCTGGATCCGCAATCTGACCGTCGCCCGCATGATGCGCCCCGACGTGCATACCGGCAGCATCGACATGAGCATCGAGGAATTCCGCAGGAATTTCCCGATCGGCTCGGCCCAGCGCGTCATCCTCATCGACAAGAACGAGAAATATTCCGGAATGGTCCTCGTGCCCGATGTCTACGCGAGCCCGATCGAAAAAGACGACGAGGAGCACGGACTTGCCGATTTCATTCGCCTGCGCAACGAGTTCCTGCAGCCGCAGATGAACGCCAAGCAAGCCGCCGCGATGTTCGACCAGACCAAGGCCGAAGCGCTCGTCGTGGTCAACGATCTGATCGAACGCAAGGTCATCGGCCTGCTGACGGAGAGCTACACGCTGCGTCGCTACAGCGAGGAGCTCGACCGCCGCCGCCGCGAGGTATCGGGCGAACTCTAGAGCAACTCCAGGAAAAGTGCGCAGCGGTTTTCCGTCCGGAATTGTAAGGAAACCAGGAGCTAGATCAGCTTAGAGCTTCCGTGAAAAGCTGAACCGCTCTAGCGCACGAGACTGTCGAGCCACGCAGGATCGAGTACGCTTTCCAGCTCTGCCGCAACTTCGTCCAACGCCGCATCGACGCTGGCGCGATAGTTCATACGCTCGCTGGAAAGGCCGAAGCTTGCCAGCAGCTTTGCGCGATAGCTGTCGCTGCCGAAAAGACCGTGCAGATATGTGCCCATGATGCGTCCATCCGGCGATACGGCTCCATCGGGCCTCCCATCAATCATTGTCGACGGCCGCTCGCAGTCCGGACCTCGCGTCACGCCGAGGTGGATTTCATAACCCGACAGCGGCACATCATATTCTTTTGAGACCGCGAGGCTGTTGCGCACCGTCTTTTCCGGCGCCATTTCCGTCTCGATATCCAACAGGCCCAATCCGGGCGTCTCGGTCACCGATCCTTCGATGCCGAGTGGATCGAAGACGGTATGACCGAGCATCTGATAGCCACCGCAAATGCCGATGACGCGGCCGCCGCGGCGCACATGTGCAGCAATATCGCGATCCCACCCCTGCTCGCGCAGATCGAGGAGGTCACCGATCGTGGACTTGGAGCCCGGCAGTACGACAAGCGCCGCATCGGCAGGCAAACGCTCACCTGCGCGGACGAAGACGAGATCGACATCGGGCTCGGCCCGCAGCGGATCAAGATCGTCGAAATTGGCGATACGCGACAGCACGGGCACGGCAACCTTCAACGCGCCAGGGGAGCCTCGGGCAAGCCGCTCCAACACCACGGAATCCTCGGCCGGCAGGCGCGCCGCCGCTTTCAGCCACGGCACGACACCATGGCATTGCCAGCCCGTAAAACCGCCAATCGCCTCTATGCCCTCACCGAATAGCGAGATATCGCCGCGAAACTTGTTGATCAGGTAGCCGCGGATCATCCGCCGGTCTTCCTCCGGCAATATATGGTATGTGCCGACCAGCGACGCGATCACGCCGCCGCGGTCTATGTCGCCGACCAGTACGACGGGGACATTCGCGCGCGTCGCAAAGCCCATGTTGGCAATATCCCCGCGTCGCAGATTGATCTCAGCGGGCGAACCCGCCCCTTCGACGATCACGAGATCCGTTCCCGCACGCATCGTGGCGAAGCTCTCAAGCACCGCGCCGAGCAGCTGCGGCTTGAGTGCCTGATAATCCCGGCCCCTGGCATGCCCCCAGACCTTGCCCTGAACGATGATCTGGCTGCCGGTTTCCGATTGCGGCTTCAGCAGCACCGGATTCATGTGCACGGATGAGGGAACGCGTGCCGCCAGCGACTGCAGCCACTGCGCGCGCCCGATCTCGCCGCCATCTTCGGCAACGGCCGCATTGTTCGACATGTTCTGTGGCTTGAACGGGCGCACCCTCACGCCCCTGTTTGCAAACAGCCGGCACAGTCCCGCGACCAATACCGTTTTTCCGACATCGGAGCCGGTTCCCTGCAGCATGATCGCTCTTGTCATTCCCCACTACCCCTATGGGCCACAGCCACTGAAAATCCGGAGTTTTGCCTTGATTTCGCCGCGATCTCTAACCGCTGGAAACGGCTGCGACGATACAAAAATGCATCACGTTCAAAC
Source organism: Martinezella sp. CNPSo 3964 (assembly GCF_057784375.1). Classification (NCBI taxonomy): domain Bacteria; kingdom Pseudomonadati; phylum Pseudomonadota; class Alphaproteobacteria; order Hyphomicrobiales; family Rhizobiaceae; genus Martinezella; species Martinezella sp. CNPSo 3964. Next base: position 83,954 of record NZ_JBXSOW010000017.1, read on the forward strand.
ATGCTCTGTTTGCGACATTGGATGACGATTTCATCCATTGTGAGTTACGCCGAAGAGGATTATCTCCATCGCGAAAACACACAACGAAACCGGCCGGTCCGGGTCGGAGGATACCCCAATGCTCTTCATCTTCAACAGACAGAATTCCATTCAGATCGCCTGGAATGGCAAGCTTCCGGCTCGCCGCCCGGAGAGCCGCCTGCAGCAGCTTGACACGCGCTTCGGCACGATCGGCTTCATCCGCACCTATAATGTCGGCTGACACAGCGTCAAGCCGCCAGCCCGACACGTGAGAAGCCGCCATGCGACAGCATCGGCGGCCTTATTTTGCTCGATATCAAGATGAGAAATTAACAACGCCGCTTCTTGCTGACGACAAGGTGTCTCAAAACGGGACCCTTTAAAGCGCGAAAACCGCGCGATCCGAGGATCAACGCGGCTTGCCAAAAACGCCGGCTCCCCTGCACAAACACCGCAAGGTTCGCTTTCCCCGGTACGCAATACCTGATCCAGGGAAGCAGCGGTATGTCCCCCGCCACGCATCGATTGATAAACCGACATCGTTACCGGAGGGTTATTAAGTGCTTAAATTAGAGTGAATCCGAAAATTTTTTGAAAATTTTCCCCTTTGCGTTGAGAAATCGCAAACGACGCAAATGGAACACAAAACGTCTTTCAGGGACGCGATATTTGAGCGGCATTTAAATCCGCCTTGGCGGCAAAGCTTCATGAAAGCCATGCAATGATCGTTTTGCAGCCACGAATAGCAGAAAACAGGCTAATTCAGGCGCTTAATTGAGCTTCTCCAAGATGCACGATAACTTCCGTTGGTCGACGGGCTGTTGATTTCTTCATTCAAATCCTTACGCTGCCCAATGTCGATGCAACGAATGCCCGGCCGCGACAGGGTTCCGCGGTCGCAAAAAGACCAAATGCACGACGGCAGCAAAGGGGACCGTACGGGCGTCGTCAGCGGCGTATGAACGGTTGCAATTAGACCGCGCTGACAGGGGAACGACAGAAATCGAACGCGTTTGGAGTCGATTTCCGCAACGTAACGAAAAATTGGGAGACGATATCAATGAAGAAGCTTCTCGCTTCGGCCATCTTCGCATTCGGCGCCTATGCTTTGGCTGGCTCGGCGCACGCCGCGGATTGCGGCAGCGTATCCATCGCTGAAATGAACTGGGCATCGGCAGGCGTTGCCGCCCAGGTCGACAAGATCATCCTGCAAAGCGGTTACGGCTGTAACGTCACTCTGGTGACCGGCGACACGCAGCCGACCTTTACCTCCATGGACGAAAAGGGCCAGCCGGACGTCGCGCCCGAGCTTTGGGTCAATGCCGTGCGCACCGCGCTCGACAAGGCCGTATCCGAAGGCCGTTTGATCGAGGCGGCACCGCTCTTGAGCGATGGCGGCGTGGAAGGCTGGTGGATTCCGAAATTCCTCGCCGACGCCCACCCGGATATCAAGACCGTTCAGGACGCGCTGAAGCATCCGGAACTCTTCCCTGCCCCGGAAGATTCTTCCAAGGGCGCGGTGTACAACTGCCCGGCCGGCTGGAACTGCCAGATCTCGACCGCCAATCTCTACAAGGCCCTCGGCGCCGAAAAGCTTGGCTTCACGCTGGTCGATACCGGTTCTGCGGCAGGCCTTGACGGCTCGATCGCCAACGCCTTCGAGAAGAAGACCGGCTGGCTCGGCTACTACTGGGCGCCGACCGCCATCCTCGGCAAGTACGACATGGTGCGCCTGAGCTTCAACGTGCCGCACGACAAGAAGGAATGGGACGCCTGCACCGCGATCCAGGATTGCGCCAATCCGAAGGTGAACTCCTATCCGGTTTCGGATGTCTATACCGTCGTGACCAAGGACTTTGCGGCAAAGGCCGGCATTGCCATGGACTATATGAAGACCCGCAAGTGGGATAACGCGACGGTCGGCAAGGTTCTGGCCTGGATGACCGACAACCAGGGTACCAACGAGGACGGCGCCAAGTACTTCCTCAAGACCTACCCCGACATGTGGACCAAGTGGGTTTCTCCGGACGTTGCCACCAAGGTCAAGGCTTCGCTCTAATCCATGCTGCAGAATCGGCGGCAGGCACGCGCCTACCGCCGATTTTACATTCGCGCGCCGCAATCGGTATGACGCTCATACCGACAGAGCGACATGGCGCAAGGTCGCAACGAGTGCAGATTGACGGCGGCGAATGTAGTAAGAATTCAGGGGCAGCCTGAAGAACCGGTGGCAGCGCTGCAAAGCCATCCGCAAGTGAAGGCCACACGGGCGGAGCAGGACAGAACCGGACTAAGAAGGGGAAATACATGGCTATCCAGTGTACGATCCTGCCGAATGTGCTCTGCAACTTTCCGGCAATAGACGAGTCGATCATACGTCTCGCACGCAAGAACATCGATGACGGTTTCAGGGCGTCCGTACGCGCCTACGGCAATCTCATCGACGCCATCGTGCAGCCGCTGCAATGGTTTCTGAACTACCTTGAATGGGCTTTCACCAATACGCCCTGGTTCATCGTACTCATCGTCATGATGCTCGTCGTCTATGCCGCAAGCCGCAATCTCAAAATTGTCGCCGGCACCGCGATCTCCATGATCCTCATCGGCGTCTTCGGCCTTTGGACCGACACTATGGTCACACTCGCCATGGTGACGGTCTGTACGCTCATCGCCATCGTCATCGGCCTGCCGATCGGCATCCTGATGGCGCGCTCCGACCGGCTGCAGTCGATCGTCAATCCGATTCTCGACGTCATGCAGACCATGCCGAGCTTCGTCTATCTCATTCCCGTCGTCGTGATCTTCGGCATCGGCAAAGTGCCGGGCCTCATCGCCGTCGTCATCTATGCCGTCCCGCCGATGATCCGTCTGACCAATCTCGGCATCCGCCTCGTGGACAAGGAGGTGCTGGAAGCCGCCGATGCCTTCGGGTCGTCGCACCGCCAGAAGCTCTTCAACGTACAGATTCCGCTTGCGCTGCCCACCATCATGGCCGGCATCAACCAAACCATCATGATGTCGCTCGCCATGGTCGTCGTCGCCTCGATGGTCGGCGTCGGCGGGCTCGGCAAGAACACGCTGCAGGCGATCAACAACCAGTTCTTCACCGTCGGCTTCCTCAACGGTTTTGCTCTGGTCGCCATCGCCATCATTTTCGACCGTACGAGCCAAGCCTATGGCAGACGGCTCCAGAAGCACTCGGAGGTCATCCATGGCTAGTCACGCGATCCAGATAAAAAGCCTGTATAAAATCTTCGGTCCGCGCGGGCGCGATTATATAGACCAGGTCAAGAACGGCTTGGGCAAGGCCGAGCTCAATGAAACGCACGGTCATGTGCTCGGCCTGCAGGATATCAACATCGACATGCCGGCCGGCGCCATTACCGTCGTGATGGGTCTCTCCGGCTCGGGCAAATCGACGCTGATCCGCCATATCAATCGGCTGATCGAGCCGACCGTCGGCGAAGTGCTCTATGACGGCGTCGACGTCTGCAAGATGAGCGAAAAAGATCTGCGCGAATTCCGTCGCCACAGGACGGCGATGGTGTTCCAGAAGTTCGCGCTGCTCCCGCATCGCACCGTGATCGAAAACACGATCTACGGCCTGGACATCCAGGGCGTACCGCGCTCCGAAAGCGAAAAGAAGGGCCGGTACTGGATCGAACGTGTCGGACTGAAGGGCTTCGAAAGGCACTTTCCGAACCAGCTTTCCGGCGGCATGCAGCAGCGTGTCGGCCTTGCCCGCGCGCTGACCAACGATGCCGATATCCTGCTGATGGACGAAGCCTATTCGGCGCTAGATCCATTGATCCGCGTGGATATGCAGACTGTCCTGCTCGATCTGCAGAAGGAACTGAAGAAAACCGTCGTCTTCATCACCCATGATCTCGACGAAGCGCTGCGTCTCGGCGACAAGATCGCGATCCTGCGCGACGGCAAGGTCGTGCAGCAGGGAACCGGCCAACAGATCGTGCTGCAGCCCGCGGACGATTACATCACCGCCTTCGTCAAGGAAGTGAACCGCGGCCGCGTCATCCAGGCTCAGACGATCATGAAGCCGCTTGCAGGCGAGCCGGGCGGAACGCGCGTACCCGGGGATATGATACTGGAGGTCGCTGCGAAGCAGATCACCGAGGCGGGCCAGACGGGGGCCGTCGTCACCGATGCCGGCGGCAAGCCCATCGGCATGATTGACCTGCAAAGCATCATCGCAGCCATGGTCACGCCGACAACACACGAGACGGCGCAGATGGCGGCAGCCTAACGGCTCATCTTCATCCCAAACGGCAAAGCGCCCTCACCGGGGCGCTTTTTTCTGCCCTGATTGCCGCGCGACATATGGGCAGCTATCTTGCCATTGTGTTCACATAAAGAAATGTTTATATCTGCATTTGACATCCCGAGAGCCGGCGTATCCGAGGACACACCATGACCGTCGCAATCAATCCCTTGACCGATCTCCTTGCCGAAAAGGGCGTACTGCTTGCCGACGGCGCAACTGGCACCAACCTCTTCGCCATGGGCCTTGAGGCTGGCGAGGCGCCTGAACTCTGGAACGAGCAGCATCCGGACCGGATCACGAAGCTGCATCAGGATTTCGTCGATGCGGGTGCCGATATCATTCTCACCAACACTTTCGGCGGCACCCGTCACCGGCTGAAGCTTCATCATGCGCAGGATCGCGTGCATAGCCTTAACAAGACGGCAGCCGAGATTGCTCGTGCGGTGGCCGACAAGGCCGACCGCAAGGTCATCGTCGGAGGCTCCGTCGGGCCGACGGGCGAATTGTTGATGCCGCTCGGCGCCCTGACCTATGAAGATGCGGTCGCAGCCTTCGTGGAACAGATGGAAGGCCTTCAGGCCGGCGGCGCCGATGTTGCCTGGATCGAAACCATGTCGTCGCCGGAAGAAATCCGCGCCGCTGCCGAGGCCGCCGCCAAAGTCGGCCTGCCTTACACCTATACCGGCTCGTTCGACACCGCCGGCAAGACGATGATGGGCCTGCATCCGAAGGACATTCACGCCGTCGCCACCGATATCGGCGCAGGCCCTCTCGCGGTCGGTGCCAATTGCGGCGTCGGCGCCTCGGACATCCTGTCGAGCCTTCTCGACATGACCGAGGCGGATGCTTCCGCAATCGTGATCGTCAAGGGCAACTGCGGCATTCCGGAATATCGTGGCGCTGAAATCTACTATTCGGGCACGCCGCCGCTGATGGCCGATTATGCCCGCCTTGCCCGCGACGCCGGCGCCAAAATCATCGGCGGCTGCTGCGGCACCTCCTGCGGCCATCTCGCTGCAATGCGGCAGGCGTTGGACAGCTACGTACCCGGCCCTCGCCCGACGCTGGAAATGATCGTCGAAAAGATCGGCCCCCTGCGCAACAAGACCGCCAACGAGGGCGGTGCCGCCCCCGCGCGCGAACGTCGCAGGCGGTCTTAAAGGAAAAAAGAAAGCCCGCTCGTCGGGCTTTCTTTTTATAAATCAATCATTTTTTCACGAAGACCAATCGGCCATGTCTTTAGGGCATGCCGAGGGCCATAGCGCGTACCGCCATCTATTTCTCGCCGCCGATCGCGCGTCCCTCGGTAAAATGCGGGACAACGCGACTGTCGAAAGCCTTCAAGGCCGCGCCGATTGCCTGATGCATGTCGAGATAACGGTAGGTGCCGAGCCGCCCGCCGAAATGGACGTTGGTCTCCGCCTCCGCCCGCTCGCGGTAGCGCAGGAAGACTTCCTTGTCCTGCCGCGTATCGATCGGATAGTAAGGCTCATCTGCGCGCTTTGCCGAGCGCGAATATTCCCGCACCACGACGGTCTTCTCGTTCTGATAGCTGCGCTCGGGATTGAAGTGGCGAAACTCGAGGATACGCGTGTAGGGGATCGTCTCGTCGGCATAGTTCATGACCGCCATCCCCTGGAAATCGCCGGTATTCAGCGTCTCCTTCTCGAAATCGATGGTGCGCCATCCAAGCTCGCCCTCGGAATAATCGAAGTAGCGATCGATCGGGCCGGTATAGACGATCGGGAGACCGGCTGGCAGCGAGGACTTCAGCGAAAAGAAATCGACGCCGAGAGCGATCTGGATCTTGGGATGCTTCAGCATCCTCTCGAAGATCGCCGTATAACCATCGACCGGCAGGCCTTCATACTTGTCGTTGAAGTAGCGATTGTCGAAAGTGTAGCGAACCGGCAGGCGCGTGATGATGTGCTCGGGCAGATCACGCGGATCCGTCTGCCACTGCTTGGCCGTATAGCCGCGGATGAAAGCGTCGTACAAAGGCCGGCCGATCAGCGAAATCGCCTTCTCTTCGAGGTTCGCCGGATGGCGGCCGGCCATTTCCGCCGCATGGTCCGCGATCAGCGCCCTCGCCTGATCGGGCGAAAGGCGCCGGTTGAAGAATTGCGAGATCGTGCCGAGGTTGATCGGCATCGAATAGACCTGGTCGCGATAGGTCGAATAGACGCGGTGCTTGTAGTCAGTGAAAGCGGTGAACCTGTTGAGATAGGTCCAGACGACCTCGTTCGGCGTGTGGAAGAGATGCGCGCCATAGCGGTGGACTTCGATCCCGGTCTCTCCGTCGAACTCGCTATAGGCATTGCCGCCGATATGACCGCGCCGGTCGATCAGAAGCACGTTCTTCTGCAGCTCGTTCGCGACCCGTTCCGCAATCGTCGCGCCATAGAAGCCCGCGCCGACGATCAATAAATCTACCTTGGAAAAATCAATCATGCTCTAAAACTTTCGGTACCACCAAATCTCGGCGTCGGTTGCAATCGAACGTGTCAATCGGAATTGGCTATATGAAGGGGTGACGGCGGCGCAGGGAAAAATCCAGGCACACTTACCAGACGCCAGCATATTTCAGGGGCGTATACTGATACGTCCTGAAGAGCGCTGCCTGTTCCTCCACCGCTGCGTTGACGTTATAGGTCGCACCCAGCGGCCGGGTGTGGGCAACCGAGATGGCATCGATGATCGCCATGCGCGCTGCCGGCCGGCCAAGGAAAGACGGCCAGAGATGGTCGAGGCCGTATCCGGATTCGACATCCCTCATGGACTCGATGCAGATCTGCAGCGCCCGCCGCGAGAAGACCGGGCACATGATTTCGACGAAGCCTTCGAAACGCACGACGCTATCGGGTCGCTGAACCGTCAAAGGATGGTTCGGATAAGAGCCTGGACCTTTCTTGAGCGAAGGCTGCGCCAGATCCAGACCATGCTTGTGCGACAGGTGGAACATCCTGTTGATGTCCTCGCCGTCGCACAGCAGATCGTCATCCGGCAGCCAGATCCGCTCGTAATTCCAGAGGGGGCTGCCTTCATGGAAAAGGTCGTAGATGATCTTGAACTTCTTGGTCTTTGGGATGTGCGCAAGATATTCGTAAGGGCTGCCGGAAACCTCGGGCGTCTCGGTACCATAATAGCCGATGCAGAGATCCCAGTTGCGCGAGGCATCATCGATCTTCTCGAACCAGCGCGGATGGAGCGACTTCGAACCGGCCGGCACCACGACGAGATTGGGGCGCCTCAGCCCTTCCTGAGGCTGGGCGAGGAAGGTTGCCTTGCGCTCGACGCCCGCAGGCGTCGAAAACAGCGGATGCGGAGGATGATCAGCCGGCACCAGCAGATAGGTGGCATCAACGCCGCCGACGACACCTCGGCCTGCAAACGCCATGAGATTGCCGTTCTCGATATGCGCCGAATCGAAGATGACCGACGGCAATCCATCCCTGTCGATCAGGCAAAGCCGACCGCCCATGACATGCCAGAAATCGACGGCCGGATCGAAATAATTGCCGATCATGCCGTCGGGTGCCAAAACCACGAAGCGTGCAAACATCCCGCGATTGACGTCGCCAAGGCTCCAGAATGTGCCGCTCAACATGTCCTGGGTCAGCGGCGGCGCATCGGACCATTGTATCTGGCTCGCAGGATGCGCTCCGTAGGCGGGCGTGTGCAGGCTGTTCGCTGCCAATGACATGTGGACTGTCCCCTAATTCCGAACCCAGGTAACGGCCCGACCCGAGGAAAGCAGTACGGCGACGTAGCTCTCGGAGATTCGCTCGCGATCGAGCTCGTTTGTTCGGCACTTTGGCCATCATTCCTTTTGCGAAGCTTGTGCGGGAAATCAAAAGCCGCCTGCCGTACGGGAGACGTTTCGCGCAATCCAGCCTCGCGAAAGTTGGTCGACATAATCTCCGAGCTGGAATTTCTGTGCGGGGACAGTCGCGCATTCAGAATATTGCCAACAACGTCGGTGCTCGGCGGACACGAAGGTCGGTCGTGTCGTCCGTCAGGTCGAGACTAAGAACCACTCGTCTCTTTTACGGTAGCAGAAGATGCATCAGAAGAAAAAGCTGGCCATAATCATCGAAGTCGATAGCTTCATCGGCGACATAATCCAACATCTGTCAAAGACCTACGAAGTCATGGCCATACAGCCAAAGACTTTCAAGGAGATCGAGACGGCTGTGGAATGGGCCGACATCGTCTGGTTCGAATTCTGCAACGAGCTCTTCGTCCACGCGATCAACCAGAACATCAAGCGGCGCGGCAAGCGTGTCATCGCGCGCTGGCATCGCTTCGAGATCGTGGAATCGAATTTTCCCGATCGTATCGATTTCGGCGCCATCGACGATCTGATCCTGGTGTCCCATGACATGCTCCGCGTCCTGAAGCTCAGGGCGCCGCAGGTCACGCAGAAGACGCGTACCCATGTCATCTGGAATGGCCTCAACCTCGACAAATTCAAGCCGATCCCTTCGCTCGACAAGAAGAAGATCGCCTGGGCCGCCAAACCCTTCATGCGCAAGAATCAGCCGCTGTTCCTGCAAATCATGCACTCGCTGGTGAAGCGCGATCCTTCCTACACGCTGCATGTGGCCGGCGAACAGGAAGAGTTCGTCATGATGCCGTATCTGAAGCGCACGACGGAAAAGCTGGGCCTCACCCGTAACGTCTTCTTCCATGGCTGGCAGCGCAATATGCCCGCCTTCCTCGCCGACAAGGGCGTGATACTGTCGACCTCGGTGCACGAGAGCTTTGGTTATAACATTGCCGAAGCCATGGCTATCGGTGCCCTCCCGGTGGTCCATGATTATCCTGGTGCGGAAGAATTCTGGCCCGACGAAATTCGCTTCTCGTCGGTAGATGAGGCCGTCGAAAAGATCATTGCAGGTCAGACCCATCAATGGACGCAATATGTCCATGAGAAATTCCCTCTCGCCAAGCAGCTGCGCGAACTCGATGTCGTCATGGGCGATCGGGTAGCCGAAGCCCCCAAAACCTTGAATTGGGCATCTCTGGAACAGCAGGCGGGTTCAAATATGAAGCGACCAGTCCCGCTTTGGCTGGCGCAGCGGCCTGCCGCCGTGCAGCAACAACCCGCGCCTATTCCGCAGGCCATATCGGTGCAGCAGGTTCGCGAAGCCATGCCGGTTGCCGAGATAGCGATGCAGCCGATGCAGCAGCCCTATCCGACACAGCCGCACCCCATCCCGGCGCCATCCGTGGAACGGCTTGCTCCTGTTACGCCGCTGGAACAGCCGATGCGGAGATCGGAAGCTGCGCCTTCCTTTGACTCCAACGGCTATTGGGAAGGCCGTTACCGCAATGGCGGCAATTCGGGTGCCGGCTCCTACGATGTGCTCGCCAAATACAAGGGACAGTTCCTGAATAGTCTCGCCCGGAAGAAAGGCCTGAAATCCTTTGCGGAGATGGGCTCCGGCGACGGCAATCAGCTTAAATATTTCTCGTTCGACCGCTATACCGGCTTAGATGTCTCGAAGACGGTCATCGAACGCACGATGATGATGTACAGGGACAAGCCGAACTACAATTTCATCTGGCTGGGCGATCCGTCGCTCGATTGGGAAACACACGAGGACGCCTATGACTGCGCCCTGTCGCTCGACGTGCTCTACCATCTGGTCGACGACAATATCTACGTCAATTACCTCGACCAGCTCTTCTCCCTGCCGCAGCGCTATGTGGTTATCTACGCCTCCAATTTCGATGGTCCGGATATTCGTGGCGCATCGCATGTCCGGCACCGCAAGTTCACGACGGACATTGCGAACCGGTTCCCGCAATGGACCCTGCTGAAGCTGGTGGAGAACCCCTACAAGTTCAAGGAATCGACCGAAGCGGATTTTGCGATCTACAGCCGCGACGAATTCGAAAACGCACTGGATCTGAACGAGCTAGACGCCATCAGATAAACCAGCCTGAAACGGAAGAGAGGCGCCACGGTCATACCGTGGCGCCTCTCTTTTTATATTGCGAATGGATCAAGCGACAAACATTATCTTAGCCGGCTATCTGGGCGTCTTGCCGAGTATCAGATGCGGGGCTTGTTTCAGCCTGAGCGCGATATCCGCGGTCTCGAACGACTGCCGGCGCACGTTCTCATAGTCGGCCTGGCCATATTCTTCGTAGCATTGCCGAACCAGCGCGAAGAAGCGCTCCCTGAGATCGAACGGCAATTGCGGGTAGATCCAATCGAGCAAATCGAACTTGCTGCGAAGGAACCACTGATAGTAGGCCTGCTTCATCTGAGGCAGGCGGGCAAACAGCGCTTCCACCTCGGCAAAGGCCTTGAAGACCTCGAACCGCTTTTCGGTGAAGACATTGGTCAGCTGCGCCCTATCCTGGTAGACGCGATGGCCGATAAGATAGCGGTTCATCATGCCGATCCTCCGGGCATGCAGATAGATGTGCCAGTGAGCATAGATATCGTTATGGACACGCGTCTCCGAGAAGCGGAGAGCCGTCTCCCGGCATAGCTTGGCGCTAACGATCTTGTTCCAGGGGAAATTCACGGTGAACAGCAACCGACCGCACTGATCGAGCGTAAAAACGCTTATGTCGGTATCGCCGACCAGCTCGCGCCAGGCATCATTGTCGATCGGCAGCATCGGATCGAGGCGACCGTCCCTATCCGTGACATAACGATAGCGAAACACCATCACATCGCAGCCGCTGGCTTCCATGTGATGGACGACTTCATCGATCGAGCGATGCGCCACCATGTCGTCGGCATCGAGGAAATAATAATAGTCGCCACGGGCGGCGGCCATGCCGGCATTCCGGCTGTATCCCGCCCCGCCATTTTGCGGATTGCGCAGCAACCGCACCCGCGGATCGCGCTCAGCATGTCGTTCGACAATCATCGCAGTGGCATCGGGAGACATGTCGTCGACAACGATCACCTCCAGAACATCACGATTTTCCAGAACCGCGGCAATCGTTTCACCGATGGATTCCTGCGCCTTATAGGCGGGAATGATGACACTGACTTTGCTCACGGGGTCTCCTGATACTGACATGGATGCCAAACCCTGGAGGTATCGGTTGATCCATGTGCCTCTGGCTATCCAACCGTTTTCGAGGGAGAGGCAACCTCGAAGACGGCAATCGCTTCCTGCCGGGATTGCAGAATGCGCTGGCTGGAGCATAGGGAGCGGAACTTGCACTGAACTGGAGCACGGGCGCTTCCCGCAATCAGATCGCTCAAAACTCTCCAGCCCCGCGAAAGCAATCCGGCTTATTCATGAATCAAAGTCCGTGCATAGAATCACGCTGATGCCTCGTGGAGAATATCGATGTCTTCTGCTCAAGTCCCCGTCCTTTCGATCTGCGTTCCGACCTATAACCGTCAGTTCATGCTCGAGCGGAACGTCAATTTCCACTTGGAAGAATTCCGTCGGCTAGGCCTCCCTTTCGAGATCGTCATTGTCGATGATTGTTCGACGGATGAGACCGCAGCCTACATTCAGTCGATCTCGCATCACCCGGAAATCAGCGCCTATCGCCGAGTGCGCAATTCCGGTTTCATCAGCAACTACGCCTTTGCAATGCAGAGAGCCCGCGGCCACTATGCGGTTTTCCTCGGCGACGACGACTTGCTGATCCCGGAGAAAGTCGTCGAATATCTTCGCATCATGGTAGACGACAAGAATATCGGCATGATCCAGGCGCCGTGGCTTCTGGTCGATGGCCGGCCGGGCGGCGGCGATATGGAGCCCTTCTATCACCTCTCCTATCCGACACGTCACACCAAGGGTGACTTCCGCGCGATGCTGGAATTCATTCTCGACAAGCACATCTTCCCGGAATTCATGATCATCCGGCGTGACGTTCTGCTGAAATCGATTTCCAGCCCGACGCCATTCATCTTCTGGGCATTCCTCTATACGACCCGCGCTCTGGACAAGGCCGACGTGCTGTTCATGCCGGAACCTTTCGCGCGCGTCACCGCCGTTTCCGACGATCCGCGCCTACAGCAGGGCAACAAGGAATGCATGTTCCAGTGGGATACCTACAGGGGTGGCCTCGAATACCTCGCCTCGCAGGCTCTGCGCGACAACCGCTATCCGCCTGACTATCGCGGCTCGCTGATGCCTCGCATCACCGAATTCATGCTGCAGCGCCAGGCGGTCGCCATGCGCTTGCATGTCAATGCGCAGAATTGGGTCGAAGCCTATATCATGTATCACCGCATGGCTGCCTATCTGCCGACGCCGCTGCCGCCGGAATCCTACGATCAGATCCGCAAGCTGGCGGGCATCTCCACCGCCGCAACGGAAGCGATCGCCTTCAATGGCGAACCTGTCATCATCGAGCCGATCATCGACGATGCCACGATCAACCTTCTTCCGCAGTCGATCCGGCAGCATCTTTCGAGAGAAGCGCCGCAGTCCGGCACCTATGGCGGCAAGCCGAGAGCCTATCTCCGCTTCACCGAGGATTTCCCGGCCAATCCGGGTCCAAAGGACGGCCTGTTCAGCATCATGACCTATATCGATCAGTTCGTCTGAGATTTGGTGGCAACAAGCGAGGGCTCCGCGATGCAAATGTGCTGCGGAGCTCTTTGCGTTTCAGGCGCGCGTCAGCCCGGTAGCATTTCCGTCACCGCAATGATCGGCCCGAGCGGGAACAGGCTGTCGCGCCTTTGCCATTCCGGAATGTCGAGGCTGGAAATGCTGCCGTCCAGAAACAACGCATTCGGGCATTTCAACTCGTCGCGAAACAGCGTCGCAAAATCGTGGAAGCGCACCGCATCATCGGAAATGGCAAAGACGACCTTGCCGTCGGCTGTAACGCCAACGCCGTTGCGCGTCTTCAAGCTCGGGCTGTCCGCCAGAAATGACGGATGGAGCTTGCCGCCGATGACCAGCATCGGACCGGACTGCGTTGCGTAGAAAGGCTTGATGCCGGACACGGCGAAGGCCTTGCTTTCCATGATGCCAGCCTTGCCCGATCCGAGAAAGAAAACCCCGTTCGGCAGGAGATGGAAGTTGCCCCATCCCTTGTTGGTATTGATCGCCTTCACCTCGCGTCCGTTTTCGACGAAGAGGCCAACGGGAGACTGGTCGTCGAGATACATGCCGCCATTCATGGCGAAGCGCACATAGATACGATCCAGGCGCAGATCGTTTTCGAGCGCCCGGAACGAGCCATAAGGCTTGCCGCTGCGGTCATTCTGGAAAATCTGGATATCGTCGCCGGCGGGATCGAAAGTGCAGACCGTATAGCCGTCGCCGAGATGCCGAACCTTGCGACAGGCTTCGCCGGCCGATGCGGTGGCGGCAAAAGCGAGAACGACAAGGATGATGATCAATCGAATCAAGCGCATGACCCCGCATGAATAGCACAGGCTTCAGAACGCATCGCAATGCGGCGAAACAAGGAATAGGCGAGGTTTAAAGCCGCAGCGCCGCCATGTGGAATGCAAGCTGCTCGGGGAGATAGCGATAATCGGCGCCGATCGGACAGGCGTCGCGTGCAAGACAACCGCCGGCCATGCAGCCGGCCAGCCCTTCCGGCGTGCGCAAATGCGAGCGACAGCCCCGAACATCAAAACCGGCTGCCGTTACAGCGGCGGCGGGACAGGCGGCAAGACAAGGCTTTTCCATGCACCGATCACAGGGATGCGAAGAAAATGCCGGATCTTCTATTCCTTCCAAAGCATCGGCAAATCCCAATGCGCCACGATAGCCGTGCCACAAACCATAATCCGGATGGATCAGGATGCCGAGCGGTGACGCTTTCAGGCCCTCGGCCTGCATTGCCCATCGCTGGAACGGTTGCCAGGGAGGGTCCGACGGAAAATAGGCCGTGGCCCCCAACTCGATTGCGACTGGCCGGATGATCGCTTTCGACCAATCGTCGAGGGGATCTTTGCGTGTCCTGTTGGCGGACATATCCAGCCATGTCGAGAACGCCGGCCAGATCGAACCGCCGATATTGCCGAGCAGGATGACGCTGCGAGCCGCTATGCCATCGCCGAGGAGCGGCCCCTCGCCTTCGCTGAACGACAGGCTGCCGCGAACGAAAACTCCGTGGACGCCGAGCGTCGCACGGAGCTGTTCGAATATGACAGGGCCGCGGCTCACCGTGGCCCCTTATATTCATAGTGCGGCCGCCAGACCTCCTTCTGGATCAGGTCGGCAACGCGCGTCGCACCGCCTTGCTCCCTGGCGGCCTCGGGCTCTCTTCAGGTGAAGGCGTCCGGCATGGAGTCCTTACGCTTCTGGATATAGGCGAGAAGTGCCTCGTCGATGACCGGATCGAGCGGCGGCGCTTCGTAATGATCGAGCCAGGAGCGGCAAAGTGCGTTGGCACGGTCCTCGATGCGCTTCTGGCCTTCGATTTCCCACTGCTCGAAGGAATTGTTGTCGGCGAGCGGCGAGCGATAGAAGGCGGATTGGAAATTCGCCTGCGTGTGGCCGCAACCGAGATAGTGGCTTCCCGGACCGACTTCGCGGATGGCATCGAGCGCCTGACCATTCTCTGAGAGATCGATGCCCTCGGCCATCTTCTGCATCATGCCGAGCTGGTCCTGGTCGATCATGAACTTCTCGTAGGAGGAGACGAGGCCGCCTTCGAGCCATCCCGCCGCATGCAGCACGAAATTCGTCCCGGCCAGCAGCGTCATGTTCAACGTATTGGCCGATTCATGCGCCGCTTGCGCATCCGGAATCTTGGAGCCGCAAAGCGAGCCGCCGGTACGGAACGGCAGGCCGAGACGGCGGGCGAGCTGAGCTGCCCCATAGGAGACGAGCGACGGTTCCGGCGTACCGAAGGTCGGCGCACCCGACTGCATCGAAATCGAGGCAGCAAAAGTGCCGTAAAGCACCGGCGAACCCTTGCGGATCAGCTGCGTGAAGGAAGCGCCGGCCAGCACTTCGGCGAGAATCTGCGTCAGCGTACCCGCAACCGTGACAGGGCTCATCGCGCCGGACAGGATGAAGGGAGAAACGACCGAAGCCTGATTGTGCCGGGCATAGACCTTCAAGGCACCGAGCATGGTCTCGTCGAAAACCATCGGAGAATTAGCGTTGATGAGGTTCAGCGTCACGCAATTATTCTCGACGAAATCGTCGCCGAACACGATCTTCGCCATGGCGATCGTGTCTTCGGCACGCTCCGGCGCGGTAACGGAGCCCATGAATGGCTTGTCGGAATATTTGATATGGCTGTAGACCATATCGAGATGGCGCTTGTTGACCGGGATATCGACAGGCTCGCAAACAGTGCCGCCGGACGAATGCATCGACGGCGCCATATAGGCCAGCTTCACGAAATTGCGGAAATCCTCGATCGTCGCATAGCGGCGGTTGCCCTCGAGATCGCGCACGAAGGGCGGGCCATAGACCGGCGCGAAGATCGTCGCCTTGCCGCCGACATGGGCGTTGCGGGCGCTGTTGCGGGCATGCCAGGTAAATTCCTTCGGCGCCGTCTTCAGAAGTTCGCGGCAAAGCCCCTTCGGAAAATGCACGCGCTGCCCGCGCACGTCGGCGCCGGCTTCCTTCCAGAGCGCCAGAGCTTCCGCATCGTCGCGAAACTCGATACCAATTTCTTCCAGAACCGTATCGGCGTTGCGCTCGATGAGCTGCAGGCCTTCCTCGTCGAGCACTTCGTAGACGCCGATCTTGCGGGTGATATAGGGAAGCGATGGGCCGGGACCTCCGCCGCTGCGCGAAGCGCGCCGTGCTGCAGCACCCCTACCCTCGCTGCGCGAACGCCGTCCACCGCCGTCATTGCCTGCAGCCGATTGCTCAATCATATCGTCCATGATGTTTCCTCACTCCTGCGCATGGATGCGTCTATCATGACCCTATGCTATCCGATTCCGCCAAGCGGACGTTCCTTAATGCGCCAGCAATTAGCATAGGACAGACATGGGCTGCGAATATCAACTGTTCTTCCTCCGTCGCGATTGATCCGCGCGACGTCGCATTCAAAAAGAGTTTTGGCGGCCTTCCGGTCTATCGATAATGGCGGCAGTGTTTTATACAAGTCTCTGATGCATTGCACGAAAACGGGATGGAGCGCATGTCTGACGACGAAATCATTCTCTCGGAACTTTCTGATGAAGAGCTCGTGCAGCAGATGCATGACGACCTGTATGACGGGTTGAAGGAAGAAATCGAAGAAGCAACACAGATCCTTCTAGATCGCGGCTGGACGCCTTACGATGTCCTCACCCAGGCGCTGGTCGAAGGCATGCGCATCGTCGGCATCGACTTCCGCGACGGCATTCTTTTCGTTCCGGAAGTTCTGCTTTCCGCCAATGCGATGAAGGCCGGCATGGCGATCCTGCGGCCGCTTCTGGCGCTGACCGGTGCACCGAAGCTCGGCAAGATGGTGATCGGCACAGTCAAGGGCGACATTCACGACATCGGCAAGAACCTCGTCGGCATGATGATGGAAGGCGCCGGCTTCGACGTCATCGACCTCGGCATCAACAATCCGGTCGAAAACTACCTCGACGCCATCGAACGCGAGCAGCCCGACATTCTCGGCATGTCGGCTCTGCTGACCACGACGATGCCCTATATGAAGGTCGTCATCGATACGCTGAAGGAAAAGGGCCTGCGCGACGATTACGTCGTACTGGTTGGCGGTGCGCCGCTCAACGAGGAATTCGGCAAGGCCGTCGGTGCGGACGCCTATTGCCGTGACGCTGCCGTGGCGGTCGAGACCGCCAAGGAATTCATGAAGCGCAAGCACAACAGCCTGGCTGCCGGCGCCTGATCGCCTTGTTTTTCGAAGCCGGCGACGAACAAAGGGTTGTCGCCGGCCGATCCACATCTCACATTAGAGCATGTCGCGCGAAAGTGTGCAGCGGTTTTGCGACAACGACATGCGCAAAATCAAAGACCTAAAGCGCGAGACGCGAATCTGAAAGATCGCGACGCGCTTTAGTTCTGAACAGCCCGCTTGACCTTGTGACCGGCATCTTCCGTTGCGTTGACGGCGTTGGCCGTATCTCTGCCCATGCCGCGAATTGTGTTGGAGCATGAAGCGAGTACCATAAGTACGGCGAAGGCAGCGGCGATTTTGCTAGATGTCGATGCGGTCATGATCAGGAGCCTCTTTTGGAATGGATGTTGATCGGCAAAATGCGGAGACAACCCCTCCGCACAATAAACGCATAACAAAGCAAAAGGTTCATGTAATCGCGTGCGGGGCAATCGCGCGCGAAATATTGGTGGTCACCAGAATAAACGGGCTCGACCACATCGATCTTCACTGTCTTCCCGCAATCTATCATTCCTATCCGCAAAAGATCGCACCGGCTCTGGAACAAGCAATTGCCGATGCACGCGCGCGCGGCTTCGAGAAGATCTTCATCGGCTATGCCGATTGCGGCACCGGCGGCGATATCGACAGGATCTGCGAGCGAGAGGGGATAGAGCGCCTTTCCGGCCCGCACTGTTATTCCTTCTTCACCGGAAATGAGGCTTTCGCCGAGCGCGACGACGATATCACCTCGTTCTTCCTCACCGATTTCCTGGCCCGCCAGTTCGAAGCCTTCGTTGTCGTCCCGCTCGGCCTCGATCGCCATCCGGAGCTGCGCGACATGTATTTCGGCAACTACCGCAAGGTGGTCTACCTCTCGCAGGAAGAAGATCCGGCGCTGCAGGCAAAAGCAAAGGAAGCTGCCGCCTATCTAGGACTGGACTACGAATATCGCTTCACTGGCTACGGCGATTTGGCGCGCGAATTGCTGACCGTCTAGCTGCGACATCCGCGTCGCTTTCTGGCCTCGCGCTTCTTTGCCGAGACCGACATGCTGGACGAGTCATCGACATTCAATCACAGTTCGAACCTGGCCGTTTCAAAGGATAAAGCGCGTTGGCTGTACTTGCGGACGAGGTTTTCATGTCGCGTCGCTTTTCGGCATGTGGCGCGTCGTGGCGAGCGCAGTCTGATGATCGGCCGACGTGCATTCTTGCGTGAAGAGGAGATTTTGTGCATGGCGGATCGCATTGTCGTCTACTGGCGGGACATCCCCGCCCAGGTGATTATCAAGAAGGGCAGGCAGACGGCAAAACGCGAGCTTTCGCTGCGCTTTACCGAAGCAATCGACATGTGCGCCATGCGCACGGGCGCTGCCGAAACCGACGATTATCTCGCCGAATGGCGGAAGGCCGACCCGATGCCGGTATCGGACGATCTCGAAGCTGAAGCAGACAAGGCAGCCGGCGAGCTCGAGGCCGCTTATGACCGCGAGCGGCTGGTGGCGCTGGTGAAGGCCGGAGGCCGCGACAATGGCTGATGCCGTCCAGAAGCCCGGCAATGCCGCAGCGGGCGCAAAGGCTGCCAGCGGCGCCTACACGCCGGCAGGCGTCTCGCCCAACCGCCGCGCCCGGCGCAAATACACGGTCCGCCTCTGGGCGGTGCGTCACTCGCGCTTCTTCGAATGGTTCTATCGTCGCTTCGCCGACGCTTTCCTCCTGCTTCATCCGCTGTGGAAGGCGTTCGGCTATGATCGCGTCGAGCGACCGATCACCTTCATCGAGCGCAATGTGAAGGGCTTCCTCTTCGATTGCCGCATGTGCGGCCAGTGCGCGCTGTCGTCGACGGGCATGTCCTGCCCGATGAACTGTCCCAAGCAGCTGCGCAACGGACCCTGCGGCGGCGTTCGTGCCAACGGCAATTGCGAGGTGGAGCCCGACATGCCCTGCGTTTGGGTACAAGCCTGGAATGGCTCGCAGAACATGACTCAGGGTGATGCGATCCTGAAGGTGCAGAAGCCCGTCAACCAGTCGCTGCGCGAAACCTCCTCCTGGCTCCGCGTCACGGCGGAAGCGGCGGCAGCCCGCGAAGCGGCGAAAAAGGAAGCCTGAGCGATGTCGCATATCGATGAAAATCCGCTTGGCGTCCATCTGCCGCTCGATCCCCTGCCCGGCCATTATTCGCTCGGGCGGCTGGAGCGCGTGCTTCGCCGCGGCGAATTCGCCGTGACAGCCGAGCTGAACCCGCCCGACAGCGCCAATGCCGAAGACGTCTACGAGCGCGCCGCCATTTTCGAAGGCTGGGTCGATGGCATCAACGCCGTCGATGCCTCCGGCGCCAATTGCCATATGTCCTCGGTCGGGATTTGCGCCCTGCTAACCCGCATGGGCTATGCGCCCATCATGCAGATCGCCTGCCGCGACAAGAACCGCATCGCCATCCAGGGCGACGTGCTGGGCGCTGCCGCCATGGGCGTGTGCAACATCATGTGCCTGACCGGCGATGGCGTTCAGGCCGGCGACCAGCCAGGGGCCAAGCCGGTCTTCGATCTTGATTGCATGTCGCTGCTCGAAACCGTGCGCATCATGCGCGACAACGCCAAATTCCTTTCCGGCCGCAAGCTGACGTCGCCGCCGAAAGTCTTTCTCGGCGCCGCCATCAATCCCTTCGCGCCGCCTTACGACTTCCGGCCCTACCGGCTGGCGAAGAAGATCGAGGCCGGAGCGCAGTTCGTCCAGAGCCAGTATTGCTACGACGTGCCGATGTTCCGCGAATACATGAAGAAGGTGCGCGACCTCGGCCTCAACGAAAAATGCTTCATTCTCGTCGGCGTCGGCCCGCTCGCCTCGGCAAAGACCGCCCGCTGGATGCGCTCCAACGTGCCGGGCGTCCATATCCCCGATGCGGTCATCAAGCGCATCGAAGGTGCGCAGGATCAAAAGAAGGAAGGCAAGCAGCTCTGCATTGACATCATCAACGAGGTGAAGGAGATCGAGGGCGTTTCCGGCATCCACGTCATGGCCTACCGCCAGGAAGAATATGTCGCTGAAATGGTGCATGATTCCGGCGTGCTGAAGGGCCGTCAGCCTTGGAAGCGCGAGGCTAGCCGCACGGACGCGCTCGTCGCCGAACGACTGCATCAGATCAGCGAAGGCAGGGAAGAAAACCAACAGGCGATGGCGGAGATCGCTGCCCACCATACGCCGCAGCAGGCACATTGAATTCGAGACGACAGCAGCGGGCCAGGAGAGGAACCGGCCGGCTTGTAACCCAAATCACCGCACGATAGACCAGCTATCGGGCCAACTGACCAGAGGATCAGACATGACGCGTACCATCGTTGCCTCCGCCACCCGCGAGATCATCATAGGCTTCGACCAGCCTTTCTGCGTGATCGGCGAGCGCATCAACCCGACGGGGCGCAAGAAGCTCGCCGCCGAGATGATCGAAGGCAATTTCGACACCGTCATCAAGGACGCCTTGGAGCAGGTGGCCGCCGGTGCGACCATGCTCGACGTCAATGCGGGCGTGACTTCGGTCAACCCGAACGAGACAGAACCGGGCCTTCTCGTGCAGACGCTCGAGATCGTGCAGGGCTTGGTCGACGTACCGCTCTCGATCGACAGCTCGGTCACAGCCGCGATCGAAGCGGCGCTCAAGGTTGCCAAGGGCCGGCCACTGGTCAATTCGGTCACGGGCGAAGAGGAAAAGCTCGAAGCCATCCTGCCGCTGGTCAAGAAATACGACGTGCCCGTCGTCGCCATCTCGAACGACGAAACGGGTATTTCCATGGACCCGGATGTGCGCTTCGCAGTTGCCAAGAAGATTGTCGAGCGCGCCATGGATCATGGCATCAAGCCGCATGATATCGTCGTCGACCCGCTCGTCATGCCGATCGGGGCGCTCGGCGATGCCGGCCGTCAGGTCTTTGCGCTGCTGCACCGCCTGCGCAACGAGCTCAAGGTCAACACGACCTGCGGCCTTTCCAACATCTCCTTCGGCCTGCCGCATCGCCACGGCATCAATGCCGGCTTCATTCCCATGGTGATCGGCGCCGGCATGACCTCGGCGATCATGAACCCTTGCCGCCCGCAGGAGATGGAAGCCGTGCGCGCCGCCAACGTGCTGAACGGCACGGACGCCAATTGCACCAACTGGATCATGACCTATCGCGACTACAAGCCGGCAGAAGGCGGCGTCGCGGCCGCAACAACGGCAGCACCCGCCGCCGGTGGCGGACGTCGTGGTGGCCGTGCTGCGCGCGCTGGCGCAGGAGCTGTGAGGGAATAAGATGTCGTCCGGTCGCGGCCTTTCCAATGATCTTGCCACGCTCTGGCTGCAGGCACCTGTCGTGATCGCGATAAGGCTGCAGCAGATGTGGATGGACGCGCTGACCGGCAGCGTGAACGCGACCGAAATGAACCGGATGGTCTCAGAAAAGATGATGGCTGCGGCCGAAAGCGCCGCTGCCGTCAACGCCGAATTGATGCAGCAAGGCCTCGCGCTCCTGACGGCGACAAGCCATTCGCGCCAATCGGCGCGCCGCGTTGCCGACGCGGTCGCCGAGGCCGCGATAAAACCTTATAGCAGGCGTGTTCGCTCGAATGCGCGCCGCCTTAGCAAATAGAAAGGCTGATCCATGGCCGAAGCCAGCGACAGCGCGAAACCCCTCGTCCTTTTCATGCCATCCGGCAAGCGCGGCCATTTCCCCGTGGGAACGCCCGTGCTGGAGGCAGCCCGCCAGCTTGGCGTCTATGTCGAAAGTGTCTGTGGCGGTCGCGCCACCTGTGGACGCTGCCAGATCTCCGTGCAGGAAGGCAATTTCGCCAAGCACAAGATCGTCTCCTCCAACGACCATCTTTCGCCGATCGGGCCGAAGGAAAAGCGCTATGCCGAGGTGCGCGACCTGCCCGACGGCCGCCGCCTCTCATGCTCCGCCCTCATCCAGGGCGATCTCGTCATCGACGTGCCGCAGGATACCGTCATCAATGCGCAGGTGGTGCGAAAGGCCGCCGACGAGCGCGTCATCGCCCGCGATCCGGCCGTGCACATGTGTTACGTCGAGGTCGAGGAACCCGACATGCACAAGCCGCTTGGCGATCTCGATCGGCTGAAAGCGGCAATCGCAGCGGACTGGAAATACGATAATCTCGAAGTGGATTTTCACCTCATTCCGCAGGTACAGTCGATCCTGCGCAAGGGCGAATGGAAGGTGACGGCCGCCATTCATCGCGACCAGGACAGCGAGCGCCCTCGCCTCATCGCGCTCTATCCGGGCCTGAAGAACGAGGCCTATGGCATCGCCTGCGATATCGGTTCGACGACGATCGCCATGCATCTGTCGTCGCTGCTCTCGGGCAGAACCGTCGCTTCGGCCGGCGCCTCCAATCCGCAGATCCGCTTCGGCGAGGATCTGATGAGCCGTGTCTCCTACGTGATGATGAATCCGGACGGTCGCGAGGCGATGACGAACGCGGTCCGCGAAGCCCTGAACGGCTTGATCGACAAGGTCTGTGCCGATGGCGGCGTGTCGCGCCAGGATATTCTGAACGCCGTCTTCGTCGGCAATCCGATCATGCACCACCTCTTTCTCGGCATCGACCCGACCGAGCTTGGCGGCGCGCCCTTTGCGCTCGCCGTATCCGGTGCCGTGCATTTGAAATCGGCCGAGATCGGCCTGCCGATGAACGCCGGCACCCGCATCTATATGCTGCCCTGCATCGCTGGCCATGTCGGCGCTGACGCGGCCGCCGCGACACTTGCCGAAGGTCCGCATCGCCAGGATGAGATGATGCTGCTGGTCGACATCGGCACGAATGCCGAGATCGTGCTCGGCAACCGCCATCGCGTCGTCGCCGCTTCCTCGCCGACCGGCCCCGCCTTCGAGGGCGCCGAGATTTCGAGTGGCCAGCGCGCGGCACCCGGCGCCATCGAGCGCGTGCGTATCGATCCCGTAACCCTCGAGCCGCGCTATCGCGTGATCGGCATCGAGCCATGGTCGGATGAGCCGGGCTTTGACGAGGAAGCCGCCAAG
Source organism: Martinezella sp. CNPSo 3964 (assembly GCF_057784375.1). Classification (NCBI taxonomy): domain Bacteria; kingdom Pseudomonadati; phylum Pseudomonadota; class Alphaproteobacteria; order Hyphomicrobiales; family Rhizobiaceae; genus Martinezella; species Martinezella sp. CNPSo 3964. The sequence continues at coordinate 107,041 of NZ_JBXSOW010000017.1, forward strand.
GTCGGCGTAACGGGCATCTGCGGCTCGGCCATCATCGAGGTCGTCGCCGAAATGTTCCTGACCGGCATCATCTCGGAAGACGGCGTCGTCGACGGCTCGATGGCGGCACGCTCGCCGCGCATCCTGCAGAATGGCCGTACCTTCTCCTATCTGCTGCGCGATGGCGAACCGCGCATCACGGTCACCCAGAACGATATCCGCGCCATCCAGCTTGCCAAGGCCGCGCTCTATGCCGGCGTCAAGCTGCTGATGGACAAGCAGGGCATCGATCATGTCGACCGCATCGGCCTTGCCGGCGCCTTCGGTACCTTCATCGACCCGAAATATGCGATGGTGCTGGGCTTGATACCGGACTGCGAGCTCGACAAGGTCAAGGCTGTCGGCAATGCCGCCGGCACTGGCGCACGCATGGCGCTGCTGAACCGCGGCCATCGCCGCGAGATCGAAGAAACCGTCAGGAAAATCGAGAAGATAGAGACGGCGCTTGAATCAAAGTTTCAAGAGCATTTCGTCTACGCCATGGCCCTGCCGAACAAGGTCGACGCCTTCCCGGAACTCTCCAAGGTGGTGACATTGCCAGAGCGCAAGCAGATCTCCGACGATGGCGGAGAAGGCGGCGGCCGCAGGCGTCGCCGCAGCCGCGAATAAGAGGGATTGGCCGCGTTCACGCGGCCATTTTGCGCCCGATCTCGACGAAAGCCTGGCGGATGCTGTCGGCCACCGCCTTCATCGGCCCGGTCATCTGCGAAGCTGTCAGCAGGCGAATGTCGAACGACGTCAGCTCCGGCAAGCCTTCATTTGGCCCGAGGATTTCCATATCATCGGTGATGTAGGAGCGCGGGAACGGAGCAATTGCAAGATCGGAAACGATCGCCGCGCGCTGCGCCATCGTATGGGCACTGAGATAGGAAACGCGATAGGCGCGCTTCTGCCGCTCCAGCTGCGCCATGGCTTCCGATCGCCAGATGCAGCCCTCTTCCCAGATCGAGATCGGCAGCGGATCGCGACGATAGGCGGTGCCGCACTTGGCGCCGGCCCAGACGAGACGTTCCGTATAGATCACCTCGCCTTCCGTCGGGAAGGGCCGCGTCGCACAGTTGATCAGTGCAAGGTCGAGCCGCTGCTCCTCAATGCGCTTCTTGAGTTGGATGCTCATATCGACGACGACATCAACCATGATCCCCGGATAGCTCTCGGAAAAGCTCTTCAGGATGGTCGGCAACAACCGTTCGCCGATGTCGTCGGGAGCGCCGAGACGCACGACGCCGCTAAGCTCGGGCATGATGAAGCGCGAAACCGCCTCGTTGGAAAGCGCCAGGATGTTGCGGGCATAGGAAAGCAGCATCTCGCCATGCTGCGTCAGGCTCACCGAGCGCGCGTCGCGCAGGAATAGCGTGACGCCGAGCTGCTCTTCCAGCTTCTTGATCTGCATCGAAACGGCTGACGGCGTGCGAAAGACCGCATCGGCCGCAGTCGAAAAATTCCCCGTTTCGGCAATCGCGACGAAGGTGCGCAGAACTTCATTGTCAAGCAACGGTATGGGCCGGCGGAACGGTGCGGTCATATCGAATACCTTTCAATTTTTCTGATCCTAAACACCATATCATTTCATTTGTCTGAATGTCAACGAAGCACCATATTAGACGTAATGGAAATTCACACAGACAGCCTCAAAGGAGCAAAAGTCATGGCTGGCACGGCATTGGACGAAGCCTCTCGCCTTTTCTCTCTTCTCCGCCTTCGCAAAATTCAGCGGATGGCGCAGCACACGCTCGACGAGATTGCCACGCGCTTTCCCGCTCATCTGATCGATGACGTCAATGCGCGCGGCCTCCCGCCGGATCGCACCTTGGCAGCGCTTGAGCGAAAGCCCGGCAAGCTGCATTCGTTCAAAAATACTAATGGCAGCTATAAGATCTATTCGTTTGATTGATGAGCCAGCCAGATCCATATTTACACTCGGTAGGCGTGACATTTTGAACGGTTGACACTGAAAGGAACCTGGAAATGACGACGATCAGTTATAGACAGACCGGCACGCGGAACCCGTTTCCGTCCGGCAGCAGCTATATGCCCTTCTTTTCTCGTCTCGCTAATCGCTGGCAGCAGTGGCGCTCCCTTCGCGAGCTCGAATCCCTGTCCGACGACATGCGCAAGGACTTGGGCTGGCCGGCCGCGAACGAAATCAAGAATCCGAAAGCCACCCGATGATAATTGAAGAGCATAATGGCTGAAGGTGACGCTCAACCCAAGCGAGCGTCGCCTTTTGAACATTTCCGCATCCAGATGCGAAGCGCACTTTAATCCTGAGAATTACCTGCAAATATATTTCGCCGCTTGAGCATCTTGCTCGCCTCCCCTTCGTTTCCCTCCTCTAGAGCCGTATTTTTCATAGCAGACGCAAATATCCCTTTGCGGCCGCGATTATCCATGCCAATGTCGCTTATAGACCATCGGGCCGACGTATTTGACGCAAGGAATACGTAACGGCCCTGGAGCATGGATTTTCACAACATGAGCAAGACTCCGATCAAGACGCGTTCCCTGGTTTTCTTCCTCGTTCCGCATTTCACCATGCTGCCGTTTTCCGCCGCGATCGAGACGCTGCGGATTGCCAACCGCATGCTCGGCTACCCTGCCTACACCTGGCGGCTCGCCTCGACGGACGGTCAGAAAGTCTATTCCTCGAGCGGCATCGGACTGGAGGTCAATTCCTCCCTCACCGACGAGCGCCGCTATCTCGGCGGCGAGAACCGCCCGAACATGGTGCTGGTCTGTTCCGGCATCTATGTCGAAGAATTCCACAACAAGTCTGTCAATGCCTGGCTGCGCGAAACCTACAATCGCGGCGTGGCCGTCGGCAGCCTCTGTACGGGCGCCCATGTGCTTGCCCAGGCAGGTCTGCTGAACGGCAAGCGCTGTGCGATCCACTGGGAAAACCTGCCGGGCTTTTCGGAAACCTTCCCGCAAGCAGAGGTCTATGCCGACCTCTATGAGGTCGACAGCAATCTCTACACCTGCGCAGGCGGCACCGCCTCTCTCGACATGATGCTGAACCTGATCGGACAGGATTTCGGCGAGAACCTCGTCAACCGCGTCTGCGAGCAGCAACTGACCGACCGTGTCCGCAGCCCGCATGACCGCCAGCGTCTGCCGTTGCGCGCGCGCCTCGGCGTGCAGAACTCCAAGGTTCTATCGATCATCGAGCTGATGGAAAGCAACCTTGCCGAGCCGCTGTCGCTTCTGGAAATTGCCGACGATGCCGGCCTGTCGCGCCGGCAGATCGAGCGCTTGTTCCGACAGGAAATGGGTCGCTCGCCGGCCCGCTATTACCTCGAAATCCGCCTGGATCGCGCCCGGCATCTGCTGGTGCAATCTTCCATGCCTGTTGTCGAAGTGGCCGTCGCCTGCGGTTTCGTTTCCGCCTCGCACTTCTCTAAGTGTTATCGCGAACTCTATAATCGTTCCCCGCAGCAAGAGCGCGCGGAACGCAAGCTGACCATGTCGACCAACCGCACGGGTATCGTCGTCTGAGAATGCTGGAAATCAAAGCAATCGGATCATTGCAGGCGGCCTACTGGGCCGCCTCTTGGGCCATCTTGAAATCGGAATAGACTTGATTTCGGCCATTGTGCTTCGCCATGTAGAGAAACTGGTCCGCGGCATTGAGATAGTTGTCGAAGGACTCGTAACCAGCAATCTCCGCCACGCCGATGGAAACCGTCACCGAAAGCTCTTCGTCGTCGGCATGAACCTTCAGGCTGGCGAGGCTAAGGCGGACCTCGTCGCATAGCGTGGTCGCCGCGCGCGAATTCATTTCAGCAAAAAGAATGGCGAACTCTTCACCCCCAAGGCGAGAGAGCAGATTATCGGTGCCCTCCAACAGTCCATGAAGCCGGCCCGCAACGGCCTTCAGCACCTGATCGCCGATTTCGTGACCATAAGTATCGTTCAGATGCTTGAAGTGATCGATGTCGAGAATGGCGACCGAACTTGGACGTTGGCGACGCAGGCACTCGTTGACCAGGCGCGGGCCGTGATCATAAAAATAGCGCCTGTTGTAGAGCCCGGTCAGATAGTCGCTTGCCGCTGCCGCTCGCAATTGCTTCAGCTGCGACAGCGTCTCGACATTCAATGCGATGCGGCATTGCAGCTCCTCCTGAACGAAGGGGCGATAGATGAAATCGCTCGCGCCCGCCTTCAGGAATGTCGCAGACAGCAAACGATCGTTCGAAGACGAAATGCCGATGATCCGCATTCGGTCCGAGCCATAGCGATGGCGGATGCGGCGGGTCAGTTCATGGCCGTTCATGTCGGGCATATTGTAGTCGGTGACGACGATTTCGATGTCGTCGAATGTCTCGAGCATCGCCAGGGCTTCGACACCCGTGCCGGCTTCGGCGACCTTGAATTGCTGTGCGTGCAGCAAATCCGTCAGCATTTTCCGGGCCGAAGGCACATCATCTACAACCAGAACACGCATCGACCGGTTGGCAATGGCGCGCCTTACGGAAGAGACGAGATTGTCGAGAGCGAACTCTCCATCCTTGAGCACATAGTCGACGACATTGCGCTCCATAATGCGATTGCGCGTCGCCATGTCGAAAGACGCCGTAAAGACGATGGTAGGAACGTCATGGGCGACGGCAACATCCAGGGCTTCTCCGTGGGCCGCGTCCGGAAGATTAAGGTCGATCACCGCCATCGTGAAGCTGCTATCCGGCGCCGCCAGTACCTCGTTCAGCATTTTCAGGGAAGAGCAATGCGTTACGGCCAAGCCGAGTTCGGTTTCGAACCGATGCGACAACACCGCGGAAAACATGCGTGAATCCTCGACCAGAAGTATTGTCTGGCTGCCATTGCGGTGACCGATGCCGCCGCCGAGGGATCCCACATGCAGTACCATTTCCCGTCAATTCCTCCCACACCATCAGGTGCATGAATATTCAGTCAATTGCAGGTCTGCCAAACCATCTTCCACCTATCCTGAACAGGATTCGTGAAAAAATTGGAACCGCTGATTGCGGAGATTTACATAAAAGTGATTTTCCCTCACTTTTTTCGAGGTTATTTTGCCTGACTTCTCGCGTTTATGCGCGCTTGCCGGTCGGTTGAGACGACTGAATCTGCAACAAAGTGTCGAGGTTTTGATTCACGCGGCAGTAGAACTCCTCATCGATGAATGGCCGCAGGATGAAATCATTGCCTCCTGCCTTGAGAAAGCGGGCCGAAAGCAGCCGGTTGTTGGATGACGAGACGCCGATGATGCGCAACTCGTGGGAGCCAGTGGTCCCACGAATACGTCGCGTCAGCTCGAAGCCGTCCATGTCAGGCATATTGTAGTCCGTGACCATAAGGCCGATATCCGCGCTGGCCTTCAGGATTTCGAGCGCTTTTACACCATTCTCCGCAACGCTGACGCGGAAATTATAGCGCTTCAGCCGACTGGACAGCAAAGCGCGCGCGGTCGCACTGTCGTCGACAATGAGGACATGGTGACGATGGTTTGTCAGAAAACGGCAGATCGATTCCGCCAGCATATCCACCGCAAACACATTGTCCTTGAGAATATAATCCACCACATCCTTAGCGATCAGCTCGTCGCGCGTGCCCTCGAGAAAAGTGCCGGTGAAGGCGATCGTTGGAATGCTGAGATCAAGCAGATAGGCCAAGGCCTCACCCTTTTCGGCGCCCGGCAGGTTCATGTTCGAAATTGCCAGCTTGATCGGCTCAGACGACTTGTCGTAGGCGAGCTGCAGTTCTTCGAAATTGCGGCAAATCTCGACGTCGATGTCCAGAAGCTCCTTCAGCTTGGCTCTGACCATCGATGTAAAGAGATTGGAATCCTCGACGAGAAGAATGCGCGAGCCGGCAAGAGACGCGCCGGAGTATTGCATCCCCGAAACACCCAGAAATGGCATAATGAAAACCTGTTTTTGAAAATGATCCCCTCTGTATTGTTTTAGAACAAAGCCTTTGCGGATTTGTTAAGCGGACTGGTTTCCCGGAGATGAAGAAAACAGCCTCTATCGATCGGCGCCTTTCCGGATGCGCCGTTGCGATAATGTTGCGAGCTCGTGGGAACGCGAACCGAAAGTTTCCAAAGGAAGCACAGACTTCGACGGCCTATATTGGCCCTGCCCGCGGCACAACGCTGTGTCTTGGCTGTTCGGTCGATAGTCAGATCATTCCGCAGCGGTCCTGCCACGACGACGGCCTGTGCGCTTTGCTTCTGGCACCTTGTCTTCGGCGGACAGAGCGGAATCTTCCCTCATGTCATCCTCAACCTCCGGCCCGTCTGCGAAATCCGACAGCGCATCGGCTGCGACATCCGACTGCCTGCCTCTTCTGCCGTCACGAACGATATGCAGCTCCTGATGCGGATAGGGAATGGAAATCCCCTCTTCGTTGAAGCGCTTCAGGATTTCGATGCGCAGATTGTTGCGGATTTCCATGCCATCGGAAAGATCGGACAGATAGAAGCGCATCTCGAAATCGAGAGACGACGGCCCGAAACGTAGGAACTCCACATGCGGCTCCGGATTCCTGAGAACCTTCGGGATCGAACGCACCAGTTCCAGCAGGATATCCATCACCTTGCGGGGATCGGCATCATAGCTGACGGATACGGGGATTTCGGAGCGAGCGAGCCTGTTGCGGTGCGTCCAGTTGCCGACCGACGCATTGATAAGCTCGGAATTCGGCACGATGATCGACTGCTTGCGGAAGGTCTCGATTTCGGTCGCGCGCACCGAGATGCGCTTGACGATGCCTTCCGATGTACCCGAGACGATCCAGTCGCCGACCTTGAACGGCCGCTCGACCAGCAGGATCAGGCCGGACACGAAGTTCGACACGATGTTTTGCAGGCCGAAACCGATACCGACCGAGAGGGCACTGGCGACGAGCGCCAGGCTGGACAAATCGATGCCGGCAGCGGAAATGGCAAAGATCGCTGCCAATGCTATGCCCAGATAGCCTATGCCGGTTCTCACCGAATTGCGGACACCCAGATCGACTTGCCCACGCGCCATGACATTGCTGTCGAGCCAGCGCTGGAACCAGCGCGTGACCAGATAGCCGCCCGCAAACAGCAGGATGCCAACGAAGATGCCGAGCAGCGAGATCGACATGTTGCCGATCTTGATCTCGGTAAATAGCCTGTAGGCAAAGACCTCCAGATCCTGAATGTGGAAGCCCCAGGAGAGCAGGATCAGCGGAATGCCCGTCAGCAGCGCGACGGCGTAGGTCGCAAGCCCGGCGGCAAGGCCGGCCTGATCGAGCGCCACTTCACGCAGCTTCAGGCGATTTTCCAAAAAGCGGCCGATGATCGTTTCGGCAAAGACGCCCTGCTTGGATACGGCCTTGCCGAGCTGGAAGCCGAGATACATGGTCGCGATGACGGCACTCGTCACAATCATCTGCGTTGCCATGAAACGGGCAAGCCCCACATAGCCGATGAACGAAGTGAAGATCACCAATATGCCGAGAACGCGAAGAATGATGGCCATGCCATGCGGCCAATGGCGGCCTGGCGCGTCCGGATCGCCGTTCTTGGCCAGCATCGGCGAGCCGAAGGAGGCAGCAATCAGGATGAGGCCGATCAGCAGTGCTGCCAGGAAGCTCTTGGCCACGGTAACGACGACCGGTGAACCCATGGACTCGCTGATGCGGTCGAAGACGTAGTCCAAACCATTGACCACGGCCATCGCCTGCAGGCACCAGGTGAGCGAATGTGCTCCCTTGTTCGACAGCTTGACCAGGCGCCAATGCGGCCGAAACGGCGCAAAGACGGCATTGCTCAGGCGACCGACGAAATAGACGAGGCCGATGAAGCCGAAGACCCCCGCCAATATCGGCGCGATGTCAGGCCGCAGCACATTGAAATTCGAGAGGAAGAAGAATGAGGTGACGAGAAAGGCCGCCAGCGACAGCGTGCGGATCAAGGTCGACCAGAAGGCGACCGAGAGCCGGCTGATATAGGGCGGATTCTCGACAGCTTCATCCTGCACGTAGTAGCGGCGGAACAGCCGATAACCACCGGAGAGAAATATCAGCGCCGCCCCGATCGACAGGCAGACGGCGGCCAGAAATGAGGCAAGCTTGGCCTTGAGCACGAAGCCGATCCAGCTCGTCACGGCGGTGCTGAACTTGACGCCCTCGTCGACCAGAGCCGCCCCCGCATCATCGAATGTCGTGGTGGAAATCTCCGTCCGCTTGAATAGCGTCTCGGCAAACAGCTTTCGGCGCATCTCCATGAATTGCATCGAAAGCCGATTGGTCTCCGCGGTCAGATTGTCCGCATCGAGGATCACCGCGCTGATCTGCGAGCGCTCGGCATTGAGCCTCTCGCGTTCCTGCGTGACGATCGGAGCCTCCGGCGGCTGACCTTCCTTGGGAGCAGCACCGAGCTGCGTCAGGCGGGCATCGATCTCGGCGGTACGGGGTTTCAGGCGTGCGGAAATAGCGGCAGTGGTACGATTGAGATCGTCGACCTGGCCGGATAGCGCCACGAGCGTCTCGTCATCCAACGTTGCCTGTTTCGCCGCGTCCTGAAGCGACGCGTAGGTCTTCTTCGCTTTGCCAAGATCGGTAGCGGCTGCGTCCAGCAGCCCATTTGCGAGTTGCCCTGGCTGTTGATCCGTTTGCTGCGACGCCTGGGCCGGTTGCTGATCCTGCGCAAGGGCATCCCCGCCCGCCAGCGGGATGACGGCGGCAAATACGACCAATCCCAGCAGCAGAAAAGGTAACAGAAAAAGACGAGATTTCAGCGGGCGCAAGCAGAGCTCCTCGTTGCACATGAAGTCGCAGGCAATGGATGACTGAAATCGCCGCAAAATGGAGACCCGAGTCGTCCTATAGCATGATTGCGAATTCCATAGTCTTTACGCGTACGCCTTGTAAGACAAAGAAAGGCGACACGAAGGCATCGATGCCCTTATCCTGTCCAGAACCTCGCTCAAAACCGGGTATATCGCGCTCTCATCTTGGAGACGACTTGTCACACCGATCATTGTCCGCCCGGAAATAGGCCAGGAAAACACCTTGGCAATGGGTAGATCTATGCGCGTCCGCTCCGCAGGATCAGGATGAAGGCAACGCCTCCGGCAAGCCCGGTGACCACACCGATCGGCATGTCCTCCGGAGCCATGACCAGACGCGCGATGATATCCGCCCAGATCAACGTCAGCGCACCGAAAGCGGCGCTCAGCGGCACCACGCGCACATTATCCCCACCCACGATCAGCCGCACGAAATGCGGCACCATCAGCCCGACGAAGCCGATTGCGCCTGAAAAGGCGACCATTACGCCGGTCAGCAGCGCGGTGATGATGAAGAGCAACAGGCGAAACTGCGCGACGGCGATGCCGAGCGTAACTGCCGTTTCATCGCCCATCGCAAGCGCATTGAGCTCTCTCGTCTTCGGGAGAAGCAAGGCCAAGGAGAACAGCAAGATGCCGGCGGGATAGATAAGATGCTGCCATTGCGCCAGCCCCAGCCCGCCCAGCATCCAGAAGACAACGGTGTTGGCCGCTCTCGGATCACCCAGAAAGATCAGGAGGTTGCCGAGCGCCGTGAACACGAAGGCTACCGCCACGCCCGACAGCACGAGCCGATCGGCCGAATGCGAGCGCGTCAGGCGCGTCGTCAGCCCGACGGCCGCGGTAGCGAACAAGGCGCCGGCAAAGGCGAACAACGGCACCGTCAACAGCCCGAGGATCAGCCCGGTATGCAACAGCGCCAGGATGGCACCGAATGCCGCCCCGGAGGAAACGCCGAGGAGATGCGGGTCCGCCAATGGATTTCGCGTCAGCGCCTGCAGGACGGCGCCGGTGATGGCAAGCCCCGCTCCCACGAGCGCGGCCAGCACCACGCGTGGGAAACGGACGTCCCAGACAATGCTTTCCTGCCCGCTGGACCAGGCAACCGGAAAGCTACCGGCATGCAGTTTGTTGCCGACGATCGACCAGACGGTGGAGAAAGGAATGGATGCCGAACCGAGCGACACACCGGCGGTGATCGACAGGATTAAGCCTAGGGCGAGCAAGAAGATAAGGATGGAGAGGTCGAGGCGCATGCTTCAATCTTGAGGAAGAGATCCGCCAATGAGCGACTGGACGGATCGGCATTGGAGACGATTACATCGCGCTCGGATGAAAAGCTTTGGCCAGAGTGGCGATGGCCTCGATATTGCGCGGCCCCGGCGTCGCCTCGACATAAGGCAGCACGACGAAACGGTCATTCTTCACCGCATCGATGTTCTTGAAGGCCGGATTGCTCTTGAGGAAGGCGATCTTCTGCGCGGCGGTCACCTGGCCGTAATCTACGATGACGATCACTTCCGGGTTTTTCTCGATGACCGGTTCCCAGGATACCTCCGTCCAGCTCTTCTCGACATCCTCCATCACATTGACGCCGCCGGCCGCCTCGATCATGGCAGTCGGGATGCCGTAACGCCCCGATGTGAACGGCTTCTCCTCACCGGAATCATAGACGAAGACGCGCGGCGGCTGATCGACATGGCCGATCTCTGCCTGGATCTCTGCGAGCTGCTTGCGATAGCCGGTAACGAGTGCCTCCGCTTTATCTTCGACGCGGAAGATCTTTCCGAGATTGAGGAGATCCACGAACATGTCGTCCATGGTCGGCTTGTTCTTCTGCATGACGAAGATGCAGGATTCGGTGAGCTCGTAGACCTTGATGCCGAAAGGTGCGAGCGTTTCCGGCGTCACCTCGCCGCCCACCTTCATGCCGTAGTTCCAGCCGGCGAAGAAGAAGTCCGCATTGGCGCCGAGAAGCACCTCCTTGCTCGGATATTTCGGCGACAGCTCCGGCAATTCCTTGACGCCTTCACGCAGCTTTTCATCCAAAGTCTTCCAGCCGGAAATGCCGGTATAGCCAACCATGCGATCCTGCAGCTTCAACGCCAGCATCATTTCCGTCAGATTGACGTCGTTCGAAATGGCGCGCTCGGGCGCCTTGTCGAAGGTGACGTCGCGATTGCAGCTGCGCACGGTAACGGGCTCGGCAAACGCCGCCCCCGCCAACAGGCTTCCGACAAGCAAGGCTGCAGCAGATGAGGATATGCGGGAAAACATGAATAGCTCCAATGGTCGTATTATCGAAGAGAGAAGGAAAAACGTTGCGGGCCGCTTTCGCTGCGATGCAGCCGAGCGCCGACGCGAAATGCGTTCGACACGTGCTCCGCGGTCAGCACGTCGGCCGGCTCGCCGTGGCCCGTGAGCCGCCCGCAATCCATGACGGCGACCTGGGTGGCAAAATCTGCGGCGAGGTTGATGTCGTGCAGCGTCGTGATGATCGTCGGACCCAGCCCCTTGAGCAGTTCCAGAATTTCGAGCTGGTGCCGTATATCGAGGTGATTGGTCGGCTCGTCGAGGATGATGAGCTCCGGTTCCTGCGCCAAGGCGCGGGCAATCAGCGCCCGTTGCTTCTCGCCACCGGAGAGTGACGCGTACTGCCTCAAGGCCAAAGGCTCCAACTCCAGGCGAGCAAGAGCCGAGGTCGTCACGTCATGATCGCGATCGCTCCAGCGCGCCATACCCTTGCGGTGCGGGATGCGCCCCATCAGTACGACGTCCCGTACACTGAAGGGAAAATCGCCCGGCGTCTCCTGCGGCACGACAGCGATGCGCTGCGCCGCCTCTCGCGGACCGATGGACCAAAGATCGGTGCCGTCGAGACGCACCAAACCTCGTTGCGGCTTGAGGCCGCGATAGAGGCAACGCAGCAAGGTCGACTTGCCAGCTCCGTTCGGACCGATGATGGCAAGCCGAGCACCAGCCTCGACGGACAGCGTGATACCGCTGATGATCGGCATCCCCTTCTGGGGACCCCATGTAATGCCCTCGGCTTCCAGTCGCGCGCTTCGTTCGGACATGACCGGCTCCTATTGCAATACGACCAGCCGGCGTTCGGCTGAAACGATAGCGGCGGGAATGCGCGCAAGTGTCTTGCCTCCAAGCGCGGTCGGACGTTCGCCTTCGCGGGTCAGCCCGTCGGGGCGGTCCCGGTAGAGCTTCGCGAAGGAAACGAGCGCATCGATATCGCTCGCATCCTCGATGTCACCGAAGAGGTACGTCGCCTTCGCCGTCGCCTGGAAAGAGACCGTGCAAGGCCGCTCGCAGCCTGCCATGCAGACGCTGCCTTCAAGGCTGAAATCATCCGCGAGTGCGGCGCCAGCCTGGGAAATGGCCAACTGCAAATGCTTCAGGAGATCAAGGCCCGGCCGGCATGGTTTGCCGACATGACGGCAATTGGTGCACACGGTAATCCGGTGCGTCGTCTCTTTTGCTTTTTCCATGAGATGCCTCCCGGAGATTTCACCGGAGGCAAAGTCAAGATAGGGCCAGCGGACGCAACGGCGCCCTCGCCCAACCACTGATTTTCCATCGGAACACCCCGTCCGTTGCGGTTGATATCATCGATGGCAGGTCTCCTGGCTCGCGGGTCACAACTCGTTCGCGCCTTCCCGGCTTCAAGCCAGTGGCATATTGCGAACGCGCTCTCCGCTTACAGTTGCGGGGGCAGCCACGGTCTTGGCCCCTGATGGGTAATCCGCACCGTGTTCCCTTTTCAGCCGCCGTCGGGATCGATCCGAAGGCGGCACCATCTGCGGTATTCATCTCATAGAAAGCGGATACGGGCAACGGCGATGTCATATGCGTTTTCATTTGTCATGGAAGTTCGGTTTAGGTTATGGATTTTGGTTACGTTATTACATTACAAAAGGCAAGCCGTTATCTACCTTTCGAGGTTAAAGCCGCAATATACGTGTGCGGAGAAACTGCGGAGTTGTTAGACAGCCTTGCACTGCGGATGGAAACGCTCCGCAACGCTCTCTGCCGCAGCATAGGCTTGCGTCACGATCTCAGGCACCAGATCGATGTCGGGGAGACTTCCAAGTCCTAAGGGGCCAATCGCAAAAAGCCCCTCCGTCGTGCGGCCGTTGACCTCGAGCGAGCCTGTCGCCTCTACGGCGAGACCGAGGCCAAGCTCGTCCGGCACAGCAAGGCCGGCATCGATGAGGCTACGCAACAAGGGCGCATTCAAATCCGGCGCCTGACACCGACAGTCAATCACATCGTCGGCGTAGAGCTGCTCGGTCTCCTGCCGTCCAGCGGGTCTCAAAACGAGCCCTGTCGGTGTCCGGCGGATGAAATGACCGCGCCGCAGCAGGGTATTGCCCTCGGCAAGCTCCTGATTGAGGCGCACATGCAGCGCCTCGGGCAGCCGATTGCGATGGCTGTCATAGAGCGCCCGCAAATGGCGGTTGAACTGCTGTTTCTGCCCCGCCGGCAGGGCTCGCCAAAGCGAGCGCGCATGCTTGCGCAAGCCGTTCATGACGGATTGCCAGCTCTGGCCATTCGCCTCCGCTTCACTACAAGCCTTGCGGACGAAGCGGACGATCTCGCTGAGCTTGCCGGGCATCTCATCGGCAGGAAAAACCGGATCGGCATTGTTACGCGTATGGCTCTGCGGCAGAAAACCCCGCCGCGAGACGATGGTGATCTGCCCCGTATAGCCGCTTTCACGCATCTGCAGCAGCCGATCGACGACACGCAGGCCGCTTCCGAGCAGGATCGTGTGCGGTCGCGACACGAGACGGCGTGCCCGCACCGTCGTCGGCACGGTCACGAGATCGCTGGCCTGGAACTCGTGATCAGTAATGCCGTAGCCTGTCGCCAGCACCACCATGTCGAACGGCGCATTGGCAGCGCCATCGCTTTCCACTACGAAGCGGCCGCCGCGGACGCGTCGAAGCCCGAAGACCGTCTCGCTGCTGACCTGCACCGCCACATCCCGCCGTGATGAGAAGGCTTCCGAAAAGCGCTGATAGACGTAGTCGCTGAAAATGCTCTTCGGCACGAAGATCTGCAAGAAACCGGGTATGGCGGCGGGAACGGCGCTGCGGAAAGGCGCATTGCCGCAAAGCCATTGATTGAAATCGTCTGGATCCCCAGCGGAAACGGAAAGATCGCGAACGCGGCTGTTCAAGATCTCGCTGCTATGACCGGAGGCGAGCGCCTGTCCGCCGCTGACGCTGGAATTGGGATCGAAAAGCTGCAGATGGAAGGGAAAGCGAACCGTCTTCATCAGGGCGATCGCCATCATCATGCCGGAAAAACCGCGCCCGATCACGGCGATGCGAGGCATCGCATAAGGCTGCGCTGTCGCGTTCGTCCTGGCGGAAAAGAATCCCTGAACCGTCATATCAACTCCTGGGGCGAGAGGTGGTCGATCATGCCTTTCTTGGGGCTTGCTCACTTTACAGGCCCGGAGACACAGACATCGATACCGGGCCACGGCAACCTTGGAACTGCGGCTGACAGAACGCACAAAAGCCGCTTCCGTTCTCAATAAACGTCGCGCTTCTTCAATCGGGAATCCCTTCCAAATAAAAGATGCGACAGGCAGGTCCAACTCTGATCCAACACCAGATGCCTGCAATCGGCCGCCATATGATTACTTCGTCAAAAGCCATCAGGCAGCAGGATTATTGCCATTGTCTACTTATTTAGTCGTATATGAAAGCGCGAAAACGCTCCGCTAGCAAGCGCTTTCTTGTCTGGGCGGTGCAGGGTCGACGACGCAGCAGCACAGAAAACGGCGGATGATCGGACGCCCTTCATATCCTGCACTTGCTTCAATCGGCAAAAAGGGAAAGCAATTCCAAGCTCTAGGGTCAGCCTATGAAGCGGCTTTCGATATTCATTGACCGCAGGAGAGAGAGTTCACAACTCGCTATCCCCAACGCTCCCTATCGGATTGCGCGCTTACAATTTCCGCGGTCGACGCCTATCATGCCGGGCGGCGCGATACGAACTCGCCAGGAAAATCCATTGTAGACTTCACCTATCGAATTTAAGATCGCAGCGATTTGCCGCGCCTGAGAAACCGACCTGGCGCCGGCCGAGGAGTGGTGAATGGGGACTGTTTCGCAGTTGCACGAACGCGTCAGGCCACCCGCCCATCGCGTCCAAAGCGAAGAGGAAGCGCTCGACATCGCACGTTCGCTCGCGGCCGGCTTCGCTCAGCAGGCAAGCGATCGCGATATCAACCGCATCCTGCCCTATGACGAAGTCGAGGCTTTGTCTCAATCGGGCCTGCTTGGGATTTCCGTTCCTTCGGAACATGGCGGCATCGATATTTCGAACTGCGTTCTCGCCGAGGTTATTGCCATCCTCGCGGAAGCAGATCCTTCCATAGCACAGATATTGCAAACGCATTTTCATGTGCTGGAAGCGGTAAGAATTGCGGGTGGCGAGGACCAACGGGCCTCCCTTTTCGACCGCGCCATTACAGGCGATCGTTTCGGCGGCATCTTTTCCGAGCCTGATGCAAGCGGCACCGACCAGCATTCCTTGCATCTGACGGCGGATGGGCTTGGCTTCCGCGCCAACGGTCGGAGCCGACCTTCCGCCAGCATTCTTTTTTCGGACTGGATCGCGCTGTTCGTGCCGGACAAACGCAAGGGACTGATAGCCGCCGTCGTGTCCAGAAATACGGAGGGCATCCAGATCATCGACGACTGGGATGGCTTTGGTCAACGCACCTCCGGAAACGGCACGACCATATTGCATAATGTCTATCTCAATGCCGATGCCCTGCTCCTGCACCAGGAAAAGCTGACTGAACCGACAGTGATCGATTGCGTGAACCAGCTCACGCGCGCCGGCATCAATCTCGGTATTGCCCGCTCGGCGCTAGCGGCAACGATGGAATTCGTACGGGCTCGCCCTCACTCAAGGGAAAGTAACGGCGATGAGCGAGCGGTCAATGATCCGCTGATCGTGACGAGGATCGGCGAGATTGCCGTCCGCATCGAAGCAGCGACGGCGATGGTGGAGCGTGCCGGCGGCAAGATCGATGCCGCGCAGATCAATCTCACCGAAGATCATGTCATCGATGCCGCACTCTCCGTTGCGGCGACGCAGACGATTACGGCCGAGATTGCAATGGAAGCAGCCAACACGCTGTTCGAGCTTGCGGGCACGGAGTCGGCGCGCATCGGTCTCAACCTCGACCGCCACTGGCGCAACGCCCGCATTCACACGCTGCATGAACCGGCCCGCCGGAAATATCACATCGTCGGTAACTACCATCTCAACGGCGTAAAGCCATCGAAAAACTCATTACCTTAATCGGCATCAGGGCGTCGGCAAAGTCAGCCGATATGCGAAGCGCGACGATCTTCCCGTTCCGGGATATCAGCATCCGCGCCGCCGGCAACGAACTGCTCCAGCGACATGTTGTCGAGAATCTCGGCAATTGCGTCGCGCACCTCGGTCATGGAGCGCCGAACCTGACAGCGCTCCGGATCGGAACAGTCGTCGCAGGCTTCATAGGCCGTGCGGCTGGCGCAGCGAATCGGCGCCAACGGGCCGTCCAGTGTGCGAATGACGTGGCCGATGCGGATTTCCGATGCGGGACGCGACAGCGAATAACCGCCGCCCGGACCTTTCTTCGAACGCAACACGCCGGCATTTCGCAATTCGAGCAGGATGGTATCGAGAAACTTCTTCGGAATATTGTTGCGTAACGCGATATCGTTGATGAACGCCGTTTCACCCGGACCGAGGCGTGCGAGATCCACCAGCGCCTTCAATCCGTATTTTCCTTTTTTCGTAAGCATCGCCGTCCGCTTTACTGCAAAGTCGATTGTTGAAACCCGGCGCGTCTCGAAAGAGACTCAACGGGCCGGTCTTGTCAGCATGGACTGCGGAAGTAACCCCGCAGGCCCTTACGAACAAGACAGTAACTCACAAATTGTATAGTTTATATGAGTAAATTTAGGCAATTGTATCGCCTAAGCAACGAATTTGCGGTTTTTCTTGGATTTAGGCGGCGCTGCTGTCCAAATATGCCTTCCCTTGCCCACGTCTGTAATCGTCGATCGCGCCGGCCACCTGGTCGGCCACCAAAACGGCGTGCTCGACCACCTCGGGCAACCCCATCAATTCGCCGAAGGTTCCGCGCGCAAGCGGTCCGGAGATAAACAGGGAAGGAACCACCGTTCCATCGCCGGCAAGCGCCCGCGATCGCATGTCGCAAGAAAATCCCAGCCGTGCGGGATCCATCGCAAGATATCCGGCCCTCGATAGCTCATCGATCCAGCCCTGCGACTGCAGAATCCCACGGTGCCCTGGTCCGGTGGTGACCACGACCGCATCGAATTGCCTTTCAATAGACAGCTCTGAACGGCTGAGTTGCAGGGTGCAGTCGATCACACCGTCGGCAACGCCGACAGCCGCGACCGAAGCCGCTAATATTTCCAGCCGGCCGCTTGCAAGCGCCCCTTCACTGACGGCCTCCACCTGCGGCGCAACACGAAACCGATGTACATCCCAGAACGGCCTCAGATGCCGGACGAGACGCCGCCGCTCCTCGATCGGCAGCGCATGCCAGATTTGCCGGCCTTGCGCCCGCACCTGATCAATGACGGCATGCCAGCTGCGACCTTCGCCCTGCGCTTTGCGGATGGCGGCGCGCACGCGGCGCAGGAGATCGATTGCCGTTTTCGATGGCTGGGCAGCGAAATCGCCAAATGGTTCCTGTTTGATCGCCGCATGGCCGCGCGAACGCAGACCACGTCGGGATATGGCGGTGACCGGCCCCTTGTGACCTCTAAGCGCGAGCGAGGCAATGACGTCGGCTGAAGTCAGACCATTGCCGACGACCAGAACGCGATCCCCGGCGCGAATGGCCACAAGCGCATCCGGTCGCGTCGGATCGGGAACGAAACGCGGGTGATCGGCAAGGGCATCCTGTAGCACTTGTGGCGGCAAAGGAGACGGATGGCTGGTGGCGATGACAAGAATATCAGCATCCACGCGCTCTCCATCAGCACCGGTGACTGTCCAGCGGCTGCCCGTCCTCTGGATGCGCTCGACGCTTTGTCTGACATGGACGAGCCGCCCATTCTCAACGAAAGGATGGATCATGCTATTGATATAATTGCCGAAAACGGAGCGTCGTGGGAAAAAACCACCATTGGCGGCAACCGCTGCATCATCATCGGCAAGCGCATCACTCTCCAGCAGCCAGCGCTGAAAATGCTCGATGTCATCGGGCAGCAGGCTCATCTTCGCCGCCGGCACATTGATGCGGTGGGCAGGATCTTGCGTATCGTAGGCAAGCCCTGCGCCCAAACGCTCCCTT
>NZ_JBXSOW010000018.1:0-111573 GCF_057784375.1 Martinezella sp. CNPSo 3964
TGTCGAAGGCAAGACGGAGACCTTCAAGGTCGGAGACCGAGCCGCCATTGGCCGCCACCTGATCCGGCGTTGCCCATTCGGAGAAGGCAAGCTCCTTCGACTGATCGATCTTGCCATCCGGGCCGGCCTGGCCGTCCTCGCCGAGATCGATCGCCAGGAAACCATCCTGAGGCCCAACCCAGGCGGTCCCGTCGCGTGTACCATCACCGTTCCAGTCGAAGGTGACGGATGAACCGGTGGCGAGCGCATCGGTATCTAAGGGCCGCAGATCGATATGGCCATCACCGTTCAAGTCGAGGAGAACCGGGCCGTGCCCGGAATGAGCTTGGGGCCAATAGTCGACCATCACGAGGTTGGTCTGGCCTCCTCCGCCTTGATAGGCATAACGCTGCCAAGCCGTATTCTTGCCCGAGCTGTCGTACTGGTAGTTCGTATAGCTGCCGTCATCATTATAGGAGGTCGCGGTATTGATGACGTTGTTGACGAAATTCTGGACAAATCGCGTCCAGGGGACGGTATTGTTGACGTCGTAATCCGTTCTGACGAACTTGCCAGCCGTGTCGCTATAGACGTTATCCTCAATCAGCTTTCCTTGTGGCGTGTAAGAGTCAACGATCTGCGACCAGCTCTGAGCGTTGCTCGGATCATATGCGTAAAGCACCTTGCTGCCGTCATCATAAAACACGTTCTGGTTGGTCATCTGGCCGGCGGCGTTGAACGACTGGTCGATCTCGGACCAGGATTGAGCATTGGCCGGGTCCCACATCCAGATGCCCTTCGTGCCATCGTCATAGTAGGCGATTTGCGAGACCCTTTGACCAGCGGCATTGTAATACTGCTCAAGCCGGCTCCAATTGTTGGCATTGGTGACGTCGTAATCGGTATGGTTCTGCGAGCCGTCGTGGTTCTGGACGGTCTGCCAGATCATTCGACCGGCAGTATCGTAGTTCTGGGTGATCTGAGACCAGGTTTGGGCATTGGTCGGATCCCAGAACCAGTTGGCCTTATGACCATCATGGAACTGCGCTGCCTGCGAGACGAGCTGACCGGCGGTGTTAAAGCTCTTGTCAAGTTGGCTCCAATCGGTGGCATTGGTGACATCGAAATCGCGCGTGGCGGTTTTCTGGCCAGCGGCATTGAAGAAATCGATATGCTGCTGCGCACCTGTCGGCGTGTAGAACGTGATCTCCGTTCGCGTTCCGTCGTCGTTGAACTGCTTCTCCAGAGTCTTCTTGCCGGACGCATCAAAAGTCTGCTCGACACGGCTCCAGGGATTGGCGTTCAGCGGATCATAATAGACCGCAAATGTTGGTATGCCCGCTTTGGTGGCGTTGATGACACTGAGGATCTGCCCACCCGCGGCGTTGTAAGTGGTTGTCGCGGAGCTTCCGTCGCTTGCAATTGCAACCTGCGAGGTTTTCTGCCCCTGGCCGTTACTGGTCACGCGCAGCGTCAGGCTGCCCATGGCCGAAACGGTGTCGACAACGGTTTGCGTGACGGCACTGCTGGCGTTGAGATCGACCTTGGTCAGCGTGATCGAGCCGTCATTGTGGATGACGGAAGTTTCGGTGTGATCGATGACGCCGTCATTGGTGGAATCCTTACTCAGCACCGTGATCAGGCCATCCGTGCTGGTCGTGATCGTACCCTTGGCGACGACCGTGCCATCGGCGTTGGTCTCGGTCACGGTAGCCACCGTCGAACCATCCACCTGCAGCTGCGACTGCATGACGACCTCGAAGGTGCCGTTGTTGTCGTAGTCGTATTTCACAATCTTCGTGCGACCGTCGGCAGAGCTGTCGGTCTCGACCTTGGCGGCAATCGCCTGCTTCCAGTAGACCTTCCCGGCCAGAAGGTAGTTCGCCGTTTGCGCGGTGGCATTGTTCGTGACGATCGAGACCGTTGCACCGGTCGTGTCGGCGGTGAGCGTTTCCACCTGATCGACGGTACCGTCACCATCGACATCCTTGGAGGTGGTACGCACCATGCCGTCGGAGGATTGCTGGATGGTCGTCTTCGACGCCAGCTTGCCGGTCGTCAAATCCGTGTCGGAGATGACGCTCGTCTTACTGCCGTCGGCATTGTTGGTGTTGACCGTGACACGGCGGCGATCGACGGTACCGTTGCCGTCAAGATCCCAATTGGTTGTCGTCTGCAGGCCATCGGCCGTGGTCGTGGAGGTCGAGCCATCGGCCGTGACGCCAGCGGATTTATAGTCAGTAACATTTTGGGTCACGACGCCCGTGTCGGCAGTGACCGTCTGCTGGCGCTGGTCGATGACGCCATCGCCATTATCATCTCGGCTGATCGTCACCGTCTGCTTGTCGGAGCTGGTGAGCGTGATTGACTTGTCGATGAGCTTGCCGGAGGCATCCGTCGTTGCGACAGTCTCGACAATCGAACCGTCCGCAAGGACTTGCCTCGTATCGCTGACGGTTTGGGTCGCAAGTCCCGCGCGCTGTTCATTGGTCGAGACGACCAGGCCGTCAGCATTCGTCGTTGTGACGAATTTCGAGATCAGCGAGCCATCCGCCTTCGTGCTGGAGACCGTCCGGGTCCGCGTGCCATCGGCATTGATGACGGTGACATCCGTCGAGGTCTGGGCATAGGTGCCAGCCCCCGTCGGATCCGACTGCGAGGTGATCGAGAGGCCGTTGGCGCTGGTCGTGGTCAGATACCGGCTGGTCAGCGTCGTGCCCGTGAAGTAGCTGACGGTCTCGCTGCGCGAGCCGTCGGCATTGAGAACCGTCACATCGGTCCGGCTCTTGGTGAAGGTACCGGAGCCGGTCTGATCCCACTTCGTCGTCACCCTTAGCCCATCGGCGGAAGTATCGGTCTGTGTGACCGCGCTCAGCACGAGCGTGCCACTGCCATTGACGGTATAGGTCTTTTCGACCGTCGTCTTGCTGCCATTGGCATTCAGCGTCGTCAGGTCCGAGACGGTCTTGTTGGCGGCCCCGTTTCCATCGGTGTCGTAGCTGACCAGTGTGTTAAAGCCGCCGGCGCCCGTCGTCACCGTCTTTGAATGCGATACGGCGCCTGCCGATGTGAGATCGGACGAAGTCTGCGTCACGCTTCCGTCAGCATTCGTCGTCGTGACGGACTTTTGATCGACGACGCCGTTACCGTCGATGTCATAAGTCACCGTGACTGTCTTGCCGTCGCCGCTGGTCGTGGTCGTCGTCTTGTTCGCGATCACGCCGGTGTTGGTGACAACCTCTGTCGTCGAGCCGTCTGCGCCGAGCGTGGTAACATCGGTCGTCGTCCTGACAGGAGACAGAACAATGGAGGGATTGTTGAGCGCCCAGGCCTGAGCCCCACTGGCGTTATGCGATTGTCCCTCTGCTGAATCTGCAATCTGCTGGGCAACGGACGCCCGTGAGGTTCCCGAACCGAGAGTGGCCACCCAGCCATTGAGCCCTGCTGTCTCAGGCGCCCGTCCGAGCGCGTTTTGGTAAAGAAGATTCACAAACTGGGTATCGCTCAGGGTGCCGTATTTTTGCGTGAACTCGGTGGAACTGATCATGACGGCTGCAAGCTGAGTCGCAGTCGTACCGGAATTGAACTTCACGGCAAAATCAGAAATACCAATCGCATCAGGATCACGACCCAGAATGGCGTGATAGAGCCGATACATCTCGTTGCGCGCCGTCATTCCGACGGCGTCATCCGACACGACTGTCGTCTTGCTCAGCCCGTTGGCGGATGTCGTGACCTTGGTCAATTCGACGGGAGCCGTATTGGTCGAGCGGGCAAAAGCCTCTGTGCGTGAGCCATCGGCGTTCAACGTCGTGACATCGCTGAGCGCCTGCTCGTAAGTACCATCGCCATCTAAATCGGATTTTGTCGTGATCGAGAGGCCGTTGGCGGATGTCAACGTGACTGAGCGACTGGCAACCGTCGTCGTGCCGGTCTTGTAGATCTCGACGGTCTTGGTCGTCTGGCCGGTCGCATCGATGACAGTCGTCGTCTTCAGGTCGATCTTGCCGTCACCATCGAGATCGACCTGGTTCGTGAGCGTCTTGCCATCCGAGGTCGCAGTATTGGACGTCTTCGACAGGAGCGTTCCGCTGGCCGAGG
Organism: Martinezella sp. CNPSo 3964; assembly: GCF_057784375.1. Classification (NCBI taxonomy): domain Bacteria; kingdom Pseudomonadati; phylum Pseudomonadota; class Alphaproteobacteria; order Hyphomicrobiales; family Rhizobiaceae; genus Martinezella; species Martinezella sp. CNPSo 3964. Next base: position 4,081 of record NZ_JBXSOW010000018.1, read on the forward strand.
TGACGGAATCGACCAGCGAGGTCGAACCGTCGGCATTGAGCGTCTTCGTGGCGGTTTCGGATCGGTCGACGGTACCATTGCCGTCATTGTCGTAGGAGGTCGTCGTCGCCAGCCCGTTCGCGCTGACGGTCAATTTCGTCTGATCGGTAAGCGCCGTGCCGGCATAATCCGATGTCGTGGTCGTCTTGGAGCCATCATTGTTAAGGACTGTCGCCTTCACCGTCTTCGCATCGACGACGCCATCGCCATTTAGATCCTTCTGAACGGTCACGGTCAGGCCATTGCCCGAAGTGGTGGTCGTCACTTTGTCGAGTAGAACGCCGGTGTTGCTCTTGTCCGTCACCGTCTCGGTGCGGCTGCCATCGGCATTGATGACGGTCTGATCGACGGTGGTCACATCGACCGTGCCGTCGCCATTCAGATCGTCTGATGTTGTCGTGGTGAGCTTGTCGGCGCTCACTGTCACCACGGTTTTGCGATGGAGCGAGCCGTCGCCGCTAGCCTGTACCGTGGTCGTCGTCTCGCTGCCATCGGCGGCGATAATTTGCGTCGAGGCGGTATCGATGTGACCATCGCCATCGGCATCCTTGGTTACGGACGTTGTCTTGCGATCGACGCTGATCGTTGTCACCGTCTGGCTCAGCAATGTGCCGTTGCCGCTCTTTGCCGTGACTGTTTCCGTGCGGACGCCGGCGTTCAGGACGATCACGTCGGTGACCGTCTGGTCGAAGGTACCATCGCCGTTCAGATCGGACTGCACCGTCTGCGTCAGGCTGTCGGCCGACGTCGTCGTTACCGTCTGGCCGATCAAGGTGCCATTGCCACTCTTCTTCGTCACGGTCTCGACCCGTGCGCCGCCGGTGCCTGCCGTGATGACGTCGGTCGTTACCGCATCATAGGCGCCATCGCCATTGGCGTCGGTGCTGACGGTTTTGGAAAGGCCATCGGCACTGGTCGTCGTCAGCACTTTGCTGACAAGCGATCCATTCGAATTGAGCGTGCTATCGGTCTCGGTGATCGTTCCGTCACTCGCAACAGTAATGATGGTCTGGCTATCGGCAGAGCCGTCGCCATTGGCGTCGGCCGAGATATTCTTGCTCTTGCCATCGGTGCTGGTGACCGTGACGCTCTTCGACAGCAGCACGCCGCTGGCGCTGGTGTCCTGAACCGTCTCCGTCCGCGAGCCATCGGATGCAACCGTCGTCACGTCGGAATGAATGAGATCGGCGAGGCCGTCGCCCGTGACATCGGTCGACGTCGTCGTCGACAGGCCATTTGCGGCGGTGACCGTCGTTACCTTGCTTCTGGCCGAATTGTCGCCGTTGGTGGTGGTCGTCACGGTCGTCACATCGCCGTTGCCGGCAATCGTCGTCTGGGTCAGATCGCGCTCGTCGATGGTGCCGTTGCCGTCGAGATCGCTGGTCACGGTCTTGGTATGCCGGTCGGCGCTGGTGGCGGTCGTGACGCTCGACAAAAGCGTTCCATTCGAGCTGCTGTCCGTCACCGTTCGCGTGCGCGATCCATCGCCGGCGACCGTCGCGGCGTCGGAGACGACCTCATCATAGACCCCGTCGCCGTTGATATCGGTCTTCGTCGTCTTGGTCAGGCCATCGGCGCTGGACAGGACCTGCACCTGGTTCAGCACCACACCGGACACGCTCAACGCCTTGGTCGTCGTGGTCGTCGAACCATCGGCATTGGTGACAAAAATCTGACTCTGGTCGGCCTTGCCGTCGCCATCCTGGTCAATGGTCGTGGTGATCGTGCTGTGGTCGGCGCTGGTGACCGTCGTCGTGCTGTTGAGGACGGAGCCGGCGGCGTTGAAGTTCGTGACAACTCGCGTCCGTACGCCCGATGCAACCGTGGTGACATCGGTCTGCGAGCGGTCATAGGTGCCGTTGCCATCGTCATCGAATTTTGTCGATACGCTGTTGCCGTCGGCGCTTGATGTCACCAGATCCTGGAAGGCCAGGCTGCCGTCGGCATTGTAGGCCTGGATCGTGTTCGTCTTCGACTGGTCGGCATTGGTGACGACGGTCGACTTGACGATATAGCCGTTGGAATCGCTGGCGAGAACGGCGTCGCCCACCGCGCCGGTCGAACCGTCGGACTTCGTATAGGTCGTCGTCCCGGTAATCGCCGAGCCATCGCTAAAACTCTGGCCACTGCCCTTCGGGGTCAGGTCGATCGAGGTGATCCCGAGCGAATCCAGCGATACGAGCTGGCCGTTGACCATGACCTTGAACTTCGACCACTGTGCATCGCCGGCGTCGAGCTTGCCATTGCCGTTGGTGTCGAAGACGTCCTTGAGCGCTTCAAGATCGCCCGTCGCCGTCGGATCCCACTGGGTAAACTCGAATTCCTTCGAATTGCTGATCTTGCCGTCACCGTCGGCGTCGAACACCAGAACGCCAGTGCCGTTGCCCGCCCAAGCCATCCGATGTTGGTAGCCGTCGCCGTTCACATTCACAAACTGCGATGAGTTGGACAGCGTGTTGAGGTTCAGGCCATTACCCGACAGGTCGAGAAGAACGGGACTATCTTGGCTATTGCCGCCAGGCCCAGGTCCATGTTCGGAAGGAGAGTCATCGCCGCCGTAACCGGAATATCCACCAGTGGCTCTACCACCAGGCCCCGGACCGTGTTCGGAAGGGGAGTCATCGCCGCCGTAACCGGAATATCCACCGGTGGCTCTGCCGCCGGGCCCCGGTCCGTGTTCAGAGGGCGAGTCCTGGCCACCATAGCCAGAATACCCATGGCCACCTCCGATATTATCATCCGCTGACTTGCCCGCATGATCTTCAGTCGCACTATGGGAAGGACTGCCAAAGTAGCCGCCCCCGGGTGAACCATTGTACCCAAGGTCGCCAAGAAGGCCCCCATAATACGGTTCAAACTTCATTGTTGGCGGCGTTGGCGCTACCGGAACATCTGGAACGTTGGGCATGAAGCCGAAATTCCATGAGGAACCGTCGACAGAAGTCACCGGCGTCGGTGCGACTGGATCAACCGGCGTATACGTTGGAGCACTGTATGGAAGTGAAGCGACTTGGTCTGGTGTCAGCGGATGAAGTGCGAGATCGAGATTGAAATTGCGAGCGAATTGGCCTGAATCTATTGAAATGGCGGGGGGACTCGGACTCGTTACATTCGCCGCAAAATCTTCTCTGGGACTATTCAGCCCCGTTTTTGCCGCGGAGTAATCATCGGTGAATTTGAAGCCCGGCAACTCCATTGGTGTCGGTTGTACGTAGGTATGAAGTTGGGGATCATAGGTCCAGCCATAATCCAAAGTGTCATCGTTCAGGGGGGTGTTTAACGATGGGGGAAGACCATAAGAAACGCCAGCGCTGACGCCAATCGGACTAAAAAGCTTACCGCTAACGCCTCCGGTAACGTAGTCTCCCGGATCCTTACCCAGCTTTTGGCCGAAGCCTACAAAGCCGGAAACGCCGCTCGATGCACCAATGACAAAGCCTAACCCCAAATCGATTTGCGGACCCGTTTCGGTTGTCGTCACTCTTAAAGTGAGACCACCTAGCGTGGCTTGTACCCGTCCACTTACGGCAGTTCCGTTGGTTTCTCGCAGCGAATAGCTGACGCCAATCGGACCGACTCCGAAATTGTCCTGCATAGAGAAAGCAACCGAACCAGATAAATTCCCCTTCTTCATTTACTTCCCCGAATGTTAGATTTGGACATTCTCAAGCCGTTAGTTAGCTGGCTTATCGCACCGGACGAGATCGGTATAAGGTTACATTGCAGTTTACAGGCTCTCCCATGACCTATGAATATATTAACTATGCCGTCATATTGCTTTCGCTCGTAATATTTGTTTCGGTAAAAGTGAAAAATGAGATGAAAAAGCAGAAATACATCGAGACGACAGCATCAATTACAGGATCTCGCAATGAGACAATCGCTGAAGTTCAAAGTATATTTATAGACATTGAGTATATATTTGATGGGAAGAGATATTTACTATCTGATATGAATACCCACTCCGATCGGGCAGATATATTTGGCGACGGACGACATCTCAAAATCATGGTTAACCCAAACGATCCATGGCAATGCGAACTGCCGATGCAAAACGGTTTTGCCATCGTTTTCCTTGCGAGAAAAATCTCTGATCTGCTTTCCAGAAGGCGCGCATAAGTGGAGTACTAAGGCCCAAGGCGCAACCGCTCTAGTGCCTGGAGGGTTACCATTTTGTCATAATTCTCAACTATGGCTTGATTGTTATATAAGATGCGCACTCGCGCCAAGGCCGTGCGACATTTTGCCGCACTTATTGATTCTCGCGAAGCGTCAATTGACTAATTTGCTGGTATTACTGGATTATTCGATGATCGAAACGTAGCTGATAGCTTACATGAGGGGCCTGCAGCGTTATCAAATTTCGAAAAGCTTGCGAGGGAGGCGAATTTTGTTGCGAATTTTTGCAATCATACCGGCCGTCACAATGTTCTCTATCTCGATGGAGGCCGGGGCGGTTAGAGCGTCGTCGGGCGCATTTCCGCAATTCGATAGCTCAGCATATTGTCACGACCTGACATCCAAGATGTTGAGCCAAACGCAACGTGACAGCGAGACAGCAAAGTGTATCTCTCAAGAAAATACTTCAAAGGATCGACTTCTACGAAATTGGCCTCTTGTCTCGACGGCGGGTCTTGCGGAATGCATGAAGGGACGCGATACCTTGAAGAGACAAACGTATGTTAATCTAGAGCTTTGTGTCGCTATTGACATAGGTATGCAATGTTTGAGAGGCGATGTTAAGTGTGATCTGAACAAGTAGATTGTCACTGCACCAAATCCTCATTCAAAGTCGGATCGTCCTAGTGTTACTGAGTTGGCGAAGCATGTCATGAGATTTGGGGCGAAAGCCGGACACATCGTCCCTTTGAGGGGCAGCGAGAGCCGCCTGTGTTTGACGATCAATCTCCCGCGGATCGAGGCGATATACGTCGGCACTCCATGGTGCCGGCACAGATGTCGTTTGACCTTTAATCGGGTTCATCCTCACTTTCTGTGATTCAGCGGCAGCATTCTCGCCCTCATCAGTTCTGGGCCGGCGCGACCGTACATCGCCCGCTTCAGCATCTTGAGCCGATTGATCTGACCTTCGGCTTGACCGTTACTCCACCGGAGTTCGATTGCATTTTTGACGGCGTCAATGTCCCGGCGCAAAACGCTTGCGAAACGCATGATCGCCGTGAGCTCGGTGTCGATGGCATCGTCGATCCACTCATCCAGGGCTTTTGAGTTCCTGCTGCGCAAGATGCCGTTGAAGCGCATGGCCAAGCCACGCATTGTGGCGAATACCGTCGAGCCCTGCTTCAAAGCATCGACCTTTCTGGCCTGGCGATCTGTCAGCAGTCCGCGCGGCTTTATGCACAAAGCTGCAGCCACCACAGACGAGATCATATGGCCAGTCTCAGGATCGCGGACGGGTTCTGAGACATCCATATCCGGAGGCGGCTCGTCGAGTTGAATGTTTTCGGCCTCGCGCCACACCTTCAACAGCCGCTCCAGATTGGAGCGGCTGCCGGTATAACCGCGGTTCTTGATGTCGTAAAACAGATGGCGCCCAACCCGATTTCCATTTTTCCAGCATTCAGCCAGGAAAGCTTCAAAATACAATGGCGATGTCGGATTCAGCGATGCCCGGTTTCTGTCTCGTGGTGCATTGGAAGTAAGCCAATTCGCGATGCTGCGGCGCTCGTATCCGGTCCGTCTTGCAATCTCGCTGTCGGTGAGGCCCTGCTGGCGCAAAGCTTGAAGCGTGTCGAAAATTTCCTGACGAGATTGCCTGTGCGCCAAGCGGGCACGGCGCTGTTGTGACCTGGCGCTGGCGATCGCATCTTCGGAGAGCATCGGCCTAATATGGGCGTGACCATAAACGCTGATGTGCTCCTTGATTGCCTCCCTGAGATTTTGGACCAGATGAAAGCGGTCAGCCACCTGGCGAGCCTGCGGTGCGCCCTCCCGGGCTGCCTGGGCATATAAACCACAGCGATCTCGGCTCACGATCTCGATCGTCGGACGCTCTTGCAACCACGCTTTTGTGCTCTCGACGCTGCGATCCTCCAAAACATCCACGACCGAATGACGCTCAAGATCGACCATGATCGTCCCATAGCGCGAGGAATGCCGCCAGCTCCAATCATCGATGCCCACAACCCGAATAATGTCTTTTTGTATGGACGCCGGAGTACCGCGCTTCAATTGCCGCAAGATCGTGTCGTCGCTGACCGGCATGCCGAGCCGATGCATCAAGTTCTCTCCCGGACGACCACCCATCCTGTGGCCAACCAAGCCGACAATCTCAGCCATCCGTTCAGTCCGCCGCATATAGGGTGCAGCAATCTCGGGCAGCCTGTCGGTGAAGGTTCGTCGCCCGCATTTCCTGTGTCGACACTGCCATCGGTTCAGAGCGAGTTTGATTCTCACCACTTGACCTTGAACAGGCAAATCCTGGAGGCGGCGGTTGTGCCAGCCGTGCCGATGCCGGCTTCGCGTTCTGCAATCTGGGCAGATGCCGACCGGTTTCGCAGCAGCCGAAACAACCCAGTTTTCTTCATCTTGAACGGTGATACCCAGTATTTTGACCCCTGGGCCGGGTGACCATTTCAATTGCGTTCGCATCCCTGCAGATAGCGATCGAGGCGCTAACACCCTGTTAACCACAGAAATTGAGGATGAACCAGATTAGATGCAAAACGACATGGTGAGTCTGGGTGATTTATGAAACGGCAGTCAGCATCTGCACGATCACTGCCTCGCGAAATCATCTCTCTGTTTACCCGACCGACTTCAGACTGAGCTCATTGTCTTCCTGCAGCGCACGATCGGCGACGGCATGAAGGCTCGCGACAGCGCGGGCCAGTTCGCTCTGCGTGTCTGGTTGCCCCAGGTCTTCGAGCGACGTGACGGCAATTGCTACATCTTCGACAACAGAATGCATTGCGTGTGATTCCAAGCTTAGCTGGTTTTCCTCCTCGACGTGATCATCGACGGGTGCTCGGGCACCAATATTGCCGCCTGCGCTGAAACTGCCAGCTTCTCCCATGCCGCTATCGCGGATCGCGTAGCGGGCGTCACGGATCAACTCGCGCAGCGGCCAGATTGCTGCGAGCGCAGCTGCTTTTGCTTGTCCGCCGATTCGCCTGGAACCGCGGGTCTTGCCCCTCATCGGTGCAATGGTGGCCGGCGCGGTACGCAGGCGATGGAGAAGGTCAGCCGTCAGCTGATCGTCGGCTGCTTCCATCGCATCGCGATAGAGATGTAGACAGACGGAAGGATTGGCAAATACCGCGCGCGCTGCCTCGAACACAATCATTTCCCATTTGGTTTGAACATCTGGATCAAAGCGAAGAGGGAGTTTTTCACGAGTGGCATCCTCGTCGCCCATTTCAATGGTTTCCGGTCTTGCGACAAACAAAGGCCATTCGGGTCTCGGTTTGACGTTGGGAACCACTAGCTGGCGTTCGAATGCCGCAACCTGTTCCCGACGGCCGGTAAAGCGCTTTTCGGTATAAAAGTTGAGCTTGTTGAGGATCGCGCCGTAGCCACCGCGGACCTGCAGGATGGTCTTGCTGTCATTGAGCCTTTGCACCGAGCCAGGGTCCATCAGCGGGATCAACTCAAAGCGTCCAGATGAGGCTTGCCTGCCGGATAGCAATCCCGTCTGCTTGCCCCAGCCTTCGCGTTCCTCATATTTGCGCCCGAGATTGTCCGAGACGATACGGGCCGTGGCGTCGTCGCCCACGGCGATGCTGAGCTTGATATCCATATTGCCGAGGAGCGCGTTGCGGGTCTGCTGGCCATAGCGTTCGTCGATCTGCGGAATGTTTTGCGCCACGAGTGCGATCGTCAAACCGTAGCCGGCGACCAGGGGCGCTCGCTTGATGATCTCCGGTAGCCGCTCGAACTGATAGAACTCGTCGAGCATCATCAGTATCCGGTGCGGCTCGTCCTTGCCTGGAAGGGCTCGCAGCATCACATCATGGATCTGCTGTATCAGCAGGCGAATAATCGGTTCGACCGTACCGAAGTCGGAAACGGGTGCGGCGATGAACAACGAAATCGGATTACGGCGAAGGTCCCGAATGTCAAAATCGCTCGCTGAGCAGGCTTCCGATATCAGGAGATTGTTGAAGGCGGAAAGCGCCGTGGTGACGTGGCCTTCGAAGGACGGTCGTTGCTCCTCGTCGCGACCCAGATGCTGGCGGAAACTTCCGAGGACGAATTGATCAAGGTCTGGCTCGGCGGCAATGATGTCGTTCAGGACGGTAGAGAAAGATCGGCCGGTCGAGAACATGCGTAGCACCGAGCGCAAATTACGCCGCTCTTCCATGGTCTTTGACTCGAGGACATAGCCGAGGATGCCTGCCAGCAGGCCACGGGCGGTCTGTTTCCAATAGCCGTCTTCCTTCTCGGCGATCGGCAACAAGGTTGCGGCCAGATTGATCAGATCTGTCGATCGCTCGGGCCACGGCCGCACGAAATCGAGTGGGTTCCATCGATGCGACTGCGCTGATCCGGGAGCGAAGACGAAGCAGCGCTGTCCCATCGCGATCCGAGCTGGCCCTGTGAGCTTGTAGTTCTCCAGCTTGACGTCGAGGACGATGACCGATCCCTGGTATTCGAGAAGATTCGGCATGACGAAGCTACGACCCTTGCCCGAGCGCGATGGACCGTTGACAAAGAAGTGGCTATCGCCGCTGTAGCGCACGTCGACAGTGTTGCGTCCCTTGCCGAAGGTGCCGAGAAGAACAGACTTGCCAGGCTGACCGCCCAGAAGGCCGGCGGCTTCGAGATCTTTGAGCTTGGCAAAGCGCGATCCATCCGCTGGAGGCCTCACCTGCCACGGTCGCTTGATCAACAGCATGCTGCCGCCGGCGATGATGGCGGTCTCAACCAACGTCACGATGCTTGCGCGCAAAGACAGCTTCGCGACGGCCGCATTGTCGTGATAGTACCAGGCCTGCTTGAGCGGCATCATGACGTCGTCACCGCTAAAACTCATCCACATAGCCGTGCTCTTCAGCATGAGGAAAGACAGAGCGGAATAGTTTGCCGACCATGCATAAAAGGCTGCACCAACGGCTACGACTGGGCCGGCCGTCAGCAGTGCAAGTTTTTCCCATTTCGATAATGCCATGGCGTCACCCCCGTGTAGCGAACGTTTCAGGATTCGACATCGGGCTTTGTCGCAATGTCGCGTGGCGATCATCCGGCCGGAGATCCGAAGCGCGCGCTGTCATGGTTCAGAGCGCGTTGCATTTGTTGAAGTGGATTTCCGTGACGCCGCGGCGGCCTGTCGCCGGATCGCGGGCGACCTGGATGACCACGGGCACGACGAAGCGGACAAACTCCATCAACTCCGCCTTGCTGAGACCCAAGCCAGCCTGCATGGTGGCCATGGCCAATCGCTCATAAGCGCCGAGGGGATTGTCGGCATGCAGTGTCGAGATCGAGCCGGGATGCCCGGTATTGACGGCCTGGAGAAAGCTGAAGGCCTCGGCGCCGCGGATCTCGCCCATGAAAATCCGGTCCGGCCGCAAGCGCAACGCCGCTTCCAGACACTCCTGGATGGTGGTGCGCGCCCTACCCTGCCCGCCCTTCGATGCGACGAGCGCCAGATAATTCGGCTGCGGCGGCTTCAGCTCTCTGGTGTCCTCGATCGATACAAGCCGTTCCCAGGTGGGAACGTCCTTCAAAAGACCGTTGAAAAAGGTCGTCTTTCCGCTCGATGTCCCCCCGGAAATCAACATGGTGACCCGGCTTTCGACCGCGAAGCGCAACCACTCCCGCCGCGCCCTGGGCGTCGGGTCCTGCAGCCGGGCAATGAGCTCGACATCAAGCTCACTGAGATCCTCGACCTCCCCACGCTTCGGACCGCTGACTTTGACATTGTCGAGCCCACCAAGACCAAGATAGTCATCCAGGCTCATATCGCGAATGACCTGCTTGCGGATGGCAAAGGCGCCGCCCGAGGCTGCGACCGGCGACAATACCGCCTGGAACCGCTCGCCGTTGGGCATGGCCGCCGACAGAAGTGGCGTCTCCTCATTGACGCTCTGCTGTGTGGTACCGGCAATCATCTGCGCGAGCGCAATGATCGCCTTGTTGTTGAGACCAGGCACGACGTGACGGACCATATGATTGACAGCCATGCTTTCAATCCAGATTTCGCCTGGCCGATTGCACATGATCTCGATGACATCGGGATCTTCCAGCCACCGCCGGATCGGCTGGGCGGTCTGCCTGACATAGATAGGCAGACTGTCCCATAGAGATTCTTCAGCCTTCGCTGAGGCAGTCATTGCCTCAACGTCTGGTCTTGGCGCGGCGAAGTTCATTGACGGCTTCCTTGACCGGATCGGGATAGAGGGAGGAGAAATCGAGATCCTTGCGGACGAAGACCATGATTTCTGTCCCCTGATCGACGTGGATTGTTGGCGGAATATTGATCGAATCTTTGAGCGCGATGTTCGCCATATCGGCCATGGTCTGGGACAGGGTCTGCTGCGCCTGCGTCTGTGCATTCGAGCTCGTTGAAGACGAGGAGGAATTGCTCGATCCATCGCTGTTGAGGCCGGCGACGAAGGACGAGACCCCACCAACGAGGCTGAGAACAGCCGCGGCGCCAAAGCGTTCGAGATAATGCTTGTCGACGAAACCCGTCAGGCCGGAGCGACCGAGGTCGTCGGTTCCATAGGAACCGAGTGCCACTGAGGTGCCATCGCTGCGCAGCGCCCGTGTCCAGACGATCAGGATTCGTGTCTGCCCGCGGGCCATGCCGCTCTTATATTCGCCCGTTAGCATCGTTCCTTTGGGCAGAAGGATTCGCCTGCCGTCGAAGGAATAGACATCGGTCGATGTGACCGCGCGCACCATGCCGGGCAGATCGGACTGGATTGCCGTCTCCAGTACGCCGCGGATCAGGGTCCCTTGGGGAATGAGGGCATCGATGCGGTCGTTACGGGACGCTGTCACCGTTTCGACGTCCTGCGATCCCACCGATTGCACGAACTTGCGGTTCGGATCGTCGTCGGCCGGACTGCCCGTAGCCGACACTGAGCCGGATGCTGTTCCCTGTCCCGCGAGGCTGCCGTTTTGGCCTGAGGTGCCCTCGTTGACCACAAGCATGTTCGACTGAAGCCGCGCGAGACGGAGCGCCTCTGCTTTCCTTGCCCGTTCCGCCTCTTCCGCCGCACGACGAGCGGCCTCATCGTCGACGGCTGGCTGGATCACGACAGGCGCCTGTACCTGCACCGGAGGCGGCTCTACGACCACCGGCGTCGGTTGCGGTGGCGTCAGCACCAGCTTGTTGTCGGCTGGCGTCACCGGCGGATTCTGCGGGTCGAAGTTCAGGTTGCCGGCGTGGCTTGCCGTGCGGAACTCTTCTTTCTCCCCGGTCTTCCTCTGCCCATCAGGCCGGATGAAACTGACATAGCCGGCATAGGCGAGAACCGCGAGTGCCACTGACGCCAGCAGGATCGGCATTAATCTACCGCGTCTGCGATCGGCTGGCCTGGCCACCGTTTCGACGATGCGTGCCTCTTCCTCAAAATCAATGGCCACGGCTGATCTCCTGAGGTTTGCTGTCGACCGGGCGGCTGGATGCGGTCGGGCGCGCCAAGTTAAAGACACAGGTCGCAACCTTGCCCGAGCGCAGCGTCCACTGGCGGGCGACCTTGTCGATGACGATGTAGTCACCCTCGCGCCGGTAATTGACGAGAGATTCACTGCCATCGGATTTGACGGCAAAGAAGGCCGGCACTTCGCCGCTGAACTGGAAGAAGGTCTTCGTGCCGTCGTCGAATGCCGAGGTAGGCCTGTTGTCGACGGCGCCCTTATAGCCATAGTCGTAGTTCAGCCGGCCGGGATTGGCCAACGCTGCCTTGACGTTCGGCATGGCGGCATTCTGCCGGGCCGTGGCCAGGAGGTTCGCATCGGTCGAATCCTCCGGGTAAGAGAAGCGGAGTTTGACGACGGCGGTCCTGGTATTGCCGGGCTTCGCCCCATTGAGGAAGAAGGTGTAGACCCTCTTTGAGGTGATGACATTCATATTGGTCTGAGCGTCCGGCTGTAGCGGCTTGATGAAGAGGAAGCGCTTCGACTGATCGGGCACGGCTTGCCAGGCCAGACTGTCGCCCATGGCAACGGTGGCGATCTGTTCGTCGTCGTTAAAGACGATCATCGTCGAAACGCCCATCATTCCGGCGAGGTAGACGATATTGTCCTTCTGGAAGGGCACGGTGCGGATCCGCTCATCCGCCTTGACCGATTGTGGTTGCACCTCGGCTGAGGCGATCGGCGCCTGTATCAGGAAAGCTGTTCCGATCGCGCCGGCTCGCAGGAGTGATCTCATGTTCACTGAGTCTCCTCCCCGGGCGTCACCGTTTCCTGATCGCGGCGATATTCCGTCACCTGGAACCCAAGCGGATTGTCGAAGCGCCAGTCGTTGCGCATTGGCTCCGACGTGTATTTGAAGCGGACATTGGCGACCCAATGCTCGGTCACCGTCGGGCCGGATGAACCGGTGCGCGTCGTCGAGAAGCGGACAGCCGCGGTGCTATCGTTGAGGAAGATGACGCTTTTGACAAAGACGCTGACGCCCGTGTTCGGGCCGTAGAGCTTGACGGGATTGTTCGGATTGGCGCCGGAATAGGTGTTGGCAAGGTCGGTTGCCGCCTTGCCTGTGGAATAGAGCGAGGCGAGATCGTAGTTATCGCGCAGGCCCTTTGGATCATAGGTCTCGCGGGCGCGGATGAAGCGAACGATATTGGCACGGGTGACGGCCTCGTTCTGCGTGAGATCGCCACGATCCTGGAGGGGGCGGCTTGCCTCGACATAGCCCATGGTCTTGTCGACCTCGAGCACCACGACATCGAAGGATTTTAAGGGGAGTAGTGCCCAGAGAAGCCCGATGGCGCCGGCAAGCGCCATGCCAAGGGCAACCGAGACCGACCGCCATGCGCCGCGCGAAACAGCCACCGATCGATAGACGGACTTTTCCCAGCGCTCCCCTTCGCTGTAGTAGCGTGGATCGATTTGTTTGGCGACTGCATCGAGTAACTCATTGTCCCTGGCCGATGCCCCTATTTTCTCAGGCCTATCGTCATGCGTGCCCATTGCTACTCCTGGAATCATGGTTGAGCATCAAACGTGGATGCTGATTGCCTGCGGCATTCGGGATGTGCTGCGGCGGGATGATCTGCCTTGGTGGGACCTATTTGCGCGCATTCTGAGCGGCCGCGCGCACCTGGGCTGCGGCCGGATCGCCGTCACTGATCATGCCAGGTTGTCCCCGCATTCTGGTCGCCATCACGCCGCCAGCGTCGACCGCTCCTCTTGCCGCCCCGGCAATGCCAGTCGTGCCAAGCACTGCCGCCATCCACATGCTGCGTGTCGCGAACCTGCTGGCGAGCCCCGCTTGCCCGTCGATCCGGGGGCCACCGCCGGCAACTGCCAATGCGACCGGGATCGCATGCAGGAGCAGGTAGATGGTGACGATCGACATCATCAGGAACGGCGCGACCGTCGTCATATTGGCGCCGCTTGCGTCTGAGCTCAGCGCATCGACCCTGCCTTTAAGCAGTGTCAGCATCAGGCCGAGAATGACATAGACGACAATCGGTAGCAGAGCGTAACCGGCGAGACTACCGATCCAGCCGTCGACCACGCGTGAGGTCAGATTGAACAGCGCGCAGCAAAGCACGATCGGGCCGATCGCAAGCAGAATGAACGTGGTCATCTTGCCGATCATCAGCAAAGTGACGGCCACCGCACACAGGATACAGACGACGGCAAGCACGACGATGGCGAGAATGTACATGCCGACGGCCGTGATGCCGGCTGCATCCACCATGGCTTTGACGACGGCCATTCCTCCATTCCAGATGTCGGTCATACCCTGGCTTATGGATGAGCCCGAGGAGCCATCGCCGCCGCAATCGCTCCCGCCTGTCGCCTGGCACACGACCGCCGCCATGGCGTCCGGCGCCTTCAGCAGCGGATTGACGATCAGCGGCTGATAGGTGGCCCAGGAGGTGATGAGGGTATAGCAGATGAAGGCGCGGCCAAACCGCCAGACGAAGGCGCCGGCCGTCATTTGCGCCCGACCGAACAGCATCTCGTAGCCCCACCAGACGACATAGACGGCAAGCCCCGCCAGAAACACCGGGCCGAGATTGGTCGCGAGCGTCGTGTACATGCTCTGCACAGCGCTGACGCCCATCGTATCGATCTTGCCGAACAGAATGTCGAAGGGATTCATCGAAAGGACGTTCCTTTAAAGAACCGTGACGCCGCCGCGATCATCGTTTACGATGACGCTGAGCTGGCGCACCATCGGGCCGCAAGCCTGAGCGTCTTCGCTCGCATAGGCTTGCGTCGAGAAGATCGAGCTTGTTTCGGCGGAACACGGCGCCTTCAGCTCTTTATGACTGGCGCATCCCGGCAAGGCGGCAAAAGCCGCCATCGCCACGCCGAGAATGACCATCCGCAAACTGCCCGTCATAACCTGTCCGTCCCTTTTCATTCGCGATCAATTGCCGATGAACGACGCCTTGGCCGGATCGTAGGTCATGAACTCGGATGTGGCGGCTTCGGCGGCGAGCTGCCGCATCTGTTCGGCATTGAGCGCCGCATTGCCGGCGTTGACAGCGCCGACGAGCTCGTTGACGGTCTGCGCCGTCTGGGTCTGGACCTGGGAATTCTGATCGATCGATCCCTTGATGTCGCTGGCCGTGCCGATCTGTGATTGCACGCCCTGGAATGCCGTCGATCGCTGTTGCGTCGCGTTTTGTGTGCCGGCGATGGAGGCGGTCAGCGCCGTCGCCGTATTGACCAGTCCCTGATAGGCCTTGTCGCCACGCGTCATTCCAGAGCCGCTGAGCTGTCCCGACAGGGATTTCACGAGATTAAGGCCGTTCAGGATCGTGGCCGCCGTATTGCCGAACGAGCCGAGATTGCCCCAGGCCATCTGTCCCTGCAGCAGCGAGGAGAAGTCAGGCGCATTGCCAATGGAAAAGCCGCTGCCAAGCGCGGTGCCTGCGATTTGCGCTGTGGAACGGTTGCCCGTGACCGCGGCCAGCGTCTTGTTGACGGTCTGCAGGATGTCACTGTTCGACGACATGATCTGGGCGGTGTTTTCCGCCGTCTTCGTCGCCTGCGATAGCGTCGCGTCGTCACGGACCGGCACCTCGGCATAGGCGCTGGAGACCGGCATCGCCAGGCTAACAAACGCAACAGCAAGCGCTGTCTTCATGATCATCTTGCTCATTTTACCTCTCCGGATGTGCCGGCCGCCGGCGGCCTTGCGCCTGGACTGACCTTTGATGGTACCGGCTTGTCATAGGTGAACGAGAGCTTGCTCGGGTCGTAGTCCATCACGTGCTTTGCGGCTTTTTCGGCGGCGGTCTGCTTTGCCTGTTGTTCGCTAATGAAGATGTTGGCCCGAACGAGAACCACCACCAGCGCACTTGCCGCGGCGACGCCCAGTATCTTGACCACCAGTCCTGTCGGGATCGTCATCGTCAGTTGCCTCCGCTTGACTTGTTGTCATTGACGAAGGACGCCTTCCCCGGATCGTAGGTCATGACCCTGGTGGCGGCACTTTCGGCGGCCGCCGCATCGATCAGGTGCTGGTTGCGCATTTGAACCGTCGTATTGACCGCGCCGATCGCCTGATTCCATATCTGCGCCCCTGAGAGTCGGACCGCCGAGTTCTGATCCATAGCGCCCTGCAGAGAATTTGCCGTGCCGATCTTCTGTTGCTGTTCGGTGAGCGTCGTGTTGTTCGCCTTGATGGCCGCTGCGACCGCCGCAAGCGCATTGACGACTTGCCCGGTATTCTTCGTCTTCAGTGCCGCCACCCCCTGCCCCACAGCCAACAGGATCGCCAGATCATTGTTGCCGATCGTCGTTCCGGAGAGTGGGGAACCGGACACGCTGGCGCCGTTCACCTGCCCCACGCCGGCCAGATCGCCTTGGGTCGAAACGCTGGTCGTCACCCCGCGCGAAGGTGCGACCGCCGACTGCTTGTAGGTCCGCGCCCGCTGCATGCAGGCCGCGATGTTCGTCTCCTTGGTCGTGCGCGCGGCATCATTGACCGGAACCTCGGCCTGCGCCGGTAATGCGATCGAGATGCCGGCTACAAGCGTCAGGCTGACCAGTCCGGATCGGTTCCACATCGATATTTCGCTCATGGGTGCTCCCCGGCAGGACCTGCCGGCTCCTGTTGCCAACCGCAGAAATACGGAAGCCATAGTTCCGGCGCGTCGCCGTAACGCTGGCGCAACCGCTCGCACTCGGCGACCGTTTCCGCGCGGCCAGACAAAACCTTGACGAACTCGGGCATATCAGACAGATCGAGCCGGGCGATCACGCTGTCATGGTCATGCTTGACGAGAAACTGACGTGATGTCGACGAAGTGGTCTTGACCCATTCGAACTGGACCTCAGAGAGGCCAAATCCACGCACATAGCTGTCGTGATCCGCCTTGGGATTGGGAAAGAAGATGTTCGTCGGGCTTTGCTCCAGCAACGTATGGGCAATGCGTGAGGTGGTGATATCGCGGGCCGACTGCGTGCCGATCCCGACAATGCCGTTCTTCTTGCGGATCGTCTTGAGCTGGTCGTTGATGAAGGCGCCGGCCTTGTCGTCACCGAGCAGCTTCCAGCCCTCGTCGACAAAGAGCATCATTGGCCTGACACCATCGAGCATCTGGCCAATGCGAAAGAAGATGTATCCAAGTGCTGCTGTCCGGATCTCCGACTCATCGAGCACGGCGGTAAGGTCGAAGCCGAACACACCGCGCTCTCTATCCCAGAGATCTACGGGATTGTCGAACAGCCAGCCGCGCGTGTCGCGCCAGGCTTCGAAACGGGAGGCAAGATCGTCGCGTCCGGAAACTTCCCCGCCGCGCAGCAAATGGACGATGTCGGAAAACAGCCGCTCACGTATAGGGACGTTGAAGATCTGCTCGACAGCACGGGCAAGGATCTTCTCCTGTTCGGGAGAAAGTTTTTCCGATTCATCCTTCGGCCGGACGATATAGCTCAGCAAATCATAGACGAAGGCTCTGTTCTCAGGGGTATCTTCGAGCTGCAGCGGATTAAATCCCGTCGGAGTTCCCGGCTGTAGGACCTCATATTGTCCACCACAGGCGCGGATAAAAATCTCTCCACCACGGTCCTTGTCGAAGAAGGCGCAGCGCGGCTGCGGTCGCGTCCGCATAGCTTGTGCCAACAGGAACAGGAGGCCAACCGTTTTGCCCGAGCCCGTCGGGCCGGTCACGATGAAGTTGCCGACCTCGCCTTTGTGGAAGTTGAAGAAGTAGGGGGTCATCGAGGTCGACTGCAGCAGCGAGATGGCTGGCCTCCAGTGGTTGCCGCTGGGCTTTCCGAGAGCGAAATTATGGAAGGACGCCAGGCCGCAGAAGTTTCGCGACGAGATCAGCGCGCGCCTGGCGATATAGGCGAAGTTTCCAGGGAGCTGGGCGAAGAATGCCGGTTCGGCATTCAGATCCTCACGCACGACAACCATGCCGGCGTGCTGCAGCTCCTTGGTGATCGCCTGGGCGCTGGCTTCGGTTTCTTTAATGGAGTTGCCGAGCGCCATGACCGAGAGGTGATGATACCCCATGACTGAGCGGCCATTGACCAACTCGTCGCGTGCAATCGAGATCGCACTTTCGAGGCTAGTCCCGCGCTCGTCAGACACGCTGATCTGCCGTTGGATGCGATCCATCTCCGACAGGACCGGAGCGCGGTCGGCGAGCGAAAAACTTTGCGACACGATGAATTCGCCGGGAATCTTGAGGAGACCATCGATCATGCCGGTTGCGGTATAGGGCGGGTATTCGCGGATCGACAGCATCGCGCCGAAACGGGTCTCGTTGTCGCTGCCACCGCGCAGTTCCAGGAGCCGCCGGCCGAAGGTGATGCGCCGGGTCGGCAGGTATTCGTCGAGTGGCATGCGAGGTAGCAGCATGTTCATCGGCTGGCCGCCATTCAAAAGCATCCCTAAGAACTCCAGCAGTTCTGAAGACACACTATGCCGGCGAAGCACCGCCTTCAGGACTCGAGCGCCGTAGGCTTCCAATCCCTTGACGATATTGGCGACGTGCTGGCTGAGCTCCTGGCGAGCCTCGTGATCAAGCGCTTGTTCGGAAACGCCAGCCACTTTCCGGAAGTGAGCGAGCAGGGTATCGGCAAGGCCTACCCTCCCCTGGAACCCCCTTCGGATCACCGTCAGATAGAGTTCGTTCGTATACATGCGGCTGTCGGCAAGACCATGCATGTAGCGGTCGTTCAGATCCCTGCAGAAGGGAATGTCGAACTCTCCGGCGATATCGGGGGGAATACGGCGTCTGACAATATGGGAGTAAACGGCAAAGCGGCTGTCGGCGAGTGCGCGGATCAAGGTGTTGCGTGCCGTCGCCTCGACATCTATGATTTCCTGATCGGCGGTCTGATGGCAGAAGCCATCAAGCTTGATGACCGACAGCAACATGCCATCCTTGGTCCGCAGCGTGTCTTCGTCGATGTGCCTGAGATAGGGAATGTGCGCCGAGATCGCCTTTTCCCGACCGATCTCCGCCCCAAATCGAAGGTCCTTGCGAACCGCCCTGTCCATGGAAAGCTCCGCTATGGGTTATAGGAATTGCCGCCCCAGAAGTGGCGGTTCTTCGTCCAGGGGCATTTGGCAATCCGCACCCGAACGACGTTCGGCAGGTGCGGATCGCGCACCGTTATGACGTAGGACAGCGCATGCAACGGCAGGAACAGCAGGAACATTGCGAGGTTCTTCGTGTTGAGGAACGTCATGACGACGATCATCATCTCGCCGACGAAGAGACCGATCGGAACGCCCCAGAATAGTCTCGGCCGTGTCAGACCGAGAACCAGGGGCGCCACCTCTGCCTTTGCCTGTCCCTCGCTCATCAGCCGCCCAATCCGGACGACATGGATTGCACCAGCTGGGCGCCACCGAAGATGAAGGCAATGCCAACGATGATGGAGAAGCACCAGCTCCAGGGGATGCGGCTGGTCAGCGCCATATAGCCGACGGCAGCACAAGCGATCGTTGCCGCCGTCGTGGCAAAGGTTCCGGTCATGAAATTGAGGAGTGTCGTGAAGACCGAATTGATTGGCTGGAAAATATCGCCGGCTGCATAGGCGAGATCGGCATTGCCGACGGCGACAACAGCGGCAATGCCGGCCATGGCAACGGTATTGGTACTGATCGATCGTGAGGGGATCACGGATCGAACGAGATCAATAAGCTTTGCCTTCATTGGGGGCTCCTGTTCTGGCTACTGCACGTAAAGGACCGAGCCGCCGATCCAGTCGTTCTGGCGGGCCTTGTCCGGTGTCTGATTGATGGGAATTGGCTTGTCGGAGGCCGATGCTGCCGGGACGGCTGCTGCGAGCAGGTCGACGCCGGTGGCTTCATTGGTTTCGGTTGCTGCGTTTAATTTTGCCGCTTTGCCTCGGGTGGAAATCGCATTGTCAAAGCCGTAATAGGCATTGGCAACACGAGCAGTGTAGGAGACGGTTTCGCCGATCGAAGGGATGCCACGGGCGCTGATAACGCGGCTCTCGCCGGCATTATAGGCGGCAACGACCAGCATGATATTGCCACTAAACGCAGCCATTAAATCCTTGAGATAGCTGACACCGCCGCGGATGTTCTCACCTGCGTCACAAATATCGGCCACGCCATATCGGACCGCAGTCGCCGGCATCAGTTGCATCGGGCCGCGAGCGCCGGCCTTCGAATTGACACGGGCGCCAAAGCCGGATTCTTCGCCCGTGACAGCCAGCGCAAGCTTGGCGTCGGCCTGCTGGCGGACGGCTTCGTCGATAATCATTTGTTTGATCTGGCCGGCTGGTATCGCACCATCCACGCAGAGCGCCGCGGTTGGAGCGATCTCTTCGCCGACGGCCGAATGGCAGAAGACGAGACTCAGGGCCGCGACCGCAAGCAGGTGCCTTACTCGCTGACTATGTCGCATCTGCGAATTGCCCATGTCCATTGCGTGCTCGCCCTTGAATGCCCTGATTTGGCTGATCAAACTGGCTTGATTATTTTATATAACTGAATATCCTGTCAATAGGATAAATGACACGGAGTTGAAATCACATGAGCCTGCATCGATCGGCTTGCGCCTCAGTCGGCTCAATCGGGCTCCGTGCTGTGCTCGCCACCGCAGTCCTGACGGCTGTGCTGCCGCCAGCTCTGGCTCGTGCCGATGATGCTCCATGGGGCTGTCAGGTGCTGCTTTGTGCAGCCTCGCAGAATCCAAGCTGGCGCGGAGTTCCCTATTGTGTACCGCCAATGACGAAGCTGATTGCCGCAATGAAACTGCCGGGTTTCACGTGGCCTATTTGTCCGGGAGCCGGCACCGGTGCGCCCGGTTACCAGCAGTATGATGATTGCCCGGCCGGCTACACCCCGGCCGAGGACACGTCCGGCCACGGCGGCGGCACGCAATCGTCCTGCGTCAAACGCGCGGCAAGCGACGGCGGGCATGGCAGTACCGGCGAAGCGATCGATCGCATCCAGCGCCCCCTGAAGAAAGACCCGTACTACTTCGACATCACCGGCTCGAGCGGGGAAAAGTCGAGGTTCTGGTTCGATCTGCAGCTTTGACCCGATGGCTTACGGATTCTCGAAAAGGAGACATAGGATCATGGAGCATGACGATCCACGGTTATTTGTGGCGTTCGACCCGATGAAGCTGGTGCTTTCCGTCGTCGTCGGCCTTCTCCTTGTCGACGCCCTGCTCGGCTTTGCGCTTTCGGTTCAGCTCAAGGCAGTGCTCGCTCACCCTTTGCAGAACATCGGATATACCGCCTTCGTCCTGACTCTCTACGCAATCGTTATGGTGCTGAACCTTTGCGTCCTCTGTGCGGTCGCGATCGGTGCCCTCTCCGTCATCTTTCGCGCGATCCGCTTCGTGCTTGGCGTTTCCATCGTTTTGCTCAAGCAGCCAGTCCGGCTTGTCATCAACGGCTATTTCCTGATCGCCGCGATGTTGGCGCCGGTGCGCAAAGCGGTGACCATGTCCGCCAGCGCATACCGTTTCATTTCCCGGCAAAGTAGCCGTCACATCGAACGATAGGCCTTTCCATGAAACCGACGATCTATGCCCTCATCGCGGCAACCTTCTTCGCGGCCCTCGGCAGTGTCCCTGCGGTTGCTCAACAGGGTTATAAGCTGACACCGGTGCTCGCTCACAAAAACGTCAGCCACGATCCTGAGGGCTTGTGGGACGACTCCGATCTCCAGACATTCGGCGCCCCGCCCCGGCTTCCGAGTATCTATATCGCCCGTACCACGACACCAAAGGGAGAATGGATCCTTTCGCAGCTGGATAGCGCCTGCACCATGCAGGGCGACTGCCAATTCGTCCTGGCGCTGAAGAAGCCAGGCGGCCCAGCGAAAATTGTCGCTTCCGGAAATGGCTTGCTTGGCCATCCGGTCACGCTCTCATTGAACTATGCCAAGATCTTTACGGAAGAAATCAACGACAGCGTCCAGGCGTTTACCGGTTCCTATGACGTTAAGGACGCCAAATGACCACAACTGCTCTTTCTGCCCGATCGATCAACCGTCCCCTCCCCGTCTGGTGGCCTAACGTTAGAGATCTTTATGCACAGTGCGGCATCGCACTTGGGATGCTGGCGACACTTGCCTTCGCCGGCGAAAGCGCCGTCAGCCTGCTGAACGCCGGAATGCCCGCCGGCTGTGCCGAATATGCGTCCAACGTCAGCCACAGCGAAGGCAATTTCGACAGCATTTCTCCCGTCGTCAATGGCACCCGCTGTTACGGCGCGTTCCAGTTCTGTGACAGCGGCACGCTTCAGCAGTATTGGAGCGGCAGCCGCGCCGATTTCCTGGCGAGCCCCTCGGCTCAGGTTGTCGCCTGGCAGCGATATGAAGGGGATCAATGGGCGGCGGCGCAGAGAAGCGGCCTGACCAATCTCGTCGGCCAGCAGGTTTGCTATCAGGGCACCTGCGCGACCATCTCGCAATCGTCAATCTTGAAGGCATGTCAGTTTGGTTGCGCTGGCAAGACGTCAAAACTCTATAATCTTGCTCAGGCGGGTCTCGACTGCAATGCCCCTGGCACGCGCGACGGGGCCGGCACGAGTGTGTGCTCCTATATGATCTCGGGCGCTGGCTATAATGTCGGCTGCATTACCAACTCCAACGATGGTATCGATTGCAGCCCGGTTGCTGCGGACAGGGCACCGCAATGACTGTCGGTACGCGGACCACAAACATACCTGGCATCATCATTGCCACCATCTCGATCTTCGGCTTGTTGACGCTGGCAGTCCCCTCGTTCGCGCAGCCGGAACAACCGGCTTCCCGCACGTTTGCGGTGCCCGCGACCGGTCTGACGTTCTTGACGGGCGATAGCTGGCAGCAATCCGGACAGACCATGCGGCTCTATGGGGTTCAGGCCTGCCTGCGCGGCAGCACTTATACGGATAAATCCGGCCAAAAGCAGGATTGTGGGGCGGTGTCGCTTGCGATGCTTGCCGCTATCATCCGCGATACCAAGCCGACATGTGCCCCGGTCGTGCAGCTATCCGCCCGCCCTTCGTCATCGACATCGCCTTCGCAATCACCCGAGGGATCGACGATCCTGGTCATCTGCTCCGCCCATGTCGGCGGTCATGTCCTGGATCTCGGAACGATCCTGATTACGCAAGGATTTGCGTTCGCAGCTCTCACAAGTTCTGGAACGCCCGTCTATCCGGCTTACGCCGCCGAGGAATCGATCGCACAGACGTCGCGCGTCGGCTTGTGGGCGTTTCCCGACATGCCACATCCGAACCGGACACTTTTGTCTCAATCAACCGGCGCCAGATAGGCGCCTTGTCACGCTCAAACTGAAGGAGAGTTTCATGCCAACCAAGACAGCGGAGCTGACCAACTACATCCAGTTCATCGAAGACGGCGCCCGCCTCAAAGGCAATATTGCCTCGATCGCCTATGATGTCGACGTTTCCGGCGAACGCTATGCAAGCGCGAATCCGAAGGCGCCGGCCTATCGTCTGTTTGCCAAAAGTCCCAGGGGCAAGGCTGTGGAGATCGGCGGCATTTGGAAGAAGCAGAACCGGGAGAACGCCGACTACTATACGCTTTCCGTCAATACCGGTTATGGCAAGCTCAACGCCAATCTCGGCCGCTACCCCGGCCAGGACGATGAAGACCTCATGGCCATCATTCCCTGGGATTGATCAATATGCTCGCTATCTCAGCTCGTCTTGGCCTTGCCGCCCTGCTCTGCATCACACCGCTTGCCGCGGCAAGCGCGAAACCCAGGGTAGTGCGTGCGACCTTTGGCATCGAGGTCGTCTCACGAAGCGTCAACGCGACGTTCTGTGAGAACAGCGCTTGCGAGCCCGTCTCCTTGCGCATTCTGACCGGCGACAGCTTCACCATGCACCGATGGGGCGACCATCGCGAGCCCGTTCGCATCGCCAACATCGATGCCCCCCTCACCCAAGCGAACTGTATCGGTGAGCGATCAAGCGCGCAGCGGGCGGTCGATCGGCTTGCCCAGTATTTCAATCGGGCAACCTTCACGATGGCCCGCCTTCATACCGATCAGTCCGGAACGATCGCATTCGTTTCGATCAACAATCGGGACCTCGGCCACATGCTTTCGCGCGATCGCGTCGTCCGGCCGTGGGAGCCGAGGCACCGCTCGTGGTGCTAGTCGGTTGAGGCGAGCGGTACACCGGGACATCGGCTGTTCGATGGATCGATTGCATATTTAGCGCTATAACGGATTGTCATGACCCTTTGCGAAATCTCCGGCTTGGCAAGAGAAGTAAATCTCGCCTAATAAGTCGATAGTGCCATTATGGAAGGGAACGCCGGGTCATGGCAGTGGTCAACAGCCGCGATGCCGCCGCAACCGAACTGTCTGTGATTTGAAAATGACCTCAGAAGATCCGAAAGAGCCGAGACGCTGGTGGGAACGCGAACATGACGCGAACCTCACCGAAACGCGCATTTTCATGTCGACCGAACAGTATGAAAAAATCGCTCGAGTCGCGACGGATCTGGAAGAGCGCATCCCCATTTTGCTCGGAAAACTCATCGCCGATTACTTCGACGCTGTCGAAAGCGGGCAATTGCAGATGACACTGCCCTCCCCCCCGTCCCGAGAGCCACCCGAGAAAACCAAGCTGTCGGAACTTTGTGATCTTGTTTTATGGTCTCGCTTCCCTGGCGAAACCGGTGCGCACCGCTTCCGTCAGATTGCGCTGCTGACGACGCTCGCTCACGAACACGAACTCGGCAAAAAGCCGACGGCGTCGAGTATCGCGCGCATGGTCGACTCTCATTCATCCCAGATCGATCTGATGGCGAAGCTCCTGGAAAAGCGCGGTGTGATTGAGCGCGTTCATACGCCATCGATCCGCCCAGGCGTATTTGGAAAGGTGCTCTACATCAACCCTGATGCCGCCATCAACCTAAAGAAGGCTCACCTTCTGGAGACGAACTCGCCCCTTGAGGTGAAAGAATCCGAATAGCCTGCAGCAAGTTCTCCATCGCGGTTTTGTTCGGCAACCGGCCTGCTTCGTAGGACTTCTCAACAGCATTCGTTACGGTTTCCAGATCGGCTTCGCGGATTTTGGCTCTGTCGCTCGCGAACGCGTGAAACATTAACCTGCCGAGTGCCTTCAATGTTTCCCCTTCCCCCTCAAGTAGGGAAATCAAGGACAATAGTTTTTTCTCGTCAGCGCGATCGATTTGCCGCAACGCGGATTGTGCTGCATCCGGGTTCGAAACGCTTACAAGATCATGGTCGCTTCGCCACGTCCCTTTCTCGATCCTGATCGCATAGCCCCAGGCGTTGACGCCTGAACGCTTCACCTGCTCGACTTCATTGATCGCCCCAGCGATCTGCTTGCCTTCCATGAAGCATTGAGCCGCATACTCGGCAAACGTCGCATAATCCCCCTGCTCACGTGCAAACTCGTCCAGCAAGAAACCCATATGGCTCAGATGGCTGCGGCCGCCATAGTGGATCTCCCCTTGAATTGAATCGATGATCATTGGCCTCTCACCTCAAAAGCTATCCGATGCCCGATTTGCTATATTCCAACGGCCCGGCGCTATCATTGATTGAGTCTAAAGGCTCGATAGGATAAGAAACGTAACGAAACCATACGAAACCAAAGTCGGTAAGCCTTTGATACGAAATGGAAAATTTTTTCTCCCGCCGCCGAAAGACGGGAGCGATTTCAAAGAACTATTCAAGCGATTGGCTGCGGCCGGAGCGGGCCGGCCCTTGAGCCACGACGGTTTCCCCGCAGGACCGTGGACGCCCGAGCTTCTGGCAGAAGCGATCTCGCAGATTGATTCGAACCGGGCTGGGGTGGATCTCAGAACAGTACAGCTGTGGTTTCAGGAGAACGACAAAGGGATCAGCACAGCGAACATCCGTTGGCTGGCAAGGATTTTTGGATGCGACGATCCGGTTGCAACCAGTGAATGGCAGATGGAGCTCGGCGAGGCGCAATCCCGGTTCACGGCAAAGAGACGCAAAGCGAAGAACGGGAGAAGCGGCGGCGCCAGTGCGACCGCGGCTTTGAAGATGCCATCGACCGCTATCGTCGGCAATGCAAAAGCGGCGTCGGTCGAATTGGCGCGAGAGATCGATATTATGCCGGAACGGCGTCACGGCTTGGCACTGAGATCGGAAGCGCTCTTTAGCCGTGGGTCTCCCTTGAATTTGCCGGCATCCGTATTTGCGGGTGCCTCGGCGCTTGGATTTCTGTCGTACATTGTCGGGATCCACAGCGCTACCTATGGCCGATCGGATGGCGTTGTTAAACAGGTTGGGTTTCTCTGGGCGCCGAATTGGACATTCCTTTTCATGGTGCTGCTGCCACTCTTTTTCTGGCTCGTGACGGAGTTACTTGTCTTTTGGAGAGGTGAAGGGCGGCTGCGGCTGTTGGGACAGGCCGGCAGGAAAGAGAGCGACGATGATTGGCAGCAGACTGTCGCAGCGTCTTCCTACTCATATTGGGCGGTTTTTCTGATTTGCGTCTTGTTCGCCGGTCTGTTCCAGTGGATCGGCGTGTGTTTGATCCCCCTGCTGAAGGGTGGCGGTAGCGACGCGACGAGTTGGGGCTCGATCGCCCTTGTTCGGCCGGAGCTTATTTCGGTGCAAATGTCTATCGTCTTCACGGCTCTCGCCTATCTCTATATGTGCCTCTGCTTCTATGTATTTTTCGCAGGCCTCATTTTGCTTCACACGATGGTGCATGATCTCTGGAGAATTGAACAAATATCGAAAATCCGCCCGGAAATGGTCTATCGAGACGACCTTAGCGAACCCGCCCTCAGGCTGATGCGCGGCATTTTTCGGTGCACGGTTTTGGGTATCCTGATTGCCATCTGCATGAAAGCCCAGAGTTCGTACCTGACATCGGATCGAGAGAACATCATGGCTTGGCTTGTCGGTGATATGTCCGCTGTCTTCCATCACCACCAAGAGGCCGGCAGCAAGTTCAATTATAGAATGCCGACCCACTATAGCAGCCTCTTAGTTGCTGTTTCGACGTGCGTTGTTTTTCTGTACGGCTCAATCCGTTTGGGTAGCAGGAGCCGATTTCAAGTGCCCTTGTGGAAGATGTCAGGCGTTGTGGTGCTGCTTTTTGCCAGTTACTTGCTCATCGATGCGTTTGCGGGGTTTTCGATCCTTCTGAGCATTGGGGTGCTCCTTGGGATATACGGGCTTTGCGATCCAGGGTTCGGGCAGCGTCAAATAAGTGAGATAGGAAATCCGCGTGTATCATAGTTGGTTGGATCGTTGGGATGAGCGGCGCGCGCAGCGTGGCGAACAAGGGAAAGAAAGAACGACCTTCGTTCTCGACGCCGACCGCGCCTTTCCAGGCGCCAAGGCGACAACAAACCTCGAGGAGTTTTGCGCTCTTGCGGGTCAGGCCGCCGCGGATCCAACCTTCTTCGATGAGCCGAATCTGAGCGATCAAGGTTTTCAAAGGCAAGGTGAGTGGCTCAAATTTCCATCGGACATGCACACCGACGTTGAAGAGAACAACGTCGTCTGGGCGAAAATCACGGAAAGCGGGTCCCTAGATCGGGCGATGGTGATTTTTCACCATTGGAATGCGAGCTCCCGAAATCGCCAGATTGCCAAGTTTTTCTCGAAGCGTGGCATCACCGTTGTTGAGATGGCCATGCCCTATCACTTCGAGCGCAGCCGCCCAGGTGCCGCGCACGCGGACGATATGTTGAGCGCCAATCTCGGTCGAACGATCCAATCCGTAAGGCAGGCAGTATGGGATGGCAGAAAGCTAATACGTTGGTTGAAGAGCGAAGGTTACCAGGAGATTTCGGTTTTAGGTATGAGCTTGGGCTCATGGGTCGCCGGGTTGATTGCTGCTCACGACGCGAATGTCTCGAAGGCCTCGTTATTTCTGACAGCGGGAAGTCTCGCTGATATGGTCTGGACCGGGCGCGCCACACGAGCAATACGTGAAAGCCTTGAGCCTGAGATAAAGCTGGCTGATCTCCGCAGGGCTTGGGCTCCACTCAACCTGGAAAATTCTGTGAAAAATCTCGCACGACGGGATCTCGCTCGTCATATCCTTCTTGCGAGGAGAGACAAAGTGGTCCTTCCAGAGCTATCGACGAGGTTCATGCAAACGCTGAGTGCCGCCGGGGCAAGGGCGAACATTCTCGAATTAAACTGTGGTCACTATTCGCTCGGTATTCCGCCCTATATTTTGTGGGCCGGGTGGAGCCTCAAGCAGTTTCTGTCGAGGGTCGACAAAGTGGAGCGGGCGTAGCCGCGGCTTAACGGGTCAGAATCATGAAGATCAACACCCTCTGCAATTCACGCGGAATCCAGATGTTTTGACCGCCACCGATCTCTGGTGGGAACCCCTCCCCTCTCTTCCCAAGCGATTGAGAATCAGGCTCTGCTCAGGAAACTGGGCGTTAACCTTTCGTTTACCCTCTTTTTCTTGCCATGAAGACGGAATCGGAGCATTGTCCCGATAATTGGTGAGGTTTCACGGAAATATCGTGACTGATGGTGGGTTCCAAAATGAGCGTGAAAATGGCCACTTCTGAAAAAGTGCCGGGTTTTGCCGACATCATCCTTGAACAGGGTGGTGACATTTCGTCGAAGCTCGACATGTTGAGGCAGGAAAAATTCCCGCCGAACGCCCAGAAGAGCTTGCGTCAGTTTTCGTTGGCGGAGGTCGCCGACTT
The DNA here is from genome assembly GCF_057784375.1 of Martinezella sp. CNPSo 3964. Classification (NCBI taxonomy): domain Bacteria; kingdom Pseudomonadati; phylum Pseudomonadota; class Alphaproteobacteria; order Hyphomicrobiales; family Rhizobiaceae; genus Martinezella; species Martinezella sp. CNPSo 3964. The sequence continues at coordinate 32,381 of NZ_JBXSOW010000018.1, forward strand.
CGTGGGGGTCTCTCAGTCCTATTTGAAGAAGCTCCATCTGCAGGGCAAGGGTGTCGAGCCTGCTACGACGACTTCGACTGGACGGCGGTATTACACCGCAGATCAAATGAATGACCTACGCACCCTCCTCGACCGTGTGCCGCACCGAAAAGAGAACGAACGCCTACAGGTGATCGCCGTCGTAAATTTTAAGGGCGGTTCCGGAAAGACGACAACGTCTGCCCACCTTTCGCAGTATCTGGCATTGAGTGGCTACCGCGTCCTGGCAGTCGATCTTGACCCGCAGGCTTCCTTGACGGCACTCTATGGCATTCAGCCAGAGCTTGACGACAAGGCGTCGTTCTACGAAGCACTACGTTACGACGGCCAGCGTAAGTCCATCACCGAAATTATCCAGCCAACGAATTTTCCCAACTTGGACGTCGTCCCAGCGAATCTGGAGCTGCAGGAATACGAATACGAGACGCCCATTGCCATGCAACGGAAAGATTCCAACGCTGGCAAGCTGTTCTATACCCGGATCGGAGACGCGCTTGCTGAGGTCGACGATCGCTATGATGTCGTCGTAGTCGATTGCCCTCCTCAGCTCGGCTATCTCACGTTGACAGCGTTGACGGCAGCCACATCGGTTTTGATTACCGTCCATCCTCAGATGCTCGACATTATGTCGATGAGTCAATTTCTCTTGATGCTCGGCAACATTCTAAAGAGCGTCGAAGCCGTAGGTGTGAATGTTTCCCTCGACTGGTTCCGATATCTCGTGACGAGATACGAGCCGACGGACATTCCACAGCAGCAGATGGTTGGCTTCATGCAGAGCATGTTTGCGGCGCAGATGATGCGAAATCAGATGGTAAAATCGACGGCGATTTCCGACGCTGGCTTGACCAAGCAAACGCTCTATGAAGTCGAGCGCTCACAATTCACGCCCTCGACCTATGACCGCGCCCGAGAATCGATGGATGCGGTGAACGCCGAGGTGATCGACCTCCTACACAAAGCATGGAGGCGCAGACATGCGTAAGCAGAATTGTCAGCCGTACAAACGGCATTTTTATCCAATGAAATCAATAAAGGTGAGTTTCTGCGATGGCTAGAAGGGACGTTTTCGCAAATCTCACGTCGCCTAAAGGCGACGATCAGGAGAGGAAGCCCGCGCCCACCTACGCGGCTAAAGGTGCGTCCCGATCCATGATCAGTTCTCTGAACGAGCTGGCTGAAAAGGCCGCCCTCGCTGATCAGAGTTTTGCGGGCGAACAGGTTCTCGAACTGGACACGTCCGACCTCGAAGGCTCCTTTGTTTCTGATCGCATGGGCGAGGACGACGACGCCTATTTGGAACTGGTGGAAGCTATTCGCGAGCGCGGGCAAGATTCGCCAATTCTGGTGCGCCCTCACCCATCCCAAGTTGGTCGATACCAGATCGTTTTCGGACACCGCCGCGTTCGGGCTGCAAAAGATCTGGGCCGCAAGGTTCGAGCAGTCGTCAAGGAAATCTCCGACGCGGATCATGTGATCGCGCAAGGGCAAGAAAATTCCGCCCGGCAGAACCTGTCATTCATCGAGCGGTCCATGTTTGCTCAACGCTTGCTCGATCTCGGCTACGACAAGCCAACAATCCAGTCCGCTCTGGCAACTGACGCTCCGATGCTGACGCGTATGTTGTCGGTATCAGGCCGGGTGCCTGAAGCTGTTGCCAAAAAGATCGGTCCCGCGAAATCCATTGGTCGAGATAGATGGATCGATTTCGCGCAAAAGATCGAGAAGCCATCGACGAAAAAGCTTGTCCTTAAGCTCATCGATGCGGAGAGTTTCGGTGCTCTCGATTCTGACGCTCGCTTTGAGTTCCTGATTGGCGAGATCAGGAAAGCCGACCAGCTGCCCAAGGAAGCGCCGGATAAAGGCGAATGGCGGGCTGGCGATGCTTCCGTCAAAGCAGAGTTCAAAGGCAGCAACAAGAGTTATTCAATCGCCCTCAGGTTAGAACAGGCCGCCGAATTCGGCCGTTTCATCACCGACAATTTAGGGCGATTGCACCAAGAGTTTCTGTCATCAACCAAATCTGAGGAAAGGTAGACAGCAAAAGAAAAAGGCCCCCAAACGGTCGCCCGTGGAAGCCTCTCTCGTATTCTGTAGCAAGATCGAGAATCGCATTTCCACGAATCACAGTCAAGAGTCTTTGGCACCGTTTTGGTGAGCAGATTTCTTTTGCCTATTGAAGGGTGAAGGAAATGGAGAGTGGGAATGTGACGACGCCCTTCGGGCGGCGAGCGATTTCGCTTGCCCAAGTTCGTGGGCAGATGAAAACGGCCGCAATCAAATCAGGTAAGACCGTCGAGAAGTGGAAAGTGTTTCGCGACGCTTGCGAGGCGAGGGAACTGCTCGGCGTTCAGGACCGCGCGCTCGCCGTCCTCGATGCGCTTCTGACGTTCTATCCCGACAGCGATCTTTCGGAGGATCATGGACTCGTCGTATTTCCGTCGAATGAACAGCTCTCTGTACGCGCACACGGGATCGCCGGCACAACGCTGCGCCGGCACCTTGCCGCGCTCGTCGAAGCTGGCCTAATCCAGCGCAAGGATAGCGCCAACGGCAAACGCTATGCCCGTAAGGACGGATCAGGTGTGATCGAAGATGCCTTTGGCTTCAGCCTGGCTCCGCTACTGGCGCGAGCCGAAGAGCTGGCCCATGCCGCGCAGCAGGTCGCAGCGGAGCGCAAACGTTTCCGTATTGCCAAAGAAGCACTGACGATCTGCCGGCGCGATGTCCGCAAGCTCATCACGGCCGCTGTGGAAGAGGGCGCTCCCGGTAACTGGAGCTACATAGAAGCGCTGTTCATCGACCTGGTTGCTCGAGTTCCGCGTCGACCGATGACCGCGGAAATAACCTCGATCCTGGAAGAAATGGAGTTGTTGCGGGAAGAGATCGTCAACCAGCTGGAAAGTCAGGAAAGTTCCGAAAATATGGACAGCAATGCTATCCAAAATGGTTGCCACATACAGAATTCAAAATCCGAATCCAGTAATGAACTTGAACCTAGCTCTGAAAAAGAGCAGGGGGCGAAATCGAGCCCAGCTATCACGCAAATTAGGGACCCGAAAAAAGCGTTCCCGCTTGGGATGGTGCTGCAGGCTTGCCCGCAGATCACCGATTACGGCCCTGGAGGTGCCGTCGGCAGTTGGCGCGATCTTATGTCGGCGGCCGTCGTTGTGCGGTCGATGTTGGGCGTCAGTCCGACTGCCTACCAAGACGCCTGCGACGCGCTGGGCGCTGAAAACGCTGCGGCGGTAGTGGCCTGCATACTCGAAAGGGCAGGGCATATCAATTCGGCCGGTGGCTACTTGCGAGATCTTACCAGGAAGGCAGATCGCGGTGAGTTTTCGCTCGGCCCGATGTTGATGGCGCTGATGCGCGCAAATAGCAAATCGATCAGCAAAGCCTCTTGATCACCTGAACGTTTGTGAGTGGGGGCGCCTCCACGGCGCTCTCATTGGACTTGGTTCATTCGGAGAGGGCCGATGATTGCGCGCCGCTACACCTAGCGCTCTCCGGAGCCGAGGAGAACTTGCAACTTCTATGCCCTAAGAACGCTAAAACCAGGTATCTAGACTGGATCGCCCGATCCGAGGTGGAGATCAATCTTCCAATCTCCGATTGGCGTCAGGAGGCTGAAGACCACTCGCTTCAACAAATAGGATGTGCCCGTTTCCCTGTTCGTAGTGAATCAAGCCCGCGTCAGTCGTTTTGACCATAATTCCGGAAGACAGGGTGCCACCGCCCATCATCTCTACGTTAGGGATGTCCCAGCCGGAGTAGCCGGGCAGAAAGGCGCGATTATCGAAATCGCAGACAACGATCCCCGCCATACCATCGACCATAACATGATCGCCTACCAGTATCGGCTGGCCGGTGGAATACCGCATCTGCTCACCCTCAATTGATTTCCTAGCTCACCAATCTTGCCGCTCGCCCGTTTTTCCGCTCGGCGTTGTTGTAGTAGCTTGCGGCCTGGGCCACCGATTTATGTAGTGACTGCTGCATGGCTTCCTGCAAGGATACGCCGCGGTTGGCCGCTTCGGTCAGATAGCCAGACCGCAGCCCATGAGCAGAGAATGCCTCAGGATCCAGACCCGCCTGTCGGCATCTGTTCTTGAGGATCAGATTGACCGACTGCGGCGTCAGGGCTCGCCGATCGATATTGCCCCATTGATCGATCCGCCGGAAGAGCGGTCCGCTCTCGATCCTTGATTCTTCAATCCACCGCTTCAACGCGACAACCGGCCGGCCGATCAGAACGGCATGCGCCTGATCTTCAGCCGTCGCTGTCTTGGTTCGGCCGAGATGAACGGTGAGACACGGCAGGAGAGGGGAGGCGGCGTCTCTTGGATCGGCATGCACCGGCTCTTCATCGACCAGATCCTCGATGCGCAGGTCGGCGACTTCCGAGCGCCGGCGGCCGCCGGAGGCAAAGGCGGCGAGCAACAGTGCCCGATCGCGAAGATCGACCAGGCGTTCACCGTCGCAGGTGGCCAGTAGCTTTGTCAGGACATCGCCGGTGACCGCCTTTTTGCTCTTGCGTCGCCTTGGCCGAGCGCTGGCCCGCACCGCGAGTCTGAGTGCGGATTTCAGGGAAGGGGCGGAAAACGATCCGCTCAAACCGCGCCAGCGAGTAAGGATCGACCAGGAGGTCAGTCGCCGGCGCACGGTGTCTGGCGCGTGCGGGCCATCGACGCGCAGTAGGCCCTGGGCGCGCAATCCAATCTCGACGTCGGCCGGCATGCCGTGGGAAGAATCCTCGGCGCGTTCGACCGGGTCCCAGAGATGGTGGGCGACGAATTTCAACAGCAGGCTCTCCGGAGCCGGCCAGGGGAGGGGAGCGCCGGTCGACAGCTTGCACCACTCCTCGAGATAGCCGACGTCGGAAGCGAGTGCGCGCAGTGTATTTTCACCCATACCCTCCTTGGCCAAATGCTTGAGGGTGGCGACGTCCTCGTCGGTCAGCAGCATCGCCAGCTGATCGCGGCGGGCAAACGGCAGGATGGCGTCGAGCGCATCGAGTTCTTCGGCGCGGTTGAGCACCGGATCGGCGGGGGAGGGGAGGGCTTTCGGCTTTGGCAAGATCGTCTCCAGCGCTGTGATTTGCGCCGAGTTTAGCGGTGTCGACCGGCTTGATTAAGCGAAATCTGTTTCGTTGAATTGATAGCGTTTCCTGCCTTCTAGGTTCACCGGAATCCTCCTGGTTGGCCAGGCTGCGGGGCAGGTGGTCACCGACCGAGTAATCGAGATTTAAGGCCCTTCGGGTAAAGCTCCGGCCTTCCTTCGATATCAAGCTCTCGCGGATCATACCAAGCTGCGACCATTGAGGTGCCGTCGTCCTCCTGAAATCGAATGCGTTCCAGACCCTCGAAAGCTCCTTGAGGAAATGCCAAGTCAAAAATAAAGAGGATTTCGTGCCGGCTTTGGCCTTCGTGGACGAAGACGTTCTCTATCACCATTGGCCCTGCGAGAATGGAAACCTCAGTATCGATTTCCTCTTTAAACTCTCTGACAACAGCATCTTTTGCGGTTTCGCCAAACTCAACGCTACCACCTAGCGGCCGTACCCCCTTGAGCCGGCCCTCATGATCATAGACCTCAAATGCTAGGAGCCGGGGGCCTCGCCAATGTAGACCCAGGGCTTTGACGCGGATAACACTGGATTTGGAAATGGTCGTCATTTCATCCAGCTATCGCAATTAAAAGCTGTTCGCAACAGGTCCTTTGCAAGCGTGTTTTATCATCAAAATGGGGAGCCATACAGCGCGATTTCGGACCGAGAATAGGCAGCGCCTATCGCGGCCGTCAATCGCGCGCCAGCGGGCTTCCATGGTCGAAATCGCGGAAAATCGGCGGATTTGGTTGGGGTCAGCCCTGGCCTGGCCGTTTTAAGCAGAGTCCGCCGCGAGAATGGAGGAGGGGAGGGTGGCGAGCTGGCCGGTTCGGTAAGCGTCATTCCACTCAATCAGGCAGATGAGTCCACCGATCCAGGGTGAAGAACGGCCAAAAAGCCCGGATTTCCAGGCGAATCCACCCATCCAGGAAGACCGACAAACCGGCTTTGCGGCCCGAAATCCATCACTATCGATACCTGAATACTATCGATAGTAAAGCCCGTAGAAAACCACGGTCTGAGCAACGGAAGTAAACGCCAAATTCGATTCAATATCGCAAAAGAATAGCGTTAATTCATATGGTTAACAAATGGAAAAACCATTCGACATGGCAGCAACTGTGGGTAAGTGGGGCAGATTCGAGGGCAGCGCCAAATCGCCGGGCAACTGCCGCCGCTTCGGCTTTCGATATTGAATTAAATTTCACCGTCGAGTCTAATCTGCGATCCCTGAACGTAGGAGAGACCATTGCACTCGGCACATCTTGAAGACCTCCGGAGGATACTGATCTTTGGGAACGGTGGAACAGGTAAAACATGGCTTGCCCGTGAAGTCGGCGCCATCATCCAACGTCCTATTGTTCATCTTGACGACTTGCGTTGGGTTCCCGGTCAGTATGGTGTCGCAAGAGACAACCAGCTCGTGCTCAGCGAGGTCGTCGACGCCGGAAGAGCCGAGACCTGGTTGATGGAAGGCGTATACGGCTGGCTGGCGAACGCCGTGTTGTCGCAGGTAACCGCGTTGATCTGGATTGATCTTCCAGAGGAAGAGTGCGTTGCCAACATCAGAGCCAGGGGCATTCAAGGCGGGGGCAGCGAGGAGAGTTTCCAAGAGCTTATCGACTGGGTGAGAGAATATCGCCACCGGGAAAACTCCTCGACCTGCTTTTTGGGACATCAAAAGCTGTTCGATGCATGCTCAGCCTCAAAAGTGATCCTGAGGAGCAGGGAGGATATTCGCGCATATGCAGAGAATATCCGTGCGCTTTTAGCATAGGCAACAAGCGGTCTGGCGCAGCCGCCCATCCGGATGGAGGCGGGATTAATAGACATTGTCTGCCGGCACCGGTTATAGCCTTCATCAGATCTATCTCTCAGCCGCCCCACCAGATTGAGCATTGAATTGAAGACGATGTCGATGCGTGCCTATTCTGCCATGCTGATTATGGTGCTTTTGCCGATGGTGCCGGCCGCGGTCGCCTCTTCGATCACGTGGCCACAAGGATGGGAATTGCGGCAGTCGCCGGTGCCGACGTCAAACTCGGGGGAAAAATTCGATGGGTCGAACCGGTTGGCGGTGAAGGTCGACAAGCAGGGACAGATGCTTGCGGTGCTGAACCTCATCGTGCTTGCGATTAAGCAAGGCGATAAGCCCACGCTGGAAAACCAAACGGCATCACTGGCCAATACCATGCGCGCCGCATATGCGGAGAAGGGAATGACGTCGTCTTGTCAGGAGCGGCAAGACACGACGCTCGATGGCTTTCCGGCTCGGCAGATGCGATGCACGATGCTGAAGGATAAGGCGGATGTCCTAGAGCAATTGTTGATCGTCACCATCGGACGCCACACGGTGCAAGCGTTGAGCCTTACCGCGTCGCCGGCCAATTTCAAAACTTATGAGCCGGATTTCATGGCGACCCGCGACAGTTTGCGGATTGATTGAAACTTCCGGGCGAGGGCCGGCGATGGCACGCCGCGCTGAGCACCTGTGAACATCCAGAAGGGCCGATGGGCTAGATGCCGGCCATGTCATCCCGGCTAAGCTCGGCGGCCAGACAGTTCAGGGCAGGAGTGATCGCGGGCCAGACATATGCGCGCGGCATCACCGCCGCCCGGAAGCCATCGGCTATTCTCGTAAAGCCGATAGGCGCGACCATGCGTCCCGAGGCGATGTCGGCTTGGCGGTCGAGTACAGATCCAAGGCGATCTCTACGTTGAAAAAACGCAGAATTTCCTTACTCAAGGCTGTTCATATCAACAATTACAACCATCGAACGTACCATGCTGACACCAGATGTCACTAGGTCGCGCTATACCCATATCAGCCACAGATCACCAGCAAAGGAATAGAACCATGGCTGAACAGAACGCAACGGCTGCCAAGATCGCTCGCGCCTATGGCGAGGCAATGGCCAGTAAGGACGTCGACGCTATCGTCAAGATTTCCGCAGATGATATCATCTGCAGCTCGCCCATCGGCAAGACCACGGGCGTGGCTGCGTTCCGCGGCTTCCAGGAAGGCTTTGCCCGCATGATCAAAAAGCTCGATATTCTCGCCGCCTACGGTGCCGAGACGCAGGCCGTGCTCGTCTATGCCGTCGAAACCCATCCGGTTCCGCATTCGCTCGTCGCCGAGCTGATCCAGGTCAAGGACGGCAAGATCGCCTCCACGGACGTGATCTACGACGCCACGCCCTATGCGGCCTACATGTCCACCGTCCAGCCGCACTGAGCCGATCGCCGGGAGCATTCGACATGATCATCATCACTGCAGCAACGGGCCGCTATGGGCGGTTCGTCATTGGAGCACTTTTGCGTCGCGGCGTCGCGGCCAAGAATATCGTCGCCGCCGTCCGCGATCCAGCCAAGGCGGCGGATCTCGCAGCTTTGGGCATCGAGGTCCGTCAAGCCGACTACGACAAGCCTGAAACACTCGTGCCGGCCTTCGCCGGAGCGGAACGGCTGCTGCTGATTCCGTCGGCCGACTTCGGCCAGCGCTATCCCCAGATGGAGCGCGCCGTGAAAGCGGCTGTGGCGGCAGGCGTGCCCGTGGTCGCCTATGCGGGCTACGTCAACAGCGACACCAGCACTCTTCTCCTGGGCGACGAGCACAAGCAGACAGAGGATCTGATCCGGCATTCGGGTCTGCGGCACGTCTTCCTGCGCAACGGCGCCTACATCGAGGTCTATGCCGGCGATCTCGGCAACATTGGCTATGCTCTCGCTACAGGCAAACTGATCGGTTCTGCAGCCTATGGTCAGCTTTCGGGTGCGAGCCGCGACGACCTCGCTGAAGCGGCGGCCGCCGTCCTGACAGGGCCGATCGATGGCGACGCGATCTACGAGCTCGGTGGGACCGCATTCACCATGGACGATCTGGCGGAGGCGATCTCGAAGTTGACCGGTAAGCCGCTGGTCTATGAAGACCTTCCGGTCGACCGCTACAGCCAGGCGCTTGCCGCCGCCGGAGTTCCGGCCTTCTTCGCTGACATCATCGCCGATGCCAGCTTTGCTACCCAGCGTGGTGACTGGTATACTGACAGCGTTGATCTGCCACGGCTTCTCGGCCGTCCGAGCACGCCGCTGATCGAGGTCGTTGAGGCAACTCTCAGGAGAAATGGCCTGCTATGAAGCGGATCCAATATGATCAATATGGCGGCCCGGAACTGATGAAGCTCGAGAACTTCGAGCTTCGCACGCCGAGTAAGGGCGAAGTCGCGGTGAAGGTTCATTTCGCTTCGATCAACCCGATCGACTGGAAGGTACGGAACGGATATCTGAAGATGGTGACGGGGAAGAAGTTTCCCCGCGCGATGGGCAGCGACTTTTCCGGTGTCGTCACCGCGGTTGGACCCGGTGTCACCCGCTTCAGGCAGGGTGACGAGGTGTTCGGCTCGGTGCGCATCCAGGATGGCGGCGCCCTCGGCGAAGCTGCGATTACACCAGAAACCTTCATCGCCCGGAAGCCTGCATCGATCTCGTTCGAAGATGCGGCGTGCCTCGGTACTCCCGGGGTGACGGCCTGGAATGGGCTCGTGGACAAGGCGAAAGTCTCGTCGGGTCAGCGTGTGTTCATCAACGGCTGCACTGGTGCAGTAGGCGAGGCTTCGGTCCAACTGGCGATGTCCCTCGGTGCCACGGTTGGCGGAACGTGCAGTGCCGTTGCCATGCAGCACGCCAGCGAACTGGGCGTGAAGCCGCTTTTCGACTATCACACTACGGATCTGACGAAGATCGGCGATCGTTTCGACGTAGTCTACGACACGGCTGGAACCATGACCCTTTCCGTTGCCTTCGGGCTTCTGCGATTGGGTGGCGTCTTTCTCGACATCAATCCGACCCCCGGAAAGTTTATCCGCTCGATCTTCGATCGAAAGCTGAAGCCGATCGTATGCTCGGCGAGAGCCGACATTCTGGACGGTCTTGCCGAGGCGGCCGCCGAGGGCAAGCTCAGGCTTCCGATCGGCGAGATCGTGCCGCTGACCGAGGCAATCGGTAGTATCACGGCGCTGGAAAGCGGCCGCAAGGCCAACGGAAAGGTTCTCGTCCGCATGGACTAGGGCCGATCTTGCTTCCGGCCTATAAAATAGGCCGGAGCATGTTTTGTTTCAGGATAGGGTCATGTCCCAAAGCCAGCGACTGTTCGACATCCTTCAGATTCTCCGCCGCCATCGGCAGGCGGTCTCGGGGACCTATCTCGCCGAGCAGACGGGTGTTTCGCTACGCACGATCTATCGGGACATCATCCTCCTGCAATCGATGGGCGCGGAGATCGAAGGCGAGCCCGGTTTCGGCTATGTGCTGAGGCCCAGTTTCATGCTGCCGCCGCTGATGTTCTCGGAAGAGGAAATCAAGGCAATAGCGCTCGGCGTGCAATGGGTGAGCCGCCAGACAGACGACGAGCTTTCGTTTGCCGCTCAGGATGCGCTCGCCAAGATCGAGGCGGTTCTTCCCTCAGAACTGCGCCACAAGGTCAACGACAACGACTTCCACGTTCACTATCCCTCGCAGAAGGACGAGGCGATCGACCTTAAGATCCTGCGCAAGGCCATGCAGCAGCAGATGAAGCTGCACATCGTCTACCGGGACGGCAAGGGAGCCGACACCGACCGTGTCATCTGGCCGATCGGGATCGCCTTTGCGGAGACGATGCGCGTCATTGCCGCCTGGTGCGAGCTGCGCCAGGATTTCAGGGCGTTCCGCACCGACAGAATCCAGCAGGCGGAACTGTTGGCCGATCGCTACCCTGGCCAACGCCGGGAGCTCGTCAAGCAGTGGCGGACCCAGGTCGAGGAAGAGAGAGCCAGAGCCGCGGCGCCTTAGCGGTCGCTGAGGAGGCGCATGGCCTACCGCCTCATACTGACATCCCCTGTCAAACGATAGCGATAGCATCGCCGATCGACTCCGCTCGCTCCGCGCAGGCGGGCATTGCCTCATTCTCAAGACAGGCGAGGAACGATGGTTGCCTACTATATGATATGGAATCGTAACGCCGTGAACTTGGAAGGGTTGAGAGACTACGCGGAGACCGCGGCTCCCTCAGTGGAATTCTACGGGGGCAGGTTCGCATCCCTTTGCGGACAGCTTGAGCGCACCGATGGCGAAAATCTCGAAATGCAGGTCGTCGCAATAGAGTTTCCAACCATTGCCATTGCTCGGGAATGGTACGGATCCTCACGATCCGAACTCGCCAGAAGCCTTGGCTCAATGTTGAAGGGCTTCGATGAATTTTTTCTCGACAGCGTCGGCGCTTTGAGCTGATCGGTCGGTTGGGACCGCGTCCTTTGGGAAGACTTGGATTGCTGGAACCCGAAGCGGTTTCTCGAGAGACCGCCTCGGGTCGTCCGGGCTGCGGATACGTTAGTGGCGGAGCGTGTCGTCAATGTGCCTGTACAGGTGCCTTTGACCACCGACCCCAGGCGACGAAGATCGAGAGTGCAAGGACGACGAAGTTGATCGGTGTCACGTATGCTTCGCCGCGCGACAGGTGGAATGCGATTGCGCAGAGCTGCAACGACGTGCATCCGGCGGCCGCCAAAACGGCGAGGTTCGGCATGATGCGCGTTAGGGATGGCAGCAGCACGCCGATCCCTCCTGCGATGTCTATCCACGCCGTCGCGCGGACGAGCAAAGGATACTGCCCCGGCCAGACCCACATTGCTGCGAGCGTCTCGATCGGCAGGAAGACTTTCGCGAGGCCTGTAAGAACGAAAAACAGGAAAAGGGCGACCTGGGCGACCCATAGACTCCTGGCAAGGCCCCGATTGGTTGGTTTGAATGCGGTGGCGGACATGAAGAACCTCTTGACTGGACGCCTCATTGTGACGCTGTCACGCGATTTGATCATGGTTCGGTTCGTTGACGTATCGTTTCTTGGAAGTGGATGATCGATGGACACGCTGGACGGTATAAGGGTATTCTGCCTGGTCGCGGAACTGCGCAGCTTTTCTGCGGCGGCGGATCGCCTCGCAATCTCCACATCCATGGTCAGCAAGCACGTCGGAGAACTGGAAAGGCGGCTCAACGTCCGCCTGCTCCACCGGACGAGCAGGCGTGTCGGACTTAGCGAAACAGGCGCTGTATATCTCGAGCAGGCCAGGAAGATCCTCGATGCGCTGAACGATATGGAGTCCTCCATCGCGGGCCACGACGGGGCTCCGCGCGGAAGATTGAAGTTCAGCGGACCGGTCTGGCTGGCCAATCCCACGTTCGCACGTATGTTGGCGGACTATTCGGCCCGATGTCCGGACGTCAGCCTCGACATGGATCTCAGCGGCAGGATGGTCAGCCTGGTCGAGGACGGGTACGATCTGGCTCTGCGCATGAGCAAGGAACTTGATCCCGGCCTGATCGCGCGTCCAATCACGGACGTCACCCTGCAGCTTGTCGCGGCGCCGCACTACTGGGACCGCCGCGGCCGACCAGGGTCTCTCGACGGTCTGACCGGACACGTTCTGCTGAACTACACGCATTCGCCATTTGGCGACGAGATTCATTTTGGTGCCGGAGGTGCCGCCGCCATCCGTTTTCGATCAGTGCTGCGTTGTTCCAACGAGACAATGTTGCAGATGGTGGCACGCGAAGGGATGGGCGTGACCTTTCTGCCAACCTGGCTGATTGCGGAAGATGTCGCGGCCGGGCGTCTCGAAGTGCTCCTTTCCAGTGAGGCTGCCATCCACGGAAGGCTGTATGCGGTCTATGCCAGCCGCCGGCATCTTTCGGCCAACGTCAGGACGTTCATCGATCATATCGTCCGGAATCCTGCCTGGTCGGAAGTCGATGTGGACCGACGCAGCGAATTTGACGAACTGAGTGCGGTTGGGTAGCGTTTTGGCGGTGATCGATAGGGTGACACAGCATGCAGAGCTGGACGACGGTCGGGACCATTGAGAAGGATCCGTTTGTATCCTGGCGGGACAGTCTTGCCGCGGCATTCGTGCGTCTGGATCCCCTGCGCGTGAACCAGTCGCCTTTCGTCGGAAGCATCATCCAGGCACAGAGTGACACATTTCATCTGTCTCGCGTCGAGGCCTCCGCGCATGGTGTCAGTCGCCGGAGGGCACACATCGTCGGCGGCGCGCAGGAAATTGCTTTCGTCAATCTGCAGCTCTCCGGCCGCGGTCTCACAAGCCAGCACGACCGGGAAGTCGTCACCTTGCCCGGCGACATCGCGGTAGTCGATACGCTTCATCCCTTCGATATTGTGCATCGGACCAGCTTCTCCCTCTACTCCATCGCGGTTGCTCGTCGGAGCCTGCCTGAAGCCTTGTTGAGTTCGGGCGTGCTGCGGCTGTCGAGCAGCGAGACGAGCCGGGAAATCAGCGGCTTGATCCAGGCCTATGCTCGACTTCTTCTATCGGATGGCGGCGATGGTGCTGGCCGTCCGCTGTTCGCGGGACATATCCTCGACCTGTTGAAAATCGGCACCGAGCAGGCAAGCGACGGTCAGCGACGTGGTCCGTTGAAGCTGGACCTCGTCCTCGGCTACGTCCGGCGGCATCACGGCGACCCGAACTTGTCGGCGGAGAAGGCGGCCCGTGTGTTCGGCGTCTCGCCGCGCTACATCCACCGCCTGTTTGCTCCGACCGGGCAGCCCTTTGCTGAGCATCTCAAGGAGATCCGCCTCGAAGCCTCGGCAAAGCTCCTGGAGGCACGACCCGACGAGCCGATTACAGCAATCGCGCTGGCCTGCGGTTTCTCGGATATGTCGTATTTCAGCCGCAGCTTCAAACAGCGCTTCGCAGACACCCCGACCGATTATCGGCGACGGATCCTGATCCACTAAGTTCTCTCCCGGTCAATGCCGGTTCCTTCCCGTCCAAGCCAAGCATTCCAGCCATCAATAAGCTCGATCCCTTCAACAAGGAGGGAACGATCATGGATTTTGCGCTGTCGACGGAACAGAAGGCACTGCAGGCAAACGCGCGCAGGTTCGCGTCAACGACACTGTCGCAAGTCTGCAATCTCATCCGGGATCTGCCGACGCCCGAGGCGCGCTTCCAAGCGACGAGGCCGATCTACGGGGAACTCGTCGCGCAAGGATTCCTGCGGCGGCTGATCCCACAGCCGTTCGGGGGCGAGGGTACCGGGGTCGTCGACATGGCGGTCGTCGCCGAGGAATTCCATGCGGCTGATGTCAACGTCTCCCTGACGATGTTCGCCAATCTGCTCGGACTGACTCCCATCTTCATGGCGGGAACGCCCGAACAGCAGCAGAGATGGATCGAACCCTTTCTTGAAACCAGAGGCGCACCGCTCGCTGCATTGGCCAATAGCGAGCCAGGCGGCAGTGCCAACTTCGACGCGGCGAAGCCGGGCGAAGGGACCAGGACAACGGCGCGACTCGACGGCGAGGATTGGGTGATCAACGGACGTAAGCAATGGGTTTCGAGCGCTACTGGATGGGACGGCAAGGGGGCCGATGTGCTCGCCGTCGTGTGCCGCACTGACGATGATGTGCCTCCAGAGCAGGGGATCTCCGTGATCTGCGTCAACCGCCCGGAGACAGGCTTGGTGACCGAGCGCAGCGCCAACTCCATGGGGCACCGTGGACATCTGACCCCGAGGTTTCGGCTCGAGGACGTTCGGGTCCCGAAGAGCAATCTGGTGGGACCCATTGGCGGCGGCCGTGATCTTGTCAGCGCGAGCTTCATTGCAACGGCAGCGCTTGTCGGAGTCATGTCGACCGGGGTCATGCGTGCGGCGTTCGACTGCGCCCTGCGATTTGCCAAAGCCGAACGTCGTGGCGGCGCCGTGCCTATCATCGAGCATCAGGCCGTGGGATTCGCACTCGCCGACGCCAAGGCGGAGCTGGAGGCTGCTCGTGCGCTGAGTTGGCGGGCTTGCTGGGCCGCCGATGCGCAGACCGAGGGAGCGGCGGAGCTCGCGCTCTATTCCAAAGTCTGGTGTTCGGAAGCGGCCGTTCGCACGATCACCAATCTCATGCGTGTCGTCGGCATCGACAGCTATGACGACGAGCTTCCGCTGTACGGCTACCTCCAGGATGCGATCGCCTTTCCACTATTCGACGGAGGCAACATGGGCGTTCGCCGGCGGCAGTTGCATGAAATCCTGCGCGATGAGCGCTATTCATCGCTTGCAACGTTCGGATGATTGAAGCTGGCGGGTCCGTGAGCCGGTCCGCCAACCAGTCCGGTGGAGCCTGTCACCAGGCGAAATCGGCCGTGATCTCGAAGTGTCGGTGCAGACGGACACCGGACGGAGTGAGTTCGAAATTGACCTGCCAGATTTCGACACCGCGCGCCACGGAGGCGGCAACGACACCGCGAACCGTGCCGCTGTTCTTGGTCTGGGCAGGCCGGATAAATCTCGGATTATCGTAGATGAAGCATATCAGCAGGATGGCCTTGTTGTCGGGGCCAAGACTGTCTGAGAGTTCGCCGATATGGCGGACAAAGCGGTTTGGACCGGTGGCCTCCGGGGCTTTCTTCTTCACGATATGCGAACCTGCTGGAAGCTGGATGTCGCTGAGTGGTGTCTTTACTTCGATGTAGGTGCCGCCGATCCTGAAATCGAGTTTGGAATTTCCGAGGATCTGCTCGCGCAGGATCGCGTGGCCGCCGTCGATGACGTTTGCCAGCATGCCGCCCCGAAAGGCGTTCTCCACGCAGCGGTTGACGAGGTTCTGGTTAATGCCGACCCAGGTTTTGTTTTCGGTACCGGGAGGGTCGAGCGAAATCGCTTCGACCGTATAGGGGGTCTTGCGGATTGTGCCCTGGCTCTTCGAGAGCAGGCAGGGGATGGCATCGAAGACGATGTTCCCGATGCCTCCCGTCACAGGACAATGGCATTCATAGGCAATGTCAACAATCTCTACGACAAAGATGAAGCGGTTCTTTCGTTTGACGATGATCCCTTCGACCAGTTCGGGTGAAAACGAGTAAACCTGGTTCCCGACGTCCATGTGCCTGCCTTCGGTATGCTGTCCCGAACCCGGGGCGGCGACAGCGGAGTTTTTGCCAGTCTCTCGCACATGTTCGTGACAGGCAATGTCAGCATTATGCACGACATGGGCTAGCGAAGCCCCGACAATGGACGGACTTCGCAGCTACGGGCGTCCAGGTTCGGGAAGCTGGCTAGATCGGCCGGACAGGCAAATCGCCCGTTCATTGCGATCTCCCGTAGCGGTTCGCATAAAGTCCCAAGGGGAGCTGCGTGCCAGTGATGCAATCGCTTGGGAAAGCGTAATGTCGATTGAAATCTTTAGCTGAAAATTGTGATGGCTTTTTCAGCTAACCCTCAGCTGTCGAAGAGAATTGGCCATTTGAAATCGTAAGGTAAAACCCACAGCCGCTTTCCTGCCGCTATCGCGGCGAGCGACATGGCAGGCGCATGCCGCCGGAACTAGCGTAGGTGTCGTTGACCGCGTCGTACGCCAATGTGTATTTGGCAGCGCACCACCTGATGTGCCTGATCTCGCTGGCAGAAAGGGTCGGGGCCGCTGACGGATCGGTCTGCTCGCCGCGGGCATAAGCGGACACGGCCTGACCGGTCGGGTACGCATCGGCGCTGTCTGGCATCCGCAGAGCGGAGGCTGGCGCCAGCGTTGCACCGAGAAGGGCGGAGCTCAGCAGAGCGATTGAAGCGGATTGTGCGACCGTGGACATCGACGACACCGATTGTTGTTCGTCAAAGGAACGGCATTTGCGAGCTTTTGGTTCCGATTCTGCCGGTTGACCGTAGCCGTCAGAGATCACGTCGGCTGACACTGACGAGGGGCAGACTGCGGGCAGCATCGGCGCACAGTCAAGGCCAATCCGGAGGGGGAGGATACCGGTTCGCTTGCGGAAGAATTCGCCGCCATCGATGCGGTGCTCGCTCGTTCCGACGCTGCCATCGAACAAGCAAGGGCACCAAATCGGTCCAGCACTCGCGAAAAGGATCCGCTAGTCTATGGTCTCGACTGGGATGAGGACCAGCGGCTGGAGGAATGGCGGGACGCATTGCGCCAGGTCCAGGGCCTCCCACCGGTGCTGCAGCATGCGCCTTGGATCGGTCGGCTGTTTTGCGCCTCAATCCTGCGCTAGACACGCATCTCGCCGCCATCAATCTCGGCCTCAAGACCGTGCCTCTCGATCGGCTCCGGCATCGTAATCGCGAAATCCGGCTGCTGGCCATCGCCCACGGGCTGATCGCGGCCGCCGAAGCCGGTCTGAAGGAGTATGACCGGCTGGCGCTCGCGAAAACGATGATGGATCGGAAACTGGAAGGATTCCGAACTTCATCGAGGCTGCCGGAACTGGTCAAGCTGGTCATGGCGCGGCCGCTGGTGTCGGCCGGCATGGTGGCGGAAACGCTCGACGTCACGCCGCAGGCGGCGCGGCGGATCGTATTGGAGCTCGGTCTGCGCGAGATGACGGGGAGGGGGAGGTTTCGGGTATGGGGCGTAGTGTAAATCTGCCGATTCATATAGTTGGGGGTAAGCTTGATATGCGCGCGAATAATTCTGCACGACCTGCTATTGATAATACGATCTCACCGAGTAGTTTAACGTTTCATACAACTGATTCAGTCAAGACTGTTTTCGATGGGTTTTTCATTGATCAGTACCTTGAAGTTCGATCGCTTACGCAGGCATTGATCATTGGAACTGCAATTCTCATCCACTGCTATGAGCGATGTGACGCTGGACAAAGACGAGGCTGTAAGACTATTGGGAGCCAGCCGGACTGCTAGCTATTATGCATTGGTTGCAGACATTAGGGATGTTCTCTTTTTGGGGGAGTTGCCTGATGTTCCGATAGTCTCGCACCAGCAGGAGAATGTACGGTTATCGTATCGCATTGAAGGCGACACGTTTTTGGAAGTTGAACCGATCGGCAAGTCAATCGTTCGTCAGAGTGAATGGCAGAAAGCTTATCGCGTTCGATTGCGAAACATAAGTTCGGCCGGGAAGGTTTTGATATGAGTTTCGAGCCAAACTGGGCTTCTCCTCCGGGTGCCACGATCCAGCGATTGATGGTGACGCGGGAAATTGACGCAGACGATCTCGCTGATGGCCTTGGCCTCGAGCGGCCTGACTTTAGTCTGCTGCTTGAAGGGAACACTCGTATAACGCCGACACTCGCGTCAGCGTTGGCGGATCAGCTCGGCTCCACACCCAGATTCTGGCTTGCACGCGATAAAACCTATCTGTCTGATATGGCGCGCCTATCGGCTGCTACTGACACCGATGCCAAATGGGCCAAGGCTATGCCTATTGCCTCGATGAGAAGGTATGGGTGGATCGATAGAGGTGCAAAGAAGGAAGACCTGCGCGAAGCATTGCTGTCATTCTTCGGCTGCGCGAGCCTTCCCGATTGGAATTCTCGTTATTCCGGTGGTATCGGCGCGGTGGCTTTTCGGCGCTCCTTCGCATTTGAGGTCGATGAGATGGCAACGCTCGTCTGGCTGCGGGCCGGCGAACGGCAGGCCGCTGAGATTGATCTCCCGTCATTCGATCCAAAGGGGTTCGTGAATATACTGCCTCGGCTTCGAAAGCTTTCGGCATTCAAGAAGCCCTCAATCTTTATCCCTCGCTTGATCGAAGCTTGCCGCTCAGTTGGCGTGGCAATCACCACTGCACGTGCACCAGACGGCTGCAGAGCGAGTGGCGCGACGTGGAAGCTGGCCAGCGGCAATCCGATAATTCATCTCAGCTTCCGTCATCGGGCTGAAGATCACTTCTGGTTCACCTTTTTCCACGAAGCCGGGCATGTGGTGATGCACGGGGATTCTCACCTTGATCTGGATGGCAGCGATCCTTCTCTCCATGGTTCTTCCAAGGAGGAAATGGAGGCAAACTTGTTCGCTCAGGATTACTTACTTCCCAGAGAAGTGCGGAACGCGCTGATCGGTAAGCCAAACCCGCGAGCTATCTTAAATGCCGCGAAAATGGTGGGCGTGTCGCCAGGGATAATAGTCGGTCAGCTTGAAAAAGCGAAGGCGTTAGAACCCGGAAAGCTAAGCAGAATGAAGCATCGCTATCGTTGGGATGATAATCCTTACGTTCCAGAGCTAACTAGCCTTTAAAGTAGATGTAGTGATCTGGGCTTTTCTGCCAGTTGCAGAGGCTGTCTTCTAGGACCTGCTTGCCGACGCCAAGGTATGCGTCCATCTGGTCGACACGCTGCTGTAGTGACGACGCCGAAACCTGGGCCGTCGTGTTGTTATGAAAGAGTAGCTTCGCTCCACCTAAAGGACCGGTTGCCCCGACGAGGTAGGTGCTGCCGGCATCAATGGGCGCAAGGTTCAGCTTGGCCAACATCGTCAGAAAGTCGAAGTTGCCCAATCTTCCAAAACCGAAAACGGGCTTGAGCGACCGGTAGAGCTGATCGAACACGTCAGTTGGGTTCTGCCCATGCATTTTATGGATGGCTTGTATTCTCGCGATAAAGCCGTCTTGCGCACATTGCCAAGCGTGAAACGAGCTGAATACCGTGCTGATCGTTTTAGGATTTTTACTCTGGTACTGCCGATGATTAGAGAAGCGGCCAGATGCTACCTTATCCTTCAACGCTGCTCTGTTGGCCACAAGCATGGCATCGAACTGCCCCGCCTGGGCCGAATAGGTTGCGAAGTCCCACGTGGGGCCATGCCCGAAAGAACCCATGACGTTCGAGGCAAGCTTCCAGCCGTCCGTGACATGCTTGCCAAAGTGGGTCGCTACGAATGTGAGCCACACGGCCTCGTCGATCTGCCCCTTACGACCCAAGAGAGCGGCGCCCTTGAGAGGGTCGAACAGCACGTTGCTAGGGTCTAGCCGGCTCGGATCGATATTTTGAGTGTTGAGGAGCCGAATGAATTCTATTCGTCGCAAACTCGATATCATCTGAGCGACCCACGTGCTTCGTCGTGCAGCCGTCGTCAATCCAGGGAGCTGACCGTTCTCGGTTTCGTAGGCGGCTAGTGCTGCGAGAATGTCGGTAGTTCGATCGGCATGATGGCGCAAAGGCAAATCAGTGATTCCTCAATATATCGAAGGCAGTATGCTCAGATCCGGCCCACCGATCAACGTGATCAACAACCAAAACTCGGTAGCACGGATGCAACGTTGAAATCATTCCATCGTAATCAGCGCCCTCTACTTTTCCCTTGATGATAGAATGCAGCTTTGAGATCATAGCCAGGTTCTGCCAGTATTGCGGAAGAGCCCTTGATGGCTTGAAATCGATATTCCCAGTTCGATACTCGCGCTCGCAATGCAAGAACTCATGGATTAATGGCCATGGATCCCCCGCCGGCATTTTCGGCATCGCGATTTCTTCAAAGGTCCCCTCGTCGCAATACTGCTGGGCGAACGTTCTAGATGGCTTGAACTCGTTATCATCGTATAGATGAAGACTGGCCACAGAGTGCTGATAAGTGCCAATTTCGCACTGCAGTTCAACTGCTGCGATCTCCTGAAGCATTGTGAAGGAAAAAATGTCGTGTGGTAGCCCAATCCATGCGTCGTTCGACCGCATGTGCACATGTAAGTGAAGCGCGCCGCCGCGGATCACGAAATGAAGCGTGCAGGTGCATGGGATGTCGTTACTACCTTTCGCAGCGTCGTCGTTGGAAAATACTTGGATGACTGCGTTACGAGAGCCGGGTCGCTCTCGGAGAAGGTCTATTACACGGTCCCATTGGCTTGCCCCGCGGGGCAGAAAGATGCGCTTTCCATACGCTCCATTGGCGGTGATTCCACCGTCGTCAGAAAATTTTGCGTATATCGTGCCAAGATAATGCGAGATGAATGCAATTGTGTCATCGCCGGCGAGATACCAGGCAAGTTCTCCCACCGCGCTGAACAAGATGGACCGGCCCATTGCGCGACTGAGGCGGGCCCTAGGGTCAGTTAGCTGCAGGAGAGCTCCAAAGACCTCAGTGCTATCTCCTTTTTTGGAGGTGACACGGTTGTTCTCGGTATGGCTCCCCAAGAGCTGACTGTATGTCTTTCTCAGCAGCTTATCGATATGATTTTCTGATGCGTAGAACAACGCCAGCTTCCACCCCATTCCCCTCTCTGAAGATAGTAGAGGGCGGAGCTCAATACAACGCTGGGTTCGAAAATTTCGTCGCCCACGTTTACGCGCCCCTCATGAACGCCTCTCGATAGCGGGAGGGTAGCGTCTTGGTTGTCTCGAGTGCGGAATTCAGATGGTGACATTGAAAGATCGCCATCCGTGC
The DNA here is from genome assembly GCF_057784375.1 of Martinezella sp. CNPSo 3964. Classification (NCBI taxonomy): domain Bacteria; kingdom Pseudomonadati; phylum Pseudomonadota; class Alphaproteobacteria; order Hyphomicrobiales; family Rhizobiaceae; genus Martinezella; species Martinezella sp. CNPSo 3964. The sequence goes on from NZ_JBXSOW010000018.1 coordinate 53,703, forward strand.
TTGGAATCGATAGCGGTCCAGCAGTGCATTTGCGGTCGCTTTAATTTTCTCATCCATGCCTTCGACATATGGATAGATGAACTGCACGCCGAGGCCATTCGGATGGGAAATTTCCGAGAGGAAGTCATAGTTCTTCATCGCGGATAATGTCTGTTCAGGCAGCTCAGGCTCAGCTCCCTTCTTCATAAGGGCTTCGAACAGCGCTGTGAAGACGCGATACTTCTCATTAAGATAACGCGCATACTTTGCATCAACCTCTTCGAAATGACGCAAGGCATCGTTGACGTGAACAGGTTTAATACCTGTTTGCTTGGAGCCTCCCCAGAATGAGGTGAAGCGCTTTTCCAAGTTCTCCAATTTACCGTGTGCTATTAGCCGATCCATTTCGGATATGAAGAAGCTGCCCATGGCAACGGTCTCAATTAAAGCCCTTCCAACGATCGTTGCTGGAACGATGTGACTTGCCGCGATCAATGATTCGATCGAGCGCGTAAGGTCATCGCACCGCTTGGCATAGCCATATGCGAGCTCAAAAATTGAGAAAAGGTGGGTACCCTTAGGGTTGAACTCGAAAGATATCTCGGCTGTCGCCCAAACACTTAGTTCCGATTTTATTCCTGAGAACCGCGCCATAGCGATTGGCAAGGACTCGATCGTTGCAGGCCTTTGGCCTCCTTCCAGCATCGCGAATCTCCGATTACTATCTTTACTATGCGAAACTGAGACTTGGCGATCCAAAGGCTCCGGTCAATGGTTCGATTCCGTTCGCATCAGTAGATCTGTTGTCGTTAGCCGTATGCGTGGCCTCTCAGCACCTGTTACCACGGCAACCGAATTCAGACTAAAACTCCGTCTCGCAGTGGGTAGATTTACCGGCGGAACCGTGGCGTCCAACTTTCTTCCAAGGCTTCGATCTCCTCGGTGTTCTCAATTTCATCGGGAGCAATAAAAAGCAGCGTGAGCTGGTATCCCTCCCGTTGAATCAACGTTTGCTCCAGAACTTTTGGGCAATGAGAACGGCCTTCACCGGTTAGCCAGACACTTCCCTGAATTTCAGCCCATTCTGACGGACCGGATTGTGTGCGGCCAGAGGATCGCCAGGATAGGCTTCGCTCCGGAAGATGATGTTTCGAGCGAACCGACAGAGGTGGAAAATCCTTGGTCGCCTTGGTATATCGAATAATTCCGTCTTTCGAGAATACGAATGCACAGCAATCATCAGTCAGCTCGACATACCTGGCAACAGTCGCCTCGACGCTTGTCCCGTATTGTCTAGCAAGCGTTTTGACGTGCTCTACGTCGGCATCGCCCAGCTTGCGCATATCGGAAACGAACCATGTCCTCGGCATAAGTATGCCGGCCGCGAACCGGTTGGCTTCTGTTTCCTGTTTCTGAACAAGCGTTTCGATCCGCCGCTCGCTCATGTCCTTTTTTGTGCAGCGTTGATCCCCCTTATGCCACGGGATCAAGAAATGCCCGATCTCGTGGGCGATGGTAAAGCGTCGACGCCCCCCTTTCGTCCCGGCCTTGTAGAGGATGACGCCCTTCAGTTTGTCTGGATCGGTGGTGAGGCCGCCCTCGAATTCCTCTGTTTCCATCTCCAAAATGTCGATAATGTTGATGGAGCGGGCCAGATCTTCGATCGGGACCGGCGCTGTCCAGTGCGGGTGATGGCGTAGAATGCAAGCGATGATGGACTCAGGGGAGGCACAGTCCGCGAGATCCATCATCAGCTCGTCGTTCATTTCGCGTCCTTATCCTTCAGGCGGTCGGCGACAACGCGCAGCGTTTCCCAATCCTTATCAGAAAGTTTGCCGCCGAACTCGCGAAAAAATTGTAGTGAGGATTGGTCGAGCTCTTCCTGTTCGTCCTCAGCAAGGTACTGGACGGTAACGTTGAAATGTGCGGCGAGCTTCTTAAGAAGCTCAAGGCCCGGATTGGTGCTGGTTCCCTTCTCCAGTTCCCAAATATGAGCCTTCGAAACTGACACCGCGTCGCCAACCTGTTGGAGCGACTCTCCGCGCTTCAACCGAAGCTCCTTGAGCTTCGAAGCTAATGACATTTTCGATCTCCATACATGCTCTTCGGACGCAGCCAGTATTTGGAAAACGCCGTTCTGTCAAATGAACGATACGTTCACAGTTGACAACGCCCTGATCGTTCACCATATCTTACGGCATGTCCATATTGGGACGGAAAGGAGGTGAGAAGATGTCAGGAAAGAACCAACACGTTGTGCCTCATGCTAATGGTTGGGCAGTGCAGGGTGCCGGGAACAGCCGCGCCACTGCGGTTCACTCTACCCAAGCTGAAGCAACGGCTCATGCTCGTTCGATCGCGCAGAACCAACAGTCTGAACTGTTGATCCACGGCCGAAACGGTCAGATTCGTGAACGAGACAGTTATGGCAATGATCCCTACCCACCAAAGGGCTAATCCACCAAGACCGCGTTCATTTCAGAACGCGGTCTTTTTTGTGAGGGGATTCGCAAATTGGCGGATCGAGGAAGGAGAAGAAAGATATGGCTAGATGCACCGCTCCAGTAAAGGGCCATCGATCAGCCGCTGCGGCCGCCGACTGTCCTGCTTGTGGAAGCCGCTATGGTCGCTATAGCAGTTACAGGGGATATGGCGGCGGGTACAGCTCGGGCTCGACTCCTTCATATTTCCAGTCAGGAAGCAGCAGCGGCCGAAGCAGCAGTAGTGGCGGGTCGGGCCGCCGCACTGCAAAGCCGCGTTGGTCCGGAGCCGGTTCCATTGTGTGGTACACGCCCGAACAAGTGCAATCACTCACGCCTGTTCGCGAAAATGTCGAGAATCTAGCAGCGTCGCAGCCTGACCTTCGAGACGTTTTTCTTTGTCATGCGTGGGATGACAGGCAGGGATCCGCCAAGGAACTGCATGACCTGCTCGAAGCGCGGGGTGTACGTGTGTGGTTCAGCGAGAAGGATCTTGGCCTCGGAGTACCGATGATGCGGGCGATCGATAAGGGCCTGGTGAATTCCCGGGTTGGTATCGTTCTGGTGACCCCGGCTATGCTACGCCGTCTGCCGGCAGAAGGCATTGCTGACAAAGAACTGTCAGCGCTTCTAAGGCGTGAGCGGCTCGTCCCGGTTGTTCACGGAACAACCTATGAAGAGCTTGAGCAGGTCAGCCTGCTGCTGGCCTCCCGAGCTGGGTTGAGTACTGCCGAAGAGTCGATGGCGGAAGTCGCCGCTAAGATCGCCGAACTAGTTGTCACTCAGTCTTGATTTTCTGGAGGTCGAGATGTCGATGCGCCGCGTACACCTTCGCAAACTCCTCAAAATTATGTTCCTGGAGGAAGGTCCTCGCCGATCGGCACTCCGGGCCGACATTCGAGAGGATCGCGCAAGAGCAGCGGATGACGATGGCGAGGGCGGCGGGGATTTCTACGGGCCCTTCTGGAGTGACGCGAAGCGGCATGTTTTCGGTATGCACGATCTGCACGCCGCCACTGATGGGCGGATCGCTGGAAATGGCCGCCGGCAAAATCTCTATCCGCAGCTACGGGACGGCTTCCTACTTTGGTGGGACGAGAGGCGCCGCTGGACGAACGCGCCCTTTGCGCCCGGACGACAGCTCGGGACGCAGTTTCCGTTTCCGGGGCTGGATGCCGTCGTGAAGGTCGGCAACATTTTGTCCGCCCGCGATGGTCGTGGCGTTGAGCATTACGTCTACCCCTATTTCTCAGAGAGCCCTGTTCTGGATGAGCAGGCTGCGCAGCTCGGGCTTTGGCTGTTGGGACAAGCACTCCTAACTGTACCTCACGAGGAGATCCGGATTCTGGACGTCATTCGCGGCGAAACCTTCTCGATTGATCGCTACCCACTTGCGGGAAGCGAAGAGCAGGACTTCCGCGACCGATACGAGGCCCTCCTTGAAGAATGGGAGGCGCTTCGAGCAGAATACGACTGAGGGTCTTGACAGCAGATGTGAGGAAACTGTTCGTGGAGCAACGATGCACATGAGATTGTAAGATTGTCGTAAAAGTGCTCGCAAAAACAGACTTTCGGATCTGACGTATGCGCCAGCTCTTCAGTAGTAATTTCAATGATCAAGAGTGTTGTCGCAAACCTAGGAGATCCAGCGGGTAACGACTGTTTTCTGCCATAAACTGGCTATCACTCACGGGCTAAGATATTGAATTATCTGTGAAAATTACGTCTTAGATATGGTCTGGTAAATGGGCCGAAGGTTCGGATCCCTTCACATCATTACGGATCCGATTTTATTGACGGGGGTCGTGGTCTTCAAATGTGCCATCGCCGCCAAGTGCGGGACGATTTTTTGCGCCCGCATGTCAGCCGTTCAGATACTGTGGTCAGTGTCCCAAAGTAGCTGAGCGCCATAAAACTCGAACCCGACGGCAACGCCAGCCTGAGGTTACCTAAAGGTAGGAAGCCGAGATATTTCGCCCTGTCGAGAAATCGGCCATTGCGTCGAAAAATTGAAGCGCGACAGATTGTATCTTTTACTATACACCAAGCAAATTGCGACTATCGAAAGCGCAGTTCGGGAACGCTCCATGTACCGGCACCAACATCAGTCATCCGACAGTGCCGGGTGACTGATCCTCCGTTCGACGTTGATGCCGGTCGCGGTCCGGTCGATGTCATCAAGATTTGATGAACGAGAGCAGATCAGGGTTGAGGACATCCGCATGCGTGGTCAGCATGCCATGCGGGTAGCCGGGGTAGGTTTTCAGCGACCCGTTCTTGAGCAGATCGACCGCACGCGGCACGGAACTTGCGAACGGGACAACCTGATCGGCCTCACCATGCATCACCAGCACCGGCACGGTGATCTTCTTGAGGTCTTCAGTATAATCCTCGAGCCAGGAGTCGACAGTTGCGTGGTGTGCCAGGGCGCCGCCGGCCATGCCCTGACGCCACCAGTTCGCAATCACTGCCTCCGAAGGTTTGGCCCCATCCAGATTGTAGCCATAGAACGGATTCTCAGGGACGAAACGGAAGAACTCTGCCCGGTTGCCCAGCACGCCTGCACGGATCGCTTCGAACCATTCCGGCGGCTGACCGGCGGGATTGTCCTCGCTCCTATACATGTTCGGCGTCAGCGAAGCGACCAGCACCGCCTTCGCGACGCGTTCCTGATGGCGCGCGACGTAGCGAGCCACTTCGCCGCCACCTGTCGAGTGGCCGATGTGGATCGCGTTACGCAGGTTGAGGTGCTCGGTCAGGGCGGCGAGGTCGGCAACCCAGTGGTCCATGTCGTTGCCGGTGCCGGGCTGGTCGGACCGGCCATGGCCGCGCCGGTCGTGGGCTATCACCCGATAGCCGTGGCCAAGGAAGAAAGTCATCTGGGCGTCCCAGTCGTCCGCCGACAGCGGCCAACCGTGGCTGAAAACGATCGGCTGGCCCGAGCCCCAGTCCTTGTAGAAGATGTTTACGCCGTCTGCGGTGATGATCGTAGGCATCGAGTCGCTCCTTCTCCGATTGGACACAGTTGATTGGGAAATACCTCCGTTGAGGCGCGTTTGAGCATATCCCAAAATTGCGACGCCAACTAAATCCCCCCTTATATCAAAGACAAATACCTTGTACGTTCGAGCTATGCCTTAAAGGTATAGCGAGGAGCTGATGGAACTGAGGCATTTGCGCTATTTTGTTGCTGTTGCGGAGGAGGGCGGCTTATTGACCGCGGCAGAGCGACGGCTACATACTTCTCAACCCTCCCTCAGTAGACAAATTCGCGATCTGGAAACCGAAATCGGTGTGAAACTGCTGGAGCGGCAGTCGCGTGGCGTGACGCTCACGGCCGCCGGTAAGGTGTTTCTCGATCATGCCAGGCTGGCACTTCTGCAAGTCGAGGCTGCGATCGAAGGCGCCCGGCGGACGGCGGAGCCGAAAAGGCCCGCACTCGCTATGGGGTTTCTGGTTGGGCTGGAGGTCACATGGCTGCCTCACCTATTGCGCATGATCCGTGAGGAAGCGCCTGAGACCGAAGTCACGCTGTGTAGCCTATCCTCCCCGGAGCTTGCTCTTGCGTTAATGCGCGGGAGGTTGGACCTAGCCTTCCTTCGCCCCGAGAAACAGAGTTTAGGTTTATCCTTCAAATTGCTGGCGAAAGAGCCTCTGCTCGCCGTGCTGCCGGCGAGCCATCGCTTGGCGTCACGCAAAAAGATTCGGCCGGAAGATCTTGCGCGCGAAATTTATGTCAGTTCGGCGAGAACGTCCCCGGTATTGCAAGCTGTGATTCAGGATTATGCAGCGAGTGCGGGGATCGTGCTTAAGGCAAAATACGAGGGCGAGAACATATCGTCGGCAATGTCGCTCGTTGCGTCTACGGGCGGAGTTACTCTTGTTCCATTTTATGCGCAAAATATGCTGGCCCCAAACGTTGTTGCCAGAGCGCTAGACGGTGTGCCTCCGACAGTCGATCTCACTCTGGGATACAGCGAAGCAAATCCCTCTCCCTTGCTCCGCCGGCTTTTATCGCGTGCGGATGAATTGGTCGAAAATGTACAAAATCAGAGCATCATCCGATATGCTGAAGCTCCGTCGTAAGACCGTTCTGCAAAGACCTCCCCAGCAATCGCTGGTAGCCTTGGTGTCGCGGTAGGCCCGGACGATCTCGGCAAGAACATAGCCGTCTTGATCAACGACGCGCCAAAGCCAATGTTTCTGGCCGCCGATGGCAATCGCGACCTCGTCCAGATGCCAGATATCTTTCCGCGGCGGCTTCTTTCGGCGCAACTGTTTCGCATAAGCCGCCCCGAATTTGCGGCCCCATCGCCGGATCATTTCGTAGGACGCGACAATGCCGCGCTCGAGCAGCATCTCCTCGACCAACCGCAGGCTCAATGGAAACCGGACAGCCACACCGCACGGGGGATGATCTGCGGAGAAAGCGGGGTTCTTGTAACTGATCGCAAGCCTGCTCATCGCGCTCAATTAAGCAGCAACCGCTAACCCACCAACAACGTGACAACGCCGTGCGGGCAATGGCGGCTAGGCACAGACAGCCCAGTTCGAGCGCCAGCGTGGGCTCTTGTTATCAATAGATAACAATAGTTGATATTTTTGTACCGCTAGGCCATATTTAGAGCGGAGGTAATTGCCATGGCAAGTTTCGCACTCAATGAACACTACGAGCGCTTCATCAAAAAGCAGCTTGAATCCGGCCGCTATAATAACGCAAGTGAAGTTGTTCGCGCAGGCCTGAGATTGCTCGAGGACCAGGAAGACGCCCGCGAACGCTGGCTGGCTCAGGAAATCCCGAGCCGTTATGCGGATCTGAAGCGCGACCCATCTGCTGGCGTGAGCCTGGATGAGGCTTTTGACCAGTTGGAAGCTGAGCATCGGGCTCAACTGGCGAAAGCCAAGTAGGGCATGAAATATAAAATCATCCTGCATAAGCAGGCCCAGGCTGAGCTGCGCGACTTGTACCGGGATCTCGCCAGCGTTGAGAGGGCTGGACCTACGGTGGCGTGGAGCTATGTCAACGGCATCCGGCAGTTTATCGAGGAGCTTGCGACGTTTCCCAAACGCGGCACGATGAGAGACAACCTCATCCCCGGTCTTCGGATCATTGGGTATCGTAGGAGCGTGAGTATCGCCTTTGTTGTCGAGGAGACCGAGGTGCTGGTGTTGGGGATCTTCTATGCTGGACGGGACATCACGACCGAGGTCCTCCAGGAACGCCTATAGGCGATTTGTCCCGCTGCTGGAGCGATAGGAAAGTGCGAGGTGAGGGGCAAAGGACTTTCCTCACCTTGGTACCGGGTGGTCGAGCGGGCAGAGCTGCAAGAATTCTTAGCAGCACCGGCCGTGAGCATGTTTACGATCTCACGATTGGAAAGAAAAGCAACGGTGACGCAGGTCGTCTGACGAAATATCCCGCACGCTTCGACCTCCGATTTGAGGGCGTTAAACAGCGGCGGCGACAGACGTTCTCAAACGACTAAGCAGGTTTATGGGGTGTTTGAAACGCCGGGTCGTAAGTTCGGCCTCGTTCAAGAGCTTCTATCTTTAAGCGCTGTCGATTCCGCGAATTGACGTGGCTGAAAGACCCATCTGTTAAAGCGTTCGGCCTGATGGATTGACTGAACAATGCAGGTCGTTGGCGCAGGCAATCATTGACTTTGCGCCTTTTCGACAAGATCAACGCTTAAAATGTTTGCATAGAGTATCAGTCGCGATCGATCTCGATATGAAGATCACGGATCAGCGCTTCACGTTTGGCAAGCGCATCGATAGCGCCATCGGCCAATGCTCTGGCGACCAGATTGAGCAGGCCCTCACAGAAGACGATATAGGCGCCCATGCTGTTGCTGAAGAAGCTGCTTGCGTGCGGCACCAGAAAGGCATGCCGGGCAGGCGGGACGAGGGGAGACGATCGAGTATCGGTTACGGCGATGACGTCAAGCCCTCTGCGAGCGCCGAGGGCGGCGACTTCGGCGACATTGCGCGTATAAGGCGCGCAACTCGCAACGACAAGGACATCGTCCGGCTCGAGCTGGGCAAGCCCTTCCGCTTCACCAAGGCGCGGCGCATCGAGCAGGGCAACGTCGCTTCTTAACATCGCCAGTCCGTAGGTGAGAAAGCTTGCAAAGGCATGAAACTGGCGCACGCCGTGAACGCGCACTCGTTTCGCGTGAGCGAGCCTACCCGCCGCTGCATGCAGTTCAGGACCGTCGAGCTGCGCGAGAAAGCCATCGATATTGGCCTTCGATTCAGCCGCCAATTTCTCGAAAACGTGGATTTCCTCGTCTGCTTCTTCCTTTACGGATATCAGTCGACCGGCCTGCCGGCTGTAGAAATAGCGTCCGTCGTCGGAAATCGCTTCCCGGAAAATATCCTGGAAATCCCCGAAGCCGCCGTAGCCCAGCCGCTTGGCGAGCCTGGTCAAGGTGGATGGGTTGATGCCGAGCCCGTCGGCCAGCTCCGAAATCGTACGGACCGCCGTCTGTTCGGGCGTATCGACAAGCCGGGAGAGAACTCCGAGCGCCTTGCCTCCCAGAGAGAGATCGGTATTGCCGCGTCTGATGTCGACCGTCAGCGCCCGAAGCTCCTCAAGTGTTTGCGGACGCGGGGAGCTTTTCGATGCGCTTATCGTGGTCATTCATCTTGCCTCATGCGGGACTGAGCGCATCGCTCTTAAAGCGGAAACGCGGAGGAGTCTCGCTTCCATCATAGATCGTGCAGTCGACCTTGTCCGTACTGATCTTGAAGCAGGCGGTTGCCAGCGTGTTTTCGTTGTCCGGATCGTCGGGCTGCTGGCGATAGATCGGCAGGGCGCTTTGCGTCGTGTCGTGAAGAATAGCCAGGGGATCGACGCTGCGGCCGGCTTGCGCGATCATTGCATCCGCCCGCTCCTGGCGCGAGCTCGAAGAACCCGTAATGATCTGCTGCTCGGTGCGGATAGCGTCATGGATCAGATGATTTGCGTGGCTGGAAGGGCTGCGCACGGCCTGAACCGAAAGATGTTTGTGGGTGAACTCCAAGCTGAGGATATCGTCCTCCCCGGAGTGGGCGAGCGTCAGATGAAAAGCGCCGGCGCGAGGTGCGGTCTTTACCCTTTCGACGGCCTCGTCCAGAGAGCCGCAATCGAGAAGCGCACGGGTCACGACCATGCGCGGCAGGCCTTCGCCGGTTTCGCGGGAGCGGATATTGTTGACCGTTATGACCAGGCCGGCATCGTTAACGGCAAAGGTGTGGCCTGGAAGGGATGCAGGATAGACGAATGCCGTAAAGGCTCGGCCCTTGGACGGGCGTACGGTCGCGAGTGCGCAGCCGCGCCGCAGGCCGGGGTCGCCGTCCTCGTTGTGCGCGACCACGGGTTCAGCGCCGGGGATTTGCACGGTTGTGCAGCCATCCGGGCTCATGGCCCAGATATCACCGCGGCAGTTCCAGGCGAAAACATCCTCCAGCGGCAATTCCAGACCTGCCGCCACGCCACGCAATTCCTCGAAATAACGGGGAAAAAGCGTCTCCGTCAGCCTTCTCGCAGCCTGCACACGATCATGGTTCTTGGAATCGGTCACATGCGCCCAGGCATGGGTATGGATCAGATGCGCATGGGCGGCGTTCGTGCCGTGGCGGCCGAGCTGGAGGCCGATTTCGAACGGCTCGCCGGCGATCTCGATGCTGGAAAGCCGGTGGGATCTATCAATGGACATGCTGAAGGAACTCACGAAGACGAGGATTTTCGGGGTTGTCGAGTAGGGCGGTCGGATTGCCGTCGACCGTAATCTTGCCGCCCTCCATGAAGATCAGCCGCGTTCCGACCTGTCGGGCAAATGCGATCTCGTGGGTGACGACGATCATCGTCATGCCCTCTTCGGCCAGCGACTGCATGACCTTCAGTACTTCCTGCCGAAGTTCGGGATCGAGTGCCGAGGTCGGCTCGTCGAAGAGCATCAGCTTCGGCTTGACCGCAAGCGCGCGGGCGATCGCCACGCGCTGTTGCTGGCCGCCCGACAATTCGGAGGGGTAGTGATGGCCCCTCTCCGCCAGCCCCACTTTCGCGAGCAGTGTTTTGGCGTGCGCGGTTGCTTCGGCTTTGCCCAGGCCGCGGACGCGGCGAGGGCCGAAGGCGACGTTTTCCAGGGCCGTCATCTGCGGGAAAAGATTGAACTGCTGGAACACCATGCCCGCTTCCTGGCGGATGAGGCGCACGCGCGAACGTCCCTCGCGAACGCTGATATTGTCGACAACGAGATCGCCGCCATCGATTTCCTCCAGCGCATTGATGCAGCGCAGAAGGGTGGACTTGCCAGAGCCGGACGGGCCGATCAGCACCACGACCTGGCCGGCTTCGATGTTGAGATTGACATCCTTGAGGACTGTAATCGGGCCGAAGGTCTTGGTGACGTTTCTGAATTCCACGATGCTCATAGGATGCGCATCCTCTTTTCGGTGAAGCGGAGGGCAAAGGTCAGGATGCCGGTCATGATGAGGTAGAGGATGGCGACCGCCGTCCAGATCTCGACGGCACGGAAATTGGCGGCCATGATCTCCTGTCCTTGCCGCGTCAATTCGCCGACACCGATGACGATGAAGAGCGAGGTGTCCTTCAGGCTGACGATGAATTGATTGCCGAGCGGTGGGATCATGCGGCGAAAGGCGATCGGCCCGACGACATAAGCCAGCACCTTCCACATCGGCAGGCCGAGTGCGAGCCCGGCTTCCTGGAGGCCCTTGCTGACGGAAAGCAGCGTGCCGCGAACGATTTCCGCTATATAGGCGCCTGCATTGACGACGATGGCGGTGATCGCTGCCGTCATGGGGTTGACGCGGATGTCAGCCAGCATCGGCAAGGCGAAATAAATAAACATCACCTGCACGACGATAGGCGTGCCGCGAATGATCTCCACATAGATGAAGGCGATGGCATTGAGCAGCCAGTTGCCATAGGCGCGCATGAAACCCGCGACGGCGCCGACGGCGATGCCGCCGACGAGACCCGCTAGTGCGATGAGAACGGTCAAGCGAGCACCGCCGAGAAGAGCGGGCAGTGCATCGATGACCACCGACCAGTCGAATTGCATTGGAATACTCCCGTGGACTGCGCGTCGGCGGAACCGACGCGCATAAGACTACCGGGCGATCAGAGCTTCGGCTCAGCGCCGAACCACTTCTTGTAGATGGCCGTATAGGTGCCGTCCTTCTTGAGCTTGGCGAGGGAGGCGTTCACCTTGGCGACGAGGTCACTGCCTTTCGGAAAGGCGATACCGTATTGCTGCGCCATCATCTGCTCGCCGACAGCCTTCACCTTTCCGCCGCCGGCTGTCTTGATGTAGTAGAGCACATTCGGCGTATCATGCATGGCGGCGTCGACGCGGCCGGTCTGCAGTTCCATGTAGGCGTTGTCGACATTCGGGAACTGACGCAGTTCGGTGTCCTTGAAATTGGCCTTGGCGTAGTCCGCAGCCGATGTGCCGGTCTTGATCGCCAGGGTCTTGCCCTTCAGGTCTGCCGGGCCTGTGATCTTGCTGTCGGTCGGGACCATCAGCAGAAAGCCGCTGTCGTAGTAGCCGTCGGAAAAGTCGATGACCTTCTTGCGTTCGTCCTTGATAGTGATGCCGGCAAGACCGACATCGACTTGCATGGTCTGCAATGCCGGAATGATGCCATTGAAGTCCATCGGCTGAAGTGTGTAGCTGACGCCGATATCCTTGGCGACCGCCGCCCATAGGTCAATATCGAAGCCGACATACTCGTCGCCTTGCTTGAATTCGAAGGGCACGAAGGCGGTATCGGTGGCGACGATCAGATCCTTGGCCAGAACCGGACTGAAGGAGAGGGCTGTGGCGAAAGCGCCGATCAGCAAATGGCGAATACGCTGTTTCATGGAAGTTCCCTTTATCGTTGATGCGTCTGAATTTTGCTTTGTGACGCTAAATGCAAATATAGAATGCTTTTCGAAGTTTGTCGCATTGAAAATTTGCAAAGATAAGGATTTTGCATTGAAACTAATGCATGCCATGGGCGATAATCGATCTTCACGCCGGCTGGTCCTACGTGTCCAGGGAGACGCCGAGCATGGAAAAGCCCGCGCTGCGGGACAGCGCGGGCCTTCTCCAGAGGTCATCATCGGTCTTTTGGGTAGCCCTCAAATGGAGGCGATTGCGGCCTCGATGGCATCTCCTAGTCTTTCGACGATCGCCTCGACGTCGTCTTTCCCGACGATGAAAGGCGGGGCCAGCAGAACGTGGTCGCCGTTCTGTCCATCGATGGTGCCGCCCATCGGGTAGACCATCAGACCGCGCGTCATGGCTTCCTTCTTGATCCGCGCATTGAGTTTCAGCCCGGCGTCGAACGGCTTCTTCGTCGCCCTGTCTTTCACGAGTTCTATGCCCCGGAACAACCCACGGCCGCGAATGTCGCCGACATGGTGGTGGTTGCCCAGTCGCTCGACAAGGCATGTTTCCAGATGGTTCCCCATGTCCCTGACATTGCCGAGCAGGCCATCTCGCTTCAGGATGGTTTGCACCGCAAGCCCTGCGGCGGCGGCCATCGGGTGGCCCATATAGGTATGGCCGTGTTGAAAGAAGCCCGATCCGAGCGCGAAGGCATCGAAGATGCGGTTTGACAGCAATACCGCGCCGACTGGCTGATAGCCGCCTCCCAGACCTTTTGCGACGGTCATGAGATCCGGCGAGACGCCATCCAGTTCGCAGGCATGCAGCGTGCCGGTGCGACCCATGCCGCACATCACCTCGTCGAGGATCAGCAGCACGCCATATTTGTCGCAGATGGCGCGGATGCGTTTCAGGTAGTCGGCGACCGGTGGAACGGCGCCGGCCGTTGCGCCTACCACCGTTTCAGCGACGAAGGCGATGACCTGATCGGCGCCGAGTTCGATGATCTTTGCTTCCAGCTCGCCAGCGGCGCGCGCGGCATAAGCCTCGTCGCTTTCCTCGGGCATTTGCAGGCGATAGGCATAGCAGGGATCGATATGATGCGTTTCGATCAGCAGCGGCTTGAACTGTGCCCGCCGCCACTCGTTGCCGCCGGTTGCGAGCGCCCCCAGCGTATTGCCGTGATAGCTCTGCCGGCGCGCGATGATGTGGCGACGCTGCGGCTCACCCTTCTCGACGAAATATTGCCGCGCCATCTTCAGCGCCGCTTCCACCGCCTCCGATCCGCCGCTGACGAGATAGACGTGATCGAGACCTTCCGGCGCATCGGCGACGAGCCTGTCCGCCAGTTCTTCGGCCACGTCGGTCGTGAAGAAGCCGGTATGGGCATAGGCGATGCGATCGAGCTGCGCATGAAGCGCCGCAAGCACGTCGGGATGGGCGTGACCCAAACAGGAAACGGCTGCACCTCCGGAGGCGTCGATATAGGCCTTGCCGGTGGCATCGAACAAATGAATGCCTTCGCCGCGCACAGCAACCGGCAGGCTGGCATGAATGGATCGATGAAGCAGGTGGGTCACGATGTTTTCCTGATGTTGCGGGAGGTGAGGTGTGTGCCGAGGGCGGCCAGGCGTTCGTCGAATTCGCCAAGTGCCGAAAGCGTTTCGTCGCCGCCGTGACCGGCAACGAGCGCGCCGACAATTTCGGCGGCCGCGAAAGCCGGGACCATACTGTGGAAGAAGGAGGGACTGTCGGTCTGAACGATGAGGGCCATGTCGGCGGACTGCGCCAGCGGCGCGACCGGGCTGTCGGTGATGGCGACAAGGCAAACGCCGCGTTCGCGGGCGTAGTCGGCGATCTCGATGGTGGCGCGCGTATAGGGAAGGACGCTCACCGCCACCAGCACATCCTGAGGTCCGGCGCGTCCGATCGCATCGGCGCCGGTTCCGCCAATCCCGTCCAGCAGCGTCGAGCGCTTTCCGATAAGCGAGAGTATGTAGTGCAGATGCCAGGCCACGGCGTGGCTGGAGCGCAGGCCGAGGCAATAGACTTCGCGCGCCGCCGAAATGCGGGTGCTGACGTCGGCGAAGCGGGCAAGCGCATCCGGTGCGGCCAGCGAGGCAGCCTGTCTGCCGAAGGTCATCAGCATCTCGCTGGCAAGGAACTGGTCGCCCCTCAGTTTCTGATGCTGCGCCTGCTCGCTGACGCGACCCGCAAAGTTTGGCGCGTCGCCACGAACCGCCGTGCGATAAAGCGACCGGATGTCGTCGTAGCCGTCAAAGCCGAGATGCTTGGCGAGCCGCGTCATTGTCGCCGGTTGCAACCCTGCCTGACGCGCCTGCTCGCGCATCGAAAGCAGCGCGATATCGCGTGGATGGTCGAGAATATAGCGGGCGGCCACTTGCAATTGCGGGGACATGCCTTCGAAGGCTGCAAGGATCATCTCTTCAAGAGGATTTTTTTCCATACTCGCACTGTATCCCTCTCCAAGTCTTATTGCAACATATGTATCATTATGATTATTATGAAACATATGGATCTATGGAGCTAGTATGGAAGAGACGACGATCACTGTGGCCCCGAATGGAGGGCGCCGCACGAAACAGGATCATCCTGCCATTCCCTTGACGCCTGCAGAACTGGCGCGCACTGCCCGCGAATGTCTGGAAGCAGGTGCGTCGATGATCCATGTGCATGTTCGCAATCCGGATGGCACGCATCTGCTGGACGCCGATGCCTACAAGGCTGCGATCGCCGCGATACGCGCCGAGGTCGCGGACAAAATGGTCATCCAGATTACCAGTGAGGCATTGGGGATTTATTCGCCGGTAGAACAGATTGCGGTCGTGAAGGCCGTGCGCCCACAGGCTGCGTCGCTTGCATTGCGCGAACTTGTTCCGGACGCATCCCACGAAGTTGCCTTTGCGGATCTGCTCGCCTGGATGCGACGGGAAGAAGTGCTGCCGCAGATCATACTCTACGAACCTGAGGAGGCCGTCCGTCTGGCCGAATATCGTCAGCGCGGCCTGTTGGCGTTCGATGATGTGCCTGTGCTCTATGTTCTGGGGCGCTACGCCGTTGGACAGACTTCGGCACCAGCAGATCTCTTGCCCTTTCTTGCGCCGGAGATGCCACGGTTTTCCCGCTGGACCGTTTGCGCATTCGGCCGCCGCGAAGCAGCATGCGTGACCGCCGGAGCGCTTCTCGGAGGACACGTCCGTGTCGGTTTTGAGAACAATCTTTACAGGGCTGACGGTAGTTTGGCGTCGTCAAATGCGGATCTGGTGCGTGACGTCAGGGCCGCGCTGCAGCATCTCGGTCTCCGGCGCTAGCAATATCAGGCGGCTACATCCCGCGCGTCTGAAGCGCGACCCCTTTGCGCACCGAATTTTCACGTTCATGCGCCGCAGAAATGTGAACTGTCGGCCATTGCAAAGAACCGTGGCAACGAACACCATTGGCGCGAAGTGATCGGAACCGGAGACAGCTCTCGAGATCGCTTCCGCGATTGAGACGGCAGTTAAACTCTGACAGGTTAGCGCGTCATGGCATCCAAGAAGGAAGGCAAGAAGCCTCCACCCTCCGACTCAAAGCATCTGCTGAAACAGCTCGCGCGTACGCCGGAAAAGCTGTTTGCGAGCGCATTCAGGACCCAATACGGCGCGCTTTGCTTTCGCTATGCCAGTGATGGCCACGCGATCGAGATCCTTTTGATCACCTCACGTGAGAGCGGGCGGTGGATCATCCCAAAGGGCTGGCCAATGAAAGGCAGGGCGCCCCATGAGGCCGCGGCGATCGAAGCGTGGGAAGAGGCCGGCGTTCGTGGCAAGGTGGGAAAGACACCGGTCGGCCGCTACACCTATCTGAAGGAGCTCGATGACGGCAAGGTCGTCCCTTGTGTCGTTGAGCTATTCCAGGTGGAGGTGAGGGAGGTCAAGGCAGGCTTCAAGGAACAGGGCCAGCGTCGGATCGACTGGGTTAGCCCTGACGAAGCGGCGCGACGGGTTCGTGAAATCGAGTTGAAGTCGCTGTTGGTCAATTTTCATCCTCTGGACAAGCGAGCTCGCCGAAGGAAGTGATGGCGTTTTGCAAGCAGGGACCCGCAGCGGGGTTGTTAGAACGAGCCACTAGGTCGCGAGGTTGCTTTTGACCCAGCCAGCGTTTTCCTGATCGTTGCAACGAATTTGGGGGCGTCCGCATCGACAACCAGCCTGATAAGCTGCTGCAGTTCAGGTTCGCGGATATGACTGGCAGCGGCGTTCGCAGACAGCCAGAAGCACTGTCTCCGGCCCTCCGGCTGAAACCTCCTGGACTGACTTTCGACGAACAGCAGATGGACCATTACCGTCAGCGCGCTCCGCGGCGAGCTTTTGCGGTGGGTATAGTGGCCGAGCGGCGTTTTACTGATGCGACCGGCAACACCTGCTTTCTCCAGTGCATGTCTTTGGGCACACCGGTATAGCAGTTCGTGTTTGTGGATGTTGCCCTTGGGAATGGTCCAATAATCTGCCTCGCCACTCGAAATGAGCAGCACTTCGACCGCTCCGTCTCTGCCGATACGCCAACAGATCGCACCGCACTGGCCAGCCTTCCGAAACGAAAAAGCGTCAAGCGCCTCGGCATCTCTCGGAAAATCAGACGAATAGGATCCCATTGATTTTACCTCGCCGGTGACAAGGATAGGGCGATCGTCAGATTTGGAAAGCCGGCAAAAACTAAGCTGGCTTCAGGCTTGCCGCAATCCCCACTCTTTTTCGAATTCGTCCGCGAAATCGTTGAGCGGGTCATCCATTGTTCGAGCCGGCGATTTCGCACCAGCGCTGCGAGCGATTGGCGATAGTTCCTTCGCCGACCTTTTGCCGCCTTCAACCTCAAGAGTATAGGAGAGGGGCACATCTGGCCGCAGATGAGGCAGCTTCGCCTTCAGCACTTCACTGAGATGTACGAAAACATCTGGGCTGTCGTCGTCGGGCCTTATGAAGCCGTAGCCCTTGCTCGCGTCGAACCATTTGATTTTGCCTGTCGCCATTCCGTTCCCATATTGGTTTTGTTGGTCGGCTTACGAGTTAAATCACTTTTAATCTGCGGGGTTGGCTTCACTCGCTTTAAGATCGCTTGCGGCGTTCAGGCGTTGCTGCATGTCTTTTCCCGCCTTGAAAAACGGGACCCATTTTTCCTCGACGAAAACCGACGTGTTCATCTTAGGGTTTCTTCCGGTTTTGGATCGGCGATAACGCACACTAAACGCACCGAATCCTCGTACTTCAACCCTGTCGCCGCGCATCAGGGCTTCAGCCATTTCCTCAAGGATCGCATCAACAATTCTTTCCGCGTCCTTCAGATGCAGAAAGGGCCTGCGCGCGGCAACGATTTCGATAAGCTCGGATTTGATCATGTCACAATCTAATAGGCTCGGAATTTTCAATTTGGCAGGCAGCGGCAGCATGTCATCAGCTTTGCAAAGCCGCTGCGCATGCTCCTAGAATTTCCCGTTAATTGAATAGTTTGCAAGAGATGACGTGACCCAGACTCCCGAAGATTTCACGATTGCGACCGGGATTTCCCGATTTATTCGACCCTCCATGGCCGGAACAACAGAGGGTTGTCGGCAAGTTGGAGAGCTTAGAAGAGTCGCATATATCAAAACTCTTCCCAATCGGCCTTTTGAGCAATTGCGGCGTTGCCGGAGAAGCTATTGGCGATCTTGCGGCCGAGTGCCCGTGCCGGTGATGCGACGGGCTTTGCAGCTTTGACGACCAGCCGTGGCGCCATCGCAGGCTGAAGCTTGAACCGGCCAATGAGATCGCGAAGCATCGTAACCTGATCGGCTAGGCCGTTGGTGGCCGCCGTCGACTCCTCCACCATGGCGGCATTCTGCTGCGTGGCCTGGTCCATCTGGTTCACGGCGGTGCTGACTTCTGAAAGACCGGTCGACTGCTCTCGCGCGGCAGTCGAAATGGAATGCACATGCTCGTTTATCTTGACGACATGGCTTTCAATCTCGGCAAGGGCAGAGCCGGTCACTGTCACCAGCTTCACGCCGGCGCCAACTTCCTCGCTGGAGCGATTGATGAGCGCCTTGATGTCCTTGGCGGCATTTGCCGATCGCTGTGCCAGTTCACGGACTTCCTGGGCAACCACGGCAAAGCCCTTGCCGGCATCGCCGGCCCGGGCGGCTTCAACGCCGGCATTCAAGGCAAGCAGGTTCGTCTGGAAGGCGATTTCGTCGATGACATTGATGATCTGACCGATCTCGCCCGAAGCCTGCTCGATCTTGCCCATTGCCGCAACAGCTTGCCTGACGACCGAACTCGACTGCTCCGTGCTCTTGCGCGCTTCATCGACCATGTGGCTGGCTTCCAAGGCCCGTGTCGTGGAATTTTTCACGGCCACGGTGATTTCCTCGAGGGCTGACGAGGTTTCCTCAAGCGAGGCCGCCTGTTGCTCGGTGCGCTTTGACAAACTGTCGGACGCTATCCTCATCTCTCCCGTGTTGCCGTTGATTGTTTCTATGGCGCCGGATACCTCGCCAAGGATCGCGTGCAAATTGGCCATCGTCGCGTTGACGTTGTCCTTCAGCTCGCCAAAAGCCCCTTGAAACTCTCCCCGCATCGATTGTGTCAGGTCTCCCTCGGCAAGGGCGGCGACAACCCGGCGGGTCTCGGCGATGCTGTCATCGACCGAGGCAACCAGTTGGTTGACGCTGGTTGCAAACCGGTCGAGATCCGGATTGTCATAGGTTTTGGTGATGCGCTGGGTGAAGTTGCCCGCGACCGCCGCGGAGACGACGGCAGCGATGCTCACCTGCAGGTCGGCACTCTTTGCCTGCAACGCTGCTTCCTGAGCATTCAGATCCCGGACCTTGATACCATTTTGCTTGAACACCTCGACGGCCCGTGCCATCGCGCCGATTTCGTCCCGACGGCTGACATAGGGAACGCCTGCGTCGAGATGTCCGGCCGCCAGTTCATCCATGCTGCCGGTGAGGCCATTGATTGGGCGCGCGATGGCTTTGGAGCCGTAGAGGGTCGAAACGATCAGTGTCGCAATCGCCAGCAAACCGACGCCGAGATTGAGGAGAAGAATCAGGTTTGCCGCAGCATTTGCTTCCTCGTCGGCCTGATCTGCCGCTTTTTTCGCAGCGTTAACACCATCGTCGAACAGCTTAGCGGCCGGGTCCGACATTGCCAAAAGTTTGGTCTGGATGTCAGCTTCTTTCGCTTGGATTGCCGCAGCGGCGTCTTTGCTTTGCAGTTTCGTCTTCACGACATCGGCCAGGTCGGTCGCCATGGCAAAGAAATTTTCAGATAATGATTTGAGATTTTGTACTCGATCACGGTCGGCCTGTGACTTCAGCTCTGTCGTGGCTTCGTCCAGAAACGTGATGACCGAATGATGGCGGGCCGACAGGTAATCCACTGCCTTTGCGATCTCTTCGGGGGAGGATGCCAGTCGCAGATCGCGGACGCCAATCTGCATGCCGCGCAGCGATGCTTTCGCATCGACAAGATTGCGCGAAACGATCAATTGATTTTTGAGAAGAGCGGAGCACTCACCGATCATCTGCCCGCCGTACAGCACGATCAAAAGCATGATCGCGACCATGAAAATGCCAAGCGCGGAGAGTGCCGCCAGTTTAGTACCAATACGGGATGAAATAGCCGACAGCATGCCTTATGACTCAGGTAATCTGCCAGATGCCGCCATAGGATCAGCAGAGACGAAAACAACGCCAGCATCATGCAACGCGCCAAAGAGTATTGCGCGAGTATCAAGCGATGAAGTCGTCTCGCGTTGACTGTCATGAAACTGTCATAATGGTAAATAAACACCTTCAATTTTGAGGCAATAGTAGTATTTTTCGCAAAACGGCTAAGCATTGCGCGGAATGACCGGTCTCAACGGTTGAGATTACGTTGGATTTCTACTCCCGCGATTCTGTTTTCAACGGTCATGCAGCTGCATGCCCAGAAAATGACTTCGATGTTGATTGGTGAAAGGATTGCCGATCTTATGTATTAATTGAGAAGGTCGGATCACGCATCTGAGGTTCGGAGGCGGAGCAATGTTGGCAATCGATGACGTCTTACAAGCCTTTGCGCGGCTAAGTGCAGGCGATCGTCTCATATGGATCGACCGTTGGGCATCGATGCTTGTCGATTTGTCGCATAATCGCGCTGGCGAACGGGACTGCGAGACCGCGCGCACGCTCCTTGATATCGGTCGCATGCTTTGGGTCATGCGCGAAGACCTTGCCATGATCGACAATCTGACCAATCAGGCCATTATCGCTCGTGTTTTGGATATAATTTCTGTGATGCAGACTGGCGCTCCGGCCGGCGTGACGATCTCTCGTTTCGGAGAGCGAGAACCAGCTGAGGTTACTTGAAGCGGATCTTGGCTCGAATCGGATCTCCTAATATAGTGAAGCGACATATCCGGAGGTTCGATGGTCAGTCAAAAACCTCATCTCGCAACTCTCGCTATCCATACACCGTCGATGTTGTATGACAATTGTGCTGCTCAGGTCGGCGCGCTCTGTTTCCGTACCACAGAAGCAGGTCAAATCGAGATCCTACTGATTACGACACGCGAGACGCGTCGCTGGAGCATCCCCAAAGGTTGGCCAATCAAGGGATTGAAGCCTCACGAAGTCGCAGAACGTGAAGCATGGGAGGAAGCCGGGATCAAAGGCAGGGCGAAGAAGAAGCCCTGTGGGTATTATACCTATTTAAAGCGGCTTGCGGATAGCCGGACGATACCGTCCGTGGTGGAGGTCCATGCTCTTGAGGTCAAAGAGACCTGTAATAGCTTTCCCGAAATTGGCCAGCGGTCTTTGATATGGCTGCCGCCGATCGAGGCGGCGATGCAAGTTTCAGAACCTGAGCTGAAGGGCCTGCTGGCCAGCTTTGAAAATGGATGCCGACCCCAAAAGGCGTCTTGAACGACTCTGGTTAAATGCCCTTATAGGTGTGAGCTCCTAGCCTTCTTCCCCTCGATAGAGGACGACGCGGTTCCGTCCGGATTGTTTGGCGCGATACAGGGCCTTGTCTGCCTGGCTCTGCAACTGCTCAGGAGTCGTTTCGTGGGTGGCCTTGAGATAGGCCACACCGACACTGACTGTTACACAAGATGAAGTCTGCGCGCCGGGATTGGGAAATGCGGCGTTTTCTACACTCTCTCGAATCCGCTCGGCGACTTCAAATGCTTCCACCTCGCCAACCTCCGGAATCATAATCAGGAATTCTTCACCGCCGTAGCGTGCCACCTGGTCGTGGCTTCCTCTCAGGTTGCTCTGAATGATGCCGGCGACCTTGACCAGGCAGCGATCGCCTTCGCCATGGCCGAGACTGTCATTCAAGGCCTTGAAATGATCGATGTCACACATCAGCAGGGCAATGCCTCCTGCTTCGGCTTCCGCGCTCCAAAGGCGGCTGAGCAATTCCATCATCCAGCGCCGGTTGGCGATGCCGGTGAGTGGGTCGGTTCTTGCCAGAAGCTCAAGGCGAGCATTCGCAGCGGCCAGTTCCGCCACTCGGCCTTTGTCCCGGAGCTCGAGAAGAAAGGTCTTTTGCGCGAGGATCGTCATGGTGCGACGCGATACCACCGTCGCTATGATGCCGGCGGCGAAGAATAGCGTGGCGGCTTCCGAGCTTCCCAGTGCAATGGCCGGATTGCGCATTTGGAAGAAGAGATAAAGGCCCAGAGCCATCGCGGCAATGATCGTCGTCGCTGGCAGCGGGATGGCAAAGATGATGATCGCGGAAATGGCCACGAACAACATGATGTTCAAATGCCGCTCGTAAAATTCGCCTCCCGCATTGACGCCGACCAGAGCGACGGAGAGGAGGATGAAGAACAAGCCGGCGATAAGGATCGCTATCTGCAGCCTGAGCGCACCCGGCTTTCTCCAAAAAAAGGCGGCGCCCAAAGCTGCCGGGGGCAAAATGCAAGCCGGCGCGATCATGGAGAGTGCGACCGCTCTCGGAAGCAGGATCGCGTTCAGTCCCAATGTAAGCAGGTCTATGAATGTTACCCAAATCATCCATGAGCGGATGACCTTGGCGGTTCGCGGCCAGGAACGCTCATGAAACAGGTGCAGGAGATCACCTTTCAGCCGGATGTCTCGCGTGCGGCCTTTCAGAAGGCGTTCAACCTCCTGCAGGAGGGCAGGGCTTTCCCGTGAAAGCGCCCTCTCCCTGGATACCTCCACAGTCTTTGGTGAAGCTGCCTTGTTCACCTCATTCATTTTATCCACTTAGTGAAGCTCCCTGCTGTCAAAAAATGGCTAGCTGTCCAAATTAGATCGGAAAGCGGCTAAGATGCTCGTGAACGATTTTCCAGTCCCGGCCTTCCTTCCTGAGGATCGCAGTCCCGCGACCATGTCCCCTAAACGGCCGCCCATCGATCTCTGCTTCCCAACGATATTTATAGATGCACGTTGCAGCAATCTCGCCCACGACAATCCAACGCACATCTTCGAGCCAATAACGGTCGTTTCGAAGCCGCTGCCACGTTCTCTCGAGGGCAGCTTGAATTTCCTTGATGCCGTTGTGGGCTCCATCGGGGAACCAGAAAATCGCCTCAGTGGATATGAGAGGCGCGAGATCTTCGAAATGATGCGATGCTAACTTTTCTTCGTAAAGCCGCAGAACATCATCGGGTGTCATCACTTGGTCTCGGTAGCTTTGTCGATACTTGGCTAAACTTTTCCGGACAGTCTTCGTTCCCTGCCGCGGCGCTCGGGCACGGAGCCGCCGTCGTCGTGGACATTATGATGAAGCCGGCCGGCATGGGCTGATCGCCGCGGATCGGCGCTTAGGCATGGTAACAACAACGTTGGCATTTATCATGTCTAGCTTACCGGTCGCCGATCAGGTTGCCGTTGTCACGGCGGCGGCCCTAGTATCTTGCAGCGGCATTTGCGCTGGGCGCCAGCGTTGGGCAATTGAAGTCGCTTAGTGCCATCAATCCGCGATCTTCCCTGTCGGTGCGCTTTTGATCTTCGAGTGTGAGTCTCGCTTGCAACAGCGCTCGGACAATTCGCGACGCGGCCAATTTCGGACTGGATCTCTTTCCTGCAATCCGGCTATTCCCTCAATTGCGGAGTGATTTGAGCGCAAGAAGTAGCGGTGGACATCTCCGAAACGGGATACGTCATGATGGCGCAGATGATTGCTGAATGGGCGATACAGAACGGGTTCAATCTGCTCGATTCCTGGAAGTATCGACGCAGCAACGATGGGCACACCATCACCATCGAGATCAAAAGGTTCTCGGTGGTGCTGATCGATGAAAGGGCAGGCGTGCGACCGCGGATTGTCTCTGCCTTGTTCAAGGATTTGTTGTTCGGGAGCCCGAATGGCAAACTCGAACGGCTTTTGCTCGATCGTTGAAGAGGATCGAGTAACAGAGTTTCGATCCTTCCAGTCGCGTTATTCAATTGGGTCCGGCGTCGCCATCTCGAAAACCTGATGAATGAAGGGCGCAATTGCGGATGAGCTTCAACCGGCGGTCCTCTTAATCGAGCCTGATGTCCAGGTGAACCTATTTAATCGAAAAGGCGACGCTCTCCAGCACCTTACCGTCCACGGACAGGACGGCCTCGTATTTGCCGACCGGGAACCCTGCATTCGGCTTACTAAGTGACGCGTTGACGTGGTTTTCCAGCGAGCCGATATCAAAACTGGCTTCATCTATCTTATAGTTCGCTGGTGCCACGCCGTTCGTATCTACAGCGATCCACGAAACTGTGATTTTTGAACCTGAGTCGATGTCATCTGCAACGTCTGCGGACAGATAAATAGCAGCACTGTTCGCCGGAAGCGTTGTCTGCGTTTCATCGGCGTCCTTGGTGTTCGAGATGACGATGTTCTCGAAGCCTGAGGCCCAAGCCGTCGAAGTCGAAGCAATGGTCGCCGTAAAAACAACTGCCTGCAAGATGCTCCTGATGTTCTGCATTTTGAATTCTCCCGATTAGCGGGATCTTTTTAGGTTAACTCCATGAATCCAAAATTAGGCGTAAGCAATCGCAACGGAAATTTTAGGCATTACTATTCCAATGAACCAAAAATAGTCATTGCTCCGATCGGATGATTTGCCAGCAGGCACACCGTTCGGACGCTTCGCCTAAGGCCGCGCCACATTTTCACGGCCAACCGGCATTGGCGGTGCAGAATAGATGGCATCGTACGTCGCCGCTTTGTGCCGCATGGGAGGCGTGGCATTTACCTCAGGCAAGGAGACGGACCCGGTCTGCACCAACCGGGTCCTAGGAGGGCGACTATCGGCAGACACGCTCTTCCGTAACGACCCTACGGCCGTGGTGCCATTCCTTCACCACCTTTGTGAAACAGTGACGGCGGCGATCATTCCAGTCACCGCGATCATGATGGTGATGGCGGTGATAGTAGGGACCACCATCGTCGTTCACAACGACAACCGAAGCGGCTTGGGATGGAAGTGCTGTCGTTGCGAGAGAAGCGACAGCAAGTGCAGAAGCAATAAGAAATTTGTTCATGGGGGCTCCGAACATCTGCTCTTGTACAACGTCGTGGAGGACGTTGGATCAAGGCTAGCACCGGCCTGATGAACGGGAGATTACCGCAGCCTTCACGCGAACTTCAGCTGGAGACGTCGGGCTTTCATTCAATCACCAGGCCTCGCGGCGCTACAATTTGAATAGTTATTTTGCCGCCATTTTGCGATCCTCGATTGTCGCTGGCTTCCGCGCGGCACGCGAGGCGTGATGACGATGACGCAGCCGACGTTCATTGGCCTCGATGTCCAAAGCACTGCCAATCGAGCAATTGTTGGAGAGACCCATGCGGTCCAACCTGGACCCTCCTGCCTTTATCAGTGATGTACCAATGCAAATTTACGGCAATGCTCAAGATAGGCCTTGTCGTGAATGGACAGGAGTTCGATCACACTCGACCAAAGCCAGGATGGCATCTCCGGTTCTTTCTTGCGTGAACGGCCAAGTTCCGAGATCCAGGATCGCCATTCCCCATGATCCAGCTGCCGACCGTGAGCGTGTCCCACAACTCCACCGAGGTAGTGGGCGATCGCCTGGATTTCGTTTCCGGTGAGGCGATCAATCTCGATCTTCATGTCCTCGGGTGCGATTTGGCGAATGAACACATCCTTGCCAACCACCTTGGATGCGACCATTCGCTCACCAAGATTGGGGGAGAGCGCCTTTGCTCCGGCAACCACCCTCTCGGCATAGTCGCGCGGCATCTTGATTTTAGAAGCTGACGGAGCTGTGGCGGGCACAGCCTCCTTGATATCCAGCAGCGAAACCGGTCCGTGCTTGCCGTTTCGAACTAAAACGGCGCATCGCAGACGCCCAAGAGAGCTGCAGCCCTTGATCCAATAAGCAGCATCAAGGATTTTCAGATCGTCGGTCGGACATGTCTTTGATCCCAGCACGGTGTTTTCCACTTCCGGCTCATTGCAAAGCGCGAGAACCGCGGCGCGTTCGGCTCGATGCAGCGGCCAGAGGCGCTTGTTGCGGGGAAGCCGGGGATGCTTTGTTTGAAAGTCCTCCATTGCGAGGTTCTTCCAGCGTCGGTGAACGGCACGTTTCAACAGCCTCCGGATGTCCTTGGGCTTGCGCAGGTGCGGCGTGCTGGCCTGGCTTTCCACGGAGGCGACCTGGTATCCTGCAATGAGGGCCTCAAGCATTCTTGCGGTCGTGACGCCGGGGAGGTCGGAATCGCGCGCAGCCGATGCGAGCGACAGGCCAAGGCGGATAAGATCATGGGCGGGGTTGCCGATAACCGCCTGATCGAAGTCCCTGATCTGAATAGCGACGTCGCCATCAGGGGAGGCCAAGGCACCTAGATTGCCGAGATGACAGTCACCGCAGATCCAGATAGGAGGCCCGTCCGGGATGAATATTGAACGTCGCTCGAGCCATTCATAAAAATGCTTGGTCGTGCCGCGTATGTATGTCGCTGGGGACCGCGCCATTTTCAGGTTTCGGCGGGATTGGAGGAAGAAATCGCGATCCTTGGCACTCATCGGCTTACATTGCGCCTCCCATACTTTGTGCTTGCGATGCGTTGGATGAACGAGCCAAAGCAGGCTTGGTTCCGGCGCGCCAAAGCGCGACGGCCGGTCGATCCGCCGACTCCGGTGAACACCTTCAGAGACCTGTTGAGATAGCTTTTAAGAACTGGTGTGCCGATTGCTCGCAATGTCGGATGTTTAGCGATTATGGGTGACGGCGCCCGACGGAACAATGCTCGCGCAACAAGGTTACTATGACGCAGACCAACAGTATAGGGAATCGTTCCCTTGCGACGGTTGATGTTCTGGCGAGGACAGTGATGGCAATCGATAAACAAGAACAAATCCGACGCCGCGCCTACGAAATTTGGGAGCAGGAGGGTCGCCCGGAGGGTTCAGCAACGCGGCATTGGCTTCAGGCATCTGATGAGCTGTCCGAAGACAACGAGCACGAGACGTTACAAGATCTGATCGACGAAGATGATCGCGACGACGAGATGTCAGAGACACCAACCCATTCCCGCGATTGAGCAGATTGATGAGAGCGCTGGGCTAAGGCCACAAGCAGAGGCGACGGTGTGTCAAGGCGACGCGATCAAGGTTTCGGGCATCCTCGCCAACACCATTCAGAAAAAAAGCATCGGAACCCTTCAACATCGAGGCAAATATCGCGACGTGTCGGACTGTTGATTAAGACCCCGTCCTGAATGGCGGCATCCAGTCGCTCAAGCTTCGGTTCCTACACCGTACCTCGGCAAGAGACTCGATAAGGCCCGCGCGCGCTCTCTAGTCACCCCCGGCGACGCTGCAAACAAGCAGAGTTAGTGACGGTAGTTTTCGGCAGGAAATGGAGTTATCGAACGAGCTCGCGCATCTTGTAGGCGACCTCAGTCCGGTTCGTCGCATTTAGTTTTTTCATGATATTGCGAATGTGGACCTTCACAGTGCTTTCGCAAAGGTCCATTTCGTACGCGATGATCTTGTTTGCTTTTCCGCGTCGCAGGCCTTCGGCGACGACCACTTCACGTGGCGTAAACATGCCGTCAAGCAAATTGCTTCGTGGCTCGGCAATGGCAGTGATCGCCTCCTTGGCAGCAAGCAGGCTACTTGCGGGCACGAAGACACCGCCTGCGCGGGCAAGGGCCAACGCTTCGGCCGCAACCTTGATACCAACGCTGCTCGGGATATAGCCGCGAGCGCCACATTCCAGGGCGTGCAGGAGTTGAGCGAGTTCATCGCCATCGGCGCCGACGATCACCGGACTTGTCTGAAACCTTTCCGCAAGACCGCGGATCTTGGCGCTAATGTCGGTGTCGGACACCTTACGGCCGCCGATCATGAACAAGATTGCAGACGGCAATGTCTCCATACCCCGCATTTGCCATTCCTCCAACGAGCCCACTGTTATGATATGCAGCGCACTGTCGCAGTCAGTCAGGCTCTTCGAAAGACACTCACGGTCCAGAGCACGGGAATCGATGAGGAGAACGTAGTCTTCCCATTCATCGATACCGGGAGTGCCGACAGTGATGAACGGACGCAATGAGTTTGATGTTGGAACTGAAATAATGCAGGCGCCCGATTCCGGTGTAAATTTCTCACTCGTGATCGACTGTCCGATCATGGCCGTTACTCCCAACTATAAAATTGCCCCGTTGTAAATTCTACCCGTGGATCCCATTTTTTTTAAATTCCTGGTTTTTTATTTTCTTATATTTTTACTCCACGCATTAACATAAGTTAATATAGAGTTCTAATTTCGATAAAATTTCTTCTTAAAGCTACTTTGCAGTATATTTAATTTTCCTAAATTACTATTTATGTTGGGAGAGTCAGGGCAGCGCCGGTCGCTCCGCATGAGATATTGTGCCGGAATGTGCCGAAGCGGATCTTGATGTCGCCATGTTGCTCCGGGCTCGCCTTCGCTCATGGAACTTCTTGATTCGATGCCCGTTTTTCGTGGGTCGAAACCCCGAAGGAGGTACTGTCATGGCAATCACATCGCGAGGCCGCGCCCAGGATCGTGCGAAAGTCGCAAGCGGCCGGGAACACGAAGTCCGTTATGAGGCGAAGAAAGAAGGCGTATCGAAGGATATGGTCAAGAAGGCCGTGAAAAGCGCCGGAAACTCGCGCAAGAAGGTCGAAGCGGAAATCGGTCGGCGCTAAGCCGTGAAGCTGGCGACCTACAACGTTAACGGCGTGAACGGCAGGCTTGAAATTCTCCTTCGATGGCTGGAGGAGGCCGCGCCGGACGTCGTGTGCCTGCAGGAACTAAAGGCCCCGCAAGAGAAGTTTCCGATCAAGGCGGTCGAGGCCGCCAGTTTCGGCGCAGTGTGGCAGGGCCAGAAATCCTGGAACGGGGTTGCGATCCTTGCAAAGGGGCAGGAACCACATCTTACGAGGCGAGGGCTCCCAGGCGAACCGGACGACGAGCACAGCCGCTACATCGAAGCCATTGTCGATGGCATCGTAATCGGCGGTCTATACCTCCCGAACGGCAATCCTTATCCGGGACCCAAGTTCGATTACAAGCTCCGCTGGTTCAAGCGGCTTCAGGACTACGCCGCCCATCTGTTGGAGCTAAAGGTGCCGGTCGTTCTCGTTGGCGACTTCAACGTAATGCCCACCGAGATGGACGTCTACAAGCCGGAACGCTGGACGAACGACGCGTTGTTCCGCGTCGAGGTCCGGGAAGCGTATAGAAAACTCGTCGATCAGGGTTGGATCGATGCTCTGCGCCATCTACATCCGGGCGAACGCGTCTACACGTTCTGGGATTACTTCCGAAATGCCCACGCCCGCGATGCCGGACTGCGGATCGACCACTTCTTGCTCAGCTCAGAGGTGGCCGCCCGCCTGTCGAAGGCGGAAGTCGACAAGCATGTGCGCGGCTGGGAGCGCACAAGCGACCATGCTCCCGTATGGATCGAACTGAGCGATGAACCCCTCAGGAGGAAAAGAAGGGGTTCATGACCGACAATCGAAAGCGCGGCTCCGCGATAGGCTGGAAGGTCTCGTCGAAAGGCTCGTCGTTACCGGAGCGAAGCAGTTTGTATGTTCGAGGCAGGGCCGGCCGACGACTGTGCGATCATTTCGATCGATTGCGCAGAGCGCGTCCCGCAGTAGCAACTTCTAGTCACCGCGCAGGTTTAAGCTCTAGTCCCTTCACATCAAGCACTTTTGGCTGCGCCCACACCTTAACGGAACGACTGCGAGCCCGCCGGCCCGGAGGATTAACAGTGCACTCTTCACTGCGTCCCTGGCGTACGCAATAACGCCGCCCATGTTGTGACGTGATTGGCGACGGCGGTAAAATGATCGGCGATCCTGAGACCGGAGATGGCCTTTCTCGGCCGGAAGTCATGATCCCCATCTTCAAGCCACAGAATTTCGATCATGTTGGAGAGCTTGTAACCAGAGACCTCTTCTCGCGATCCGAACAGGTCGCGCGTCCCCTGGCAGACGAGGGTAGGCGTCTTCATTTCCGCGAGATGACTGGTCCGCAAGCTGTCTAGCTTTCCAATTGGATGAAATGGGTAGCCGAGGCAAAGCAGGCCTGAGATCTTTCCAGTATCGTAAAGGTCGTCCGCAATCATGCTTGCCACGCGTCCCCCCATGGACTTCCCTGCGATGACGAGTGTCCCTCGCGAACCGAGCCGATCGATCACAGTTTCATATTCCTGCTTCAGAAGTTCGGCGCGTGGGGGCGGCGACCGTTTTCCTGTGGAACGTCGTGCTGCCATGTAATCGAACTCGAACCGGACGACACGCAGGCCCTGATCGGCAAATGCGGACGACATGTTTTCCATCCATGTCGTATCCATTGCACCGCCCGCTCCATGAGCGAGAACGATCGTGATCTTGGCGTCTTCAGGGCCGGTGACGAGAAAGTCGTGTGGCATTCAGATTTTCTCTTATTGGTGACACTACTGTCATACCGATGCGGGAGCCGTTGTAAAAGAGCCGGTCGCGATCCACACAACAGCAGCAGATACCGTCCTGTGCCCCGCGCCTGATGTAACAGCCATCTCCCGTATCCGTCGCCCTTCCCTCGAATGGTCCTGGACATTTTAGGTGGTGACCTGGTCTACCTATGAGGCCTTACTTGCCGAATGCACCGAGACCTTTGTCATTTCCACGGCGTCCCGAGAGAGCCACTGGTGGCTTGAAATTGCAGCCTGAAGCTCCGGAAGCGTGCGGTTGCCTTCCCTGAACAAGGTGACAACGGTGGCGGCCGCGATTTCGTACTCCGGGGCGGCACGGTCGATACCAGTTGAAGTTCGCCACTCTTCGAGTGCCTGGCTGATGATGTCGAGTTCAACGGACCCGAACGTAGCATTCACAAAGTCTCTCATTGTCTCTCCCGAAAACAAGCGGCAGAGAGATGGGAGTCGTCGTGGCCAATGTCAAAGGGATGACGACGATCGAGTGGCTGTAATCAAATATTTACCATGACTTGCGTGCTTTGCCGCGCCACGCAGTTGGGTCTTCCATCGTATTGTACGATAACCACACGCATTCGATGGCTGAACCCACAATCCAACGGTCATAGTCGCACGGAACGAGCTGGGCGCTGTGCAGTGGATTGGATCAAAGTCTATCTAATCGGGTAACCTGATCTGAAAGCGCGGCTGCTACAGAAGGCTTTCCTTTCGAGACGCCCTCACATGATCCTGGAATTGCAGAATGCCATTCTTGAAATGATCGCCAAAGGCGAGCCGCTGGCGGCTACGCTCTCGACCCTTTGTTTGATGGTCGAAAGAGCCATACCTGGTGTTACGGCCACAGTCTTGAAGTCCAATGGCACCAGCTTATCGACGTTGGCGGCGCCATCGCTGCCAAAGTCCTATTCCGTGGCCGTCGACGCCTTGGAAATCGGGCCTTGCGCAGGTTCTTGCGGTACGGCCGCTTTCCTTGGAGTGCCGATTGTCGTCACCGACATAGGAGCCGATCCCAGATGGGTCGACTATAAGGCACTTGCTCTTCCGCTCGGTCTGAGGGCGTGCTGGTCTAGTCCGATCAAGAGCGCCGACCGTGTGGTCGGTACTTTCGCCTTCTACTATCGGGAAAAACGTGGTCCGAGCGCACTTGAGCAGAAGATTGTGGATGCATGTGTGCATCTCTGCTCGATCGCAATCGAGCGTGAAGAACGGGTGGCAGAGCGTCAGCGGCTGACATACACGGATAGCCTCACGGGGCTCCAGAACCGAGCTGCGTTCGATCTGGCCCTTCGAACCCTTATTACCCCTGCGAGTCGCGGCTGGGGCATCATAATAGCCGACGTCGACAACTTGAAGCTGGTGAACGATACGTTCGGTCACGCGGCCGGAGATGGTCTGATCCGCGTCGTAGCGGAGCGGATCGCGGCAGCCGCGGTCGGGGAAACGATATATCGGCTCGGGGGCGACGAATTCGCAGTTATCGTTGTCGGCGAAGGGGAACTCGACCTGCAGCGCAAAGCGGCGGAGATCTTGGGCAGGCTTGCACCTCCGACGGATTGCGCGGGTCACGTTGTCTTTCCGGCGGTGACATTCGGCGGCGCCTTGGCGACAGACGGCATGGATCCTGAACAGGTCCGGCAAAATGCGGATATTGCGCTCTACCACGCCAAAGAGCATGCTCGGGGGCAGTTTGTTGCGTTCCATCCTGGCCTCGGGACAACGTTGATGCGTCGCCTTCGAGCGGTGAGAGATGTCAGCCTTGCTCTGTCAGAGGACCGCATTGACGCCCACTATCAACCGATCGTGCGTCTCGATACACGCGAGACCATCGGGCTGGAGGCGCTATGTCGGATGAGAACCCACTCCGGCGAGCTTATTGCCGCAGCTCATTTTCATGAGGCGACCAAAGACGCCCACGTTGCAGCAATGCTGACGGAGCGGATGCTGACCAAGGTTGCGAAGGATATGCGGACCTGGCTCGACGAAGGGCTTCCTCTGCAGCATGTCAGTGTCAATCTTTCGGCTGCCGACTTCCGCAAGGGAGGACTGCGCGAGAAAATTTGCCAGCTCTTCGAAGCAGCGGATGTTCCGCTCGAACACTTGATCCTTGAGGTGACGGAATCCGTTTATCTGGGACAACGTGACCACGTGGTCGCCAATGAAATTAAGGCTCTCCGGTTTGAAGGCTTGATGGTGGCGCTGGACGACTTCGGCACCGGCTATGCTTCCTTGACGCATCTGTTGACCGTACCTGTCGACATCATCAAGATCGACAAGTCGTTTATTGACCGGACCAGGCTCGGTGACGCGGGGATGGCCATCGTCGAGGGCTTGATTTCAATCGCTGGAAAACTTGGCATTCGCGTCGTAGCGGAAGGGATCGAGGAAGAGGAACAGGCGCGACGTCTTCAAGAGTTCGGTTGCAAGCTTGGCCAAGGATATCTCTTTGCACGGGCGATGGATGGATCGAAGGCTGGAGAGTTCCTCCTAGCCCACGGTCAGCGTAGCGTTCATAGTCGTTCTTCCCGTGAGCCACTCCGGTGTTCCGGTTGAGGCAGCGCCTTAATCTGTCACCGGCTTTGCATCATCAATATTTAGATGGAATCCTCTCAGGAAAATCACAAATGCTCAAGCGCATCCAACTGAGCCAGCTGCGGGTCGGCATG
Source organism: Martinezella sp. CNPSo 3964 (assembly GCF_057784375.1). Lineage (NCBI taxonomy): Bacteria > Pseudomonadati > Pseudomonadota > Alphaproteobacteria > Hyphomicrobiales > Rhizobiaceae > Martinezella > Martinezella sp. CNPSo 3964. The sequence continues at coordinate 86,669 of NZ_JBXSOW010000018.1, forward strand.
TTCATCAGGGATATGGAATTCGCCACTCAATCGGATGCTGAGCGCTTCAGGCCCTTTCTGCTCTCTAGAGGCGAGGATGTCAGACGGCTCACGACCGGGCACGTCAGGAGCGTAGTCATAGACATCACGAAGGGAGCGGACGTCGCTGGAGGAGCGCAGCCTACCGATATCGCGAGCTTCGAGGCGAGTGTGCTGGCTGTGTTTTCACCTAGCGAGATCGGCCGTGCGAAAAACTCCATTCAGGATATTGGGCCGCATCTACGTCATGTACTGGATGATGCTCGTCTCAATGCTGGCTTCGCGGACGAGGCGGCAAACACTGCGGTGAAGCGCATTATGTTGGAGACGCTCGACAACGCCGGTGCCTTGATCGCGGTCGCGAAGCTGAAGGATAAGGACGAGATCACGTTTCTTCACTCGCTCGCCGTCAGCGCCCTTATGATCGCATTTGGGCGCGGTCTCGGTCATAACGAAGATGAGGTGCGGGTTCTCGGTCTCGGCGGCCTGGTGCATGATCTCGGAAAGATGGTCGTTCCTGGCGAAATCCTTGGCAAATCGGGCAAACTAACGGCCGAAGAGATGGACCTTATTCGTGCTCATCCGCAGAAGGGGTTCGAGATGGTAGCGAAGACTGGCGCCGCGCCAGCTGAAGTTCTTGATATCTGTCGTTTTCACCATGAGCGATATGATGGCAGTGGTTATCCCCATCGGCTCTCAGGCAAAAAGATACCCTATGTTGCCCGTGTTGCCGCGATCTGTGACGTCTACGAGGCCTTGACGACGATTCGTCCCTATAAGCGAGCGTATTCGCAAGCCGAGGCTATCAACTTGATGATGAACTCTCCCGGGCATTTCGACCAACCGCTCTTGTCGGCGTTTATTTCGAAGATGATCATCAGCGGCACGCTGCATTAGGTCCCGCACTCAAAAGGTGTGGCGATGTCGGGCCGGAGCGGCGCCTCGATTCGACATCATCCTTCTTACCAACACAGTGCGGCTTCATGGCGCCCTCGTCACCACCGATGCCCCAGAAACTTATTGACCTAACAGAGGCCGCCCCAACGGATGTTCGGTTACTCAGCAGCCAAATCCACAGTAAATCTGGAGGAGGGCGGTACAATCCTGACAATAAACTCAAAGTCGCCGGGCATGCTATGCTCATCGGAGCCCACGCACGCGACTGTCCAGTATTCACGCTCAGCGCCAAATACCGTCGATACTTGGACAATTTCCGCTTTCGAATCCTGATCATTCCTGCGGATTGCCCAGTAAAAACAGTCGGGCTCAAGCTTCGTCAATGGGATCATGGCCGCTCCCCTCCTTGCTTTTCTCAATGCTCATATAGAACAAGACCTGGGCTGGGGCAGTCAACGGGATTCTTTGCCCATCCAGCGAACTTCGCCCCAGAGGATGGACGTATCGGCTTGATGAATTGGCCAGAGCGGCCGCCTTTCCGAAAGGCTCGAGTGAACTCAAACCCCTGATAGTCGCACATGCTGCTTTCAGTGTATTAAAGCTCCGCCGCGCGTCAAAGACGGCTCTAAGCCGAACCAGAATGTTGCCTTCGCTACTGCGTAAAAAAACCGCTATGGAGAAATCTGGGGGGAGCGAGCTGCTCGTGCGTTCGCGAGCGTCGGCCCATGGTTCCCCCAGCACGATTGCGGAAGGCTACGTATTCAGGTGGGATAAGGGCACCCGCATCGAGATGATCAACCCGGAAGAGTTCCATTCGCGCGAAATTCGTCCACGGAGCGCAGCTGTAATGATGGCACGTTCAAGCTGCCCGCCAAAACCTTCTGTGCGAGGTGCGGCGTCCGTTGTCGGACATCCCGTCTCGGCCCAGGTCAGATGCAGGTTTTGTCCCTCAATCAAGCATTGGATGGACAGTTCGCCTTCAACGGAAAGGCTTCCATATTTGGCTGAATTGGTGGCAAACTCGTGAAAAATAAGCGCAAGCGACGTCACAGCCGTTCCTCCGACAGCCAGGTCCGCCCCTTCGATTTTTATCCTCGTCTGCGACGCATCGCGAAAGGGCGCGAGAATGGCCTCCAGCAGCGCAAGCACCGTCGTCTTGCGATTGCCGTTCACTTCGCCGCCGATAAGGTCGGGCAATATGAGATCATGAGCACGCGTCAAAGCCGCCAAGCGTTCTTGCAGTCGGTCTGCCAGTTCATCCATGTTTTGCGCTGACCGCTTGGTCTGCGAAATCAAGGCCGATGCCACCGAAAAGAGATTCTTGATCCGGTGGTTCATCTCCCGCAGTAAGAGCTTTTGACGATATTCAAGGCGCCGACGTTCCGAAATATCTCTGGCAATCTTCGATGCGCCGATGATTTTGCCTCGTTTCCCACGAACCGGCGAGATCGTGACCGAAACCTCGACAAGGCTGCCGTCCTTGCGCTTTCGCACGGTCTCGAAATCTTCAATCCGCTCCCCACGGCGGATTCTTTCAAGAATGGCATCCTCTTCCCGTATCCGATCGTCGGGGATCAGAATGAGAATGGACTGCCCGATCGCTTCAGCCGCCGAAAAGCCGAAGATGCGTTCCGCGCTCGCGTTCCAGCTGGTGATTGTGCCGTCAAGCATCTTACTCAGGATGGCGTCGCTGGAACTCTCGACGATCGCCGCAAGCCAGGCCTTAGGATTTTCGACGCTGTCGATGCTGGACCCGCCGCTCCAGGGGCGGCGAGATAGGCTGAGAGGAACCCCTTGCAAATCGTGCTCATCGACTAAATGCACAACGCCGTTCTTATCGCTTTCAGGAGAGCAATGAGACATCATATCCAGAGAGGCTTTTTAGTTGGTTCGAACGCTAGGCCCGGAATGCAATGTGATCGAATCTGGAAACAATCGCAACAACAGAAGAGCCCCTCCTTGGTCCCGCTTGTCACAAGCGGTGGATCCTTCCAGACGGATCGAAGCTATCATGTCCGTTAAGGGATGATACCGTTTGTACGGCGGCGTATGAAACTTTGTCATCGGAGGCAGTGTTGGGCGTAAATCGATGTTCTCGATCGCCTTCGACCTTGTTCAGGTAGGAAAGAGCTCGATTTGGTGACGTTCGGTGGTGTTGTCAGGAGCTGGAGGGATCAGAGATTTCGCATCTTAATGCTGCGCGTCTTTAGGCGATCCACGATACGCGCGAGTTGATGACCACCTCGATCCGTCTCGGAAATAACATCTCGTCCCAAAGTTTCTCCATCCGCAGCGAGCATGGGGGTCTTGCTCGTCGTGCGCTTTGCCGATGCAAAAGGTAAAAAGGCAAGAGCGAACTATTGGAAGGGAGGTTCACCAGTTGCGCGGTTCACATCGGCCTGACATTTTCCGCCTTCGGCTTCCCCGTCCTTCGATCCTGACCCAGATCGTAGGAAACGGACTGTCCCTCTCTGAGCACGTCGCCATATTGCAGCGCGGAGACATGCACGAAAACGTCAGCACCTCCGGAATCCGGCGCGATGAAGCCAAATCCCTTGTCGCTGTTGAAAAACTTGACCTTGCCCGTCGGCATCAGAATTCCCTTGTCTGTTCCATTTTCCAGGTGCTCGCGACCTAGCGGTCTGCCGGTAGCAGATCAAGCAAATCGGATGTATGCGCTTGATCTCGCCTGCTCGGTTACCCCGCGCGAAGTCTCGTCCAGCTCCGCTTATGATTATTCATAATATGGCAGGGAACTTATCCAGCCCGCGTGAATTCCGCCAACGTAGAGCTTCAAATGAGTTTAGCATGGGCGTCCCTGTCGTCACACTCAATGTTTGGAATGCCCAGGGCTGTAGCCGCAGACACACCGTCATCCATCAAGAGTTTCGCCGAGGCCGCTGATAAGTGCACCAGATCCGGCTATAGGCTGAGGCCATACGCGAGATTTTCGTCGTGATTACCGAGGCAGAACATTCCCTGGGGAAGGAAATCCTGCCGATCTAGTAAGCTCCTGCAGGAGATCGCCACAAAAAGTGATTTGGTCAAGGCGCCAATCGTATAGCGCTCCGGTGTACCGATAGGTGTCAGCTTTATTCTTGGGGGCGAATGTTCGGGTGAAGTTCATCGAGGAGCGTGGAGATATCTTCGTAGGCTTGTTTGACCGCCACATGCCCTTCTCCTTGCTCCTTCAGCATGGAATCCTGAACGGCCCGGTATAGGAGGTTCCGGATCTTCCAAAGGCGCGTTTCGACCACAGGGCTGCATTTCAAATCTTCCATTTGGTCCTCCCTACACTTCCTATTCCGGTCGTGAGACATTGGCTGTTCATCCTTAACTCGTGACGCGTGCTTGCCCTAAACCGGCCCGCGATTCTGCGGCGCACGATGCATTCCTCATCGAACCAGAGCGAGACCTCAAAGTTCCTATCTCGATCCAATTGAAACTCGCCGCGACTGGCTACTCGTGGCCGAATAGGTGGAAAATCTCTGATGCGACAGCGCAGCGTTCGGATGGTCGCCTCTGATACAGACGAGCACAGTTGCGAATATCGTGTTGGCGGCGCGGGAAATGCTGTGCGAGGGCTGTTTCGTCCGGCGTGGAGCATTTAATCAAAGGCTTTGGAACGTATCGTCTCGCTGGGAGTTTACAGCGCGGTGATCGACAAACCGGAGGGGCGAAGATGCTAAGCGTCAGCATTGCGGTGCGAACAGGTGGAACCATTGAGCTTCAATCAGGAATTTACGACGACAAAGACGCTGTCGCCCTCATTTCGTCTATGACACGATCATCTCCGATGGAGGCTACAGATATGATCTACGAAACGCGTCGCTCGGGAATCTGCAGGCGGAGAGCGGCCAATTTCGAGGTTTTGGCAAAAATCCTGTAAGAGTTTCGCTGCTTGGCGGCAAGCTGCATGAATGCGAGGTCGCCGCAAAAGCCTACGCTGTTGCTCGAGTTGGGGCGATTGATCGTGCCCGCTCAAGCCCCCTCGGTGGGCAGATCAATTGGAATCAGTTGCCTTTACTCTCTCGCATGCGTCTGAGCCGCGCAACGAGTTCCTGCGGATGATAGGGACGATCCAAAGGGCCGTCTTCGCAAAGATCATCTGCGATCTTCGCCGTCCGCTCCGCCGATCGGGTCAGCAGGATTTTAACATCGGGGCGGAGCTCCCGCGCCGCAGCCGAAAGCTGAAAACCCGATTCGTCCCCCAACTCCAGATCCGTTACCAGCACGTCCACATGTTGCTGCCGAAGGATGACCAGCGCCTCACGCGCCGCGTTAGCCTCTATGACGAAATAGCCGCAATCACGCAAATACTCCGCCACCGTCGATCGTTGCAGCGGATCCGTTTCAACAAGAAGAATCGTTTCGGATGGGTGCGTTTTGGTCATTCAAATTGCCTATCAAAAGGGACAATTCCCGTAGCGAGTTCAAAATGGGTTTCTCAAGAAATAAGTCGAACGGCGCGGAGCCGGTGAAATCGGGTGGCTGCTGTCCTGACATCACGACCACCACTATATGGCTGTGATGTTCCTTAACCTGCGTGGCCAAATCCAAACCCGTCCGATGGCCCGGCATCTGAACATCGGTCAACAAGAGGTCAAAATCAGCATCGCGCGTCAGCACACTCAGTGCATCGTCCGCTGTTCCAGCTTCAACGACTTGCCAACCTTGATCACGAAGAGTTTGGGCGATGTCCATTCTGATGAGGACTTCGTCTTCGACCACAAGTGCTCGCCGCCTTTTGAAAGGTTCTGAATTCAGATCAAGTTTGTCCGCGGGAACCAACTTCTTCCCCCAAGTTTTTACTGGGCATCGAATTCACAAAATGCGCCAGCCTTGATGTTGTTCCCGGCTTTGGCCCTTCAGCGAGCGCAATTAATATCCTGCCCAGAACGGCGTGAAGAAGCCGAGTAAACCATAAAGTGAAAATGAGCATCACTGACAAAGCTGCAGGGAAGCGATCGCCGCTCATGCCGGTTTTCCAGGATCGGTTCAAATCCCGCGGAATTGAATAGCGCTTGGTGTCAAGCTAAACGTCCGTCAGGCGCTTATTCTGACCGGTGCGAAGGTTAAAGCCAAATTGAAGATAGGCCTTTAATCCACAAAGGGTGTAAGTCCAACCAGGACGCGGTGCTCGCCGCGGCGCCAGTGTTCGGCGCCCTCAAGCTTTCGCCGCGCCGGTTGGGTTATTATCTTCTCGCGTTGGCGTTACAGGGCTTCACGCTGTCGGCGGCCCTGGTCCATATGGTGCCGATGCTCACGGTTATCGACCTTGGCGCCGCGGCGGTCACGGTTGGCGCTTTGTTCGGACCTGCCCAGGTGGCCAGCCGCTTGATCAACATGCTCTTCGGCGGCAATCTGGCGCCGCCGGTACTGGCGGTCCACTCTGCCATGCCGGTCGTCGGCGCAATCGGAAAAATCGGTTTTGCTAGTATGGCCATCCCATATCCCAGCAGGACCAGTGCAGGTCGTTGGCGCAGGCAATCATTGACTTTGCGCCTTTTCGACAAGATCTTCCAAGGACTCAGGAGGCGAGATGCCGGCCGGCGCGTGCATCTCCGGAGCAAAGCGATCGCGATCGCGACTGGTGGATATGCCCGGCGCGAGGCGAGATCCAGGCGGCGGGCCTCAGAGCGCAAGGAATCGGACAAGCCATCCAGTGAAAGACCAGCGGACAGCGTTTGAGGAATTCCGCCACTTGCCGCGGGTCGCGCCGCGCGAACTTGTCGGCCTGTGGAAGGGGCACGGCGTACCGTCGAACCACCCGTTCGACGGCGTGCTCGAAAATCTCGGCTGGTACGGCAAGCGCTTCACGCCCGATATGCGCGCTGATGCCTTGCTGTTTCGCTCCGGCGAGCGCCGGCTCACCGCGATCGATCCAAGATGGATCCCGCTTCACTGGGCGATGCGTTTCCATCAGTTCGGCCGGACTCGTATGGCGGCAAACCTGTTTTTCTATCTTCAGCGCCGGCTTCGCGCGAACGGGCCGGTCGCAACCCTGAAAACCCTACCGTTTGACGGTGTCGAAAGCGCCGCTATGGTCTATGACCATCAACCGATCGTCGATCATCTTCGCCGGCTCGATGAGCTGAGACTCATGGGCGCGATGACGATCAGGGGTGACGAGCGGATCTATTTCTTCGAGCTTGAGCACGTCGACGAGTCTTGAAAACCGCTCATTCAATCATCACTTAGTGTGCTCCACCCGTATCGATGATTGCTTTTGCGCAGCCTGTCTGCCGCGCGCGATCGTCCGGGTTGGACAGGGCGCTCCCCGCAAGGGTCGAGCGCCCTATTAATGTTCGGTGGTTGGCTTGCCATTCATGTCGAACACCGCGGCATTGTCCTGCGCTTCAACGGGTCAATGAGCATATGGGACGACTTGATTGCGGCCCAATTCCTTAGCGCGATAAAGTGCCTGATCCGCTTGGCTTTGGAGCTGTTCTGGCGTGGCATTTTGGGTATTTTCTACGTGGCTCACACCGATGCTGACCGTAACATAGGGTGATACTCGTGAAGCGGGATTCGGAAGGGATGCGATCTCCACGCTTTCCCGGATCTGTCTGGCGACCTCAGTTGCTTCCTGTTCCGCGATACCGGGAAGAACGACCAGGAATTCCTCGCCCCCATAGCGCGCCGCATGATCGTGGCTTCCTCTCAAGTTGCTCTGAATGATGCCGGCGACCTTTACGAGGCAGCGATCGCCCTCGCCATGGCCGAGGCTGTCATTCAGGCTTTTGAAATGATCAATGTCGCACATCAATAGGGCAATGCCTCCCGTTTCGGCCCCTGCATCCCAAAGGCGATTGAGGAGTTCCATCATCCAGCGTCGATTGGCGATGCCGGTGAGTGGATCGGTTCTTGCCAGGAGCTCAAGGCGCGCGTTTGCGGCGGCCAGTTCCGCTACGCGACTTCGGTCCCGGAGCTCGAGAAGGAAGGCCTTTTGCGCAAGGATCGTGATGGTGCGCCGCGACACTATCGTCGCGACGATGCCGGCAGTAAAAAACAAGGTTGCCGCCTCCACGCTTCCGACAGTGATGCTCGGATTATGGATTTGGATGAAGAGATAAAGGCCCAGAGCCATCGCGGCAATGATGGTCGTCGCCGGCAGCGGGATGGCGAAGATAATGATCGCGGAAATGGCCACGAACAACATGATGTTCAAATGCCGCTCGTAAAATTCCCCTCCGGCGGTTACGCCGACCAGCGCAACGGAGAGCAGGATGAAGAACAAGCCGGCTAGAAGGATGGCTATCTGAAGTATAGGCACGCCTGGTTTTCTCCAGAAAAAGGCAGTACCCAAAGCCGCGGGAGGTAAAAGGAAGGCCGGGGCAAACATGGAGAGTGCGACCGGTCTCGGAAGCAGGATCGCATTCAATCCCAACGTAAGCAGGTCGATGAATGTTACCCAGATCATCCACGAGCGGATGATCTTGGCGGTTCGCGGCCAGGAACGCTCCTGAAAGAGGCGAAGAAGGTCACCCTTCAGCCGTATGTCTCGAGTACGACCGTTGAGGAGCTGTTCTACCTCTTCTATAGGCAGGGACGTCGACGCGCTCTGCTGGATTTTCAAATCAATGTCCAGTTTGTTGGCCGAGACCTCGTTCTTGTGCAGCTCCATCTTCAATCGCCAGGAGGATGTTTCGTTCGCAATACAGAACAGTCGATTCTACCACCTAGATTGTTAGCGTCTCCTTGCGGACACTGTCGCAATTTTACATTCGGCCGATCGTACGACCGCCGGTGTGGGGGCGGGCGGTCTGCAACGCAAAATTAGTATTATAAATCTACATTAACCTGGGGAGATGGGAAGGTTGGGCCATAATGGATGTAGAGCAATGGGCTAGTGGCCAGACAGATGGCCTACTCGATATCGCGCTCGACAACATGCCGCATGGACTTTGCATGTTTTCGACCGATAGGCGGTTGATTTTGTGCAATGTCGCATACGCGGATATGTATGGCTTGCGCGAGGATTTGACCGTCGCCGGCACACCGCTTCAAGCCATACTCGATTATCGCTCGCAATTGGGCAACGGTCCCCTTCACACGGCGACATATTTCGATGTGATCGGATTGGCAGAGGAAAGGGGCGGAAGAGCAAGCCAGAATGTCATCCTTCAGGATGAACGAGTAATCCGCATCACGCATAGTTCCATGGCCGACGGACGTTACGTGGCGACGCATGAGGATATCTCGGAAAGCGTTCGAAATGCCGAGATCCTTCTGCGACACAAGGAGACGCTTGAAGCGACGGTGGCCTTGAGAACGAGGGAGGTCGAGGAACAGGCGCGCGAGCTCGAACGACTCCTCCAGCAGGAGCGCAACATCAACGAACTCCAGCGCCAGTTCGTCGCGCTTGCATCTCACGAATTTCGCACGCCACTGGCTATCATCGACGGCGCGGCACAACGTCTGGTTCGGGCTAAGGGAGAAATCTCCTCTCAGTTTGTCCGTGATAAAGCGGAGCAGATACGATCGTCGGTCGTCAGAATTGTCGATCTGATGGAAAGCATCCTTGCCGCCAGCCGCATGGATAACGGGACAATTCAAATTCGTTATGACCGCTGTGCGCTTAGGGTCGTCATCGAATCCTGCTGTCATCGTCAGGCGACCATCAGTAAATCGCATCGCATCACCGTCGATTTGGATGACTTGCCCGACTATATCGATGCCGACAAATTCGCTCTGGAGCAGGTATTCTCCAATCTACTGTCCAATGCCATCAAATATGCACCTGGTCAGCCCGATATTCACGTTGTAGGCCGGCAGGAAGGTAGCACGGTAAAGGTGGTCGTTCGCGATCACGGTGTGGGTATTGATGCCGAAGATGTGCCGAAGATCTTTCAGCGGTATTTTCGTGCGCGAACATCGACGGGAATTCCCGGGACGGGCCTCGGCCTGTACCTGGTAAAACAAATCGTCGAATTGCACGGTGGCTCGATCGGGATTGAGAGCGAGAAGGGGAAGGGGACCTCCCTCATCGTAACATTCCCAATTGCACAAATAGTTTCCCCGGCGTCGCCGGATCGTCATACGAACGCTGCATGATCGCCAGGAGGACAAGCCAGTGACTACGATTTTATGTATCGATGACGAAGCGGAAATCAGAGGCCTCATCGTCGAAGAACTGACCGAGGCCGGTTTCACGACATTGGAGGCTTCAAATGGCCGCGAAGGCTTGGACCTTCTGCTTTCCAAATGGCCTGATATCGTCATTTGTGACATCACCATGCCGGAAATGGATGGTCATCAGCTGCTCGCGGAGATTCAGATCAACTATCCGGATCTCTCCAACGTGCCGTTCATTTTCCTGACCGCAATGACCGACAAGCAAAATGTTGTCATGGGCTTGCGGGCAGGCGCGGCCGATTATTTGACCAAACCCATCGATTTCGAAATTCTGCTGGCAAGAGTAGAGGGTTGCGTCGCGCGCATCGAAAGCGATATCAGAAACGACAGGGCATTCTGATCAAATCATGAAAGCGATTTGGGACGCGCGCTTCTGCGTCGGCGTTCCCCGCGCGTCAACATAATGATCGTTGCGAACATCGGTCGTATAGTGAATCGCCGAGGTTAATAATTCTTCATCTCAGACAGTGAGACGCCGCGAGATTTATAATGCCGTTAGCGCAACTTCATTTGTGCCGGCGTTCAGCTCGGAATCGCGTGACGCATGTGCCTAAAACCTTTTGGTTGCGAGCCGTGGTCAGAATTGTGTGTACGCCAATTGATCGAGAGCGCTCCCACGATTGAAATAGATCGCGATGCGATGTATTTGGCCTTCCTGCGTGAAATGAATCCGGCAACGATCAGATGGCTACACGACGCTGCGTCTCGGATGGCACCCACGAAACGAAGGCTTTCCCCTCGGCAGTTGCTCGTCAGCGATGGTTCGTTGGGTTTCGGGCATAGCGTTGGCGGAGAGGCCGAGCTAGGCTTCGTGTGCGCCATTTTTGAATCGTTTCCATCTGAGAGGAAGAATACAGACGGGATTTCCGCGGCATCAGTTCACAGTAAGAGACTCACGCGAGCGATGAGGGGGAGCTTTGAAAACAAAGAGGCACAAACAGGCGCGTCAGAAGGCTCTTGCCGTTTTATACGATAATTGGGAGCTTTTGGATCCTGAATCCAAACGTCGCGCGCACAAAGCCTTCGATAATATGATCACGGTCTACCTGGAGGCGCTCAGTGGTCGGATTTGTTTGAGCGAGGCGGTTGGTTTTATGTATCCGCGGGATATTGAACGGCTGCAAGCGGGCCGACTAGCGCAGATATTTGCCGGAAAACAACACGATCGAAAATTCATTCCAGTGTTTTCAGGCGATCCGTCATTCATTGATACGGAAAGCTGATTGGCGGAAATTGCAGTGATGTCGCTGGAAGGCAGGCATGCTCGGCTCACAATCGGCTTTACTCGGTTGATCCGGCACGATCAAAACTGCACGTCGCTTTTTCTCCCTCTGATTGTCCGGCCCGCAGCTCTCGTGCGAGTGCGCTATCGAAGAAGCGCCTGCCGCCGAGACCAAGTCCGGCGCCTAAGTTAGCCTTACGACAGCAGGTGCCATCAGCCTATATCGCTGCACTATAGCACTGGCGCGTTGAGGCTTACTAAACAGATAACCTTGGCCAGTTTGGCATCGAAGTCGGCAGAGAGCCTCCTTCTCAGCCTCGCCTTCTATGCCCTCTGCGACGATTTCCAGGCCGAGACCGTGCCCCATCGACACGATGGCCTTCACGATTTCCCGGACGTTTGGGTCGTCTATCATTCTTCGAACAAAGGATTGGTCGATTTTCAGCTTGTCGAGCGGCAGGTCGGCCAGATAGCTCATCGAAGAATAGCCGGTTCCAAAGTCATCAAGGGCGAGGGCTACGCCCGCCGCGCGAACTCCGGACATCTTCGCGATGGAGCGTCCGCCATCATTGATGAAAGCCGATTCCGTGAGTTCAAGGCATAGTCTAGAAGCGGGCAACCCGCTCTGATGCAGCGCATGAAGGACGTCTGCTTCGAGATCGGTACGCTCGAACTGTATGGCAGAAACGTTGACGGACATGATACCGTGCGACCACCGTGCTGCTTCCGCGCAGGATTGCATGAGTACCCATCGCCCGATTTCACAGATTTGCCCGGACGATTCCGCGATCGGCACAAATTCCGCTGGCGATATCAGGCCAAGTTCAGGATGCTCCCATCGCAAAAGCGCTTCTGCTCCCACAAAGCATTGAGTCGCCAAATCGATCTGTGGCTGAAACACCAGGAAGAACTGATTATCCTGGAGCGCAGCACGCATTTCCGCTTCCAGTCGTCTGGTGCGAACTTGACGAAGAGCCATTTGCGGATCGAAGGCTTTCCATTGCGCCGATGATCTCTTTGCAGTGTCGAGTGCGGATTCGGCCGCGCGTAACGTAGTTTCAGCACTCACAAGCTCACATCGGGCAAGGCCGAGGCGAATTCCGACTGGCGCCGACATCCGGTTAAATGCAACAGGTTTCTCAAAGAGGCGCAGGAGCCGTTCAGCAAAAACTTCCGCCTCCTCTTCTTCGGCCGAAAAGACCGCAAACAGATCACCGTCGATCCGGGCGAGAGTTGCATTGGGCAGAGCGCCAGTCAATCGGGATGCAACGGCTTTTAGGAGCGCGTCGCCAATCTCTCTTCCGAGCGTGGTGCAGATGCTCGTGAAGCGTTCTATGTCGAGCAGAGAGATGATGCCGTTCCGTCCTTCAATCCGCACGAGAAATTCCCGCCGATTCAGCAAGCCTGTCAGCTCGTCGCGTTCGGATATGCGCTTCAGCCCGTCTTCATAGTGCTTTCTGGCGGTGATATCCCGAATGACGATGCACCCTGCAAAGGCCTTTGTGGAATGACGGCCGATCGCTTCAAGGGGCGAAAGGGTTATCAAGGCTTCATAGGCCGCGAGCTTCTCGTCCAGGGGCTTCCGAAATTCAACGGTCCTGAATTCTATCCCGATCTGCTGTGGATCATAGCGGCCAACAATCTCGCTGAGCGCCTGGGAGACGGGATTTTCGCCGATCGTCAGAAGGTTATCGCCCGCCCTGATCTCCAGGATAGACTTTGCGGAATCACTAATATCCGAAATTCTGAGGTCGGAATCGAATGCGATGATGCCGTCGGAGCTGTCGGCTATGATACTTCTCATCAGCCGGCGGGAATTTCGAGCATCGACACTGGCAATGGCGGCTATCATCTCTCCAAGGTCTATCCGTTCGTTCAAAGCAAGTACCCACGCGAGTGCCAGAAGTACCCAGGGAACGATTGTTCCGCTAACGATTGCCAGCTCTTTCTGTAGGATGAAAGCCGCAGCCTCACAGCCGAATCCCAGGGCGGCAAGAACAAGCGTGGTCTTGCCCATGCCGACCGAACGAAAATAAAACACGCCGAAAATCAACCCCGCGGCAAATAAAAGATCGAGCGGGACTTGATGGGTTTGCCGCAGATTGCGTTTCTGGAGTTGCGTCTCTGTGGCGAGAACATGGACCAGCGGACCGGCCAATCCGCCGTATACAGGTACAGTGAACGTGTCCTTTAGTTCGGCCGCGGACGCTCCAACCACCACAGAGCGACCCGCGAGTTGCTCCGCGCCGACTTTTCCCTTGATGACCTCTGCCAAAGAGTAGGTCGGGATGCTTTCCGGTACGATTGAGAAATCGACCAATTGGCTCCCGGAGGTCCTGGATTCGCCAGATAAGGCGGCAGCCGCAGAAGGAATTGGCTTTCCATCGAAGTCACTGCCGAAATCGAACCGCCGGACCAGACCGTCGGCGTCCGCCGCGACGTTGGCAAAGACAGGCCAGGCATTGGCAAGCAATTGCGGAATCGGCCGTGAAATTTCTGTCTGCGAAGACGCCGCCGTTTTTTGCTGTCGGAAAATCGGCAGTAGAACGCCGCCGCCTATCTTTGCTAGAGCTGAAGCGAAAAGCGCGTCTTCTGACGCGCTTGAAGGTGTTGAAAAATCGATGTCGATAAAGATGTCCGCGACATCAGCGCTGGATAATTTGTCCAGGACTTTTCCATAGATGCTCCTCGGCCATGGCCAGACACCAACTTCATCAAGAGTGTGTTTGTCTATGGCGATGAATGCAATCCGCCCGGAAGCGTGCCTGGGCGCCCATTCGAACCGTTTGGCAACTAGCTCGTCGTTCAGCTGAATGACAGGGACAAGTTCAGGGCCGATGACTGGAAATGCGAAGATCGCGAGGACGAGCAAAGCTCGCAGCAATATGGTTCCCGGATTACCCCTGTAAAGACCTGACAAAGGGCTGTTGACGTTCTTCACTTTTTGCCGATCTTCCCGTTCCCGTTCCCGTTCCCGTTCCCGTTCCCGTTCCCGTTCCCGTTCCCGTTCCCGTTGCTATTGCCGGAGTTACCACTTCCGCTGCCGTTGCCAGCATTGCCATTTCCATTCCCGCCAGTGTTTCCGGCGTTCCCGTTTCCTTTTCCATTGCCGCCGCCATTTCCGTTATTGCCGTTCGAATTCCCGTCGCCGCTCCCGTTTCCGCCGCCATTTCCGGCATTTCCCTTGGAATTCCCATTGCCGTTGCCATTATCGTTCCCGGCATTTCCATTGCCACTGCCGCTCCCACTGCTCCCACTGCTGCCGTGGTTTCCTTCACCGGAGCTTTTTCCGCTGCTGTTTCCGGAGGCGCTATTGTCCTCGCCGCTAGCGCTCCCCTTGTCGTCACTGTTGCCAGTAGTGGCAGCTTGCGACGATTTGTTGGTGCTGTTACTCGCAGAAGGCTGTCCAGACAACGTCGTGGCACCCAATGCCGGCACTGTTGCCACCGACGGGGCGATGGAGGTGATGGACGGCACCGACACTTGCCCGGAGACCGCCATGCCGGTATTGCGGTTGACGGCAGCAGTCTGATGCGGCCCAACATTTGCTTGTTGACCACTGGCGAAGGACTTCACTTGAACCAATCCTCGGTCAACCGAAACGGAGGCTGCTGTTTTTCCGACGCTAACGTGGAAGATAGTCCCTTTGACAACCGCAGCGAGATACGGCGTCTGAACGGTCGTATGTGGCTGGCTGCGTCTTTCTATCTCAAGATCGAGTGTGCCGATCTGTTGACGGATCTCGGTCTTGCGCGAAGAGAAGAGGCTGGAAGTCGTGGTGATCGAGGCCATTGTGTTTGGCTGGAATCCAATGCTTTCGACGCCGCGCGCAAGTTGAGCGCGCCCGCGCGGGCCTGTCGATATCCAGGCTCGGTTTGGAACGATGTCACCGGTATGTAGATCCATCCAGTTTGAGCGGTCTACCGTATATTTTACCTGGCTGGTGGCCTTCGCAACCTGCCAGTCGTCACTCCCGGCCCATACGGTCGTGGGCAGAAGAAACAGGATGAGAACGAGAAGACGAGCAAGCAGCGACACAGCTACCCTCCGATATCCGAGTTGCCTGAATTGGGGGACGAGATGCCATCGTTGCATTTCGGCGGCGCCAAAAGGGCGTCCAAATCGCGATCCTGGCATGGAGATGGAGCAAATGTCTGCATGAGGCCTTTTTCAGGAGTGACAAGAAAGAGGCAGGCCCGTCATCGGGCTTTCTCAGAAATGGTGGAGGAAAAGCTGCCTCAAATCATTCGTGCAGCGCCAATAGGCTTTCGGTTGCTCAGCTTACACGAGGATCGCCTTTGGATGACAACGCCTAGCGGCAACGCCGCATCATCTGGCACAAACCATTAACAAAAGCTGGATTTTTTAGGCTGTGTCCGCCTTTTATTGCTCAGTCTGGCAGGCCGGCCATCTCAGCAAAAAGTATCAGTAGCGGTGAGAAGCAGTCCCATATCGAGGCAGACTGCTGATTGGGTGAATAGCAAAAATCTCTCGTAAGTAAAAGAACTCGATAACGTCGCGGTAAGCTCTAACGAATAGGCTGAGTTTACTTGTCAAATATCGAGGACGATCGGCAGCGATGCGCTTTTTACATTTCAGGCTCGTCGGTCCGGCGATCGTCGGCATAGCCTTATTCATCGCTGCGATGGCCACGTTTCCCTATTATGGCGTGAAACGAATTGATGCAGAGGCAAGACGGAGCCAGGAGATGCTCGTTGAGCGAAATATCGCTTTATGGATCTCCGACGTCGAGTTTTCGCTGACAGCCTGGACCATCTGGGACGAAGCAATCGCAAAGCTGGACAATACCTTCGATGCAGAATGGACGGACAGAAACATAGGCGCGTCCTTAATCGGTACCTCGAGGACACGCTCGGTGGTCGTCCTCGATTCCCAGGGCACCATCATCTATTCCCGCACGGATGACACGGTAAAGAATCGGCCCTTCTTCGTGCGTGGGCCGGTCGCTATGGTCCAGGATGCGGCCGACCTGCTCAGAAGTATCCGCTCTCGGGAGCGTCAACCGAAGAAGCCTGGTATTCCATCTCCGCTTGCGATCAGTCGGATCGAGGTCATCGGGGATGAAGCCGTGCTCCTTTCCGTCAGCCTATTCCAGTCCGATTTTGGGACATCCAAGCCGAAGGGGGAGCGAGCACCTGTTCTCATAACCGCGATGCCGATCGGGGGCACGTTACAGGATTTCTTCGGAAAGCGGTTCCTGCTCAACGATGCACAAATTAGTCCTCTCCCCGCCGTCGCGCCGGATCGCGCCCGCGCCGAAATCGCCGTCGGAGCGGGGGGAGAGGCTGAGGTCCTGTCCTGGCTTCCACCAACACCTGCGTCCGACGTCCTCTGGCAGTCGTTGCCTCTAATTCTGACCGTGGGACTCGTTCTTGCTGCCGGCGCTATCCTGATGATCCGCATCACGCAGACGGCAGCACAGGTGCTGGTGAATCGGGAACGGCAGATGTGGCACGCCGCGACCCATGATTTCCTGACGGGCCTTGCCAATCGCTCGCTCTTGAATTCGGAATTTGGGGCATCGGCGGAGAAGGGCACTTTCAGCATTGTTTGTCTCGATCTGGATGGCTTCAAGGCCGTTAACGATGCCCACGGGCATGCGGTGGGCGACGAGCTCTTGAAGGTTGTCGCAGCGAGGCTGAAGGCAGGCGTTCGCGCGGAAGACAAGCTGTTCCGGCTGGGCGGCGATGAGTTCGCCATCATGATGCCTGGCCTGTCGGCAACGGAGGCGGGGGACATTTGCCGGCGCCTCTCAAGCTCTCTTTCCGGCAAAATGAAATTGCCGGGCTGCGAAGTGTCCATTGGCGCTTCGTTTGGGATCAGCGAAGTGGCAGTGAACGGTCCTGGCTGCGAAGTTGCCCTGAAGTCGGCGGATGCGGCTCTCTATCGTGCGAAATCGGTCGGGCGTGGAAGCGTCGTCCTAGATGCAACCATGGAGCCTGACCAGTTCGACTCATATCCTCTTAAAGCGGTGGGTTGAGAAAGCGTCTCCTGAACCACCCACTGAACGCTTAACGGCGCTTGGTTGTTGAAACAGTGCCCTCAACCCTCCGCACCTTTAACGCCAGGCGATACGGTGAAGAGCGCCTCTCATAATGCATCCTCGTCCTGACAGCTGGATCAATGATGCACGATTGGATGACGAGACTACCCCTAGAGAATATTGACGTTTTCCGCCTTCGGCTTTCCGGTCCTGCGATCCAGCCCGAGATCGTAGGAGACTTTTGTGCCCTTGGCGGGCGAGCTGCCGCTTCTGAGCGCGGAGATGTGAACGAAGACATCGTCGCCGCCATCGTCCGGTGCGATAAAGCCGAATCCCTTTTCATCATTGAAGAATTTGATGGTTCCATTAGGCATGACCATTCTCCTTCGTCCGCTGTCTGACGACAACGACGATGATTTGCGACGGCGAATCTTTATCGTTTGTACAGCGGGCTTTCAAATCCCAATTGGAACGGCAGAGCGAAGTCAGACATAGCCCACTGGAAGACGGACGCGGTGCCGGTCAGCCAACATCAGAGTGCCGGGGCGCTCGTTGATTTCAATCGATCTGACGTCCGAATTCCAAAATTTCGTAGGACTTCTTGGAGCCTGAGGCCGCAAGTGCCAGATTAATGCAATAACGTTGAGGGAGAATCCATCCCGATGGCACCCGTGACAGTATCTAGATAGTCGTCAGCGAGCTCAAGCAGCGTTTCCGCTATGTTGTAAGACTCCCACCCTGCTTGTAGAAGCTGCTGGACAGCTTCATCGATCTTCTGCTGGAGTTGCTCGCGGCATTGTCGTTTAGATTCGTCTGCCCGACCAATTACCCACTCTTTGCCTGGCATGATAACGTCCTCCTCCATGACGACAGAGATGCGCAGTTCTAGGCAAGATATGTTGGAAGCGTGCGTAGGCAACGGGTGTCGCATCATTTTTTAAATTCAAAGTTCCTTTTTTTGATTCGTAAGGCCGATTGGTAAACTCAGCGCGTAGCGGTCGTTCGTCGAGTTGGTATTACCTTCTATGTGAATTTTGTACCGGTGAGCGCAACTCCGTTGGACTGAGGGGCGTTGCAAGTATGTGCTGTTCCGCCACCTTCCTAACAGGTTTGGTGGCGCCAGAACCGCCCTCGTGTTCGTCCTGCTGCAGGCATTGTCCGATACGATCATGCAAGGATAGCCGGTCACGACTGAGGCGCTCACCAGACAGTGAATTGAGATGAATTTAATATCGAATTCAGTATCCGGACCGAACTATCCTTATGCAACTATCGAGTACGAAGATACGGCGCGCGACTGGAGATTGATGTCCGGCCGACCTTGTCAGTAACGACAGCCTATTTCGTTGGGCTTATTTCATTTAATATTGCTACTTTGTTCGCCAGGTGATCACGATCTTAATATGTTTTCTTTAGAAGCTTCATGCCGTCCTGCATATCGGCCTTAAGCTCTAAGGATTCTATCATGAAGAAAATTATCATATCGGCTTTGCTTGCATTAACGTTTCCTCTTACGGCGCACGCCGCGACCTTGACATTTCCTGGTGACAAGCCCGTCGCAAGTATCACCATTCCAGATAGCTGGAAGCCGGAGGAAACCGACGGCGGCGTCCAGGGAACCTCAGACGATTCCGCGGTCTATCTTTCAGCCGAGGTCGCCAGCGACAAATCCATGGATAAAGTTGTTACCGGCGCGATCGATTTTCTCGCAAAAAATAAAGTGACGATCGACCCCTCAACTCAAAAGGAGACGCCCGCTACCGAGGTCAACGGTATGCAGATGGCCACCCTGGAGTGGGATGGTAAAGATGAAAACGGTCCAATTAGCGTCGGCTTGCTCATCGTCCAGGTGAGCGCTGACAACGCTCTCGTGGTGACGTACTGGGGAGACAAGGGCGAGGAAGATAAGCACGATGCTGAAGTTAAGGCAATCGTCGCTTCGATCAAGCCGGTTGAATGACTTAGTCTGCGGCCGCGGGAAGCTTATTACCGCCGCCCACGGGTTGTTGCGTTCAGCCCCGCTTTGACCTTCTTTCCACCCGGCGGTGACTCGCCGGGTGACCTATTTCTGATGCATGTCAACGAACCGGTCGTAATGGGACGGTGGCTCCATCCGTCAGACGCGAATTTCCCCGCACCTTCTGCGATTGAGTGAATTTTGGCATGTGGTGTCCACGTAAAAGAGGTGGACACCAAGTGATGGATGAACGGCTTCAAGGCGGGCGCGAGAACCATTCAGGTTTCGTTCAGCCACTTGGTTCCAAGATGATGATATAAAAGGAGGTTTGCTATGAAAATCTTTAAATGTCTCTCTGCGGCGCTTCTGAGTGTCGGTTTGTTGATCGGCGCCGATGCTGCATCGGCTACGCCAATGATGAACATGACGAAGCCGGAGGTCCAATCATCCGTTCAAACGGTCCGTTATCATCGTCATTGGCATGGCTCGCGACATCACCGGCCTCACCATTGGGGATCACACCGGAGCTACCGGAGCCATTATTGGCGCGGCCATCATTACGGTTGGTACAAGCATCGTCATCACCGTTACTACCGCTACTAAGCGTCGCCGGCGCCCTGACCGAGGGCATGACCGCGCGGGCGGGGGCCTTGCGCTTCCGGATATCGGCCGCAACGGCGGCGGATCGGTCAACTTGCCCGATCCGGCTGTGGTTTGGCGCCGATCAAGATGATTGGCGCAAACCGATGCTGCGCATGGGGTCGATTTAACGGACTCGGCAGCCGTGGCGGTTCGACGTTTCGGTTAGAATGTGCGCGTTCGGCCGAAGGAACGCAGCAGAAGATTGACTGATACGGCGACCTTGTCGAGCTCCGGAATGTCTCGCGAATAGTCTCCCGTATAGAGCTTTACGATCATTTGGTCTCGGACAGCGCCATCGAGCTCGAAATGAAGATGGAGATAATAGGCTTGCCGATCGCCTCCCCGGCTCACGCTCCTGCGCCGCTGAGTGACCTGCTTCAGTTCGGCTTCAAAGGGTGCGAAGCCCTGAAGGTGCAATAAGACGGATTTTGACTCGAAGCGTGAATCCGCCGCAACCGCGACAACGGCCTTGTCGAGGGCCAAACTGACCAACCGGCCGGGGATGTCATCCACCGAGGCCGGTTCGTCCAACTTGAAGGCATGAAACAATCGCTGTGGTTTCTCAAAGCAAATGAGAGAGGCGATAACCATGCCAGCTCCCCAATATCCGCTTTTGGCCAAAGTCACTCCGAGCACACGTAGAACCTCAACCGGTCGAACCCTGCGGTGCGGACACGCATGCCCGGTAGCGTGGGAGGGATCGACTAGATTCTTAGCTGCCCTTATCCCGATCCGAAACTTCGAATCAATCAAGCAGGCTTACCGCTCCGTAGCAAAGGCATGGCGGGATCGCGGAGGCAAAGGTTCGTGAACCGTCTCCGGATACCCGCCGGGATAAATCGTGCTTACCAAACGCGCGGCCGAGCTAGGGGATATCAGCCACGCGACGGCTTCCGTCCACTCTTCAGCGGCTTCACTGTGACGACATCGTCGGCCACCGGAAGGAAGAACTCAGAAATATCGCAGGCCAGCGCCTCCGCGATCTTCTCAAGCGTCGTAACCGTCGGGTTCTTACTGCCCCGCTCAAGATAGCCCACATAGGCGCGCTCGACATTAGCCTCAAGCGCGAGATTATCCTGCGAGATTCCCCGCATTACCCGTATTCGCCTGAGATTCAGTGCCACTCGCTGCCGTGCATCCATGGCGGAAACACAACATTTGACAGTTGATAAAACCACGTATTATAGAACTATGAATGGTGATCTTGAACGAACCAGAAGTAGCGCCCGCGGCCCCGCGAGGCCAATCCGACCAAAGACGGTAAGGTGTATGACGGTGGTGCCCGACGAAACGGCCGACTTGCTGATGGCTCTGCTCTTTGCCGTGAGAACAATCGTCGAGAGCGGAGTGGAGGGTAAGCAACATATGGCGAAGACCTACCACGAGGCACGTTCACTTATAGCGATGATTGATCATGACCACGGTTCGGCACGTCCCCGCATTGAGGCATGTTTGAAACACTTCAACATTCATAAGAACGTCGACGACGCAGCTGCAGCCGGCTGGATGATCGCCGCGATCGAGGAGCGGGTGAGCGAACGTGACCTCTATGGTTGGCGCAGGCTGAAGGAAATCGTCGATGCGGCGGTGCACGAACTGCTTCTGTCCGAACAGTTGTCCATTCATTGAGCTCCCAAACGTCGTTCGTTACAGCAAGCCTGATGGACTGACCAGCTCACCCTCCTTGGTGACGATCGTCGATCCATAGGGCTCGCGGGACATGACGGTCAGTGCGTTATCCGGCAATGGCCGGGCGAGATCCTTGGCCTCTTCCCATGGCGCCGTCATCCAGACGTCGGTTTCTTCCCTGGTCAGCAGCAGGACCGGCATCGCCGCTTTGTGGATTGGCTTGATCAGATCGTTCGGATCGGTGGTCAGGAACCCATAGAGGTCGTCGGTCGTCAGCCCATCCTTGACCTTGCGCACCGATGTCCATTGCGGCACGTGAATGCCTGCAAAGAACATCAGCGGTTTGTTGTTGTCGCGAGCAAACCAGGCATTCGGCACATTGCCGCCCTCTTCCTGGCTTGCCGGATCCGGCTCGGCAAAGCTGGTGACGGGAACCAGACAGCGGTTCTCGACGCCGAACCAGCGCCGCCAATGTGCAAGCTTGAGATTGCGAATATTGGTGACGCCGCGGTCGACCTGTTCGCGTAGCAGCTGCTCGAAATCGACCTCCTTGCCCTTCGCCCTGAGCTTCTCAGCCTTGGCCTCGGCGGCCTTGACGAGAACGAACGGTGGAGAAGGCAGTCCCCAGCGGGCATGGACGAGCTGCTTTTTGCCGTCCGCGGTATTCCGGACGATCGGCCCCATCTGGTCCGGGTTCATCTGGTAGGCCGGCATCAGGTTGATCAGGCTCTCGGCATCCTGAGCCCATTTGTTGACCCAGTCCTTGTCTTCCATGCGGTACAAGTTACACATCGACGCTCCATCTCCCTTGAAGCCGGCCGACATGGTAGCGGACGAAGCGCTGGAATGCCAATCGGTGGCTGCCGGCCGACCGGCTTCGAAACTTTTTGGAAAGCTCCGTCACTGGACGTTTGAAGTCATCTCCATGATTCCCAATGCGAATCTTAAAGTCCACTAAAATAGAGGGATAATATTCCTATTTCGGGTTGCTTGACACGTAAAGCGACTTGGAACATTTAGTGAACATATACACTTGACCGACATCACGTCGATACCAACACGACCTTGTGAAGGACCCGTGAATGATAACTGCTGCCCGTAACAGGGTGATATCCGATCTGAAAGACCGTATCGCGTTACTCGAAGGGAATGCGGGCAAGAGGAGCGGCTGTCTCGCCTTCGGTGTACCCGAGATCGACGCGGCGCTGCCGGGTGGGGGTCTCGCCCATGGTGCCGTACACGAGGTTGCCGGCGGCGGGGCGGGCGTCGTCGATGGTGCTGCCGCTGCGCTCTTTGCCGCCGGCATTGCGGCGCGCACAAGAGGCAAGATCGTCTGGTGCCTGACGCGGCCGGACTTGTTCTTTCCGGCGCTTGCGCAGGCTGGCCTCCATCCCGATCGGGTCATCTTCGTTGAGGGCGACGGGCAAGAAGATGTTCTTGCCTCGATGGAAGAAGCGCTGGCCTTTGGTGGCCTTGGCGCCGTCGTCGGCGAGGTTGTCCGGCTGCCGATGGTGGCGTCGCGCCGCCTGCAGCTGGCGGCAGAAAAGACCGGAACCATGGGCCTGGTGGTCAGGCGCTGGCGGAGGCAGGTGGAGGCATCGGATTTCGGGCAGCCGACGGCGTCGACGACGCGGTGGCGGGTCAGCGTCTTGCCGTCGGAGGAATTGCCGGTTCCAGGTGTCGGCCGGCCAAGATGGCTTCTGGAATTGATGAGGGTGAAGGCGGGTGAGTGCGCTGAGTTTGTCGTGAGGGCGTGCGATGCCACGGGTCGTATCCATCTATCTGCCGGACCTGCCAATCGAGCGGATCAGGCGGATGGATCAAAGAGCAGAATTATCGCCTGACAGACCGCTGGTCCTGATTGCCAGGAGCGGCTCCAAGCGTTTTGTGTCCGCGGCCGATACAAAGGCCAGGGAAGCCGGCATTCGTGTGGGCATGCCGGCCGCCAAGGCGCAGGCGATGGTCCATGGTCTGCAGTTCGTCGATGCGGATTCGACAGCCGACGCTGAAGCGCTCCAGCGGATCGCGCTCTGGTCCCTGACGCAATATTCCCCGATCGTTGCCGTCGACGGCACCGACGGCATCATCATGGATACGGAAGGTGCCGATCACCTGCAGGGCGGCGAGCTTCCGATGCTCACCGGGATGGTCAATCGTTTCCGGGCGCGGGGACTGACCGTCCATGCGGCAATCGGCGACACGTGGGGTGCGGCCCATGCCTGTGCCCGCGCCACCCGTCGCGAGACCGTCATCATCCCGCCTGGAGAGACCGCCTGCGCCGTCGAACGGCTGTCGATCTCGCTGCTGCGGCTGCCGGTGGAGATCGTCGCCAGCCTTCGCACCCTCGGGTTCAAGACCATCGGTGAGTTGGCGGCAACGCCGCGGGCGCCGTTGGCGCTGCGCTTCGGACCGGAGATCGGAAGGCGCCTCGACCAGATGTTCGGTCGTATGTCCGAGCCGATCGATCCGATCCGGGCGCCGGAATGGATCGAAGTCAGCCGCGCCTTTGCCGAACCGATCGGTGCGGCCGAGACGATCGACAAATATGTCGGCCGCCTCATCGTCAGGCTGGTGGCAGAGCTACAGCGCAAGGGGCTCGGCGTTCGTCGCACCGATCTCATCGTCGAAAAGGTCGACGGCAACAGGCAGGCGATCCGCGCCGGCACCGCCAAGCCGGCCCGCGATATCGCCTGGCTGACAAAGCTGTTTCGCGATCGAACGGAAAAGATCGAGCCAGGCTTCGGCATCGAGAAGCTGACGCTGATTGCCGTCATGACCGAACCGCTTGGCGAGGAGCAGCGATCGTCGCTGGTCGATGAGAAAGATCGGGACATCACGCCGCTGATCGACACCTTCGGCAATCGCGGGCAGCGCGTCTATCGCATCGCACCGGTCGCCTCCGATGTCCCCGAACGCAGCGTCCGCCGGATTGCAGCCGCGGCTGACGACGTCACGGAAACATGGGTGCATCACTGGCCACGGCCGGTGCGGCTGCTGGCGCGGCCGGAATTGATCGAGGTCATCGCGCTTTTGCCGGATCATCCGCCTGTCTCGGTCACCTGGCGCGGCAAGCGCCGGCGGGTCAAACGCGCCGACGGGCCGGAGCGCATATTCGGGGAATGGTGGACGAGAAGTTCCGAATTCGATGCGGTGCGGGACTATTTCGTGGTTGAGGATGAGGCCGGCGAGCGGCTGTGGATCTTCCGCTCCGGCGATGGTGTCGATCCAACAACCGGCTCGCATCGCTGGTTTTGCCACGGGATCTTTGCATGAGCTACGCCGAGCTGCAGGTCACTACCCATTTTTCCTTCTTGCGCGGCGCCTCGTCGGCCGACGAGCTGTTCCGAACGGCCAGGGAGCTCGGCATTTCCGCACTTGGGATCGTCGACCGCAATTCA
>NZ_JBXSOW010000019.1:0-104336 GCF_057784375.1 Martinezella sp. CNPSo 3964
GGATCAAACAAGAACCGAGGGAAGTTTTGCCTCAAAAGGCCGCAAAAATATTGTCCGGATGGTCAAATTTTGCTCGAGCAGCAGAATCCGACCGGCTTCCCCTTCATATGTGTCCTGCTCATCCATCTGAACATCCCTTCCAGGCTGCCGGGCGGCTTGTTGGGTTCGCGGCCAAACCCACTGGCCGCAAGCATCAGAAAAACCAAGATTTTCCATAAGGTTTCTGCTATGGTTTGAGGCAGATAAAAAGGGAAGGGAGGAAACAATGCATACAACAAGACCGGAAAGCATCATCGAAGTCAGCTTCGACAGCGCCAATGGCCGCCGCGCGCTCGGTATCATGAGCATGCGCCAGGCATTGGATCTGCCCGACCTGCCAAGTTTTACCTATACGCATCCTGATCCGCAGAAAGCAGCTGCTGGCATCGTATTGAGCCGGCAGGAGCTGCAAAGATTCCTGACCTGCCATTGAGCAGGCGGCCTTGCACAACGCGCCTATCGCGCCCGGGCGCGATAGGCGGTTAGCCATGTCTATTTTCAGGCCGCTCTTCTTTCCATTATCGCCAATGGCAGCAGGACAACGGCATTCAGGCCGCCGCCTTCACGGTCTTCCAGACAGAGTGCGCCACCATGCGCATCGAGAATCTGGCGGACGATCGCCAAGCCGAGGCCGCTGCCACCGAGATCGCGATTGCGCGATTCCTCCAGCCGCACGAAGGGTTCAAGAACCTCTTTGCGTCGCTCCGCAGGAATGCCCGGTCCGCGATCACCAACGACGATGGCACCATGATCACCGCGCCGCTCGACGACGATATCGGCCTGACCGCCGTAGCGCAGCGCGTTGTCCATAAGATTGTCGAGTATCCGCACCAGAGCGGTCTCGGTCATCGTCACGGCGATCGGCTGCCCGATCGGCGCGAAGGCGACGAGACCCTGCCCGTCCTGCCGCTCGGCGAGGTGACTTCGAACAGCCGCATCGAGATCGACAATGGTCTTGCCGTCCGAGACGACGGTGCTGCGGGCGAAGCCGAGCGCATCCTCCACCAGCCGCTGCATGGCCTCGACATCAGCGATCGCCCGCTCGCGATGCGGCGTTTCCGGCATCATTTCCATGCGCAGGCGGAAGCGGGTGAGATAGGTTCTCAGATCGTGCGAAATCGCCCCGAGAATAAGAGTGCGGTTGCTGACGAGCGCAGCGATGCGCAATTGCATAGCGTTGATCGCCTTGATCAGCAGGCGCAGCTCGCAAGCGCCTCTTTCGGGAATACGAACCGGCTGCAAGTCATTGCCGATCGAGTTGACCGTTCGCGACAGGCGCGTCAGGGGCCGGGTTTCCCGCGCCACGGCGGCAATAGCGATGACGGCGACCAACATGCCGAGGATGCCGGCAATGAGGCCGACGGGAACGCCGTTCAATCGCACCGTCGGCGTGTCAGGCAGGTTGAAGACGGCGATCTTGCCGCCCGCAACGCCGATCGACACTTCCATGATCCTGTCCGGCGCACCAACGGAGAACCAGCCCTGTGGCTTTTCGGAGAGCGAGCGCATGTTGAAATAGCGATTGCCCAAGGCGATTGTCGCAAATTCGCGGGCCAGCTTGTCTGTAAGCGTCAGATTGGACGCCTCCTCTTTTCGGCCCGGAGCCGGCAGATCGGCCAGACGGATCGCCAGGCCATTGGCATTCAGCGCCCGAACGGCAATCGGCTGTGCTTCCGGGGGAACGGCATCGAGAAGACGGATCGCCGTCTTGACCTGCATGGCCGGCGATAGCTCCGGATTGAACGGGGTATTCGGCCTCAACTGTGCGGCGACGAAAGCCGCAAGCTGGATGATGAACAATGCCACGGCGACGATCATGATGATGCGGGCGACGAGACCGAGTTTCAGCATGGCTCAGACATCCTTCACGTCCATTGTGAGGAGATAGCCGGCATTGCGCACTGTGGTGATGATATGGGCGCCATCCGGCAGGCAGTGCCCGAGCTTGGTGCGCAGGCGGGAGACCGTGACATCGATGGTGCGATCGAAAGGATCGGCGCCACGGCCGCGCGTCCAGTCGAGCAATTGCTCACGCGAAAGCACGCGACGCGGCCTTTCGAGAAAGCAGACGAGCAGATCGAATTCGGCCGTTGTCAGGTGCACGACGCGCTCTCCGTCCATCTCGATCACCCGGCCATCAAGATCGACCGTCAGCCCCGCGAAGCTCTTGCGCCTTGACGGGGGACTGACATCTTCCGACCGTTCCGGCCCGGAGCGGCGAAGGATGGCGCGGATGCGCGCCAGGAGTTCGCGTGGATTGAAAGGCTTGCCGAGATAATCATCGGCTCCCATTTCGAGGCCGAGGATGCGATCTATATCTTCCGTTTTCGCCGTCAGCATGAGGATCGGCACCTTGCTGCGGGCGCGGATGCGGCGGCATGCCGACAGGCCATCCTCGCCCGGCAACATCAGATCGAGAATGATCAGATCCGGAAAACCCTTGGAGAGAATGCGATCCATCGCAGCGGCGCTATCGGCCGCCTGCACGGAGAAACCCTCACGGCTCAGGAACTCCTCCAGGAGCGCCCTAATCTCGCGGTCGTCCTCGACCAGAAGCAGCGATGCGGAAACCATGGCTCTTCCATGCGGGGCGAGAGGCGGTTTTGGCAACAGGGAAACGGCCGGCGTTACAAACTGTAACAAATTTCCCCTCTTTTGAAAAATCCCAGCAAAAGAAGCAGTGCAGTTTCCCTGCAACCGCGATCCCTCCGGAGCGAATGGCGGCAACCTCGTTGCCGTCTACCCGACCCCATCGCCCGCTCCGGTCCGCGACAGGGCTCGCACCACGAATGCGAGCCCTGTTTGCCTCTCCTTCCCTTCAACAAAGCGATTTGCGTCCGGTTCGTCGCCGTGCGAAAGGATTGTGCTCCACCGGCTGCCATGCCGGGCCACGACAACAGGCACATGAGGCAAGACGGGTGAGCCAACGGCAATCACCGCAAAGATCCGGCAAGGCGGCGAAAGGCAGGCAGGAGCCCGAAGGCAAGCGCGTGACCTTGCCGCGCGCGCTTTCCAAGCTCGGCTATTGCTCCCGCACCCAGGCGGAGGCGCTGATTGCGGCCGGCCGCGTGAGCGTCGACGGCCGCAAAGTGTCCGATCCCGCCACCTGGGTCGATCTGGAGCATTCGAAATTCGCGGTCGACGGCACGGAGATCGCTGCCGAGAAGAAGCTCTATTTCATGCTGAACAAGCCGCGCGGGCTGGTAACCACCCGCGACGACCCCGAGGGACGTCCGACGGTCTATGACTGCCTGAAGGAGATCGATGCCCGCCACCTTGCTCCCGTCGGGCGGCTGGACAAGGCGAGCGAGGGGTTGCTGCTCTTTACCAATGATACGGTGCTGGCGCAGGCCTTGCTCGATCCGGTCAGCCATGTCGGCAAGACCTATCATGTCCAGGTCGACCAGATCATGGATCACGAGCAGCTCGCGCGCATGGAGCGCGGCATCATCGACGACGGCGAACTGCTGACCGCCAGTTCCGTCCGCCTCCTGCGCAGCGGCGATCGCAACGGCTGGATCGAGGTGGAGCTCAAGGAGGGTCGCAACCGTCAGATCCGACGCATGCTGGAGGCGCTTGGTATCGAATGCCTGCGACTGGTGCGCGTCGCTTTCGGCGATATCGCGCTTGGAGATCTGCCCAAGGGGGCGGTTCGCGCCTTGAGCGAAGCCGAAATCCTCGAGCTGAACCGGCGCGCGGGAATGAAGATCAACAGATAGGGCAGACCGCCATGCAACCCCATGACTTCTGGCAGGAGCTGCATGCGCCTGACACTTTCGATCCTATAGAGGAACGCGCGGATTTCCATGTGGCCGAACTGCCGGATAGGCGCCAACTGCGCCTGCCGATCCGTGCGTTAGCTGACGGCGACCATGCGCTGGCATCGCTGATCGTCAATCAGGCAAGCTTTGCCGTGCAGGACGCGCTGGCGGAGGCGCTGGCCACACAGATCGCAGCTTATGATATCGATGTCGTCGCCGGCTTGCCGACCCTCGGCCTGACGTTGGCGGCAGCGGTGGCCCGCGCGCTCGGCCATGCGCGCTATGTGCCGCTCGGAACATCGCGCAAGTTCTGGTATCGTGACGAGCTGTCAGTCGCGCTTTCCTCCATCACAACGCCGAACCAGCAGAAGCGTCTTTATATAGACCCGCGCATGCTGCCCCTGCTGGAAGGAAAACGCGTGGCGCTCATCGATGACGTGATTTCCAGTGGCGCCTCGATCGCTGCCGGACTTTCGCTTTTGACGTCTTGCGACATCGAGCCTGTCGTGATCGGCGCGGCCATGCTGCAATCCGATCGCTGGCGGGATCGTGTCGACCAAAACGGCAAGCGATGGAGCGAGAGGATCGTCGGGGTGTTTTCGACACCGATCCTCGAACGGGGTGAAAACGGCTGCTGGCGCCGACCCGAATGACGCAGCCGAGGAACCGTGGAAACCAGAATACATATTATTGTATTTGAAAACCGTTCCGATTCCGGCTGCAATGCGTTAAGGGTCCGCTCAAGAAGCATCCGCCGGGCGGATGCACGAGCCTGTTGGTGGACGCGTTGCGAATTCTTTCCGAAGCCCATTTTCCGGAACTGCCCAATTACTATCGCGGCAAGGTGCGCGAGAACTACGACCTGCCCGATGGCAGCCGCATCATCATCAGCACCGACCGATTGAGCGCCTTCGACCGCATCCTCACCTGCATTCCTTATAAGGGCCAGGTGTTGACGCAGACGGCGCGCTACTGGTTCGAACAGACGCGCGACATCTGCCCGAACCATGTCATCGACTATCCGGATCCGAACGTCGTCGTCGGCAAGCGGCTGGATATCCTGCCTGTCGAAGTCGTCGTCCGCGGTTATCTCGCCGGCACGACGGGTACCTCGATCCTGACTCTCTACAAGAAGGGTCAGCGGGAGATGTACGGAATTACCTTGCCGGACGGTATGCGCGACAACCAGATCCTGCCCGAGCCGATCATCACCCCGACCAGCAAGGAATTCGACGGCGGTCATGACGAACCGCTGACGCCGACGCAGATCGTCGAGGGCAGACTTCTGACGCAAGCGCAATGGCAAACGCTGTCGAGCTATGCTCTGACTCTCTTTGCGCGCGGACAGGAGATCGCCCGCAAACGTGGACTGATCCTCGTCGATACCAAATATGAATTCGGCACCGACGAAAACGGCACCATCATCCTTGCCGACGAGATCCACACGCCCGACAGCAGCCGCTACTGGCTGGCCGACAGCTATCAGGAGAGATTCGAGAAGGGCTTACGCCCGGAAAGCTTTGACAAGGATTTTGTCCGCGCCTGGGTCACGGAGCGCTGCGATCCCTACAAGGATAAGATTCCGGAGATTCCGGGCGACCTCATCGAACAGACGTCCAAGGTCTATATCCGCGCTTACGAAGCGATTACAGGCACTGCTTTCGTGCCCGACGATCGCGGCGCGACACCGCGTGACCGGGTTCGCGCAAGCCTCGCCCGCTATTTCCCGCAATAGACCGTCTGAACGGTCGTTTAGCTGAATCGATACGCCGAAACTTCCCGGAAGTTGCGGCGGCGGTGAAGTTTTGCGCCATTCACATCCCTTGATTGCGGATGCGAGGGTATGTTTTTTGCAACACTTCAGATTTTTTTTACCGATAAGCTGATATTTCGCCCGATCCTACATATGTTCGCTGCCGAGAATTCGTAAAAGCCACTGTGCTATTGCTAAACTCGTTGCTAGATTGACGCCGACCGCTTCGGGTCATTGTTTGTATCGTGTAAGACTGGAGCGCCGGCATATGGGGTCATTCTGATCCCGACAAAAACACTGATCAGTAAATTGAATTGTGGGACAATGTGATGGTTTCCATTCGTACTGCCGCCCCCGCCCTGCTGCTTGTTTTGGCAGGTTGCGTCAGCGGCCCAGACCATAAGCCACCGGAAATGCCTCTCCCGGCCAAATTCTCGGAGGGTGGTACGAAGGCAAACGGCGATGTCGCCGGCTCGCAATGGTGGACCGCTTTCGGTGACACCAAGCTGAACGCCTTCGCCGCACAGGGACTTGCCCAGAACCTTACCATCCAGCAGGCGCTGGAACGCATCAACCAGGCGGAAGCTGCTGTCGTCACGGCAGGTGCAGGCGGTCTCCCGAGCCTCACCGTCACCGGCGACAACACGACGAGCGGCCAGAAGGGCGGCTCGAGGGTTTCCTCTTCGGGTGGACGGCGCAATACCACGACGGGCACCGCTTCGGCTTCCTGGCTGCTCGACCTCTGGGGTCAGTATCGCCGTGCAACGGAAAGCGCCAACGCCTCGCTCGATGCCGCCTATTCCACCGTCGACGTCCAACGCCTGACCTATCTGCAGGATCTCGCCAACAGCTACGTCAACGCCCGTTACTACCAGGCGCTCATTTCGATCGCTCAGGAAAACCTGAAATCCCGGCGCGACACGCTCTCGCTGACGAAGTTCCAGCTCGAAGCCGGTGCCGCATCGCGCCTCGACGTGGTTCAGGCCGAAGGCCTCGTCAACCAGACGCTGGCGTTGGTACCTGGTTATGAAATCAGCTATCGCCAGCAGGTGCATCATATCGCGACGTTGCTCAACGTGCCTTCGTCGACGATCATCGCACAGATGCAGGGCGGCGGCAGGCAGCCGGTGTTCCGCGGCAGCGTTCGCACCGGTGTTCCGGCTGACCTCATCCGCAACCGTCCGGACGTTCGCGTTGCAGAGCGCACCCTCGCAGCCTCGACGGCCCAGATCGGCGTGGCAGAAGCCAAGCTCTTCCCGTCGATCACGCTCAGCGGCTCGATTTCGCCGACCTATATCCATACGTCTTCGGCGAGCGGCGGCCTGACCACCTGGTCGTTCGGCCCGTCGCTGAACCTGCCGATCTTCGACGGCGGTGCCCTGCGCGCCGGCGTCAAGAGCGCGGAATCGACGAGCCGCGAGAACTATCTCGCCTGGCAGTCGACGGTGCGTTCGGCGATCGAAGATGTCGAAAACGCGCTGTCCGCCGTCACCCGCGATGCTCAGACGGTCTCTGCACTGCAGGCTCAGGTCAAGTCCTATCAGGAAGCCCTGCAGCTCTCGACCGCGAGCTATAAGGATGGTGCATCCTCGCTGCTCGACGTTCTCGATGCGCAACGCAACGTGACCAGCGCTCAGCAGAGCCTGGCGCAGGCCGTTCAGCAGAGCGCCATCGACTACATCTCGCTGAACGTCAACATCGGCGC
The DNA here is from genome assembly GCF_057784375.1 of Martinezella sp. CNPSo 3964. NCBI lineage: Bacteria > Pseudomonadati > Pseudomonadota > Alphaproteobacteria > Hyphomicrobiales > Rhizobiaceae > Martinezella > Martinezella sp. CNPSo 3964. The sequence continues at coordinate 7,259 of NZ_JBXSOW010000019.1, forward strand.
CGGCTATGTGCCGGCCGGCAAGGCAACCGTGGCGCAGGCTCCGGCCAAGGTCGTCAAGGTTTCGGCCAAGAAGGCGAACTAACGATATCGCCTGTTTGGCAGGCGCACCGCTTAAATTGAAAAACCGCCGCAGGCACCTGCGGCGGTTTTTCTTTTGCCGCTTGAGCAATGCAGAAAATAAAAATGGCGCGCTCCACTTTCGCCAAGAGCACGCCATCGCCAAAAAAACAAAAAGGCCGGAATGATCCGGCCTTTCGCCATCCGCCTTCACATCAGTGCCAGTACATCCGTGGTCAAAGGCAAGGGCGGAACTGCAGCCAGATTGATCATGAAAGGTCAACGAAGAGTTAACGCTGCTTCCATGATATCGACGGACCAAACGGCTCGCTTTCCAGCGCGCCAGCGCCCATCGGCTGCATGACTGAACCGTATATCGGCGTCCAAGGTGGCAATTTCAAGGCCACTTTTTTAGTTTCTTCCGAAAAGCTTTTGAAACAGCCGGTAATGCCACATCGGTAACGTCGATGAAGGTAGGCAAGCCTTGTCAAAAGTCTCGCGGCTTTTCAGTTTCGAATTGAGGCCGTTCAAGCTGCATTCATGCAATTACGTCTACAACACATGCAAAGATTGAAGAGGCACCATGGAATCCTATCAGATTCCGTGCAGCGCCGGGCCTTTATCTTGCCGAAATTGGAAAGTCTTACCGAAGAGCGCCGGGGTAGGCGCACGACAGCGGAACAGGCACCAGGCAGCGTTTTCGCAGCGTGGGTGCGCAAAGGGAGAATAATCTATGAGGTTCAAGGTTCTTGCGGCGGGCATACTGGCAGCGCTCGTGGCGCTGCCAGCCATCGCGGAAGCGGCAGAAGGCTTTGCCACTGCAAACGTCAACATGCGGTCCGGTCCGAGCACCGCCTATCCGGCCGTGACGATGATCCCCGTCGGCGTGCCGCTCCAGATTAACGGCTGCCTCAATGAGACACCCTGGTGTGATGTCTCCTTCTATGGCGGCCGCGGCTGGGTAGCCGGCCGTTATATCCAGGCGACCTACCAGTCTCGCCGCATCTATGTCGGCCCGCAATATTATCGTCCGCTCGGCATCCCCACCGTAGTCTTCAACTTCGACGACTACTGGGGTCGCTATTATCGTGGCCGCGACTTCTATCGTGACCGCGACCGCTGGCGCCGCGGCCCGGGCTGGGTCGACCGCCGCCCCGACAGCGGCTGGGACCGCAATTCTCCGGGTTGGGATAACGGGCCGGATCGCAATTGGGACCGTCGTCCCGATCGCAACCGCGATTGGGATCGGGGTTCGGACTGGAACAACAGACCGGACCGCAACTGGGACAGGCAGCGAGACGACAATCGCGACTGGGGCAGACAGCGCCCGGACAACAACCAGGACTGGGGTAACCGGCCAGACCGCCAGCGCGACAACAACCGCCCGGACAATAATCGTCCGGACAACCGCCAGCGCCCAGAGCCACAGCAGGCTCAACCACAGCCGCAGCCGCAGCCGCAGCCGCAGCCGCAGAACAATCCGCGGCCGAATGCCGGTCAACCGGGACTCTACAGCCCCGATCACCGCGATCCATGCCCGGCGTCGGAGCCGAATTGCCGGATGTCCGTAAGAGGCTCGAACCGCTGACGGCCGTGCAACACTCCTAAAGCGCGTCGCGATCTTTCATATTTGCTTTTCGCGCTTTAGGTCTCTGATGTTGCGCATGTCGTTATCGCAAGAACGCTGCACAGTTCTGTGCGGCAAGCTACAAAAAGCCAAAAGGCCGGCGACTTTCAAAGTTGCCGGCCTTTTTTGTGAGATGCACCGCCTCCGAGAGGAATGCGCTCACCGCCTTGCGCGGGAGCTGCATCACCGGGGCGCCTTCATGGAACTACGCACGTCCAAAACTCTCAACTCCCGCCGCGCTTTCGCCGGCTCGCAAGACTTGGACGGTTAATCGGCCCGAATGGCGCCGACGCGCCTCAGTGCATCTTGAGATGCGCTTCCCGCGTCGCCGAGATGAACATTTCCCTTGCCTCTTCGGCGGACTTGCGGCCGTCAATGGCAGCCCGGCAAAGGCTTCTTGCCGCCACATAGAGCGGACCGCGCCGGTCGGGCCACAGATTGGCCATGCAATTGAGGGCCTCGGACGGGCCTGTGACGACCTGGAACGTATCCTGAGCAAAACCGATCTCGATTGGATTGCTCCATTTGATGTGTCGCATGAACACTCCTCCTCACGCGCTACCAATTGCTTGGAACCGCCCTGCAAGACGGCCACATGACAATACTATAACCTTGATCAGACCATTCGAAAATATGGAAGATTGCGTGCGCTGCGCGAAGTATCGACGCATCCGGCATCGCAGCCTCGCTACGCATGGAGGCGAGCGAGGCACTATCCTGAGATTTTCGAAGGACGGACATGGCTGCGGATAATCTAAGCCGAATGGACGATCTATTTTTCACGGGCGATCCGCCTCGCCTCATCTGGAGAGAAACCGGCACGGCGCGCAAGCCGTTCGAGGCCGAACATCCGGTCAATCTGGTCGACCAGCCATAATTCGAAACGTTTCCACATCGGCGTAGCCTCCTCCGCTGCGAACCCCGAGGTTGCAGCAGCCCACGATGAACATCGCGTCCGGCCCGCCAATTTCCTTCAACGAAACTGTGGCGGCCGCTGCGCGTTAGAGAGCAACTCCTGCTTGGTCGCAAAGTCACCAAACAGCTTTTTCAGCCGGGCTTCCTCGTCCTTGCAAATCCGGTGGCGCCGGGCAAAATCCTCGACACTCCAGACCTCGCGTAACTTGCTCTCGTCAACTTCCTCTATCTTCAGCAATGAACTCATGTGTTCGCCCTCTTTGTTTTTATGAGAGGATAATGCTCAGAGTAGCGAAAAGTTCCCTATGCACGCCTGCCGCCGCAGGAACGAACTGACCGGCGTTGCCGACCGAAATGTTCTTAATCCCTCCTTAAATCGCCGCATTTACAGTTCAGGCGGGACTTGATGTCTTCACGAGGGGTTCGTGGACGAATAGCGGGTTGCGCCACCTTGAAAGCCAATGGCGGTTTTCGGGCCATGCACCGCCCCAGCGACCGAGCAGGCTCAAAGATTTCTACCGCTCCCCTAAACACCCTGATAGAAGACATGGAACACGAGGGCACCGAGGTACGACCGGCCGGCAATGGCAGATAAGAAGAAATCACGCCAGAGGATAGAACCATCCTTTTCCAGCGGCCGAGAACGCAGCGATGACGGATTCGATGCCGGCGAACGCATCGTCGGCAACAGGCGTTCGGCCAAGGCATATTCATCTTCTTCCAAGACATACTACGAGGAGCCGGAGCCCGACGAAGAAGAGGATGAAGACGACGAGGATGAACCCGTGGTCGCAAAGCCTCGTCGCACCCGTAGCCGCCGCAAGCCCGCACGACGTGCGCGTCCGCGGCGCGGTTTCTTCGGCTTCATCCGATCGACGATCTATTGGGGCCTGGTGCTTTGCCTCTGGGCCGGCATTGGCCTTGCGGGTCTCGTCGCCTATTACGGCTCGCGCATGCCGAGCGCCAGCACCTGGTCGATCCCCGAGCGGCCGCCGAACGTCAAGATCAACGATCTCGACGGCAGCCTGATCGCCAATCGCGGCACGACGGGCGGTGAGGCAGTGGCGCTCAGCGACATGTCGCCCTATATCCCGGAAGCCATCATCGCCATCGAGGATCGGCGCTTCTATTCGCATTTCGGCTTCGATCCGATCGGCCTTGCGCGCGCCATGGTGACAAACGTCGTGACGGGCCATGCCGTCCAGGGCGGCTCGACGTTGACGCAGCAGCTCGCCAAGAACCTCTTCCTGTCGCCGGACCGCACGCTGGAACGCAAGGTGCAGGAAGTGCTGCTGGCGCTGTGGCTCGAGCACAAGTACACCAAGGACCAGATCCTGACGATGTACCTGAACCGCGTCTATTTCGGCTCCAACGCCTATGGCGTCGAGGCCGCCTCGCGGCGCTACTTCAATAAATCCGCCAAGGACGTCAATCTCGGCGAGGCCGCCATGCTTGCCGGTCTCGTCAAGGCGCCATCGCGACTGTCGCCGGCCCGTGATCCCGCCGCCGCAGAGGCGCGCGCCCAGCTGGTGCTGCAGGCCATGCACGACCAGGGCTTCATCAGCGAATCCGACATCAAGACCGCGATGTCGCAACCGCCGACCCGATCGAAGAGCTATTGGAGCGGCGCGGAGAACTACGTTGCCGACATGGTCATGGACCAGCTGCCGAAGCTGATTGGCGGCGACGTCAAGGAAGACCTGATCGTCGACACTACGCTCGACATGTCCTTGGAGGAAAAGGCCGAGAAGGCGCTGAGCGACGTCCTCGAGAAGGACGGCAAGAAGCTGAATGCCTCGCAGGCCTCGCTCGTTTCCGTCGACGCGACGGGCGCCATCCGCGCGCTTGTCGGCGGCCGCGACTATGCGCAGAGCCAGTTCAACCGTGCCGTGACGGCCAAGCGTCAGCCGGGCTCCGCCTTCAAGCCCTTCGTCTATACCGCAGCGCTGGAAGCCGGCCTGACGCCCAACTCGATCCGCAACGACATGCCGGTCAAGATCGGCAACTGGGCGCCAGAAAATTACGAGCAGCGCTATAGCGGCCCCGTGACGCTCGCGACCGCGGTGGCGAAATCGCTGAACACGGTTGCCGCTCAACTCGTTGCGGAAGTTGGCCCGGATCAGGTCATCAAGGTGGCACACAGGCTCGGCATCGAATCGGACCTGCAGGCCAATGCCTCGATTGCGCTCGGCACCTCCGAAGTATCGCTGCTGGAGCTCACCTCCGCCTATGCCACCTTCATGAACGGCGGCTTCAAGGTGGCGCCGCATGTCATCACCAAGGTGACGACCGCTTCCGGCAAGGTGCTCTACCAGGCCAATACCGACAATCCCGAGCGCGTGCTGAACCCGGATATCGTCACCAACATGAACGCCATGATGGCCGGCGTCATCGCCAACGGCACCGGCAAGACGGCGCGCATTCCCGGCTGGCAGGCAGCCGGCAAGTCGGGCACGACGCAATCCTTCCGCGATGCGTTGTTCGTCGGCTTCACCAGCCATCTGACGACGGGCGTCTGGTTCGGCAATGACGACGGCAAGTCGATGCGCAAGGTGACCGGCGGCGGACTGCCGGCGAAAGCCTGGAAGGAATTCATGGTCGCCGCCCACAAGGGCATCACGCCGACGCCGATCTTCGGCGGCGGTCAGATCATCGACAACGGCCTGCCGATGGCACAGACGGCGCCGAACGGCGACCAGCCGACGACGATCGGCAACATCATCTCAGGCGTCGCCGATGGCGGACAACCGGTGCAGCAGCCGACCTTGCAGCAGCGGCCGTCGCAGCAGCCGATCCAACCGCAGATCGTCAATCAGGCCTCCGTCAACGAAGATCCACAGGATCTGCCGCCGGCAAACCTTGCCGACGACACCAATCCCTACAGCTCCAACCCCTATGACAGCGATATACCGCCTGCCGATGTCGGCGATAGCGGCGCTCCGGTCGCCACCGCACGGCCGCACCGTTCCTCGCTGCTCGACGTAATCCTTGGCCGATAAAATCGCAATTTTTCACCTTGCCGCTTGCATGGCCGCGGCAAGGCTGCTCTGATACGCGGTCGCGTCAAATCCGCTGGTCCCCGGCGCATATGGGACCATGTGGAATTTGGGCGACAAACCATTTGTTTTGCTGGATTTCAGGCCATTTCCTGCCTTGCAGTCAGTAAAACCGCTACTTATATACGCGGCATCACCGCAGTCATGGCTGCGCAATCCTCAAGACCATCCCGTAAGGGGCTGTCAATGGAATGCCTGGCAGGGGTTCCGACAGCTTGCTTCAAGGAGAGAATGACATGGCAAAAGTAATTGGTATCGACCTTGGAACGACAAATTCCTGCGTCGCCGTCATGGACGGCAAGGACGCGAAAGTGATCGAGAATGCCGAAGGCGCCCGGACCACCCCCTCCATGGTAGCCTTCACCGACGATGGTGAACGTCTCGTCGGCCAGCCGGCCAAGCGTCAGGCTGTCACCAACCCCACCAATACCCTCTTCGCTGTCAAGCGCCTGATCGGCCGCCGCTACGAAGATCCGACCGTCGAGAAGGACAAGCACCTTGTTCCTTTCACGATCGTCAAGGGCGATAATGGCGATGCCTGGGTCGAGGCGCAGGGCAAGGGCTATTCGCCCGCACAAGTTTCCGCAATGATCCTTCAGAAGATGAAGGAAACCGCCGAATCCTATCTTGGCGAAAAGGTCGAAAAGGCCGTCATCACCGTTCCCGCCTACTTCAACGACGCGCAGCGCCAGGCAACCAAGGATGCCGGCAAGATCGCCGGCCTTGAAGTTCTGCGCATCATCAACGAGCCGACGGCAGCAGCCCTTGCTTACGGCCTCGACAAGAAGGACGGCAAGACCATCGCCGTTTACGACCTTGGTGGCGGCACCTTCGATATCTCGATCCTCGAAATCGGCGACGGCGTCTTCGAAGTGAAGTCGACCAACGGCGACACCTTCCTTGGCGGTGAAGACTTCGACATGCGTCTCGTCGAATATCTCGTTGCCGAGTTCAAGAAGGACAACGGCATCGACCTCAAGGGCGACAAGCTTGCCCTGCAGCGCCTGAAGGAAGCTGCCGAAAAGGCCAAGATCGAACTTTCGTCCGCACAGCAGACCGAAATCAACCTGCCCTTCATCACGGCAGACGCCACCGGCCCGAAGCACCTGACGCTGAAGCTGACCCGCGCCAAGCTGGAAAGCCTGGTCGACGATCTCGTGCAGCGCACCATCGCTCCGTGCAAGGCAGCCCTCAAAGATGCCGGTGTCACCGCCGCTGAAATCGACGAAGTCGTTCTCGTCGGCGGCATGAGCCGCATGCCGAAGGTGCAGGAAGTCGTCAAGCAGCTGTTCGGCAAGGAGCCGCACAAGGGCGTCAACCCGGATGAAGTCGTCGCTCTCGGCGCTGCCATCCAGGCCGGTGTCCTGCAGGGCGACGTCAAGGACGTTCTGCTCCTCGACGTAACGCCGCTGTCTCTCGGCATCGAAACGCTGGGCGGCGTCTTCACCCGCCTGATCGAACGCAACACGACGATCCCGACGAAGAAGTCGCAGACCTTCTCGACCGCCGACGACAACCAGTCGGCCGTGACCATCCGCGTTTCGCAAGGCGAGCGCGAAATGGCTGCAGACAACAAGCTGCTCGGCCAGTTCGACCTCGTCGGCCTGCCGCCGGCACCGCGCGGCGTTCCGCAGATCGAAGTCACCTTCGATATCGACGCCAACGGCATCGTCCAGGTTTCGGCCAAGGACAAGGGTACCGGCAAGGAACAGCAGATCCGCATCCAGGCTTCCGGCGGTCTTTCCGACGCCGACATCGAAAAGATGGTCAAGGATGCAGAAGCGCACGCAGCCGAAGACAAGAAGCGTCGCGAAGGCGTTGAAGCCAAGAACCAGGCTGAAAGCCTGATCCACTCCAGCGAGAAGTCGCTGAAGGATTATGGCGACAAGGTCACGGAAGCCGATCGCACCGCGATTTCCGACGCGATCGCAGCCTTGAAGACGGCAACCGAAGCTTCCGAGCCGGATGCAGAAGACATCAAGGCCAAGACCCAGACGCTCATGGAAGTTTCCATGAAGCTCGGCCAGGCGATCTATGAATCGCAGCAGGCGGAAGCTGGTTCGGGTGATGCCTCGGCAGCAGCTGGCAAGGACGATGTCGTCGATGCCGACTACGAGGAAATCAAGGACGAAGACGACCGCAAGCGGTCTGCATAAGCGCGAACCGAAAGGTTCTCGCGGAAACTTAGATCCGGCTGCCTTCGGGCAGCCGGAAATCCATTTCCGGGGTTCTAATCCTTAATATGGCAAAAGCGGATTTTTACGAGACGTTGGGCGTCTCCAAGACGGCGGACGAGAAAGAGCTGAAAAGCGCCTTTCGCAAGCTGGCAATGCAATATCATCCGGACAAGAATCCGGACGACAGCAACGCCGAGCGGAAGTTCAAGGAAATCAACGAGGCCTACGAAACGCTCAAGGATCCGCAGAAGCGCGCAGCCTATGACCGCTACGGCCACGCCGCTTTCGAGCATGGCGGCATGGGTGGCGGTGGCGGCTTTGGCGCCGGTTTCGGCGGTGGCGGCTTCTCCGACATTTTCGAGGATATTTTCGGCGAGATGATGGGTGGCGGACGCTCGCGCGGACGCTCTTCCGGCGGTCGCGAACGCGGCGCCGATCTTCGCTACAATATGGAAATCTCGCTGGAGGAAGCCTTCAGCGGCAAGACCGCGCAGATCCGGGTTCCGACTTCGATCACCTGCGACGTCTGTTCCGGCTCGGGCGCCAAGCCCGGCACGCAGCCGAAGACCTGCGGCACCTGCCAGGGTTCCGGCCGTGTCCGCGCTGCCCAGGGCTTCTTCTCCGTCGAACGCACCTGCCCGACCTGTCATGGCCGCGGCCAGATCATTCCCGACCCCTGCACGAAATGTCACGGCCAGGGTCGCGTGACCGAGGAGCGTTCGCTCTCCGTCAACATTCCCTCAGGCATCGAGGATGGTACGCGCATCCGCCTGCAAGGCGAAGGCGAAGCCGGCCTGCGCGGTGGTCCTTCAGGCGACCTTTACATCTTCCTGTCCGTCAAGCCGCATGAATTCTTCCAGCGGGATGGCGCCGATCTCTACTGCGCCGTGCCGATCTCGATGACGACGGCGGCACTCGGCGGCACCTTCGATGTCGCAACACTCGACGGCACCAAGTCACGCGTCAGCGTTCCCGAGGGAACGCAGGTCGGCAAGCAGTTCCGCCTGAAGGGCAAGGGCATGCCGGTGCTGCGCTCCAGCCAGGTCGGCGATCTCTACATCCAGATTCAGATCGAGACGCCGCAGAAGCTGACCAAGCGCCAGCGTGAATTGCTGCAGGAATTCGAGCAGATCTCTTCGAAGGACAACAATCCCGAATCGACGGGCTTCTTCGCCCGCATGAAGGATTTCTTCGACACGTTCAGCGACTGATTCGCGAATCAAAAGTGTTTCACATGAATCCGGCCGATGATTCGGCCGGATTTTTTGTTTGGGCAGACGAATCAATCGTCCCCTTGCGAATCAGCCCCAGGTCAGCGGATCGAGCCTGAGATAGAAGGCAAGGCGCTCGCGATCCGGCTGTTCGATCTCAAGGGTCTCGAACAGGATCGAAAATGCCCTTTGCCCCTGCTCTGATGTCGACCAGCTCTCCTCGGCATTGGCAATCATCAGCGAGAGATCGACATAGCGATCCGCCTTGCCGACACGGCCGAGATCGATCAGACCGGCACATTGCAGGCTATGCGGATCGACCATGAAGTTCGGCATGCAGGCATCGCCATGGCAGAGAACTCCATCGACCACTTCTTGAGCGAGGCGCAGAGGCAAATCGCGCTCAACGCGATCAAACAGTTCGCGGGCCGATCTACCCCGATCCTCTGGCGGCAGGAAATCCGGGTTCACCGCATCCCGCGAGACCACGTCCGATGCTTTTGCGAACATGAGCGACAGGCTGCGATCGAAAGGGCATTGACCTGAAGGCAGGTCGTGAAGAGATTTGAGTTGCCGCGCCATCGATGGCCAGGCCTTCAGCAAGGCATCTCGATCCAGATCCGCAGCCGGCACGCCGGGGATAGCGGTCGTGACGAGGCACGCGCCCTCCTCGACTTCACGCCAATCGATCACCTCAGGAGTGGCAATGCCCCTGCCTTGCAACCAAAGCAGCCGGTTGCGTTCGCCGGCGAGATCCGCCGATCGGGCTGAAGAGGCGATTTTAGCATAGGCCAAGCCGTCCTCACGCCGATAGACGAGATCGCCCGATTCGCCTGTCTTCACACGCGTCCAATCGCGGCTGGTATGCGCGAGCAGTGCTTTTACAGATTCCAATGGATGGCCCCCTGCCCCAAAATCTCTCCGAGCATGGCGATATAGGTAGCGCCATGCGCCAATACCAACCGTTGCGGGAATTCAAATCCCGAGATGGCGAATCAGATTGATTCGCATAGATCCTGGCGATGATTCGCCCGGACTTTTGTTTGGAGAGCGAATCACCCACGCTCGTGGTTCGAGACGGCCCTGCGGGCCTCCCCACCATGAGGGCTATTCCTCTCGCCTTGTCTTAGCTTCCCCGGACCCGCGGCTCGCTCCACCCTCATCCTGAGCCCGTCGAAGGAAGAGGGTGGCCCCGACAGCGCTTCCTTCCGTTGTCCTCTCGAAATACCGGTAAAATCCTTGCACTTGGGCGATGTTCGGCATACCCCTCGCCCCATCGACGACGAATCCTAAGGACCGATGCCGAACAAGGTTTTCATCTCGCGCCTGAAGCTGACCGACTTCCGCAACTATGCGGCGGCGGCGCTGACGCTTGACGAGCGGCATGTAGTGCTGACCGGCGACAATGGTGCGGGCAAGACCAACCTCATGGAAGCGGTCTCGCTGCTGTCGCCAGGCCGCGGCTTGCGTCGCGCCGCCTATGCCGACGTCCCACGCGTCAATGCGCCAGGCGGATTTTCGATCTTCGCCGAACTTGAGGGCATGGAGGGCACGGTCGAAATCGGCACCGGCATCGACACCACCGATGAATCTGCCGCCCGTAGGCTCCGAATCAACGGCACGCCGGCCAAGACAGTCGATGAGCTGACCGACCATATGCGCGTTCTCTGGTTGACGCCGGCGATGGATGGCCTCTTCACAGGCGGCTCTTCCGAGCGTCGTCGCTTCCTCGACCGGCTGGTGCTGTCGCTCGATCCTGCCCACGGCCGCCGCGCCAGCGATTTCGAGCGCGCCATGCGCAGCCGCAACAAGCTTCTGTCCGAAAACCGGTTCGATCCATCCTGGCTCGGCGGTATCGAGGAGCAGATGGCAAGCCTCGGCATCGCCATGGCGATCGCGCGGCAGGAAATGCTCGGCCTTCTCTCGCGGCTGATCGCCGAAACGCGCGAGGCGACGCCGTTCCCCTCGGCAGCCCTTGAGCTTTCCGGTTTCCTCGACGGGCAATTCGACCGGCCGGCCGTCGATCTGGAAGATGCCTATGCCGACATGCTGCGCGAGGGGCGCTACCGTGATGCCGCGGCCGGCCGCACGCTGGATGGACCACACCGGGCCGATCTTCTCGTCCGCCACCGCGAAAAGGACATGGAGGCGGAGCGCTGCTCGACAGGCGAGCAGAAAGCGCTTCTCGTCGGCCTCATCCTTGCCCATGCGCGCCTGGTCGGCAACCTCACGGGCTATGCGCCGATCCTGCTGCTCGACGAGATCGCCGCCCATCTCGACGAGGGGCGTCGCGCAGCCCTCTTCGACCTTATCGACGGGCTCGGCGGCCAAGCCTTCATGACCGGCACGGACAAATCCATGTTTTCGGCGCTTGGCGAGCGCGCGCAATTCTTTACCGTGGCGCATGGCGGCATTACGAAAACCTAGCGCCTCCTCCCTAGCGATTGTGATAGACTCTCGCGCATGGATCCTTTGAGCTCAGACGAAATCAGCCGCTATCACCGCCATATCCTCCTGCCGGAGGTCGGCGGCGCCGGCCAGCAAAAGTTGAAAGCTGCCCGCGTCCTTGTCATCGGCGCCGGCGGTCTTGGTGCGCCGGTGCTGCAATATCTCGCTGCCGCCGGTGTCGGCACGCTCGGCATTGCCGATGACGACCGCGTTTCGCTGTCCAACCTGCAGCGGCAGGTCATTCACGATACCGGCACGATCGGCGAGATGAAGACGCAGAGCGCGGCCGATGCCATCGCGCGGCTGAACCCGCATGTGCGGGTCATCCGTTTCGAGGAGCGCTTCAGCCCAGATACTGCCGTGCAACACCTCGCCGGCTTCGATCTTGTCATCGATGGCTCCGACAATTTCGACACGCGCTATGCGGCTGCCGATGCGACGGAAGCAGCGCACCTGCCGCTGGTGACCGGCGCTGTCGGTCGTTTCGACGGCTCCGTTACGACGTTGAAGCCTTACGAGAGCGACGCGGACGGCAATCCCAATCCACGCTATCGCGATCTCTTTCCGGCACCACCACCGGAAGGTCTCATCCCCAGCTGCGCGGAAGCCGGGATCATCGGCGCGCTGACAGGTGTCATCGGCACGCTGATGGCGATGGAGGCCATCAAGCTCATCACCGGTATCGGCGAGCCGCTGATCGGCCGCCTGCTCCTCTATGACGGGCTTTCCACCCGCTTCGAAACCGTGCGCTATCGCCGCAAGCGCCCTCGGGTCGCGGCCGAATGAGCGACATCACGATTCGTCGCCTGGATGACGGCTTCGACCCCTGGGACGAATTGCTCGACCTTATTCTCACATCCTTCGCATACATGAATGGACGCATCGATCCACCCTCCTCCGCGCTTGCGCTGACGCCTGCAAACCTGAAGGCGAAGGCTCTCAACGAGATTGCTTATGCGGCACTGGATGGCGAGCAGTTGGTCGGCTGCATTTTCTGCCGGCCGGAGGCGGAGAGCCTATATGTCGGCAAGCTCGCCGTGCTGCCGGCGGCGCAGGGCAAGGGTATCGGCAAGCGCCTGCTCGCCCTGGCCGAGGCGACGGCGCGAGATCTCGGCCTCAAGGACCTGCGGCTGGAGACGCGGATCGAGCTGATCGACAATCACGTCACCTTCACCGCCTGGGGTTTCCGGAAGACGGCCGAAAATCGCCATGCCGGCTTCGATCGCACGACATCGATCGAGATGCGCAAGGCGATCGCCTAGCGCATCTTCATCCGTTGAACCGGGCTCTCACGCCTCGCGCGGCGGAATGCGGGTGATGCGGGCGCCCATGGCATTCAGCCGTTCCTCGATGCGCTCGTAACCGCGCTCGATCTGCTGGGCATTGTTGATGACGCTCGTGCCCTCGGCGCACATCGCCGCGATCAGCATTGCCATGCCGGCGCGAATGTCAGGGCTTTCAAGCTGGGCGGCCCGTAGCTTGGAGGGGCCGGCGACGATGGCGCGATGCGGGTCGCACAGCACGATGCGGGCGCCCATGGCGATCAGCTTGTCGACAAAGAACATGCGGCTTTCGAACATTTTCTCGAACATCAGCACGACGCCATCGCATTGCGAGGCGGTGACGATGGCGATCGACATGGTGTCAGCCGGAAAGGCCGGCCATGGCTGATCCTCGATCTTCGGAATATGGCCGCCGAAATCGGGCTGGATCTTCATCTCCTGGCCGGAGCGGATGATGAGATCATCGCCGTCGATCTGGCAGCGTATGCCCAAACGCTCGAAGGTCATGAGGGTGGAGCGCAGATGCTCGACGCCGGCGCGGCGAATGGTGATTTCCGAACCGGTAACGGCGGCAAGGCCGATCAGCGAACCAACCTCGTTATGGTCGGGGCCGATGCGATGCGACGCACCGCCGAGCCGCCGGCCACCATGGATGGTCATCATGTTGGTGCCGACGCCCTGGATCCGTGCGCCCATGGCAATCAGGAACCGTGCAAGATCCTGGACATGCGGTTCGGAGGCGCAGTTGCGCAGGATCGTCGTTCCCTCAGCGAAAACGGCAGCGCAAAGCGCGTTTTCCGTTGCCGTCACGGAGGGTTCGTCGAGGAAGACATCGGCGCCACGCAACCCTTCGGTGCGGAAGCTGTAGACGCTATTGACTTCGATCCTGGTGCCGAGCTGTTCCAGCGCCAGGAAATGCGTATCGACACGCCGGCGGCCGATGACGTCGCCGCCGGGCGGCGGCAAGGTGATTTCGCCACAGCGCGCCAGCATCGGTCCGGCCAGCAGGATGGAGGCACGGATGCGAGCGCAGAGATCGGGATCGAGATTGGCGGGACGAAGTTCGCGCGCTTCGATTTCGAGCTCGTTGCGGCCGAGCCAGCGCACCTTGGCGCCGACAGACTGGATCAGCTCCACCAGCGCCTCGACATCGCGAATGCGCGGCACGTTGCTGAGCTCGACGCGTTGATCGGTCAGAAGCGATGCGGCGATGATCGGCAGCGCGGCATTCTTGTTGCCACTCGGCTCGATCTCGCCCGACAGCTTGAAGCCGCCCTCGACCACATATTGAATCCGCTCATGCGGCAGCGCACGCGCCATCGTTTCCGCCCTTCCTGATTTGTGTTTGACGTCACCTCTGGGCCGGCTTTGTGACATACGCATGACCGGCCTAAGGCAAGAAAGATCAAATTTGAAGCCGACACTATCCGCTTCGTTTCGGCAGGAGCTTGAGGGCGATTCGCTTATCGGAACGGCAGCACGCGATTGGGCGGACGATGGCCGTCGATGAAAGTGCGGATGTTGATGATGACCTTGTCGCCCATGTCGATGCGGCCTTCGAGCGTCGCCGAACTCATATGCGGCAGGATCACCACCTTGCCCTCATTGGCGAGCTTCACCAGCTTCGGATTGACGGCAGGTTCGTTCTCGAACACGTCGAGGCCGGCACCGGCGATCTTGCCTTCGCGCAGGATCTTGATCAGCGCCGTTTCGTCGATGACGTCGCCGCGCGCGGTGTTGACGATGTAGCTCGTCGGTTGCAACAGTGCGAGGCGGCGCGCCGAGATCAGGTGGTAAGTGGCCGGCGTCGACGGGCAATTGACCGACACGATATCGACGCGGGCGAGCATCTGGTCAAGGCTGTCCCAATAGGTCGCCTCCAGCTCGTCCTCGGTCGCCGGATTGACGCGCTTGCGATTGTGATAATGGATGGAAAGACCGAACGCCTTGGCGCGGCGGGCGACAGCGGTGCCGATTCGCCCCATGCCGACGATGCCGATGCGCTTGCCGTGGATACGGCGGCCAAGCATCCAGGTGGGCGACCAGCCTGCCCATTCGCCGGGATTGTCGGTCAGCACGCGCGCACCTTCCGCCAGGCGTCGGGGCACGGCGAGGATGAGCGCCATGGTCATGTCGGCGGTGTCTTCGGTCAGCACATTCGGCGTGTTTGTCACGGTAATGCCGCGGCGGGCGGCGGCCTCGACATCGATATGATCCGTGCCGTTGGAGAAGCTCGCAATCAGCTTCATCTGCGGTCCGGCCTCGTCGATCACCTCCGCGTCGATGCGGTCGGTGACGGTCGGCACCAGCACGTCGACGGAACGGACAGCCTCTATCAATTCGTCCTTGGTGCGCGGGCGGTCATCGATATTGAGTTCGGCATCGAAGAGTTCGCGCATCCGCGTCTCCACCGCATCAGGCAGTTTGCGCGTGACGTAGACCTTCGGTTTTTTCTTCGTCGTCATGGCGAGCGGCGATGCCTTGTTCAGATGTTCTTAACCAAGAAGCGGGATAATTTTCCCGTTCCGGGCATTTCTACCAGACCCGCAGGCGAAGACAAATAAAACTCGCTGACGCGATCCGAGGATTTGCCGCTCACCGGAGCGAAAGGTCGCCGGAACGGCGCCTTTGTCATGACGAACGAACGGAAATCCCATGCGTGGCAAAGCATTGAAGTCCTGCGCCATTGTCGCAATCGGCCTGATGATGGCTGCTGCGTCAGCCGATCTTGCCGCCGCCCAGGCCGCCAAGGGGCCAAGCGGCCTGCCGCTGCCGCGCTTCGTCACGCTGAAGTCGAAGCGGGTCAATCTGCGCATCGGTCCGAGCGCCGATTACGCCGTGTCGTGGCTCTATCTCAAGCAGGGCCTGCCGGTCGAAATCATCCAGGAATATGATAACTGGCGGCGCGTGCGCGATGCCGACGGCACCGAGGGCTGGGTCAACCAATCGCTGCTGTCGGGCCAGCGCTCGGCGATTGCCGCGCCCTGGATGAAGGGCAAGGGCAAAGCCGTCTTCGTCAACATGCGCCGCGAATCCCAGCCATCCGCGGCCGTCATCGCCAAGCTTCAGCCTGGCGTGATGATGACCATCAAGGAATGCACCGGCGACTGGTGCCTCGCCACCGCCGACGGCACCGAGGGTTGGGTCGCGCAATCCGAGATCTGGGGCGCCTACCCCGGCGAAGCCTTCAAGTAACGAAACCTCACCGTTTACAGACGGCAAGCGAGCGTGCGACTTTTCCGGAGCGATGCTATATCCGGGATCGGATAGGGAGACCGGCGATCTTGGGTTATATGTTAGGCGTTTTCGGCGTTGCCATCGTCATGTTCGCATCAACGAACATAGACGACATATTCGTCCTTCTCGGCTTTTTCGCCGACCGGAAATTCCGCCTGAGGCAGATCGTCATCGGCCAGTATCTCGGCATTGGCGCACTCTATGGCTTCAGCGCCCTCGCCTCCTTTCTGGTTCTCGTCATTCCCGCCACCTATATCGGCCTGCTTGGCCTTGCGCCGATCTATTTCGGCGTCAGGCGATTGTGGGAACTCTGGAACGGCATCGAGACCGGCGACGATCCGGAAGATCATACGAAAGCTTCGGCCGGACACGGAAATATCGTGGCCGTCACGCTGGTGACGATCGCCAATGGCGGCGACAATATCAGCATCTATACGCCGATCTTCGCGACGCGCTCCGCCTACGAGATCCTCACCATCGGCTGCATCTTCGCGGTGCTGACGGCAATCTGGCTCGCTGCCGCGCACTCCCTCGTCAATCATCCGACCTTGGGCGCACCGATCCGCCGTCACGGCCACAGGATCGTGCCGTTCGTTCTGATCGCGCTCGGCATCCTCATCTTCTACGAAGCCGGGACTGCGACGCTCTTCTGGCGCTAGAACGATTCAGCTCTTCGCGGAAGCTCTGAACCGCTCTATCTCTTTGTTGTCTAGCAATTCCGGACGGAAAACCGCTCCGCACTTTTCCCGGAATTGCTGTAGCGACCGCATAAAAACAAAAGCCGCCCGGCGTCCGTGGCGGGCGGCTTTTGCGACCATGCGCGAGGGATTTCCGTCAGAGAAGCCCGAATTCCTTGCCGGCTTCCGACAGCGACCGCATCGGCCGCGGGCCGATCTGTTCGATGACGATGGCTGCAGCGAGATTGCCGAGCTTGGCGCAATCTTCCAGGCCGCGGCCCTGCGTATAGCCGAAAAGGAAGCCGGCAGCGAAAAGATCGCCGGCGCCGGTGGTATCGACGCGCTCCTCGATCGGATGGGCGTCGACGACATAGCGCTCGTTGCCGCGCACGATGACAGCGCCGTCCTTGCCTGTGGTCACGGCGGCGATCTTGCAATCGGCCGAGATCAGCTTCAGCGCTTTCTCGAAATCGTCGGTCTCGTAGAGCGACAAGGCTTCGTCACGATTGGCAAAGACGATATCGACGGTGCCGGAGCGCATGAGATCGAGGAACTCTTCGCGGTAGCGGCCGACGCAGAAGCTGTCGGAGAGCGTCATCGACATTTCCCGGCCATGGGCATGGGCGATGCGGGCGCATTCGCGGATAGCTTCCTTGGCGCGCGGCGGATCCCAGAGATAGCCTTCGAAATAGGTCACCTTGGCATCGGCAACGACCTGTTCCTCGACGTCTTCCGGACCGAGCTCGACGCAGGCGCCGAGATAGGTATTCATGGAGCGCTCGCCATCCTCGGTCACGAAGATCATCGAACGGGCGGTCGGCGGGAAGGTGCCCTTCGCCCTTGTCTCGTAATGCACGCCCTGGGCGCGGATATCGTGGGCGAAGATCTCTCCGAGCTGGTCTTCGGCGACCTTGCCGAAATAGGCAGCTCTACCGCCGAAATTCGCGACACCCGCAGCCGTATTGCCGGCACTGCCGCCAGAAGCTTCCAAGGCCGGTCCCATGCGCGAATAGAGAAGTTCGGCGCGCTCGGCGTCGATGAGGTTCATCGCGGCTTTGGTGATCTTGTTGTCGATCAGGAACTGATCATTGCAACGGGCGATAATGTCGACGATGGCATTGCCAACGGTCAGTACATCGAAGCGAGTCATCTATAGGAAGGTCCCGGATACTGGTGATAGCCGGTATCCGGTATTATCGGTTTTTCCGAAGTTTGGAAGAAAAATCCGCGCAAAGGCGGCCAACTTAATTCCAATCAGTCATTTGCCTGTCACTTTCTATCTTTAAATGCTTATCAAGCGGCTGGGATGGGAAGTTCGAAAGACTTCCAAGCCAGTCTGGGAAGGAATGATGCCTTCCGCCTCACCGGTACGCGGGCCGACCACGGATGAACTGGCGGCATGTGCACCGGGGGGACTTGTCTGGCGAGACTGGACACACAAGCGGGCGTTGCCCGCTTTTTTGTTTTTACGGGTTTCCACGCGTAGGCAAGCTGCTACAACGTCCGGATCGCCCTTCCCGAGCCACGATCTTCACGGCCCCTGTCCGGCATGTCCGAAATTCTCACCGACGTTCTTCCGGTCTTCCTGCTCATTCTCGTCGGCTGGGTGATCGTTCGCACCGGCCTGCTGAAGGCCGAGGTCGGCGAGGCCATGAGCGAGTTCGTCTTCAAAATCGCCGTGCCGCTCCTGCTGTTTCAGACCATCGCCGAGGCGAATTTTCGCGGCGCATCGCCGTTTCGCTTGTGGATCGCCTATTTCTCCGGCGTTGCCATCACCTGGACCGCCGGCCATATCGTCGCGACACGCATGTTCGGCCGGGACGCGCGGATCGGCGTGCTCGCCGGCGTTTCATCCGCTTTCGCCAATACGATCTTCATCGGCCTGCCGCTGGTCGGGCGCACCGTCGGGCCTGACGGCGTCATGGCGATGTCGATCCTGATTGCCGTGCATCTGCCAACGATGATGATCGCCGGTACGCTGCTGATGGAGCAGGCTGAGCGCAAGGAGAATCCCGGCGCCGGCCGCAGCATCGGCGAACTGCTGCAGCAGGTCGGCAAGAACCTCGTGCGCAATCCGCTCGTCATCGGGCTTTTCTGCGGCCTGATCGTGCATCTGACCAGCCTTCCGATCCCTGCGACGCTTGGCACCGCTATCGACAGCATTGCCAATATCGCCGGCCCGGCAGCGCTGATCTCGCTCGGCATGGCGCTGCGCCAATACGGGATGTCAGGCAATCTCGGCATTACCAGCGTGATTGCCGCCTTCAAGCTTTTTCTGCTGCCGGCCTGTGTGCTGGCGGCCGGTCTTCTCCTCGGCCTCAGCCCGGAATGGCGGGCCGCGCTGGTGCTCACGGCCGCCGTTCCTACAGGTGTGAACGCCTGGCTGATTGCCAATCGCTTCGGCGTGGGCCACAGTCTAGCCGCCTCGACGATTACCTTGACGACGGCGCTCGGGGCATTCTCGGTGTCGCTTTGGGCCTATCTGCTCGGATAGCCGAGGCTCGAATCCGCCGATCGCAACAGCATCTCTCCGCTTTCGGAGACGCAGGCGTAAAAATGGTCATAGTTTTGCGCATCCCGGCCTTCCCACCCGGAGCGCAGCAAAGGATGGCACATGAATATTGCAGCTCCAGTCACCAATCCCGCGTCAGCCTATTCGCAGAAGGTCTTCGTGCTCCAGGGCGGCGGCGCCCTTGGCTCTTATCAAGCCGGCGCCTTCCAGGCGCTCAGAGAACAGAATATCGAGCCGGACTGGATCGCCGGCATCTCGATCGGCGCGATCAATGCCTCGATCATGGCCGGCAATGTGCCCGGCGAGCGGCTTGAGAAATTGCGCTCCTTCTGGAACAAGGTGACGGTTCATCTTCCCGTCGACATGCTGATGGAAGATCGGCGCGAGACCAACCCCTTCTATCGCTCGGTCAGCAGCTGGTGGGTTTCGACTTTCGGCGTGCCCGGCTTCTTTTCCCCCTGGCAGATCCCCGCCTGGTTCCAGGCGCGTGGTTCGGCGGGCGCGACCAGCATCTATGATACCGAGCAGTTGCGCCAGACGCTGCTCGATCACGTCGATTTCGATCGTATCAACCACGGCCCGGTGCGCTTGAGCCTCGGTGCGGTCAATGTCCGCACCGGCAATTTCGCCTTCTTCGACAACAAGGATATCAAGATCGGGCCTGAGCACGTGATGGCGAGCGGCGCCTTGCCGCCCGGTTTTCCCGCGGTCAAGATCGGCAACGAGCACTACTGGGATGGCGGACTGGTCTCGAACACGCCCTTGACCTACGTGCTGCGCAATGGCGCCGCAATCGACACGGTCGTCTTCCAGGTCGACCTTTTCAGCGCCGTCGGGCCGCTGCCGCAGGATCTGGAAGAGGTTGAGGAGCGGCGCAAGGACATTACCTATTCGAGCCGCACCCGGCTCAACACTGATCTCTTTCTCGAGCGTCATCGCCTGCGGCGCGCCATATCCGAGCTTTACGCGCGGCTTCCCGAGGAGGCCAAGGCCGATCCGGAAATCAAGAAGCTGGAACAACATTGCTCGGATTACGGCGTGACGATCATCCATCTGATCTACCGCAACAAGCAGTTCCGCTCGCATTCGAAGGATTACGAGTTTTCGGCGCTGTCCATGCACGAGCATTGGGATGCCGGATTGCGCGATGCCCGCAAGGCGCTGGTCGCAGAAGACTGGCGCATGCCTCCAAGCGCCGAGGACGGATTGAAGGTCTTCGACCTCGATCAGCGGACGCGCTCCCGCCGGCATTCAATCTGAATAACAACGCGAAAAGCCCGGCCCTGACGGCCGGGTTTTTCAATCACGCTTGTGACTTGTCTTAGTTCGTGGCGGCCGGTGCGTTCGGATCCGGCAGCGGCACCTGCGTATCGGCGAGCGTGCGCAGATAAGCGATTACGTTGGCGCGATCTTCTTCCTTCGGCAGGCCAGCAAAGCCCATCGCCGTGCCGGCGACGAATTTCTTCGGAGCGGCCAGGAAGTGATAAAGGTGGTCATAGGTCCACTTTTCCGCGCCACCCTTGGAGAAGTCCTTCATGCCGGACGAATAGGCGAAGCCCTCGTGCTCGGCGACCGGGCGGTCGACAATACCCCAGAGATCGGGGCCGACCTTGTTCGGCCCGCCCTTCTCTCCGGAATGACAGGCCTGACACTTCTTGAAGATCGTCTCGCCGACCTTGGCGTCAGCCTTCTGCAGCAGCTGAGCGATCGGCGTATCCGGCTTGGCGGCGGCGGCCTTGTCGCCTGCAGCCGGTTCCTCGGTTGCGACGATCGCGAAACCGGGCTTTTCCGGCGTCTCTGAATGGAAAATAAATCCTGACGCGAGCGACACGGACTTCAACACGAACAGCGTGGCCAAAAGCGCCCCGACTCCCATGTTCACGTAGGATGAATTCATCTGCTAT
The DNA here is from genome assembly GCF_057784375.1 of Martinezella sp. CNPSo 3964. Lineage (NCBI taxonomy): Bacteria > Pseudomonadati > Pseudomonadota > Alphaproteobacteria > Hyphomicrobiales > Rhizobiaceae > Martinezella > Martinezella sp. CNPSo 3964. The sequence goes on from NZ_JBXSOW010000019.1 coordinate 28,363, forward strand.
GCTCCCCTCGCCGCCAGCATCCTCCGCTGGCCCATCTTGAATTCGCGCGAAACCTATGTCTTTTGGCTGTTTCTTGCAACTCTGTAAACGGTCTCCACCATGAGACGTTTTGACACTTTTCCCTCGGGAATAGAAGGCCCAACAATGACTGATTCAAATTTAGACAAGACGCTGGTCCTCATTCCCGCCCGCATGGCCTCCACGCGCCTGCCGGGCAAGCCGCTCGCTGATATTTGCGGCCTTCCCATGATCGTACAGGTTGCCAAGCGTGCGCGCGAGGCGGCGATCGGTCGCATCGTCGTCGCCGTCGACCATGAGGATACCTATGCCGCCGTTGCCAATGCCGGCTTCGACGTCGTCATGACGGGCAAGGATCATCAGTCCGGTTCGGACCGCATCTATGAGGCGCTGCAGGCCGTTGATCCGCAGGGCCGCGCCGAAATCGTCGTCAACGTGCAGGGCGACCTTCCCACAATCGATCCCGACACCATCCGCGCGTCGCTGCGCCCGCTCGAAAACCCGGCTGTCGACATCGCCACACTGACGGTCGAGATCAAGGACGAGGAAGAGAAGACCCTGCCGAGCGTCGTCAAGGTCATCGGCTCGCCGATCTCGGATAACCGCCTGCGCGCGCTCTACTTCACTCGCGCCACCGCACCCTACGGCAATGGGCCGCTCTACCACCACATCGGCCTCTACACCTATCGTCGTGCCGCACTCGAGAAATTCGTGAGCCTCGGCCCATCGACGCTGGAACGGCGCGAATCACTGGAGCAGTTGAGGGCTCTGGAGGCCGGCATGCGCATTGATGTCGAGATCGTTGACACGGTCCCGCTCGGTGTCGATACTCCCGCCGACCTCGAAAAGGCCAGACGTATCCTCTCAGCCGCCTCCCTCTGATGCGGCATTCCCCCAAGGGCAGCTCCATGATTACCAAGACCAACAAGATCTCCTTCCAGGGCGACTACGGTGCCAATTCAGACATGGCCAGCCGTGACATGTTCCCGACCATGGAGCCGCTGCCCTGCCAGACCTTCGAGGATGCGCTGACCGCCATCGACAATGGCGACGCAGATCTCGGCATGATTCCGATCGAGAATACGATCGCCGGCCGTGTCGCGGACATTCACCATCTGCTGCCGGAATCGCGCCTGCATATCGTCGGCGAATATTTCATGCCGATCCGTTTCCAGCTGATGGTCCTGCCCGGCGTCAAGAAGGAAGAGATCCGCACGGTGCACAGCCACATCCATGCGCTCGGACAGTGCCGCAACATCGTGCGCGCCAACGGCTGGAAGCCTGTTATCGCCGGCGATACCGCGGGTGCCGCCAAGCTGGTGAAGGAAACCGGCGATCGCAGCATGGCGGCACTGGCGCCGCGCCTCGCTGCCGATCTCTACGGGCTGGAAATCATCGCCGAGAATGTCGAAGACACCGAAAACAACATGACGCGCTTCGTCGTCCTGTCCCGCGACGAGAATTGGGCGGAGCGCAGCTCGCCCGACGAAAAGATCGTCACGACCTTTGTCTTCAACGTCCGCAACATTCCAGCCGCGCTCTACAAGGCGCTCGGCGGCTTTGCCACCAACGGCATCAACATGACCAAGCTCGAAAGCTATCAGCTCGGCGGCCGTTTTGTCGCAACGCAGTTTTATGCCGATATCGAGGGCCACCCTTCAGATCCGCATGTGCGCCGCGCACTGGAGGAACTGCGCTTCTTCTCCGAAAAGGTCCGCATCCTGGGCGTCTACAAGGGCCATCCGACGCGGGGCGATCTCTAACATTCGGCGCGAACCCGGGCCATCTCGTGGTTCGAGGCATCGCCGCTTTCGCTCCGCTTAACGGCGCTGCACCTCACCATGAGGTGGAGCGCGCCCTATGGCGAGGCACAAAAGACCAGTCCTCATGGTGAGGTGCGGAGCTCAAAGAGCGAAGCCTCGAACCACGAGGGCGGGTGACGGTATCGTTTGATTTCCAACCGCTAGCTATTCCTCAGCCTTGGTCACGACCTCGATGCGATGGCCATCCGGATCGATGACGAAGGCGGCAAAATAATTCGGACCGTAATGCGGCCTGAGACCTGGCGGCCCATTGTCCGTGCCGCCATGAGCCAATGCGGCCCTATGGAAGAGGGCGACAGCCTCGCGGCCCGGTGCGGCGAAGGCGAGATGAAAGCCCGGGCCTGGCGCATGAGCCTCTTTGCCGCGCAATTTGATGGCGAACTTATCGCCCCCACCGGGCACACCATATCCTATGGCCTGATTGGGATCGCCGGGACTCAAGTCGTCCCAGACCCTGACATAGCCGAGCGGGGCGAAGACTGCGTCGTAGAACGCAGCAGCTTTCTCGATATCGGAAACACCGAACGAAATATGATGGAGCAATTGGTCCTCGCATGGCTCTGGATTTAGCGATCAGTTTCTTCCGTGAAAACCGGAAGTCAACTCGAATGAAGGACGCGAGTCCTTTGTGAGAGCTGCCGGTTTTACATGGATGCAGGAGATAGCACAGGCCTAGCCCACCCGGGCAGAACTTCAACATCTGGCACAAATCCGGGCCACCTCGTGGTTCGAGGCATCACCGTTTTCGCTGCGCTTAATGGTGCTGCACCTCGCCATGAGGTGAATCATGCCCTGTGGCGGACACAAAGGATCAGCCCTCATGGTGAGGTGCGAAAGCCCGAAGGGCTGCAGCCTCGAACCACGAGGGCGGGTGGTTAGGCCACATTCACTTATCCGGCTCACAGACCCGAAGGCGGTGACCGTCCGGATCGAGCACGACGAAGGTCGGGCCGAAATCCATCGTCGTCAGCTCCTGCGCGATGGGCAAGCCACGTGCCTTCCAATCCCTATAGTGCTGCTCGACGGCGCCGGCGCCTTCGACCATGAAGCCCAGCTCGCCGCGATTGCCGATCGCGGAGGGTTGCGGCTCGACGCTGCTGCGACGCCAGAGACCGAGGCTCAGGCCGTTATCGAGCGAGAAAGCCACGAAGTTCGGCGACGCAAAGGCCGGCTCGCGGCCGAACAGGTCGCGGTAGAACGGCGTGCTTTCGCCAGGGTCTTTGACATAGAAGATGATGAGATTCGGGCTGGTCATCTGGATAGTCCTCTTGTTTTGATGGATTTAAGGGCATGCGGGTGCATTTCGGCGAGCGAGGCCCGCCGGAGATGGTTTTGTCGGTGCACGTTGAGCGCTTGCGAAGATGCGTTTCCAAAGCGCACTGCGCTGTTCGGATCAGCGTCTTGCGCTCCGTTTTTTGATTGTGTGCATGTTATCGTAGAGGTCGCGACGAGCTTCTGTGGCTCGCCTCAACGCATCCGGTCTTCCTCGCGGTAAGGTGCGCAGCCATCCAGGAAGCCCAGATCCCGCTTCACGGAATTCGGCGCTTCCTCGATATCGAGACGGTTCCACCGGCGGGTGAAATAGCCAAACGCAATCTGCGAGAGGCGAGCCAGCCATGCCGGCGTTGGAGGACCTTTGCCTTCGTGCGCCTTGATACCACCGCGATGCGTTTGTTGCGTGAAAACATTGCTTGCCATGATCGGTCCTCCTTCCTGCTTGGATGGAACCGATAATAGCCAAGCCTACTGACAGTTTCTGGCAGTAGCGTTATGCCGACAGGTCAATTGTGGACCATGCCCTCCCGCGCCTGCCATTCTCTGGCGAGGGCGACACGGCGGCGCGGGTAGCGCGCCTCCAGCACCGCGAAGTCGACGATACGGTCGGCGCGGAAATGGCGATAATCCTGGCGCAGTTCGCACCAGGCCATGATGATGCGCGCATTGTCGAAATAGCCGAGCGCGAAAGGCCAGATACGCCGGGTCGAGATGGCGCCGTTTACATCGCCATAGGTCAGCTGCACCATGCGTTCCGTCTGGATCGCCTTGCGCATCAGGGAAAGATCGGCCTTGTCTTCGGTGATGCGACGCGTACCGACGACCACCGCCGCCTGATCGACCGCATCGCGAAGATCCGCAGGCAGCACCGCGGCGATCTTGGCGAGCGCATCGGCGCCGGCGGCTGCCAGACGGGCGTCAGTTGCGCGCGCCACCCATCGCGACCCCAGCACCAGGGCTTCAATCTCGTCCTGCGAAAACATCATCGGCGGCAGCATGAAGCCGGGTTTCAGCACATAGCCAATGCCCGGCTCGCCCTCGATCATGGCGCCCTGCGATTGCAGGCTGGCGATATCGCGATAGAGCGTGCGCAGGCTGACGCCGGTTTCCTCCGCCAGAACGGCGCCGCTGACCGGACGGCGATAGCGCCGCAGCGTCTGCAACAGCGTCAGCAAGCGTTCCGAGCGGGCCATGGCGGAATGAGACCTAGCGTTTCCATTCCACCCAATCGCGCATCAGGCGATGGGCGATGGCGCCCTTGGGTGGAGATGTATTTCCGGAGGCAGAGACGCGATCCAGCATGGCAAGCGTCTCTTCCGGGGTGAACCAGCGGCAATCCTCAAGCTCGGCTTCGTCCATATGGATCTCCGTCGACTTCGCCTCGGCGTAGCAGCCGATCATCAGCGAATGCGGCATGGGCCATGGCTGGGAGGCATGATAACGCACGCGGCCAATGTGGATGCCGGATTCCTCATGCGTCTCGCGACGCACCGCATTCTCGATGGTTTCGCCCGGCTCGACGAAACCGGCGAGACAGGAATACATGCCCGGCGCGAAATGATGGCTGCGGCCGAGCAGGCAGAGATTCTTTTCCTCATCGATTGTGAGCATGATGACGACCGGATCGGTGCGCGGAAAGATCATGTGTTCGCAGGCCGTACAGACCCGCTTGTAGCCGCCGATGCGGCTTTCCATGACCGAACCACAGCGACCGCAGAAGCGGTTGTCGCTGTTCCAGCGGATGAGGCTCATGCCCTGCGCCGCTTCGCCGAGGATTTCGCCCTCCAGCAGCAGATCGCGCCAAAGCGAGCGCATGTCGGCCGGTTTGTACTGGCAGGCAAGCTCGTCGGCATTGACGCGCACGGGCACGGCAAGCCTGGGTTCGCCGGTCTTACGATAGCCGAGAAGCACGGCCTCGTCCCAATTCGGATCGAGATCCTTCAGCTCGTAGCGGGCAAACAGCGGGTCGAGCACCTGGCCGTCGTGCTTCAGCACAAGCCGATCCTGGGCGAAGGCCAGAATATGCGTGCCTTCCTTGGCGAGCGCGTGTTTTATCGATTCCTCGTCGCGATGCTCGGCATCCCGGTTGAGCTGGTTTTCCGCAAAGGCGGTGAGACTGCTTGGTTCCGGATGCGGGGCATCCGAGGAAAAGATGGAATGGCTCATTGTGAAAGCGTTTCCCGCAACTTGGCTATGAGGCTGTTCATGTCTTCGTCCGAATAGGGTTCCGCCTTGCCGTAGCCCCAGACCGGGCCTGGCCAGTTGGCATCACCTTCGAACCGCGCGATGACATGAACATGCAGCTGACGGACGATATTTCCAAGTGCCCCGACATTGATTTTTGTCGCCCCCGTCACCGTCTTCAGCGCGCTTGCGACCTTATCCGTTTCGAAGGTCAGCAGGATCCGGTCGAGCGGGGTCAGCTCGAAAACCTCCGATTTGTCGGGCCTGCGGGGGATCAGCACGAGCCATGGCCAGCGGCGATCCTTCATCAGCCGCACGTCGCAAAGGCCTGTGATCGCCACGGAAACGCTGTCATTCGCAAGACGATCGTCGAGCGTAAACTCCTTCAAGGGGGCATCCTCCATTGTTTTATCAAATGTTTAGCAGTTTTTTTTGACCTTGGCTTGCTTTTGATGGCGATATTGCCGATATGTGCATCCGGGAGGTTGGTGGTGGACGAGCCACTCGCCAACCGGGTCAGGTCCGGAAGGAAGCAGCCCTAACGAGCCCGGCACGGGTCATTCGTGCCAGCCTCCCACCCTTTCCGAAAGCAAGACCCGGCTTTCGCCGTGCAATAAGCTGGGCACCGGGCAAAAAGCAGGGCGATGAGCGACACCGAGCGACAAGCAAAAGATGCCGCTTCGACCGGCACCGGTTACCGGGTGCTGGCCCGCAAATACAGACCCAAGGACTTCACGGACCTGATGGTCGGCCAGGAGCCGATGGTTCGCACGCTGACCAACGCGTTCGAGACCGGCCGTATCGCCCAGGCCTATATGCTGACCGGCGTGCGCGGTGTCGGCAAGACCACGACCGCACGCATCCTTGCCCGCGCCCTCAACTACAAGACCGCTGCGGTCGATCGTCCGACGATCGATCTGCGCGAACCCGGTGATCATTGCCAGGCGATCATGGAAGGCCGGCATGTCGACGTCATCGAGATGGACGCCGCCTCGCACACGGGTATCGACGATATCAGAGAGATCATCGAGCAGGTGCGCTACCGTCCGGTCTCCGCCCGCTACAAAGTCTACATCATCGACGAAGTGCACATGCTGTCGACGGCGGCCTTCAACGGCTTGCTGAAGACGCTCGAAGAGCCGCCCGAGCATGTGAAGTTCATCTTCGCGACGACCGAAATCCGCAAGGTGCCCATCACGGTGCTGTCGCGCTGTCAGCGCTTCGACCTGCGTCGCATCAGCGCCTCCGATCTCGTCGGGCTGTTCACTACCATTGCCGGCAAGGAAGGCATCGAGGTGGAGCCGGAAGCGCTCGCCATGATCGCCCGTGCTGCCGAAGGCTCGGCGCGCGACGGCCTGTCGCTGCTCGACCAGGCGATTGCCCACGGCAGCGGCTTCGTTGCCGCGGACGCCGTGCGCGCGATGCTCGGGCTTGCCGACCGCGCCCGCATCGTCGATCTCTTCGGCCATGTCGTCAAAGGCGATGTTTCGGCAGCGCTTGCCGAATTCAACAGCCAGTACGAGGCCGGCGCCAATCCCGTCGTCGTGCTGACCGATCTTGCCGATTTCACCCATCTCGTGACCCGCCTCAAATATGTGCCCGATGCCGCCGACGATCCGTCGCTCAGCGAAATCGAGCGCACGAAAGCGGCGGAATTCGCGCAAGGTGTCGCGGTGACGGCACTTTCCCGCATCTGGCAGATGCTTCTCAAAGGCATTACCGAGACGGAGAACGCCGCACGCACAGCCGGAGCCGCCGAAATGGTGCTCATCCGGCTCGCGCATGCCGCTCATCTGCCGGCGCCAGAAGATGCCGCACGTAGGCTTGCCGAATTTTCGGACAGCAATGGCGGTTCGCGCCCCATATCCTCGCCCAATGGCGGCAACGGCGGCGGGGCTGTTTCCTATCAGGGCAGCGCCATGGCCCGTGCCGTCGAGACGCCGGCGCCGCGCCCCACGCCTTCCGCACCGGTCGCCATGCTGCGTGCCGTGCCGAATACACAACCGGATTCGCAACCTCTGGGACGCATCGAGCCGAAGCCCGTCGAAGCGCCGAAGCCGCTCGTGCCGATCAATTCGATGGCCGATATCGCCGAACTTGCCAGCCAGAAGCGCGATCCGAAGCTGAAGGCGCTGGTGCGGACCTTCGTGCGCCCGGTCAAGCTTGAGCCGGGCCGGCTCGATGTCAGCCTGACCTCAGGCGCTCCCGGCACGCTTTTGAACGAGCTTGCCGTCAAGCTGAAGGAATGGACCGGCATCCACTGGATCGTCAGTCTCAGCCGCGAGGAAGGCCAGCCGACGCTGGTCGAGGCCGAGGCGAACGCCCAGAAGCAGCGCGTCGCCGATGCGCGGCAGGACCCCGATGTCGCGGCGATCCTCGCGCAGTTTCCGGGCGCAAAGATCATCGACGTTCGGGTGCGCGCACCTGAGACGGAAGACGAAGAGGAAGCCGCCGCTCCGCCGGCTGCGGCCGAATCCGTCGATGGCGATATCCTGCCGGGCGACGATATAGAATTCTAAGGCTAGGATGGATGCCAATGGAACCGCATCGGCTTGAGGCCGTTGGCGAGACATCCTGGCTGATCAAAGAGACACTTGCAGAAGAAGGACCAAAGACGATGCGCGACATCATGGGCATGATGGGCAAAGTGAAGGAAATGCAGGCGAAGATGGAGAAGATGCAGTCGGAGATCGCCGACATTCGCGTCGAAGGCAAGGCCGGTGGTGGCCTCGTCACCGTCACCGTCAACGGCAAGGGCCTGATGCTGGGCATCAAGATCGATCCGTCGCTTTTCAAGGAAGACGATGTCGAAATCCTCGAAGACCTGATCGTCGCCGCCAACAAGGATGCCCAGGAGAAGGCCGAAGCGATCGCCGCCGAAAAGACCCGCGAACTGACGGCCGGCCTGCCGATCCCGCCCGGCTTCAAGCTGCCGTTCTGAGACCGGCAGATCATTCCAAAAATATTGCTGCCGCAGACCGCAACCCTGAAGCGTCGGCGCCCTTGAATTCTCCCTGATTGATACAAACGTTTTACATGAATGGGGATTTAAGGAGCGGCAGACGCTGCACGGCATGTCTTATTCGGAAAAGCCCAAAGTTTCCTTTTGGCTGCGTCTTTCCCAGGTGGAACTGGACTTCATCACATATGCGGTCATGGCCATCATAATCGTCAGTACGCTGTGGGGAGTGCGCGAAGCCAACCTATGGCGCATCAACCACTTTCCGCACGCTCAAGCGACCATTACGCGTATGTGGCCTGCAACTGTGAACCTAAGCCATGGCCGGACGAAAGCCGTGACACTGGCCGAAATCGCTTTTGTCAGAACGCATCTTGGAAAATCCTACGACTGCAAGAACACGATCGAGGTCGGCGAGCCAGATACCACCTTTCGGGTGGGCGATCATCTCGATGTCGTTCCACGAACGGGCAGCTGCTATAATGCGCTTATAGCGCAGCAGCTTACGACATCGCGCTGAACGGGGAGGCATTCCGACCGAGCCGGTCGCGACGGGCCATCATGCATTACCCTGAGAGATAACCCCCAGGGTCCCCAATCAACGGGCGGCCGCCTTGCGGATCAATTCGCGGCCGATCGCCTTTGCCGGTTCGTTTCGCAGCACCAGCGATGTCGTGACGGCTCCATGGCGAGCAATGGAATCGACGATGGTTTCAAGGTCGGCCGGAGTCGGCACGAGAACCTTGAGCAGGAAGCAATCCTCGCCTGTCAGCCTCAGCACCTCGATAATTTCAGGCATTTCCGAAAACTGCTTCAGATAGGGCCGAATGTGCTCATGCGTGGTCCTGAGACGAATGACCGCCATCATGCCGAGGCCGACGGCTGAGGGATCGATGACCGCGCGATATCCGGCGATCACACCGCGCTCCTCCAGCCGCTTCAACCTCTCCGAGGCCGCCGGCTGCGACAGGCCGACCCGGCGACCGAGCTCCGATACCGAAATCCGTCCGTCCTGCTGCAAAATCTCGATGATCGACAGATCCGTCGGATCCAAGCCTCTTTCGATGATGTCCATTGCCCACCTTCAATTCATCGGTTCGCCAAAGTTTTATCCGATGGATTGCAATGTCAATCGGCAACCCGGCATGTCAGTTTTTCTCCATCCGAGACTATGGAGAAAGAATAGAGATGAGCGATATCATCACGCTACCGGGGCTTGGCGGCTCGGGTGAAGATCACTGGCAAACGCTTTGGGAACGGGATGATCCGACCATGCGCCGTTTCCAGCCGTCGAGCTGGGATCGACCGATCCTCTCGGATTGGATTGCAGCGCTGGAGAGGGAAATCTTGCGCTGCAAAACGCCGCCGGTCCTGATCGCGCATAGTCTTGCCTGCCAGCTGATCGCCCATTGGGCTCCGTCAACGACAAGTGCGATCCTTGGCGCATTCATGGTGGCCGCGCCCGACCCTACAGGCGAAGTCTACCTCGCCGAGGCCGGCAGCTTCGCCAACCCGCCGCGGCAACGACTGCCGTTTCCGTCCCTGCTTGTCGCGAGCACCAACGATCCTTACGGCCCCCACGAATACGCGCAGGCCAGCGCCGAAATCTGGGGCAGCACGCTGGTCGATGTCGGGTCGCGCGGCCATATCAATGCGGCATCCGGCCTGGGCGACTGGCCGGAGGGCAAGGCGATCTTTCAACGCTTTCGCGCGCAGCTCGGCTGAATGCAAATCAGGCGTTTGGAAAAGCCGGGCCGGAATGCTATCTCTCAATATCATCTTCCAGATATCATCTCGCCTGCCTGATCGGAGGGAATGCGATGAGCCTGTCGACGCTGCTTGTTTTTGCCGGTGCCCTGTTCATTGCGGCGGGATCGCCGGGGCCGAACATTGCCGCGCTGGTGGCGCGCGTGCTGACGAAGGGGGCGCGCAACGTATTGCCGTTCCTGTCCGGCATGTGGCTCGGCGAGGCGATCTGGTTGACCTGCGCCGTTGCCGGCCTTGCGACCATTGCCGAAACCTTTCACCTCGCCTTCGTGGCGATCAAATGGCTCGGCGTCGCCTATCTGCTCTATCTCGCCTGGAAGATGTGGTTTGCCTCTTCCGATACGACGGAAGAGGAGCTGCCGGACGAGCAATCGGCCACACGGCTCTTCCTTGCCGGCTTTACGGTCACCATGGGCAATCCGAAGATCATGGTGTTCTACGTGGCGCTGCTGCCCTCGATCATCGATCTGCACGGTGTGACGATCTCCGGCTGGGCCGAGCTGGTGGCAACGATGTTTGCGGTTCTCATCGTCATCGATTTCTCCTGGGCGATGCTGGCCGCCAAGGCCAGGACCTTCCTCAAGAGCCGCCGCGCCGTGCGCATTGCCAATCGCGCCAGCGCGGGCACCATGGCAGGTGCGGCCGTCGCCATCGCCATGCGGTGAGGCTGGAGGCCGGCTTCGCCTTCCAGCACGACCCGGCTCGGCAATGATAGCTCGCTATGGGAAGCGACCAGAATTTTCATCGCTCAACCATGCCTTCCGTGATTCCGTTCTTGGAGCATATGGGCTAAAAGCCTCCCATGGCAAAGCGAGTCACCGGCCCCGAAATCGAAAAACTCATCCAGCTTCTGGCGAAGGTGCCGGGCCTCGGGCCGCGCTCGGCGCGGCGCGCGGCGCTGCATCTGATCAAGAAGAAGGACCAGCTGCTCGGGCCGCTGTCCCATGCCATGGGCGAGGCCTATGACAAGGTGAAGATCTGCTCTCGCTGCGGCAATGTCGATACGGTCGACCCCTGCACCGTCTGCACGGACGATCGGCGCGACCAATCCGTCATTATCGTCGTCGAAGACGTGTCCGACCTATGGGCGCTGGAGCGATCCGGCGCGATGAACGCCGCCTATCACGTTCTCGGCGGAGTTCTGTCGCCGCTCGATGGTGTCGGACCGGACGATCTGAATATTCGCGGGCTGATCGCGCGCGTCGGCGAAGGCGGTGTCCGCGAGATCATCATCGCCGTCAATGCGACGGTCGAGGGGCAAACTACAGCACACTATATAACCGACCAGCTCGATGGCCTCGAGGTCAAGATCACCCGTCTTGCCCATGGAGTGCCTGTTGGAGGCGAACTCGATTATCTCGACGAGGGCACGCTTGCGGCGGCGCTGAGAGCGCGGACGGCGATTTGATTTGAGAGCTGCAACAAAGGAAAGAGTATGAGGAGAGTTTTTACCCCTCTCTGTCAGCTTTCGCTGACATCTCCCCCACATGGGGGGAGATTGGTCGCCCGCAGCGGCGATCTGCCTCAAACCAATATCCTGCCTGCAGATTCCGAGAGAAATTTTACAGATAAGGGCCGCAGCGAACTCCCAACAATCTCCCCCCATGTGGGGGAGGTGTCGCAACAGCGACAGAGGAGGGTATCAGCGGCTCGGCATGCGCAAAGGCTGTTTTCCCTACTCTGTATCCTCCTCCTCACCCTCCTCCCCCTCCCCGCTCTCGCCGCCTCGAAAGCGGATGTCGAGGCACAGTTTCAGACCTGGATCCAGAAGGATCTCTGGCCGGACGCGCGGAAGGCCGGGATTTCGGAAAAGACCTTCCAGGCCGCCTTTACCGGCGTGACGCTGAACTGGGATCTGCCTGACCTTGAGCCGCCGGGTTTCCCGAAGCCGAAGCAACAGGCGCAGACCCAGGCCGAATTCTCTTCCCCCGCCCCCTATTTCAACGAGGCGCGGCTGCAGAAGCTCGCCGCAACAGGGCGGAGCCTTGCCTCGCAATATGGGCCGGTGCTGCGGCGGATCGAGAAGACCTATGGGGTGCCGGGGCCGATTCTGCTCGCCATCTGGGGCCGCGAAACCGGCTTCGGCGCCGCCAAACTGCCGAATTCCGCGATCCAGGTGCTGGCGACCAAGGCTTTCATGTCGACCCGCAAGGACATGTTCCGCAACGAGCTCATCGCTGGCTTACGCATTCTCGAGCATGGCGACGTGACGCCGGATCAGTTCAAGGGGTCCTGGGCCGGCGCGCTGGGCCAGCCGCAGTTCATGCCGACCAACTACCTGAAATATGCCGTCGATTTCGATGGCGACGGCCATCGCAACATCTGGACCTCTGTGCCGGACACGCTGGCCTCGATAGCCAACTATATGGTCCAGAAGGGCTGGCAACGCGGCCGTGGCTGGGGATATGAAGTGACTATCCCGCAGAATGTTTCCTGCGCGCAGGAAGGGCCTGATCTCGCCAAGCCGATTTCGCAATGGGCGTCACTTGGCATCAAGCGGCTTTCGGGCAAAACATTTCCGGCTGACGAAATGCGGGCGAGCGGCATGATGCTAGTGCCGGCCGGCCGCGACGGGCCGGAATTCATCGTCACGCCGAATTTCTACGTCATCAAGGAATACAATAATTCCGACCTCTACGGCCTCTATATCGGCAATCTCGCCGACCGCATTGCCTCCGGCAGCGGCGCGTTCGACGAAAAATGGGGCGATGTCGGCAAGATGCTGCGCTCGGATGTTGCCAACATGCAGAAGGTTCTGGAGCACAAAGGCTATGATGTCGGCGGTACCGACGGCCTGCCGGGCTACAAGACCAGGCGCTCGATCGGCCAGTGGCAGGAAAAGGGCGGCATGAAGCCCACCTGCTATCCGGACAGCTCCATGCTCGGCGTCCTGAAATAGCGGCGCGGACAGCTTTCGGCGCGAATGCCTTGCAATTTGCCGGAAAGAGGCTTATATCGGCTTCAAATTCTTGATCGCGTGATGAAGAGTGGGCCGCAAGGACCCGCTCTTTTTTATTAGCGCGATCTCCCAATGCATGAACAATGCAGGAGTGAATGCTTGTCGAACGTGACAAACGCAGACAATACCAACGAACCCAGGCTGATCGTCGAAACCGGCCTTGATCAGCGCGTCGCCGCCATCATCGAGCCCGTCCTTGTGGGCATGGGCTTTCGCCTGGTGCGCGTGCGCCTCCTGAACCTGAACGGCCTGACGCTGCAGATCATGACCGAGCGCAACGACGGCACCATGACCGTCGAGGACTGCGAAGAGGTCTCCACGGCCATTTCGCCGGTTCTGGATGTGGAAGATCCTATCGATAAGGCGTATCATCTCGAAGTATCTTCGCCGGGCATCGACCGCCCGATGGTGCGCAAGTCGGATTTCCAGCGCTGGATCGGCCATATCGTCAAGTGCGAAACCTCGATCCTCGTTGACAACCGCAAGCGTTTCCGCGGCAAGATCGCCGCCGTCGACAATGACGGCTTCACGATCGAGCGCGACCAGGTTGCCTATGGCGAGGAGCCGAAGGTGACCATTCCGTTCAGCACGTTGGCCGAAGCCAAGCTGATCCTGACGGACGATCTCATCCGCGACGCGCTGCGCGCCGACAAGCTGGCGAAGGCCGAGGCAGCGAACCAGAACGAAGCGGGCAACGAAGAAGAATAACCGATCAACGAACCGCCTGACGGAACGGGAACCCTGAAGGCTGGAAGACGGAGACTAAAGACAATGGCAGTCAGTGCGAACCGGCTAGAACTTCTGCAGATCGCAGATGCAGTGGCGCGCGAAAAGGTCATCGACCGCGAGATCGTGCTTGCCGCAATGGCGGATGCGATCCAGAAGGCCGCGCGCTCGCGTTACGGTACGGAATCGAACATCCGCGCCGACATCAACCCGAAGACGGGTGAGATTCGTCTGCAGCGTCTGCTCGAAGTGGTCGAAAAGGCCGAGGATTATTCCACGCAGATCCCGCTGGAGCTGGCCCGCGACCGCAATCCGGACGCAGCGCTTGGCGATTTCATCGCCGATCCGCTGCCGCCGATGGATTTCGGCCGCATCGCCGCCCAGTCGGCAAAGCAGGTCATCGTGCAGAAGGTGCGCGAAGCCGAGCGTGACCGCCAGTTCGACGAATTCAAGGATCGCGTCGGCGAAATCGTCAACGGCACCGTCAAGCGCGTCGAATACGGCAACGTCATCGTCGACCTCGGCCGTGGCGAAGGCATCATCCGCCGCGACGAAATGATCCCGCGCGAAAACTTCCGCTACGGCGACCGCGTCCGCGCCTATGTCTACGACGTCCGCCGCGAGCAGCGCGGCCCGCAGATTTTCCTGTCGCGCACGCATCCGCAGTTCATGGTCAAGCTCTTCACCATGGAAGTGCCCGAAATCTACGACGGCATCATCCAGGTGAAGTCGGTCGCCCGCGATCCGGGCTCGCGCGCCAAGATCGCCGTCATCTCGAACGACTCGTCGATCGATCCGGTCGGCGCCTGCGTCGGTATGCGCGGTTCGCGCGTCCAGGCCGTTGTCGGCGAGCTGCAGGGCGAAAAGATCGACATCATTCCCTGGTCCAGCGAGCCGGCGAACTTCGTCGTCAACGCGCTGCAGCCGGCCGAAGTCGCCAAGGTCGTTCTCGATGAAGACGCCGAGCGCATCGAAGTCGTGGTTCCGGACGAGCAGCTGTCGCTGGCCATCGGCCGCCGCGGTCAGAACGTCCGCCTCGCATCGCAGCTGACCGGCTGGGATATCGACATCATGACGGAGGCCGAGGAATCAGAGCGCCGTCAGAAGGAATTCAACGAGCGCACGAACCTGTTCATGGATGCGCTCGACGTGGACGAAATGGTCGGCCAGGTTCTGGCCTCGGAAGGCTTTGCCGCCGTCGAGGAACTGGCCTATGTCGATCTCGACGAAATCTCCTCGATCGATGGTTTCGACGAAGATACCGCCCAGGAAATCCAGACCCGCGCCCGCGAATATCTCGAGAAGCTCGAGGCCGAGATGGACGAGAAGCGCAAGGCTCTCGGCGTTTCCGACGAGCTGCGTCAGATCAACGGCATGACGGCGCAGATGATGGTCGCCCTCGGCGAGGACGGCATCAAGACGATCGAGGACTTCGCCGGCTGCGCCGCCGACGATCTCGTTGGCTGGAGCGAACGCAAGAACGGCGAGACGAAGAAATTCGAAGGCCTGTTCTCCAAGCTCGAAGTCTCGCGCGTCGAAGCCGAACAGATGGTCGTGCAGGCCCGCCTGCTGGCCGGCTGGATCACCGAAGCCGATCTCGCTACCGAAGCCGAAGAGGCATCGGAGGGTGAAGGCGAGGCCGAGCAGGAAGCATGATGAGCGCAGAGGGGCCGAAGGCCGCGCCCGAAGACGACGATCTTGCGGGTGACGGCGTGAATGGCCGTATGTGCATCGTAACACGCGAAAGCGGATCGCCGGATGAGCTGATCCGCTTCGTCGCCGCTCCGGACGGAACCGTCGTTCCGGATCTGAAGCGGCAGCTGCCGGGACGCGGATGCTGGGTCAAGGTCGACCGGGCGCTCGTGGACAAGGCAGTGGCAAAGAAGTTGTTCTCCCGCGCCCTGAAGGCGGAGGTGACCGCGCCGAGCGATCTCGGCGCTACCGTCGACCGCCTGCTTGCGGCGCAACTGGCCGGGATGATGAACATGGCACGCAAGGCGGGCCAGTTCGTATCCGGCTCGTCGAAGGTGGATGGCGCCGTTCGCAACGGCTCGGCACTTGCCGTGTTCCATGCGATGAACGCCGCCGCCGATGGCGTGCGCAAGATCGACCAGGCGCGCAAGGCCTGGCATCTCGGCATGGAGACCGAAGCGGAAATACCGTCCTTCCGTGTCTTTACGGAGGCGGAAATGGACGAACTGATGGGCCAGAATGCTTTTATCCATGCCGCAGCGCTTGCAGGGCAGGCGGGTGAGGGTGTAGTGAAGCGCGCAAACCTGCTCGAACGGTACCGCAACGGCGGTCAGTCCCGGGCAACGGGCGGCGCTGGCCGGCGAAAACAATGACGCGGTCACCGGCCTTTGCCGGACGCCTCATTAAGGTACATGCATTGAACGACAGGGTCTGACGGACGTTTCCGAGCCCTGTCCGAAGGAACAGGAACGGAATGACCGACAATCAAGACGACAAGACGCTGAGTGTTTCGGGTAAGAAGACCCTCACCTTGAAACCTTCAGGCGTAAACCAGGGCACCGTGCGCCAGGACATGGGCCGCGGTCGCACCAAGGCGGTCGTGGTTGAGACCCGTAAGCGCCGCCCGCTACGTCCTGAAGACGAAAAGCCAATCACGCCGACGACAACAGCCGCGCCATCGGTGACGCGCGTCGCCGAACCGACGCCGCAGCCGCCGCGCCCGCCGCAGCCGGCTCCGCGCATTCATCAGCCGGGCGGCCAGCAGCAGCGGCCAGCACAACCGAACCAGGGCTATCAGCAGCGCCCGCAGCAGGAGCGCTCGTCGCGTCCGGTGGTTCTGAACCACCTGTCGGCCGACGAGATGGACGCTCGTCGCCGCGCGCTTGCCGACGCCCAGGCTCGTGACGCCGCCGACGCCGTTCGTCGCGCCGAAGAAGAAGCGCGCCGCAGGCAGGAAGAAGAAGCACGCCGCGTTGCCGAACAGGCCGAAGCCGCTCGCCGTGCCGCCGAAGAGGCTGCTCAGGCCGCGGCAGCCGCCAAGGTTGCCGAACAGGCTCCGGCCGCTCCGGTTGAAGCCAAGGTTGAAGCTCCGAAGCCGGCTACCCAGCCTGCTCCGGCACCAGCCGTTGCACGCCGCCCGGATGCTTCCGCTCCACAGTCTGCCCGCCCCGGCACAGCCGCTGCGGAAGCGCCGGCCAATCGCCGTCGCCCGGGCAATGAGGAAGAGGAAAGCCGTGGCCCGTCACGCGGTGCTCCGATCCGTGGCAAGGTCACCCGGCCAGAGCCGGCGAAGCCCGTCACCACACGCCCGAAGACCGAGGATGAGCGCCGCCGCGGCAAGCTGACGGTCACGACCGCCGATGTCGACGAAGACGGCAATGCCCGCGGTCGCTCGCTTTCGGCCATGCGCCGCCGCCAGGAAAAGTTCCGCCGCAGCCAGATGCAGGAAACACGCGAAAAGATTTCGCGCGAAGTCATTCTGCCTGAGACCATCACCATTCAGGAGCTGTCGCAGCGCATGTCCGAACGCGCCGTCGACGTCATCAAGTACCTGATGAAGGAAGGTCAGATGATGAAGCCGGGCGACGTCATCGACGCCGATCTGGCCGAACTCATCGCCGGCGAATTCGGTCACACGGTCAAGCGCGTTTCGGAATCCGACGTCGAACAGGGCATCTTCAACGTTGCCGACGACGAAGGCGAACTGGTTTCCCGTCCGCCCGTCGTCACCATCATGGGCCACGTCGACCACGGCAAGACCTCGCTGCTCGACGCCATCCGCCATGCCAACGTGGTTGCCGGCGAAGCCGGTGGCATCACCCAGCATATCGGCGCCTATCAGGTCGAGCAGAACGGTCAGAAGATCACCTTCATCGACACGCCCGGCCACGCCGCCTTCACGGCGATGCGTGCTCGCGGCGCCCAGGCGACCGACATCGCGATCCTCGTGGTTGCGGCCGACGACAGCGTGATGCCGCAGACGATCGAATCGATCAACCACGCCAAGGCGGCGGGTGTTCCGATCATCGTGGCGATCAACAAAATCGACAAGCATGAAGCCAATCCGCAGAAGGTCCGCACGGAACTGCTGCAGCATGAAGTCTTCGTCGAATCCATGGGCGGTGAAGTGCTCGACGTGGAAGTCTCCGCGAAGAACCGCACCAACCTCGACAAGCTGCTGGAGGCCATCCTGCTGCAGGCGGAAATCCTTGACCTCAAGGCCAATCCGAACCGCACGGCGGAAGGCACCGTCATCGAAGCTCAGCTCGATCGCGGCCGTGGCTCCGTCGCCACCGTGCTCGTGCAGAAGGGCACGCTGCGTCCGGGTCAGATCGTCGTTGCCGGCGATCAGTGGGGCCGCGTTCGTGCGCTCGTCAACGACAAGGGTGAGCACGTGAAGGAAGCGGGGCCGGCCATGCCGGTCGAACTGCTCGGCCTTTCCGGCGCACCGCAGGCCGGCGACAAGTTTGCCGTCGTCGAAAGCGAAAGCCGTGCCCGCGAGATCTCGGAATACCGTCAGCGCCTCACCCGCGACAAGGCAGCTGCCCGCCTGTCGGGTCAGCGCGGCTCGCTCGAGCAGATGATGACCCAGCTGCAGGCTGTCGGCGTGAAGGAATTCCCGCTGGTCATCAAGGGCGACGTGCAGGGCTCGATCGAAGCCATTGCCGGCGCTCTCGAGAAGCTCGGCACCGACGAAGTCCGTGCTCGCATCGTTCATTCGGGCGCAGGCGGCATCACCGAGTCGGACGTCTCGCTGGCGGAGGCCTCCAATGCAGCGATCATCGGCTTCAACGTCCGCGCCAATGCGCAGGCACGTCAGTTCGCCGAGCGTCAGGGCATCGAAATCCGCTACTACAACATCATCTACGACCTGGTGGATGATGTGAAGGCAGCGATGTCCGGCCTGCTCTCTCCGGAGCGCCGCGAAACCTTCCTCGGCAATGCCGAGATCCTCGAGGTGTTCAACATCACGAAGGTCGGCAAGGTCGCGGGTTGCCGCGTCACCGAAGGCAAGGTCGAGCGTGGCGTGGGCGTCCGTCTGGTGCGCGACAACGTCGTTATCCACGAAGGCAAACTCAAGACGCTCAAGCGCTTCAAGGACGAAGTGTCTGAGGTCAACGTCGGTCAGGAATGCGGCATGGCCTTCGAAAACTACGAAGACATCCGCGTCGGCGACACGATCGAGTGCTTCCGCGTCGAGCATATCACCCGCACGCTGTAAGGCAGGATAGAACGAAACATTGGGACGGGCGCCGGAACATCCAGTCCGGCGCCCGAACCTTTTGGGACCAAGACAAATGGCAACAAGACCAACTTCTTCCGCGCCTTCGCAGCGCATGCTTCGCGTCGGCGAGCAGGTGCGCTCAGCGATCACGCAGGTTCTGCAGCGCGGCGAAGTGCGCGACGACCTGATCGAGCGCACCGTGATCTCCATTTCCGAGGTGCGCATGTCGCCGGATCTGAAGATCGCAACCGCCTTCGTGACCCCGCTCGGCGTTTCCGACCACAACGCCGTCATCGAGGCGCTGAACCGCCATGCGAAATACATCCGCGGCCGCCTCGGCCCGCAGCTTCGCCAGATGAAGTACATGCCGGAAGTTCGCTTCCGCGACGATACGAGCTTCGACAATTACAAGAAGATCGACGCGCTGCTGCGCTCGCCCGAGGTCAGCCGCGATCTCGAAGACGACAACGACCAAGATCAATAACAGAGACAGAGAATGTCCAAACCACGCAAGCCCAAGGGCCGCCCGATTTCGGGTTGGCTGATCCTCGACAAGCCGGTGGATTTCGGCTCGACCGAAGCCGTTTCCAAGATCAAGTGGCTGTTCAAGGCCCAGAAGGCCGGCCATGCCGGCACGCTCGATCCGCTCGCATCCGGCATGCTGCCGATCGCGCTCGGCGACGCCACCAAGACGGTCCCTTACGTCATGGACGGCCGCAAGATCTATGAGTTCACCGTGACCTGGGGCGAGGAACGCGCTTCCGACGATCTCGAAGGCGAAGTGACCGCCACCTCGGACAAGCGTCCGAGCGAAGAAGATATTCGCGCACTGCTGCCGAACTATACCGGCATCATCCAGCAGATCCCGCCGCAGTTCTCGGCGATCAAGATTGCCGGCGAGCGCGCCTATGACCTGGCCCGCGAGGGCGAGACGGTCGAGATCCCCTCGCGCGAAGTCGAGATTTTCCGCCTGACGCTGCTTGCCTGCCCCGACGCCAACACGGCGCATTTCGAAGTCGAATGCGGCAAGGGCACCTATGTGCGTGCGCTTGCCCGCGATTTCGGCCGCGATCTCGGCTGCTACGGCCATATTTCCGGCCTGCGCCGCAGCTTCGTCGCGCCCTTTGCCGAGGAAGCGATGGTGCCGCTTGCCGATCTCGTGGCACTGGAAAAGATCGAAGATGCCGACGAGCGGCTCGCAGCCCTCGACGCGCTGCTGATCGACACGGCCGAGGCTCTTTCATCGCTGCCGCATCTCGTCGTCAGCGACGACCAGGCGCATCGCCTGAAGATGGGCAACCCGATCCTGGTGCGCGGCCGCGATGCGCCGGTTGCCGAAACCGAGGCCTATGCCACGGCACGCGGCAAGCTGATCGCCATCGGCGAGATCGGCCAGGGCGAATTCCGCCCCAAGCGCGTGTTCGGCTGATACCCAATCAACCGGAAATGGCGGCTATTGCGAGGCATGGCGATGCGATATGCTCCCCGACGGGCCATGACGGCCCGTTCAAGGGGGAGAATATGCGCAGAGCTGCCATCGGCATACTGACATTCCTTTCGTTGTTCCTCACAGTCGCAAGCGCGCATTCCGCCGAGCGCTGGGCCGGGCTGCCGCCCTTTCCACCAATGCCGCAGCCGAAGACGAGCGGCATGGCCGATGTCAACGACATCAAGATGTATTACGCCGAGTATGGTCAGGGTGACCCCATTCTCTTCATCCACGGTGGCCTCGGAAATGCCGATGTCTGGGGCGCTCAGGTTACCGATTTCGCCAGGGATCACCTCGTGATCGTTGCCGACAGCCGCGGGCATGGCCGCTCGACACGCAGTGAGCAGCCCTTCGGCTACGATCTGATGACCTCGGACTACGTCGCGCTGCTCGACTATCTGAAGATCGGCAAGGTGACGCTGGTCGGTTGGTCGGATGGCGGCATCATCGGCATCGACATGGCGATGAAACATCCTGAAAAGCTGACCCGCGTGATCGCGCAAGCCGCCAATGTCACGACCGACGGCGTCAAGCCGGACGTCATGAGCAACAAGACCTTCAACGACTACATCAACGTCGCCGGCGAGTATTACAAGAAGCTGTCGCCGACGCCGAGCGAATATGATGCCTTCGTCAATCAGATCTCGCAGATGTGGGCGACGCAGCCGGCCTGGACGGCGGCTGACCTCGGCAAGATCACGGTGCCGGTGACGCTTGCCATCGGTGACCACGACGAGGCGGTCAAGCTCGACCATACGCAGATGATGGCAAAGGAGATACCAGGCGCCAAGCTCGTCATCCTGAAGGACGCCAGCCATTTCGCCATGCTGCAGGATCCAGAAGGTTACGACGCCCTGATCCGGGATGCCATGGCAGGGCGCTGAAACCGCCCAGGGAGAACCCTCTTTCCATTGGCGCTCATTTGGTTTATAGGCAGCGCCAGCATCAGGCATGCCTGATTGCATTCGCGGCCAATGCTGGACGACATCCCGGCGTTTGGCGACTTCAATCTCCTCTCATAGAAAGGACCATCCGATGTCGATCACTGCTGAGCGCAAGGCTGCGCTGATCAAGGAATACGCTACCGCCGAAGGCGACACCGGTTCTCCGGAAGTCCAGGTTGCGATCCTGACCGAGCGCATCAACAACCTCACGGACCATTTCAAGGACCACAAGAAGGACAACCACTCCCGTCGTGGCCTTCTGACGATGGTTTCCAGCCGGCGCTCGCTTCTTGACTACCTCAAGAAGAAGGACGAAGGCCGTTATACCAAGCTGATCACCAGCCTCGGTATCCGCCGCTAACAGAATCTCCGGCGGGCGTTCTGCTGAACGTCCGCCGGATGCTTATGAAGGGTATGAACCCTTAAAGACTGTTTCGCTTGCGCCTTACGTTGGCGCGACGCGAAACTGCCGGCAGGCCGGATGGGCCGGTGCTGCCAACAACAACCGTTGACCTGTCATGGGGCAGGATTGCCGGATGCTTTCAGCCGAAGCTTCGCGCTTCGGCCGACCTTCGAAAGCCTCTCGTTGTCTTGCCCGTGATGCGTCACATTTCGTGCGGTTGAAGATGCGCCCTGCCGAAATCGTCGGCCACGGCGCATTTTCCCGCATCGTGCAAGGATAAGATATGTTCGATATCCATACCGTAGAAATCGAGTGGGCAGGCCGCCCGCTGAAGCTGGAAACCGGCAAGATCGCCCGCCAGGCCGATGGCGCCGTCGTCGCGACCTATGGCGAGACCGTGGTTCTTGCGACCGTCGTTTCCGCCAAGTCGCCGAAGCCGGGCCAGGACTTCTTCCCGCTCACCGTCAACTACCAGGAAAAGACCTACGCAGCCGGCAAGATCCCCGGCGGCTACTTCAAGCGCGAGGGTCGTCCGAGCGAAAACGAAACGCTCGTTTCCCGCCTGATCGACCGCCCGATCCGCCCGCTCTTCCCGGAAGGCTACAAGAACGACACGCAGGTCGTCGTGACAGTCATCCAGCATGACCTCGAAAACGATCCGGACATCCTGTCCATGGTCGCGACGTCCGCAGCCCTGACGCTCTCGGGCATTCCGTTCATGGGTCCGATCGGCGGCGCCCGCGTCGGCTATATCAACGGCGAATACGTGCTGAACCCGCATCTCGACGAGATGGACGAGTCGACCCTCGACCTCGTCGTCGCCGGCACGCAGGACGCCGTTCTGATGGTCGAATCCGAAGCCAAGGAACTGCCTGAAGACGTCATGCTCGGCGCCGTCATGTTCGGCCATCGCGGCTTCCAGCCCGTCATCGACGCGATCATCAAGCTCGCCGAAGTCGCCGCCAAGGAGCCCCGCGATTTCACGCCTGAGGATTTCTCCGCGCTCGAAACCGAAATGCTCGGCCTTGCCGAAGCCGAACTGCGCGATGCCTACAAGATCACGCAGAAGGCCGATCGCTACGCTGCCGTCGACGCCGTCAAGGCGAAGGTCAAGGCACACTTCCTCCCCGAGGAAGGCGAAGCCAAGTACACGGCCGAGGAAGTCGGCGCCATCTTCAAGCACCTGCAGGCGAAGATCGTTCGTTGGAACATCCTCGACACGTCCAGCCGCATCGACGGCCGCGACCTGTCGACCGTTCGTCCGATCGTCTCGGAAGTCGGCCTGCTGCCGCGCACGCACGGCTCGGCGCTGTTTACCCGCGGTGAAACGCAGGCAATCGTCGTCGCCACGCTCGGCACCGGCGAAGACGAACAGTATGTCGACAGCCTGACGGGCATGTACAAGGAGCGCTTCCTGCTCCATTACAACTTCCCCCCTTACTCGGTTGGCGAAACCGGCCGCATGGGTTCCCCGGGTCGTCGCGAAATCGGTCACGGCAAGCTCGCATGGCGCGCTATCCGCCCGATGCTGCCGACGGCGGAACAGTTCCCCTACACGCTGCGCGTCGTTTCCGAGATCACCGAGTCCAACGGCTCGTCTTCGATGGCAACGGTTTGCGGCACCTCGCTCGCTCTGATGGACGCCGGCGTTCCGCTCGCTAAGCCGGTTGCCGGTATTGCTATGGGTCTGATCCTGGAAGGCGAGCGCTTCGCGGTTCTTTCCGACATTCTCGGCGACGAAGACCACCTCGGCGACATGGACTTCAAGGTCGCCGGCACTGCCGACGGCATCACCTCGCTGCAGATGGACATCAAGATCGCCGGCATCACCGAAGAGATCATGAAGGTCGCTCTCAGCCAGGCACAGGGCGGTCGTGCCCACATCCTCGGCGAAATGTCCAAGGCAATCACCGAAAGCCGCGGCCAGCTCGGCGAATTCGCTCCGCGCATCGAAGTGATGAACATCCCGGTCGACAAGATCCGCGAAGTCATCGGCTCCGGCGGCAAGGTCATCCGCGAAATCGTCGAAAAGACCGGCGCGAAGATCAACATCGAGGACGACGGCACCGTCAAGATCGCCTCCTCCTCTGGCAAGGAAATCGAAGCGGCCCGCAAGTGGATCCACTCGATCGTTGCCGAGCCGGAAGTCGGCCAGATCTACGAAGGCACTGTTGTCAAGACCGCCGACTTCGGCGCATTCGTCAACTTCTTCGGCGCTCGCGACGGCCTCGTCCACATCTCGCAGCTCGCTTCCGAGCGTGTTGCCAAGACGCAGGACGTCGTCAAGGAAGGCGACAAGGTCTGGGTCAAGCTGCTCGGCTTCGACGAGCGTGGCAAGGTTCGCCTGTCCATGAAGGTCGTCGATCAGGCAACCGGCCAGGAAATCGCTGCCGACAAGAAGAAGGACGACGCGGCCGAATAAGCCCGCGCCTTCATCCAGGTTCCGGGGCGCGGGATATTTTCCGCGCCCTTTTTATATTGATGCCGCCGGTCGCCGCCTTGCTAATATTGCGTGCCCGGCCCCTCACCCTAGCCCTCTCCCCGCACATGCGGGGAGAGGGGATCGCGACTGTGCTCGATAACGACCTCCTCACCAGGAGGCATGTTTTCTGGCTCTGTCGTCCCCTCTCCCCGTTCCAACGGGGAGAGGGCTAGGGTGAGGGGCAAGCACAGGATACGACGATGGCGCATATCCGACAGAGAAACCCATTCCCATGACGAGACCACGCCCATGAGCCGCGATGCCCTGAAGACTCTGTTCCACCCCTTTGCCTCCGGCACCGTCGAGGCGCCTAGCGAGGGTGAACGCATCCTGTTTCTCGGCGCCGAGGCGGGCTTCGCGCTGCCGGAGGGTTTTGCCGCCGAGCTTTCCGCCGTCCAGGGCTTCCGTCCCTTCTATCGCCAACTACAGGCGCAGCGCATCAACGTGACGCCTGACATCGAAGGCGAAGGTTATGACGGCGCGCTGGTGCTTTGCGCCAAGCACAAGGGCGAGAACGAGGATCATATCGCCGAAGCGCTTGTTCGCGTTAGGGAAGGCGGCCTCATCGTCGTTGCCGGCGGCAAGGAAGACGGCATCCAGCCGCTGCGCAAGCGCATCGAAGGCTTCGGCCTCTCAGTCGAGCATATGCCGAAGTATCACGGCGTTGCCTTCTGGTTTGCCCGCCCTGCCGAGATCAAGGCATTGACGGCCCAGCTCGCAAAGCCGGCGACTGAGGTCGAGGGCCGCTTCACAACGGCGCCCGGCATGTTCTCCCACGACCGTATCGACGCCGGCTCTGAACTGCTCGCCTCGCGTCTGCCGACCGATTTTGCCGGTGACGCCGCCGACTTCGGTGCCGGTTGGGGCTATCTCTCGGTCGAGCTCGCAACCAAGTCGCCGAGGATCGAGCGTATCGACCTCTACGAGGCCCATTATGGCGCCCTGGAGGCCGCCCGCGCCAATCTCCTGGCAAACTGCCCGAAAGTCGCCCAGCGCTTCTTCTGGCACGATCTGGC
This sequence comes from Martinezella sp. CNPSo 3964, assembly GCF_057784375.1. Taxonomy (NCBI): domain Bacteria; kingdom Pseudomonadati; phylum Pseudomonadota; class Alphaproteobacteria; order Hyphomicrobiales; family Rhizobiaceae; genus Martinezella; species Martinezella sp. CNPSo 3964. Next base: position 53,605 of record NZ_JBXSOW010000019.1, read on the forward strand.
GAGCGAGCCGGTCAAGGACAAGTACGATCTGATCATCATGAACCCGCCCTTCCACGAGGGCCATGCCGCCGAGCCTTCGCTCGGCCAGGCGATGATCAAGACCGCGGCTTCGGCGCTGCGCAGCGGCGGCCGCCTGATGCTGGTCGCCAATCGCGGCCTGCCCTACGAGCCGGTACTGGCAGAAAACTTCAAGGAATTCGGCGAGACCTGCCGCAATGCCCGCTACAAGGTGCTCTGGGCGAAGAAGTAAGAGCGGGATCGCAACGGCCCCGACCTCAATTAAGCCACCGTCATATCCTCCCCTTCGCTTCACCGCATATTCGAAGCCGTGGGGGGATCGTGACGCGAATGATGGGCATCACACGCAGGCGCGTGCTTCAATCCGGCCTTCTCGCGCTCGCCTCGGCATTTCCAGCCGTGTGCCGCGCTGAAGTGAAGCCCGGCTGGCAATCGGCCTTGGTCGCCGCCGCACGCAGCCAGATCGGCGTCACGACGCTTTATGATCCCGCCTATGTCCGTATCGCCTATCCGGGCGGTGATGTGCCGCCTGAGCGTGGCGTCTGCGCCGACGTCATCATCCGCGCCTATCGCAGTGCCTTCGGCCTCGACCTGCAGAAGCTGCTGCACCAGGACATGAGCACCCATTTCTCCGGCTATCCCCAGGCCTGGGGTCTGAAAAAGCCTGACAGCAACATCGATCATCGGCGCGTTCTCAATCTAGCCGCCTATTTCAGCCGCAGGGGAACGGCGCTACCGGTCAACGACGATGTCGGCCAATATCAGCCGGGTGATCTCGTCACGCAGCTCTTGCCGGGTAACCTGCCGCATATCCTCATCATCTCCTCCGGCATGTCGAGCGAGGCCGCGGGCCGTCCGCTGGTGATCCAGAACATAGGCGCTGGCGCAAAGGAGGACGACACGCTGTTTGCCTATCAGCGCACTGGGCATTTCCGCGTCGCGCCAGAGGCGGCAGCTCTTTGAGGGACCATCCTCGCAAGACAGAACAAGGCGGCTGAACTTTCGTCAGACCTTATCGAGTGGGGATCAATGCGCCCGATCCGGCGCTCTTGCAGCCCATTCGCGGCTCAGCACGGCATAGACATACTCGTCGCCCCAGACGCAGTTGAAGCGATCGTTCTCGATGAGGTGCGCTTCGCGGCGCATGCCGAGCCGTTCGACGACGCCGACGGAGCCCGCATTCTTCGCATCCAGCCGTGCGAAGATCCGGTGAAAGCCGAATTTTTCGAAGCCGAGGGTGATGATGGCGGCAGCCGCCTCGGTGGCGTAACCCTTGCCGGCATAGGCTGGATTGAACATATAGCCGACCTCGGCCTGCAGAGCCGCCTTGTTTGCAATCTTCAAGCTGACCTGACCGACCAGGGCATTATCCTGACGGCGCACCGCCGCGCAGCGGAGAATATCGCCATCATCGGACAAGCGCGTATTGAAACTCGCATCGAAACGCTCCCGCATCTCCTCTTCCGATGGAGGATCGCTGTAGAGATAACGATAGATCTCCGGCAGCGAGCGATAAGCGCAGTAAGCTTCGAAATCCTCGGGTACAAAGCGACGGAGGATGAGGCGGTCGGTCGATGCAAAAGGTTCCGCGTCGTTTGATATCATCGCGAATCCTCTGGAAGGATACCCGGAAATTCGATCCTCCCGGCCAAAGACCGGAAGGATAATTCAAATCGCAACGCTTATTCGGCGTCGGCGCTCGACAGCGTTTCCAGCGTCGGCATCGAGGTGATGTTGTAGCCGGCATCGACGAAATGGATTTCGCCGGTCACGCCTGCCGACAGGTCGGACAGGAGATAGAGCGACGACGAGCCGACCTGATCGATAGTGACGGACTTGCGAAGCGGCGCGTTGCGCTGGTTCCACGAGAGGATGGCGCGGGCATCGGAAATGCCGGCGCCGGCCAGCGTGCGGATCGGGCCGGCGGAAACCGCGTTGACGCGGATGCCGCGCGGGCCGTAGTCGGCGGCGAGATAGCGGACGGAAGCCTCGAGAGCGGCCTTGGCGACGCCCATGACGTTGTAGTTCGGGATCACGCGCGTCGAGCCGTTATAGGTCAGCGTCAGCATGCTGCCGCCCTCGGTCATCAGATCGGCGGCGCGCTTGGCGATTTCGGTGAAGGAGAAGCAGGAAATCACCATCGTACGGGTGAAATTCTCCCGCGTGGTATTGGCATAGAGCCCTTTAAGCTCGTTCTTGTCGGAAAAGCCGATGGCGTGGACGATGAAGTCCAGCTTGCCCCAGCGCTGCTTGATCGCGTCGAAGACGGAATCGACCGAAGCCAGATCCTCGACATCGCAAGGCAGCAGGAAGTCGGAACCGACTTCGGCTGCGAGCGGCTTCACGCGCTTGCCGAGCGCCTCGCCCTGAAAGGTGAACGCCAGTTCCGCACCTTCGGCTGCAAGCGCCTTCGAAATACCCCAGGCAATCGAGTGATTGTTTGCGACGCCCATGATGAGGCCGCGCTTACCCTGCATGATTCCCATCATTGCCTTATCCGTTGTAGCGCTGGAATACGAGCGTGGCGTTGGTGCCGCCGAAGCCGAAGGAATTCGAAAGAGCAATATCGAACTTGGCGTTGTCGATACGCTTGCGCACGACCGGCACGCCTTCGAATTCCGGATCGAGTTCGGTGATATGAGCGCTTTCGCCGATGAAACGCTCCTGCATCATCAGGATCGAGTAGATCGATTCCTGGACGCCTGCTGCGCCGAGCGAATGGCCCGTCAGCGACTTGGTCGACTGGATCGGCGGAATCCTGTCGCCGAAGACTTCGCGGATCGCGCCGATTTCCTTGCTATCGCCCACCGGCGTCGAGGTGCCGTGAGTGTTGATGTAGTCGATGTCGCCCTTCACGGTGGCAAGCGCCTGGCGCATGCAGCGTACCGCACCCTCGCCCGACGGAGCGACCATGTCGTAACCGTCCGAAGTGGCGCCGTAGCCGATAATTTCGGCATAGATCTTGGCGCCGCGTGCCTTGGCATGCTCAAGCTCTTCCAGAACCAGCACGCCGGCGCCGCCGGCAATGACGAAGCCATCGCGCTTGGCGTCATAGGCGCGCGAGGCGGTTTCCGGGTGGTTCTCGTTGAAGTCGGAAGACATGGCGCCCATGGCGTCGAAGAGGTTCGACATGGTCCAGTCGAGATCCTCGTGGCCGCCGGCGAACATGACGTCCTGCTTGCCCCACTGGATCATCTCGGCGGCATTGCCGATGCAGTGCGCCGAGGTCGAGCAGGCGGACGAAATGGAATAGTTGACGCCGTGGATCTTGAACCATGTCGCAAGCGTTGCCGAGGCGGTCGACGACATCGACTTCGGCACGGCGAACGGGCCGATGCGCTTCGGGCTGTTGTTCTTGCGGGTGATGTCGGCCGCCTCGATCAACGTGCGGGTCGACGGGCCGCCGGAGCCCATGATGATGCCCGTGCGCTCGTTGGTGATGTCACCTTCCTCAAGCCCGCTATCGGCGATCGCCTGCTTCATGGCGACGTGGTTCCAGGCGCCGCCTTGCGACAGGAAGCGCATGGCCCGGCGATCCACCAGGTCGGTCGTATCGATTTTCGGCGCGCCCCAGACCTGGCACTTGAAGCCGTGCTCGGCAAAATCAGAGGAGAAGGAAATACCGGATTTGGCTTCGCGCAGCGAGGCGGTCACTTCTTGAGCATTGTTTCCAATCGAAGAGACAATACCCAGACCCGTAACAACTACCCGTCTCATGTCGATGACCTTTTCTAAAACATCTGTCTTTGTGGAGGCGGCGGTGCCGCGGTTCAGGCAACCTTGTCCTTGGACAGGCCTACGCGCAGGTCTGTCGCCTGATAGATGGTTTCGCCGTCGGCCTTCAGCCAGCCGTCGGCGGTGCCGAGGACGAGACGGCCGCGCATGACGCGCTTGAAGTCGATGCCGTATTCGAGAAGCTTCGTGTCCGGGCGAACCATGCCCTTGAACTTCACTTCGCCTGTCGAAAGCGCCATGCCACGACCGGGCTCGCCGAGCCAGCCGAGGAAGAAGCCGGTCAGCTGCCACATACCGTCGAGGCCGAGGCAGCCCGGCATGATCGGATTGCCGGCGAAATGGCAGGGGAAGTACCAATCATCGGGGCGTACATCGTATTCGGCGCGGATGAAGCCCTTGTCGAAGGCGCCGCCCGTTTCGGAAATTTCAGTAATGCGATGGACCATCAGCATCGGCGGCAGGGGAAGCTGTGCGTTACCCGGGCCGAACAGCTCGCCGCGGCCACAGGACAGGATTTCCTCGTAATTGAAGCTGGATTGTCTCGTCGTCATAAAAATTCCGTTTCCCCCGCATGAATGCCGATGGATGTGAAGCTTTAGTGCAAGATCGACAGAAAATGAAGCGCAACCATCACACTCTCATTCACCCATCCGATCGAACGCATTAGCTCTTATGTGGTGGTCGCATACAGGAACGCCAGAGCCGCTACCAGTGCCAAATGCGGCAAAAGCCCGATTTTTCCGGCTTTTGAGCACCTTCCCACCCCATTGAAACTATTGAAAGCAATCAAGGCAAAAGTTATATGGCTTAGTAAAGAATTATAGAGATCAGGAATCCGGAGTCCCTGAATGGCGGAAGAAGCCGAAATCGCGATAGAGAGCAGGCTGCGCAATGTGGGCCTGAGGCCGACCAGGCAGCGGATCGCACTCGGTGATCTTCTCTTCGCCAAAGGCGATCGCCATCTGACCGTGGAAGAGCTTCACGAAGAAGCTGTCGCTGCCGGCGTTCCGGTATCGCTCGCCACCGTCTACAATACGCTGCATCAATTCACCGAAGCCGGCCTGATCCGCGTGCTCGCCGTCGAGAGCACCAAGACCTATTTCGACACCAACGTCTCCGATCACCATCACTTTTTCGTGGAAGGCCACAACGAAGTGCTGGATATCCCGATCAGCAACCTGACGATCGACAATCTGCCGGAGCCGCCGAAGGGCATGGAAATTGCCCATGTCGACGTGGTGATCCGTCTGCGCCGCAAGCAGCGGTAAGTTGTGGGCAATAGGCAATGGAATTGTCTTCCAGCCATTTGCTGTTACCCACTGCCTAATTCCTACCGCCTCCAGCTACATCACATCGTCCGGATGACGACCCGGCTTATGATGATAGGTCGGGAAGGTCCAACCGAACCAGAGTGCGCCGCCGCGCACCGCAAAGGCTGCGATCACGCCCAATCCCGCAGAAGCGTAAAGCGGCAGCATGGTCGCATTGGCGGCAGTGAAGACACCGGCGCCGACGAGCGAGGCCGTGACATATATCTCCGGCCTCAGCAGCACGGAGGGCTCGTTTGCCAGCAGATCGCGCAGGATGCCGCCGAACGTCGCCGTCAGCGCGCCTGTGACGATGGCGACGGTCGGCGAACCCGTCGCCGCCATGCCCTTGGCCGCCCCCATCACGCAATAGGCTGACAGCCCGACGGCATCGAGCCAGATGAGCAGCCGATAGCGCGATTCGAAGAGGTGCGCGGTAAAGAAGACCAGCACGCCGACCACGGCACAGATGACGATATAGGTCGGGTTCAGTACCCAGAAGACCGGTACCCGGCCGAGAACGATATCGCGCAGCGTGCCGCCGCCGATGCCGGTGACGGCCGCCAGAAACAGGAAGCCGATCAGATCGAGCTGCTTGCGCGAGGCCGCGAGCGCGCCGGTCGCGGCAAAAAGAGCGACGCCGGCATAATCAAGAAACGAGAGAAGCGACATCGAAAACTCCAACGGGAGGTCGGCGATTTTTCCGAAATGAATCATGACGGCAAGGGTCGCGCAAGCAGGCGCGTGCAAAGATGTCGCAGCGGCTGCGGCTGTTATGGTGGCCGAGGCGACGCTTCGAAGAGGAATCCCCCCGTGAAATCCCTGTTGATCGTGATTTTCAATCTCGTCGCACTCGTCATGATGCCCGTCGTCGCCGAGGCGCAGCAAGCGATCCTGCAGGACCCCGTGGCCTATGAGAAGGATCACTTTACCAAGAGCTGCGACGGCCAGGTGAGCTTCGGCGATCATTTCGCCACCCAGCAGGACATCAACAACGACAAACTGATGGATATCGTCGTCAACGAGGGCGAGATCACCTGCAAGGGCGAAAAAGGTCCCTACTGCACCGACGAGGGTTGCCCCTATAATTTCTACGTCCAGGTTGCCGAGGGTGGTTATCTGCTGATCGCCACCGCGCAGATCTACGGCTATGATTTCATCCAGCGCTTCGGCAACATGGTGCTGGTCATGAAAATGCATCCGCGCTTCTGCGACCGCAAGGATGGCGAAGCCGTCTGCGAAATCACCGTCAGGGTGCGCGGCGTCAAATTCGTCACGATCTCGAAGAAATAAGCGATATCAGGAAAAGACGGACAGCCAGTCACGGTCCGGACACGTGGTTACGGTCCGGGCACGTCGTCACGGCCCGGGATAGAGCGCCGAGGTGCGGCCGACGGCGTAGTAGCCGACCAGACCGACCCACTCACGCAGGCCTGTCGCCAATAGTTGCGCATTACGCGAGGGCTGGGTGAAATCGAAGCCGAGGCTTTCCTTGCCGGTGCTGCGATAATCGACTGGCCAGGGCACGACATCAATGCCCTGTTTGCGGAAGATGCCCATCGAGCGGGGCATATGGAAGCCGGACGTAATCAGCAGGCAATTGGAAAGGCCGTTCTGCGCCAGCAGCTCCTTCGTGTTGACCGCATTCTCGAAAGTGGTGCGCGAGGTCTTGTCCTCGACCATGCGGCTTGTGGGAATGCCGAGCGCCGTGAAGAAGCGCTCGGAAATCACGGCATCGCCCTCATAGGTGCCGCCGATCGAGCCATCGCCGCCCGAGATCACGATGCGCGCCTGCGGGTATTTCTGCGCCAGACGCAGCGCCTCGATCAGGCGATCGCCGGCCGAATCAAGCTCGTAGCCGCCGCGCGCCGTCGTCACCTCGTTTTGCGTCGCACCGCCGAGAACGATCATGCATTTGAGATCGGCGGGATCGGCCGTCGGATGCGGAAAGCGCTCTTCCAGCGTTTGAACGACATAGGCACCGGCTGTCGTATAGAGCGAAACGAACAGGATCAGCACCGATAGGAGCGACGAGATGATGGTGGTGGCGCGCCAGCGCAGCAGGACGGCGATGAATGCCAGAAGGACGAAGAGAAAGGCCAGCGACAGCGGCTGACCGAAAATCCAGACAAGTTTCGAAAAAACGAACACGGCATATCCTTACGCTTGTCGGCAAAACGATTCGTTTTCCTCCCTAGCAGATTTTTGTGCACCGCAATGTGGCTATTTCGCCCGTCGCGCCGCGGGAGCCGCCATCGTCAGCCGCTGGCTGAAGCGGCGCTGCAGCGGGCGAGGGATGAAAAGAGTAACCAGCGCCAGCGCCAGCGCGACCATCGAAACCAGCCAGAGCGCTCGGGCACCAAGGGTATTGGCGAGAAGCGCGCCGATGATGGCGCCCGATATCATGCCGCTCCAGGGCACGATCTGCACCCGCCAGGCAAAATCCCGATCGCCCAGAAGAAACCGGCCGATGCCGCGGCCGAATCGCGAGAGCGCGCCGGTGACGTAAGTCAGGCCGATGGGCAGGCCTTCGATATGCTCGACCGTGGCGTTGACCATGCCCATAGCGAGCACCACCAGATAAAACTGCACCAGAATCAGCGATGGCGCGGTAAAGCCCGCGGCCGCGGCCAGAAGGATGCTAACACAGGCAAGCACGACAAAAGCCCGCCGATCCGCCGCATGGGCAACGACGATACCGAGTGCATTGCCGGCAATGAAGGTCAGTATGGCTGAGAACAGCACCGCCGCATGACCAAAATCCCCCGTCCCCAGCGCAATCGCCGCCCGCGTCGTATTGCCGGTCATGAAGGACACGAAATTCCCCGTCAGCATCAGCCCGACGGCGTCGGTCATGCCGGCGAGAAAGGCGATCGAGGCAACGAGCAAGAGCCCCGTCACGGTACGGCGGGTCTTGATGAGACGACGGCGGCGCTGTCTGGTCATGGGCGATTCGGGGTGGGTTAAGGAGGGTTGGAGGCTAGCATGAAATTGGGGGATGCGGAGGATGGATCAAATCATCTCTAAACAGAAGATGAGCAGCACCTATGAGAGCAGCCTCTTCTTTGCAAATGCTCTGCCTGAGTGGGATTTCAGATAAGTCTCAAACTCCAATGCCCGATACTTGTCCGGGAATGCCGAGTACCAAAGGAGGATCCAGGGCGTGAATTTCGCGGTATGAGTCGACTTACCGGCATTGTGGTCGGCGAGCCGCTGTTTAAGGTCCGAGGTCGATCCGGTATATTGCTGGTCAGGAAAATTTACGCTTTGAAGGATGTAAACGTACCACATCCGCATCTCGATCGATTGGCATCCGGTGATTCGAACGCAAATTCTATAAGCAATCGAGCTTGCCTTGGTATCTGCAAATGTTTTGAGAAGATTTCAGCCCGTCGTCGCCCTGCGGGCTTTGCCGGGCACTGCTTCGGCCTAACGGTTTCCCGCGGCTACACCACGCGAAGCCCGTAGGGGACGTTGGTTGCAGAGTAGGCGCAGCGAACTGAAGGAAACATGACGGACCCGTTAATGTGAAGTTCATCCTTGATGCAAGGCCTTAGTGGCGGCTGCCAGCCGGCTGCAAGCAGAAGGATCGAGCGGCATAACCAAGGCTCGATGCTTCAGTTTTGGCACCTGACAACGATCACGTTGACGCCCCATTTACCGCCCGCGCTATCCGATTTCATGTAGCCTCCGTTGCCATTTGGTTTGAGGCCCTTGTCGGCGCAAATCTCCAAAGCCAGTTTTTGAATATCCTCGGCGTTGGCAGAGTGGCCAATATGACGGAAGAAGTCATTGCGAGGGCATTTGCCAGAGCTATCTACGTCCGCATTGCACACGATGAATTCGGAGATAACCGGTGTGATCAGCGGCGGAGCGGGAGGCGTCTGAGCAGCTACGGATGGACTTGTGGGGGGAGGATTCCCCTCTTTTTGTATAGCAAGCGCGGACACGGAGGCGAACAAAACAGCTATAACAAGAACGGTTATCGTAATTTGCCATTGACGCTGCTCTTTTATCCGAAGCTGCTGAATGACGATTTCCAGCTTTTTGGATGGTGGTAACGATGAAATGTCAACACTGACGTATTCTTGCGCAACCCGTAGAGCCTCCAAACGATCTGCCGTCGGAACGGTTGCGAGGTTAGAGCGAATTCCTTTGAGGCGATACCGGTAGGCCTGAACAATCACTGCAATAACAAACGCAACCAGAGACAAGCCGCTAGTTATCAACGGGACTGCCTGGAACATTTTTTGCTCCCTCCTTGAAACAAGCAAAGCCTGCGTCAGCAAACTAAAGATGTCGAGACTTTTGAGTAGATCCTTTCCACTCTGGAATTCGAACACCGGGTGACCGGGCGCGGCGATTTTCAATAGCTCTACGTGGCGCGTCCTTTGAGGACTTCCATCTCTCTCTTGAGAAACTCGATATGGGTTTGGGCTTCATGGATCAGCGCGGCCTTTATATCTTCGCCGTCGCGTACAATTCTTATTCTGTCATCAGCGAGATCCGCGATCAGCTTCGACAATTGGTCAAACTCATGAGTGAGATCAGAGGTCATGTGGCACCGTTCCGTGATCATTGTCAGGGCGGCATTTTCGATCGCCGATTACTTGTTCTTGAACTCTTTGATGATCTCGTCGCGGATTGCAAAAGGATTAAGTTGCACGCCTAAAATTGTTGAGCAGTTCGGGCAAATTAAAGTCACAGTCCTATAGGTAAATCCATTACCGAACTGAGGTCGCGCTGACGACGCCTCGTAATATAGCTCTTGCGGAATATGATCGCATTTCGGGCATTTGCCGGTATTCAGCATCTATTCCTCCAAAGGTTAATCCATGCCAGTTTTGAAAACGCGCGGCATGAGAAAAGACAAGGGTCGGCAAAAATATTATATAAACGATCTGCTGCTGCTTGTTCTGGATGCGAACGCTATCCGCGCAATGGCGTTGAGACCAATTTTCTGATGTCTTCCACGGCCCGCTCTGCGCCTGCGATCGAGTTTATGGTTGCTGAACAGATCGGTTCATGAATGCCATAAGCGCCCAAATACAGACATCGTCGGACTTTCCGGCAACTCGGCATTCAAGCAAAGAAGCTCTGACCTCGGATTCGCACTGCTTCTGGTGAACCTCAGCATCGGCTAGTGCCTGTTGGCCGGTGTGATCCTTCTCTCCGGCAATAGGGTGTCCCCTTAAACAATCAATCAAAGCCTTGTCTGTGGAGCTGTCATAATCCGACATCATGCCGGCAACAGTTAAATTGCAAGGGAGAAAAAGGAAAAAGCATGCAATCGCCATTGCCATTCGCTGCATGTGATATTCCTAGATAATGTTTGAATCCGATACCAAACGCGACGGGCGAAGTGAATAATCATTGCCCGGACACGGGCGAATGTCGATGCCGAGATTTCGCCTAAGCGGCGAGTCCATAGATCCGGATTTTGATTTCGTCTCACTGTTTAGTCGTGCCGCATATAGCTCTTTTTGCCCTCATGGGTCATGCAGAAGCGGCCACCGCGAGGACCGGTGCAGTATTTACCACTGTCACACGAACAGTCGCCGGTCTCGGTCGGCGCCATTTCAGTCGCCCCTGAACCCATCAGGCCTGCGGCCATCCCGAGGCCACCGGTATAGGCTGGGCAGGATTTCTTGCTACCGCTTACCGATCCGTCGTTGCAAACAAAAGTGTTGCCCTGGCAATGGTTGATGCCACCCTTGTGGCCGCTGCAGGGGGTGTTCTGTGCCCATAACGATGCCGGTACCACAAAGAATGCTGCAGCCAGAACGATAGCCAGTTTTTCCATTGCTCCTCCCATGGATGAAAGGACAATGCTTCGGATGGCGGTATTAAGCAAGAATGATCGAAGGTGAGTCTGTTGCGGTAGATAATCTCTACATTTCTCGCATTGGTGGATGTAGTCTGATCGGCTAACATAAGTTCCCGACGACTGCAGGAGAAGCACATGTCAGACCGCGGCACCATCGAAGAGCAGATCCACGATGCCAAGTATGGAATGTCTATCTTGGTGACCTGTCTTGTGCAGGAGCTGGAAGCGATCCATCCAGGCTTTACGGAAAAATATGAGGAACGGCTTAGCCGAGCCTATTATGCGATACGTGAGCGGGAAACGAAGGCTATGGACGCCATGGAGTTGATCTCTTGGACCAGAGAACTCCTAACAGGCTTTAGCATGACTACCGGTCAGGGAAAGCCTTTCCTGCAAGATTAGGGCATACGGTTACGAGCGCAGGCGAAAAGTTTGCGTTTGGTCTAATGGGCATTGGCATGCGCAAGCTTGAGGAATGGGAACAGGACTTTAACAGCGTTGGCTGGTTCATTCCGGCCTATATTCAGATGGGGCCTTTGGCATCGTTGGCGGCCGCAATTCGCGCCTCAAATGGCGGCTTCAGCCAGGATGAACTTGAACACCGTATGGCCGCTCTCTACGAGCCGATCGGCGTCGCCGCTATGGTCTGTGAACGATATCCGCTCACTCCCGTTATCAACGAATACCGGCAATCAATTGCCGAGGCCGTTGCGGCTCACTTTGCGGGACTCCACCATGTTGCTGTCGCCGGCTTAATTCCTGTGATCGAGGGCGCCGGTCGAGAGATCCTGAACATGAGGGGAGAAGGGTCTCCCGATCTCGGAGTGCGCAAAGTGTTTACAACACTTGCAGCAAATTGCCTGACAGAGGTCCGCCAGAAGCAAATGGGAGACGTGGACGAAGTCGAGTCTATGTTTGCCGCGTTCGAAAATTTTACGCGAGATTATGTCTATAAAGATTCAGCACTTTACAGTCTGGCAGACAAAACGAACAGACACGGCATCACCCATGGTGCCTATCGTGATGCTGACTACGGCCGACCGTTGAATTTCTATAAGATAATCTCGGCGGTCGACTTCCTCACGTTCATATCGTCTTTCAGAGCAAATCTCTCATGGCTTGCGCCGGCCCCAACGCCAGCGTCCCTGAAGCTAGCTGCCTTCTACAAGGAGCTCGCCCGAAAGAACGTTTTCGACGGCTTCATCTAAACCCCGAGCTGGAACGGAACTACGCGGGCGGTAGTAAGACCGAGGCATTTTCCGTACGAGTCGGACTGCGGACTCTTTTATGGAAATTTGTCAATACTTGTTGTGTAAAATGTCAAAGTAAAGCACTATGTAAATGCTTTCCGTTGCGTACGATTCGACGCAGGATGTCGATCGGCAAGGAGACGTATCATGGTCGAATACAAAGATCCGATCCCCACTCAGGCTTCGAAGGCTAGTGTTGCTGCCTTTGCGGAGGCGATTGCAAATTCGGTTGCCTATCAATACGGCGAACCGATTGAATTGATCGTATCAAAGGTCGGCGGAGCCATTTCTTATTTGAATCCGATTGGAGAATCCAAGCCGGAATCCATAAGAGTTGAGCCTACGAAGGCGTTCACAATCTATCTGCCTTCTATGACATCGGCTAGCCGCGATCGTTTCACAATAGCTCATGAACTCGGTCATCTATTTCTGCATTTCCCCCTCGTTCAGAAGCAATTCCCTGAGAGTGGGATGCGCGCGTATCGGTGGGTGGATGACAGCAATGCTGCTTTGCAGCGGTGCGAGTGGGAGGCGAACTGGTTTGCCGCCGCTTTTGTTATGCCAGAGGCTCCCTTCCGGGAGGTCTACGGCAAAGGTGGAGTGGCGATGGCAAGTTCGCTGTTCGGCGTCAGCGAAAAGGCTGCTGAGATCCGCGTGAAGAGCCTGGGGATTCCGTGACAGAAAAGTGTCCTGAGTATCGTGTCAGGCTCTTTATGTCCGTCGACCTGGTTGGCTCGACTGCGTACAAATCGTCATTCCTCGATAAGCAAGCCAAAACACAGCAGGCAAACTTTGGCTGGGTAACCAGGTTCAAGTTGTTCTATCAGCGTTTTCCTGAGGTTCTATCTGCTGCCTATAGGGTTGCGGAGACCAATCATCAGGAACTAGCCGGCGTCGACCAACCGAAGATTTGGAAAACAATCGGTGACGAGATTATCTTCTGTTGCCGGGTCCGAAGCGTGGACCATGTGGCATGCTGTGTTTCAGCGTTTTTGAAAGCGCTCGAGGCGTACGGACAGAGCCTTGAAGCTGACGCCATCCCTCTTGATGTGAAGGGGTCCGGCTGGTTGGCTGCGTTCCCAGCTGAGAATATAAGCATCGAAATCTATGACGGGAATGTTGCCGCAACGAATAAGAACGAAGACTATCCGACCGAGGATTTCGAACGGCAGGCCGACGAAGCTCCCCACAAATTCGACTTTCTAGGTACTGGAATTGATGCAGGCTTTCGCATTGCAAAGAATTCGGCAACGGACCGATTTACGATTTCCGTCGGTCTAGCCCACGCTCTCGCGAATGCGGCCCAAAACAATATGTTCGGCGGCCAGTTCCGATATCACGGTCGGGAGTCGCTAAAAGGGGTCGCGCGTGGGCACCCTTACCCCGTAATTTCGATAGAGACGGAACGCAACGCGCATAAGCGAAAGCTCGCGGCACGGGAAATGTTGCTCTCTGGCGACCAATTTGCCCCGCCGGTCGCACTTTTTGACTACCTTCACGATTTCCTCGAAGAAGAAGGGATCGACGTTCCAAGCTTACCGCTCCATCCAACCGGAGAGATGATTCCACCGCCGCCTTCATACGATCAATACAAAGCGATTTGGCAGGTCAACGTTAAAGAAACGAGTGAAAGACAGGAAGGCATTCAGGATGCTGAGAAATCCGGCAACGAGGGTGGATCGGAGATATCACAGGACGTTCTTGATTATACCAGCCAGGCTCTCTTGCGCTTGAAGTTCGCCGTAGACCCGTCGATCGGCAAGGGGAAGCGCCCGAAAAGATCTCGTGCGAAGTCAGATTAGGCTTTTACAATCGGAATTCCGGGGCCGGATGACCCTGGAAATTGAAAACCCATTACCGTAACAGAATTGATAATCGATAGGACGAGCTCCGTGACGTGACGTTGAAGTTGCAGCAGAAACGCTTCGTCAATCCGGGTATCGAAAGCTCCGTCCTTTTTCGCAAAATAGCGCAATTCGGAAAATCCATTCGCGTCTGGCGGCATCCATGCGCCGTGACAGATGGCGTTCCTAATTTTCGACGCGTCTCTCAGATGCGCCACGAGGTCGTCGAGATTCTTAAATTGCGCATCAGGATGCGCTCGCACTGCCGCTGCATATTTGTCGATTAAGGGATTGAGAGTGTCGGAAAGAGTTTGCTCGAGACCGGGTATCCACTTCTCGAACGCTCCTTCAATCTCCTCGGGAGAATAGCGTCTGGTACCGGTAAAGGCGAAGATTGCTCTCGCGAGAGTATCTTCCAGCTGTCCGAATGTCGCCACTGTTCTTCCCAACCATTCCCAGAATGATGGTGAATGAAAGTGCGTTGGAAAGCGCGCCGGTAAATTGGCGGCATCTACTCGGAAGGCATCGTTCCGTTTTTCATTCATAGCTTTCCGCACGGCTTTTCGGCCAAAATCGACAATCCTTCTTGTAGGTTTCAGGAAGCCATGATGATCGGCTTCAGAATTCCGGAAAGTCAAAGGTTATCGGCAGCCGGGGCCAACGCCAAAGAGCTATCAAGCGGCTAGTGAGGTCAATCGAGCGGATACGCGAGCGAAGATATAGAGGCGAGGATGCGCGACTGTCCCGTTTACTCGTTCGATGACCGCACTCACCCTGCCCTCCTGAATCCACTTCTGAAACGCCGCGCACTGAAACTTGTTAATGTAGCCGACCTTCTTTGCATGGGCGAACACCATCACGGCGCTCGGATCCCACTGATTTTCAGGCTCCGGAATCAACTCCACAGCCTCACCGACCGCGCGAGTCAATTCGCACGGATAGTGCCTGTGGCCAGCTACCTCGATCATCAACTCCCGTGCCTCTTCTGTGTCGTCTAACGGATCGACAAGCGCGAACCCGTCTGCTGGCAGCTTTGCCTCCGTGATACCCAGCAATGCAAAGTCTGAAAAATCGGCGCTTTCGCTGATTCGAAAATGGCTGATGTACTTATCGAAGTCGGCACGATTCCGCGGAGGTAGACGACGTAGGAAGGCATCGAGCACACCGTCAGTATGATGGAGCTTCGTCGGGTTGAAGGCCGGATATTGCGCATATCCGATCGATCGCACTTCGGCTAGAGACTTCCCGTTCAGGCGAAGGAACTCGTCCTCCGAGAAATAAGTGAATGATGGCCGCGAATCTGCCTTCAGTTCGCCAACGGCGAACCGTGTCCTAGTCTTTGAATCGTCAAGTGTCTGCCAAGTTAACAGCAGTCGATCAGGTTCAACGATATGTTCGATCTGGTTAGGCATTATCCGCACACAAATGGGTTAGTAGCTCGCGACGACGAATCAGAAGGGTCCGTAAAAAGTTCGCACGCACAGCACTAAACTCAACTGGGGACTCAAAGTTTCGACACCAACCGAGCACGTCGTCGATCAGGTCATTGTTGAATGGAATCATAAATTCCTCGGCGACGCCAGCGGGATTATAATTTTCAAAGAAAGAGGAGCAGAGAGCCATATGTCGCTCCCCTTTCAGAGATCCGTCCCAGGCACAGTGGTGCCGTCCTCTACGAATATAAGCATCAAGGTCCTGAAACCTAGAGAGCTGCTCATCACTTTCGCCATAGCTGAGGCTGGATCCATTGTCGAACAACGGTGCCATCGTATAATTGTAACTGTTCCCAGTCGCAGCCAGCGCGAGCAAACCCCAGTTGTCCGGATGCCTGTCGACGTTGCCGATAATCGCATCGAACAAAAACGCCTTTGCCCACCATTCTTTGTAGTTCGAGATTCCAAGGCTCCTGGCAATGGTGAGATTAGCGCGAACGGCGTGTGGGCGTCCGCGTCTGCGGTCGTAGTTGCTCGACATCCAAGCATGTATGAAGTCGCTTCCGGGAATGAACCGCAGAGGTGGTTCGCCCTGATAGCCGTAGAAGAACTCCACCAGCACACCGGTCTGCTCCTCCGCACTGTCATAAGCCATGAAGCAAGGCGGCACTTGGACGTCGAGGCCACGTGACATCTCGTAAGCGATCAACTCCGACCAGATCTGACGCTCTTGCCACCCCGTAGGCATCTTAAAGAGATACTTATGGTTCGGGAGGAGAAACGGTGGCAGACCATGACCAGGGGAGATCAGGAGCTTCTTCGGCTGCTTACCTTCAGGATAGTAAGGGTTGTCGGGGTCGATCTCCCAACCGGAGATGTCCACGATTTGGTCCGAATTCTGACGCGGTCGATGTGCGATACCCACGGAATTCGCCCCTTTAAGATCCCTATTAAATTGAGGATCAATCCGTTTCGCGCTTCCCCGGCGCTTCCCCAACGAAAGACTGCCAATTTCGACGGATAAATCAGCTATTCAAGCCTTTGATTTTACAGCTGAAAATTGGTGGAGCTAAGCGGGATCGAACCGCTGACCTCTTGCATGCCATGCAAGCGCTCTCCCAGCTGAGCTATAGCCCCATCAAGATGGTGCCGTTTTACCGGCCCTGGGTCCCTTCCGAGCGCTTCGCCCATCGGGGTGGCGGCTTATTACTTGTGGTTTTCACAGATAGCAAGCCGAAAAATTCGGCCCGGGAAACTTTTCTTGTTCACCGGGCCGACTTGTCCGTGGATCAGACGTCGTCTTCGTCGCCGGTGACGCCGATGATGTCGCTCATGTCGTCATCGTCTTCATCTTCGTCGGCTTCGAGGAAGGTATCGTCGTCATCGTCGCCGATTTCGACGTCGTCATCGCCCATGTCCGGAATGTCGTCGCCGCTCGCGGCTTCGTCGGCATCTTCGAGCGACACCAGTTCGACTTCGGTGTTTTCGGTATCGACTTCGGCCACTTCGTCTTCTTCCGGAGCTTCCTTCGAAGCAGAGGTTTCTTCAAAGAAGGACAAGGGCCAGGACTTGCCGGTATAGGGCGAGACCACCGGGTCCCGGTTCAGGTCGTAGAACTTCTTGCCGGTATCGGGGTCGGTACGTTTTGTTCCAAGTTCCGCTTTCGCCACTGTCAAAGCCTCATGAATGGCCGAATGAAAATTCGGCAATGCCGGGGAAGCCGGCGTTTTAAGGGAAATATCAGCCGGTCCCCTTAATCGTTGCGGCCGTTTCTGTCAAAGCTAAAGTTCATGCCGCTTTGCACACGGTTTTCATGCATTGCGCCGCCGGCCTTTGCCAACGAGCCGTTGCGAAGTCGACCAGATCGGATCCGAGGCCATCCCCGCGATGCTTTTGTGTTTTTTTGCTATGATGACAAGATTGGGCGCGACGATCGAAACCAGGGACTGATAGACCGCGCCATAGGCCATGCGAAAGCCTTGCCTTGCAGGGCCTTCAGTGATGGCAGCAATAACGGACCGAAGCCATGTATCAGCCTCCCCATCATCGCGAAGACGATCTTAGCACGCAGCACCAGCTGATCCGCGCCCATCCGCTGGGAATGCTCATTACGGCCGGAGCCGGCGGGCTGATTGCCAACGCCGTGCCGTTTCACCTGAATGCGGAGCTTTCGCCGAAGGGCACGCTGCAGGCGCATGTGGCCAAGGCAAACGGGCAGTGGAAGGAGATTGCGGCGGGTGCGCCTGTCCTCGTCGTTTTCCAGGGCGCGGATACCTATATCACGCCCTCCTGGTACGCGACGAAACGGGAAACCGGCAAGGTGGTGCCGACCTGGAACTATGCGATCGTGCAGGTGCGCGGAGCCGCGCGAACGATCGAGGACCCCGCCTGGCTGCGCGCGCAGATCGGCGCGCTGACGGGCGAAAATGAGAGCGACCGCGCTCAGCCATGGGCCGTGGAGGATGCGCCGCCGGACTTCATCGCAGCTCAGATGAAAGGCATCGTCGGTATCGAAATCGAAATCGAGACGATTGACGGCAAATGGAAGGTAAGCCAGAACCGGCCGCTGGCTGACCGACAGGGCGTCGCCGACGGCCTCGGAGCGATCGATCGCACCGAGGCAGCGGAAATGGCCGATCTGGTGCGTCGCTACAGCAAATAACGAGAGACCGGCTAGGGACAGAGAAGACATGATCATCGCCATCGACGGACCAGCGGCCGCCGGCAAGGGAACTCTGGCACGTCGGATCGCCGAGGCCTATGGCTATCATCACCTCGATACCGGCCTCACCTACCGCGCGACCGCCAAGGCGCTGCTCGATGCCGGATCGCCACTCGATGACGAAACCGTTGCCGAAGGTATGGCGCGCAAGGTCGACCTGGCTGGGCTCGACCGGACCGTTCTGTCCCAACACGACATCGGCGAGGCCGCCTCGAAGATCGCCGTCATGCCGGCAGTGCGCCGGGCTCTGGTCGAAGCGCAGCGCCGCTTTTCCGAGAAGACGCCGGGCGCCGTGCTCGATGGCCGCGACATCGGCACCGTCGTCTGCCCGCAGGCGCCGGTGAAGTTTTACGTCACCGCCTCGGCCGAGGTTCGCGCCAAGCGGCGTTACGACGAGATCATCGAGGCCGGCGGCAGCGCCGACTACGACGCCATTTTCGAAGATGTGAAGCGGCGCGACGAACGCGATATGGGCCGCACCGACAGCCCTTTGAAACCGGCTGAAGACGCATACTTGCTAGATACCTCAGAAATGAGTATAGAAGCGGCGTTTCAGAAGGCTAAATCGATCATCGACGCCGCTCTGAGCCGAAATGCCTGAAAATATGAGCGGCTTTCGCGCGCCCCGCGCCGGAAACCGTCGATTTCAAAATAGCCTGACATTCCGTCCAAGCGCCGGATAGCTTCCCGAAAAGGAGGCGGACTGGGGTCAGGCCCGTTTAACGCGAACCACCGGCGCGTCAGTGTCCAGATCGCATGATCAGGACACGCCAGGAGATTTTATGTCTGTAACTTCCCCCTCTCGCGAAGATTTCGCGGCCCTTCTCGAAGAATCCTTTGCCAAGAACGATCTGGCTGAAGGCTATGTCACCAAGGGCATCATCACCGCCATCGAAAAGGATGTCGCTGTTGTGGACGTCGGCCTCAAGGTCGAAGGCCGCATCGCGCTGAAGGAATTCGGTGCGCGCGCCAAGGACGGCACGCTCAAGGTTGGCGATGAAGTCGAAGTCTACGTCGAGCGCATCGAAAACGCACTTGGCGAAGCTGTTCTGTCGCGCGAAAAGGCTCGCCGCGAAGAAAGCTGGATCAAGCTCGAAGCCAAGTTCGAAGCTGGCGAGCGCGTTGAAGGCGTCATCTTCAATCAGGTCAAGGGCGGCTTCACCGTCGATCTCGACGGCGCTATCGCCTTCCTGCCGCGTTCGCAGGTCGACATCCGTCCGATCCGCGACGTTACCCCGCTGATGCATAACCCGCAGCCCTTCGAAATCCTCAAGATGGACAAGCGCCGCGGCAACATCGTCGTTTCGCGTCGCACGGTTCTGGAAGAGTCCCGTGCCGAGCAGCGTTCTGAAATCGTTCAGAACCTCGAAGAAGGCCAGGTTGTTGACGGCGTCGTCAAGAACATCACCGATTACGGTGCGTTCGTTGACCTCGGCGGCATCGACGGCCTGCTGCACGTCACCGACATGGCATGGCGCCGTGTGAACCATCCGTCGGAAATCCTGTCCATCGGCCAGCAGGTCAAGGTACAGATCATCCGCATCAACCAGGAAACCCACCGCATCTCGCTCGGCATGAAGCAGCTCGAGAGCGATCCGTGGGATGGCATCCAGGCCAAGTATCCGGAAGGCAAGAAGATTTCCGGTACCGTCACGAACATCACCGACTACGGTGCGTTCGTCGAGCTGGAGCCGGGCATCGAAGGCCTCATCCACATCTCGGAAATGTCCTGGACCAAGAAGAACGTTCACCCCGGCAAGATCCTGTCCACGAGCCAGGAAGTCGAAGTTGTCGTTCTCGAAGTCGATCCGACCAAGCGTCGTATCTCGCTCGGCCTGAAGCAGACGCTGGAAAACCCGTGGGCAGCATTCGCCCGCAACCATCCGGCTGGCACCGAAGTCGAAGGCGAAGTCAAGAACAAGACCGAATTCGGCCTGTTCATCGGCCTCGACGGCGATGTGGACGGCATGGTTCACCTCTCCGACCTCGACTGGAACCGTCCGGGCGAGCAGGTCATCGAAGAGTACAACAAGGGTGACGTGGTCAAGGCCGTCGTTCTCGACGTCGACGTCGAGAAGGAACGCATCTCGCTCGGCATCAAGCAGCTCGGCAAGGACGCAGTCGGCGAAGCAGCCGCTTCCGGCGACCTGCGCAAGAATGCAGTCGTTTCCTGCGAAGTCATCGCAGTCAACGACGGCGGCATCGAAGTGAAGCTCGTCAGCCACGAAGACATCACCTCGTTCATCCGCCGCGCCGATCTGTCGCGTGACCGTGACGAGCAGCGCCCTGAGCGTTTCTCGGTTGGTCAGGTTGTCGACGCTCGCGTCACCAACTTCTCCAAGAAGGACCGCAAGATCATGCTGTCCATCAAGGCTTTGGAAATCGCAGAAGAGAAGGAAGCCGTTGCTCAGTTCGGTTCGTCCGACTCGGGCGCTTCGCTCGGCGACATCCTGGGTGCGGCTCTGAAGAACCGCAACGCCGAATAATCTTCGGTCGAAGCCTGGAAACAAAAGACCCGCCGGAGTGATCCGGCGGGTTTTTCTTATGTCCGTCATGCAGCATCCACGCCGCCTGTCCGTTGCGAGGTCGCCTATTCCCAGGCCACCATGCGCCGATAGAAATCGAAGGCGTGGTCGTGCAGGGGATCGCGCAAAGGCTGGGGCAAGGCAACGAGTTCCGGCCTGACATTATTGTCCCCAGCGGAGGTCGGACCGGCTTCCGCTTCGTCGGATGCTTCGCCCTCTGCTTGTGCTGACGATTCCTCCGCATGAGCCTGCTCTTCATCCTGGCCTTGCGGGGTTTCCTCGTCCTGAGCTTGTCCGCCCTCCTCATCGCCGACGGGATCGACGCGATTGAGCAATTTCGATTCGCTGTTCTTGCCGGGGGCGTCGAGCGGCAGATAATTCGCCACGACGAAGGGAACGCCGAGCGGCAGGGGCGCCGATATCGTTGCCTGCTCCGCAGCCTCATACACCGCCATCGGCGTTACGGACGACGTCTGCAACGGCGGCTTGCCGGAAGCTAGGGCAAGGGCACCTGATGTTTCAGGTTCTTCCGCCAATGACACCGGCATGGCCGCCAACGAAACCGGGCTCTTGGGGCCTTCATTGGCGGCCGGCGGCTGCGCGGACGATGCCTGCGCCGCGGTATTGCCGGTCAGCGCCTGAGCGATGATCTTCTCGATGGAGGAAGAGGGATTGCTGATGATTTGCAGAAGATCGGCATCGGTCGCCATTGCCGGCGGGCTGATGACGACCTGCAGGCCCTGTTTGATATCGGCTTCTATCTGCTGGATGTCGCGCGGCACCGGCGGTGGCGTCAGCGGCGACCGGATCAATGCGACTTCGGTCGGAAGTTCAGCCTCGGCGGCGATCGCCGTCAACAGCACGCCTGCGGTCAGATCATCGACAAGAGACGCAAGCATGGAAGGAGAGGCTGCGACAGCAATGCTGCCAGCAGGCGCGGCTTGCGGGACGATGATGGCTCCATTTTGCGCGACTGTCTGTGCTTGGGCCGTCTGCGCCAAAGTGGCCTGACCAACGGCCGGCGCCGATGGAGATTGAGCGAGGGAACCCGGTTGCGACGGCTGCTGTGCCGAGGGTGCCGGCTGTGCGGCAGGCTGGGCCGTGGCTGGCGTGGTCGTCGTAGGCGTAGGCGCGGGTATAGCGGAAGCCGGTTCTTCCGCAGCCGCAAGCGCCGTTGCCAGGGCGGCCAGATCGGCCGCTTTCTGCAGCGGCGCCGATGTCGGTGCCTGGGTGGCCGGCGTTTCCACCTCGCCGGCATTCTGCCCATAGGAATTGACGACCGCCTTCAGCACGGCGTCCGGCTCGACGGTCGATGCCTGCTCAAGGCTGAGAGCCAGCTGCACCGCCTGCGGGCTTTCAGGGTCCTCCAAAGCCGCTGCCAGAAGCGGCAACGGCACCGGCGTCCTCATCTGCGCGTCCAGCCGTTGTTGCGCAACGGCGAGCTGCGGCGGGGTCAGGCTGCGGATTGCGGCGGCAACGCGCTGCGCATAGGCGGTATTGCTCTCACCCGGCTCTCGGGAAACATTCACCACCTTGCTGGCGGCATCGATCGCGGAGAGCAGGCTGTCGAGCATGCGCTCGCGGGCCGCGACCAGCAGCATGTTCAGCTTGCCTTCGACGCTGGCATTAACGGTGCTCGACAGAACAGCGAGTGGCGTTGCCGTCGTCTGAAGCCCGGAGGTCTCAGCCGTTGCGGCAATCGGCTTCTCAATGGACACACCCACAGCGGACACGGCACCAACGGGAAGCAACATGACATGCTCCTTTGTCTGGCAAGGCGACGATGGAAGCGGGAGGGCAGGTTCAATCCAGGACCGCTCATGCGGCCGGTAACATTTCCTAGCGCCGGATGACCGAAGTGGCGAGGCGCGAACGCGCAGAACTGGAAATCATCCGCAAAATAGCAGTCGAATCCTTAACAGATCACTAAATAAGAGGGCCGATGCCACTTCCGCGACGCCGGCCCCTGGATTTCGCCCTGCAAGCGAAGCAATCAGCTATGTGCGAAGATATCCGCCTCTTCCCAGCCGAGAAGGTCGAGCTTGGCCCGCGTCGGCAGAAAGGCGAAGCAGTCATCCGCATAGTCCATACGGCCATCGCGCAACAGGCGTTGCGTCAGCTTTTCGCGCAGCGCATGCAGATAAAGCACGTCGGAGGCAGCATATTCGAGCTGCGCCGGCGAAAGCGTTTCCGCCGCCCAGTCGGATGACTGCTGTGCCTTGGAAATATCGACGTCGAGCATTTCCTTGAGATTGTCCTTCAGGCCATGGCGGTCGGTATAGGTACGGCAGAGGCGCGAGGCGATCTTGGTGCAGAAGACCGGCGTCGTGGTGACGCCGAACGTATGGAACAGGACGGCGATGTCGAAGCGGCCGTAATGAAAGATCTTCTGGTGCGTCGGGTCGGCGAGCATGGCGACGAGATTGGGCGCCTGCTTCTGGCCGGCGGCGATGCGGATGACGTCAGCCGTACCGTCGCCCGGCGAAAGCTGCACGAGGCAAAGCCGGTCGCGGCGTGGAACGAGACCGAGGGTTTCGGTGTCTATGGCTATGGCGCCGGTGTAGCGGGCGGCATCTTCGGCAGAAATATCGCCTTCGTGATAACGGATGGTGGCGGCCATGAGATTCTCCCGGCTCGGTCTTCAGAATTCGATTTTCGTCCGTTCTATAGAACAGACAGGATGAGAACCATACCAGCGCCGTTCAAAATGTCGGCGGCGTGTTGATCCAGAGCAATATGGTCTCACCATCATGGCGGTTGCGCCAGGAATGATAGCGCCGGCTTTCGAAATAGAGGGAATCGCCGGCCATGAGATCGAAGAACTGGTCGCTGTCCAGCACCAGTTCCAGACGTCCGGCAAGGACATGGATGAACTCCTCACCCTCATGACGATAGGCGCCCTCGCTCGCCGCGCCAGGAGCGAGTACGAAGCGGTGGCAATCCATCATCGTCCTGCCCTCAGCGAGCAGTTGCACGGTGACGCCGGGTGTCGTCGCCGGCCAGGCACGCCATTCGCCGGACCGGATGAGCGCGGGAACATCCTCCCGCTCCTCACCCGACAGGCGCGATACCGTCGTGCCGTAATAGTCCGCGAGATCATGCAGGGTCTTGAAGCTGACGCCCTGCGATGTGCGCTCCAGGGTCGAGAGCGTCGAGGAGGTCATGCCTATGTCGGCTGCGACCTGCTCCAGCGTCTTGCCGGCGGCATGTCGCAGCGAGCGGAGCCTGCGGCCGATATCCGAGGATGCCGATTGTTCGCCATTCTCCGCGCCGGTGGCATTCCCCTCCTCCGTCTCAAGCGCCTCGCGGATCGCCGCCGGATTGAGGCCGCGTTCGGCGCGGAACCAGGAAATGCGCTTCAGCCGCGCCACGTCCTCTGCGCTATATTGGCGATGGCCAGTCTCGGAGCGGGAAGGAACTACAAGCCCCTGGCTTTCCCATAGACGCAAGGTGGAGGCCGATACGCCGGCAAGACGCGCCGCTTCCGCCACCTTGTAGCGCACAGGATAGCGCTCGGGCTCGATGCTGCTCATTTGCCAATATCCCTGATTTTTGTCTTTCGATCCGTTTAGCATGGAAGGGCGCCCGCTGCACAATTCTTTAAATCGATTTAAGAATTCCTGCCGCTTTTCAAGATGCTACGGCGCCCCCTAGCCGCCATAAAGGGAGACGTGACGTTGTATGCGAGCCTTCGGCGCATTCTTGTCACCAACACAAAATCCCGCTTGAAATCCTACAGGAAAAATGTAGGAATTTTTTAAATAACTTGCAGAAGTTCTGCAAGATAATTCGAAAACGACCTTCTGGGAGCCACTGCAATGACCCTGACCGAGCGGAAGAATGCCGCCATTTCCCGCGGCGTCGGCATGACGACGCAGATCTATGCCGATCGCGCCGAAAACGCCGAGATCTGGGACAAGGAAGGGCATCGCTATATCGATTTCGCCTCCGGCATCGCCGTCGTGAATACCGGCCACCGCCATCCGCGCGTCATTGCCGCCGTCAAGGAACAGCTCGACCGCTTCACCCACACCTGCCATCAGGTGGTGCCCTATGAGAGCTATGTGCATCTCGCCGAGCGGCTGAACGCGATCCTTCCCGGCGATTTCGCCAAGAAGACGATCTTCGTGACGACGGGTGCGGAAGCGGTCGAAAACGCCGTCAAGATCGCCCGCGCCGCGACCGGCCGCTCCGCCATCATCGCCTTTGGCGGCGGCTTTCACGGCCGCACCTTCATGGGCATGGCGCTGACCGGCAAGGTCGCGCCCTACAAGATCGGCTTCGGCCCGATGCCGGGCGATGTCTTCCATGCCCCCTTCCCGGTGCCGCTGCACGGCGTGAGCGTCGAGCAATCGCTGGCGACGCTGAAGAAGCTCTTTGCGGCCGATGTCGATCCGCAGCGCGTAGCGGCCATCATTCTGGAACCCGTACAGGGCGAAGGCGGCTTCTACCCCGCGCCCGCGGCCTTCATGAAGGCTCTGCGCGAAATCTGCGACCAGCACGGCATTCTCCTGATTGCCGACGAGGTGCAGACCGGCTTTGCGCGCACCGGCAAGATGTTTGCGATGGATCACCATGAAGTGGCTGCCGATCTCGTCACCATGGCGAAGAGCCTTGCCGGCGGCTTCCCGCTCGCCGCCGTCACCGGCCGCGCCGAGGTGATGGACGCCCCTGGCCCCGGCGGCCTCGGCGGCACCTATGGCGGCAATCCGCTTGGCATCGCCGCTGCCCATGCCGTGCTTGACGTCATCGCCGACGAGGGCCTATGCGACCGCGCCAACCAGCTCGGCTCGCGCCTGAAGCAGCGGCTGGAATCGCTGCGTGACAAGGTGCCTGAAATCGCCGATATCCGCGGCCCCGGCTTCATGAATGCGGTCGAATTCAACGATGCGACAACCAAGCTGCCGAGCGCGGATTTCGCCAACAAGGTTCGCCTGATCGCGCTCGACAAGGGCCTGATCCTTTTGACCTGCGGCGTCCACGGCAATGTCATCCGCTTCCTGTCGCCGATCACCATTCAGGACGGCGTGTTCAGCGAGGCGCTCGACATTCTCGAGGCATCGCTGCTGGAGGCAAGCGCCTCCCATTAACGGACGCGATCCAAGTATTTCCCTTTATCCGCCCGTGCGGCCTGCCGGGCGAAACCTGTCGGAGTGCATAGCATGTCCTTTACAACAGCAATGACCAAGCATGTTCCCTTCTCCTCGCGCTTCCTGCGCGCCGCCGGCTATATCAACGGCGTCTGGACGGCGGGCGGGGCAACGAAGACATTCGATGTCGTCAATCCGGCCACCGGCGAAGTGCTCGCGACTCTTCCCGACATGGGAGCAGCCGAAACGACGGCTGCCATCGATGCCGCCTATATCGCGCAAGTCGCCTGGGCGGCCCGCCCCGCCAAGGAACGCGCCGTTATCCTGCGCAAGTGGTTCGATCTCATGGTCGCCAATGCCGATGAGCTGGGGGCGATCCTGACGGCCGAAATGGGCAAGCCGCTGCCGGAAGCCAGAGGCGAGATCCTCTACGCCGCCTCCTATGTCGAATGGTACGCGGAAGAGGCCAAGCGCATCTATGGCGAAACCATCCCCGCCCCCTCCAACGACAAGCGCATGGTCGTCATCAAGCAGCCGGTCGGCGTTGTCGGCACGATCACGCCCTGGAATTTCCCTGCCGCCATGATCGCCCGCAAGATCGCGCCGGCGCTTGCCGTCGGCTGCACCGTGGTTTCGAAGCCTGCCGAGCAGACGCCACTGACGGCGATCGCGCTTGCCGTGCTTGCTGAAGAGGCAGGCATTCCGGCCGGCGTGCTCAATATCATCGTCGGCATCGACGGCCCGGCGATCGGCCGCGAGCTTTGCGGCAATCCGAAGGTGCGCAAGATCAGCTTCACCGGCTCGACCGAAGTCGGCCGTATCCTGATGCGCCAGTGCGCCGACCAGATCAAGAAGGTGAGCCTCGAACTCGGTGGTAATGCGCCTTTCATCGTCTTTGACGATGCCGATCTGGATGCCGCCGTCGAAGGGGCGATGGCTTCGAAGTACCGCAATGCCGGCCAGACCTGCGTCTGCGCCAACCGCATCTATGTCCAATCCAATGTCTACGACGCCTTTGCCGCCAAGCTTGCCGCCAAGGTGGGCGAGCTTTCCGTCGGTGACGGCTTCAAGCCGGGTGTGACAGTCGGGCCGCTGATCGACGAGCAGGGTGTCGCCAAGGCTGAAGACCATGTTCGGGATGCCATCTCCAAGGGCGCCCGCGTCGTGCTCGGCGGCAAGCGCATCGAAGGTGCCGGCACCTTCTTCGCGCCGACGATCCTGACCGGCGTCGACCGCAGCATGAAGGTTGCCCGCGAGGAAACCTTCGGCCCCGTTGCGCCGCTCTTCCGCTTCGACACGGTCGAGGATGTCATCGCCCAGGCGAACGACACCGAATTCGGGCTTGCCGCCTATTTCTTCGCCGGCGACCTGAAGAAGGTCTGGCGCGTGGCGGAAGCGCTGGAATACGGCATGGTCGGCATCAATACCGGCCTGATGTCATCAGAGACTGCGCCCTTCGGCGGCATCAAGCAATCGGGCCTCGGCCGCGAAGGCTCGCGCCACGGTGCCGACGACTATCTGGAAATGAAGTACCTCTGCATCGGCAACCTGTAGCCGACTATCAGGTTGAGGTGATGTGAATGCGGCCCTGCCATAGCCGGGCCGCGCTCAGCCGGCCGGTGTGAAAAGCGCCGGTATCGAGATTGAGCCTGAGACCATTGACTTCAGCCTGCCGGATCGGTGTATGGCCATGTATGATCAGCTTCGGCAGCGGCTGTGCACTGTCGTAGAAACGCGAGCGGATGAAGACCAAGTCGTCGTCCTGCTGGTCGGCGATCGACCGATCCGGATCAATGCCGGCATGGACGAACAAGGCCTTCGGCGTGTCCAGCAGGATCGGCAGGCGACGCAGGAAATTGACGTGATCGTCCGGCAGCCAGGTTCGGATGAAGGTGTCGAGCTTCTTTTGCTTAGGATATAATCGCTGCAGGCGAGGGATATCCACACCATAGGAGGCAAGTGTGGCATCGCCGCCAAGCGCCACCCAATCCTCAAGCGATATCTCGCCATCGACATAGGAAAGCATCGCCATCTCATGATTGCCGGTCAAGCAGATGCGGTCGAAGCCATTCGGCGGCGGTGCCATCAGGCGGCCGACCACCTGCGCCGACGCCGGACCGCGGTCGATAAAATCCCCGAGCATGATGATGAGCTTGCGGCCGGGCAGCCCTACAGCATCGGCGAAGATCTTGCGCTCCAGCGCGCTCAGGAGATCGTAACGGCCGTGGACATCGCCGATGACATAGGTGGGCATATCGAGATGTTCGAGCCATTCGCGATGCCGGCGATGGCCGAAGCCATTGGGCATTTTTTCGCGTATCCTAGATGCCGCCATGAAACTGCCTTTCGAGCGCACACCCCGGAACGCCTTAACTGTGTCTGCAAAAAGGACTCAAAAGCGACAATTCTTTGCCAGAAAGGCGGAAATCATCGCTGATGACGGTTCTGGCAGCAGGACCGGGCCTACGGCACTAACCCGCCTTGCGGCAAAGCGTCCCGAACCGGGCCTTTATGCATGGAGAAAGTTGACAGTGCGTATCCGCAATCTTATCGCGCTAACCACGCTGGCGCGAGAAATTCCCGCCGTTCAACCCGAGAAAACGTGGGTGTCGGGCAGCTTCTGCACGAGGGCTGCCGGATTGCCGGCGAAACGACACCGACCCAAACTGGAACGTCACACTCATGGCGCCTGTAAATTTATCGTGAAGTCCTGATGGATACGACGACAGCGCTCCAACTCTGCCGCTTCCTGCATGACGCATCCCTGATGCTTCTATGGGGCGCCTGCGCCTATCTCTCCCTGCTTGCGCCGAGAATACTCGCCGACACGGTCTGGCGCATGGTTGCAAGGCCGTTTTTGCTGATCGCCGCAATTGCCGTCTTCACGGTGCTGGCCGCGCTGCCGGTGGCGACAGCGAATATCGGTGGCGGCTGGAGCGATGCGCTCGACGTGAGCATGATCCATGACGTGGTTTTCGAAACCACGATCGGGGTCGCCTGGCAGGCGCAGGCGCTTGCGGCCATCGTGATCGTTTGCGCCTTGCTGCTGCCGGAAAGCTGGCGCCGTCATGGGCTAGCCTTGGGAGCAGGCCTCGGGCTAGCCTCGCTTTCATTGACCGGCCATGCCTCGATGCTGGAAGGCTGGGTGCAGCAGGCGCATCGGGCCAATGATGTCCTGCATGTGCTCGCTGGCGGCGGCTGGCTCGGGGCGCTGGTGCCATTGCTCACCATTCTCAGGCTTCTCGGCCGTCCGGAATGCAGGGCGGAAGCGCAACTGGCGCTGCGCCGTTTCTCCAATGCCGGGCACGTGGCGGTCGCGCTCGTCATTCTCTCCGGCATCGTCAATACGCTGCTGATCCTGAAACACTTGCCGACGGATTGGTCTTCGCCTTATCAGATGCTGCTTGCCATCAAGATCGCACTGGTCGCAGTCATGGCGGTGCTGGCCATCGTCAATCGCTACGTCTTCGTACCCTGGATCGGCCGCAAGCCGGTCCGCGCATTGCTGGCCCTTCGACTTGGAAGCATCACAGAAATCATCATCGGCATTGTCGTCATCGGGCTCGTCGCTGCCTTCGGCATGCTGGAGCCGGTGTAGGCGGAAGGCCTCAAGCAGCCCCGCGAAGCGAGCCGCCGAGTGATTTCACCACCGCGCGAACGGCAGCGGCATCGCCTGTCGCCGGCTTGTACTCCAAGCCGATCCTGCCGCTATAGCCCTGAGCAAAGAGCCAATCGAGCCGCTCCTTCAGATCAATGCGGCCGGTGCCGGGGTCGCTGCGGCCGGGATGATCGGCGACGTGGAGATGCACGATCCGGTCGATGCGATCGCCGATCACTTCCTGCGTGTTTTCGCCCATGACAGCCGAATGGTAGACATCATAGACGATGCCGATTTCCGGGCGGCCGACCTCGTCGACGATATCGAGGCCTTCCGCCGTCGAAGACAGGTAATAGCCGACATGATCGATCGTCGTGTTCAACGGCTCGAGGCCAAGCCGGACGCCGGACCCTTCGAGAATATCGGCACCGGCGTTCAAAGCAGCGACGATGGCCGCCCGCTGTTCGGCTCGTGAAAGCTCCGGCAGCTCATCGCCGGCCTGTGCGATGAGAACTGGCGCGCTGAGACGCTGGGCGACGGCAACAGACTCCCGCAACCCCTTGAGCCAAGTCTCCTTGTTTGCCGGATTCGTCAACGCGATCATCGGCTCGGCAACAAGACCAGAAACCGCAATGCCAGTCTCGGCTACGGCAGCCGCGATCGCGTCCAGATCCTTGCTCGTCCAGTGCCAGAACTCGACCGCATCGAGCCCCGCTTCATGCGCCAGCCGGATACGATCGGCAAAGGCGTCGCCATCGCGCGCAAACAACCACTCGATGCAAGCCGAAAACTGCCGCATGAGATTCTCCTCTCTCAACTGGTCAGGAGCAATGGGCGAGATCGTGCATAACTGCAAGCCTCACGAACGATGATGTTGCGGCGGCGGCCGATGCATCGAAGGCTTGATGGCTTCGACATTCATCGCCGAGAGCACGCGCATATCACGGCGG
The DNA here is from genome assembly GCF_057784375.1 of Martinezella sp. CNPSo 3964. Lineage (NCBI taxonomy): Bacteria > Pseudomonadati > Pseudomonadota > Alphaproteobacteria > Hyphomicrobiales > Rhizobiaceae > Martinezella > Martinezella sp. CNPSo 3964. The sequence continues at coordinate 83,904 of NZ_JBXSOW010000019.1, forward strand.
AAATCGGAAGGCGTCATGCCGGCAATGTGACGGAAGGATTTGTTGAAGGCGCTGATCGAGCCGAAGCCACTATCCATGGCCACCTGCAGCACATTGGCGCCATCGCGCATCAGCATCGCCTGGGCGCGCGAAAGGCGCAGCAGGTTCACATATTTCGCCAGCGTCATGCCCGTGGATTTCTTGAAGAGATTCATCGCATATTTCGGGTGGAGATGCGCCGCCTTGGCGATATCGACGGTATCGATGTCGTGCAGGAAATTGTCGGCGATGAAATCGCACATGCGCGCCAGGCTGCGCGAGGATTGCGGATGGGCCTGGTCGTTGGTCAGGTTTTCCTGCTTCTCCGGCACCATGCGATAGGGTTCGAAGGCGATGCGCTCCAGGCGCAGAAGGAGCTCCGCGACGGCATGTTCGGCCCTGGCGCCGTCGCCGGACATGACGTAGCGGTGCCATCTGGCAAAGTTCTCGTCATCGGCGGCATCGGTCGCCGAGCTTATCAGGGCCTGCCCGCGAATGAGGCGGCCGGAAATATCGAGCGGCAGCCGCAAGCGGAAAAAATGCACCAGCGGCAGATGCGCGCCCGCATAGATCGCATCCTCCGACAGCTCGTCCAACAGATGCGGCTGACCGCCCCAGAAAAGGCAGATCTCGCCCGCTCTCAAAGTAAGCTGGTGATCGCCGATGCGGTAATGCACGGTCCCGCGGACAATGTAGTTCACTTCCACCTGCGCGTGCCAATGCGGCTTTGCCATCGGCAACGGGTGGTTATGAAACATCTGCAGGACATTTGGGAGCCCTTCGACGCTGCTCGCACCCGGCTGATAAACCGCCCGTTGACCTACCTTACTTTTCGCCAAGTCGATGTTCCCTTTTTAGGAGACAGAAGCGTACCGACAGATAGTTTAAGCGTGTTCTCTTGAGGACGGCAATTGAAAAGGGAGGATTTTCAATGCGTTTAAAACTTGCTGGAGCGACGGTGCTTGCTGCCCTGCTCGCTTCCGGTTCTGCCTTTGCAGAGCAAACCACCATTACGGTCTGGAGCTGGAACATCGCCGCATCGGCGCTGAAATCCACCGTCGAGGGGTTCAATAAGAAATATCCCGACATCAAGGTCGATGTTCAAGACATCGGCAACCCGCAGGTCTTCGATAAGATGCTGGCCGCTTGCGCTGCCGGCGGCGACGGCCTGCCCGACGTCATGTCGATCGAAAACCACAAGGCTTCGATCTTCTGGAACCGCTTTCCGGACTGCCTGACCGATCTCACGAAGCTCGGCTATAATGACGAACTGAAGAAGCAGTTCCCGGATTTCAAGCGCGCCGAGCTTGAAGTCGGCGATGCCGCCTACGCGATGCCGTGGGATTCCGGCCCGGTCACCATGTTCTATCGCCGTGACCTCTATGAAAAGGCGGGCGTCGATCCGGCAACGATCAAGACCTGGGACGATTTCATTGCCGCCGGCAAGAAAATCTCCGCCGCCAATCCCGGTGTCGTCATGACGCAGGCCGATCTCAACGGCGATAGCGAATGGTTCCGCATGCTCGCCAACGAACAAGGCTGCGGCTATTTCTCGAGTGACAGCCAGAGCATCACCGTCAACCAGCCCGGCTGCGTCAAAGCGCTGGACAAGGTGAAGGAGATCAAGGACGCGGGCCTGATGACCGCGGCGAACTGGAACGAGAAAATTCAGGCGAACACTGCAAGCAAGGTGGCATCGCAGCTGTATGGCGGCTGGTATGAAGGCACCGTCCGCTCCACCTCGCCGGATCTCGCCGGCAAATGGGGCGTCTATCCGATGCCGAGCATGACGGCCGACGGCCCGCATGCAGCCAATCTCGGCGGTTCGTCGCTCGCAATCGCCAGCGGCTCCAAGCACAAGGAAGCCGCCTGGAAATTCCTCGAATACACGCTTGGTACCAACGAGGGCCAGGTGACCATGCTGAAATCCTTCGGTCTCGTGCCGTCGCTGTTGACGGCGGTCAAGGATCCCTTCGTCAACGAACCGCAGCCCTATTGGGGTGGGCAAAAGGTCTGGGCCGATATCCTCGCCACCCTGCCGAAAATCCACCCGAGCCCGGGCACCCAGTATTTCAGTGACGCCGATGAGGTCATAAAGGCCGTCCAGACGAAATACCTTGCCGGCGGCTATCCAAACGGCAAGGCCGCGCTCGACGATGCGGCGCAGCAGATCGCCTCGGCGACAGGCCTGCCGCTCGCGAAATGAGTGACACTGCCGGGCGCGCATCCCAAGCCGCGCCCGGCATCCCCGCCGCCCCTAGAGCGTGACGTCGTCCGAAAACCGCCTACACTTTTCGGCGTCACGCTCTAGGGGCGCGGGGATGCAATGTCACGCGTCATTTCACTGCGCATAAAGGAGAAGGCTTTCATGCGGTTGCGAAACCGGAGCGCCTATGCGTTCCTTGCACCCTATCTTCTGGTGTTCGCCGCTTTCTGGGTCTGGCCGATCATCGATTCGTTCCTGATTTCGTTCCAGAACACCCGGGTTAATCCGTGGGTCTACAATCTGTCGCTCAATTGGGGGCGCCTGTTCGGCGACCCGGCCTTCTACAACGCGCTTCAAAACACGCTGATCATCCTGATCGTCCAGGTCCCCGTCATGATCACGCTCGCCACGGTCATGGCGGTGCTGCTGAATTCACCGCTGTTGAAGGCCCGTGGCATTTTTCGCTTCGCTTTCTTCGCACCCGTCGTCGTCGGCGAGGTGGCCTATGCCGCTGTCTTCCGCCTGATGTTCAACGTCGATTTCGGCATCGTCAACAAGCTGCTCGGTACGGTCGGCTTCGCACCGGTGTCGTGGTTTGCGGAATCGCATGCCGCCATGGTGCTCATCATCATCGCCGTCACCTGGCGCTGGGCGGGTTATAACGCCATCATCATCCTGTCCGGGCTGCAATCGATCCCCGAGGATGTTTACGAGGCTGCAACCCTCGACCGCGTCAGCCGTTTCCAGCAGTTCATCCATATCACCCTGCCGCTGCTGAAGCCTATCATTCTGTTCTGCGTCGTCCTGTCCGTCATCGGCACCATGCAGCTCTTCACCGAGCCATATCTGATCACCAACAGGGGCGGCCCCGGCGGCGGGACGGAAACGCTCGGCCTGCTGCTCTATCGTCAGGCCTTCCAGTCGACCAACTTCGGCTATGCCTCGGCGGTCGCCTACACGATGGCGGCGCTCGCAGTAGCCATCTCTCTCCTCAATCTCTGGGTGGGGCGCGAACCAAAATGAAATCGAAGTCCAAATCCACTCTGATCCGCTCGATCGCGCTGCACGGCCTGCTGGTGCCGCTCGCCATCATCTGGCTGTTTCCGCTCTGGATGATGTTCGTCTTCTCGACCATGCCCGATTACGGCATTTTCAGCCCCGGCATCATTCTGACACCGTCGACAGGTTTCATGGACAACGTCCGGAACTTGCAGGCCGACACCAACTTCATCGGCGCCATGACGATCTCCATCGTCGTTGCCGTCGTCTATACCGTCCTGTCGGTGCTGCTGACCTCGATGGCCGGATGGGCACTGGCGCGCTACCAGTTTGCCGGCCGTTCGGGCGTCATCGGCATCATCCTCGGCACGATCACGCTGCCCTACTCCGTCGTCGTCATCCCGCAGTTCATCATGGTGGCACGCGATTTCGGGCTGGCCAATTCATGGGTCGCCCTGATCGTACCGCCGCTCTTCAACTCACTCGGTGTGCTCTTCATGCGCCAGGCCTTCTCGATGATGCCGGGCGAACTCTTTGACGCCGCCCGCGTCGAGGGCGTCAAGGAATGGCAGATCTTCCTGCGCATCGCCCTGCCGCTCGCACGGCCGACCATGGCGGCGCTCGCCATCATCCTGTTCCTGGCCTCCTGGAACAACTACCTCTGGCCGCTGCTCATCAACTCCCGACCGGGAATGATGACCGCGCCCGTGGCGCTCGGAACACTGATCGGCCTCACCAGGGTCTCCTGGGGCGGCATCATGGCTGGTGCTGTGATGCTGACGGCACCGATCCTCATCATCTTCGTTCTCCTGCAGCGCCACTTCATCGCCGGCATCGCCGCCGGCGCAATCAAATAGTTCCGGGAGATCCGTATGGCTGAACTTTCTCTCACCAATATCGTCAAACGCTACGGTTCGCTGGAAATCATCCACGGCGCCAATCTCGAGGTGAAGGACGGCGAGTTCGTCGTCTTCGTCGGACCGTCCGGATGCGGCAAGTCCACGCTCTTGCGCATGATCGCCGGGCTGGAAGACATCACCGGCGGCGAACTCAAGATCGGCGGCCGCGTGGTCAACGACATGGAACCGGCCGATCGCGGCATCGCCATGGTCTTCCAGTCCTATGCCCTCTATCCGCACCTGACTGTCGAGCAGAACCTGAATTTCGGGCTGCGCATGAACGGCAACCCGAAGGCCGATACCGATCGCCGTGTCAAACAGGCAGCCGAGATCCTGCAGATCAGCGAGCTGATGCAGCGCCGGCCGAAGCAGCTTTCGGGCGGCCAGCGCCAGCGCGTCGCCATCGGCCGCGCCATCGTCCGCGAGCCGCAGATCTTCCTGTTCGACGAGCCGCTCTCCAATCTCGATGCAGAGCTGCGCGTGCAGATGCGCGTCGAAATCTCCCGCCTCCACAAGAAGCTTGGGACGACGATGATCTATGTCACGCACGACCAGACCGAAGCGATGACGCTGGCCGACAAGATCGTCGTGCTGCGTGGCGGCAATATCGAACAGGTGGGCGCGCCGCTCGACCTCTATGACGATCCGGCAAACCAGTTCGTAGCCGGATTCGTCGGCTCCCCGAAGATGAACTTCCTGCAGGCCGAGGTCACGGACAATCAATCCGGTCGCATAGCCGTCGTGCTCAAGGGCCAGCGCAATGTCCGCCTGACACTGCCCATCACCTCGGCCAAGGTGGAGGTCGGCCAGCCGGTGACGCTCGGCATCCGTCCGGAACATTTCCTCGAAGCCGGACGTGGCGAGGTCGACATGATCGTTGACGTCGACGTCGCGGAGCATCTCGGCAACACCAGCTACATCTACGCCAATATCGAAGGCGGCGAGCAGATCGTCATCGAGCGCGAGGAGTCCCGCAATACGGGCAACCGCGACAAGCTCACCGTGGCGCTATCGGCCGCCAAGACATTCCTCTTCGACAGCGCCGGGAACCGATTGCGGTAGGCGCTGCCCATTCTCCCAAGACAGCATGCAGATTTAGGAAAGGATCGTTCCATGACTACTGAGACACCAATCCGCTGGGGCATCATCGGCCCCGGCCGGATCGCGCAGACTTTTGCCGATGGTATCGCCCATTCCCGCAGCGGCAAGCTGGTGGCCATCGCCAGCCGCAACCCGGACAAGCCGGGCCTCGGCGACGGTTTTCCCGGCGCACGTATCGTCAACGGTTACGAGGCCCTGCTCGCGGACAAGGAGATCGATGCCGTCTATATCGCCACGCCGCATACCGGCCACGCCGAATGGGCGATCAAGGCGATCCGCGCCGGCAAGCATGTGCTTGTCGAAAAGCCGATCGCGCTTTCGGCCTTCGATGCCGAGGCCATCTACTATGAAGCCAAAAAGGCTGGGGTCTTCGCCGGCGAAGCCTTCATGTATCGCGTCCATCCGCAGACGGCGAAGCTGATCGAACTCATCAAGAGCGGTGCGATCGGCGATCTGCGCATCATCCGCACGTCCTTCGGCTTCAATATGGGCAAGGTCAATCCGGAACACCGGCTGTTTGCCAATGAAACCGCCGGCGGCGGCATTCTCGATGTCGGCGGCTATCCGGTCTCGATGGCACGGCTGATCGCCGGTGCGGTCGACGGCAAGCCGTTCCTTGATCCCGACAAGGTCTCGGGCGTCGGCCATCTCGGCCAGACGGGCGTCGATGAGTGGGCTTCTGCCGTCCTGAAGTTCCCGAACGACATCATCGCCGAAGTGTCCTGCGCGATCATGGCAAACCAGGACAACACGCTGCGCATCATCGGCTCGGAGGGTCGCATCGAAGTGGCCGACTTCTGGTTCGCCTCCGGCCATAAGGGCGGCGTCGGCAAGATTAACGTGATCAAGGGCGGCGAGACCCAGACGATCGAGGTCAAGGAAGATCGCTGGCTCTATTCCTTCGAAGTCGATGCGGCCGGCGATGCCATCCGTGCCGGACAAAAGGAATTTGCCTATCCCGGCATCAGCTGGGCGGATTCGATCGGCAATCTCCGGGTCCTCGACCAGTGGCGCGCTTCGATCGGCCTCGAATATAGCGTCGAGAAAGCGGCAAAGCGGACGAAGAACATCGCCGGCGCGACCGTCACCAAGGGCAACAGCATTCCGAAGCGAAGCATTCCCGGCATTTCCAAGCCGGCATCGCTCGTCACGCTCGGCTTCGAGTTCTTCCCGAATTTTGCGGCCGCCTCGCTGACGCTCGATGCGTTCTATGAAGCGGGCGGCAATGCCTTCGACACAGCCTATGTCTATGGCGGCGGCAAGACGGAAAGCATTTTCGGCGATTGGCACACCAGTCGCAACGTGCCGCGCGAGGAGATCGTGCTGATCGGCAAGGGTGCGCATTCGCCGCTTTGCTATCCGGATGTGATCGCCAAGCAGCTCGACCAATCCCTCAATCGCCTGAAGACCGACTATGTCGACATCTACTTCATGCACCGCGACAACACCGACGTTCCCGTCGGCGAGTTCGTCGATGCCATGGATGCCGAGGTAAAGGCCGGCCGCATCCGCGGCATCTTCGGCGGCTCGAACTGGACGCGTGCCCGCTTCGACGAGGCGATCGCCTATGCTCAGAAGAACGGCAAGGCGGCACCGGCTGCCCTTTCCAACAACTTCTCGCTGGCGGAAATGCTCGACCCGATCTGGGCCGGATGCGTCGCTGCCTCCGACGATGAGTGGAAGACGTGGCTCAATGCCAAGCAGATCCCCAACTTCGCCTGGTCGAGCCAGGGCCGCGGCTTCTTCACCGACCGCGCCGGCCGCGACAAGCGCGACGAGGAGGAATTGGTGCGCGTCTGGTATTCCGACCGCAATTTCGGCCGCCGCGACAGAGCGATCGAACTGGCACAGAAGCTCGGCCGCAACCCGATCCACATCGCGCTTGCCTATGTCGTCGCCCAGCCCTTCCCTGTGATACCGCTGATCGGCCCGCGCACGATCGCCGAGCTGGAAGACAGCCTTTCGGCGCTCGACATCAAGCTGACGCCGGAGCAGGTGAAGTGGCTCGAGGGCTGAGATAGGCGCTCGACCCGAAAGGCGGCACCTAAACAAAAAGCCCATCCGGGAAACCGGATGGGCTTTTTCATATGCCTGAATGATCGCCGAAAGATCAGGCGGCGAAATCGAATGTCTTCGTATCAGCCCCTTCGAGCCGCAGCAGATAGGCCTTGCGCTCGATACCGCCGGCAAATCCCCTGAGATCGCCAGCCGATCCCACCACGCGGTGGCAGGGCGCGATGATCGAGATCGGATTGCGGCCATTGGCGGCACCGACGGCCCGGATCGCTTTTGCCGAGCCGATCTCGGTTGCGATCTGGCGATAGCTGCGCGTCTCGCCGAAGGGGATGGCGAGCAAGGCCTGCCATACCTTCTGCTGGAACTCCGTTCCGGCGAAATCGAGCGGCAGATCGAAAGCCTGTCGTTTGCCGGCGAAATATTCGCGCAGCTGCCGCTCGGTTTCCAGGAGCACGGGATGGCTGTCGTCTTCCGCGACGATCAGCAAGGGCACGCGGCCTGGCCGATCATTGTCCCAGAGGATCGCGGCAAGTCCATCATCGCCGCCGACGAGCTTCAAGGGACCAACAGGCGAGTTCATGATCCGATAGACATAGTGCTTCTCTGCATTTTTCGGAGTTTTGGTCATGCCGATTTCCTTTCTTTGAATTGCGCTCATGGCATCGGGCGAGATTGCTTCTGATGGAGCACTTATGTCCCTATTGGACCTCAAATGACGGTCTGCAACCACCCGAAAAGGAACGGCGGGCAGAGAAATCCAACATTTCCGACTTCAAGCGCCGGGATCACAATGATGCAGGCGGCATAGTCAGGCTTGGGACGGCGGCTGAGATTGTGTAAAACCGTGGAGAGACAGATCATCCAGCATGCGGAGCCCGATATGACAGTTCGCCCGCCGCGCAACTTCAATCCATCGCAAACCAGGGAAACCGGCCTCGGCATTCTCGAATATGAGATGATGTCGGAGAGGGCGAGTTCGCTCGGCCGCCACGGCATGAAGGTCGAGGCAGCGCTTGCCGCCTTGCAGGACGGCGAAGCCAAAGGCAAGGAAGGCGTCGAGCACGAGCGGCTGGTAGATGCCGCCGCCGAAGCTGTTTGGGGCATGTTCATTCACCGCGAGATCTGCGGCCTGCGCAACGGCCGCGACGTCATCCAGCGCTACGGCGTTCCGAACAAGGTGCTAGCGCGTCTCGGCGCCAGCCCGCGCCACCCCTGAATATCAGGATTTCAAGATCGCCGAAAAGCGCGGGTCGAATGCATGGCCGATCGGCTCGGCAGCCGCACCGCGTGCCACGGCCCAGGGGTCGGTCATGCCGAGCTGGAGGCGGGGCAGCAGCCGGTCGGGGCGATCGGCGTTGGAAGGCAGGAGCGGCTGCATCGCCGCAATCAGCCGCGTCGCCAGCGCTACAGGGGCACCGCCGCACAGAATCACCGTCTGCGGATCGAAGATGGTTTCGATGAGTTGGACACTCCAGCGCAGATCGATCGCCGCCCTTTCGATCCAGGCGAGAATATCAGGATCATCGGCGGCAGCGCGGTCGTTGATCAAAGAATAAATATCGGGTGCCATCGGATCGACGCCGAGGTGATCGTAGAGAGAAGCGAGCGAGGCGCGGTGCTCCAGCTGGGTTTGTTGCCCGCCAGCCGTCAACAGCGCCATGCCGATTTCGCCGGCATTGCCATGGGCACCGCTATAGAGTTCACCGCCGAGAATGAGCCCGGCACCGATACCATAGCCGACATAGAGGCAGACGGCGTGGTCGAGCCCATGGGCAGCCCCCACCATGCGCTCGGCGGTCGCGCAGGCTGCAGCGTCGTTCTGCAGGGTCACATTGAGGCCGGTTCCAGCCGATAGGGTTTCGAGCAAGGGAAAGCGCTGCCAGGCCCCCATCATCCAGGGATTGTCGGCACTATCCTGTTCGATACCAAATGGCCCCGGCATCGCCGCGCCAAGCCCGACAAGGCGCTTTTCCGCCTGCGCGACGCGCTGCCGAAGCTCGGTGCGCACATTCCCTATCAGCTGCAGGACGACGGGCGTGCCCGTCGCCGGTCCGCCGGCCGGCAGGTTCGCTTCCTTGCGGATCAGCACATTGCCGACGAGGTCGACGGCGATGGCGCGGGTGATATGGCGATCTATCTGCAGGCCGATGGCGAAGGCGCCTTCCGGCACGAGGCCATAGGGCGTCGAGGGCTGGCCGCGGCCGCGGCGCACCGTTTCCCTTGATGTCACCAGCCCGTCGTTTTCCAGTTCCTCCATGATGTTGGAGACCGTCTGCTTCGTCAGGCGGGTGGCGCGGGCGAGATCGGCGCGGGAGAGCGCTCCGTTCAGCCGCAGGGCGTCGATGATCACCCGTCGGTTATGGGCGCTGGTGCCTTCGTGGTTCGTTCCGCTCGTAGCCCTGATCGGGCGAATATCGTTCATCTGTTTTTGCCTCTTGACACCAATAGAATATTGAAGAACAAATTAGTCAAGACAATTGACTTAAAAGAAACCACAGAGTTTCATCAGGGAACTTGAGCGAGCCCTACGGCTCCAAGGACACGCCGATCGATGTTCGGCAGCCGGCCCGGCCAATTGCCTGCTCGACAACCGATGGCGACACCAGCCGCCGTCGGAAAAATCGCGTGACTGTCAAAAAACTGGAGGATGGAATGTTGAAATCATTGAACAAGACATTGCTCGGCGCAGCGCTGATCGGCGTATCCTTCGCCTCGCATGCCTTTGCCGAAACCACGATCAATGCCCTCTTCATGGCACAGGCCGCCTATAGCGAAGCCGATGTGCGCGCCATGACGGATGCCTTCTCCAAGGCCAATCCGGACATCAAGGTCAATCTCGAATTCGTTCCCTACGAGGGCCTGCACGACAAGACCGTGCTCGCTCAAGGGTCCGGCGGCGGCTACGACGTCGTGCTCTTCGACGTGATCTGGCCGGCCGAATACGCGACCAACAAGGTTCTGGTCGACGTTTCCTCGCGCATCTCCGACGACACGAAGAAGAGCGTGCTACCGGGCGCCTGGACGACGGTCCAGTATGACGGCAAGTACTACGGCATGCCCTGGATCCTCGATACCAAGTACCTGTTCTACAACAAGGAAATCCTGGAAAAGGCTGGCATCAAGACCCCGCCGAAGACCTGGGACGAACTGAACGAACAGGCCAAGACAATCAAGGACAAGGGTCTTCTCGCCACCCCAATCGCCTGGAGCTGGTCGCAGGCCGAAGCCGCGATCTGCGACTACGCCACGCTCGTCAGCGCCTATAAGGGCGACTTCATCAAGGACGGCAAGCCGGACTTCCAGACCGGCGGCGGCCTCGATGCGCTGAAATACATGGTCACCAGCTACAAGTCCGGCCTCACCAATCCGAATTCCAAGGAATTCCTCGAAGAGGACGTCCGCAAGGTGTTCGAAAATGGCGACGCCGCCTTCGCGCTGAACTGGACCTACATGTACAACATGGCGAACGACCCGAAGGACAGCAAGGTCGCGGGCAAGGTCGGCGTCGTTCCGGCACCGGGCGTTGCCGGCAAGAGCGAGGCGTCGGCCGTCAACGGTTCGATGGGCCTCGGCATCACGTCTGCCAGCAAGCATCCGGACGAAGCCTGGAAGTACATCAGCTTCATGACCTCGCAGGCGACGCAGAACCAGTATGCCAAGCTCAGCCTACCGATCTGGGCATCGTCCTATAGCGATCCGGCCGTGACGAAGGGCCAGGAAGAACTGATCGCGGCCGCAAAGGTCGGCCTCGCCGCCATGTATCCGCGTCCGACGACGCCGAAGTATCAGGAACTGTCGACCGCACTTCAGCAGGCGATCCAGGAATCGCTGCTCGGCCAGTCTTCTCCGGAAGATGCGCTGAAGTCTGCTGCCGACAACAGCGGTCTCTGATAGTCTTACCGGGCGGCGCTGGAGCGGATGATTTTAGATCTATTCGACCTAAAATCTTAATCCGCTCCAGAATTAAAGAAGTAGAGCATGATGTCCACCGAAAACCGATTACACTTTTCGGCATCATGCTCTATCGCCGCCCGCCTCTTGATCCTCCATGAAGAATGAAAGAAGGGGCCTGCCATGTCCGGCACCTCTATGACAACTCGCGCCTGGCTTTTGATGCTGCCGCTGCTCGTGGTGATGATCGCAGTCATCGGCTGGCCTCTCGTCGACACGGTCGGCCTTTCTTTCACCGATGCGAAGCTCGTGGGAACAGGCGGCAATTTCGTCGGCATCGACAACTACGCGAAGATGCTGGCGAATTCGAATTTCCAGCGTACTCTGATCACCACCGCGTGGTTCGCGATCATCTCCGTCGCCGCCGAAATGGTGCTCGGCGTGCTGGCCGCGCTGCTGCTCAACCAGAATTTCAAGGGTCGCGGCGTGCTGCGCGCGCTGATGATCCTGCCCTGGGCGCTGCCGACCGTCGTCAACGCGACGCTCTGGCGCCTGATCTACAATCCCGAATACGGCGCACTGAACGCTGCCCTGACCCAGCTTGGCCTGCTGGACGCCTATCGCTCCTGGCTCGGCGAACCGGGCACGGCGCTGACGGCGCTCATCGTTGCCGACTGCTGGAAGAATTTTCCGCTGGTGGCGCTGATTGCGCTCGCCGCCCTGCAGGCCGTGCCGCGCGACATCACCGCCGCCTCGCTGGTTGACGGCGCCGGGCCTTTCAAGCGCTTCCGCTTCGTCATCCTTCCCTATCTTGTGGGACCGCTGATGGTGGCGCTCGTGCTGCGCACCATCGAGGCCTTCAAGGTGTTCGATATCATCTGGGTGATGACCCGCGGCGGCCCGGCAAACAGCACGCGCACGCTGTCGATCCTCGTCTATCAGGAGGCCTTTTCCTTCCAGCGAGCGGGGTCCGGGGCATCGCTCGCCCTGATCGTGACGCTGCTGGTCACGGTACTTGCCGCCGCCTATGCCGCCCTTGTCCGCAAAACCGCAGGGAGTGCCACCTGATGGAACGCCAGAGCCCGCTCTTCACCTGCTTCATCTACATCTGCGCCATCCTGCTCGCCGTCGTCATCCTGGCGCCGATCGCCTGGCTCTTCATCATGAGTATTTCGCCGGCTGCCGACCTTGCCGCCAAGCCGCTGCGCTGGTGGCCGCAGACAGCAGATTTCTCGCGCTACAAGGTGCTGCTGTCGATGCTGGAAAACAGCGAGGGCGCCGCCTTCACCTCGTCGCTGCGCAACAGCATCGAAGTCGCCGGCATGGCGACCATCGCCGCCATCGCGCTCGCCATCCCCGCCGGCTGGGCCGTGTCGCGCACACCGTCCGTGGGCTGGTCGCTCTCCATGGTCATCGCCACCTACATGCTACCGCCGGTCGCACTCGCCGTGCCGCTCTATATGGGCCTTGCCTATCTCGGCCTGCTCAACAACGTTTTCGGACTTGCGCTCGTCTATCTGACGATCCTGGCACCGTTCACGACCTGGCTGATGAAATCCGGCTTCGATTCCATTCCGAAGGAAATCGAGGCCGCCGCGATGATCGACGGCGCCGGGCTGTTCCAGACCTTGAAGATCATTACGCTGCCGCTGGCCATGCCCGTCATGGCGACCTCGGCGCTCTTTGCCTTCCTGCTTGCCTGGGATGAATTCTTCTATGCGCTGCTCTTCACGTCAGACCAGCGCGCAAAAACCCTCACCGTCGCCATAGCGGATCTCGCCGGCGGCCGTGTCTCGGATTACGGACTGATCGCGACTGCCGGCGTGCTGGCCGCCCTGCCTCCGGTGGTGATCGGCCTTGTCATGCAACGCGCCCTGATCTCGGGCCTGACCAATGGCGGCGTCAAGGGATGACCATGACCAAAGAGAAAACACGCCCCACCGGCCTTGCTGCCATCGACCGCGAAATGGCTCGCCAGCATGCCGATGCGCTCGCCTCCTTCGAGGCTGCCGCCGATATGGCCGCCAAGGCCGCGGCCTCGCTGAAGCGCACCGGCAGGCTACTGCTGCTCGGCATGGGCGGCTCCCACGCCGTCAACCGCGCCGTCGAACCACTCTATCGCGCCGCCGACATCGATGCGATCGCACTGCCGCTTTCCGAACAGCTCGGCCAGCCGCTGTCGCTGGAGGGCCGGACGATCTTCATGACTTCCCAATCCGGGGAAAGCGCCGAAGTGGTGCGCTGGTTCAACGAGACGGGCGGTACTGCCGAGACCTTCGGCCTGACGCTGGAGGGCACGTCCTTCCTCGCGAAGACCGCGCCCTCCCTCGTCGGCGCCGGCGGCACCGAGCTTGCCTTTGCGGCAACCCGCAGCCTCACCGTTACCTTCGCGCTGCATCTGGCGATCTTCGCGGCTCTTGGGCAGGATCCGGCGCGTGCCTTGGCTGTGCTTCGCGCGCCTGAAACGCTCGACACCAAGCCAGCGCTTTCGGCTCTTTCCAATGTCGCAACCGTCGTCACCTCGGGCCGCCGCCTGCAGGGCGTTGCCGAGGCGCTGGCGCTTGGTCTCACCGAACTCTCCCGCTGCCCCTGCTTCTCGCTCGAAGGCGGTCAGCTGCGCCATGGTCCGATGGAAATGCTCGGCCCCTCGATCGGCGTCATCCTCTTCCGCGGCCATGATGCGACCGCCAGCCTCGTGACGGCCATGGCCGTTTCCGCCGCGGAGACGGGTGCGCCCGTCATCGTCTTCGACGGTTCCGAGGAAGAGCCGGTGCCGGGTTGCGTGACACTGCGCTTTAAGCCGGAAACCGGCCTTGCCGCCATCTTCCAGATGTTGCCGGTCGCCCAGTCGCTGATGATCGCCTTTGCGGACGAGCGGGTGGAGAATGCCGGCACGCCGGTCCGCTCCACCAAGATCACCCGGAGCGAATGAATGAAGCCGCTTGCAGTCATCGGCAACGTTAATATCGACCTGATCCTCGGGCCGGCAGCGCCTTGGCCGAAGGCCGGCACCGAGATCATCGTCGATCACGACGAGCTGCGCGTCGGCGGCCAGGCGGGCAATAGCGCGCTTGCCTGGGAAGGCCTCGGCGTCGATTACGAGATATCGGCCAATGTCGGCAGCGACCAGTTCGGACGCTGGCTCAGCGAAGCATTCGGCGCGCGCGGCAGCAAATGGCCTGTCAGACCGGAGGGCACGACGCTCTCTGTCGGCATCACCCATCCCGATGGCGAGCGCACCTTCTTCACGACGCGCGGTCACCTGCCGCGGTTCAGCCTCGATGATGTGCTGGCGGTTCTCGACGGCGAGAGGCTTGCGGGCGGCTATGCGCTGATCTGCGGCGCCTTCCTCACAGAAGATCTCACCCGCGACTATGACGCCCTGTTCGACTGGGCCGACACGCACAGGATTACGGTTGCTCTCGATACCGGCTGGCCGCTCGACGGCTGGACGGAGGCGAATTGCGACGCTACCCGCGGCTGGCTTTCCCGCTGCGGCGTGGCGCTGATGAACGAGGTCGAGACGACGACGTTAGCCGGCATGGACGATCCGGCCGAGGCTGCACGCGCACTTCACGCGCTGATGCCCGAGGGTGCGATCTTCGTCGTCAAGCGCGGTCCGGACGGCGCGATTGCCATCGATGCCGAGAGCAATCTCGTTTCGGCCGCAGCGCCGCGCGTCACGGTCGTCGATACCATCGGCGCCGGCGATGTCTTCAATGCCGGCTTCCTGGCCGCCCTTGCCTGCGGCGAGCCGCCTGCGGCCTGCCTTTCGGCGGGGACCGCGGTCGCCTCCCGCGCCATTTCCACTCTGCCGCGCAGCTACGGCCCGGCCAACGCATCCGAGGAGGCCGTTCAATGAGCGCGCTCGAAATCCAGAACATCCGCAAGAGCTATGGCGACGTGGAGACGCTGAAAGGCATCGATATTTCGCTCGAAAGCGGCGAGTTCCTGGTGCTGCTCGGCTCTTCCGGCTGCGGCAAGTCCACGCTTCTGAACATCATCGCCGGGCTTGCCGAGGCGACGAGCGGGGATATCCGCATAGGCGATCGCTCCGTGCTCGGCGTGCATCCGAAGGACCGCGACATCGCCATGGTGTTCCAGTCCTATGCGCTTTATCCGAACCTCTCGGTTCATCGCAACATCGGCTTCGGCCTGGAAATGCGCAAGGTGCCCGCCGCCGAGCGCGACAAGGCGGTGCGCGAGGCGGCAAAGCTTTTGCAGATCGAACCGCTGCTAGAACGTAAGCCGAGCCAGCTCTCCGGCGGCCAGCGCCAGCGCGTGGCGATCGGTCGTGCTCTGGTGCGCAAGCCGGAAGTCTTCCTGTTCGACGAGCCGCTCTCCAACCTCGACGCCAAGCTGCGCATGGAGATGCGCACCGAACTGAAACGCCTGCACCAGATGCTGAAGACCACGGTCGTCTACGTGACGCACGACCAGATCGAGGCGATGACGCTTGCAACCCGCATCGCCGTGATGCGGGACGGACGGATCGAGCAGCTCGGCACGCCGGACGAGATCTACAATCATCCGGCGACGCTTTATGTCGCCACCTTCGTCGGTGCGCCGCCGATGAATCTGCTGAACGCAACCGCCGATCAGGGTTCGCTGCGCATCGATGGAACATCGATCACGCTGCCCATGCCGGCAACGAAAGCCGAAATCAAACAGGGTCAGGCGCTGGTTATCGGCATCCGGCCGGAAACGCTGCGTCTCGATGAAGACGGCAAGCTCGAGGCGGTCTGCGAAGTTGCCGAACTGACCGGTCCCGAACTGATCGTGACCGCGCAGGCGGGCTCGCAGCGGCTGATGGCCTGCCTGCCGCCGCGCACCACGATCGCCGAGGGGCAGACCATCACGCTCGGCTTCGATGCCAGCGCCTTGCACCTCTTCGATCGCGCAACCGGCCAGCGCTGCGAATAGACCTTCGGACCCGCGCATATGATCGCTTGGGTTGGCGCAGGTGACCATTGCGGTTTCCGGTGTCACCTGCAGAAATTTTCAATCCCCGTACTGTTACCGCAAGGCAGCGCACTGAACCTGACGACACAAACGATCGTCGGGAAAGAACCGTGTTTCAACAATTTCAACGCAGCACGCGCTGGCCTTTCGTCGGGCTTCAGCTGAGCAATGTCGCCCTGAACGCTAGCCACGCCTTCGCGACCGTTCTTTATCCGTGGATGATGTACGACCTCACCGGCAGCGTCGTCTGCATGGCGCTGATGGCCTTCGTGAATGGCGCCGTGCTTCTGATCGGCATGGTCTTCGGCGGCTACGTGGCCGAGATGCTGGGTACGCGCTATACCGCGCTCATCTCCACGAAGGTCGGGATGCTGACGTCGCTGATGATTGCAGTGCTCCACATGGCGGATTTTCTGCACCCAGGCACCTTTCTCCTTCTCAGCCTCATCGGCTCCATCCTTGATGGACCGGCGACTGTCGCGACCGAAGCCAAGACACCGGAAATCGCCCGCCTTTCAAGATTGTCCCCGACCACTGCCAATTCCATCGACGACACGATCGACGGGCTTGTGCTGCTGACGGCATCCGCGGCCAGCGCTTTCGTTATCGCCGTCATCGGCTCGAAGGACGCGGCCTGGTGGATCGTTGTTGGCAACTTCGCCGCGATAATGCTCCTGTCCTTCAGCCTACCGAGGTTTCGTTTAGGCCCGGCACCGAGACTTGGCGATATCGTCAATGCCGGCAGGTGGCTCCGGGCTGCGGCAGTGTCGTTGCCATTCACGCTTTGGGCAAGTGCTGCGCTCGGCTTCTTCATCGTGCTGCAGGTCTTCATCGTGCCGGCCGCATTGCGTCTCGAGGGCGCATCGGTGGCATGGCTTGGGCTCTTCGTTGCGGCATCGGCAACAGGCACGATTGTGATGAACCTGCATCTGGCGTCCCGCCAAGCCATGCCGGCGCCTACGATCATCGTTTCGAGAGCCCTCCTCGGCCTTGCGCTCTCGATGTGCATTCTATGGATGCAGATTACGCCGCTGACGATGATGTTTGCCGGCCTCGTCGCCGGACTGGCAAATGGCTGGCTCTCGCCCGCCTTTGTCGCGATCTTGCAAATGAAGGCGCCGCGCGACTGCCGGCCCTATGTGATGGGTCTTTCCTATTCGATGGTTCTGCTGTTTCTTCCGCTGGAATATATGCTGACCGGCACTGCAATCGGCCTGACCTCGTTCCGCACGACCTGCATCCTGCTGATCTTCCTGCTGTCGCTGGCGGCCGCCGTCAGCGCCGCCTGGCTCGAATGCATCCAGACCGACTGACCGAAAACGGGATAAGAGCCGTCGATAAGGCGCACGCCTGGTTGCGCGCAATGATGCCGTAATGTTCGTCGCTATGTCTTGGACAACACTATTTCGTTTCATGGAGGGTGAGAATGCGCCTCTTGCTTGCCGGGCGCATACCTCGACCCTTCCGGCCGCGTGGCTCAGCCGGTAACGGGGAACGACAGGACGCGATCCATAGTCAATACAAAACGCCATCGCGCCTGGAAGACTGCCGACGACAACGGCCTGACAGGTTGTCATGGAAGATGAGCTTGGGAATGCAGCCGATCAGATCCCCGGCAGCCCTTTCATCAGGTTGCAGATCACAGGAGCTTATGCTGCTTGAGGGGGAGCAGGAACTTGGCCGCGTCCGACGCTACGAAGGATAAGGAACCTTCACCCAAGTCGGGGGCTCATGCTCCGCCGTCTTCTTGATCGTCTCCTTCAGCCTCGCGAAAACCTCTTCGGCAGGAATGCCTGGACCCTTGTCCTCAAGACTTTGGATGATCTCGCGGCGAAACAGTTCCTCACGCAGGTCGGGGTAAGCATCCAGTTCCATGAATACCTGCATAGCCACAAAGATAGCCTCGGAAGGATCAAGAAACCGGCCCCGCTCAACTTCGGTCAGAACCCATTCGGCAACCGATGGCACGAGGTAGGTTTGTAGCCGCAAGCCATGCTCTGACGCTTCACCTTTCAACGCGGTGGCCTGGGCCTTCTGGGCAGCGCGGTATTCCGGTGGATAAAGATCGTCCTGCTGGTTTTCCATATCGCTCACAGCCTACTCTCCAGGGCTTCAACAGTAATATCCTGCCCGCCGTAGAACACACCCAAAACCAGAACGTGGGCATCTTCGACCACGAACGCGATGCTCACACTGCGCCGGTAGCCGATGATCCGAAGACCTGGCACCAGACCGTCCCTGACCATGCCTCGCTTGGGGAATGTCGCAAGCTCCATGATGAACTGGCGGATACCGCTGACATAATTCCACGCTACGGCAGGCCCGGCTTTGTCGTCGCTCGCAAGGTCAAGGTAAAGCTGGCGTAACTCCCCTTCGGCCTGCTTATGCAGGATGATCTTGTATGTCTTCATCCCCTACTTGGCTTTCGCCAGCAGGGCTCGATGCTCGGCCTCAAGACGGGCAAAGGCATCATCAAGGGGAACACCCTTGGAAGGATCACGCTCTAGTTCTGCATAACGCCCCGGAATTTCCTGAGCCAGCCAGCGTTCGCGGGCTTCTTCCTGGTCCTCCAGCAACCGCAAACCCGCGCGAACGACCTCGCTGGCGTTGTTGTAGCGGCCCGATTCAAGCTGCTTTTTGATGAATTTCTCATAGTGTTCGTTCAGCGCAAAACTCGCCATGGCATCGGCCCTCCTGTTACTTGGATTATAGGTCGCTCCGCCGGAATTAACAACTGTTATCAACTATTGATACCTTACCTTCGTTCTCAAATAACATCCGGCCACGATGAAAACCTCAACGTGACCGGACAAGAGACTGCTCTCTTATGAAGGCCCGCCAAGCGGGCTGACAAATCGGCAAGCGATTTGTGGCGACACCCGTTCGGGTGTCTTTACCGGACCGTGGGGCCTCGGCTTCCGTGGTAGGACGGCGGTCCCGCCGCCCTAGGCACCTTCCGTCCACGATGGCCACGCTTGGGCTTTCGGGAATTGATGAACGCGGTATCAAGGGTCGTCTTGATGTGGGCGGCGTAGAATTTTTCAATCATTTCGACGCTGGTGCGACAATTCTTGGCAATCGCATAAACATCAGCACCTTCCATGAGGCGAAGGCAGATATAGGTATGACGTAGGCTGTAGGCCGTTCGCGGCTTGCCGTCGCGGTCCAGCTTGAGGTTTTGCGCTTCAAGAAGGTTGTTGAACATCTTGAGATAATTGCCGGGGAATAGAAGGTCGGTCGGCTGCGGAGCCTTGACGACGATCTCGCCACCTTCTTTCTCTTTCCCGCGAACCGGTTTCAACCGGTCGCGCAAGCGCTCATAGGGCTTCACCGCACCCGGCATGGATTTGCACCAGCCGATCCCGCGCTTGCCGCGTACCTCGATTTCAAGAATACGCTCACGGCTATCGGGATCTTCGATAATGGTCACGTCACGATGCTGGAGCTGCTTCGCCTCGTCCGGGCGCAAGCCCGTATTGCCCATGAACAGGATGAAGTCATGCAACTGTTCGGCTTCCCAACGGAAGTGCGGGTTCTTCCGCTCCTTGGCATTCTGGCGCGTGGCCTCGTAAAGCTGCTTGTATTCGGCAGGGCTGAACCATGGCCGGTGCGTGATCTTGCCTTGAGTCTTATAGGGGGTGACAGATCGGGAAGATGGTTGAGCCACTTGTGGCGGATGGCGGTTTTCAGGACCTGCCGAAGGGTTCCCACCTCGTCATGCAACGTGCTGCGTGCTGGGGCCTTGCCTGTCGTAGAGGAGCCGATGCGTTGAACTCGATAGCCCTGAACCGTTCCGGCATTGATCTCAGACAGGCCCATCTTGCCGAAGAACGGGATGAGGTGCAGCCGGATGCCGTGACCTTCAACCCATTTCGGACTGCGCTCACCTTCCGTGATAACCCCGTACTCCTGCTCAAACTTCTTGGCAGCTTCCGCGAAGGTAGTCTCCGTCTTCAAGATTCCCGCAGCCAGCTTGCCCCGCAGCCTAAGATACCAATCTTCCGCAAATGCCTTGGCTTGTTCGAGGCCCGTTTCCTTGGTGCTGGTGCGATACTGGCGGCCTTTTACAGATGCCGAGCAATGCCAGATGAGGCCCCCGCGCCGGTAGACGTTAACCTTTCCTCCGAGGATTTCGTGGCTCGCCATAAAGGCCCCCTATCGATTTTGTTACTTCGATATGGGGACAGCGAATCACACCAGCAAGGGACACGTCAAATCGGGGGGCCTCGTTTGTGCTAGCGTTGTGCTAAGCCTAAAAACGACTTCGGCCTCCCATTGGGAGGCCGATGAAGTCTTGATAGTCTTCGAAATTTTTGGTTGCGGGGGCAGGATTTGAACCTG
>NZ_JBXSOW010000020.1:0-71353 GCF_057784375.1 Martinezella sp. CNPSo 3964
GCAACCATGACAACGTGCTCGATGCCAGCGACGACCGCTGGAGCGAGTTCCGTGTCTGGCGCGATGCCAACCAGAATGGTGTCGTCGATGACGGTGAGCTGCAGACCATGTCGGAGGCTGGAATCAAGCTGGTCAACCTTCTGTCGACGACGGATGGCAGTCAGTCCTTCTCCGACGGGTCGGCAATCACCGGCACGAGCTCGTATCAGACGAGCGATGGCACGTCGCACTATCTGGTGGGAGACGCCACGCTCGCCTATCAGCCGGCGATCCCGAAGCAGAATGCAGCATAACCATTGCAAGTAGGAAGGCTGTTTTTTGTAGATCCGGCCTTCCTATTCATCATCGGGATCAGCTGTGTCCTCAGTCAGCGGCTTTACGCTATCGAGCGGCTGGTGGGGATGGCATGTAAAGCGCGACCGCAAAGCGGTTCGAAGGGGGCGTATGAAGAACAGGATTGTTTGCCTGATGGCCATCGCTTTGGCGGCATTGGTTAATGGAAGCGCGCGTGCTGATACTGACGTGTGCCAACCAGTCAAGGCCGCCATCGGAAAGTTGAACGCAGCGCAACAATTTCAACAACGAGGCATCGTCACTTATATCGACAGCGGCAAGTCCTATTCCCTGGACTACCTTGTGTCTGGCAACAAGGAATATTCGCGGAAGGAGGACGGAGCTTGGAAGATCGACACGCGACAGCCGGTTGCCCTCGTCGTCGGTAATGAAGCGGCAGTTTACGAGTGCCGTCGCATCGGGACTGATCGGCTCGGGAATGCGTCTGCGGTAATCTACACGTATAAGCGTCTTACACCCGATCATAGGGTTCGAAACGTCAAGGCCTGGATTGCTGAAGATACCGGGGAGCCCTTGCAGACGGAAATGACTATCGAGACAGAACCGGGCCGCAAAGCCAGTTTCATGTTCAACTATGATCAAAATGCATCGCTACCAATGGTTGGCGATCAATGATTTGGACCTGCCTTACATTGGCAAAGGGCAATAAAGTGCCCATTGAGGCTTCCTCTTCGGTGGGATCGTAGCCTGATGGACCAAGCGACCATCGCAAACGCGGAGCAGCCCCCGACTACATCATCGCCATCAGCAGATGATGTGATACGCCCCGACAGCGGCCTTGCTGCGATTGCAGCGATTGCCGGTTATTTCCGCATCGCCTCCAATCCGGATGTTCTGGCACGTGACCTGGCTCTGTCGAAGCCTGCGGGACGCAGTGACCTTTTGCGGGCTGCCAAGCTCGTGGGGCTGAAGGCAAAGCATCTGGAGATCCAGTCGGACGCGCGGCTTGCGACCTTGCCGACGCCGGCGATCGCCTGTTTGAGCGATGGCCGCTTTGCCGTCTTCGGCGGAGCAGCAGCGGACAATGCCTGGCGCATCATCGATCCGACGGATTTCTCCAGCCGCAATCTCGGGGCGCATGAGCTGCTCGCCGAGACGGCCGGACACTTCATCCTCTTGCAGCGGCGTCTGGCCGGTCCCGGAGCTTCGCGCGGCAATTTCGGCTTCCGCTGGTTCCTGCCGTCGATCTGGCGCTATCGCCATGCCTTCGGTCATGTCCTGCTTGCCTCGCTCATCGTCCAGATTTTTGCATTGGTGACGCCGCTGTTCTTCCAGGTCGTGGTCGACAAGGTGCTTGCCCATCGCAGCTATTCGACCCTAATCGTACTTGTTGTCGGTCTGGCGGCCGTCGGCCTGTTCGATGTGGTGCTGCAATATCTTCGAACCTATGCGCTGTCGCATACCACCAACCGCATCGATGTCGAGCTCGGGCGACGGCTGTTCCGGCATATGCTGAACCTGCCGCTTTCCTATTTCGAGACGCGGGCGACAGGCCAGACGATTGCCCGCGTGCGCGAGTTGGAGACCATCCGTAATTTCCTGACGGGGCAGGGGCTGTTCTCCGGTCTCGATCTCATCTTCACCATCGTCTTCATCTTCGTGCTGTTTTCCTATTCAGCAAAGCTCGCCTGGATCGTCGTCGCCTCCATCCCGTTTTATCTGGCGATCGGCTTTCTGGTGCGGCCATTCCTGAAGGAAAAGATCGACGAGAAGTTCGAGCGCGGCGCCTATAGCCAGCAGCTGCTCGTCGAGACCGTGGTCGGCGTCCAGACCCTGAAGGCCTCAGCCGTCGAACCGGTTGTATCAGCTCAATGGGAGGAGCGCCTGGCAGGTTACGTGCAATCCTCCTTTGCCACGACCATGCTGGCCGCCAAGGGCCAGAACGCCATCCAGTATGTCAACAAGATCACCTCGGCAGCCCTGCTTCTCTTCGGTGCCCAGGCGGTCATCAATGGCGAGCTGACGGTCGGCGCGCTCGTCGCCTTCAACATGATCGCCGGCCAGGTCTCGCAGCCGATCCTGCGCCTGTCGCAGCTCTGGCAGGATTTCCAGCAGGTGCAGGTGTCCGTCGCCCGTCTTGCCGACATCCTCAACGCCCCGCCCGAGCCAAGGCCGGAAGTCTCCGTCAGCCTGCCGAAGCCAAGGGGCGCCATCACCTTCAGGCAAGTCAACTTCCGCTACACGGCCGATGGCCCGGAAGTGCTGCGCGATATCTCGTTTTCGGTTCGACCCGGTGAGGTGATCGGCATTGTCGGACCATCCGGATCGGGCAAGTCGACGCTGACGAAGCTGGTGCAGCGTTTCTATATCCCGACGCGCGGCCAGGTCTTCGTCGACGGGCAGGATATCGCCCAGGTCGATCCAGCCTGGCTGCGGTCCAATATCGGTGTCGTCCTGCAGGAGAACATGCTGTTCAACCGGACGATCCATGACAATATCTGCCTGGTCAATCCGTCGATGTCGCGGGCAGCGGCCATGCAGATGGCGCGGCTGTCGGGCGCCGACGAGTTCATCGCCAAGCTGCCGAAGGGCTATGACACGCTGATCGAGGAACGCGGCGCCAACCTTTCCGGTGGCCAGAGGCAGCGTCTGGCGATCGCGCGGGCGCTGGCCACCAATCCGCCGATGCTAATCCTCGACGAGGCGACAAGCGCCCTCGACTACGAGAGCGAGCGCATCATCCTTGGCAACATGCGCGAGATCGTCAAAGGCCGAACCGTCATCATCATCGCCCATCGGCTGGCGACCGTCCGCCATTGCGACCGCATCATCGGCATGAAGGATGGGCGCATCGTCGAAGAGGGCACGCATGACAGCCTGCTTGCACGTCCAAACGGTCTTTATGCCCATCTCTGGCAGTTGCAGACGGGGCTGAACCAGCCATGAACCAGGTCGTCCAGCCCCCCAAACGGCCAGCCAAACCACAACGGCGCAGCAGAACCGAGAACGAATTCCTGCCGGCGGCGCTGGAGATCCTAGAAAGCCCAGCCTCGCCTGTTCGTACCGCCTTCATCTGGTTCATCGCCATCCTCGTGGCGGCCACACTCCTTTGGAGCTATCTCGGCACCTTCGACATCGTCTCGACCGCGCAAGGCAAGATCCAGCCGACCGGCCGCGTCAAGGTCATCCAGTCGATCGAGGTCGGCAAGGTGAGGTCTATTCCCGTCACCAACGGTTCGCATGTGAAGGCGGGCGACATCGTCGTCCAGCTCGACGATACAGAGCTCAAGTCCGATGAAGAGGCGATTACCGTCAATCTGCAGGCCTATCGGGCCGAGATGGTCCGGCGCAGGGCCGTGCTTGCAACCGTGGAGCAGTGGCAAGAGCAGGGTATCTGGACGAGCGAGAAACAGATCCCGGATGCCCCGCTCGATCTTGCGTCCGATACGCCCGCTAGCATCCGCGAGCGCGAACAATCGATCTTCAGGGCCGATCTGTCGCAGCTTGCGGCCAGTTTGACCAATATCGTCGCACAGCGCACGCAGCAGCAGGCGACTGTCGCCAGGCTTCAGCAAACGATGACGGCGCAACAGCGGCTGGTCGATACGCTCAACGAGCGGGTTACCATCCGCGCGACACTGGTGGATCAGGATGCCGGCTCCAAGGCAGGGGTGATCGACGCCAAGGAGACCAGCCAGAAGGAAGAAGCGACGCTCGCCGAGGAAACCGGCCAGCTCGAAGAGGCCAAGGCATCCCTTTCGGTTACAACAAGCGATGGGGAAAAGACGCTGCATAGCTTCATCGCCGACAACGTCGAGAAGGCTGGCGAGGCGTCGCGACAGGCCGATGAGCTTGACCGTCAGCTGGTCAAGGCGCGTGAGCGACGGGAATCCATGACCATCGCCACGCCGATCGATGGCACCATCCAGTCGTCGTCGATCAATACCACCGGCCAGGTGGTCACGACCGGCGTCGAACTCATGCGCATCGTGCCGGACAATTCGACGCTTGAGGTGGAGGCCTATCTCCCGAACAGCGATATCGGCTTTGTGTCCGTCGGGCAGCCGGCCGTGGTCAAAATCGAGGCCTTTCCATTCACACGCTACGGCGTGATCCGCGGCCACGTTACAGCCGTTGCAAGGGACGCGATCCCGGAGCCGGATGCAAACCAGGTCGAAGGCGATCCGACGAAGCAACTGCAGGCGACCGTGCCGACGACGAATGTGCAGCGCGTCCAGAACCTCGTCTTTCCTGTCACGCTCAAGCTCGACGCCAGCACCATGAGTGTCGATGGCAATATCGTGCCGTTATCATCAGGCATGGCCGCAACCGCCGAGATCAAGACCGGCAAGCGACGGATACTCGAATATCTGTTCTCGCCGATTGTAGAGGTGACGTCGCAGGCGATGCAGGAACGGTAGTGGAGGAGCTATGCAATTAACTGGAATCTCGCGATTTGCGACGCACTTGGACCGCCCACGGATGTATTTCCTGATCTTTCTTGCGTGGCTGGTCATAGGAGTAGCCAGCGCGAAGGCAGGGACAATCGGAGCTGACAACCGGAGGGCCATCAATGACTATGCTGCATCGCATGGCATAACCCCTGACACTGCTCGAAAGAAGTTTGGCGCAAGCGGCAGGATCATGTGTCCCTTCAATGAGGCCAGTGCCTTCCTGCTCTATAAGCCGAATATCGTGGTCACGGCGCGGCATGCGCTCTATCCCAAAAATCGCAAAACATATGCGGCGTCGATGTCGATCACGAGATGCGCGTTCGAAGTGAGCGATGGCAAAGGATCCACATGGCACAAGGTTGATGTCGCGTCTTTCGTTCATCCGAGCAAAGGTCTTAAATCCTGGGACGACCCCTATGACTGGGTCGTGATGCGGCTTTCCGAATCCGTGACGGAGTTCGAACCATATCGCCTGCCTTCAAAACCTGTTTCCGTCGGCGATAAGATCATAAGTGCCTCCATCCGTCAGGCGCACTTTCTTCCTGACGATTGGAACGAGCGTGTTCTTGGCGACTGCCGTATCCGATCGGTCGAAAATATTGAGAAGATCGCCGCAAGTGGTCTTCGTACAGACTGTTCCTCTGACATAGGTGCATCTGGGAGCCCGATACTGAGAGAG
This sequence comes from Martinezella sp. CNPSo 3964, assembly GCF_057784375.1. NCBI lineage: Bacteria > Pseudomonadati > Pseudomonadota > Alphaproteobacteria > Hyphomicrobiales > Rhizobiaceae > Martinezella > Martinezella sp. CNPSo 3964. Next base: position 5,428 of record NZ_JBXSOW010000020.1, read on the forward strand.
AGTCCCGAGGGCTTAGAGGCAGTCGGCATCACCACCTCCGGGACAGGCTCGTGTCCGAAGTTCGACCGAGCACGGTGTTACAACTTTGCGGTTGGGCTTGAACCCGAGCTGATCGACGCGGTACATAGGCTTGCCGGCGACGCAAACCAACGCTGAGCGTACTTTCAGCGTAAGCCGCTTGAACCCCGCAATAACAATGATGTCCAATTTCTCTCAGCCGCTCCTCAGCAACGGACAAAGGCACCATCCCCATCAGGGAAAATTTGCATATTATCATTTAACATCAAATGCTTAGTTTCACAATAGAATTGACGTAATTATATAACGTGTTCGAATCCTTATTCGACTTGTTCTACCAAGGTAGCAGTGCAACCCATATGGATTTAAGTGCGACCGAGCGTGCCGAAGAGGCTGATCTAGAGGAGGAAACCGATCTATTGGACTTGGGATTTGCGTCGGCCAATGAGATCGTGACGCAGATTGCCAACGTGGCAGAGGGTGGCGTTAGCAAGGAGAACTCAAGCAATCCGAACGCTCTCGCGGATGCCCTAATTGCACTGCAAGGGGCACTGACAAATTCCATGTCTGAACTCGAGGAAGAGAACCGGATCGTTGTTTCGAGTTAGTGGAGACGGATTCTGCGTTCACTTCGCAATTTTCTTGGCTATAGCACGAGTCCGGTGGTAAGCTTTCCTACCAGAAAGCTGAAGAGGGCAATCATGTCTAACGTCTCAAAGGTCAGCATTGCCGTAACACCGCAGCAGGCTGAGCTTTTGCGCGATGCAGTCGAAAGCGGTGCTTATGCCAGCAGCAGCGAGATTGTGCGCGAAGCCATGCGTGACTGGTTTGCGAAGTGGGCTAGTCGGAAGAATGATATTCAGCATCTGCGCGAATTGTGGGCACAGGGTAAAGCTAGCGGCGTCCCAAAGACTGTCGATTTCGACGCAACCCGCGAAAGAGCTCGTCAGAAACTGAACGCCGCTCGCAATCATGGCGATTAAGCTCGTTTGGTCGCCTCAAGCCGAAGACGACGTTATTGGTATTTATGTCGAGATCGGTCTTCATCAACCACAAGCCGCTGAACGCTATTATGAACAGTTTAGGCGAAAAGTCGGCCTTTTGGTCGATCAACCACGGCTTGGTCAACGGCACCCTGAAATCGCGCCGACGGCGCGGATGTTGGTGGAAGCGCCATACGTCATTCTCTACGAGACGATTCCAGACACCGATCGGGGCCCAGTCGATACGATACAGATTGTCCGTGTTGTCGATGGCCGGCGCGATTTGCGTAACCTTCTGAAAAGCTGAAGATGGCCGTGGGGAAGCCCATCCCCGCCTCAAGCCTGGCGGCGAATTAATGTGCGTCACAAGTCAATGACGCATGGCCTGCTCGGATAAGAGCAGTTCTTGCACCGCAAGATCTACGATGTCCTGGAGCCTTTGCCAGCCATAAAGATTACGCTCCGCGACGCGCTCCTGAACCGCGGCGAGCATCCAGCCAGCCGCCGCGACGTCATCATCGCTCTTGCAGATGTTGAAGCGCTCGAGACAGGCTTCTATTCGGGGCCGGGCCGAGCCGCCACCAAGATTGATATCCGAAACAAACAAGCGCGCATCGCGGTAGGCGCTCGCTATGCGCTGCTTGTCGTGAGCGCCACTCTCGATGATCATCCTGATGGTAAAGGCTAGGGTTTCCAGCAGATCGGCGGTCTCATCCGGCACCATTTTCACAAGCTTCCCGCAGCAGCAGGTACATCTCGGTTTGGTCGAGACAATGTTGGCGCCATCTCTTCGCTTCCCGTGAATGGAGGCAAACCTTCATCCCGCAACAACGCCGATGTCGCATATCGCATGCCGTCCTTGCCACCATGCTTGGCGGCATACATCAGGCGGTCGACACTGCGCATCAGCTCATCCATGTGAGTATTCCCGACATCAGGCAGAACAGCGAGTGCTCCCATGCTGCAGGTCACCTCATGACCCGTGGTCGCTAAGGCTGCGCTCAGGCGCCCATGCAGCTTCTCGGCTGCTTGTCTGCCTTCATCCAATGAGGACAACTTCATCAGCAGAACAAATTCATCGCCGCCCATTCGCCCGAAGCAATCTTCGCGTCGCAAAGCCATCCTTCCTTCAACGCCAAAGCGCTTCAGCACCTTGTCTCCGGCCTCGTGTCCATGGCGATCATTGATGCGTTTGAAGCCGTCGAGGTCGAGGTAGACCAGCAACATTGGCCAGCCCTGCCGGCAGGCTATCTTTAGCATGGCTTGTGCTTCCTGCTCGAATGCCTGACGATTCAATATGCCGGTGACGCCATCGTGGCGCGCGACAAAACGCTGTTCCTCATAGCGTTCTCGGAAACGCCAGATAGTTATGACGATGATCGCAAACGATGCGGCATAGATGATCAGATTGCCGGCTATACAGTGGCTTGGAAGGAAGGGCCACCACGATCCCACACTCAGTTCGCATGATCACGGCGAATTTCACCAAGGTACTCGCCAGCTTCTGGGATTAGGTTTGAAGCATACGGTGATGCCCGGTCGCTAGTGTGAAAGCTTGGCCAAAAGCTCCTGCTTCTTTTTGATGGCGTCAGGAATGCTGCCGTATTGGAGCGACGCATTGCAGTCATCAAGGGCCTTTTGATTATCGCCGAGTTCCATATAGGCATAACAGCGATTATTGTAGGCGACTGCGACATCATCGTTGTTGGTAAGCTTGTCGTCGTAGAGATAGGGATATTTGTTGAGCACGCCGAGAGCGGCCTGATTATCCTTCCTGCCGAAATAGATCATCGATAGCTCGATGGCCGCCCCAGCTCGATGGCCGTTCTGGGAGGACGCGACTTCGACCAAATCGGGGATGGCATTTTCGTCGTCATGCAGTTCCTTGTAGGAAAGGCCCCGCCAGTAATAGGCGTTCACTCCGTTCTGCGGATCGGAGAGAATTTTCGAGCACTCCTTTACGGCCTCGGCATATTGGGTCATCAGGTGGTAGCCGTAGCAAAGATAGAGACGGCTGCCCGCATCCTCGTCGAGCGAGAGAGCTGCTTTCGCAGCCGCGGCCATATCGGCCGGGCGCTTGTTCTTGGAGTACATCTGCGTGAGGGTTTGATAAATCTGTGCCAGCGCCAGATCTTTCTCCTCGGGAGACGGGAAGCTCGCGGCATTCAGATGAGACAGCGCTTCCTTGTACTTGGTGATAGCATTGTCATAAAAGCCCTTGTAGAGCCAGGACTTCGCGACCAGTTGATCGATGATGTAGTTGTTTTCGACGCCCTTGTCTTCGATCAGGCGCGGATCGCTATGGTAGCTATTCGCTGCCATTTGAAGAACCTGTCCCGCATAGGATGCCCCGCCGGCCTGCTCGATCATGGCGCCGATCAGATAGGAAACCGCCTGGTTCGTCTCATAGCTGTTGGATACTCCGAATTCATCAAGAGCGCGGGAAATCTCCATTTCCAATCCCGGCCGTAGGTTCCGGTTCATGGCGGCCGTGAAGCAGGCGGTATATTCGGCGCCAAGCTTATGCGCGCAATCGATGTTCGCCACATCCAGGAGATAGACGTAGAGACTGAGCGGCAGCAGCTTCAAGGGCGAGCCGACGGGAGCGTTCGAATCGTAGCGGTTTACGAAAGCATACATCTGATCGACGCTACCGCCCCACTTCGGCTGTAGGGACGAGAGCGCAATATTATAGATTGGCATATAGTTGGGATAGACAGCGGCCGCTTGTTCAAGCGCCTTTTCCATCTGCACCGTCGCGCCAAAGCCACGGAGAAGTTCGACTTGCAAGGAGAGCCCGTAAGCGGACTGAGGATCCAGCGTCAGAGCAAACCGGACATCGGTAAGCCCCTTGCGAAGGAGGCTGACAAACGCCTCCTGGGCGGCCTTATCTGTTTCGGAATCGAAGCGGTGACCCGTCGATACCAGGCAAGATCCAGATAGTATTGCGCGCGAACCAAACGAGGAACCGGGCTCAACGGTGCATGATCGACCCAAGCGGACAAGTGGCGATCGAAATTGGGAGCAGAAAGATCGGCGATGTTCTTGATGAATTCCTTGAACGGATAAAGTGTCCAGATCTTTGCGCGGCTTGCCGGGGCGACTGGCTCCACGCCATGCAGATGCACGGCTTGGAGAACCTGGAATCAGGATAAGTCGCATTTACTGGCGGTGCTTTGGCTTGTGGCGTTCTCTATTCTTCTTGGCTTCCGTCTCCCGGTTCACTTGGCTTTCGTTCAACAACTCCTGCTGGGTCTGGCGCTGCCTTTCGATCTCCGGCGATTGGTTGATATCGGCCGGTATCGGCTTTGACGGGTTCTGTTCGATGGAGCGCTCGGCCCGGACCGCAGACGCCGCCTCGGATTGTGTGCGATAGGCATGATCATCACCACCACCGTCAAACGGCCGCTCATGCGTGGCGGTGCTTCGGTCGGCCTGGCGGATTTCACGCTCCGCTTCGGCTTCGGTCCGCTCACGCACCACCTGAAGGTTGACGGCAATCTCGGCGTCGCTGCGCGCCATTGGATTCTCTGTCTGAGAGGCGGCCGCCTTCTCCGTAATACTCGCTTCCCAGACATTGCGCTGCACCGGCCGCCGCTCGACCCGCTCCTGACCGGTCGCCTTATCGATGACCCGCACGTCCTTTTCCACGGTTTCTCGGCCGGTCACCGCGAGGCTGATGCCATCACCTCGCTGAACGCCAGCCTTGTCGAGCGCATCCGGCAGGCCAACGCCCCAAACGCGCATTTGCCCGCCGTCCTCACGCTTAAGATCGACATGCGGCGTCACCTCGTTCTTCGGGTCGTTATCGTAATGGGAGGTACCATGTTCAAGATATACGCCCGAAATCGCCGAACGGGTCTGCGAGGTGACGCGGCTTGTCTGGCCGTTCTCAATCGGCTGAGCCAGCGATCCATCGGTAAAGCCGGAGACTTTCCGTTCGCGCTCGTCTTCCTTGCGCCGGCGTTCCTCCACCTTCTTCTGCGCGACTAGCAGCTGCTCCTGGAGCTCCGGATTGGTGATCTTGAACCCGTGCTCGGCGGCAAGCTCCACGGCGATGGTCTTGTCTCGCGCGGTACCATTGACACTGATGGAACCCCATTTTTCCGCTGCCGCCCGCATCGCCGCAAGGGTCGATGCGCGTTTGCGATCGGCGGGCCTGATCTTCTCACCATCCATGATCGGAGCGGGGGTGGCCGGCTCTGCTTGCGTCGTGGCGTGTCCCTCGGTGGTGACCGGCGCCGGAGTAACAACATCTCGCTGAGGAGTGCCGGCTAACTCGGTCGGTTTCTCTTTCTGGGGAGCACCCGGTGCGAGACCGGCACTGGCATTGCGTTGCTGAGCTGCTCGCTCATTTGCAGCCATGAGCTTTTCCTGAAGCTCGGGGTTGGTGATTTTGAACCCATGCTCGGCAGCAAGCTCGATCGCGAGGCTCTTGTAGCTTTCGATGCCACTAATCGTCAGGCTACCCCATTTTTGCGAGGCAACCTGCATGGCAGCAAGCACCGCTTCGCGATCCTTCCACGTGTTGATTTCGACCTTGTCGCCGTGATCGGTGAAGGCAACGGCTCCTTTGCCATTTTCCTTATGGGTAACATAGCGAATGACAGCACCGCGCTCTTCCGCCACGAACTGGCGGAACTCATACTTGACAGGGGCGACAAAACGGTCGCCCTCGACCGCACCGCGCTTCTTCTCGATGTCTTCCTGGATGGCCAGCATGCGCTGTTGAGACTCACGAAGCTTGCCATGCAGCTCCTCGATTTGCGGCTGGCGATCCGATGGCAGATGTTTCTTGATGATCTCCATCTGCTCGTTCATGTCGGCGAACGAGGTCTTCATCACGTTGAGATTTGCCATATTACCCGTCTCCTTCGTAAATTGATCGACCAATTCCATCAGGCGCTTCTCGGCGGAAGTCGCCAAGGTTTGCGATTCCAGGCCCCGCGGCGCGTCATTGCGCTGCCCGGTTCGTGAATCCTGGTCGTAGTCGCTGCCTGCGCCCGTCCGCTCCATCAACCGTACCGCCGTCGCACTGCGTCGGCGGAATTCGAGCACTTTCGCGGTTTCCGCCTCGGTTCTCGGCCAAGGACGCACCGTGTCGGCAAGCTCGCGTGAGACGACGAAACGGTTGATTTCATCAGCATTGGAACCGGCTATGGCACCAGATTGTGAACGCGCCGGCGTAATCCGGTGCATGTCGGCTGGCCGGACATCGACGTAGCCGAGCGACCTGCCATGGCGCCGTGCCAATTCAATGGCCTCGGCGCGATCGCGCGTAAAAATCGGGGCCGATGATGACGGCGCTCCCGGCCGCTCCGCCCGATAGAGCCGTAACACACCTGGCTCCACTAGTACCTCACGAACGGCTTGCGATGACGCGACAAAGCTTGCGCTTTGCGCTGACATCGCGGCAACCTCACCCCATCCTTTTGCGGCAGCAACTGCTCGACGCTTTCCCTCTTCCCGCACAGGTACATGAACCGCACCCACCCTGACGGCCTCGACGTGCTGGCGTACTCGATCGGATGCGATCCCCTTTTCCACCCGGCGAATATCCTTCAGCTTATAGCTCGGAGGATTGGCCCTCTCGAAACGGCTGGTCGCCTCCATCGCAATGCCGCGCTCACGCGCCTTTAAAGCCAGCGTCTCGCGCCAGCGCTTAAAATCCTGAATGCCGGGCCGTAAACGCTTGCCCATATCCGATGTCAGCCGGACCACCGCATGAACATGGACATGCTTGCTGTCCTCATGCAACGCAAAGGCAAAAGCGTGACCGGCAAACTCTGTCTCGAGCGTCGCACGAGCGGCCGAAACGAACGCGGACTTGTCCGTGCCGGGCATGGCGCTGAGCACGATATGAGCAACGTCTCGTTGCTCCTGAGACCGCATATCCCGTTTCCACGAACGCGCTGCGGCAAGATTGGCTTCGTGTCCGCGAAGCATTCTTCCATCGGACAGATGTGCTTCATCTCTCCCTCCGGACGTCAGCCGCGACAGATACCGCGCGGCCCCCTCCACGCCGTGGGCAAAGCCGCGCTCCTCCATGTCAACCGGTTGACCAAAAGCTTCGTTCAGCCGGCGCTCCAGTCCGCCCAAAGAGCCAGGAGTATCGAAGACACGATACGACCTGCCGCGTTTGCCGGCTCCCGAAACCTCGCGCCGGCTACTCGCCGCCGTCATCACGATGTCGATGCGCTGACGCCCGGCCGCATCCCGGGTGATCGTCCATGCATAGCGATGTCCCGAAAGCCTCTCTTTGAGTGCCGCATCCACGGCATCCGTCTCGACGAAAGATTCTGGCGTCAGCCTGAGCATGACGACGTCCTTCGACGGCGCACGATGCCTGGACGCGTCAGCCCATTCACTCGCCAACGCCTGAACGGCGTCGGCGCCGCTGACCTCGCTATAATCCTCCCGTTCCAGCGTTACCTGTCCCTGCCTGCTTTGATAGGACAGAAGTGCTTCCGTGCGCGAAGAGCCGCTGGCATAGCTGACGAGCTTGACCATTGCGCCCTGCGATCCCCGCGCTAATCCCTCGCGCATGTCGGCAGCTGATCGAGGCGGTGCAGGCGCTGGCGCCGAAGACGCCGGCGTTGATTGCTGTGAGTGCGCCAGTCTCGCAGACCGCGGCGGTCCCGCAGACCACGTTGGTCCAACAGACGTGCCCGGACTCCCACGACGACGCCTGCGCCGTCTCTCCTCGTCTTCCATTCCGAGCCCTGGTGTCATGCCTAAAGGACGTGATGAAGCAGATGCACCGCTATAGCTCGCAAGCGCATCCATGTCTGATTGCTGCAGCGCTCGCCGGCGTCGCTTCATCCGTTCCAGCAGATCGTCGAGCCCGAGCTCGTCAAGGAAACTGGCTTCGATCACGCATCAGTTCCTCTGACGACGTCAGCTCCACTGGCGATGCCACTAACGTCCGCATCATCCTCGATCGCCCGCACCATGTCTTCCCGAGCGCGACCGCAGAGCGTCCGGTAAAGTTCCTCCTGGATCGACAGCACCTGTGCCATCCGCGCAAGACCCTGCTTCAGCGCCGCATCCGACGGCAGTTTGCCGCGATGCAGGGCCTTGACGGCCTGGTTGAGGTTCACGCCGATTGCTCGCGTCTGGTAAGCGAGCTCGAGAATGGCATCACGGGTCTCGTGGTCATGGGTCGGCCCAAAACCGCAGGCGGCCCGCACCATACGTCGCGCTCCCTCGCTCAAGGTGACGCCACGGCCGGAACAGAAGGCCGAAAATCCCGCAAGCTCCGTCTCGGTGAGACGCACATGCAGCGTTCCAGTCCGTGAACTCCGTGCCTTTGCGACCCTTGTCATGACGGCAATCCCCAAGCTCAACACCAATCCATCACCCAATGCGGGAAGGAACAGCCTCATATATGCTCCGGTCTCGATCGAGAGACTGCCGGGGCAACCCAGCGCAAAGCGCAAGCTTTGTCGCCAGACGAACGCCGCTATTGTGGCGTGGCAGATTTGTATCACAAATCGTATATCCCTGCCATCCATTTAACTTCACTTTTTTCAATATTTCTATTTAAAATCAACACACTACGCGCACTGTACGAAGCTTGCAAACTGCGCGTAGTGCATGCGCTCCACACACCATTTGAACCCTGCGAACGACGCTCTCTCTGCGCACTCAGGCCACCACGCGAACCCCATGCACTTCGAACACTCCGGATGCTTCACGCACTTCGAGGAGCGCGCAAGCTGCATGGAGCGACGATGCTGCTGGTAGTCGCTGGAGCTCATGAAGTGCGGGAGCTTGTCAATTGATCACATATATAGCAAAATCACATGGAGGCATATGCAACGCTGTAATAGGAGCCCACCCCAGCATGACCATCCTGACATTCGCAAACTCCAAGGGCGGCGTTGGCAAGTCCACCCTTTGTGCACTCGTTGCTTCAGAACTCGCGTCGGCATCTTCCAACATCCATATCATCGATGCAGACAGGCAGCTTTCATGCTTCCAATGGGTGAACCGTTGCCGCCAGGCCGGCACTCTTCCCAAGAGCATCTCCGCCACCAGGGCCGCAACGCAACAGGAGCTCGTCGAAGCTATTTCGCGAACAGGGGAGGGCATAACATTGATCGATGTTCAAGGGTCGATGAACGAGCTCCTCACTGCCGCTGTCGTCGCGAGCGACATCACCATCGTCCCGGCCAAAGCGAACGTCATGGAAATGTTCGAGACCGTCAAACTGTTCGAGTGGGCGCGGAACCTCAAACGGGCTCCACTTCGGCTGGTCCTCAACCGCGTCGAGGGCATCGATCTCAATACGAAGGCATTTCAGGACGCCATTGAACTCATCCGCGCCCATAAGCTGGCGGCCCTACCGACCTTCATAAGGGCGCGCAAAGTCTACGAACAGTTCTGCCTCAACTCTGGCACGTTGGAGATCCTGTCGCAGGATCCATCAAAAGCCGACCAGGTAAAGAAAGCACGCGCAAACATCGTGCAGCTGCTGAACGACATCACAGAGGCAATAGAGGCCGATGAACTGCCGGCAGCCGAGTCCCAAAGGGTTCGCCGATGACCGACTTCAGAGAACTCGGCCGCCGCAAGCGCAGTGCCAAAGACCTTTCCGATCTTCTCGCCGATACGACAGATCAGACCAAGCTCTACGAAGAGATGTTCGCACCACCGAGAGACGAAGGGCCGAGCACACCGGCGCCGGGGCATCCCTTTAAGATGGCGGGCGACGCTGAGGGCCCGGGCGAGGACAGCAGCGCATTAATCAACCTCCCCGATCAGGATTGTGATCGAGCGGAAACCACGCGGTTTCAGGTGAACGTCGGCCGCGACGTCATCCGGGCGATCAAGGTGGCAGCCGCCGAGGACGGTTTGCGAGTGTCACGAGTGGTGGACAAGGCGCTCCGCGCCTATCTGGATCAGAGGCCGAAATCGTAACCGTCAAGGAAGCGCTCAAGGATGGATCCGCCCCTCGTCCGCACGCACGCGAGGGATGGGATCGGACGAAAGCGGCGGAGCCGAAAAGCTTGAAGTGCATGGCCGCAAGGTCGACGGTATCCTGCCAAGCTCGACTAAGCTCGGAACGAGGGTCACGGAGCAGGTTTCCCACTTGGCTCCGCAAAACCCTTCGGCGCTACCTTGCGGGCGCGGGTTTGCTCCGCCAGCTCCGTTCGCCCCGACAAATGTCGAAGCTCACTACGGCCGCGGACGCGCCGCCCGGCGGTGCTGCGGCTGGAAAACCTTCAGTCCACGTGAGTTTAAAAGGTTATTCGATATTGAGAGGTTGATACAGCCCGCAGTGCTCCATCGTCGCCTCCGGGAATCTAGCAGCTGTCATCTGTTTAAATGGCTCTCGCCCCGGGGATATCCGCGCGCATAGCATGGGATATACCGAACGCAGCTTGGCGCGATGCGGTTGAACTATCTCACTGCATCAACCCCGACAATCTCGCGTCGGAAGAGCAAATGCAACTCATCAACGGATAGGCAGAGCGCCGATCAGAAACGCCGAAGGGCGTTTGCTGTAGGCTTTCGCAAACCGCACAGCCCCCGCAACGACTTTTCGGTGGGGGGAGCGCACTCGTTAGCTGACTAACAATCAGATAAGCATATTTATGGAACTTCCGTATCGTACGATGCATCTGATAAATGACGTCAGTTTATCGATGGACCGCGAGGTCCCCAGTCAGGAACTGGGCAAGACCGAGACCAAAGGACCAGTCTTCGTCGGTATTCTCAACCATCGATATCATTACGTCCGAAGACTTGATATCGCACCGTTCGAAAAGGACCTGGCAAAGTCCCTCATAGAACTCGATCTTTTCGGTCTGTGACCGTGGCCGAGTGACAACCTCGACCATAGTGAACTTGTCCGTCCTCGGAATATCCAGCCCGGTGTCGAGAGCACGGAAGTGTGTCGGCTCGTACTCCGTCAGGATCTGATAGAGATCTCTCTCCGGCACCTTGAACGCCGTCACCATCGCTTGGTGTATGCTATCGAGAAGCTGCTCGATTTCTGCACTTGTACGTCCCTTGAGGACGTGAATTTTCATCAGGGGCATTTCTTGTCTCCCAGCGCGCCCTTTACGCGTCGCGCTTCATGATCCACTCGATCTCCGGAGCCGGAACAAACCGCCATTTTCTCAGCGGTCCCGCCATCACGTTGAGGTAATACATTTCGAACCCATAGGGAGCGCCGCACGGATGATGTCCCCGAGGGACGAGAACAACATCACCGTCGGCGACAGCCATCGTCTCATCGAGCTGACCGTCATCGGTGTAGACGCGCTGGATACCGAACCCCTCGGCGGGGTTCATACGATGGTAATAGGTCTCTTCCAGATAGGTAATTCGCGGGAAATCATCCTCGTCGTGCCGATGCGAGGGATAGCTCGACCAATGGCCAGCAGGAGTGAAAACCTCCGTCACGAGCAGCGAGTCGCAGTAGTCCTCGTTCTCCATGGCGATGTTATTCACGTATCGGATGTTGGTGCCTTTTCCGCGCTCCGAGAGTGATATCCCGTCGGGACCAATACGACGAGCAGCGTGCCTCCCGATCCCTGGCGCCGAGCAGACAGCCACCACGCAATCGGTCGCGGCTGTAGCTTCCCATGAACTCGCGTTCGGAACGTAGAGGCAATGCGGTGGCGTCTTTTCGAAGACGCTCAGGCGCTCGCCAAGTACACCCCATTCCTTGTCTGCGGCAACGAAAGATGCCTTGCCCTCGACCATGACCAGGATGACTTCACGATCGCCTGTCTCCTCAGATATCCGCTCTCCCGCGCGGAGGCAGTAGAGCGAGAACCCGACGTAGCGCCACCCGGCCGACTGCGGCGTGATCTCATGCACTTTTCCGTGCTGGCCAAACGGCTTCCTTTGAAGGTGCGACATTCGATATCCCTCAATTTACCAACGACTGCAGACGACGATTGCGGTCATACTCCGCCCTCGCATCGTTGAGCTTTTCGGAAGTCCCGACTTCTGGAACAGCCACGTCCCACCAGAAGCCGCCACCGCCCTCGCCCGGACCCGGCCTGGCATCGGTATCGATAACAATGACGGTGGGTCGGTTACGTCCCCTCGCCGCGATGATCTGTTCTTCGAGATCGGAAATTCCCTTTGCCTTGACGGCATGAACGCCCATCGCGGACGCGTGTGCGACGAAATCGATTTCGGGCTGCTCCTCGACGTTGCAGTCCTTATACATGTTGTTGAACTCCTCGCCGCCGCAAGCAATCTGGAGACGGTTGATGCAGCCGTAACCGCGGTTGTCGGTCAGCACGATCGTGAACGGAATGTGCCTCATCGCGGCCGTTGCCAGTTCCGAGTTCATCATCATGTAGCTTCCGTCGCCTACGAAGCACACCACTTCGCGGTCAGGAAGAGCAAGCTTTATTCCCATTGCGCCAGCGAGCTCGTAGCCCATGCAGGAGTAGCCGTATTCCATGTGATACCCACCCTGCGCTGGCTGCCAGAGGAGTTTCAAGGCGCCCGGCATGGTCCCTGCGGCACACATGGCGATCGTGCGCTCCGTCGAGACCCGCTGCACGGCGCCGATTACCTGCGCATCTGTAGGCAGCACATTGCCGCCATCGACTTCAGGTGCTGCGCAATGTGCATCCACGCGGGAGAGCCACTCAGTCCGGGAAGCTGGATCGAAGGCGCTCGATCGATATTCGCCGAGCCCGGAGGAAATTCGTTCGAGTGATGATCTCGCGTCCCCGACCAGACTGATCGCGCCATGCTTGTGCGCGTCGTAGGGCTGAATGTTGATGGAGATCAATTTCCTCGATGGATTGCGAAACAGTGCCCACGAACCCGTCGTGAAATCCTGGAATCGGGTGCCTACGCCCAACACCAGATCGGCCGCTTCGCATACTTGATTGGCGGCCGCCGAGCCATCAACGCCTGCGGCACCAAAGTTCATCGGGTGCGCTTGTGGCAGGGCTGACTTCCCTGCCTGTGTCTCGACGACAGGTATGCCGTGCTTCGTCGCGAAGTCCGCCAGAGCACTTTCCGCTTCAGAGTAGATCACGCCGCCGCCGCAGATGAGTACGGGGTTCTGCGCCTTCGTCATCATCTCAACCACGCGAGCTACTTCGCGCTGATCCGGTTCCGGACGACGGATGTACCAGGTCGCAGGCTCGAAGAAGTCCTCGGGATAGTCATAGGCTTCCGCCTGCACGTCCTGGCAGAAGGCAAGGGTGACAGGACCGCAGGATGCCGGATCGGTCAGTGTTCGCATCGCACGCGGCAACGCGGTCAGAAGCTGCTCCGGCCGAACGATTCTGTCGAAATACTTGCTCACCGGACGAAAGCAGTCGTTCACCGACATGCTTCCATCCTCGAAGTCCTCGATCTGCTGAAGGACCGGATCAGGCCGTCTGTTAGCGAAGACGTCGCCGGGAATGAGAAGGACTGGGAGGCGATTGACATGGGCAAGTGCCGCGGCGGTCACCAGGTTTGTCGCGCCTGGCCCGATTGACGAGGTGATCGCGTGGGCACGCCGCCGCTTCTTGGCCTTGGCATAGGCAATGGCCGTATGGGCCATGCTCTGCTCGTTCTGCCCTCGCCAGGTGGGCAGGGCATTACCGATCCCATGAAGAGCTTCACCGAGCCCGGCGACGTTACCATGACCGAATATTGCCCATACGCCCTCGATGAATCGCTCGCCATCTTCTGTCATCTGCACGGAGAGCCAGCGAACCATTGCCTGGGCGGCGGTCAAACGAATTGTAGACATCTTCACTTCTCCTTCGCGGCCCAGCGTGCTGTGTCCCAAATACTGCAGAGGCTCCTGAAACGGCCTGCCATTTCGGAAATCGCCTGACTGTCGTCGAGCTCGCCCTTCATCCATCTGCGCGCCACATCCCCAAAAATCGTCCGCCCGACTGCGAAGCCTCGAACCAGATCGAAGGCCGCCGCGACCTTGAACGATGCCGCAAGTTCCGCTTCCGGAGCGTCGAGCCCCAGCACGACGATGCCTCTCGTATTGGGATCGTTTTCCTCGATGGCGGCGATGGCATTCTGCCAGGCCGTGGCATTAGTCATCGGCTCCAGCTTCCACCAGTCCGGGTAGATGCCGATTTCGTAGAACTGTCTGATCAGGGTGGCGTTGGTGTCGTCGTCGACAGGGCCGACCTTGGAGGGGATGATCTCGAGGAGGAATTCCAGTCCGTTTCGGCGCGAAGCCTCGAACAGACGCTTTACCGTCTCCTCCTGCTTGCTCCGGACGTCCCTGCTGTCCGACGGATGGCAGAAGCAGAGAACCTTGACGACGTTCTCGCGAGCCCACTCTTCCAGGCCGCCGCAGTCCAGTCCCAGTTCCGGTTCGAGCGACAGCGGGCGGGACGCTGGCCACTCGCAGGGGCGGCCGATCCAAAGCCCAGAACCCGAAGCCTTGTGAAGCGCATTTCGTCCGATACGGTTGTCGCAGAGAATTCCGTAGCCGGGCTGGCCGTCCTGAACCTCGAGCGCAGCCTTGAGGCATAGTTCCTTGAAAGCACCGCCCTTCTGAAGCGTGAAGCCTTCCATCTGCTCCAGCTGAACGCGATGGTCGAACGCAAAAACCCTCATGCTGGACCAGTCACCGCTTCGGTTGGTCGCCCAATGGATTTGTTCCAACTCCTGGTCATTGCGAAGGTCGGGACGCTTCACACCTCTCGCGAGAAAGAACTGCAATTCTTCGAGGCTGGGATAGGCCGGGGTGCATCCATGGCGGCTCACGGCGAACGCACCGCACGCGTTGGCATATTCCAGAGCCTTCTGCCACGTCTCCCCGTCCAGCCAACCTTTCAGGAGCCCGGCAAAGAAACCGTCGCCGGCACCGAGAACATTGAAGACTTCAATCGGAAACCCGGGACCTTTCTCCGCATCGTCGAGGTTGTTGGGAACCCAGTCCTTGATCGCTACGGCACCCTTTGCACCACGCTTGCAAACGAGGACGGCGTCGGATGCGTTCCTCACTGCCCTCAAGGCTTCGATCGTGTCCGTGGATCCGCCTGCGATGTGGAACTCTTCCTCGGTGCCGACGATCAAGTCGAACAGGTTCAACGTCGACTGAAGCTTCTCGGTCACCGCGCGGCTCTCGACAAACCTGCTTTCACCATCACCGTGTCCGGCAACACCCCAGAGGTTGGGACGATAGTCGATGTCCAGAGCAGTCTTGACACCATGCTGGCGAGCAAGCTGCAACGCCTTCATGACCGCCGCTTCCGTGCGGGCATTGGACAGATGGGTTCCAGTAACGACCAGGGCCTTCGCGCTCCTGATGAAAGCCTCATCAATGTCGGCTTCAGAAAGCGCCATGTCGGCGCAGTTCTCCCGGTAGAAAATCAGCGGGAATTGATCCTCGTCCCTTATGCCCAGGATTACCAAGGCTGTCAGCCGCTCCGGATCAGTGGTCACGCCATCAGTGACAACTCCCTCGCGCTCCAATTGCTCGCGAATGAAGCGGCCCATGTGCTCGTCGCCGACGCGGGTGATTACCGCGCTCTTCAATCCCAGACGCGCCGCCCCGCAGGCGATGTTCGTCGGGCTGCCGCCGATATACTTGCGGAAAGATCCCATGTCCTCAAGACGACCGCCGATCTGTGCTCCGTAGAGATCGACGCTCGAACGGCCGATGGTAATCACATCCAATCTTTTACTCATTTGTTGTCCTTTCCTGAGGCGCACGTCATCACGTAGACACGGCGAGCCCGTCATCCGTTGCCGCGGGGAAACGGATCCGCATTAGAGTTCAGTTTGTAGATGGACCTGCCGCAAAACGGGTTCGGCCCAATGCTTCATCCGCCTCGGGCGCGGTTCCAAAATGCCCCGCGCGCGACAGCAAAGAAAATGACCGCGCATCCGAATGCCTGGATCATGGACATGGGCGTCCCTACGAAGAGAAACGCAAACGCCATCGCCCAAACGGGCTCGAAGATCATCATCATGCCCGCCTTTGCAGGTGTCGCGCGGCTCTGGCCGTAAAATTGCAGGACGAACCGAAGGCATGTTGAAAGCACGACACTTGCAAGAAACCATCCGACTACCGAAAGTGATGGAACAGCCATCGGAAGTTGCTCAAAAAGCGCGGCGACTATGGAGACGATGACCCCCGTACAGAAGAGCTGGACGACGGAAACGGCAACTGCACTGACCTCCGGCGTCTTCTCTCTCACGATCACCAGGCTGATTGCCCAAAGAACGGCCGATATCAGGAACATCGTGTCGGGGCCCGCAAAGCTGGTGTCGGCATCCAGAAAAAGCAGCGAGAGACCGAACCCCGCTACAGCAAGCGCTATGACCGAGTGCCCCGCGAGACGCCAACGGAACATCGCAAGGCCCACGATTGGCACCATCAGATTGCCTGTTGCGGTAATGAAGGCCGCCACACCGATGTGGCTTGTGTACTTCAACCCGACAATCCACAGCGTCATTGCCGCAGCCATGGATGCGGACGAAAGCACAAGCGCCCTCCAAACGCCGCGCGGCGCCTTGAGCGATGGCAATCCCATCACAAGATAGATCACGAAGCCCGCCAGCATGAAGCGACTGCCGATGAACAGCAGCGGCGGCAGGCCTTGCAGAGCATGGACCGAAAACAGCCAGCCGCTCCCAGCGAGTATCGAAGCCAGGAAAAGCTGCCATTCACCAGACCCGGCGATCCGTCCGAACGAGGAACCGCCAGCACCTCGCGCCGACATTGTTTCAGCCCGGTCACACATCAACCGTGCGCCCTTCCAGTGCCGAGACCCGTGCCGCATCGAGAATTGCCAAGGTTGCCGTGGCTTCCTCTACCGTAACTGGTGCAGGACCATGTCCTTGCACCGCACGCAGAAAGCTCTCGTAGTACGAATGGTAGCGCCCCTGCTCCGAAGGGATCCTTGTCTCTTTTCCACGCGTTCGCAGGGTGCCCCAGAGCTCGGGCTTTTCGTATCCCCACCCCTTGAGGTCTTCCGCGGGCCGAGATCCGGAAAAAATCGCCTGTGTCTGCACATCCGTCCCCGACGAGACATAACTGCCGTGCTCTCCGTAGGCACGGAATTCCCGCACCGTGAGCCTGTTGAGCTTGCTGGCCGACAGGTGAGAATGGACGCCTGACGCATGCTGTAGGTTCAGGACGAACCCGGCGTCTGTACGTCCTTCCGCGGTATCAGCCATTTCCCAGTAGGCAGACACGCTCCGGACCGGACCTAGAAGCCAGAGCATCTGGTCAACTAGATGGCTCCCAAGATCCCTCAGCAGGCCTCCGGTCGGTCCACCCTCGAGCGTTGCCGGGTCGTCGAACTCCATGCGGGAATGGACACGCCATAACTTGCCGAGCTCTCCGGAGTCGATGACCTTCTTCAAGGTGAGGACATCGGCGTCGAAACGCCTGTTGTGATAGACAGCAAGAACGACACCTGCGCGCCTTGCGGCCTCACCGAGTTCTCGGGCGACCGCCGCGCTCGGCGCAAAGGGCTTGTCTGCGACGACGTGCAGTCCGGCCGCGACAGCTTCGAGCACGAGCTCGCTCCGTGTCTGCGGCGGCGTTGTGATCGTCACAGCATCGACGCCGCCTGTTTTGATCAAGTCCGCCAGACTTGCATAGACAGGCATGCCCGGCATGTCCTCCTGGACACGAGCGACAGTCTGCGGCGCCCGTGCCACGACGCCGACCAGCTCGATCCCCTTAGCGGCAGCGATATACGGGGCGTGAAAGTGCCTGCCCCCGGTGCCATAACCAACAAGTCCCAACCGCATAGCCTGACCGCCTATTTCTTCCAGTACTTGTCGACATGCTTCTGGATCTCCGAGCGCATGAAGCGTCCGGATGCATCGGCTCGATCTTCCCAGCCGAAGACGCAAGCTGTCACGATGCCGTCGAAGCCGACCTCGGCGAGCGAGGAGAAGAAGACTTCCCAGTTGATCTCGCCCTGCCCCATGTCCATGTGCTGGTGGATCGTCACCTTCGCACCGGGCGGGTTGATGATATAGCGAAGACCCGACGACGCCCTGTGGTTATAGGTGTCGGCAACGTGGACATGGTTGATCAGCGGTCCTGCGTCCCGGATCATCTTCGCCATGTCGTCGCCGAAGTAGAAGGTGTGCGGTGCGCAGTAGAGGAACTTGACGTTCTTGGAGCCGATCGTCTTCAGCATGTCGATCGCCGGATGCAGCGTCTCGCACCAGTCTTCCGGATGCGGCTCCATGTTGAGGGTGACACCCTCCTTCTCGAAGACGGGCACCAACTCCTCGATGGAACGCCACCATGCAGCTTCGCTGTGCTCGTGGGTGAAATGGCCACCGCAGCAGTTCGACCGATGACCCCGGTCGGGGGATGGCCCGCGGCCGAATTCAGAGTTCATCGTGTCGACGCCGAGGTCGACCGCGAGTTGGATGGCTTCCTTCCAATAGCCGACCGCGGCTTTACGCTCGTCTTCATGCGGACTTGCCCAGCGATACATGGGCAACAAGGAGGCCACTTGGACGCCATGGTCCTTGAGCGCCTTCTTGAATTCCGCGACGCGTTCCTTGTGGGCACGCGGGCGAACCCACCAGGGAAGCAGGTCGTCGCGCGGCGAGACCTCGATGTATTCGTATCCGAGTTCTGCGGCCTTGCGGCAAAGCTCGTTCAGCGGCAGATGCCGATGCATATGCGGGTCGAGAGCGATCTTCATGGCTTCCTCCTCCTTGACCTCAGTTTACGCGGCCGGCTTCAATGCTGCGGGCGCATAGAACGACGGACGCTCCCCGATCTTGATTGGGACAATCGCGCCGGAGTGCTTCGCCTCGACGCATGCGTCTGCGGTGACGGAAGCGAAGTAGCCGTCCCACGCCGTCGGGCCGCGCACGACGCCAGCCTTGACGGATTCGATCCACTCCTGCAGCTCGACATCGTAGCTGTCGATGAAACGCAGCTTCCAATCCTGCAGGATCTCGTGGCTGAGCTTGGCGTCCTTGCGAAGCAGCACGCTCATTGGTTCCGGCAGATAGCCGATCCCGTCCTCGCCAACGACCTGGCACTGGATGTCGTAGCCATAGGGGCAGTTGACGAAGACTTCGACATCGATCCGGATGCCCTTCTTGGTCTCGAGCAGGATCATGTGGGGATCGTCGAGATCCTTGCGCGTATGCTTCGTCTTCCGCGGCATGATCACCTGAGCCGAGACATAGTCGTCGTCGAGCAGCCAGCGCAGCACGTCGATTTCGTGCGGGAAGGAGTCGGTGATCGCCATGTCGCCCGCATACACGTCAGGAACGCTCGGATTGCGATGAGCGCAATGAACCATAAGCGGCTCGCCGAGGTTGCCGTTGGTGATCTGCTCCTTGAGGAGACGGTAGCTCTTGTCGTAGCGCCGCATGAAACCGACTTGGACAAGGCGGCGCCCGCTGGCGATCTCGGCATTGACGATATTGAGGCACGCCTCTGCGGTGGTCGCGAGCGGCTTCTCGCAGAACACGGGCTTCCCAGCTGCGATCGATGCCAGCACGAATTCTTCATGCGTCGGTCCCCATGAGGTGACAACGATGGCATCGACGTTCGGATCGGCAACGAGATCGTGACCGTTCTCAAACACTTTGGCGGCGGGGGTCAGGCGTCTGGCCACTTCTTCCGCCTGGGCCTTGTTGATGTCGTTGACGGCGACAACAGTCGAGCCGACGAGTTTGTTGTGGAGCCGATGGATATGCTCCTGGCCGATAGCGCCAGTTCCGATAACACCGATCTTTAGGGTCATGTTCGTTTTCCTGATGGGGGCGTTCAGTCGAAGTCGCGCGGCAACGCGAGCTTTAACGTGGTCAGTGATTTCTTGACGCCGGTGAGCGGTTCCATCCCGGCATCCTCCATCTCAAGGCTGACGGGGCCGTCATAACCGACAAGCCGGGCGACCGCGAAGAACTCCTTCCACCACTGGACATCGTGACCATGCCCGAGCGCAACGTAGTTCCACGAGCGCTTTTCGATATCGTTGATCCAATAGGTGTCGATCAGCCCGTTGGCTTCCGCTAGCGTGCGCTCGAGGCGGACGTCCTTGGCATGCATGTAGTGGATCGCGTCGCCGAGCAGACGCACGGCCGCGATCGGGTCGCCGCCCATCCACATGTGATGGCTGGGGTCGAAGTTCATGCCGATAACGGGATCCACATGCTCGCGCAGCCGCAGCATGTTGGCCGGATTGTGGATCATAGTGGCGCCGAGGTTCTCGATCGCGACGCGAATGCCGCAATCTTTCGCAAGCTCCCCTGCCTTCTGGAAGTACGGGATCAGCACGTCGTTCCACTGATAGTCGAGCGCCTCGACCTGTTCCGGAAGAATGACGTGAGTGATCCAGTTCGGCAGCTCGTCCTTCGGTGTACCGCCGGGGCAACCGGACATCATGACGACAGTCTTGACCCCGAGCTTTTCAGCGAGGCGGAAGGTCTTTTCAACGACTGCGCGGTGTTCGGCGCCGCTCTCACCGGGGTGGAGCTGGTTGCCCGAGCAATTCAGCGCGGAGATTGTAAGGCCGCGGCGTTCAAGGGCTGCCAGAAAATCGGTGCGTGCCTGCTCGCTGGCGAGGAGTTCGTCGAGGCGCAGGTGCGGAGCTTTCGACCAGTTTCCGCAACCGAGTTCGACGGATTCGAACCCGAGCTTCGACACCGTGTCGAGCATCTCTTCGAAGGGAAGGTATCCGAGGATGTCGGTTACCAGGCTTAAGCGCATCATCTCATGAGCTCCAAGATATTCATTGGCATTGGGTGCGCGTGCCGAGGCCGCAGCCCCGACACGCACTCGGGAGGAATTACTTCTTCATGTACTGATCGACATTGTCCTTGGTGATAGACTCGAACGGCACGAGCTTCTCGGTCGGAGGCGTCTCACCCTTCTTGATGCCTTCTACGACTTCGAATGCGGCTCGAGCCTGGCCACCAGCGTTCTGGAAGATTGTCTGCGACATCTCACCAGCCTTGATCGCGTTCAGAGCGTCCGGCACGCCATCGACGCCGGAGATCATCACACCCTTCAGGCGGTCGGCGCCCTTGAGGGCTTCACGCGCACCAAGTGCCATCTGGTCATTGGCGGCGATGATGGCGTCGAACTTCGGAAAGCTCTGGATCCAGTCTTCGGTGACCTTCATGCCTTCCGCGCGGTCGTAATTGCCGGACAGCGTCGCAAGGATCTTCACGTCAGGGCGACCGAGATTGTCCTGGAAACCCTTCAATCGTTCCTGCGAGTGATAGAGACCCGGCGTGCCCTGCAGGTAGAGGATCTGCGCGTCCTTCGGTAGGTTGGCCTTCATGTATTCGGCCTGCATCTTGCCGGCGTCGATGTTCTTCGAGCCGACGAAGGTGTATTTGCCGCCCGCCGACTGGATGCCGAGAGCGACGACCGGAATGCCGGCTTCGTTGGCCTTTTCGACGCCGGGAACGATACCTTCATAGTCGACCGGAACGACGACGATGACGTTAACCTTCTGGGCAATCAGGTTGTCGATCTGGTCGAGCTGCTTGCTGGCGTCGTTGTTGGCGTCGGTGAACTTGATCTCGACATCAGGATCGGACTTCGAGGCCTCGATGAAGGCGTTCTTGCGCGCCATGACGAAGACATCGGTATCGGCC
Source organism: Martinezella sp. CNPSo 3964 (assembly GCF_057784375.1). Classification (NCBI taxonomy): domain Bacteria; kingdom Pseudomonadati; phylum Pseudomonadota; class Alphaproteobacteria; order Hyphomicrobiales; family Rhizobiaceae; genus Martinezella; species Martinezella sp. CNPSo 3964. The sequence goes on from NZ_JBXSOW010000020.1 coordinate 26,979, forward strand.
ATGTTGGCATAGCCAACGACAAACTTGTCGGCAGCAAAGGCGCTAGAGGCGGAAAGGGCAGCTGCGGATACGGCGCAGGCGAGTGCAAGCTTGGCAATCAGTTTCATTTGGGGTCTCCTCCCGTTGATATTCAAAGGTTGTTTGGATCCGACGCACAGGCGTCGACACACACAGTTCGTCCTTCGCTCGAGCGCATTGGCTTCGTGCCGGAACTTTTCGATCAGGCCTTCTTCTTGGTGCGGGCCGATTTCGTCCAAACATCAAGGATGACGGCGACTGCGATGATCAGTCCCTTGATGATCTGCTGCCAGTACGAGCTGACGTTCATCAGATTGAGGATATTGTTGATGACACCGATGATCATCGCGCCGATGACCGTGCCCGTGATTGTTCCGGTTCCACCCATCAGGCTGGTGCCACCGACGACGACAGCCGTGATCGCGTCGAATTCGTAGCCGACGCCGCCTGCCGGCTGCCCGGAGTTGATGCGAGACATCAGGACGATACCAGCGACGGCACAGAGGATGCCGTTGAAGATGAACGCCTTGACGATGATGCTGTCAGGATTGATGCCGGAAGCGCGCGCAGCCCGCTCATTGCCGCCGACGGCGTAGACATAGCGGCCGAACTTGGTCTTGTTGAGCAGGATCCATGACACAACGACCAGCACGGCGAGAATGAGAACCGAAATCGGCACAGGTCCGAGCGAGCCCTGCCCGATGATCTTAAAGTCGCCGAGGCCAGTCACCGGGGATCCGCCCGTGTAGAGAAGTACGGCGCCACGGGCCACCGTCGTCATCGCAAGCGTCATGATGAAGGACGGAATGCGAAAGAAAGTGATAATGAAGCCGTTGATGATGCCAGTGATACTCCCGACAGCTACCCCCGCGACGACTGCCAGAATAACGCTTCCCGTCATCGCCATCACGCTGGCGGAAATCACACCGCAAAGCGCGAGCACCGACCCAAGCGACACGTCAATGTGTCCGAGGATGATGATGAAGGTTACGCCACAGGCCAGAAGGCTGACGACCACGACCTGACGCAGAACGTTCGTAAGATTGGCTTCCGTCAGGAACGTCGGGCTCAGAAGCGACGCCAGTATGCAGATGCCGACGAAGATAAGGATCGTGCCGTACTTGCGATAGATCGCGGCAAAATCCAGACCGCTCGATTTCGTTGTAACCTTGGCGGGAGCGCCCGCTGCCATGGGTTCGGTGTTCATTAGTGTCCTCCCGTTGCAAGGCGCATGATGCTCTCCTGATTGGCCTCGCTTCTTGTCAGTTCGCCAGCGACCTTGCCTTCAGCCATGACGACGACGCGGTCGCTCATGCCAAGAACTTCGGGAAGCTCCGACGAGATCATGATGATCGCCAGGCCCTGGCGGGCGAAGTCGGTCATCAGGCGGTGAATTTCGGATTTCGAGCCGACGTCAATCCCACGGGTCGGCTCATCAAGGATCAGAAGCTTCAGATCCCCGAGCAACCACTTGGCGATTACGATCTTCTGCTGGTTGCCGCCGCTCAGGTTCTCGACGATCATGTCCGTGTTAGGAGTCTTGATTTGCAGCATCTTGATCATGCGTTGCGCAGCAGACTCTTCCTGCCGCTCGCTGACAAAGAGACCCGCGGCGAACTTCTTTAGATTTGCCAGCGAAATGTTCTCGCCAACCGACCGGCAAAGAACGAGGCCCTCTGCCTTCCGATCCTCGGAAACCATTGCAATCCCGTGCGAGATAGCATCCTTCGGTGACTTCAGCTTCAGCACCTGTCCGTTAAGGGTGACAGATCCGCGTGTGGCCGCGTCGAGCCCGAAGATCACCCGCGCAACTTCCGTGCGCCCGGCGCCGATCAGGCCGGACAGGCCGACAATCTCGCCAGCACGGACGTTGAAGCTGACGTTCTCGAAGGAGCCGTCGCGCGAGAGGTTCTCGACCGCCAGCACGACATCGCCGATCGGCACCTCTTCCTTCGGGAAAATGCTGGAAATAGTGCGGCCGACCATCTGGGAGATCAGCTTGCCTTCGTCATATTCGCTTGCAGGTGCTGTCGCGATGAACTGACCGTCGCGCATGACGGTGATGTCGTCGGCGATCTGGAAGATTTCATCCATCTTGTGGGTGATGTAGATAATCGCCACGCCAGCGGACTTGAGATCGGCGATCTGCCGGAAAAGCATAGCGACTTCAGTGTCACTGATCGCCGACGTCGGCTCGTCCATGATGACCAGCGACGCCTCGCGCGAGATAGCCTTGACAATCTCGATCAGCTGCATGGCTGCGATCGAGAGATCCCGCATCCTGGTCTCGGGCGTATACTTGAGGCCGAGCCGATCGAGAAGCGCCTTGGTATCGGCGTTCATCTTCGCGAAGTCGACGAAGCGCGACATGAAGCCCTTCTCTGCCACCGCTGGCTCACGACCGAGGAAGATGTTCTCAGCAATGGTCATGTCGAGAACGGGGCTGAGCTCCTGGTGGATCATCGAGATCCCACGATCCAGAGCTGCTGCAGTGTCCTGCGCGCTCAGAGTTTCGCCCTTGAAGATGATTTCGCCGCCGTCAATCGTGTGGGTGCCGCTGAGGATCTTCATCAGCGTCGATTTTCCAGCTCCATTCTCGCCGACAAGCACGTGGACGGAACCCGGCCGCACTTTCAGGTTCATGCCGTCGAGTGCGAGAACTCCGGGAAATGCCTTGGTGATGTTGCGCATTTCGAGAACCAGTGACGATGATCCGGACTGATGTTCTTCACTGCGCTCGACAAGGCGCACCGATCCGTTGGCCGCGGGCATAGCCCCTCCTCCCAAAGTCACGCCATTGTCAGGCGTCGTTCTAAAGTACTGAATGCTCCTCCAGCGGCACGGAGATCACCATGGAATTGGGCTTTCTGTCAATTTGACGCTGGACTTTTCTCTCAAATTCTCTCAGATTGGCCTTCATTTCGTGGGAGAATTTGGATGACTAGACCAACGATCGCAGACCTCGCGAAGGCTGCAAACGTAGGCGTTTCAACGGTAGATCGAGTTCTGAACGGCCGCGACCCCGTCAGACCGCAAACCGCCGAGAGAGTTTTGTCAGCAGCAGAGAAGATTGGCTTCCATGGCGTCACAGCCATCAAGAAGCGACTCGAAAACGACAAGCCTGTCATCAAGTTCGGCTTCCTTTTGAAACAGTCCCACCGAAAGCTCTACCAGATGTGGGCGGAGGTCCTGACGAAAGCCGTGGAAGCCTATCCGGAGGCTCACGGACGCCCCATCATCCGGTTTGTGGACGAGCTTGCTCCCGAGAATACAGCTGACGCGCTTCTGGCAATGAGCCGCGACGCGGATAGCATTGGCGTCATCACCTCAGATCATCCGCAGATAAACCACGCGGTCGACGGACTCGAAAACGAGGGGATTCCGGTTTTCACTATGATCTCTGACCTCACGGCACGAGGCCGCGCGGGGTATGTCGGCAATGACTGCGTCAAGAAAGGACGCACAGCGGCTTGGTTCATAGACAACGTGAACCCCAATCCTGGGAAGGTTGCTGTCTTCGTCGGAAGCCACCGCTATCTCTCGCAAGAGCTTTGCGAAATGGGTTTCCGGTCGTATTTCCGCGAGAGCGAGAGAGAGTTCCAGATGATGGAAACGTTCGGCACGCGGGAAGAGCCAGAAGTTGCGTACGAGATGACCCGAAAACTCCTTGCTTCCGAAGAAAACTGGGTAGGGCTCTATGTAGCCGGCGGCGGCATCACCGGGGTCATGAGAGCGCTCCGCGAGCACAGCGGGCCCGCCGCGAAGCGCCTTGTCGTGGTGGCCCACGAGTTGACGAACGAGACACGCGCTGGCCTCGCAGAAGGCATCATTCGCGTTGTACTGTCGCATCCGGCACGTCTGTTGGCAGATACACTCGTTCGTTCAATGGCAGAAGCTCTCGATACTCACCGGACGCCTACCGTTTCGCAGCAATTCCTGCCTTTCGAGATTTACACCGCTGCCAACATCTGAAAAGCGCCTCCCCAGGACACGCAGTGATCGAATTGGCGACCACTAAACATAACGCTTCAGTTCGGCCTCATAGCGCGCAATTGCCCGCTGATTGAGGACGTGCACCGCTTCAGAAATCTCCGAACGGACCTCAAACCTTACGGACCCCTCGTTATTGAGGGCACGATGGATGGTCGCCCGCCCGTATCCTGTAAGACAGGCTATCTCCGAGATCGTGCAGAATCTTGTCCTTGGAATTCTGGGGCTTTCCAATCGAGCACCTGTCCAAACAACTTGTGACATCCCTTTGCGGCGTAGGAACCTATTACTTCCACAGCTCGCTGAGTGTGCAGTCGGCCGGGACATCGACCACGGCGCTGGAAGAGCGAGCGCAGTTCAAAGATCCACCTTTACAGGCAAACCGCTTTCGCGCGATCGGTGGGCAGCATCGGCCAGACGCAAAGCTTTTACGCCATCACTTCCACCAGGAGTCGGTCTCGTTCCGTTAGTCAGATGCTGCAGAAACACCTCGAGCTCGAGCTTATAGGCGGCAGCGTAGCGTTCCAGAAAAAAATTGAGAACTGGCGCGCGGACAAATCCCGAGTCAGTCGCAATCTCCACTTCATTTTCATGAAGATTTCCGGTCCTCAGAAGTCCTTTGGAGCCAAGGACCTCCACGCGCTGATCGTGACCGTACGTTGCGCGTCGCGACAGTGAAATCTGACAGATCGCTCCCGATGATGTTTTCAGGATTACTGCAGCCGTGTCGACGTCGCTCGCATCTCCGATTTCTGGATCTACCATGCAGGACCCGACAGCGAATACTTCTGTGGGTTCCTCGCCAAGGAGAAAGCGAGCCTCGTCGAAATCATGGATCATCGAATCTCGGTACAGCCCTCCCGACCGCCTTACGTAGCTTACTGGAGGCGGAGAGGGATCGCGCGAGGTGATGGTGATTATTTCAATCTGGCCAATCGCCCCCTCCCGCAGGCGCCGCTCGAGCGTACCGAGGTGCGGGTCGAAACGGCGCTGGAATGCGAGCATCAGCGGGACGCCCGCCTCCTCTGCGACGCGGACAGCATCCTGGGCGCGTTCAACAGAGAGGTCGATCGGTTTCTCGCAGAAAATCGCCTTTCCTGCGCGCGCACAGCGTTCGATCAGATCAGCGTGAGTGTCGGTGGGCGAGCAGACAAGGACGGCATCGATATCGCTCGCCGCTACGATGTCTTCTGCGCTGCGCCGCTCCGCCCCGGTTCGGCTGGCAAGCCGATCGGCAGCCGTGCCATCCGGGTCTGAAAGCGCAACCAGTGATGCGCTGGAACTTCCGACGACATTCATGCCATGAATAATCCCGATGCGGCCGGCGCCGATCAGTCCTAAACGATTCATTGCAATCCAACTCCAATCCGAAAGGTACGTGATCAGGCGCTCAGCACAGCGCGGCTCTTCGTGCCCAGATGAGCACCGTCGATCCGCGCCTCGAGGTCCGCCATGGTTTCACCACCCGCCATCAAATCGGTTATTTGCTCACGGGTCCGTTCGCCCTTTTTGAAGTCATCTGCGACAGATCCCCGAATAAGGACGGCGAAATGATCGCCTACGGCCATCGCGTGCATGACCTGGTGTGTGATGAAAACTACCGCCAAACCTCTCCGTTTTGCTTCGTTCACGATCCTGAGAACGTGCGTTGCCTGCTTGACGCCCAACGCTGCCGTTGGCTCATCAAGGATTAGGACCTTCGCACCAAAATGAACGGCGCGCGCGATTGCCAGAGACTGACGCTCACCGCCTGAAAGGCCGCCGACCAGACGGTCACCATCGTCGATTCTGGTGATGCCGAAGTCTCTGATCGCGTTGATGGCGATCTCGTTCGCCTTCTTGCGATCGAAGACCTTGAATGGTCCCCAACCCTTGGTGGGCTCGACACCAACAAAAAAGCTTCGGCCGATGGACATCAGCGGAAAAGTCCCACCGAACTGATGGACGGTCGCAATGCCCTGCCCGGCCGCTGCACGGGGTGTGTCGAACTTAACCGGAGAGCCGTCCAGCAGGATCGTTCCGGAGGTCGGCTGATGCACGCCAGATAGGATTCGGATCAGCGTCGATTTGCCAGCACCGTTATCACCGAGGAGACACAGGACTTCCCCCGCCTTGATGTCGATGCTGATGTCGTTGAGCACCTCGATGGGACCGAAGCTTTTGTTGACGTTCTTCAGAGAGAGGACAGGAGTACTCATTGCTGCGGTCCCTTCTTCTTGCCGCTGTAGTTCAGTGCCATCCGGCGGAACGTGTTGTTCATCAGTACCGCGATCAGAAGCATGATCCCGATGATCAGGCTCGACAGATTGCGGTCGAAGGTAGTGTAGAATATGCCCTGGTTGACGATCGCAAACGTAACAGTGCCGAACAGGATGCCGATGACAGATCCAAAGCCCCCGGTAAGCAAGACGCCGCCGACCACCACGGATATGATTGTGTTGAAGATGAACGACTGCCCAGTCGACACCTGCGCCGAGCCATACATGATCGTTTGCGACATTCCGACAAAGGATGCGGACACCGAGGAGAGCACGAAAAGGAACACTGTAAGCTTCTGGGTCGGGATGCCCGCATTGCGTGCCGATACCCGGTCGCCGCCCATCGCTAGAAGCCAATTGCCCCACGGAGAGAGGTGAAGGAAGAAGAAATAGATCGCACTCAATCCAAGCCACCACAGCACCATGACCTGGAAGCCGTTGCCGATATAGCTCCCGAAAAGAGCCTTGGCCCAAGGCGGAGAAGGCATGGAGAGCGAAGTCGTCTTGGTGAGCATGATCGACAGGAATAGCACCAGGCCTGCAACGGCGAATAGCGTGCCCATGGTAATGATCAGGGACGGCACTGCTGTGCGGATCGCCATCATTCCGTTGATGAAGCCCACCAACACGCCGAACGCAAGCGTAACAGCAATCCCCACAGCGATCGGAAGTCCGTAGTAGCCAGACAGTATCGCAATGCACATCGATGACGCGGGCACCATCGCACCGATGGAGATATCCAGCTCTCCCGCGATCATCAGGAACCCGATCGGCACGGCGATGATTCCCAGATTAGCCGCCACATTGAGCCAGCTCGCAATTCCTTGCGGTGATAAGAACAGCTTGCCGCCGAAGACAGTGAAGAAGATAGCGACGAAGGCCATACCAAGAAACGCCCCCATCTCAGGCCGCCTCAAGAGATTAACGATCGATAGGCTTCCCATTCTGGACCTCCCAATTTGCTATGAGACGGCCCGCACGCATCGGCGGGCCGAATGTCTTCGTCGGAGTATTAGCGAGCGCCCTTCGAGACGCCGTTCAGCGCTGCGTCAATGTTCGACGAGTCGACGATTGCAGGACCAGTCAGGACCGGGTCAGTCGCAAGATCAATGCCGAAGTCGATATTTGCCGCCAGCATCGTCGTCGCGAGGAACGACTGCGCGTAGGGCTGCTGATCGATGGCCATTGCCTGGCTCCCGTCCTTGATGCGGCCGAGTACGGCAGCGCTCATATCGAAGGTTCCAAGCTTGACCTTGTCGGCAACACCAGCCTGTTGGATTGCCATCGCCGCAGCGTCAGCTACAGGCGCGCCGAGCGTGATAACCGAGCTGAGGTCCGGATCCCGCAGCAGCTCGGCTTTGATCGCTTCGGCAGTGCCAGCCGTGTTCGCGTCCAGGCTTGCTGGCAGAGGCAGGCGAACGACTTCGGCACCGTTGGCCTTCGCTCCCTCTTCGACGCCATTGCAGCGGGTTTCCAAATTGACGGCACCGGGCACGTGAATGACGCAAAGGATCTTCTTCGACCCATGCTTTGCCATGTATTCTCCTCCGGCAACACCAGCGGTCTTCTCGTCGGATCCGAAGTAGTTGATGCCGCTGACCTTCTCCTTGCTGTCAGCGCCCGAGTTGTACATCATGATCTTGATGCCCTTCTTGGCAGCTTCCTGCAAGGCTGGAACCTGTGCGTCCGGGACCCAGATCGGAATCGCGATGCCCTGAACGTTCTGACTGACAGCCGTATTGATCAAGCTCACAAGGTCAGGGCCGAAGTTATCGTAGCTGGGCACTGTCATGTATGACACCTTGCCCCCGTTCGCTTGAACAACGAGAGACGCGTCATCAACACCCTTCTTGACGATATTGAAAAACGCGTCCTGGGCTGAGCCAGCGATCACGGCGATATCGGCCGCACTAGCCGCCGTAGCACCCAGTCCGACCGCAAAGGACGCAACCAGGACCTTGGACATTTTCTTGCAGTTCATATTCTCGCTCCCTTTGTAGTCCGTCACGCGACAGACGCTCCTCAACAGCGCTTCAGCGCCCCTCCCAGCCAACCGCGTCAAAGCAGGTCGATTGGTATTCGTGTTTTGGGGAATGAGTTCAGCTGTCCTCAGATTGGCAGCTTCCCGCTGTTCGAGACAACTTCGCTCTCAGCCTCCTCCCAAAAGCCTTCCGAGCGCTAGAATTATGGGAGCGCTCCAAGTCTGTCAACTAAGTTTCTCATTTGGCGACAGACCTTTTCTGGTAACGTCCAGGCGAAACGCAAGCGGATATCCCGGATCCATGAAGAGGAAAGGATACGAGAATCAACGCGCCATCAGGGATTTACCGGAAGAACAATCTGCCAGAGGCCTAAAAGCGACGATCCTAGCGGACCCTTCTCCACGTTCGCTCCGGTCAAGATGACCAACTTCATTTACCGTAGGGCTGAGATTTCGGATTGACGGACTTGGAGCGCTCTCATATTTGTTCATGGGAAATTTGTTGCCGCACTCGGAGGAGTGCGCAGGGAGGATCAGTATGGAATATGGAATCGGCATCGTTGGCGCCGGAATGATCGGCGCTGCTCACGCTTTTGGCTATCGAACCCACCTGCCGCAGTTTGCGGCCAGGCTTCCGGGCATATCCCTCGATATTGTCGCAGATCCAAATGAGGCCATGGCCGCCAGACTGGCTCAAAGCTTCGGGTTTGCCCGGACGGTTGGAGACTGGAAAGACGTGATCGCCGACCCCAAGATTGGCATTGTCAGTGTCGCGTTGCCGAATTTTCTTCACGTGGAGGCAGTAGAGGCGGCACTGGCCGCCGGAAAGCATGTGCTTTGCGAGAAGCCGTTAGCGCTTTCCGCCAGAGATGCGAAGCGTCTTTACGACCAAGCCAAATCTAGCTCGGTCTGCGCAGCCACGGTTTTCAATTATCGCCGTATTCCGGCAGTAAGCGAGATTCGAAACCTCATTGCCTCTGGCGAGCTGGGAGATGTCGTCAATATCCTAGTTCAGTTCCAATGCGAGTACGCGGCGGACCCGCAACTTCCTCATTCGTGGCGCTACGAGCGCGAGCGAGCAGGACCGGGCGCTCTCTTGGATATCGGCACCCACGCCATCGACACAGCTCGCTACCTGTGTGGCGAAGTGGCAGAGGTTGCAGGGTCGATCTCGACGATCTCAATCAAAGAACGTTTTCTTCCTGCTTCTGCAACAGTGGGTCACAATCGCGTTGAGCTGAGTTCCGAAACGCGCACCGTCGACAACGACGATGTGATGTCCGCCCTCCTCCGCTTCGAAAGCGGTGCCCAGGGTGTATTCTCTTCGAGCCGCGTTGCGATTGGCATGGGCAACACGCTGTCGTTCGAGGTGTTTGGAACGAAGGCATCTGCCCACTTCTCGACACAGGCAATCAATCAGTACCAGATCGCGCGTTTCGACGGATCCGGCCAAACTCCGTTCGCGACCGTGTTTAATCGCCCCTCTTCGCCGAATGTAGGCGCGATGCTGCCTGTTCCCTTCGATGGAGTAGCCACAGGTTACGCCGAAGTGTTCGGCTTCATGATGAACGACTTTCTTGCGGCAATCTCCGAAGGGCGTGAAATTTCCAACGGGACGTTGCTGGACGGCCTCCGCGCTGCAGAGATCCTCGATGCCATCCAGGAATCGGCCGACCGTCACAGCGCAGTGAAGGTTGAGCGTTCACCAGCCTGATAATGATCGAGGAAGACTGTCATGAAAATCGGATTGAATACGGACGGCTTTGGCGCCTTCGGCTTGGACGACTGCCTCGAAAAGGCGGCAGATCTCGGAATGGACTGCGTGGAGTTTGGCATGGGCGGGTGGTCAAGCGCGCCGCATGTAAACATCGACGAGCTCTTGGCCAACGCTACCGCAAGAGAGCATCTTCTCGGCAAACTGAACGACCGGGGCCTTTCGATCTCTGCGCTCAATTGTTCGGGAAATCCCGTCCACCCCGGCGATATCGGACCTAACGACTCCAAGCTTGCATTCAAGACTGTGGAACTGGCCAAGCTACTCGGTGTGGGCCGCATCGTCATGATGTCCGGGTTACCCGGCGGCCCCGGCGACAGCAATCCAAACTGGATCACCTCCTCCTGGCCGCTGGAAGCCATGGAGATCCTGGAGTGGCAGTGGAACGAGCGCGTCATTCCTTGGTGGAAGTCATTTGCACCGAAGGCCGAAGCCGCTGGGATCCGGCTTTGCGTCGAGCAGCATGGCCGCCAGGTCGTGTACAACTCCGAGAGCTTCTTCCGTCTGCGGGAGTCAATCGGCCCTGTCGTTGGAGTGAACTTCGATCCCTCGCACTTGATCTGGATGGGAGGCGATCCCGTTTCGGCCATCCAGACGCTCGGCGAGTGCATCTACCATGTTCACGGCAAGGACTCCCGAATCGAGGCTGCTGCCCGAGTCAACGGACTCCTTGATACCAAGCATGTTGTGCCAGTCGGCCCGCGCTTCTGGAATTTCGTCTCTCTTGGCCACGGCAGTTCGGTGCGTGCGTGGTTGGACATCGTTCGAGCCCTTCGCGGCGTGGGCTACGACGACGTGATTTCCATCGAGAATGAGGACTATTCGCTCGGCGCTGAGGACGCTGTAGCGACGTCCGCAGCCACACTCCGCTTCTGCATCAACCAGTCCGTCACTGATGCCCAATGACCGAACTCACTGCCTCTCGGGAACTTCGAGAGTTCCGAGAGGCGTCGCCTTTCAAGGGCATCCAGCAAACTTGATTGCGTTGGGACATGCGGATAACCAGCGCTGACCCGTGTGCATTTGATGCCGATTCTTGTAAACTTCAGTATCAATCGACAAGTCGGCCTCGTGCCGCAGCTGAGGAATGATGGAAAAAGAAGCGTCTAAGCTAACCTTGGAGGACATCGCGGAACGCGCCGGGGTCTCACGCTCGGCTGCATCCTTGGCGCTAAGGGGCGAACCTGGTGTGCAGCCAGAAAAGAGAGCCCGCATTCTCAAGATTGCGGAGGAGCTCAACTACACGCCAGATTTGTCCGCACGAAGGCTCGCGAGCAGTGGCACGCGGACGATCGGCATCCTTCTTTCGGACATCCTAAACCCCTTCACGGCGACGGTTGCGAAAAGCGTCGATGCCATCGCTCGGGAAAAAGGATTTGACGTGCTGCTTTCCATCGAGGGCTATTCGGACGCAAAGGCGGAAAAGCCGATTCAGTCACTGGTCGCCCAGCGTGTGGCGGGGCTGGTTCTTATAGGTTCTCCGGAGTCCACGGCCTATGTTGAAAAGGTAGCCCGTCACATCCCAGTGGTCTACTTTGGCCGCCATTTATCGACCGAGCGTGTCGACAGCGTCAGTAATGACGACCGATTGGGCACGTCGCTCATCGTGAAACATCTTATAGAAAATGGGCACCACAAGATTGTGCACATCGACGGTGGGCCAAGTGCAGGTTCGCAGCGCCGCCGGGAGGCATATTGCGCCGCTATGCAAGCGGAAGGACTTACGCCCAAGGTCTATCCGGGGCGCCATACGCTCGATGGTGGAGTGGCATCGACCGAGGCTATCCTCGGTGAACGGGATCGACCGACGGCTATTTTTGCTTCAAATGACCTAGAAGCCGCCGGCGTCCTCAGCCGTCTGCTGAAGGAAGGCATCCAAGTTCCCGATGACATTGCGCTCGTGGGGTACGACGACATTCCTTTCGCTGAATCGGAAACGATGTCCCTCACTACGATCAGGCAGCCAATTGACTACATGGCGACGCAAAGCCTGAACATTCTAATCTCGAGAATGGAAAAGCCGAACCAGCCCGCCCTCCATCTTTTGATCGCCCCATCGCTTGTCGTCCGTCGCACCTCGGATCAGCGTCGCTTAGCTTCCGAATAGCATTCCTTAGAATGAGGCCCGACTGTGTGAAGGGCCTCTATGATTTCCATCAGACCGCAATGCGTTTGCCCTGCTTGATTGATTCAACGCAGGCATTGGCCAGCTTCAGCGCCAGCACCCCGTCCCGTCCATTGGTTGCGGGTTCACGGCTCTCTTTAAGGCAGGCGATGAATTCGGCCATTTCGCCAGCATACGACGCGGTATATCGTGTCATGAAGAAGTTCTGCAGCGGAGCGCTGACGTAACCTTTTTCACTGGCGATGACGACGGTGTTTTCCAACTGGTTCTCTGCCTTGGCAAAACCACGCGAGCCATGAACCTCAACCCGCTGATCATAGCCGTAGGTCGCCCGACGCGAGTTGTTGATAACCGCTTGACGGCCGGATGCGGTTTCCAGAATAACCGTGGCGCTGTCGAAGTCGCCGATGTCCTTCAGTTCCGGCTTCACCAGAACAGACGCGTGTGCAGATACGAGGACTGGTTCCTCGCCGAGCATGAATCGGGCCATGTCCAGGTCATGAATTGTCATGTCGCGGAAAATGCCGCCTGAACAAGCTGCGTAGGACATATCTGGTGCGCCGGGATCTCGAGACGTGATCGTCATCATCTCCACGTCGCCAATTTGGCCTGCGTCGATTGCGGCGCGGACGCCTGCGAAATTCGGATCATAGCGGCGATTGAAGCCGAGCATAAGCTTTACGCCAGCGGTCTTTGCGATTGCCACAACTTCCTTGGCCCTAGTGAGCTCGAGATCCACTGGCTTCTCGCAGAAGACGTGCTTCCCGGACTTGGCGAATTTCTCGATCAGGTCGGCGTGAGTGTCAGTTGGGGTGCAGATAAGGACACCATCGATATCCTTGTCGGTCGCGATCGCGTCAGGATCCTTGGCGATACAGCCGAAAGCCTTCGCGAGAGCCTCCGCTGCCTTCGCGATTGGGTCGGTGACGGCAACCAGCTGCGCGTCTACGCTGGCGGCGATTGCCTTGGCGTGAACATTGGCGATACGGCCTGCGCCGATCAGTGCGAGTTTGATAGCCACTCTAGTTTCCCTTCACGTCGATCCAAGCGCCAGACTTGGCCGATTCAAAAACAGCATCCGCGACCGCGGCGTTGGCACGAGCGTCTGCAAGATCAAAATAAGGAACGTCCTCGCCGCGGATGACTTTGGAGAAGTTCGTGACCTCCTCCTCGTACTGATCGAGAGGCGGGAATTCGAGCGTGTGAATATTCGAGTTGGCATGGTCGGCCGAAGTGTCGACGGCGATCACGTTCGGGTTGGCCCTCGAAGGCACATAAGCCTGAGGCAACTGTATGAAAGCTCGCTCGCAGACGATCTGAATTGATTGCGATGACGCTTGTGCCAGAGACACCATGAAGGTCGCATGGCGGCCGGCGCCAAAATCCATGATCACCGACGTGAACATGTCGATCCCGCCCGAGTTCTTCTCCATCGCCGCGAAAATGCGTTTCGGCTCGGCGTCGAAGACGTACCGCGCCGTCATCGCAGCGTAGCAGCCGAGGTCGTAGTAAGCCCCGCCTCCGAACTCGGGCTTCTGCCGAAAGTCCGCCTCGTTCGTCATCATGAACGACAGCAATGAGGAGAAGGTCAGCGGACGCCCAAACTCTTCGCTCTTCAGGATCTCTCTCAGCTTTATCCAACGCGGCTGTTGCCGCACCATGAATGCTTCGGAAATCTTCAGACTTGGATTGATACCTTCAAGCCTGTCGAACTCGTCCGATCTCATCGCTGCGGGTTTTTCGCAGAGTACATGCTTCCCTGCATTGGCCGCTTTCCAGGTCCACTCAATGTGCAGGTGGTTCGGTAGCGCAATATAGACCGCCTCCACCTCCGGATCCGCAAGAACGTCCTCGTAGGTACCATAGGCACGATAAATCCCGTGCTTTGCAGCTATCTCTTCAGCACGCTCAAGGCTGCGGGCGCCTATCGCCACGGGCTCGCAATAGGGGCTCTTTGTCATACCCGGCACGATTGCGCCATCGGCGATCCTTGCGGCGCCTAAGATTCCCCAGCGGACTGGGCCAGAAATTTTGCTCATCATGTCTCCTCCCGGAATGATCGCGGCAAGTACGACGCGTCATTCGCAGCAAGAAAAATGACTGGAAGGGTCAAGGCCTACAATGACTTTTCTGATTGATTTCAATCAGCCATATTAGGATCAGAACGGCAGTTGATCCGGGATGTTTTCCGGCCCGTAGAGCACTATTGGGACTTGCCCCTCCGGCTTGAGGACCGTCAGGCTCGCTTCGACCAGTTCAAAGTGCTTGAGGATCAGGTTGATTGCCACACGCACCTGAATTTCCGGACTTTGGTCGATGGTGAGAGACATCACTCCCTCGCGGAGCAGCGTAGCCGTATTGTGTGTCAGTTCGTGGCCGACAAAAACTGGGCGGTGCGAAAGAAGATCGGCGCGGATTGCGCTAGCCACCGCTATATTTGCCGCACCAACATTGTAAACGGCCGTAATATCCGGCTTGCTCCTGAAGGCCGCCCGCAAGGCGAGCTCGGACTTATCCCTATCGTCCTGCCCCTCAAGGATTTCTGAGACATGCCAACCGAACGGGAGCTGTTGAAGATATTCCGAGAATCCGCGGATACGTTCTGCATGCGATTGGAATGAGAGCTGATTGCATAAAATCGCGATCGGCCCCCGCCTGCGGGCCATTTGAGTCACGAAGTAGGCGGCTGACCGCCCCGCTTGATAGTGGTCCGTGCCCGCATAGCCGATACGCTCGGATCCAGGCACGTCGGAAACGACAGTTACGACAGGTGTTCCCCTCGTACGCAGTTTTTGCACGGCTAAGTGCACCAAGGCGTGATCCGGCATGTAAGACACTACGGCGTCTGCGGTGGTCTTCACCAGCGCTCGTGCCAACGTTTCCGGACGCTCGTCCTCCAGCATTGTGCGGTGGATGGAGATGAACCGATCCAAGGACGATGCGAGCCGACGGAATTCGAAACAAAGCCGTCCAATAAGCGGCAATTCCGGGCGCGCTAGGATGACATCGATCCTTACAAGGCGACGATGAAGTTCCGGCAGCTTCCGATTTAGACCTAGCTTGCGGGCAGCCGCCAGCACACGGCGGCTGACCTCATCACTGACATTTCCACGATCGTTGACAACCCGATCAACAGTTGCCGTTGCAACCCCCGCCAGCCTTGCAACATCCGCCAGAGTGACTTGCTTTGCCAATCGTTCCACCGCAGCTAGGCATCAAGTTGCCGCCTATGTGAATGTCAAAAATCTACTCATAAGCGATGACAGTTACCCAATCACAATGATGTAAATCAATCAACGGATCAAATCAAACGCGACCAGCGCCTCTGTGCCACCGTCGCACGAGCAGCAGGCTCCTGCGAGCGGTTCAGTCGAACCGCCACAGAGATGAACCAGCGTCGCGCGGCACCACAAAGGGCCTTGCTTGAAATCTGCAAAGCCGAGCTTTACCCCCTTGGAGATAAGCCGACGGGCCTCTGAAATTTTCTTGCCGATCACACTATCATGATCTAGTGCTGTTGCCCCAACCAGCTTACCGCGAGCGTCGAGATGATAAAGAATTCTGGCGTCGTTCCCGATAGAGTGAGTAATAAATTCACTACCGAAGTGCGAAATCCCGACAATCTGCATCGAGCGGTCATATTGATCGGACCAGAAAAAGGGCACATCGTCACAGACGGCGGTTTGGCCAAGCAATTGACTAGCGACGACGCGCGCGTGGTTCTCTGCGTTATGCCAGCTTCCACACGCACGTAGCGTTCGAACAACGGATGCCAGAACGACACAGCATCGCCGCATGCGAATATGCTCTCCGCGGAGGTGCGCAATGAGGCGTCCGTGCGGATGCCGACTTGGACATCCAAACCCGCGGCTCTCGCAAGCTCAGTGTCCGCAGTCGCACCAACACCGATGATCGCGAGGTCGCACGGCACCGTCTCACCATTTGAAAGTACAGCACCCTTCAATTTGTTTGCCCGGGTTGCCACAAATTCTTCGACCATGGATCCGACACGAAAAGAGACCCCGGCATCCATATGACGCTGCGCGAGCATTGAAGCGATCTCTTCTGGTACAATTCGGGACAACAGCCGCTTCGTTGCCTCCACTACCACAGTCTCCAACCCCCTCGAACGGGCGGCTGCTGCGATTTCCAGACCTACGAACCCGCCCCCTACCACCAGCAATCGTCGCCCCTTCTGAAACTCTTTCGCGATTTTTGCGGCGTCGTCGAACGTTCGAAGCGTAAATACTCCACTCGCATTCGCACCGGGAACGGAAAGGCTGCGCACCCGTGATCCCGTCGCCAGCACGAGCTTGTCGTAGGGCACGACAAGTTCGCCTAGCCTGACGGTCTTGGACTTGACGTCTAAAGATTCTGCCCGCCGACTGTGATGAAATCGGGTTCTCCCTTCACGCGATCGTCAACAGGCCAGATTGAGCAGTCGGCCAAACCGGATTTCCCGAGAAGAACACCCTTTGAAAGTGGTGGGCGGTTATAGGGCGGATGCGGTTCGGAACCGATCAGACTAATATCTGTTTCTCGGCAGCTAGGCGATCACCCGACGGCTTTGTGGCGCTTGCTCTATAGGGCCGAAACTTTACAGTAGCGAACCGGACTACAGCGACACGTCGACGAAGCGCTGTGTGACCAAATGATAGAGCTTCCCTTCGAACTGATGAAACAACTCCGCGCTCTTTTCGCGAACGGCGCCCCGCTGTGGCGAGGCTAGAGCGGCTTCCAGCGCTTCCAGAGACGGAAAATCCATCTCTACAACAAGCATGATACTCGGCGCATTTTCATCAGCGGAGAGGCCGCGTATAACGCGCAGCGCAAGTAGGTTAGGAAGTTGCCGCCACAGCGGAACCAACTCCCTCTGTATAGCGGTGTGAAGAGCTTCCAGATTGCCAGCGTAGCTGCCCTCGAGAATACCGAAACGAGTTACTATTAGTTGATTTTCCATTCTTACCCCTATTGGTGTTGGAGGCGCGCGACCGATTGCCGCTCGCCTCGTCCTCAGCCGGGTACCTTCATGCCGCGGTGGTTTTGACAGTCTTCAGCGCACTCTCGATGACATCGATGATCTTGTCGGCCTCACTCCGTGAGAGGCAAAGCGGCGGTGCCAAGCCAATAATGTCGAGACCGTTCATACCTCGGGCGATGACACCATCTTGAAGCATAGCCGCGGCAAGCTGGCCCCCAACTCGTAGCGATGGGTCAAATGCGCGCCTGCTTGGTTTATCCTCGACGAGTTCCAATGCGGCGACCATTCCTTCCCCACGTATATCGCCGATGAACGGATGCGTAGACAGTCGGTCTCTCAGCGCTGCACGGAAATAAGCTCCGACCGACTGGACGTTGGAAAGGATGTCCATGCTGTCGATAAGTTTGAGGTTTGCGACGCCTGCCGCGACTGAAACGGGGTGCGCCGAATAGGTCCAACCGTGCTTCATCGGTCCCAGGCGGTCGTTACCTTCTGCCAGCACCTTCCATACACGGTCATGAACGATCGATGCAGAGAGCGGCGCGTAACCCGAGGTCAGCCCCTTCGCAACGGACATCAGGTCAGGATCAATCCCGTAGAATTCAGCACCAAACATGGTTCCGAGGCGTCCAAATCCAGTGACGACTTCGTCAAGAATCAAGAGGATGTCATATTTTCTCAGGACCTTCTGGATCTTATCCCAGTACCCCTTTGTCGGAGGAATGATTCCACCTGATCCCTGCAACGGCTCGGCGATGAACGCGGCGATCGTGTCTACGCCTTCCGACACGATCATCTGATCAAGCTCGTCGGCGAGGAAGTCAGAGTACTCCTCCTCGGTCAGCTCGATGTGGCGTGAATCTCTGCGATAGTAATACGGAGAGCTTGCCGTCAACGCCTGGTGAAGCGGCACGTTGAAGGCCTCGTGGTACATCGCAATTCCCGTTACACCTGCGGTCAGCGAGGTTAGGCCGTGGAAGCCATTCTTGCGGGAGATGATTTTCTTTTTTTCGGGGTTGCCCCGAACGTTGTGGTAGTACCACGCGAACTTGATGTTCGTGTCGTTGGCGTCAGATCCGCTCATCCCGAAGTACACGTGGCTCAAGCCATCGGGCGTCCGCTCGGCAATCATGCGCGAAAGCGTGATTGCAGCTTCCGTTCCGTTCCCAAAGTACGCGTTGAAATACGCTAGACGATGAGCTTGATCGGATATTGCCTCTGCAATTTCCTTGCGGCCGTAGCCGACGTTGACGCACCATAGGCCAGCAAAAGCGTCCAAATACTTCCGGCCGTCTCTGTCTACTACGAAGACGCCCTCACCTGTCTCGAATATCTTGGCGGGCGTCTCGCCCCTCTCATGCCCACCGTAGGCCGTTACTGGGTGGATGAAGTGATCGCGGTCCCATTGATTCAAGCGGTCGTTGATATTTAACATTTTCAGGTCTCCTCTGGGTTGTTCAGTGCAAGCAGGCAAAAGCTCGCCCCGTCGGGTCGCCAATGGGCGGCCCGGTGATTGTTTTCGGATTGTTGCAGTCAGTCGTTTTAAGGTGGCGTGTTGCTCGCCCCCATGCCGTCCCTAAGCGACACCGTGCAGCATCTGGCTCAGGAACTGCTTAGTCCGCTCTTCCCTAGGATCGGTGAAAAACCGCTCACTCGGAGAGTCTTCAATCACGCGCCCTTTCTCCATTAGCACCACTCGGTCGGCAACGCGGCGCGCAAATCCCATCTCATGGGTGACACAGATGAGAGTCATGCCGGTTTCAGCAAGGTTGGTCATCACGTCCAAAACCTCGCGAACCATTTCAGGATCCAAGGCAGAAGTCGGCTCATCCATCAGCATTACATTTGGCTTGAGACAGAGCGCACGAGCGATTGCGGCGCGCTGTTGCTGCCCTCCCGAAAGCTGGTTTGGATATTTGCGGGCTTGTTCCGGGATGCGGACTTTTGCGAGGTATTCCATCGCAACCTGTTCCGCGTCCTTGCGCGACATACCCCTGACCCAACGGAGCGGGAACAAGCAGTTCTCCAGAACCGTCATGTGGCTGAAAAGATTAAACTGCTGGAACACCATCCCTACTTCGCGGCGCACTTGTCTGATACGTGCAGGCGTGTCGTTCAGCTCAACTCCGCCAATGATGATCCTCCCGCTTTGAAATGCCTCAAGGCGATTTACGCAACGGATCATTGTGGACTTCCCAGAGCCTGAGGGCCCAGCGACGACTATTTTTTCCCCCTTCTCGACCACCAATGAGACGTCGAATAGGACTTGGTGATGACCATAGAACTTGTTCAGACCCATCAGTTGGATTGCTGGCTTTTCGCCGATGTCGGATGCCGGTGACCTACTTGTCATTGAGACCTTCCTGCCGCAATCGCGGTCGTTGGCATATGTCTGCTGTATCTTTTCTCGATCACAGCAAGAAAGTTGCGAGTGATTTCGATGATCGTCACGTAGACGACCGCAGAGATTAGGTAGATTCGGAAGTCGAAGGTTTGTGCGAATGCGATCCTTGTGGCCCCCATCAGTTCCTCCACCGTCACGACACTCGCGATCGCGGAGCCCTTCAGCATCAGGATCACCTCGTTAGATAGCGGCTTCAAAGCAAGCTGGAGCGCCTGAGGGACGATAATGGACAACCAGATCCGGAATGATCCGACACCCAGAGCCTTCGCGGCTTCGATCTGACCAGGATTGATGGCGCCAATAGCGCCTCTGAGAACTTCTGCCTGGTATGCAGCGGTATTCAGCGTAAAAGTTATGAGAACGCAGAAGTAAGCGTCTCGGAAAAGCCACCACAATCCAACGCTCTGAAGCTGGGGGCGGAAATCTCCCATTCCGAAATAAAAGAGATAGGTTTGCGCGAGCAGAGGCGTGCCGCGCATTAGGTATACGTAGAAGTGAATAGGACGACTGATCCACGGCTTTCCGCTGACCATGCCCAAGGCCAGCGGCCAAGCGAGCAATCCGCCTAGGACGATAGCTGAGAACATTAGTTTCAACGTGACGACCAGTCCGGCGCCAAGCCGCGGACCATACTGATATACAAGATCCCACATCAGATGCTCCGCATGTATCCACGGTTGAGCCGTTTTTCGGCGGTTCTGAAGAGGACGCCCGAGAACGAAGAGAGCGTCAGATACAGGGCACAGGCTATCAGGAAGAATGTACTGTAATGCTTCGTGCTACTGGCCGCGATACTGCTGGCACGCATCAGATCCTGGAGGGCGATGACGGACACAAGCGCGGTGTCTTTAATGATTATCAACCATAGGTTTCCAAGCGCGGGGAGCGACAGCCGCAAGACATGGGGCAACACAATTCCAAACTGGAGAGGTAGCGACGTAAGTCCCAAAGCTTGCGCTGCCTCAACTTCACCCGGCGGAACATTTCGAAGTCCCGAGACAAAGACTTGGCTTGAGAATGCAGCTAGCACTAAAGACAAAGCGGTGACCCCGGCCCAGAAAGGGCTTATTTGGATGGTATCGGACACGTATCTCTGCAGAAGCATCTGCACCCCGTAGTAGACCATAAGGATCGTCAGCAGTTCCGGGACGGACCGAACAACAATCATCAGCAGGCTACAGAGCCTTGAAACGGGACCGGCGCTCCTTGCGGTCAGAAACGCCACCGCCAGTCCGGCGCAAAGGCCGATCGGGAGTGTGACCGCAGCAAGTTCAACGGTTACGACCACGCCACGCGCGATCAACTGCGCCCACGGATTGTCGGCACCAAAGATATCTTCAATCATTTTGCCCAACATTCGTTTTCCAGCGATCGGGGCGCATAAACATGCGCTCCCCGCCCTCATGGTGAGGTCAGTAGACTGAGACTTGGAAATACTTGTCGTTGATCTTTTTGAAGGTGCCATCGCTGATCATAGAAGCAAGCGCGGCATTGAGCTTCGTCCGAAGGGCGTCGTCATCCTTGCGCAGGACAACGGCCTTGCCGGAGCCAAGATACTGCTCGTCGGTAATTGCATTTCCCGCCAGTTTGCAGCAACCGCCGGCGTCAGATTTCAGCCAGTTCATATCGCTAATGAGGTCGGAGAATGCATAATCAATGCGGCCGGCGGCGAGATCTGCGAAGGCGTCGTCAGCGCTGGAATAGAGCTTTACGTCGGAGCCCTTGTACTTACCTTCGAGGTAGTTCGCGAGGGTCGTAGATCCCTGAGTGCCGACGATTTTCCCTTTGAGGGCATCGGGAGAAACATCGTCGCCTGCATCCTTCGATGTGACGAACTGGACGATCGGCGTCTGATACTTGTCGGTGAAAGCGACCATCTTGCGGCGCTCTTCCGTTATGGACATCGATGCGACGATCGCGTCGTATTTCTTCGCAAGAAGCCCAGGGATCATCCCGGTCCATTCCTGAGTGACCCACTCGCACTTAGCGTCGATCCGCTTGCACAGCTCGTCGCCGATGTCGATGTCGAATCCTACGAGTTTGTTGTTGGCCATGTAGTTAAATGGCGGATACACGCCCTCGGTTGCCAGCTTGAGTGTCATCTGTTGCGCTTCGACTGCGTGAGCGGAGGAGGCCAACAGCATGACTAAAAACAGGCTTTTGATTTTTCTCATTTTCGATCCCCTTTTTCGTGATCGCCATCTTCGTGACGATGGATATACCAGTATATTGGTACATCGGAGCTCGCAAGCACTTTTTTTCACGCTATACAGTGCACTGCATGTAAAGGACTTTACTTCATTAATTTCAAGCAGATATCATATTTCTTGATCCATCTCCTCTCACCGAAAGCTCAATCTATGGACTAAATCCAATCGACATGAGCCGGTTGAGTATACCAGAATGTGGGTATATTGGTTCGCCACTGCAATTTGGGAGATAGTATTGGCTGTGGAGATTTTTTGGGGCGAGACCGACGCTAGGTTGCCTAAAGCGACGCAGGTGTATGAACTCGTGAGGGCGGCCATTATCTCGATCGCGCTTCCGCCGGACGCACCCATCCCGGAAAAGAGCATTTGCGAACACCTGAGCATTTCTCGCACGCCAGTCCGCGAGGCTATACTGCAACTCGCAGCGGAGAATCTTGTGGTGGTGCGGCCGAGCGGTGGGACCTTTGTGAGCCAGATCGCAATGCGACAGGTCGTCGAAGGTTATTTGACCCGTGACACCTTGGAGAAGCGACTTGTCAAACTTGCAGCACGCTGTTGGGATGGAAAACAGATCGATGCGTTTGAGCTCTCGCTCTTCAGGCAAAAGCAGTCCGCCAGAGCCAAGAACATCGACGACTTCTTCAAACTGGACAACGAGTTCCACAGACTGGTTGTAGAAGCGTCTGGATACCCGAACCTGTGGCGGGTTATCCATCTCGCCACAGGCCAGTTGGACCGGGTGCGTCGGCTTGCATTCAAGTTTGAATCTAATTTCGAGCTTGGCCTTAAACAGCATCAGAATATTTTTGATGCGATTGCAGCGCGTGACGAGAAAGCCGCCGGCGACCATTTCTCTGAGCACATCGAAATGATTTTTGAAGATGTGGAGCGGATGATCCCAATTCATCCAGAGCTGATCGCTACCTCCTCGCTGGACCGCGGCCAACTTGGAGAAGTTCGGGAGTGAAGTCCTAGCGGTTAGCTCGTCCTCGTTCGGCGCCGGCAAAACGCACCTACAGGGACCGTGACGTATTTGGGCCGCCCAAAATCGGACCGGGCGGCCAATGTTCAACGCGTCTACGAAATTGGCTCTTAAGCCTTCCAAGCCGAGACATTCCCAGCAAGCGCTACGCTACGCGTATCGAGTCCTTCCGGAAGCGGGTAGTCGTCTGCATTTAGAACGAACCCTGGCTTCAGCGAGAAATCGGCGCGTGGCGGTGCAAACGCGTCGACGAGGATGGCACCGTCCGCGCTGGCATTGCGCGTCGTATGAACGAGGGGTGGCGGAATGACCGTGACCGAGGGACTGCCGATCTCAGTGTGCTCGTCAGGATACCAGTCGCTCAGGTCGGCCGTCCACGGATAGCGTATGTGGTGCACGAACTGCCCCTTCAGGCAGATTGAGGCTTGCTCGAAATCATCGTGGTAATGAGGTCCGAGCTTCGAAGTCTCCCGCAGAGCATGCCAAGGCGCGAAGACGTTGACCATTAGGTTTGTTGACCGGAAGATCCGGGGTTGGATCAAAGGTCCAGACTCGTCGTGGTACTTCGACAAGTCATAAGATCGAATGCGGAAGCCGCCGGCCGGATCCGGCCAGTTTACCAGAGGAGCATAGCCTTCAAGCACCGTGGAGTAGGATTGGGCGTTCGCGGCAATCCCGGCCAGGTCAGTAGCTCGGCTTGAAAAAATCCTCAGTACTTTGCCTTCGCTGCCAACGAT
Source organism: Martinezella sp. CNPSo 3964 (assembly GCF_057784375.1). Taxonomy (NCBI): domain Bacteria; kingdom Pseudomonadati; phylum Pseudomonadota; class Alphaproteobacteria; order Hyphomicrobiales; family Rhizobiaceae; genus Martinezella; species Martinezella sp. CNPSo 3964. Next base: position 50,439 of record NZ_JBXSOW010000020.1, read on the forward strand.
TACCCGACTTTGGCCCGGTGGGACAATGGACAGAGTGTCGTCACCGACCGACCTTGTCTCTCCCTGTGCAGCAATCTCTGCACTGGCGCCTCCCTGAAGGATAAGCATGTACTCGTCGGGATTGTCTTCGCGCTCTAGAACAGTCCCGGCCTTTGCCTCAGTGATGGAGATCACGAGATTTGCGCCGCGTGTGATCCAGGTCTTGGAGCCATCAGACGCGACGACTTGAGGCGGATCGTCATAGTGCCTGGCGTAGGTGGTTTTCTTGTATTCGTGAAGCGTCATCTCAGATCCTCAAGCCAGCGTGTACGCGGTCTTAACGACGGTGAAGAACTCTGCAGCGTACTTCCCCTGCTCGCGCGAGCCATAAGAAGAACCCTTGCGGCCACCGAATGGCACGTGGAAATCGACCCCCGCCGTCGGCAAGTTGACCATCACCATCCCCGCTTCGGCGTTCCGTTTGAAGTGCGTCGCGTATTTCAGGCTGGTCGTCGCGATGCCGGAGGACAGGCCGAACGGCGTATCGTTGGCGGTCGCCAACGCCTCTTCGTAGTCCTTGACGCGGATGACCGAGACGACGGGTCCGAAGATCTCCTCGCGGGAGATACGCATCTGGTTGGTGGCTTCGGTAAACAGCGTCGGTTGCAGGTAGAAGCCGGGCGTGTCGCGCTTCAGAAGCTCGCCGCCGAAAGCCAGCTTCGCACCCTCTTTTTTTCCAATCTCGATGTAGTCGGTGTTAGTCTTTAACTGGCGACCATCCACTACGGGTCCAATGTGCGTTCCGGGCTTCATGGCGTCATCGACTACCAAGGTCTCCAGCTTCGCTGTCAGTGCCGCCACAAACTTGTCGTGGATACCTTCGGAGACGATCAAGCGCGAGGACGCCGTGCAGCGCTGGCCGGTCGAGAAGAAGCCGGAATTGGCGGCGGCTTCGACGGCGACGGTGAGGTCGGCGTCATCGAGAACGATCATCGGGTTCTTACCGCCCATCTCGAGCTGATACCTCCTGTTGTGCTCGATGGATGAGGATGCGACACGCTTTCCGGTCGCTGTGGAACCCGTAAAAGTAATGCCCGCGATATCGGGACTGTCGAGGATTGCCTGGCCGACGACCGAGCCCTTGCCCATGACAAGGTTCAGCACGCCCTTGGGTAGGCCTGCACGGTGGAGGATATCGACGATCGCCCAAGCGCAGCCTGGTACGAGATCGGCCGGCTTGAAGACGATGGTGTTGCCATAGCAGAGCGCCGGCGCGATCTTCCAGGCCGGAATGGCGATCGGGAAGTTCCAGGGCGTGATGATGCCGATGACACCGAGCGGGTCGCGGGTGATCTCGACACCAATGTTGGGGCGTACCGACGGAATGGTCTCGCCGGCAAGACGCAGCACTTCGCCCGCGAAGAATTCGAAGATCTGGCTGGCACGGACGGTCTCGCCGATGGCCTCTGGAAGGGTCTTGCCCTCCTCGCGGGCCAGCAGCGCGCCGAGCTCATCCTTCCGAGTCATGATCTCGTCGCCGGCCTTCTTCAGGATGACGTGGCGCTCCCAGATTCCCGAGCGGGACCATGCAGGAAACGCGGCCTTGGCAGCGGCAATCGCCTGGTTCACGTCGCTAGTGTCGGCGCTCGCGTACTGGCCGACAATTTCGTTTGTATTCGACGGATTGATGTTGTCGGCAGATTTTGTACCCGTCCAATCGCCGCCGATCAGGTTCTGGTGGATGGTCATCGTGTTATCTCCACTGTACGCGACGGAAGGGCAGCACCTGGATGTCTTTCCAGACGCCCTCGGTGAAATAGATCTCGCTATTGATGTAAGCGTCGAGCGCTGCGCGGTCCGGATACTCGCAAAGAACGACGGATCCGATCATTTTGCCGTCTGCGTCGATCAAAGCGCCGCCATCGAAAATGGTACCTTCCGCCTTCATTGCATGGATGCGCTCCATGTGCTTTTCGCGTGCTGCCAGACGTCGATCTAGCGTTCCCGCGGCGGTATCGTCGCGGGCTATGATGGTGAACTGCATGTCGGTACTCCTAGGTTCTCGGTGCCAGCGACGGGGGCTGGAGTGCGTAGCCCCTGCCTTCGTAGTCGAATTCGTGGAGCTTGTTTATCGGCTCGGCTTTGTTGACGGGCGATGCGTAATAGGCCCGGATCTCGCGAATACGAGTGACATCATCGTTGAAGATGTACCACTCGTCCCCGCGCAGGACCTCGTCGATCGCTGTCTTCCAATGGGTCCACTCAATCACCGCCTCGCGACCGTCCGCACCGGCGAGGATCTTCTCGATCGTCCAGCGTGAACCCATGGTCTTAACGCACCAGACCCACCCATCCGCGATAGCCGCCGCACCGCGCCATGGCGCGCCCGGCAAGCCGGGCGGAAAGTAGTGCACGGCGTCGGCAGTGAAGCAGTCGATCAGACCTTGGCGATCGGCGTCATTGCACATCTGGAAATAGTGACGGATCAGAGCCGCGGCCTTCTGTGCAGGAATTTGATCTGCCATGGGTTCACTCCGCCCCCTGCTTGGCACGCCACTCTGCGTATTCCTTCAAAGTCTCCTCGTTCGGAGGATAGGTGCCCCACAGCGACGCGCCGGCGTCGATCTTCGTATAGAGGAACTTCTCGCGCAGCTCCTGCTCATAGGCATCCGCCGCGATCTCGTTCGCATAGGCCCGCGGGATGACGACGACGCCGTCCGAGTCACCGACGACGATGTCGCCGGGATAGACCGCGACACCAGCGCATCCGATCGGAAGCTGCATGTCGGCGGCGCGGTGGTAGGCCGGGCGCGTGGATGCCGTGTTCGCGGCGCAGTATGCCGCGAAGCCCATCTTCGAAATCTCAGTGCCGTCGCGGAACGCACCATCCGTGATCGCGGCGGCGACGCCCTTGCGCTTCATGCGAAGCATCAGCATGTTGCCTGCCGAAGCGGCGCGCGGATCGTTCCGGCTGTCGATGACGAGGACTTGGCCGGCCTCGATCGCTTCGACCGCTTCCCACTGGACGTTGTCTTCGCCGCGCTTCTTCAGATCGCCCAGATCCCAGTCCTTGTCTTCACGGGAAGGAATGAAGCGGAGTGTGAAGGCTTCGCCGGCAAAGGGTTCGGCATCGGCGTTGAGCGCCTTTACGCCGACGAGAAACTGCTGGCGGAAGTTGCGCTTGAACAACTGCGTCGTGAGGGTGGCGGTGCTGCAGCCCTTGAGCTTTTCGAGCGTGTCCGCGTTGAGCTGTGCTTTATCGGTCATGGGAATCCTCGATTAAGTTTTCAGAATGGTTTGGGAAGTTCTATGATCCCGCCCGCCAAGGGGGCGAGTTCAAGGACGTTCGGTGAGAGTCCGATACGCTCGGAACCGACCATCATCGCCGACCTGTGCTCGTCGTAGACCATGGCGCACGGGGTCGGGAACGGAAGGGGAGCAGTGAGCTTGAGAGAGCCATCGCCCGCGTGGCAGGTGACCCTCCAACGGTTCGCATGGCTGACCCATAGGTCTCCGCCGCCATCAAGACCGATGCCGTTGACATCGCCTCGAGCGACCGGAAGCACGCCCCCACGTACAGGTTCGATCTTTTCCTTACGGAGGTCGATCGTCAGGATCGAGTTGGTGCCTGCGCAGATCGCGACCACGATGTTCCCATCCGGAGAGACCGCCACACCGGCGCGAATCAGAACGTCGGGAACGGTCGCGAGCACGGTGCCCCTGTCGTCGGAGACCTCGATGGAGCCTTCATCCTCCGATACCTTGGTAAGGACGGCGAAGCGTCCGGCCGGAGACTGGTGGATGGATGCGGCATTCGCGAACAGGTCGGCTTCCATCACCTTGGACGGCTGGGCGTCGATGCCATCGGCCGGAACCCGCCAGAGTGCACGTTCCGATACGACGAGAAGCGTATCGCCGGAGGGATCCATGGCCAGACCCTGGACTGGGCTGTCGAACCACACGACGATCTCGCGACCGTCCTCCGCGAGCCGGTAGACAGCTCCGCCTGGCCCGTCCGTCCACAACAGCGTCTTCCGCCTCCTGTCATAGGTCATGGCATTCGCCCTGAATGCCTGGACGTCGTGGAGCCTGACAGGAAGACCATGGAACTGGCCGGCCTCGATAGGAACGCCTCTGGAGACGACGGCAGCGAGGCCCTGCGAAATCGCACGCGAAGCAGCCTGGAGAACCGAAGCCAGTTCCGAGATCCTCTCGTCCGACATACGGAATGCCGGGCCCGTGATGCTGATGGATGCGATCGCGGAACCGCTTGTATCGTAGATCGGAACAGACACGCAGCGGACGCCGTCGATGATCTCGTTGTCGTCGATGGCGAAGCCCCTCGCCCGGATCATCTGGATGTCCGAACGCAGAGCTTCGGGGGTCATGATCGTCTTGTCGGTGTATCTCGTGAATACGATCTGCGAGATCAGCCTCTCTCGATCGCTCTCCGATTGAAATGCCAGAAGCGACTTTCCAAGACCGGTGCAATATAAAGGCTTGCGCTCGCCGATTCCGGAGGCGAATCGGCGTGCACCGCTTCCTTCCCATCGCGCGATCGCCTGCTGGATGTCACCGTTCATCACGCCGAGGTTGACGTTGTCGCCGTAGACGTCGGCGATCCGTTTCAGGATGACCGAACTGATCGCAATGAGTTCGGAGCTTCGGCTCACGCTTCCGGCGAGCGAAGTGAATTTCGAACCCAGAATGTAGGACTGGTCGCGCCGGTCCATGGTGATGAACCCGCGCGAAGAGAGTGCCGCGAGTATCCGGTAGAGCGTGCTCTTCGAGAAGCCCGTCTTGGCCGACAGATCCTTCACCTTGAGCCTCTGGTCGGTCTCGCCGATGAACTGGAGGATGTCAAGCGACTTGTTCAGGAGGCCGGTACCCGGCACTCCGCCAGCGGAATCGCTGCTCATGTCGTCCTGCTCCGGTCTCGTGGTGTTGCTCATCGGGATGCTCCATGTTCGGGATGCAGGTGGCGGGATAAGAACTCGACACCTTTGATCGCGCCGTCGGCAGATATACGATGAGTGCCGACAGGGTCGAGCACGAGTTCGAAATTGCCGTCCAGTCCCGCCCGCAGGAGATCGGACTGAAGACGGACGCTGTCTCCGAACGGCACCACCTCGTCGCGCATACCGTGCCATGTCAGCAAAGGAGTTCTCGCAATCGAACCCAGTGTGCTGTCGGAAACGCCGTAGCCGGAGAGCCTGGAGAGCGCCTCCGTGTGCGCCCGATAGGTGTCGGCATCATAACGTCCACCGGGCGGGAAGATCGTCCGGGAGGCGTCTTCGTAGTAGCCAGAACCCATGTAGTTCACCGCAGCGGCGATCCAGTCGTAACGAGAGAGCGCGCCCAAAGTGACGAAGCCCCCCATGGACGCTCCGGACACACCGATCTTCGCGGGGTCTGCAAGGCCTCGGTTCACGTAGTGGTTTCGGTAGATTTCCAGTTCGTCGATGTTCTGCTTCAGGAGGCTCCAGAACTGGGTCAGCCGGAAGGTGTCGTTCCCATCGAAACGGGCGCCGTGAAGGTTCGCTTCCGGCAGTATCGTTCGCATCCCCTTCATCGCCAGCATGTAGGCCATGAAGGAACTGGTCTCCTTGGAGTTCCTGTATCCATGGAAGAAGAAGACGGTCGGCAGGCAGGCGTCCACCGCGTCTCGCGGCGCGGCGTGGATCGCTGGTATGCCCCCGATGTCGTCCTCGAACATGACGATCATAGCTGCACCCGATACTGCTCGAGCACGTCGAGATCGGGAGAAAAGCCGATCCCAGGCTGATCAGGGACAGCAATCCGACCAGCTTCCGGACGCGGAGTATCGACACCGATCCATGCTTCGGGTTCGACGTAGAGATATTCGAACAGTCCGGCGTTCTTGACTGCCGCTGCAAGCTGCACGGTCGCATGATAGCCCGGCCCGAAATACGGAGAGTGCGGCATCACGGTGATCTGGCGAGTTTCGGCCGACCTGCAGACCTTGAGGAACTCGGTGACGCCGCCGACCTTGGTCACGCTCGGCTGGGGATAGTCGACGGCCTGCATGAGCCGTTCGAACTCGAAGGCGGTGCAGGCGTTCTCGCCCGCAGAGAGGCCGACCCCATGGGATCGGAGCTTCGCCATCGTCTCGAAATCCTCTGGAGGGAAGACGGGCTCCTCGAGCCAGAGCGTGTCTAGAGCCTTCAGTTCGGGGAGGTATTCGTTGGCAAGGTCGGCTGACCATGTGCAGTTGACGTCGACGGTCAGGCGCATGCGAGGGTCGATGACCTTCCTGGCAGCCCGGATCTCCGGCATGCTGATCTCGTGAAGCTTCAGGGTGCCATATCCCTCGCGGCATGCCTGCTCGGAAAACTTCGACACGAGGTCGGCATTGCCATACCGGACGAGGCTGGCATAGGCCTCGATATTGCTCCGTGATCCTTCGGACACGAGCGAGGCGAGCGAGACGCCTGCAGCCTTCGCCTTGAGGTCCCACAATGCGATGTCGACGCCCGACAGGGCGAAGATAGTGATACCGTAGCGGCCGAATAGCGCGAGCTTCTTCTGGACCTCGAGGTTGAGGTCGGCGGCGTCCTCGACGTTCCGGCCGATCAGGATCGGTGCGATCATGTCGCGGACCGCCAAGGCGACGGGACGGTAACAGAAGTAGCTGAATGCCTCGCCCCAGCCGACAAGACCCGTGTCCGTCTCGACCTTGACCAGTACGATGTCCAGCGTGTTCCAGCTCTGCGGGGTGATGCCTATCCCGGTGCCGCCGTCGCTGAAGGGGATGCGGGCGACGATGGGTTCGATTGAAGTGATTTTCATCGTCGTCACCACTCGTAGATCCTCGAGACGGGCGCCTCGAATTCGTTGTTGGAAAAATGGCCGCCGATCGCATGGGTGCCCACCAGTTCGGGATCTTCCGGCGGCTGCGCCATCACTTCCGAGGCGTTGGCTTCGGAGTTGTCCTGTGGTCGGTAGCCGAGTTTGAAGGCGGCATTGTTGTCGAAGAAGGTCCGATCGTTGCCCGATACGCCGTAGACGACGGCGTATCTCAGGGACGGATTCTCGAAGCCGATCCGCACGAGCTGCGCGAGATCGCGCCAGCTCACCCAGATGGACATGCGACGACGGTCCTCGGGCCGCTCGTTCGCGCGGCCGATCCGGATGCAGAGCACCCGAAGGCCGTACTTGTCTGCATAGAGGGCTCCGACTTGCTCTCCGAAGGCTTTCGTCAGGCCGTAGCGGCTGTCAGGTCGGAGAAGGACGTCCGAGCCGATGCGGCGGTTGCGCGGATAGTATCCGACGACGTGATGGGAGCTTGCGAACACGACGCGCTTCACGCCGGACAGACGGGCAGCCTCGTAGACGTTCCAAGCGCCCTTGATGTTGCCTTCGATCTGCTGGTCGATGCCTGCGTCGGTCGTGCAGCCTGCGAGATGCAGCACGCCGTCGATGCCCTCCATCGCCCGGACCAGAAGGTCGAAGTCGGAGATGCTTCCCTGTACGAAGTCGTCCTGATCGGTGAACCCGTCGCACCTCAGGTCGAGGAAACGGAGTTGAAAGTGCTGGCTGAGCTCCTGCCTCAGGCCGGTGCCAACCTCGCCTGCCGCTCCGATGATCAGTATCTTCATTCGCTTATTTCCCGATCCAGATGTCTTTCGACCGGGGACGATCCAGACAGGATCGTCCCCGGACAATTCCTACTTCAGCGCAGCTTCCTTGACGGCCGGCGGCAGATCGATGCCCTGGTACTTCTTGTAGACGTCCTCGAGGACGCCGCTCTGCATGTTGGTCTTCACCCAGGCGTCGATCGCATTGCGGAGCGCGTCCTCACCCTTCTTCATGCCGATACCGTGCATGTTGGTCCGCAGCACGATCTTCTGCTCGAGAACCTTCGAAGGGTCGCGCTTCTTGATGGTCTCGTTCAGGGAGAGCGACTGTGCGACGATGTTCATCTGGCCGCTCAGGACCGACGTGACGGTCGTAGCTTCGTCGTCGAACCTGACGATCTCGACGCCTGACGGCGCCATCTTGGTTAGGTCGCTGTCCATCACGGTTCCGCGAGCGACGGCGACCTGCTTGCCGACCAGGTCCTCGAGAGAAGTGACTTTCATGGAAGGCGGTGCCGACACGGCCGTGGACGTGCCCGAATATGGGATCGAGAAGTCGATGACCTTCTTGCGCTCGTCCGTGATCGTCATCGCGGCGACGACGATGTCGGCCTTGCCGGTCATGAGAAGCGGGATACGGTTCGCGCCGTTCGTCTCGACCACTTCGAGCTGGACGCCGAGGTCCTTGGCGAGGAGCTTCGCGGTCTCGTATTCGGAACCGGTCAGTTGGAGCTTGTCGTCCTTGTAGGACCACGGCGGCAGGCCGGGATCTATCGCGACGCGGATCTTTCCCGCGGCCTTGATGTTGGCCATGGCGTCCGCGAAGGCGCCGCTTGCTCCGAAGACCAGTGGCAGCACGCAGACCGCGGCTGTAAAAATTTGTCTGCTGACTTTCATTACTTCCTCCCTTTTGGCACTTGGCGACACTTAAAGATCATGCTCCACGAACTCCGCCAGCTCCGGCGTCGAAGGTGATTTCAGGATGTCCGGGCCGCCCATCTCGTGGACGCGGCCGTCGCGCATGTAGACGACCTTGTCGGCTACGTTGCGGGCAAACTGCATCTCGTGGGTCACCAGGACCATGGTCATTCCGTCTGCGGCGAGTCCTTCGATGACACGAAGGACTTCGCCAGTGAGCTTCGGGTCCAGCGCCGAGGTGACTTCGTCGAAGAGCATAACCTGCGGCTGCATGGCCAGGCTCCGGGCGATGGCTACGCGCTGCTGCTGCCCGCCTGAAAGCTGCTCGGGATAGGACTTGAGCTTGTCGGCCAGACCCACCTTCGCGATGACGGAGGCTGCAACGTCACGGGCCTCTGCATTCGACAGGCGTCGGACCAGCCGTGGGCCGAGGGTCACGTTTTCTTCCACCGTCAGGTGCGGGAACAAGTTGTAGCTCTGGAAGACGATGCCGACGTCGCGTCGGAGCTGCTTCAGGTCGACCTTGTCGGCCTGGAGCCTGTGGCCACAGACCACCAGCTCTCCGCCGTCGATACGCTCCAGGTGGTTCATGCATCGCAGCGCAGTCGACTTGCCCGAGCCGGACTGCCCGATGATGGCGACGACCTCGCCCTTCTCGACGCCGAAGGTCACGCCCTTGAGCACCTTCACCGCGCCGAAGGACTTCTCGACATTGTTCAGTTCAACGATTGGCGACATTGAGTTTCTTCTCCAGCGCGCGAGACTTCAGCGACAGCGGGTAGCAAATGAGGAAATAGAGCAGACCGGCCAGGCCGAAGAACAGGAACGGCTCGAAGGCCGAGTTGTTGATCACTTTGGCGTTGTAGGAAAGCTCGGTGTAGCCGACGACGAGCGACGAGACGGACGTGTTCTTCACGATGATGACGAGGAAGCCGACAGTCGGGGGCGTCGCTATCCGAAGCGCTTGAGGAAGGACGACGCGGGTCATGCGCTGCCAGCGAGAGAGACCGATGCACTCCGCCGCCTCCCACTGCGCCTTCGGAACGGACAGGAAGCAGCCGTACCAGATCTCGCCGAGATAGGAGCTGGCGAAGATCGTCATGGCAAGCGTCGCGGCCACGAGCGGCGGCAGCGAGTCGTATCCGAGAAGGCTCGGACCGAAATAGCAGACGCCCATCAGCACGAGCAGCGGGATGCCTTGGACCCCCTGGGTGTACACGCCGACGGCGACAGACACCGCCCTGACTGGCGACAACCGCGCAAGGCTGATCGCGAACCCGACGAGACCGCCGAAGAAGAACGTCAGGGCGCTCAGGACAATGGTGCCGATGAAGCCTTGGATGAGATATTCGAGAAATTGCGTGTTCATGTCCGGTCTCCGCTCACAACGGGGTGCCGAGGCGGCGGCGACGGGTGAAGATCGTCTGGCCGAAGATGTAGAAGGCGAGCCTCATGATCACGGTCAGGACGAGATATATCCCTCCGAGAACCACGAAGACTTCGAAGTTTCTGTAGGTCTCGCTCTGCACCCGGTTCGAGCTTCCGAAGAGTTCCTCGACGCCGACGGCGGACAGGACGCTGGAGCCGAGCATCAGCAGGACATACAGGCTGGTGAGACTGGGATAGACCCGTTCCATCGCCGGCCTCAGGATCACGTGGAAGAATATCTGGAACCGGGTGAGACAGATGCACTCCGCAGCCTCGATCTGGCCGGGCTTGATGGATTCGATGCCCGCCCTCATCACCTCTGTCGTGTATGCGCCGACGTTCACGACAAGTGCGATGACGGCGCCGACCATGATCGGGAGCTTTAGGCCCGCGCTTGCGAGGCCGAATATGAGAAAGTAGCTCTGGATCAGCAGCGGAGTGTTGCGAATGACCTCCACGTACCCGCCGACCAGCGCGCGGAGCCAGACAGGACCGCTCGTCCGCCCGATCGCGCACATCGTCCCGAAGACGAAGCCGATCACGGTGGCCCAGAATGCGAGAACCAGCGTCGTCCAGGCACCACGCAGAAGCAGCGGCCAATGTTCGAAGACTGCATTGAAATCGAAAGTGTATGTCATGCGACGCTCCCTTTCAGGGATGCGCCCAGCATGAAGACGCGCCTCGAAGACGGCGTCCGTTCAATCTGAAGCATAGATATGATCTCCTCCGAGATGCTGGAGGGGTATTTCCCACAATATGGTTCACACGTCAATTCGAAAGATAAAATTCACAACGAAATTCTTACAATGCGGCTCCAAATCCAATCATTGTCGTATTTCTTCCCATTTTCTGTCGATTTTCAGCCGTATATTTCGTTCTCTGGAAAATGACGTCCATGTCGAGCCATATTATGGGAAAGCCGGCCTTGCCTCCTCGGCCGAGATGACGCGCAAATATCAAAGGCGGCGCGACCGCTTCCGTACCAATCTCACCAAGGCGTCGGGACTGTGAGTTCCCCGCCCGCAGACGGCGTTTCAAAACGATCTGCAGCCGGAACAGTTTCGTCCGAGCCGTCAACTACAGGAGACTACCGAATGCAACTACGCATTCGCATAATAGTCCAGCAGCTTTTGCGCATCTTCGGCCAACCAATTAGCTACACCCAGAATATAACCGGCTATTCGGCCCGACGGAGTGATCAGGTAAGTCACGGGCATACCTCCGAGCAGCGAGAATGGCGCTGTTGGCTCGGGCGAGTTGCTCGCGAGCCGGCCATCCGGATCAAGGTAGATTGGAAGTGAACGGATCGAAAGCTCTTCGAGATAAGGTCTGATCTTGCTTCGCCGCTCAGCAGCGTCGGTTGAGACCGCGGCGACGCTGACCCGATTTCCGGCTTTCCTTTCAAAACGCTCCAGCAACGGAAGATCCTGCCGGCACGCCTCGCACCATGTGGCCCAGAAGTTGAGGAGCAAAATCTTGCCCGGCGCAGCGGTCAGCCGCTTGGGCCGACCCGCGTCATCCGCCAGTGTGACCGCCGACATTTGTGCTGCCGGCTCGATCATGGTGAACTGATGTCTCATGGTACTGAACACAGGCGGATTGTCGAATTCTTCAGAGAGGCTGGCGTTGGCGAAGAGCGGGAGACCAGCCAGTCCAACCAACGAGGTCAGGACTGTGCGGCGAGACATTTCCTGATTGCGGCCAAAACCAGCGTTCGACCCCTCAGCCACGGATGTAACTCCATCCGCTTTCCTCGAGCTCAATGACCCGGCCGATGCCAAACGGGACGAGTCTTGCGCCATCGATCAGATCGATAGGATGCCCTTCCTTTTGTTCGGCAATCTTTTTCGACGAATCACACATGCTGAATACGATGCCTGGCACTGTCTGGCGTAGTGCCGCCAATGGCTGCTGAAGCGGAGAAGTGTCGGCGCGAAACAGCTTGATGCCCGACCCGTTGGCGACGATCTCTATCTTTACAGTTTCGTTTTTCAGAGCAAAGGATCGGGTGATGTTCATCGAATAGCTGATCGCATGCCCCATCACCTTCTCATCATCTGAATCGATGAGAATGACAACTCGATGTTCTGCTGTTGGCGACATTGATCTCGCTAGCGCCATATGTCCCCCGGGTAAGAGGCTCCAAATTCCAGCAAGAATCGTCACTGCCAGGAATGGCCAGCACAGCCGCAACACTGCATTTGATTGTATCGATTTACCCGACTGCATTACTTGAATCCCGCTGCGCTGATTGTGAGTGGAGGAGAGAGGCCGAATTCGGCAGTCGATCTGGGAACGAGGCGCCTTTTTGCGCTCCTGCCTTTCCTTGAGCGTAGTTGATGACTGTCGTATCGCCGAGCAAGCGAACGCGGGTGACTGCCAGTCGCGTTCGATGGTCTGCTGCGATCCCGGCAGGCGCGTGGAATCGGGGCGCATCTCTCTCGCTAACGAACACCGGTGCGATCGCCAGACGAAAGTCGTCGAACACGCCGGCATCAAGAAACATCGAGAGGACTTTGGTTCCGCCCTCAACGAAGAGGCTATCAATTCCGACTGTCTCAAGCGTTTGTATGATGTCCCCCGCATCCAGTGTATCGTTGACGCTGTGAACCGTGGCTAGGCCGTGGAAACGGCGCGCGAGTTCTGCAGCAATTGCAGTTGGGCAGAAAATGATCTTTTCGGCACCGTCCCTTTGAAAGAAGTTGGCGCTCGGATCGAGATCTCCGGTCACCGTAATGGTGACCTTGCTTGGTTGCGGGCGTTTACCTTGCCTTGTTCGGTCCTGCACCAACTTCTGGTCTCGAACGGTTAGGGTCGGATTGTCACTACGCACTGTCCCGGCACCGACCAGAATAGCGTCATGTCTTGCGCGTTCGCGCTGGATGTCTTGGAGATCCGCTTCGCTTGACAGAATAAGGCGCTTTTTCGACAAGTCGTCTATACATCCGTCGATGGAACACGCTATTGAGAGCGTAACTCTTTCCATACTGCTCACTCCCATAAGGGACGCATCCGTCGCTCTAGCTGCGATCCTCGTTGTCGTCCTGCAGCGTGATCGCATGCCCGGTGTGCCGAATCTTGGCGTCGAGATAACGAAGATTGTGACGGTTGGCGTGAACGCTTGTCCGTCGAACAGACGCCACCTCAATACCAAGTCCTTCGAGCTGGCTTCGCTTATCCGGGTTGTTGGTGAGGAGCGTGATGCGCGTGATGCCTAACGCCGTCAACATTTGAGCGCCTGCAGTATAGTCGCGCTCGTCGTCGCGGTGGCCGAGGACGCGGTTGGCGGCGAAGGTATCTTCTCCAAGCTCCTGCAAGCGGTAGGCATCCAGCTTGCGATATAAGCCGATACCCCTCCCTTCTTGCCGCAGATAGAGTAAGTAGCCGCCCTCATCGTTGAGGCGGTGTAGGGATTCTTGAAGCTGTGCGCCGCAGTCGCATCGTGCCGAGCCCAGGACATCGCCGGTCATGCATTCGGAATGCAAGCGCACAAGCGGCGAGGCTCCTGGATTTCCGAATTTCAGGGCAAAATGTTCTTTGCCGTCGGCCAACCCATGAAAGGTATGGATCGTGGCCAGCGCCTCGTGACCGTCGGCCACGAGAAGCGGCAACTGTGCCGATGTGCGGACGGACGGGCCGCAATTACCGTCCGGAGACTTGAAGGACAGACAATTCATCTGTGCGTGCTCCATGAAGTTGTCTTACGGTTCGTTTTCCGGCATGCGCGGGTGCTCCGTAGTACGACGAAAAGAACGGGAAAATTGTCGAATCCTGGCTCATTTCCGACCGGAAATCGGTGCCTTCTTAGAGCGTCCCCAAAGGATGAAGGAGCTAAGTGCCAGCAAGATAAAGTTGAGCGGCGTGACAAACGCTTCTCCGCGCGAGACATGGAAAATGATTGCCGCAATCTGGAGCACTGTGCAGCCAAGGGCCGCAAGCACGGTTAGCCGAGGTTGGATTCGCGTCAGGGCCGGCAGGAGTACCCCAATGCCGCCGGCAGCGTCTATCATGCCCATTAAGCGCAAGAAGGCGGGCGGAACCTGACCTGGCCAAACCCACATTGCCGCCAGTTGGTCGATTGGCATGAACATTTTCATTCCGCCGAATATTACATAGCCCACGAATAACAGGCCTTGGACAAACCAGAGGCTGATGTTGAGAGGGCGGCTGACATGCTGGTTGGCTGCCGAGATCGAATTGGTGGTCACGTTATGTGCTCCTGAAAGGTGATGTTGTGCCGGGCGTTGACGGGTTCCAGATGGAGATTCGAGCCGTTTGGAGCTGCGGACATCATATTCTCAGCTAATCGTGTAACGTGGTCGGTGCATTTGACCGGCGGTTATGATAATGGTGGCATCATTCTCGTTTGAATGATACGATATGGTATATTATCGTTATGAACCTGGAGTCAAGCGGATTATGAAAGCGTGGTCTGACGATCATCCGAAAGCAAAGCTAATGGCGCGAAAGCGAGCGGCAATTCTTGATGCTGCACGGGTCATGTTTTTGCGGGTCGGATATGAAGGGGCAAGCATGGAAGGGATTGCCGCTGCGGCCGGCGTTTCAATCATGACGCTCTACCGGCACGCGGAGAGCAAGGACGACCTGTTCGCAGCAGTGATCCTTGAGGCATGTGACTATTCACATGACATGGACCATCCCGACAACGTTGCGCTCAAGGAGCAGCCCCTAAAGGATGTGCTTGTTGGAGTGGGCCGCCTGTTCCAGGAGAAGCTGACGAGTCCGGAGATCATATCGTTGTTTCGCACTGTCATGGTCGAGACCACGCGTTTTCCGCATTTGGCAGAAGCTGCATATCGCGGCTTTGTTGAAGCGTGGGAGGAGAACATGGACGTCATCTTCTCGCAAAGAGCCGAGTTCCGAGAGGTCGACCTACAGATTCGTCGGGATCTCATTGCGACGTTTTTCGGTAACCTTCTCGGAACCGACGTCTTGCGTGTGCTCTTGGGCTTGCAGGGCTCATCGGAGGAGGTTCGTGAGCGCCGATCCCTTGCCGCAGCGGAAACGCTATTGAGTGAATTATCTTAAAAGGAGGCTTCAGCAGCCTCAATCCCGCCGGGCCGAACCGTGAACTTCTTATCTCGTCTGGCAATACCGGATGGAACCGGCCGTCGTCACCGTCACACCTTCGTCATCCGCAATCACCACTCCGAACGGCCGCAGACAACGCCCCTCCCCTGCACGACCTGAAATCGTTAAGTCAAAATGAGGGGTAATCGCGGAATTCCCCTTCCAGAGGCCATGGAGCAGTCCAGGCACCGGTCCGTGCAGCAGGCCTCCAGCTATTACAACAATGCTGCGAGGAGGACCGGCCGGACAGCTCGGCTCTTATAGCGGCCGGAGGCGGCCAAAACCGGCCGCCGCATTCGCGGGCGAGATGGTGGTGGCGAATCGGGCGGTGTTTTCGCACTAACCTGTGTACGAAGCGAAACTTTCGCCGTTGCCGTGAGAAACAACAGGATTATCGACTCTTTTTTTGGCTGTCTTTTTCTCACTCGAATCTGCTTATCTGTTGTTAGCCGGCTAACTAAGTTTACCATATGTAAAAGCGAGATACACCAATTTTTTCAATCAATTATCAATTGCGATAACGATGCAAATGGGCCCAAATACTTCCAGATTGGATTGAGCCAGCGCCATAACATAATACTGCTCGCCGGAATTCGGCGAGTGTGTGAGAGCACGGCGGTCAACTTGCCAGCCAATCCCAATCTCTAGGGGCCGTTTCAGGCCAGTTGCGGGGGAACGGATTGGCTCAATTGGCGGGGCACCACGCCTAAGGCTCCGGATAGGTCCACAGCAAACTGTCCGCATTGATCGCGGCAACCAATGAATTTGCCCTTTCATGGGTATAGGGTCTTTGTCCCAAACCCATGTAATTAGCTTCGATGTCAACCAGATATGCAACGACGGTGGAACTGGCAACTCCTCTACGCAACTGTCTCGCCGCGTTCAGCAGGTAAGTATCGTATTCATCGGCGAACGACCTACACTCCTCATCGTGCCAACGTTGTCCCGGTTTCAATAAACCTATTGGATCCCACAGAGACCAACCAATGTCGCGCAGCCGGAAGAGTTTTATTGTTGGCGGCGATTGAAGCGGAGCCATTTCTTATCTTCTTGACCATTTGTCACACGGGTTAGGGCTGTGCCAATCATTCTGCGCCTCATTGCGGCAGACGATAGACCTCGGCATTGTCCTGCCGCTCCCGGAGGCCTTTATACGAAGCATGACGCAGTTTGCCGTCATCAGTCCACGCACGATACTCGATTTCGGCGATCAGCGTCGGGTGGACCCAGACGACGCCGCGCTGTTTCAGCGCGATCGGTGCCCGTGCAGTCTTGAGCTTGTCCAGATCCTTGCGAAGCCTGGCGGCATCACGCTCGTTGAAGCCCGTCCCCACATTGCCGACGTAGACAAGATCGTGGCCTCGATAGGCAGCGAGAAACAAATTGCGGATCCCGCCGTGGGCAACAGCGGATGGTGCATAGCCGACGATGAAAAAGCTATCGCTTTGGACGCATTTCACCTTGATCCAATCGCCGGTACGGCCAGAGCGATACGGCAGCTCACGGTTCTTGGCGATGATACCCTCCAGACCGTGCGCACATGCGGCGGCCAGCAAGTCGTCGCCATCGGCTTCGACCTGCTCGGATAGTTGAATGACGCCGGCATGATCGACGAGAAACCCATCCAGGATCTGCCGACGCTCGGCGAGATCCAGCTTTGTCAGGTCGTGTCCATCGAAATAAAGCAGATCGAAAGCATAGAAGATCGCCTCATCTGCTCGCCGCCGCCCGCCCCTTCTCCCAAGAGCGTGCTGAAGGGCGCCGAAGCTCGATTTCCCCTCCCCATCTAGGACGACAGCTTCTCCGTCGAGAATCATCGTCATGCCGAACTCCGTGGCCTCCTTGGCGATTGTCGGAAAGCGGTCAGTCCAGTCGTGCCCTCCACGGGTAAGAATGCGTACGCGGCCGGGTTCAACGTGAATAGCGAGGCGATAGCCGTCCCACTTTATTTCATAGAGCCATTGCGGCCCTTTCGGGACCTCGGACTTCAGAAGCGCGAGCGCCGGCTCGATCCGCTCCGGCATTGGATCAAGCGGCAACCTCGGCTGGTCTGGATCACGGGCTTTGCGCGCCTGACTTCGCAGCGGCATTTCCGAGGTGGCGAGAAGGGGTTTTGATGACTTACGCGGGGACTTCGTCATGGAAAACAGTGCAACAGAGAAAGCTTAATGAGTCGAGTCTTTCCTCATCCCGACAACTCACCAGGTATTCTTCACTTTCCACTGGCCGTATGACATCTAACGCGGCGACGCCGTGACATTGCGAGGGGCTGATCAAAGTGAGGCGATTCTGGATAATGCTGGAAAAGCCGCTACCCGTCCAAACCCGAAACCCTTCCAGGAAATAAATCGAGAATCGGATCTGGCTTGAAACGCTCTGGCCCAAAACGGAGGCGCCCGTCAAATGGCCGGATGCCCCGTAGATCCAGGTTGTCGAGAGCAAACGAAACATGGGGGGTGTAGCTTTGATAAAACCATATCATTCCCGCCCGCCGAAACTCAGCGTGACGGCGGGAAAGTTTGCTGCAGCCAAAAGCCAGTACAATGATGCCGCCAAAGTTCAAGACAGCTCTTCGTCCGCTTGCGCGAACCAGCAGACTTTCCTGGACGGGAACTAGTAGTTGGCGGACCTTCGGATCGTGGAATTTTCCGATCGTGACATGCAAAGTCTCCGCCGGGACGATCTTCTGAAAGCCTTCGGTGATCGCCCATTGAAGAATGTCGTCTCGATTAAGAAGCTCTCTGATGACAAACATTCACTTCTCCAGCAGAGCTGTCCGAGAACCGCTATTCGGTCGAAAAGAGACGATGCTCAACATCGGACCACCCAGAGCGGCACATGACCAACGAAAATCGCGAAACACCTAAAAGAGAAGCAATGCTGAGTGGCTTGCGGAATTAGCTGGGACGCGAAAGCTGTTTAGCGAAAGTGCGACGGCTGCTGTCGAAATCGACAATACTACGTCTAGCACGGCGGACTCTCGCCATTTGCGCGTCGGATGTGAATCGGCGTCGCCAGATCGCCCCGCCCATCCTTGAAATAGCAATGGCTTGTAACGACGATTTGCCTCTAATCACCGCACCGATTCTCAGGTAGACGAGCGATCATCAAATGTTCACTTGTAAGCAAGCGCAACGCTGAAAAATGGAGAGCATTGGAGAAATCAGCGTGGCGCCGGCTGCAAGCCGGGATTTCGGGAATTCTCGACGCGCAAGAAGCGGGACAAAGGCAGCCGCAGGAGCTTCAACATCGTGACCCGAAGGGGAAGCGGGATCGACTGCCCCTCACTCTTTGCGCTCCGCTTTCATGGCAGGTGGGTGTCATTGAGGGAGCACCCTTGACTCCATCCCAAATGAGAACATAATAGGAACAGATTGCCGGAGCAACCGCCGTCTGCGCAATTTCCATATCGACACGTCAGCAGTTTGACCCCCATGATTCTAGAGGGGCAGGAGACCTATTGCCTCATGACAGCCGCAGCCGCTCAGACAGATGAACCGCAATTCGATCAGGTCCGCTTCCGTGCTTAACCTATTCGAAGGCGACGCCCGCGCCACGATCAGCGCTCTGCTCGCCGAATTGAAGTTCGTTAGAGGACAACTGGCCCTCTGCGAGGCTGGAATGAGCGTCGGATTTACGCGCGGTTGGGTTCCAAGTTTCGAAAGTGAAGGAGGAAGCAATGTTTGAATATTCGAGAGATCCACGACCGAGAGACGGTGTTCTCACCATAGACCAGGACGACGCACAGGCGCTTTATGATTTCGTCGGCTATTTGGGCCGGCATGCCTTCGATACGTTCAGAGACGACCGGCCCGGCTTCCGTGGGAAGTCGCCTGACATGCTTCGCCATCTCGACAGGATGCGCGACCTGCTGGAAAACGTCATGGACTATCCGACCTTGGACGAGGAACTTTGCTGGGATGAGCCGAAGCCGCTCGTGACAGACGAGGTTCATGGCTTGCTACTGACGGAGATCGGAAACCGGACCGGCATACGATTTCTCGAGATCGCAGTTTACTGGAACGACGACCGCAGAGGCTTCGGTACGCTTGTGCTCGCCGTCGATGACGAGGCCGGCGAAACCTGCGGTCTGTTCGAGGTCGAGGATCTCGCCGGCGAGCAGGTCAGTTGCGGTCCCGGCTGGTCCCAATCCGGTGCCGATCTCGACGAGACGATCCGCATGTTCATCAATGCCTTTCCAATGCAGCAACTGGAAGCGCGCAACGAGGACTGCATCAACGAGATGCTGGCCGCGAAAGTCGCCTGACTGTTCGCCATAGACGACGCAGGTACATCCGAAATCCGTCTGGAAGATACCACGTGGTGCGATGACCGACGCTTAGAACTGACAATTCGCATCTTCGGGCATTGATCTTTGGTAATCCAAAAAGGAGAAATTGCCATGGATTGGAATCGCGTCGAAGGCAACTGGAAGCAGGTTAAAGGCAAGATCAAGGAGCAGTGGGGTAAGCTTACCGACGACGACCTTGATCAAATCGCCGGCAAGCGAGATCAGCTCGAAGGCAAGATCCAAGAGCGGTATGGTCTCGCGAAGGACCGCGCAAAGTCCGACGTTGACGATTGGTATGGCCGTCAGAGCTGGTAAAAGTGGAACGCATCGGTCTGGCTGGCCTCGGATAAAGCCCTTTAGAGCAAATTTCGAAAAGTCTTTGCCAGCTGGCGATGCGATCGCATCTGCCATGACCCGAATGTCCTTTGCACAATAGCTCCGTTGCGTGACCTCACAGCCCTGCCTCGGACCCCGAGGCAGGGCTATTGCTGCTGGGCAACGGCCCGTTCACTTCAGCACATCGGCTCATTCTCGGACAAGACGCCGTCACCGTGCACCCTTTGCTCAAACGAGAGTTCAATTTCATCGAATGCGTGCCGACGCAAAAGCTTGAAAATTGCTTCGTTTATGTCTCGTCCGTCGAGGAGGCTGGGTTTGTCGCACAAGACATCAATCGTCCGCTGAGCGGCACGCCTTGCTGCGATGTCGGATGTGGTAAATTTGCGAGCCCAAAGTATCAAAGCTTCGCGAAAACCGGGGTCGTTTGGAATAGATACGTATTTCCGAAAGGGCATAATGCCACTCCGTCCGTCTTGCAGGCGGGAGCACGTATAAGCCCTCAGTCGCCACCGCCTACTTACTCGGTTGGCGACGATGCTTCATCTTACGCTGTAAGAATGGGGAGTCCACCCCTTTCCTATAAGCGAGCAGAGATCTAAGGCCTAAGTCCTTCCATGGCCGGGACTTTGGTCCGTATCCACCAGCAGTGCTCGTGGCATACTACATTCAAAGCGCAGCTTAGCGCGCAGCAGCAATGTAAATTGGAATGGAAAGCCATGAAAAGAATTGCAATCGCAGCGCTGGCGCTCGCCGTGACCTTGGCCGCCTCGCCGGCATTCTCTCAGGTCTACTTTGAATACGGAGTTGGGCCTCGCTACGACTATGATGCGCCGCCACGATACTATCGCGATCGGCCGGCATACGCAGATGATGGATACTACGACGGACCACGCTATAGGTATCATCGCCGATGCTGGACGGAGAGGCGCTATGGCTACCGCCATCATCATCGGGTCGTCGTGCGTGAAACAGTTTGCGAGTAATGGGCGCGAAAACGTAGTTCTTCAGCCCTGAGGCCCGTCTCTGGGAGCGAATGTTGGCATTCACAAACCTGATGGCCTTTCGGTCTCGTCAGGCGTCGAATCCAAATCGACCGCAGCTCCTCCTACTGAAAATCCCTACTCCTCACCTTCAACCTATCGATAAGCCGATCCGGCTCATAAATCTCCCGCGCCTTCATGACAGCCCGCTCGCGTGAGTCCGGACTGCCAGGCGTCCCATGGGCGAACTCGTCACCGCGTCCGGTCGGCAGCCTGAAGGCCTCATCACGA
>NZ_JBXSOW010000021.1:0-32822 GCF_057784375.1 Martinezella sp. CNPSo 3964
CAAAGGGCCGTCTCGAACCACGAGAGCGGGTGGCTGCCCCCTATCTAAATGTCCTATGCAAGTGTCCCGTCGGCGTCAGGACGAAAATTGCTTGTAGCATTCGTCCGCCACCTGCCGCAGCATGTCGCGCGAAATCTCGCCTGTCACGGCATAGCCGAGGTCGCCGTCGATCCAGTAGAAGGTCTCGACGGCATTGTCGCTGGCGAAGCGGAAGCTGGTCGTGGTGTTGCCGCTATTGCGCCCCACCAGCACGGTCAGGCGTTGACCGCTGGCATTTTCATACATGAACAGGGCGCCGGGAGTCCCGTTGACAGGCAGCAGTCGGCCGCCGACCAGCTGAAAGCCGAGCTTTTGCAGGCTCGGCACCTTGAGGCCGGCGACATTCATGCGCTTGCCGAGCCAGGTGGCGAGATGCGCTTCCTGATCCGCGCCGACCTCGACGGGATGGCGGACATCGCTGGCGTAGACGATGAAGGCCGAATGCGCCTGCTGCGGCAGGGCTTCGATCGAGGTTAGCTGCAGTTCGCGTGGTGCTAAGAGATCGGGACCGAAATGACCGGCCGCCGCGCCCGCGATGAAGAGCGCCAGCGAGGCGGCGAGCATCATCAGCCTGTGACTCCGCCGTGGCTGTATCGTCTCGGTAGAAGGTGTGCGTCTGCTTTTGGAAATCAGATCGGCGTCGTGGTCCTTTGACACTGCGTAGGAAGAGAACATGGCCCGGATGTCATTGTTCTGAGCCTGCCACGCAGCCACGGAAGCAGCCTCGTCGGGATTTTCGGCCAGCCATGCCTGCAATTCCACCTGTTTTTCCGGCGGCAGAAGGCCATCGGCAAAGGCGTGAAGGTCCGCTTCGGTAACGGTTGGTTTGCGTTCGTTCATTTTGGTCTCCGAAGCGTGACAACATTGTCTGCGTTCAGCAGGCTGGTCATCTTCTGGCGCGCGCGCGACAGGCGCGACATGACCGTGCCGATCGGGATATCGAGCATGTCGGCGACATCCTGATAGCTGTAGCCTTCGACGATGACGAGCATCAGCACCGCGCGATACTCTTCGCCGAGGCTGTTCAGCGCCGTCTCCAGATGGGATCGCCGCAGCGGGTCGTTGTCGGTTTCGGCCGCAGGCAGATGGCTGTTGTCATCGATATCGACGAAACTGCGGCCGCCCTGCTGGCGCCGCTCGTTGCGGTAAAGATTGGTCATGATGGTGAGGATCCAGCCGCGCAGGTTTAGCCCGCGCCATTGGCTGCGCCGGGTCAAAACCTTCTCGACACAATCCTGAAGCAGGTCCTCGCCGTCGGCATCCGAGCGGGTGAGGCTGCGCGAATAGCGTCGCAACGAGGGGAGGAGCGCCAGCACCTCCGCCTCGAAGCTATCGGGCGCGGGGGAGGTTCCCGCCACGCCCTTTCCGTTCTCATCAGGGCTTCGCGACATCCCAGACGCCCTTGAAGCCGTCGCCGGCGATGTCACCGGACTTTGCGTCCTTGACGAAGAAGTAGAGCGGCATGCCGTCCTTTGCCCACTGTTTCATCCCGTCCTTGCGGGTAATGATCGAATATGCACCCTCGGCCTTGGCTTTGCTATCGGCCATGAAGGGTGGCCAGGCTTTCTCGCAATCGCCGTTGCAGTTGGACACGCCAGCCTTGTCGTTCTTGAAGGTGTAGAGGGTCTTGCCGTTTTCGCCGGCGAGCACCTTGCCCTTGGCGCTTTCGACCGTCTTGACGGGTGCTGCAGCGAAGGCGGCTGTGGCAAAGGCCGATGCCGCAGCGAGCGTGGCCAGGAAACTCAGGGTCTTCATGATGTCTCTCCTCGGGTGGGTGAACGATGGTCGTCCAGGCCTCGCATTTTGCGTTGCCGGACATGAGACACGGCTGCCCGGGATTTTATTCCCAGCTCGCCGGGTATTTTTTACTGCTTGCTTCCATCGGCCGAATCCTGCCAATTCGGCGCATGCAATTCGCGCCGCAACAAGATGAAGCGCTCCAGGCCGTCGCCAAGTGGCTGAAGGAAGGGCGTTCGCCGCTGTTCCGTCTGTTCGGTTATGCCGGTACGGGCAAGACGACGCTTGCGCGGCATTTTGCCGAGCATGTGGACGGCGATGTGCTGTTTGCGGCGTTTACCGGCAAGGCGGCGCAGGTGCTGCGTTCGCGCGGCGCCTCGAATGCCAAGACCATCCATTCGCTGATCTACCGGCCGCGCGGCGAGGAAGCCGTCGAGGACGAGGAGACGGGCAAGACGTCGATCGCGCCGATGTTTACCATCAACCGCCAGAGCCCGGTCGCCAAGGCTGCGCTCATCATCGTCGACGAATGCTCGATGGTGGACGAAGCGCTCGGCAAGGATCTGATGAGTTTTGGCACGCCCATTCTGGTGCTTGGCGATCCCGGTCAGCTTCCGCCCGTTTCCGGCGGCGGCTTCTTCACCAACGAGGAGCCGGATTATCTGCTGACGGACATTCATCGCCAGGCCCGCGACAACCCGATCATCCAGCTCGCCATGCAGGTGCGCGAGGGCAAGGAGATCATGCACGGCGACTATGGCACCGCGCAGGTGATCTCGAAGAACGAGGTCACGCAGCCGCTGGTGATGGAGGCCGATCAGGTGCTGGTAGGCACCAACCGGACACGGCGGCGCTACAATCAGCGTCTGCGCGAGCTTAAAGGATTTACGGCCGAGTATCCGCAATCTGGTGACAAGCTGGTCTGCCTGCGCAACGACCCCGCCAAGGGGCTGCTCAACGGCTCGCTCTGGCAGGTCATGACGTCTTCCAGAGAAACGACGAAGCCGGGCATCAATCTTTTGATCCGCCCGGAAGACGACGACATGGACCGCGGCGCCGCGAAGATCAAGCTGCTGAAACAGGCCTTCGAGGATGTCGAGGGTGAGATCCCGTGGTCGACCCGCAAGCGCTATGACGAGTTCGACTACGGCTATGCGCTGACGGTGCACAAGGCGCAGGGTTCGCAGTGGAATAATGTCGTGCTGTTCGACGAGAGCTGGGCATTTCGCGATACGCGCGAGCGCTGGCTCTATACGGCCATTACCCGCGCCGCTGAGACGCTGACGATCGTCCGATAGGGCGGCGTTCGCGGTCATAAATATCCGCAAAAGGACGTTGCTGCCGATGCGTCACCACCTGGTGATGCGGCTTTGTCGTGCCCATCAAAGTTTTGCATGGGTTGATGTCGGAATCTCGTTGGTTTTGCTGGGCATAATGGCATAGAACGGCTGATATCAGCCGCTTTGAAAATCAGGGATTTCGATTATGCCCGCCAAGCTTTCCGTGAACCTCAACGCCATCGCGATGCTGCGCAACCGGCGTGATCTTCCCTGGCCGAGCGTCATCGGGCTTGGCCGCATCGCACTGGCCGCCGGCGCCAGCGGTCTGACGGTTCATCCGCGCCCCGATCAGCGGCATGTCCGCTTTTCCGATCTGCCCGATATCCGCGCCCTGATCGATGACGAGTTTCCCGAAGCGGAGTTCAATATCGAAGGCTATCCGAGCGACGAGTTCTTCGATCTTTGCGCCGCCGCCGAGCCGGAGCAGGTGACGCTTGTGCCCGACGACCCCGCGCAGGCGACCTCGGATCACGGCTGGGGTTTTCGCAATAACCGCGAACTGCTGGTCGACGTTGTCGCCAAGTACAAGAAGATCGGCTGCCGCGTATCGCTGTTTGCCGATGGCGACGGCGATGCAGACGCCGTGAAGATTGCCAGGGAGGTCGGTGCCGATCGCATCGAGCTCTATACCGGCCCCTATGGCGGCTGCTACGACGATCCGCAGAAGGCTGCCGTCATTCTGGAGGCGCTTGGCAAGACCGCCGATGCCGCCTTCGCCAACGGGCTTGACGTCAATGCCGGCCACGACCTGACCGTTGCCAATCTGCCGGCACTGCTGAGGCGTATTCCGAAGCTTGCGGAGACTTCGATCGGCCATGGGTTGACCGCCGATGCGCTGGAATATGGCATGGTCGAAACGGTGAGGCGGTTCCGCCGGGCTTGCGGGCAGGTAGTTTGAACGGAAGGGGTTGGGGTGGTCTGGCGCGCTGGTTTTTGCCGCGCCGTCTTGCCTGCCCCCTCATCCTAGCCTTCTCCGCGCCCCTTCGACAAGCTCAGGACGCGGAGAAGGGACGACAGCGCAAACTGGCGATCGCATCATTCGGTGAGAGTTTGCGGATGATGCCTCAAAACTCCCTCGCCCCGCAATGCGGGGAGAGGGTTGGGGTGAGGGGCCATGCTTGAAGGCGAGACAAAGCAAGTCTTGCCTGACCTTCCCAAACCTCAGCCAGCCAATACAGCCTTGTGTTCCTCGAAGAAGCTGCGCAGCGTCTGTGGCTCCTTGCCGGTCAGCTTGTTGAAGTCGTTGGTGAGGATATCGAATTTGCCGGCGCGGGTGTTGGCGTCGGCGGAGACGAGCATGTCGACCACGAAGGGCGGCAGGCCGGCGCCGGCAAGGCCAGCGGCGAACTGTTCGTCGTTTACTTGAACGACCTCAAGCGGGCGGCCGGTGATCTTGCTGACAACGCTTGCGACATCCTCGATGGTGACGGCGGTCGAGCCGGTCAGCGTGTAGGTGGCGCTTTCCGTCGTGTCGGAAGCCAGGGCAGCGGCGATCGCGAGTGCGCAATCTTCGCGGCTGATATTGCTGACGCGGCCGCCACCGGTCGCGGTGTACCACTTGCCGATTTCGAGGCTGTGCGGCAGGCCGTGCAGGAAGTTGTCGAAATACCAGGCGTCGCGCAGAATCGTGTAGCCGATGCCGCTTGCCTTGATGGCGTTTTCGGTGCCGAGGTGGTCCGGCGCAAAGCTGACCAGCGAACCTTCGGGGGCCGGCATGGACGTATAGAGAATATGTTTGACGCCAGCCTTCTTGGCGGCCTCCACAGCAGCGGTCTGCTGCTTCAGGCGCTGGCCGGGAACGGCGAGCGCATCGGTGCTGATGATCAGCAGGCGATCGACGCCGGCAAAGGCGGCGGTCAGGCCGGCGGCATCGTCGAAATCGGCCTTGCGGGTAACGACGCCCTTGGCGGCGAGGTCGGAAAGCTTTTCGGGGCTGCGCGTGGCGGCAATGATGCGGCCGGGAGCGACCTTGTATGTCTCCAGCAGGTGATGGATGACGCGCTGGCCAAGCTGACCGGCGGCGCCGGTGACGAGAAGAGTGCTGCTCATATCTTTTTCCTTGTTTGACCGCCGCGGATTGCAGGGGTTTGTCGCTCTCAAAAAGAGACCAGCTCTACATTGGTGTTTGACTTCGACCTGTAAAGGAGGCAGTTTTTTGGCTCTACGTTACCAAAAGGGAACCGCCTTGAGCACCAGCACTGTCGTCAATCTGCGCAACACGAAGGTACCGTTGCGTGCCGTCGATATCAGCAAGGTTACGTTTACGGATTGCCCGGTGCGGGATCTGGTCTCGCAGATCGGCGGCAAATGGTCGGTGCTTTTGCTGGAAGCTCTGGCGCAGCGGCCCTATCGTTTTGGCGAGCTGCGCCGCATGGTGCCGGATATCTCCCAGCGCATGCTGACACAGACGCTGCGGGAACTTCAGCGCGATGGTTATATCGGTCGGGAGGTTTTCCCGACAAAGCCGCCGAGCGTCGAATACCGCATGACGGATCTCGGCTATTCGCTCTACGAGCCGCTGGCACAGCTTCTGAACTGGGCCGAGGCCAATCACGAGGCCGTGCGGGCCGCGCGTACCCGTTTCGATCAATCGCCGGATTGAGCTGCCCATCGTGAAGCCTTTGAAGATCGCCATCGTCGGCGCCGGGCCTGCCGGGCTTGCCGCTTCTCTCTTTCTTTCCCGTGCTGGGCACACGACCGATATCATCGAAAGATTCAATAGCCCGGCCCCCGTCGGCTCGGCGCTCATGCTACAGCCGACCGGATTGACCGTGCTGGAATCGCTTGGGCTCGGTCCGGCCATCCATGCCGCTGGCAACCGCATCGACCGCTTGTTCGGTACGGAAACCACCCACGGCCGCATCGTTCTTGATGTGCGCTACAATGCGCTGCCGGGTGGGCGTTATGGGCTTGGCGTCCATCGCGCGGCTCTGTTCGATACCCTTTATGATGAGGTCTCCGCACGGCGACACCCGATCCATATCGGGCAGCGGGTCATCGGTGTGATGGAGGAGGGCGGTGAAAGCTATCTCTCCATCGAAGGGGGAGAGCGCCTCGGACCTTACGATCTCGTCATCGACGCCAGTGGCGCGCGCTCGGAGCTGGTAGCAGCCTCGCCCGTTGCGCCACGTGCACGCAACCTCGTCTACGGTGCCTTCTGGGCGACGCTCGATTGTCCGGACGGATTGGTGGATCAGGCGGCGCTGACGCAGCGTTATGACAGGGCGAGCGTGATGATCGGCGTCTTGCCGATCGGCAGCAGAAGGCCGGATTTGCCGAAACAGGCCGCTTTGTTCTGGAGCTTGAAAGTGGCGGATGCGGACGAGGTGCGCAAGCGCGGGCTCGATTGCTGGAAGCAGACGATCCGCGGCTACTGGCCGGAATGCGAGCCCTTGCTGGAGCAGATCACCGATTGGGAGCAGTTGACGCTAGCGCGTTATGCCCATCGCACCGTGATGATGCCTTATAGCGGGCGAACTGTTTTCGTCGGCGATGCGGCGCATTCCACCAGCCCGCAGCTCGGGCAGGGTGCCAACATGGCTCTGCTGGATGTCGCGGCGCTGGCACATGCGCTTGCCGGCCATGACACGATTGAAGCTGCACTTGGTGCCTATGCGAAAGCCCGGCGGATGCATGTGCGGCTGTTCCAGCTGCTGTCTGCCGCTTTCACGCCCTTTTACCAATCGGATTCGGCGGCATTGGCCTGGATTCGGGACCGGCTGGTCGCCACCATCGCGAAGGTGCCGCCGGCGCCGCAGATCTTGGCGGGCATCGTTTCCGGCACGCTGGTCGATCCGTTTCATGGCGCAGGCTTGCGGGAATGTGACTGGCTGCGGCTGGCCGTGCCGCAGCCGTCCTGATCAGTTCTAGCGTTCGAACCTTTCCGCTTTTCTTCGAATCGCGAAAATGTTCTATCCTTTTGTTTTTACGCCATTCCGGACGGAAAACCGCTACGCACTTTTCCTGGAATTGCGTTCGGTCAGGAAGGCAAGCAGCGCGATGACCGGGAAAGCTACACCAATCCAGGAGGCCAGGTTCCAGCCTCCGGTCGCATAAGCCCAGCCGCCGAGCGCCGAACCGAGGGCGCCACCGGCAAAGAAGGTCGCCATGTAGAGCCCGTTGAGACGGCTGCGATGTTCGGCGCTGAGCGCGAAGATCGAGCGTTGTCCGAGCACGAGATTCGTCTGAACGCCGAAGTCAAGCATGATGCCTGACAGCGTGAGCGTAGCCAGTGCCAGCAGCGAGCCGCCGCCGGAAAAGTGACCGATCAGGAAGGCAACGATCGCAATTACCAGCGCAAAGGCGGTCGCAGGCCTCGTCCAGCCGCGATCGGCTACACGTCCGGCAATCGGGGATGCGACCGCGCCGGCTGCGCCGGCAAGCGCGAAAAGGGCGATGCCGTTCTGTGTCAGGCCGAAGGCCGGGCTCGCCAGCAGTAGCGGCGTCGTCGTCCAGAAGAGGCTGAAGGCGCCGAACATGCAGGCCTGATAGAGCGCGCGTCGCTGCAGGACCGGCGTATGGAGCGCGAGGTGACCCATGGAGGACAGCAACTGTCCGTAGTGCAGCTTCGTATGTGGCACGCGGGTCGGCAGGACGAGGCGCAGGATGACGATCAGCCCGATCATGATGCCGGAGGAGATGATGTAGACCGCGTGCCAGGACAGAAGCTCGGACAAGAAGCTCGCCGCCGGGCGGGCGAGCATGATGCCGACGAGCAGGCCGCTCATGACGTTGCCGACGACGGCACCGCGGCTGGCATCAGGCGCCATGTGCGCCGCGAAGGGAACCAGAACCTGCACGGCGACGGAAGCAAGGCCGATACAGAGCGAAGCGAGCAGGAACAGCGACGGCGACCAGGCAAAAGCGGCGCCGACCAGTGCGATGGCGGAAAGCGCAACCAGTGTCAGCACCAGCCTGCGGTTTTCCAAAAGGTCGCCGAGCGGCACGATCAGCAAGAGTCCGAGGCCGTAGCCGATCTGGGTCAGCGTGACGATGAGGCCTGTTGCGGCGGGGGTGAAGCCGAGCGACTGGCTGATAGGGCCGGCGAGCGGCTGGCCATAATAGAGATTGGCGGCCACCAGCCCGCAGGCGGCGGCGAACATGAAGGTCAGCAGCGGCGAAATGGTCTTTTCAGGGAGCGGCGTGCTCTCCCGTCTGGCGGCGGCAGTTGCGGGCATGTCTTGTCCTCGGTGCGGGCAGGGGGGCTCCCCAAAATTTCGATGAAAATCAGTTCAGCAGTTTCATGGCCGTCTCGGCGACGGCGAGCATATGTTCGGCTTTACGGCCGGTCTTGCCAATTACACGCATGCCTTTTGTCAGGGCCAGCAGGGCACAGGCGGTGCTTTCAGGGTCGACATGCTTCGCCACGGAACCATCGGAATGACCCAGGCGAATGAGATCCAGAATGCGCTTCTCGTCGAAATCGAAGGCCACGCCGACGCGGTTTGCGACCTCTTCGTCAAAAAGTGCAAGCTCGGTCGCGCTGCCGACCACGAGGCAACCCCGGCGACCGATCTCGCCGCACGATGCTTCAGCAAAGAACCTCGCCAATGTCCGCAGTTTTTCATGAGCATTTGGCGCTTCGGCAAGGGCTTCGTCGATCAGGCGCTGCCGTACGTGGCGATAGCGATCGAAAGCAGCAAGGAACACGCCGCGCTTGTCGCCGAAGGCTTTGTAGACGCTGCCGGCGGTCAGTCCCATGGCCTCGGTCAATTCGCTGATCGAGGCGGCATAATAGCCCCGCTCGGAAAAGACGCGCAGTGCTTCGTCAAGCGCGGAATCCATGTCGAATTCCCGTGGCCGGCCGCGAAGCTTTGGTGCGATGTCGAGAGCGTTTGTCGTCATGACACTCTTTTAGGAAATGATCGTTTCCAAATCAAGTGAATTTTTGCGATGCAACAAAGTTAACGACAAAATCGGCTGGTCACCGATTGGCTATTCCTGGAATCGTGCCATGTAGATGGCATCGAGGTAGCGTCCGTCTATGCGAACGGATTTGCGGGCAAAGCCCTCGCGGACGAAGCCGACTTTCTCATAAAGCGCGATGGCTCTGTCATTGTCGGCATGCACGCTAAGCTCGACGCGTTCTATTCCCACATTGCGCGCTGCCTGCAGCGTTGCGTCTATCAGGCGACGTCCCAGTCCCTGGCCGCGATAGGCGGGGATGATGCCCATGCCGAGCCTGCCGGTGTGGGCATGGGACGGAAACGTATGGCGGCTGATATCGCACCATCCGACCACCTTGCTATCGGCCAGCGCGACGAATTGCGGATTGCCCTTTTCGATCATGCCGAGGACGAAGGCGCGCGTGTCTTCCAGCGGTGGGGCTTCGAGGAGCGATAGATATTTCCACTCGCGCGCGACGGTATCGAGCGCTGCGCGGAAATCCTCGATATACTCGTCGGCAATGGGCTCTATCCGGATTTCGATGTTTGCGGCCATGTCGATGTCTCGATGCAAATCAGGGGTGCATGGAGAATAGAAGTGAAGCCGCAGCGTGTCCATGGACCTCGCGACTAGCCTGTTTAGAGATCGAGCACCCAGGTCTGGCCGTTCAGTTCCGGGCCGAACATGCGATGCCTTTCCTCCGCCGCAAGCTTGAAGCCCGCCTTGATGTAGATTGCCCGCGCCGTATCGAGAATATCGTTGGTCCAAAGCGATAGCTTTTTGTAGCCGGCGTCACGCGAGAAGCGGATGCATTCGTCGACCAGCAACTTGCCGAGGCCGAGGCCGCGTGCGGCCTTGTCGACATAGAGCAGCCTGAGCTTGGCGATGCCGTCGCCGCCATCGGCGATCATGGCGGAGCCGACATTCAGGCCGCCTCGCTCGGCGATCCAGCACCGATCCTTCTCAGGATTGAAATTGGACAGGAATTTGCCGGCGACTTCGGCGACCAGTCCTTCGAAGCGATCGTCCCAGCCGAATTCCTCGGTGTAGAAACGTGCCTGGCTTTGCACGATCCAGCCGATGTCGCCGGAACGATGGTTGCGGATAATGGCAGGAGCGACAGTTGTTTCATCGGCGCCGAGCGTATCCTGGATCGTCCGCATCGCTGCCACGACCCGTTCCGGTTCGCCGATTGCGAGCTTTTCGAAATAGCCGGCGATCTGCGCGCGCGAGCGGCGGACGAATTCCTCGAACTGCGCCTGTCCCTTTTCGGTGACTTTTATGACCTGGCTGCGCGCGTCGCTCGGATCCGGCGTCGTCTCGATCAGCCCATCCTCGCGGAAGCGTTTGACGATGCGGCTGAGATAGGCGGGATCGAGATGGAGGTCGCGCGTCAGGGCCGAAGCGGCAACGCCGCCGCGAAATCCGACTTCGAACAGCACGCGCACATCCGTCAAAGTGTAGGGGCTGTCGAGATAGGCCTTGTTCAGGACACCGAGAAAATTCGTGTAGAACCGGTTGAAGTCGCGGACGGCATCGATGGTCGTGAATTCGGCAGCAGGGGGCATGACATCGTCTCCTCAAATATAGAAGACGATGTCCATTATTTATTGGACTCAGTCAAGTAAATTGATCGAGATCAGGCAGCGCAGCTGCTATGGGCCTTTTCATCCGCAAGGGCGAAGTCGACGGCTGCTTCCGCATGGATCGTTGTGGTGTCGAAGCCGGGCAGGATCAGCGCCTTCGGATCGAGGATAAGGCAGATCTCGGTGCAGCCGAGAATGACGCTGTCGGCGCCTTCGGCCTTGGCGCGCTCGATGATGCTGTTCAGCTTCCGGCGGGATTCGTCCTTGATGATGCCGGCACAGAGCTCGTTGAAGATGATGTCATGCGTTACCGTGCGATCCTCGGAACCGGGAACCATGATGGAGACGCCGTTTTCAGCCATGCGCTCGGCATAGAAGCCGTGTTCCATCGTATAGCGCGTCGCGAGCAGCAGCGGCTTGACCCGGCCCGCGGCCTTCAGCGCCGCCGCGGTTTCATCGATGATATGGATGAGCGGCGCGGAAACACGTTCGGCAACCTGGGGCGCGATCAGGTGCATGGTGTTGGTGCAGATCAGCACGCATTCGGCACCGGCCCTTTGCAGGCGTTCCGCCGCATCGGCGAGCCGATCGGCGGCATCGTTCCAGCGTCCGGCCTTCTGCAGGGCGACGATTTCTTCGAAATTGACGGAGTACATGACCATTTCAGCGGAGGAGAGGCCTCCCAGACGCTCGCGAACCATCTCATTGATCAGGCGATAATAGACTGCCGAACTCTCGAAACTCATGCCGCCAATCAGGCCAATGGTGCGCATAATGCTGTTCTCCGCTCCTTAGATGTGAATGGAGAAATAGTGCTGCGATTCATGCGCGATGTGTTTGCATTTTTCGAAGCTTATCAGGATTTCTCTGCAAGAGTTTGCGCATTTTTCGATTTATGTGCAAAATAACGGCGCATAGATGGGGATTACCGCACATGCTGGACGAACGTGACCGAAAGATTCTCGAAATTTTGCAGGCGGATGCTGGCATATCCGTCACGGAACTTGCCGATCGCGTCGCCTTGTCGGTCTCGGCCTGTTCGCGCCGCATCCAGCGTCTTGAGGAAAGCGGGCATATCGCCCGGCGCATCGTCGTGCTCGACCGTGAAAAGATGGGGGTGCCGACGACGGTCTATGCGATGATCAAGACCGCGCATCACGCCGACGAGTGGATCGAAGCTTTTCGCAAGGCGATCGGCGATATTCCCGAAATCGTGGAAGCGCACCGGCTGACTGGCAATTACGATTATATTCTGAAGATCGTATTGCCGCGCGTCGAGCATTATGACGTCATCTATAAGATGCTGGTGCGCAAGATCGAGCTATTCGATGTCTCGGCGTCGATTTCGATGGAAGAGCTGAAAAGCGGCGCCTTTGTGCCTGTCGACTATGCAAAGTAGGTATAACGGCGGGTGACGGCTGCACAGGTGCCATGCAGAAAAGATGGTTGCTGCTGATGCGTCTCAACCCTACGTTTTCAGGCGAAACCTAGATATGAGGTGTTGCCATGCAGGATCATCACGTTGTTGTCGTCGGGGGCGGTTTCGGTGGAGTGCAGTGCGCCAACGATCTGAAAGGCGCTCCTGTTCGCATCACGATGATCGACCGGCGCAATCACCATCTGTTTCAGCCGCTTCTCTATCAGGTCGCAACGACCTTGCTCGCAACCTCCGAAATCGCCTGGCCGATCCGTAACTTCTTCAGGGATAGGCCCGAAGTGACGACGTTGCTTGCCGAAGTCATCGGTGTCGACAGCGTGGCGCATGAGGTGCTGCTGAAAAACGGTCAGAAGATCTCTTACGATACGCTGGTGTTGGCGACCGGTGCCACCCATGCCTATTTCGGCCATGATGAATGGGAGCCGGTGGCGCCGGGATTGAAGACGCTCGAGGACGCGACGACCATTCGCCGTCGCCTACTTCTGGCCTTCGAACAGGCGGAGCTGGAAACGGATCCGGCCGTCCGCGAGGCGTTGCTGACTTTCGTGATCGTCGGCGCCGGTCCGACGGGCGTGGAACTTGCCGGCATCATCTCGGAACTGGCGCGGACGACATTGCCCAGGGAATTCCGCAACATCGACACCCGCAAGGCAAAGATCCTGCTCGTGGAGGCCGGTCCGCGGGTGCTGCCGGCTTTTGCCCAGGAACTCTCCGACTACGCGCAAAAGGAACTCGAGCTGCTGGGCGTCGAGGTTCGTTTCGGCAAACCCGTCACCTCATGCTCGACGGAAGGTGTTACGATCGGCGATACATTCGTGCCGTGCCGCACCATCGTCTGGGCGGCGGGTGTAGAGGCATCGCCGGCCGCGAAATGGCTTGGCATTCCTGCCGATCGAGCCGGCCGTGCCATCGTTGACAGGGACCTGAGGGCGCCGGGCCAGGAGGACATCTTCATTATCGGAGACACCGCCGCCGTCATGCGTGACGATGGCAGCCCCGTGCCGGGGATCGCGCCGGCCGCAAAGCAACAGGGCGCCTACGTTGCCAAGGTGATCAAGGCGAAACTTGCTGGCAAGGCTGCACCGGGGCCGTTCCACTATCGGCATCAGGGCAGCCTCGCGACGATCGGCAAGAGTGCGGCGATCATCGATTTCGGCTGGCTGAAGCTGAAGGGATGGCTTGCCTGGTGGGTATGGGGCCTAGCCCACATCTACTTCCTGATCGGCGTGCGCTGGCGTATCGCTGTCGCCTGGAGCTGGCTGTGGATCTACATCAGCCGGCAGCACAGCGCCCGGCTGATCACGCAAAGGGAAAGCATACGCGAGGAATAATTGCGAGGGCGGCGTCCGTATCGGACGCCGCCCTTTTCAAATTAGGCCAGCGAGGCGATGTCGATGACGAAGCGATAGCGAACGTCGCTCTTCAGCACGCGCTCATAGGCTTCGTTGATCTCCTGGATGCTAATCTTCTCGATCTCTGCGACGATGTTGTGTTCGCCGCAGAAGTCGAGCATCTCCTGCGTTTCCTTGATCGAGCCGATCATGGAACCGGAAAGGCTGCGACGGCCGGGGATCAGCGAGAAGGCATGAACCGGAACGGCATGTTCGGGAACGCCGACCAGCACCATGCTGCCGTCATACTTCAGCAGGTTGAGATAGGCGTTCCAGTCGATGGCGGTGCCGACCGTGTTGATGATCAGGTCGAAGGTGCCTGCGAGCTTGGTGAAGGTCTCGGCATCGCTGGTCGCGTAGTAGTCCTTTGCGCCCAGCTTGAAGCCGTCTTCCTTCTTCGACAGCGTCTGGCTGAGAACCGTCACATCGGCGCCCATGGCATTCGCCAGCTGGACGCCCATGTGGCCGAGGCCGCCCATGCCGACGATTGCAACCTTCTTGCCGGGGCCGGCCTTCCAGTGACGCAGCGGCGAATAGAGCGTGATGCCGGCGCAAAGCAGCGGCGCGCCCGCATCGAGCGGAATGTTGTCGGGGAAGGAGAGGACATAGCCTTCCTTGACGACGATCGAGTCGGAATAGCCGCCGAAGGTCGGCGTCTTGCCGTCGGCTTCGACGTCGTTATAGGTCTGGACGAGGCCCGGCATGTAATGCTCGTAGTCCAGGTCGCGCGTGGCGCAGGTCGTGCAGGAATCGACGAAGCAGCCGACGCCGACGCGGTCGCCGACCTTGAACTTCGACACCTTCGAGCCGACAGCGGTTACAACGCCAGCGACTTCGTGGCCAGGAACCATCGGATATTTCGAAAAGCCCCATTCGTTGCGGGCCTGGTGGATGTCGGAATGGCAGACACCGCAATATTGAACGGAGATGACGACGTCATCATCGTTCGGTTCGCGGCGTTCGAAGGTGAAGGGGACGAGCGGCTTGGACGCGTCGGTTGCGGCATAACCCTTTGCGATAGGCATGGGAGTTTCCTTGAATTTTTGGACGGGTTGGGAGTGGAATTGAGACGCTGCACTATGCATCGGGACCCGGCTGCAGCGTTAGAGCGATCCTGCAAGCTTTGTGTACGATCCTGCGAATCTAATTATGCGGTCGCCCTTTCGCTGCTGGGGTAGGTTACCTAGATAAGCCTCGATATCTACTCGAAAACAGTTGGTTGTGCATGACCCTGCCTTTCAATCCCAACCAGGAACTCGCCTCCATCGTTGCCCGTTTCGCCACCGGGGACGGAGAGCATCGCACCGCCATCGAGGGCCTGAACCTGTACAGACAGTCGGCTGTCACCGTGTGGCAACATGGCGCCTATCGGCCCTCCTATGCGGTTGTCGTCCAGGGCCGCAAGAGCCTGACGGTCGGGACCGATACCTACCATTACGGTGTCGGCGAATATATTCTGACCGCGCTTGACCTGCCGGTATCGACGCAGGTCACCAATGTCCGCAGCGAGACCCCCTATCTCTGTTTCTCGATGGTGCTCGAAAGCGAACGGCTGAATGAGCTGCTGTCGCGGGTCAATATTCCCCGCCAGGCAATGACGGCGGAACCGATGCGCGGGCTTGCCGTCAATGCCGCATCTCCGGAACTGCTTGATGCTTCGCTGCGGCTGCTCAGATTGCTTGACCGACCGGATGATATTCCGGCGATGGCGCCGTTGATCGAGCAGGAGATTCTCTATCGCCTGCTGACCGGACCGAACGGCCCTCGGCTGCTGCAGGTTGCCATGGCCGAGAGCCAAAGCAACAGGGTGGCGCGTGCTGTTGCCTGGATACGCGGCAATTTCACCCAGTCGCTCCGCATCGAGGATCTGGCCGAGCGTGTCGGCATGAGCGTTTCATCGCTGCACCATCATTTCAAGGCGGTGACGGCCATGTCGCCTATGCAATATCAGAAGCAGCTCCGGCTCCATGAAGCGCGGCGGCTGATGATCGTCGAGCAACTCGATGTCGGATCGGCCGGCCATCGCGTCGGCTATCAGAGCCCCTCGCAGTTCAGCCGCGAATACAGCCGCCTTTATGGTCTCCCTCCTCTGAGGGACGTCGAGGCGATGCGCAGCGCTGTGGCTGCAGAATAGCCGTCTTCACGCGTGACCTTCGATCAACTGATTGGGGCGCTGCAGTCACTGCCATTCCAGATGTAGCTGGGAGTGGCACCCTGCGATCCCCATAGGCCTTCGAAGCGGTGATAACCAGCGGCGAAGTGGATCGTCAGAGACCCCATTCCATATTTGTCGAACCAACGCAGTGTGCGCTGCCTGCCGTCAGACGCCCCAACTTCGGACAATGATCCGACCGTCGTCGTTCCATCGTCATCGAAGCGATAAGTCCCCGAGATGTGACCTTGTCCGTCGACCCGAAGCGAAGTTTCGACATCGACCAACTTGTCGCCAGAGAGAAGTTTGCCGCAATAGCGTCCTGCGGGTCCGGGGACTGTTTTTGCCGTCGAGTGGGCCGAGGCGGACAGGGCAAGCAGGCCTATCGCCATGCCGATCCCCGAGATACGGACAAGCATGCGTTGCTTGCTTTCGGCCATTCTGACGCTGGATGGCGTCAGAATGGTTGGTATATCGAGAGGCAACGATCGTTCGACTTTCATCGGGAGGCTCCAGCGCGACAGCGGATAGGCGCAAGCTCTAGCTGGCATGAGCCTGCCCTGACAAGCGCTCTCTTTTTGGCGCAGTGCAGCAACGAATTCCGCTTGACGGCTGCATCGACCTCCTGCATAAAGCGCCACGAACCGTACCGTACGGTACGCATTTGGGAGTAGCCATCGTGCTGAGCGAAGTAGGACAGTCGAGCGAGTTTTCGCCGCGCCAGAACGCGGTTTTGGAACAGGCGCTGCGTCTCCTCGTCGACGGCGGCGAAAAGGCGCTGACGACCTCGGGTGTCGCGCGCGCCGCCAATTGCTCCAAGGAAAGCCTCTACAAGTGGTTCGGCGATCGTGACGGCCTGCTGTCGGCCATGATTACCTATCAGGCCAGCAAGGTCCGCACCTTCGAGCGCAATGGCGAGCGGCTGAATACGGCAAGCCTGCATGACCATCTGGTGATTTTCGCCCGCGATCTGCTGGAGGTTCTGGCCGGCGACGTCTCTCTCGCATTGAACCGCCTGGCGATCGGCCAGTCGAACCGCGACGGATCGAAGCTCGGCAAGCTGCTTTTGGAGCGCGGGCGGCGGCAGATCGACCGTCGCGCAATCGGCCTCATCGATGCCGGCAAGCGGGCAGGGCTGTTGCGCTTCACCGATGCCGACGAAGCATATCACACGCTTTACGGGCTCGTCGTCTCCGATCTGCATGTTCGCATGCTGCTCGGCGAGCCCGGTTTGAAGGATACGAGCCGTCAGGCGGAAAAGGCGGTCAGCGCCTTCCTCAAGCTTTACGGCACGGAAAAGGTATTGGCGGAAGCAGCAGCGACCGTCTGACAATTTAAAATCTGCACCCAGACAAGCAAAGGGAAGGACAAACAATGCGCGTCTATTACGATCGTGATGCCGATCTCAACCTCATCAAGTCGAAGAAGGTCGCCGTCATCGGCTACGGTTCCCAGGGCCGCGCGCATGCGCTGAACCTGAAGGACAGCGGCGCACAGAACGTTGTGATCGCGCTCAAGGCCGGTTCCCCGACCGTCAAGAAGGCCGAAGCCGATGGCTTCAAGGTCATGACCGTTGCCGAAGCTGCCGCCTGGGCCGACCTGATGATGATGGCGACCCCGGACGAACTTCAGGCCGACATCTACAAGTCCGAAATCGCTCCGAACATCCGTGACGGCGCTGCGATCGCCTTCGCACACGGCCTCAACGTTCACTTCGGCCTCATCGAGCCGAAGGCTTCGGTCGACGTCGTCATGATCGCTCCGAAAGGCCCGGGCCACACGGTTCGCGGCGAATACCAGAAGGGCGGCGGCGTTCCCTGCCTCGTAGCCGTTCACCAGAACGCTTCCGGCAATGCGCTTGAACTCGCTCTCTCCTACGCTTGCGGCGTCGGCGGCGGCCGTTCGGGCATCATCGAAACCAACTTCCGCGAAGAGTGCGAAACGGACCTCTTCGGCGAACAGGTCGTTCTCTGCGGCGGTCTCGTCGAGCTCATCCGCGCCGGCTTCGAAACGCTGGTCGAGGCTGGTTACGCTCCGGAAATGGCCTATTTCGAGTGCCTGCACGAAGTGAAGCTGATCGTCGACCTGATCTATGAAGGCGGTATCGCCAACATGAACTACTCGATCTCGAACACGGCAGAATGGGGCGAATACGTCACCGGTCCGCGCATCATCACTGAAGAAACCAAGGCTGAGATGAAGCGCGTCCTCAAGGACATCCAGACCGGCAAATTCACTTCCGAGTGGATGCAGGAATACCGTTCGGGCGCTGCCCGCTTCAAGGGTATCCGCCGCAACAACGACAGCCACCAGATCGAAGAAGTCGGCGCCAAGCTGCGCGGCATGATGCCCTGGATCGGCAAGAACAAGCTGGTCGATAAGTCGGTCAACTAAGCTTTCGAAACGGTGAAGCATTGAAAGACGAGGCCGAGGAAGGAAACTTCTTCGGCCTTTCATTTTTACGCCACTCAAGAACTGCTAGCGAAGTAATCGAGAATTCGCTACAGGGTTGTATATGCGCTCCGATGAAACCGACCTAAGCCGAGTAGTAGCGAAGCTGCAGAGGTGCTGGCAGGCGGCCTATGCGGCATTTGCAGACTATCCATCCCCTAAAACTCTGGACGCATCGCCATTGCGAGATCCGGAGAAGATCATGCGCGACCTACATTCTGCGCCGTTAGTCAACCTAAGCGGGGAGGCTTTGGGCGGCTATGCCATGGCAGCGATGACCACGGTCGGTGGCATTGATGAGTACAGACATTATCTTCCGCGTATTCTGCAACATGCCCTTTTGACACCGGGTGAACCTGGTTTCGATCCGCTCGTAATCCTCTTGAAACTGGAATATGCCGGCTGGAGTAAATGGCCGGCAGAAGAGCGTCTAGCAATAGAGAACGTTTATGATGCGTCCTGGGGTTGGGCGCGATTGCAGCATCCCGATAAGTTTGACGCAACAAACTGGTTTGTCTGTGCAATTCGCCTCGGAAGGGATACCGGTTCCATCTTGGAGGCGTGGCGCCTCAACTTCGCGCCGAATTCTGTCCTGCAACTCACGGAAATCATTAATCGTTCGGATAGCTTGCCGCAGGGCTGCGCACTCTGGGAGGATGTTGCGTTGGAACTTAGACGAACCGTTGCCGACTGGCTGCATGGCGACGCGTTGCAAGCCGCAATTGTTGCTGTTGTCGACGACATCCCCGACAGTGACATGTGGCGAGTAGACTCCATCGAGGCAACTTTAGCTAATATGCGCGCAGCGCCCTGGCGTTAATCGGCTGCAGGGCGTGATCGCACATGTTGCGTTTGGGGCGGAAGAGCCTTTACCGAGCCGAGTGCCACCGCAGAATATCGAGTAGGCTCCGGTCCTTCTATTTTCTGGCTGTCACGTAGAGCCATCTTGCCGGCTCGCAGTCGAAGCCGCTGCCGTCGACTTCGGTCATGGTGATGTTTCTCCATCCTCCGGTACTCAGCATAGCCTCTAGCCAAGCGGCAGAGGGATAGTTGTAGTAGCGCCCGAACTTGTCGTGTCCTTCGGCCTCTCCCGCCTTGAAACTGGCGTGGAAGATGCCAGCGGTCTTCAGGGCCTTTAGAATGCGACCGAAGATATCCGGCAATATCGAGCGCGGCACATGCAGAAGGCTCGCTTCCGCCCATATGCCGTCGAAAGCGTCGCGGGCATTCAATGTTTCGAAGCGCATGATTCGAACCGGCTTGCTGATGCGTTTTTCGGCTTCCCTGGCGAGCTCGGCAGAGCCGTCCGTGGGCGTGACGTCGAAGCCGCGCGAGAGCATGTAGGCGGCATCCTGGCCGCCGCCACAACCCAGTTCGAGGATGGGCGCGCCGGCGGGCAAGGCGTCGAGGAAGGCATCAAGCCGCTTTCTCGGCAGGTTGCGGTCGCGCGCGGCGTAGAGGGCTGCATTGTCAGTATAGAAGGACGATGTCGGGTCGGTGCTCATTGTTGCCTGGCGCTCGCTTTTTTCATTCGAGAGACCACTGCTAGCAGGAAAGCCTGACAATATCTGTCACGGTGACAAACAAAATAGGTCAGCATTGTTGACTTATCTTTTGTTGCGTGATCTTGTGTCGGAAAGACCGAAAATTACGAGGAAACCCCATGTTGAATTGGGAAAATATCTTTGCGACGCGCTCGAGCCGTATGCGCGCCTCCGAAATCCGCGAGCTGCTGAAGCTGCTGGAGCGGCCGGATATCATCTCTTTCGCCGGCGGCATTCCCGATCCCGCACTGTTTCCGGATGCCGAATTCAAGCAGGCCTATGCCGATATATTTTCCGGTCCGACGGTCAACGCGGCGCTGCAATATTCGGTCAGCGAAGGCTACAAGCCGCTGCGTGAATGGCTTGTGGGACAGATGGGGGCGCTCGGCGTTCCCTGCGAACTCGAAAACGTCTTCATCGTCTCCGGTTCGCAGCAGGGGCTCGATTATCTCGGCAAGCTCTTCCTGTCGCCGAAGGATACGGCGCTGGTGACGGCGCCGACGTATCTCGGTGCGCTGCAGGCCTTTAACGCCTATGAGCCGACCTACGATCAGCTGACGCCGAACGGCAACCGTACTCCGGACTCCTATCGCGCTGCTGCCTCGCAGGCGGGTGGCAGGGTGAAGTTCGCCTATCTCTCGGCCGATTTCGCCAACCCGACGGGCGAGACGGTCGACCTGGCCAGCCGCGAAAAGCTGCTCGATCTGGCGGAAGAGCTCGATATCGCCGTCATCGAAGATGCGGCCTATCAGTCGCTGCGCTACGACGGCGAGCCGGTCGCGCCGATCCTCGCCCTGGAAATCGCGCGCAAGGGCAATATCAACGACACGCGCACGATCTATTGCGGCAGCTTCTCCAAGACGCTGGCGCCCGGCCTTCGCGTCGGCTTCGTCGTCGCCAATGCGCCCGTCATCCGCAAGCTGGTCTTGCTGAAGCAGGCCGCCGATCTGCATTCCTCGACCATCAACCAGATCGCGATCCATCAGGTTGCCGAGCGCGGGTTCGAGGCCCAGGTCGCCAAGGTCCGCAAGACCTACAGCCACCGCCGCGACTGCATGCTGGCCGCACTCGCGAAGTACATGCCAGAGGGCACGAGCTGGACGAAGCCTGAAGGCGGCATGTTCGTCTGGGTCACCCTGCCGAAGGGCATGGATGGCGCCAAGCTGCTGGCCCGGTCTCTGGAAACGGCGAAGGTCGCCTTCGTGCCCGGTCAGGCCTTCTTTGCCGATGGCAGCGGTGCGAACACTTTCCGCGTCAGCTTCTCCTGCGCCAATGACGAGATGATAGAAGAGGGCATCTCGCGGCTCGGCAAGCTGATATCAGGCGAAATCGGGGCGATAGCGGCCTAAGCTTCGCCGCTTCCCACGAGAGAAGCGCAATCATATGTGAAATGAAATCGTTGCCGCGCAACCCCTTTTCCCTTCGGGAGAAGGGGCCGTCAGGCGGATGAGGGGGCGCCAAGAGCGGGAAAATCCATGAGTTCAAACCGGGCGGTCCCCTCATCCGACCCTTCGGGCCACCTTCTCCCCGTGGGGAGAAGGAGTTTCTTATTTCGCCAGATGCGGGCCGATCAGTGCAAGATCGGCCTCGCTCAGGCGGTCGCTGGCCGTGTTGCGCTGGTGCCAATAGGGATACATCAGCGGCTGCAGACTGACATCATCCAGCCGCTTGCGTTCTTCGTCCGTGAGCTTCAGCTCGGCGCTCGCGAGATTGTCCTTGAACTGAGCCTTCGTGCGGCCGCCGATGATGACCGACGTCACGCCCTTGCGGCCGATGAGCCAGGCAAGCGCCACTTGAGCGGCCGAAACGCCGCGACCCTCGGCAATCTCCACCAGCGTATCGACGATATTCCAAAGGCGGTTTTCATCGCGGATCGGTGGTTCCGTCCAGCCGGCGAACTGGCGGGTGCCCTCTGGCGTCGCCTGGTTGCGGCGATGCTTGCCGGATAGCAGGCCACCGGCAATCGGGCTCCAGACGAGGATGCCGAGGCCCTGGTCGATGCTGATCGGCACCAGTTCGTTTTCCGCGTCGCGGGCTTCGAGCGTGTAGTGGATCTGCTGGCTGACGAAACGTTCGCGCTTGTCGCGTTCGCTGACGCCGAGCGCCTTCATGATGTGCCAGCCGGAAAAATTCGAGCAGCCGATATAGCGGACCTTGCCCTGGCGAACCAATGTGTCGAGCGCTTCCATCGTTTCTTCCAGCGGCGTCTGCCCGTCCCACTCATGCAGCTGGTAGAGGTCGATGACATCGGTCTTCATGCGTTTCAGGCTCGCCTCGCAGGCCTGGATGAGATGCTGACGGGAGGAACCGACATCGTTGACGCCGGGACCCATCGGAAAGCGCGCCTTGGTGGCGATCAGCACGCCGTTCTTGCGGGGGCCGCCGATGATCTCGCCGAGAATTTCCTCCGAGGCGCCTTGCGAGTAGACGTCGGCCGTGTCGAGCAGGTTGACGCCGGCATCGATGCACATGTCGACAAGCTTCTTTGCGTCCTTGATGCCGAGATCGCCGACGGTTTTTGCCCAGCCGACTCCGCCGAAGGTCATGGTGCCCATGGTGATGGTGGAAACTTTGAGGCCGGAGCGGCCAAGCAAGCGATATTCCATAGATCTATCCTCCTCGATCCCATCTGAAATACGTACGTCAGGAAATAGTGCTGGATGGCGATGGTCAAGATTCAATCATCGTACGAACGGCAATCTATTCAAATTCAACTGTCACAATCATGTTAAGCCGTGCGTCTAGACAACCCTCCTACAACCTAGCCGAGGACGTTTTCATGAAGACCTTTGTTTCCGCCTTTGCCGGCCTGTTGGCCATTGCCCTTTTTTCCGGTACCGCAAACGCTGCCGATCTCGTCCTCTACACCAGCCAGCCGAATGCCGATGCGCAGGCGACCGTCGATGGCTTCATGGCTGCCAATCCCGGTATCAAGGTCGATTGGGTTCGTGACGGCACGCCGCAGATCATCGCCA
Organism: Martinezella sp. CNPSo 3964; assembly: GCF_057784375.1. NCBI lineage: Bacteria > Pseudomonadati > Pseudomonadota > Alphaproteobacteria > Hyphomicrobiales > Rhizobiaceae > Martinezella > Martinezella sp. CNPSo 3964. The sequence goes on from NZ_JBXSOW010000021.1 coordinate 22,540, forward strand.
AGCTGCAGGCTGAAATGCAGGCAGGTGCTCCGGTCGCTGACGTCCTGCTGATCGCCGACACGGTGACGCTGGAGCGCCTGAAGGAAGCCGGCAAGCTGCTCGCATACAAGTCGCCGGAAGCTGCCAATTACGATGCAGCTCTTTACGACGCCGATGGCTATTACTACTCCACCAAGCTGATCACGACCGGCATCGTCTACAACACCGCCGCCGCGATGAAGCCGGCAAGCTGGCAGGATCTGGTGAAGCCGGAAGCCAAGGGTCTCGTCGCCATGCCGAGCCCGCTTGCTTCAGGTGCCGCTCTCATCCACGCGCAGACGCTTGCCGGCGTCAGCAGCCTCGGCTGGGACTATTACAAGAACCTCGCTGACAATGGCGCAATCGCTTCCGGCGGCAACGGCGCCGTGCTGAAGTCCGTCGCTTCCGGCGAGAAGGCCTATGGCATGATCGTCGACTACATGCCGATCCGCGAAAAGGCCAAGGGCGCGCCCCTGGAGTTCGTCTTCCCGAAGGAGGGCGTTTCGGCGGTCACCGAGCCGGTCGGCATTCTCGCCGGCACGCAGCATGCCGACGCCGCGAAGAAATTCGTCGATTATGTTCTCTCCGAAAAAGGCCAGGAAGGCTTCCTGAAGCTCGGCTACATTCCGGCGCGCAACGGCACGCCGCTGCCGGAAGGTTTCCCGGCACGTGACAGCATCAAGGTTTTGCCGTTGAATGCAGCCGATGCTCTTAAGAATACCGATCAGGACCTGAAGACCTTCTCCACCTACTTCAAGTCGAAGTAATCCGACCCGGATTTGGAATGTACGGATATGTGCGTAAGGGAAACAGCCAGCCGGCCTGGCTGTTTCCTTTTGTTGTTGCCGTCGTGCTCTTGCTCAGCGTCCTGCCGCTGGCGCGGCTGGCGCTTGCCGGCATCGAGGCGCTGCTGAGAGGCGGCGCCTATGAGCTCATCACCGATCCGGCGCTCTGGCGCTCGGCCTGGTACACGATCGAAACGGCAGTGCTCGGCACCATCGTTTCCGTCTTGCTCGGCTGCCTCTTCGCATTCCTGCTGACGCTGACGGATCTGTCGGGCAGGGGACTGCTCGGCTTCCTGTTCGTGCTGCCGATGATGATCCCGCCGCAGGTGACGGCGCTTGCCTGGGTGCAGATGTCGGGACCATCGAGCCCCTTGTTGAAAGCGCTGCATATTGCGCCGCCGCTTGGCTCGCCGCAGCCGCTTTATTCAGTCGGCGGCATCGCGTTGCTCTATGGCGTTCAGCATGCGCCGCTCGTCTATCTCGCCTTGCGCGCCGGTCTGATGGCGCTGCCGCGCGATGGTGTCGAGGCCGCAAGGCTTTCTGGAGCCTCCGGTTTGCGCGTCTTCCGCGATATCATCCTGCCCTTGTCTCTGCCCGGTGTCATTGCCGGAGCTGCGATTGCCTTCGTTTCGTCCATTGGCAATTTCGGCATTCCCGCCATCCTCGGCATTCCCGCCTCGATCTACACGCTGTCGACGCTGATCTTCACCAAGTTTTCCAGTTTCGGACCGCGCACCTTCGGTGACATCGCCGTGCTGTCGATGATGATCGCCATCATCGCCGTTGCCGGGCTTGCCGTGCAGGGCAGGGCCTTGAAGGGGCGCGACTATCGCGTTATCGGCATTTCCGGTGCGACGGCTGCCTTTTCGCTCGGCCGTTGGCGCTTTCTGGTGCTGCCGGTGCTCTGCGCCATTCTGTTTATTATGCTTGTCGCGCCGTTCCTGGCGCTGGTCGCAGGTGCGCTGGTGCCGGCCTATGGCGTGCCGCTCACCTTCAAGACGGCATCGCTCAACGCCTTCACGGAAATCCTGTTTCGGCAGAGCATAACGCGCACCGCCTTTTCCAATTCGCTGTTCCTCGCCGGGATGACGGCACTCGGTCTCCTGCTGGTAACGGTGCTTGCCGCCTATGCGCTGACGCGGCGCAAGGACATGCTGAGCCGCATCGTCGGCGGCATGATCGAGATCCCGTATTCGCTCCCGGGCATCATCATCGCCGTCTGCTTCATCCTGGTGTTTGCAGCGCCGCTGCCGATCCTCAACATTACGCTTTACGGGACGATCTGGATCATCCTGCTTGCCTATTTCTCCGCCTATTTCGCTGTCAGCCTGAAGCCGGTCATGAGCGCCTTCCTGCAGCTCGATCCGGCGCTGGAAGAGGCGGCGCGTCTTTCCGGTGCCGGTTTCTTCCGCCGCCTGACCGACATCATCGTGCCGCTGATCGCGCCGGCGGCGGGTGCCTCGGTGATCCTCGTCTTCCTCATCGCCTGCAACGAGCTGACCGTTTCGGCATTGCTCTGGTCGGCGGGCACTCAAACGCTTGGCGTCGTCATTTACAATCTCGACGATGGCGGCAGCGCCGATCTTGCCTCGGCCATGTCGGTCATTGTGATCGCCATGGTTGTCATCATGATGGTGCTTCTGGAGATCATGGCCAAGCGCCTGCCGAAAGGAGTCGTGCCTTGGCGAAGCTGATCCTCAATCATATCAGCAAGGATTTTGGTACTGGTGGCCGCGCTGCCGTCAACGCCTTGTCGCTCGATGTTCGCGAGGGCGGTTTCCTGGCGCTGCTCGGCCCCTCCGGTTGCGGCAAGACGACCGTGCTCAGAATGATCGCCGGTTTCGAGCAGCCGACGGATGGTTCCATCCATCTCGGCGAGCGGCTGCTGGCCGATGCCGCAAACATGCTGCCGCCGGAGCGGCGCAATATGGCGATGGTATTTCAATCCTACGCGCTCTGGCCGCACATGAACGTTTCAGACAATGTCGGCTATCCCTTGAAGGTGCGCGGCATCTCGGGCGAGCGCTATCGTGAAAAGGTGCGCGAAGCCTTGGCGACCGTGCGTCTTGGTGACTATGCCGAACGTAGGCCTGCCGATCTCTCCGGCGGTCAGCGGCAGCGCGTGGCGCTTGCTCGCTGCCTGGTGACATCGCCCGATGTCGTGCTGCTGGACGAACCGCTCGCCAACCTCGACCGTCACCTGAAGAAGGAGATGGAGGAGACGTTCCGCGAGTTTCATCAGCGCTCGGGCGCCACCATGGTCTATGTCACGCATGACCAGAGCGAGGCGATGGCGCTTGCGACCGACGTCGCCGTCATGTCCGAGGGGCGGCTGCTGCAGGTGGCACCGCCGGCTGAGATCTACGCGCGTCCTGAAGGGAAAATGGTCGGCGGCCTTGTCGGGCAGGGTGCCATCCTGTCGCTCGCTTTTCCCGATGGCGGGCCACGACGCATCGACTGGTCGTCTTTCCAGGGCCTTTGGGAGAACCGTGCAAATGGCTCGGCGCTTGCGGATATCCTCGTGCGGCCGGAGGACGTGCTTGCCGATGCCGAGGGTATTTCCTGCCGGGTCGTTTCCATTCTCTATGAGGGCGAGCGCTATGCGATGAGGCTGTCGATGCCGGATGGGCAGGCGCTGCGGGCCTATAGCCGCGAGGCTGTTGCTGCGGGTGATGTTTATCCGGTTGCCATCCGTTCGGCATGGCGGCTTTGATCGGGCTGGGGACAAGATGGTTGTTCCCCGTCGTCTCCTATGCTTGATTTGCTCGACGTCACGAATGGGAGTCGCTCATGTCCGATCATAGCTTTCCGATTTTCGATCTCGGCGCTTTCGAGGTGGCCGGTGATGACGAGAAAAAGCGGCTCGGCGCGGAGGTGGATCGGATATGCCGCTCGACCGGCTTCCTGGCGATTGCCAACCACGGCATCGCCGATGCCGTGATCGCCGAGGTCTGGAAGAAGACGCAGACTTTTTTCGATCTGCCGCCCGAGGTGAAGCAGCGCGCCAAGACGCTCTATCCCGGTTACCCTTACGGCTATCTAGGGCCTGGGACTGAGGCGCTTGCGAAATCGCGCAATGTCGATACGCCGCCAGATCTGAAAGAGAGCTTCAATGGCGGTCCGCTTTCCGTTCCGGCTGGCATGACCGACCCGGAAGCACTCGGCTTTTGCTATGCCGCAACCATCTGGCCGGAGGGACCAGAAGGGTTTGCGGGGGCGTGGAAGGCCTATTACGGGGCGATGGAGGATCTGGCGGCGCGTATCATGCGCGTATTCGCAACGGCGCTTGGTCTCGACGAACATTTCTTCGATTCCTATGTCGATGCACCGATCAGCGCACTGCGCGCATTGAACTATCCCGAGCAGCATGTGCCGCCGCAGCCGGGCCAGCTTCGCGCCGGCGCGCATACCGATTACGGCAGCCTGACGATCCTTCTGCCGCAGCCTGGCTCCAAGGGGCTCGAGATCATCGCGCCTGACGGCAACTGGACGCCGGTGCCGCCGGTGGAGGGTGCTTTCGTCATCAATATCGGTGACCTCATGGCACTGTGGACCAATGATCGCTGGGTTTCGACCGTCCATCGCGTCGTCAATCCGCCGCAGGAGGAGGGAGGCATGCAGCGCCGACAATCCCTAGCCTTCTTTCATCAGCCGAACTGGTTTGCCGAGATCGCCTGCCTGCCGTCATGCCTGAAGGAAGGCGAGGAGCCGAAATACGCTCCGGTTCTCTCCGGCCCTTATCTAATGGGCAAGTTCAAATCGACCGTAACAGCCAAAGCCGGCTGATGCCGGCTTGGTGAGCCGGCTCATATTCTTGATAAACTGGAATGCTTCATGTCCCTGCGCCTCGCTACCTTCAATGTCGAAAACCTTCTGACCCGTTTCGATTACACCGGTTTTCGCAACCAGCTGCGCCAGGATCGCGTGCTGCAGCTCTTCGATGTCCGTAACGAGGAAGTCTATCAGCAGCTGGAGGCGGCGCGGGTGGTCGCCGCGACCGACGACACCAGGCAGATGACCGCGCTCGCGATCGCAGACGCCGATGCCGACATCATCTGCCTGCAGGAAGTGGACAACATGGCGGCGCTCCAGGCCTTCGAATATGGCTATCTCTACCGCATGGTCGGCAATGGCTATCGGCAGAAATATCTGATCGAGGGCAATGACAGCCGCGGTATCGATGTTGCCGTGATGATGCGCGAGGAGACGCGTGACGGTCAGCCGATCGTGCTCAACGACATCAAGAGTCACGCCATGGTGACCTATGGCGATTTCGGGCTCTTCAACGACGAGCTGGCGGAACTCGGCCACCATGTGGAAGACAAGATCTTCAAGCGCGATTGCCTGGAACTGCATCTTCACATCGGCGGCGTGCCGTTTTCGCTCTATGTCATCCATCTGAAATCGATGGGGCCGGCGCGCGAAGGCGTGGATGGACGTCACGCGACCATGCCGATCCGCCGCGCCGAGACGCTGGCCGTTCGTCGCATCATCGAAGATCGGTTTGGCGCAGGTCATACGGCGTCGAAGAATTTCGCGATTTGCGGCGACATGAACGACTACCAGGAATGGATCGATGTCATCGGCACGCGCCGCACCGGCTATCGCTTCGAGCCGCGGAGCGAGGAGAAGGGCAGTGCGCTCGATGCCTTCAGCCATGACGGCTTTGCCGAAAATGTCGTGCGGCGGCGAGACGAGCTTGACCGCTGGACGCTCTACCATGCGCGCGGGCCACAGGAGCAACGGCTTTGCCAGCTCGACTATATCTGGCTCTCTCCGGCTCTGGCGCGCGCCAATGCGAAGCGCTCTCCCGATATCGTCCGATCGGGCCAGCCTTTTCGAACCATATTCCCACCGGGGCAGGAGGTGGAGCGCTATCCGCGCGTCGGCTGGGACAGGCCAAAGGCCTCGGACCATTGCCCCGTCGTCATGACATTGGATTTGATATGAGCATCTCAGAACAGAACGACATGGCCGGCTGGCCGCCGGAATGTACCGTGTTTCCCGTTTCCAGCATCGATCTTGCCGTGCTCCCCGGGGAGCATCCCTTCCATCTGCGGGAACGAGAGGCCGCTCAGGAGAACTGGGCGCGGGAAATCGACGCCAATCCCGCCCTTTACGACGGCCGCATGGTCTTTCAGCATCGACTGTCGATTGTCGATGGCGTTGTGATGGGGGAATCGTATGTGACGTCTTTCTCGACGTTTCTCTGGTGGCGCAGGCAGAGGCAGCCGGGTGGCTTTCACCTTTTCGGCCTTGCGGTCGTGGTGTCGTCCGATGGTGCGATCATCGCGATCCGCATGGCGCCACACACGGCCAATCCCGGACAGGTCTATTGCGCCGCCGGATCGCTGGATGAGAACGATATCGTCGACGGGCATGCCGATGTAGCTGGCAACATGCGACGGGAAGTGCTGGAGGAAACCGGTCTGGATCTGAATGATGCGACCGCAGATCCTCAATACTACGCTGCCCATATAAGTCGTTCGGTCACGCTTTTCCGTGTTTTCCGCTTCCCCTGGACGGCCGAGGATATGTTGCGGCGAATCGAGGCGCATGTGCTGATTTCCGAAGAGGATGAAGTCGACGGCGTGGTCGCAATTCGCTCGGCTGATCCCGCGGCGCAGCGCTACAATGTCGCGATGCTGCCGATCCTCTCCTGGTTCTTCGGTGGCGGCAGATAGCTTAGGCTTGCGCTGGGGTCGCTTGCCGTTATGAATAATCAAGTCTGGAAGCATGGATGGAGGCCGGATTGGCGCGCAGCTACAGTGTCTATGATGTGTTCACCGACAGCAAACTGGCGGGCAATCCACTCGCGGTCATCTTCGATGCCGAGGGGTTGAGCGACGAGGCGATGCAGGCGATCGCCAGGGAGATGAACCTTTCCGAGACCGTATTCGTGCTGCCGCCGCAAAATCCCGCCCATACGGCAAGCCTGCGAATATTCACGCCAGGCCGCGAACTGCCTTTTGCCGGACATCCGACCGTCGGCACAGCGATCGCCTTGGCGGAGAAGGCCCATGCCAATCACGGCGGAGACCTTGATCTCGTTTCCGTTCTCGACGAGCGCGTCGGGCCGGTGCGCTGCGCCATCAAGTTGCGGCAGAACAGGGCAAGCTTTGCCGAGTTCGATCTGCCGAAGAAGTCGCAGGAGATCCTTCTGCCGCTCGACAGAGCCGATATCGCCAACGCGCTCAGCCTGAAAATCACCGAGATCGGCTTCGAAAACCATGTTCCCTCGATCTGGAGTGCCGGCGTGCCGTTCCTTCTGGTGCCCGTGCACGATGTCGGCGCGGCGGAACGGCTGGAATTCGATCTGCAGCTCTGGGAAAAGACGGTGCCCTTCGTCGATGGCGCGCTTGCCTCAGCTTTCATTTATTGTCGCGGCGGCGTCAATCACGTCGCCAAATTCCATGCGCGCATGTTCCCCGTGGGAATGGGTATCGTCGAAGACCCGGCGACAGGTGCTGCAGTGGCGGCGCTATCCGGTGCCATCAATCAGTTCGACGCGCTGCCGGATGGGCATCATCCTGTTATCATAGAGCAGGGCATAGAGATGGGGCGGCCGTCGCTGATTCATCTTCACCTCGACATCGATGGCGGGCTGATCGCCAATGCTCGTATCGGCGGCCAGGCGGTGCGTGTTGCGTCAGGAATTCTTGAGCTTTGATTTTATTGAGTTTTCGGCCGCCTCTAAAATTTTTTTGACAAAAAGACAAAGAAAATTCGTCTGGCCGCTGGACAATCAAACCGATCCTATTTATATGCCCGGTCACGCCGCCAGCAAGCGGTGCGGGTGATTAGCTCAGTTGGTAGAGCAGCTGACTCTTAATCAGCGGGTCGTAGGTTCGAGCCCTACATCACCCACCAAAAACCTCTTGAAATCGTTGAATAGTTTGCAGCGCCTCAAGGGTTTTCGGCTGCGCGATTTCCGGGGAATTGGAAACGGTTTCCAATTCATTTTCCGCATTTTGCTTCCGCCGCGGACAGCAAATTTATAAGCTGGTTGCAAAATGATCGACGCTTCAATCCGGCGAACACCGTCGCTTGTATAACCGCTCGCCCGCGATCGGCCGCAGGCTTGATCAACGGCTGGTCACGTTTTCATCTGAGAGGTGTCGCATCAGTCGGAAAGTCTACCCAGAAGAAGGCCAGTAAAGAGGCCGAGAAGCGCCGTCACGATCAGGACGGAGCTCGTGGCCGTTGGATTTTCCCGGGCGGCCTGCACCACGTTCCGGCCCTCGGAGCGAGCATGATCCGCGATGCTTGCAACTTTTCCTCTTGCCGAAGAAAGAGCCTCGTCGGCACGATCCGAAGCACTGTCGATCCGTCTCGCCAGTTCGGTAGAGAGCTTATCGATCTGGCTGCGGAGCTCGTTGATCTGAGCATTGATATCCTTGTCCAGCGAGACGTCTGCCATGATGTTCTCCTTGATAGCGGAAAGTGCCACTAGGAACGAACGGAGGCTTGCTTTGGTTCCCCGGCGCGGTGGATTGGCTCTGGATGTTGCAACCATTGCTTCGAGATAAAATTCCGCTACCGATCGGAGTACGTCCGACAAGCGGAAAGCCGCACTGGATCAGCGCAGGTGCAGCAGAAACGCCGTCGGTGCGGTTATCGACATTGTGAAGAGAAATAGGGAAAGCCCATATTTCAGCCTTCTCATCCGGCGTGTCTTTGTACCATCCCAGTCGTAACTCATAAGTATATCCCCTTTGCTTCATGTCTTGTCGATGTCGGGAAATATCCTAGGAATTGTTTGCGCGAAGCTTGTGGAATATTTTTCACAGGCCCATAAATAGATGTGTCGGATTATACAATCCTGTGCTGCAATGTTGGCTTTGATTTTTGCAAGTGTAATTACGCGGTTTCGTTCTAAAATCAAAAGACTTCGATCCGGCTCCTATTTAGGATCTTGCGAGATCCATACTTTCTGATTTGACGGCTATAAGGATGAAGAGCTTGCGTTGGTCTGCAAAAACGGCTCTTCGATCATCATATAGGAATGATCACGTTCGGAGATTGCATGCAGACTGCAACACCAGAAATTGCGGCGGAAGCCCGGGTGGCTCTGGCAATTGCCAAGGATGTTTTCGGTGACCATCTCCAGGCCGTCTATCTGCACGGATCGGCGGTCGCGGGCGGACTGCGGCCGCAAAGCGATGTGGATGTTTTGGTAATCATCGATCTCCCGATGACCAATTCCATGCGCAAACGCCTGCTTGCTCGTCTGCTGGAGGTTTCGGGTCGTTACCCCGTCCGGCCCGGTGCTCCGCGCTGCATCGAACTCATGGTGTTTCTGAAGGATCGTCTTGCAGCACCGGCTTTTCCGGCGTGTGGTGAGTTCATCTATGGTGAATGGTTGCGCGACAGTTTCGAGGCCGGCGGGCTCCCTGAGCCTCTTTGCGATCCGGACATCACGCTCGTCCTGGCTCAGGCGCGACAGCAGGCTCTAACGCTGTTCGGCCCGGCTCCTGGCAATCTTCTCGCTGAAATTCCAATGGAAGATACAGGGCGCGCTATGCGGGATGCGCTGCCAGCCTTGCTTGCCAATCTGCACGGAGATGAGCGGAATGTGCTGCTGACACTAGCCCGTATGTGGAGAACGGCCGCGACGGGAGAATTCGTCAGCAAGGACATCGCTGCCGATTGGGTCATGCCACGCCTGTCCGAACAAGTAACCCGAACGGCAGTGCAGCTTGCCCGAGATGCCTATCTGGGGGAAACCCAGGATGATTGGAGGTTCCGAGAGGAGGAGGTTCGCCAAGCGGCGGCCTATCTGCGTCAGCAAATTCTGTCGTTGCTATAGGCGGCTTCGCCGAGAGCCTGATCATGTCGGTCTGAGGGCTTTCCAGATGGTTCCGCTACACATTTCAACGCACATCAGACATGTCCGTCTGACGGCAACGGCCAAGGCTCTCGACCGTGTGCGATCAGTGCTTCCTATGTCCGCCTTCCATGACGCTGAATATAAAGATGGCGGCCAGAATCAGCACCAACGTATAGTCGAACGCAGTGAGCAGACGAAGTAGTTCCATGATGTTTCTCCTCCCACAGAGAACACGAACCAGGACAACCGCCAGTATGTTCCTCCAGCAGGCGTATGCCAAGTTTTTTGCATCCTGCGGTGCAAAAACAATGTTGTGCGAGGCACAAATAACCACTTGTTTGCAAAGGCATATCAGCATTGTATTGACTGCCGTTGGTTGCAGAGGGAGTGGGCACGCGCTGCAATCGTGTTGTCAATAAATTTTATAGAGTATATCTTTATTTCAATGATAATTGCGGTTGCCCGATGGATGCAGAATTCGCGTGGTGATCGATCTGGAGGGAGTTGGCTGTTGACCATTGGCTCGGACCACCAGGCGCCTGATCTGCCTGTTATCGTCATAGTCGGCGGCGGTGTTTCCGGGACAGCGGTTGCCTTTCATCTGCTACAGAAGCAGTCGGTGCAGGCCGGTCAGCTCTTTATATTCGAGC
>NZ_JBXSOW010000022.1:0-26448 GCF_057784375.1 Martinezella sp. CNPSo 3964
CGAATTGCGATCGGCAATCCCAAGTGCGGAAATGCCGAGCTCCCTGGCCGTCCGGAACAGCTCGTCGGCCGACGACGCGCCGCGGAGGAAGGAAAAATGGGTGGTGACCTGCAGCTCGGCGTAGCTCATGCAAAGATCCCGTGGCAAAACCAGCGATGCGAGCCTGTGGCAGCATCGACACCATCGCCGGAGCGGAAGATCCACAGACGCTCGCCGATCTCGTCCTCGATCACGAAATAGTCCCGGACGGCATCGAATTCGGAACTCCGGGTCCACCACTCCCCGAATATGCGCTCCGGCCCGTCGGCACGTTTCACGCGCCGGCGCTTGCCGCGCCAGGTGACGGAGACCGGCGGATGATCCGGCAAAAGCGCGATGACCTCGATCAATTCCGGCCGCGCCAGCAGCCGCACCGGCCGCGGCCAATGCAGCGACCAGGCGGCGCCGGTCTTCTTCGCCACGGCGGCGATACGCGCGACGCTGCGTTCGGGCACGTCGCTTGCGACCGGTGCGATGCGATAGACACGCTGGCCGCGATTGCCGATGACATCGATCAGTAGCGCGATATCGGTAACCTCCTCCTCGATCAGCGAGGATGCTTCCTGCTCTTCACCGAGAGGTTCTGTCATGACGGCGACCAGCGACAGCGTCTCGATACCGAAGCCGGGCTCAATCGTCTCGATCCGATCCCTGAACAGCTTTGTCAGCCAGGCGACATCCCGCGCCGCCTTCGCCGTGCCGGCGCGGATCGCCTGAATGGAGTTATCGACCCTGTGGACGATCAGATCGGTGCGGCGGACGCCTAAGCATTTCTTCTCAAGAGCCCGGCAGAGTGCGACGACCAGACGGGTCAGATATTTGCCGATGGTTTCGGGGGCGCCGATCGGCTCTGCAAAACTGCGACGGACTTCGATCACGTCCATCGGCCGAATTGGCTCGATTGGTTCGGCCAGGCGGCCATGGATCTGGTCGAGGCGCCGGCCGATCTCCGGCCCGAAGCGCAGGGTGAGCGGCGCGCGCGGGGCGGCCGACAGCTCGCCGATGGTGCGGAAGCCGAGCGTGCGCAGGCTCGCGACGATATCAGATGGCAGCCGAAGGGATGCGAGCGGCAGGTGCTCGACATAACGGGCGATCTCGCCTTTCAGCACGATTATGGTCTCGCGGCCATCCGCCCGGGCGAGGGCATGGGCAGCGCCCCAGCTGTCGGCGATGGCGACCCTCGCGGTCAGGCCCCTGGCATGGAAGCGGTTGACGATGCCTGACAGCATCAATTCCTCGCCGCCCTGCAGATGATCGGCGCCTTCGGTGTCCATGACAATGCCATCGGTGCCATCAACGGCGACGATCGGCGAATAGTACGAGAGCGCCCAAAGGGCGATGCGATCGAGTGCTGCCGCGTCGGCTCCAGGATCTGCGTCAACAAACTGAAGACCGCGCACCATCGCCTGTGCCTTGGCGGCCGGCATGCCCAAACGGATGCCACCCTCGCGCGCCTTGGCGTCGGCTGCCGCTATCCAGCGCTTGGAACCGCTTCTGGCAACCGTGACCAGCGGCCGCTTAGGCGATAATTCTGCTTTCCCATCCATGCGCCTGATCCGCTCGATCGGCAGGTCCGGCAGATAGATGGATACGACCCGTGGCATCGCACGCCCTCACGATAAACTCAGCGCACTCACCCGCCTTCACCCTCATCAGTTCCAGAAGCCATCTTGGCCGGCCGACACCTGGAACCGGCAATTCCTCCGACGGCAACACACTCACCCGCCACCGCGTCGTCGAGGCCGTCGGCTGCCCGAAATCCAAGGCTTCCACTTGCCGGCGCCAGCGCCTGACCACAAGGCCCATGGTTCCGGTCTTTTCCGCCGCCAGCTGCAGGCGGCGGGAGGCTGTCATCGGCAGGCGGACGAGTTCGCCGACGACGGCGCCAAGCCCGCCATAGGAAAGCCCCTCCTCCATGCTCGACAGCACATCCTGCTCGCGGTCGGCTTCGGCAAAGATCACCCGGTCTGGATGAAGCCCCGCCTGCATCAGCGCCGAAAAGAACAGATCCGGACGCGTCAGGCACCAGAGGACCTGTCCCCTGGTGCGAGCGGCAATGCCGGCCACGCAAAGGGCGGCAGCCGCTCCGTCGACCGTGCCGGCGCCACCACCGGAAAACTCATGGATGGCGCCATAGGCAAGACCACCGCCCGGCAGCACCGCATCGATCTCGGGAACACCGAAGGCCAGACAGCCGCTCCTTTTGCCCGCATTCCCTTCGAGTAACGCGATACGGTGTTTCAGCTCGGATATCACCCTATTACGGGCAGCAGTCATCATTCACGGGTCCTTGTGAAGGTCGTGTTGGTATCGACGTGATGTCGGTCAAGTGCATATGTTCACTAAATGTTCCAAGTCGCTTTACGTGTCAAACAACCCGAAATAGGAATATTATCCCTCTATTTTAGTGGACTTTAAGATTCGCATTGCAAATCATGGAGATGACTTCAAACGTCCAGTGACGGAGCTTTCGAAAAAGTTTCGAAGCCGATCCATTGACAGCCATCAATTGGCGTTTCGACGCTTCGTCGGCTACCATGTTCTACCTGCACGGGAGGCGTTCGACCGTGTGTAATCTTTACCGCATGGAAGACAAGGACTGGGTGAACAAGTGGGCTCAGGATGCCGAGAGCCTGATCAACCTGATGCCGGCCTACCAGCTAAACCCGGACCAGATGGGACCGATCGTCCGGAATACCGCCGACGGACCCGAGCAGCTTGTCCATGCACGCCGGGGCCTCCCCTCTCCACCCTTCGTTCTCGTGAAAGCGGCCGAAGCCAAGGCTGAGAAGCTCAGGGCGAAGGGGAAAGAGGTTGATTTCGAGCAGCTGCTGCGCGAACAGGTCGACCGCGGCGTCACCAATGTCCGCAATCTCAAGCTTGCACATTGGAGGCGCTGGTTCGGCGTCGAGAACCGCTGTCTCGTCCCGGTCACGAGCTTCGCCGAGCCGGATCCGGCAAGCCAGGAGGCAGGCGGCAACGTCCCGAACACCTGGTTTGCGCGTGACAACAACAAGTCGCTGATGTTCTTTGCCGGCATCCACGTGCCGCAATGGACATCGGTGCGCAAGGTCAAGGACGGGCTGACGACCGACGACCTCTATGGTTTTCTGACGACCGATCCAAACGATCTCATCAAGCCGATCCATGGCAAGGTAATGCCGGTGCTGTTGTTGACCAGAGAAGAGATCGAGGTATGGATGACGGCGCCATGGGACGAGGCTAAGGATCTTGCGCGACCACTTCCGGATGACGCGCTGACCGTGATGTCCCGCGAGCCCTATGGATCAACCATCGTCACCAAGGAAGGTGAGCTGGTCAGTCCAACAGGCTTGTTGTAACGAGCGACGTTTCGACCGCTCAATGCAGCGGCGCCTGTTCGGACAAGAGGAGTTCGTGCACCGCCGCATCGACGATTTCCTTCAGCCGGCGCCAACCGTAGAGGTCACGTTCGCTCACCCGCTCCTCGATCGCGGCAATCATCCAGCCGGCTGCAGCTACGTCGTCGGCGTTCTTATGAATGTTGAAGTGCTTCAAACATGCCTCGATCCGCGGGCGGGCCGAGCCGTGATCGTGGTCTATCGTCGCTATCAGCGAACGGGCATCGCGGTAGGTCTTCGCTATATGTTGCTTACCCTCCACTCCATTTTCGACGATTTTCCTGACGGCAAAGAGCAGAGCCATCAGCAAGTCGGCCGTTTCGTCGGGCACCACTGTCATACAGCTCCTCCGTCTTTGGTCGCGTTTTGGGCTGGATGCGACCAGAATACTTTGACGGCCCCCGACATCTGCCCACACCCGAACCGCCAGGTCATTTTGCAGTTCCGCACAAAGATCGTGCCCTCCATTTGGAGGAGGCGGATTCGGCCGAATATCTGAATTTAAGATAACTGAAAAGCAGATATATCGGAAGACCCGTCTTGTCAAAGGATGGGTGATGACGTGACGAAAACGCTCGGCACGAAACGGCATCAGGCGCTGATCGCGCTTCTGATTGAAAAGCGAGAGGCGAAGGGCCTTACGCAAACGGATCTCGCCGAGAAGCTCGGCGAATATCAGTCGTTTGTCGCCCGTCTTGAGAGCGGGCAGCGACGGGTCGATGTCATCGAGTTTCTGGAGCTCTCCGAGATCTTAGGATTCGATGCAGTCCAGGCACTCATTTCGGTCGCGAATATAAAGTAGGGCGCGCACTTACAGTGCCACAGCGCAGCCTTGCTGTCGTGCGCAGGCGCTTACGAATTTGCGATCGACTGTATAACGCAGACATGCAACATCCAGCAGGGCTGAAGCCATGCGCGATATTATCGACGATAAGCTAGCCAATGCACTTGCACTTATTGATCGTTTCGAAAATGACGTGCGAGCCTCAACTGCAGTTTCCGCAAATATTCACCTCCGACTAGCTTTTTGTTCGCAGCACAAACCATTGCTCGATAGGTAAGAGGCACTGAGAGCCCTATGAAAAACTAGGCTTGGCTTCTCGATGTAAGTCATATTGTGAGATATCACCGTAAAAACGTTTATCTACAGCGTAATTATTCCTATTTAGATTCAATATCTTTCTTCTAAAAGAAATGCTTTCCCCCATGGAGTCGCAACCAGATATTGTAAATCCGTATTACTATGTTATTGTTATGGTTGGGCAAAGAGGGGTATAACAATGTCGCGGACATTCTCCAGCGCAGCCGCATTTTTATTGATTTTATCTTCATGCACGACCGGCGATAAGGCGGATATTGAAGGTAGGATTTTCGACAAAGTGAAGTTGTGTCACTTCGTCCCCACCCTAAAAACCGTCGAAAGCCTCATTTCACTCTTTGGTGGACCAAAGCTTCCTGTTGTCGACCAGGTCGCCGACGCAATTTGCTCCACCGTCGACAAAGCGAGAACTTCAGGTTTTGTCGCCACTCCTTCGGGCAAAGATAGCTCCTTTGGCACTTATAAGGGTGTCTCCGTCATCGGACGTACCTTGAAACAATAGGACTCCCTAAAATGCCAACCTGGCCGGCAGCTTTCATCCTGATAAGTCTCGCAGTGGCCGCTGCACCGGCCTATGGCCAGGGAGAGTTGGTTCAACCGATATGGTCCGCACCCGCGCCTGCGAAATATCTGGCTGATAACAGCCAAAGCGCAGGGTTCGCGACGGGTAGCAACGAGTTTGGACGCTTGGACAGTTTTTCGCTTCCCGTGATTGGTCTGCAGGAAGGCTTTGCAAGTAAACAACCCAGTCAGGCACTGGCCGACTCATTTATCGGCGAAAATGCTGGATCTGAGTTGGCGGCAAAGGGAGACTGGTGGCCACTTTGCGCTGGCCCCTTGCCGCAACCGCAACTGGCACGAGACAGCAGCGGCGCCTGGTACGCAGGTACTTATGATTTTGGTTGTCTTCAGGTCACAATCGTTGGAGACCGAGGTACATCGCAATCCCCTTCGCAGGAGCTGTCCAACGAGTTGAGTGAGCCAAGTTCCAACCCGTCATCTCCCACTGATGAGACGGGAGATCCCGAAGACGTTTATTCTGTTGTACTTGATACTGTCCAATTCGGAGTGCCGTACACATTAACCATTGATTGCAATGACGACAGCAAAAGCCTCTGCCGCGACCGTGGAGATCAGCTCGTCCTGCTTTCACGATTTACGATACGTGCGGGGAGGCCATGATGAACAAAGCCCTGCTTAGTCTGTGCATTAGCCTTTTGCTCACAAGTGCAGCCATGGCAGGCGAGGCCTTTCGATATCATGCTCCAGGTGTTTTGGCCAAAGGAACCGGCCGTACCGGTGATCGCCTGGTTTACTTTGAACAGTTCGGATTTCCGTTGCCAGCGGGACCGGACTTCGGAGGGGCGCATGCCTACGCCAATAGCCAAGTTTACAGCACTGCTGGCGGCAATAGCCTCTTGAATTATGCCTATCCTTGGAAAGATACCTATTGTGAACAACGTTCGTGGAGCATGCCTCTTTGCCCGGGCAAAAAGGGGCATCAGGGCGTAGACATTCGCCCTGACAGTCCTCCCGACCCAAAGAAAAGCGATCTCATTCGTCCTGTATTCGCGGTTGCCGACGGAATAGTAATCGCCGTTACCCCGTTCACACGCGTCGAGGTCCGTTCGTCAGATGATGAAGGTCCCTTCACATGCCGTTATCTTCATATGAGCAAGGAGAGTATTGCAGGCCTCAAGGTCGGGACGAAGGTTAAGAAGGGCGATACCCTCGGAAGCGTCTCCAACATTATGGGTGGCAAAGCAGATACCACCTACCACCTTCATTTCGATTGCCTGCGGAATATAGATGGGGTCGCAATCAGGCCGCCCGTCTACTCATCCCTCGTTGCCGCGTATCGGCGGGCTTGGCATCTTGACGATCTGGTGAGTGGAGGGAAGTTGGGCGTCGACCCGCAGAGGGAAATTGTAGAGGCTTCCGAAGGTAAAGAACAGCCTGTCGACACTTCAAGCTCACCCAAGACCTGGCTGACAAGAAATTACGGAGCGATTACGCCTCAGACTGAACCAAACGACTGGCCTCGATATATGAAAAGCTGGCCGGGATTGGACCTCACCAAGCAAATTCGCGACAATAAGGGAAAGATCATCCCCGCACTTTCCAGCGATCAGAGCGGTGTGGGCCTGTGGTGGTATTGGCTAAATGTCCGCGCAGGCTTCAGTGCGAGCGGATCACTGACCTTTCGCGAGCTCGCCACAAAGTACTCAGGCTCCCAAGATGCCAATGACCCAGCAGTTGCCAACTATCTGGCAAATTATGTTGGCCCTGGCGTAGGTGGCGCGGGCATAGCACGCTTGTACTTCTCTACTTCGCCGAAGGCTGATGACGCGCTTTCCCTGAAGGATCCTGAAACGCGATGGAGCGTCGCGCAGACAGTCTTTCATTTTGAGGCAGGACGCGCTGTTCCGTTCAGCCGGAGTGTCTTCGATGAGGGTATCGCGCTTGGCGACCAAACCATCGCGGGGCTTGCCACAGCGCCGACGTCAGAACCCAGCGAGCCGTCCCATCCAATATCGACGGCGCCGACCACTCCCTCGACGACGGGAGAGAGCTGCGCCGCGAACGTGATCGAGATTGTAAGGCAGCCAGGCAGCGTGAAGCTTCATGGATGTTTTTCCGAAAAGTTCGTCATGGCAATTCTGGGAATAAAGTAGATCGCACAGGAGGATCACGTGCGCCAGATCGCTCTTTTGAATAGGGTTTTTGTACTGGCGTTTCTCTTCGGCATGTCCAACTCTGTTTCCGCGCAGGCCCAAGACGCATTATCGGATGCGGTCCAACACCCAGATGATCAAACAATCGTTGATCGTTACATTGGGACACTTCCGGAGATTCCTCCTGGCTCTGGTCATTTCATGGTAGAAGGTGACCTTTATCTCGATCGCTCGTCTGTTGTTGCCTATTTGAGATCGAGGACTGAAACGAAGCCACTGCCGACAGGCGAACTGATTATAGATACGAAGGACGGCCAGCCAGACTACCTGAAATCCATCGCCAGCCGGCAACTGACCTATTCCGTTGTGGCGTCGAGCTTTCCAAGCGTAAAGCTTGCTGAGCGAACCGACAAGGAGCTGCAACAGGCCGCAAAAGACTGGATAGACGCGTGCCCCGATTGTCGGATCTCTCTTACGGAGGTTCCGATCGAGAAGGCTGGAAAATTCTACGAGAAGGTGACCTTTGTCTTAACCTATTTAGATGTCTCCAGCGGTCCGATCGCCCGTTCCTTCTTCCCCAGTTCGTCACCTGATGATCGCCAGATTGTTATCTTTCCGGATTTCTTTTCAAGCGATCTCCAATTCGACCGCACGGGCGTTCTCCGGCACGAATTCGGACATATCATAGGATATCGACACGAGCAGCTGAACGCTCTTTCCGGATGCAATACGTCCGAACCCGCAAATTGGAAGCCTTTGACACCGTACAATCCTCATTCGGTGATGCATTACATGTGCGGCAAGGGAGGCTCCTTTGCTCTCGAACTCACGGGCAGCGATATCAAGGGACATCGTTGCCTTTATTTGACGGGTTCTCGTTGTGCGGAAAAGTAGGAGTGAGACATGTTTCGGACCATTTCGTCTACGGCATTGATTCTCGTTGCCACAGCTCTGGTGGCACACCCGCAGGATACTTCCAAATCAGTCACGGCTGACGCTACGGAATCCGAACAGCAGGCAGGTTTGAAAGTGGAGTTGCGGGGGCGAAATGTTCCCGATGATTGGGCCTCGCTGATGAATTCCATAATGCAGTCGTCTGGAGAACTGAAAACTCGGTCGGTAACGGTTATGGAAGGAGACAGCCTCTGCTCGATCATGACGAACAATCTTCAGCTGCCAGGCTGTTCCCAAAAGGTTGTTGACCTGGCTGCAAAATTAAACGGGGGCGAAACGACGGCTCGCATCGGTCAGGAAGTAAAGATCCCTGATTACGCACTCACGCCAGCCACCTGGACTGTTACCTTCGATACCGCGGTGACAGATGACCAGCTCCGGCTCGCAGACTTTCAACAACGTTGGGGCTCATTGATTTCGGAGCAAACGCAGAAGGATACGCGTGTCCAACTGAAGATGTCATCATACTACGTTTTTGTTGACACCCCTTTGAAAAAGCGTTCAGTCGCAATCTTGGATCAGACCGTTCCGGCCAATCCCGTTGTGAAGTCGCTCTCGGTTCCCAACGCGAAAGTACAGTGGCTGAAAAAGCTCTACTCCGTCTCTAAGCTCGAAAAGCATTTCGATGATTGTCAGCAGCCGGGTTATCAACTTACCGAACCATTGTCCTACTATCAGCTCTTCGGTGACGATCCTCCACCCACCTGCGCCTCCCAATGCCTGGACAATGACTGCCCGAGAATAACACTACTAGACACTGCGGTTTATCGCCACGAAGTGCTAAAAAGCGCTCTCGAGATCGGAGGCATAGACAGCAGCGATCCCGCTGCAGCAGGCCCCCAATGTCCTCACATCACCTGGCCGGGCGATATCGCTCATGGAACAATGCTTGCCTCGATCATGGCAGCCCGAAAGACGCCGAATGCTGAATTCGTTGGGCTGGCACCGTCCGCTCTTATCAGATCTTACGATTACAACGATATTCCCAATCCGGGCGCAGTCGCCGATATCGTTAACGAGCGCGCAAACGACGTGCTTAATAACCCTCAGCTATTCGTATTCGCATCCGCGATGACATATCCGAAGTCGAGCATATTGGCAAAAACAGGCCAGCTGAAAGATGAGGGTCGGCGCAGGACCGACATACCGGCGCTGGCGGCGGCGATTGGTAACCACCTGCCGTGGGTGACGGCCGTCGGGCAGTCAGACAATGGAACCCCGCCACATCAAATCAGTAAGCTCTCGCCTGAAACCCCGATGAATCTCGGAGACGAGAGAAGCGTGATTGTGGTGACCTCATGCGATCCCTGTTCTGGGCCTGACGCCAAGGTATGGGACCAAGCAAACTATTCATCCGCACAGGATGGATTGGTGTCAATCGCGGCACCAGGGGGTACCGAAAGCCACCCCATTCCCGGCGTTGCCAATCAGACTTCCTACAGTGAAGCTTGGGGCACATCTCAAGCAACCAGCGTAGTCGGCGGGGTGGCCGCGGCCCTGATGAGTTGCTACCCGCACGAATTCGACAAGGATGGCCGCTTTCTGAAATCGCGTTTACTGCAAACTTCGGACCCGTTTCCCAATCCTGGTCCAAGGGAGCAAGGACTGGGCGTCCTCAATGCAAAAAGAGCATTTCTCGATCCATCTCAAAGTTGGATTGATACGGGGAACGGCCCCCGAGCGGTCTCAAGCTATAAATATTGCGCAAACTCGCCAATCGCATTGCAAGATAGTGATAAGACACCTTTGGTACTAACGGCAGGAAGGGACTTCAAGGTGGGGCAGATACTGTTTTCCAACGCCGTCGCGCATGGTGACCCTCAGTGGACCGTGACCTATGTCGACATCATGACCGCGCGGACGCTGGAGTACGGCCCTGGAGCCTGGGTGGACAATCAGCCGATCCTTCAGGTGCAATTCAATCCCGGCGAGCCTCCTCAATTACTAAACGGCTATCAGATCAAGGCCTTTGTACCATCCCTGACTTCGCTCGGGGCAAAGCCCGAGGCGGTTCAATGTTCTGGCGGCTAATTGCGACCGCAGTCGCGATGCTCTGTTCTTCTGAAATCTGTTTGGCGCAGGAGCTTTGCGCGCCGGAAAAGTTGCCATTGACGACTTTCGGCGAGCATTACTCCTTGGGATACACTCTGAGCAAGGCGGACAGTACGAAAACCTTTGCAATGAAACTGAAGGGGGCGGAGCAGGTGCGCTATGCTCGCTTGTTGATCTCCGCGCCTTCGAAGGGCTCTTATGATATCGAGATACGTGACTACTCCGGCAAGATCCTGCAATCGATTGGCTCAGGCTCAGTTCGGGCTTATCAGGACACGACGACCTTCTGGTCGAATCGGCTTCCTGCCGAAATCGTAAGAGTCGATGTCAGCGGTCTTCCAGACAAAGAGAACGTGAAGATACTCGAATATCAGGCAATGCCGACTGAAACTGACAACCCTTATTATTCAGTGAAGGGCAACGCGCCGTATTGGTTCGATGTCTATTCTGATACATTTTCAGACGGCGTTAAGACAGAAGCCGATTCTGTTGGAATGCTGGTATCATCACAGGGAAGCGCTTATAACGGCTTCAAGAATTGGTGCTGCTCAGGGTCGATGATATCTACTGAGCCTACTCTGTTGTTCATGACGAACTATCATTGTGGGGGAGCTGACGGATCTACGGACTATTGGTCTGACGATGTCTGCCACCATACCATTATCGATTTCTCCTGGGATGGTGATAGCGTCAGCAGAGAATTTCAGTGCATGCAGGTCAAGGTTAGGCGAAAAGATCTCGACCTCGCAGTCCTCGAAGTGGCGCCGCTTGTTTCCGGAAGCCCGCCGCCACCGCCCGTTAATCTCCGAACGTCGCTCCCGATTGCAGGACAGGGTATTCATATTATTCACCACCCGCAGTGCCTTCAAAAGCAGGTAAGCGTCGCCTGCACGGTCGTGAAGCCACACACCGGTGATTGGTTGGGTGCGGGCTTGATGACCGACTTCGAGCACGATTGCAATACCGAGGGCGGAAGCTCCGGAGCGCCGGTTTTCGACAACGATGGAGACGTGATCGGGCTTCATCACCTACCGCATCACCAGACCAATTCCGCAATCTGCGAGCCTTACAATGCAGCGGTGTCCATGAGTTCGATCATAGATGCTCTGAGGGACATATCGCCGACGCCTGTCCTCAAACTGCAGTAGTCCAACGACCGCGTGATCTCGTCTTCAGTCCTGTGTTTGGTTTGCTAGACGCGTCCATCTGAAAAATTCGACCATTTGAAGCAGTTGATTATTATAAGTTTTTCTGGATCCTGGCAAAACGCAAAACCGGGTTAACTCATCACGGAAATTGACAGTCGGGGGTTTAGTGGATTTGCTTTGTCCGGAGATTACGGAAATCCTGTCCCAACTTTGCCGAAACCCGCAAGGAGGCAAGAGTGAAAATCATTCTCTCGCTGGCGGCACTCCTTTTTGGAGTAGCAACTCTTCTCTTCATTAGTTTGGTGCTGATTGCTGAAGTTAACTGTCCGATTGGATTCTGCCGAGGGCCCGATGGAGATATATGGATGGGTGCATTCATAGTAGGCATGTTCTACTTACCGATGCTCGCATTGGTTGTATTATTCGCTCTTGTAGCCAAGTTTGCTCGGTCGAATGCGAAATAAGCTTCGATGATGCCGTCCACATCCCAGGAAGCGGAATTACTTTAATTCCGTCAATCCAATTTCAACCGCAAGCTTTGTGTATATCACGACAGCATCGCCGGCCGTTATTGGATAAAAGTAGCAAACCTGACGATTTCCATATTTCTCGCGAATTAAGCCAGAAATATTCCTTTGCTCACAAAAATTACGAAAATCAACCTGCATAAAAGCATCGTCTATATTGTTGAAATTGTAAATCCTACCAATTACATTCTGAATGTGGTCGCTTTCAAATATAAAAAAATCAACTTCATAGAATGTTATAGTATAATAATCAATTTCAGAAGAGTCGAAAAGCTTTATCACAACATTCGGGTGGTCAAATGATATCGATCGAATTTCACAATCTTCGAAACCTTGCGGTAAATCCAGGAAAATAGTCACGTTAACCTCCATCATTGACCGGGAAAAACTACCCCAGGCTGCCTAACGCCATTTTCCCACATATGGTATTCATATGGTCGGCCATGATGGCCATAATCAATATCATACCACGCATTTCCGTTTCCATCGAAAAACCGCCATGTGTCATATCCATTCGTCCACATGCTCCAAGGCTCTTGACCATTTCTAGGCGAGCTGGAGCCAGCAGGATCAGCAGGTGTTCCATCAGGTGATTGTGGTGAATATTGAGAACATTGTGGGCCTGTCGGTGAAGGTAAGCTTGGCAATAATCCCGTGACGTCGTTCGTGCTGAGCGGTCGTAGAGAAGCATACGCATATGAGCTTTCGGAAAGGCTGCCCGTTACGACACCAAGTGGATCTCTACTGATCCAGCTGCCGACAAACGGCTGATATCCACGAAACCAGGTCAAGTCTAAGCCACTTTCCGGTTCAGACATCATACCTGCAAACCCAATGTTCGTTAGGAGTGAGGTAGTCTGCGATATCACCCCCCAAGGGTCGTAGTCATAAGCTGGGGCGCTTGTTGCGCTCTCAAACACACGCCGTACCGATCCGATCTGATCAACGCCGTAAAAGAGCGCGGAAATCGATGCCCCTGCAACATATTCACCTTCGCTGACATAGCTTCGCTTCGGAGCGTAGCCGGAATCGCGGGATTGGCAGAGCTTGCTACCGCACCACACGTATTTTGAGGTAACGGCCGCGCCAACTCCACTGGCGGTATCATCGATTTCAACACGCCGGCCGAGTCCATCATAGACGAACGATGTCTGTTTGCCCGGCTGAGCGGTATAAGCGATCCCTACCAACCGATTTTCCGCGTCCCAGGAATAAGTTTGGTGGCCATCAGACAACAAATTGCCGTTGGCATCATAGCTATAGGCCTGATCGGAGATCTGCTCGATCTCGTTGAGATTGTTGAAGGAAATGGTCTGCGTAGCAGGATTGGGCTCCGCGACGCTCGCGTCGCTGTCCTGCGTGATCCCGGTAATTAAATTCTCCGGCGATGTCTGGAATGTGAAGTTGGTATATTGTCCCGTGCTCAGGCCGCTGTTGGCGATGCCCGACAGACGGCGGTCATGAGCGTTATCGAGGTAACTCCACGTCGTTTTCAGACTGGATGTCGTCGGCAACAATTGCCTGACGGAAACTTGCGGGCTTTGCCCAAGATAGGAAATCTGGAAAGCACCAAGGTCGCTAGCGTGATTCGTGACGCGACCAATGGCGTCATACTGTATTGTTTCTGGGCCGCTGCCCGAAATCTGGCGGCTGGCAGGCCGCCTCAGAGCGTCATATCCATAGGCGATTGTGTGCGAGCAGCTTGTCGCAGTAGTCGCCGTAAAGCATTCCTGGGCAAGCTGCTGAGCGCCGTCGACGTAGGACGGATTATAGATATAGGCTGTGGTTCCCACGCCGTCCGTCATCGACGCCACGCGCACGAAATAAGGATCGTAGGTGAATGCGACGTTCGGTGTCGGATTGACCGCATTGAGATAGGTCAGACCGATCAGATTGTCGTCAATCGCATAGCTATATTGTTTTGTCTGTCCCAAGGCGTCGAGAACGCTCTTCAAGCGGCTGGTCGTCGACTCGTAGGTGTAGGTGATTTTGCTGTTATCGACATAGGTCTTCGAGGTTTTTCGGTCCTGAACGTCATAGGCCCAGGTCGTCACGTTGCCCTTCGGATCGGTCAAGGAAATAAGATTTCCGGCTGGATCGTAGCCAAGCGTCGTCGTCTGCCGCATGGGATCGACAACACTGATCAGACGGCGATTGGCATCATATTGATATCGCCAAAGCCGTCCCTCCCGGTCCTGATAAGAAATGAGCTCGAGCCGCTGATAGGTGTAACGCTGCGATGTGCCGTCAGGATAGGCGATCTTGGTCAGCCGATCAGCAGCGTCGTAGTCGTAGGTGACGGCCCAGCCTTCTGAATCAGTGTAGGTCCGCAGTCTGGCGAAGCCGTCATAGGTGTAGCTGGCCGCGATTGCATTGTTGGCATTCGTGACCGAGGTCATATTTGCGCTGGCGTCATATTGATAGGTTGTCTTTTCCCCGAGAGCATCCGTATTTGAGGTCATTTGCCCGTTGGCATTGTAAGCCATCGCGCTCGTCTGTCCGGCAGCGTCGGTGTAGAAAATCGGCCGATGCTGCTTGTTATAGATATATTGAGCGAGCGTGGAGCGCGCGCCAAATTGATCGGCCTGACTGACAGCGGCGAGATTAATGCCATCCGAATAAGCATAGTAGGTAATCCGCCCGGCTGGATCCGTCGCCTGTGTCAGATTCCCGTTGCTATCATAAGCGTATAAACTGATCTGCGATGTACCGTCGTCGAGGACGCGGCCGATGGCTATCGGCCTGTCATAGGTCCCGCCGTAAAGTGTGCCTGTTGACGCGGTCTGCCCCGGATAAGTGTACCAGACGCGATTCTCCAGTGGCTCTTTTTCGCTTTCAATGGTCGTACCCTTGATGGACGAGCCCGGCATGTGAACGAAATGCCGGATCCGGGCCTTGGTGTAATCGCAGCCACCCGCGTCGGTGCAGCCGGCGGCAACATAAGCACTCTTGTCCCAGTGAAAACTATTGCGGTAGGTCAGATAGCTGTTCGACAGTGGCAGCGGCATGCCCACAGGAACTGTGGCTGTCGGATCGCTCGCTGGTATCGGCGCCGGCTCCAGCCACTCCTCGCGCTCCTTATTGCCGAGCGGATCAGTGACCTGAACGAAGCGTGGTGGGCTTGAGGTTCCAGGCGCCGTATAGCTGAAACGAGTTGTGCCATAAGGCGTCGTCAGCGCGCTGATGAGCGAGCTGGCATCATAGGTGAAGCTCGATGTCAGACCAATAATATCAGTGATCGAAGCCAGCCGACCCTGACTGTCATAAGCAAGGGCGGCGCTGCGACCGAACGGATCGGTGATCTGACTGACGAGCAGCGAACGCCCAGGGATGGCATAGCTGAACGTCGTATCGCGCCCGACGGCATCGGTGATCGACGTCAGCCGCTTCTGGCTGTCGTAATGCAACGTTGCCACATTGCCCTGGGGATCGATCACCTTGCTCAGGAAGATTTTGCGCGGGTAGGCAGCGCTGCCGTCAGACTGCTCGTAAATCTCCATGCCACCGTCGCGCAGCTGGCGACGATAGCTGACCGGAGATTGCGAAACGAGGGACAGGGTTGAGCTGTCAGTGTCCTGCGCGGCGAAGGTTCTGTGAACCGTGTCATAACCGATATAGTAGAAGGCGCCGCCCTCACCCATGATGCGCGAGACATTTGCGCCCGGATTGGTCGGATCGTCGATGATGTAACTTGACCAGCTCAGCGACCATTTCTGACCGATGTTGAAGTAATCGAAATTCGCAGGTTGGCTGTCTTCACGCTGATTGTAGCTAATCCCGATCTTCATCGACGGGCCGATCGGCGGAATGTAGCCGACCGGCACATCCGAAAGCGCTACGCTGACGCTGGATTCCTTGATATTGACGACGCAGAGAGGGCATTGGTTATTGTTGCCGCCGTTATTTGCGTTCTGCGGCCATGGCGACTGATTAGGTGTCGGTCCGGGGCCGTTTGCATTTGGATCGCCAGCATCCCCCTGACGGGTATTGTTGGTTGGCCCTTTGCCACGGATGATGGCTGCCTCGTTTAGCGAGACCGCCTGCCAGCCTGCGTCAGCTACCTTGCTCGCGGGGACGAGGAAATATCCACTGGCCTCCGCATTCAACGCGTCTGGCGTGACCCAAAGATCGGCATTGGGAAACACCGCGTCCTGGACGTGGTAGCGGCCATTCGCCTTGCCGATGATCGCCGAAAAATGCCCGACCTTCCAGTGGACAACGGATGGAACAGGAACCGCTTCATCCGCGGACCTGCGGATCAGCCGATAGTCGAGCTTTACCTGGCTTGCCAGGCCGCCGAGTTCGGCAAGCGTCGTCCCTTCCGGTCCGGCATTGTAGAACTGCAGGAAATTCAGTTTGTCTGCACCAACGCCCTGGGTCAGCAAAAGAGCCCGCAAGGCAAGCGGGCCGCAATTGAACAGGTGCCGTGGATCGGTCTTGACCAGCGTCAGCATCTCGCGGGCGGATTGTATGGTCTCCGTCGCAGGGCCGGAAACCTTTCGCCCACCGAGTTGGTCGAACAGAACTGCCAGATCGTCGCTGCGTCCCATGCTGGCGTTCAGGCTTGCGAGCTCGCCGACGGCGCGATCGGTCAGTGCTCGCGCCTCGGGATCGGACGCGTCCTTCCCCTCGATCCAAGCCTGTTGCCATGCATCGATGGCACGCGAGAAATAACCGTCGTGGAGATACGAAAGGCCGACATTCGTCCAAAGCGCTGTCGACCAGCCACTATGGGGATGTTTCGCCAGATAGGTCGTCAGGCTGGATAGATCGGAAGGATCTTGTCGATGCTGAAACGCACTGACGGCAGTCGAAAGATCTTCGTCCTCGCTTGCCACCGTCGGCTTCGTCTTCACCAAGGGCTCGGCAAAGCCAACCGCGCCTGCAGCGGCAAACGTCGCTACCGTCGGCGGCGCAGCCATCACCGTGCCGGTGGAGATCAATGCGAGAAGGAATACTGCTGCTGTTCCGGATTTGAATGCAGACATCATCGAGATCTCTCGTCAAATTTTTTTTGGAAAGGCATGGAAGATTGTCGGCTGGCCCAGCTCACGGCTGGGTCCAAAGGATGCAGCCCCAGGAGCCGGAGCCCCAGATTGCGTCGGCAATGCCATTGGCCCAGTTGACCCCGCCCCAGGTAACCTGGCCCCAGATCGGTGGCGAGGCATCCTTGGTCGCGGTCTGCTGTGATGTGCGGTTGCCGTTCGGGTCGTAGCCGTAAACGATGCACTTCGAGTTGTCATAAAAACCCGTGGTCAGGCGCCCATTAGCGTCGTAACCGAAATCAGTCGATTTCGTATCCGCGAAGACGGGAGCGGCGCTCACCAAAAGCACAGTCGAAACAATTATCTGGAAGCCGAGCCTTGCAATCATCGAGGCATCCCTTTGAGAAATTTGTTTACTGTCGCACCATCTGCATCTTGTGAGATTATTTTTGATTGGTAACTTTCGCCTGAATTGCAGCGCTCTTTGGATTTATCTGAAGCTGCCTGCGATGGCGTTCAGCGAAGTCCCCAGCGCATAAATAGAATTCCCATACAATAATCAGAATTACAATCCCGAAAAATCGGGAATCGAAGCATTGTCTTCAGTATAAATCCGATAAACAAGCGTTTTTCGGAGATATATTTCTGTATTCTTTGATATATATCGGCAGTTTTTCAGTTTTTATCCGAATTAATATTTTGGCAATTGACTGAATTGCTGCATATGTGCAAATAACCGTCATTCTAATTTGCATGCGCATTGCTTTTATCAGTTTCCAAGAGGACGCCCGATGCGATCGGAAAGCAATCTTGCATTGAATTTTCTTTGGTGCGCACTTTTATCTCTGACTTCGTCGCCGGCGCTGGCCGCGTGTACGGTACCCAACGTCCTATCCAACGGACAGACAGCGGACGCGACGCAGGTCATGCAGAATTTTTCGGCCGTCGCGGGCTGCGCGGATGCAACCGAGCCATCTGGCGGACAGAATACGGTCCAATTCGAAACATCAAGCGGCAATCTGAGCGGTGTCGCTTTGTCCGACGGCCAGGTTATCCTTGGAACGACCGGAGGCGCTCCGCAGGCAAAAGCACTGACCGCCGGTCCCGGCATTGCCATCATGAATGCCCCCGGCGGCATCACCATCTCGGCAACCAGCAGCGGCTCGGCCAATGCGGTCGACTGGTTGAACGAAGCCGCCGTCATCAGGCCCTTGTCGACCAACTTTTCGATCGTGACATCGACGACGGCGCCGGCGGGTGCTTCCCTCGTGCCAACAGTCCGTGGCATGGCGTTGACAACCACAGCCGTCGCTAACGGCACCAGCGTTATGGCCGAGACTCGAACCCCATCGGGCC
The DNA here is from genome assembly GCF_057784375.1 of Martinezella sp. CNPSo 3964. Classification (NCBI taxonomy): domain Bacteria; kingdom Pseudomonadati; phylum Pseudomonadota; class Alphaproteobacteria; order Hyphomicrobiales; family Rhizobiaceae; genus Martinezella; species Martinezella sp. CNPSo 3964. The sequence goes on from NZ_JBXSOW010000022.1 coordinate 18,216, forward strand.
ATTGGCAGGCAACGATGTTGGCGGTCTATTCGGGACCACTTGCGAATGCCAGTTTTCCTGCAATCGCAGTGCGTGACTCGATCAGCCATCGCGCCGTCGAGTTCGGCATTGGCGGCTCTGGAACAACCTCCTATCAGGCGGCCTACACCAGAACAGTGGGAGGGCTCGGTCTTGACACCGTACTCGGTCAGACAACGGCAGCCGACGCCGGTTTGCCTCCCCCATCTCAGCCCATCTGGTCGCGCGTGACCTATGATGGCACCAATTTGTCATGGGCCTTTTCCCGCGACGGTGAGGTCTTCTCCACCGTTTTCACCGTCCTTGCGATCGACAATCTGTCCAATGTCGATCGGGTGGGTCCAGTTGCGTTGTTTCAGCAACCTACACATGCAAGCTGGCCCTCGGCATATCATATCCTCTCTTGGCGCCTTGCCAGCATGTGACACTGCGCCCCTTCAGCATCGAGGTTTCTCATGCCCAGAGTCCCGTTTCTCGCATCGGCCCTTGCCGCAGCCCTTTTTATGACCGCGGCAGGCTCTGCCTCCGCACAATGCGCGCTGCCCAATCAGCTACAGAACGCGGATGTAGCCGATACCACGAAAGTCATGGCAAACTTTACAGCGCTCGCCAATTGCGCCGACAGTCAGACACCGGGCAGCAATGCGAATTCAGTGATCTATAATGCAGGAGGCGGGTCGCTCGCGGGCACAACGCCGCTGAGCAATGGTCAACTTCTCATTGGATCGACCGGCAATCCTCCCCAGCCAGGCACACTCTCCGCTGGATCAGGCATCGCCATCACGGGCGGTCCGGCGTCGCTCACGATCTCCGCGACAGGCAGCGGAACCGGCGCCGCCGTCGATTGGCTCAACAAGGCAGCTATCGTCAAACCCACCCTATCCTCCTTCACAATGCGCACGACCACGACACCTCCGGTTGGCGCAACCTTATCGGCGACAACACGCGGGATGCTGCTGTCTGTTTTGTCCAGCAGCGATAATCGTGCAATCATGGCGGAGACCTCGCTTCCGACAGGCAACTGGCAGGCGACCATGCTTGCCGTTTATACAGGCCCGCTTTCAACTTACTCCCAACCCACCATCACAGTGCGCGATGCCACGACAAGTCGAGCGGTTTCCTTCATGCTCGGTGCAGGTGGCACAGGCGGTTACAGATTCGACTATGTGAAGACATCAGGCGGCGTCGGATTAGACACGAATAGTGGTGATAACCCGTTTCAGGATGTGGGCTTTTCTCTCCCAAGCGAGCCCCTATGGTCAAGACTCACCTATAACGGATCGACGTTTATCTGGTCTTTCTCGCGGGACGGCGAGAATTTTACAAACGCATACTCCATCTCAGCCACTGCCTGGTTGGGCCAACTGAGTACGATCGGCCCAGCCATCCTATTCTATCAGCCAACTCACCCAACCTGGAACAGCGGATACCACATCCTATCCTGGAGCGTCGTATCACTCTGATCTGTTCGAAAGGGGAGCCATTGCATGACAAAGATGTGCCGCCTGCCGTCATTTATCACTCCGGTCCTTGCTGCAATATTCGCGGCAACAGCCGGTAATGCATTCGCCGCATGCACGCTGCCGAATCAACTTCAGGCCGGCGATCTGGCCGACGCAACGAAGGTGACCGCAAACTTCACCGCCCTTGCGAATTGCGCGAATGCCGAGGTGCCGAGTGCCGGTACGAATTCAGTGATCTATAATGCCGGCGGCACGCTCGCGGGCGCAACTCCGCTCACAGACGGTCAGCTTCTCATCGGCTCCACCGGTAATCCTCCTCAACCTGGGACAGTTTCAGCAGGATCGGGTGTCGCCATCACCGGTGCCCCCGCTTCGCTCACGATTTCCGCGACGGGCAGCGGCACCGGCACTGGCGTTGACTGGCTCAATAAGGCGGCGGCGGTGAAGCCAAGCACAGCCTCGTTCACCCTGCAGACGAGCACAACACCCCCGTCCGGCGCAACGCTGACCGCGACGACGCGGGGTATGCTATTGTCCGCGAGTTCCATTGCCGATAGCCGCGCCATGATGGCAGAAATTTCCCTTCCGTCCGGGAATTGGCAAGCAACCATGCTTGCGGTCTATACGGGTCCCATATCGTCCTACGTCTTGCCGTCACTCGCAGTCCGAGACGCCGCCCTCAAACGCGCCGTCCTGTTTGGCGTTGGCGGCTATGGCAGTAGTATGCGCTTTGACTATGACAAGTCGTCCGGCGGTATCGGCCTGGATACCTATTCCGGTGATAGTCAGATCCAGGACATCGGCTTCCCGACGCCTAGCGAGCCGATTTGGGAGCGGTTGGCCTATAACGGAACCAATCTGATCTGGTCGTTTTCGCGCGACGGCGAGAACTTTACAGCGATCTATACCGTCTCCGCGACGGATTATCTGACCAATCTGAGCACGGTCGGCCCTGCCGTCGTGTTCTATCAGCCCAGTCACACGACCTGGAATGCCGGATATCACGTGCTTTCCTGGAATCTCGTTTCCAACTAGTTGTCCCGATCCTTGGAGCTCGCCATGCCTAAAGGCCAATATGTGATCTCGGTTGGTTTGCTGCTTGCGCTGCATGCCGGGACAGCACACGCTGCCTGTACCGTCCCCAATCAGATCGTCAATGGCGGTGTAGTTGATAGCGCCCCAGTCATGAGCGATTTCAACGCGGTCGCAGCATGCCTGAACGGCAGCTCACCAGCCGGCGCGCAAAACAGCATTCAGCTCGATAATGGCAGTGGCGGATTTGCTGCCGCTCCGCCATTGACCGATGGTCAATTGCTCATCGGGTCATCCGGCGCCGCTCCCTCCGCGGCAACCTTGTCCGCCGGGACCGGGATTGCCATTACGAATTCCCCAGGCGGAATTTCCATCGCGACGACCGGCACGCTCGGCGGCGGTGGAGCCGACTGGCTGAATGGCACCGCTGTCGTCAAACCGGTTGCCACAAACTTCACCCTGCAGACATCTACGACACCGCCAACAAGCGCTGCGATCGCCAGCACCAGCCGCGGCATGGTTCTGTCCACCTCGGCTGCGGTAAACGGTGCGGCAATGATGGCGGAAATGAACGCACCCGTCGGCCATTGGCAAGCTACGATGCTGGGGGTCTACACCGGCGGCCTTTCCGATTACTCCATGCCGTCTATTGCGGTGAGGGACTCTGTAAACAATAAAGCCGTCGAATTTGGGGTGACCGCCTATAGCCTCACCGACTACCGTTTCGATTACTATGTCACATCGGGCGGTGTGGGCTTGAATAGCCGCGTTACCGACGTCATGAGCCAAGACGTTGGCTTCCCACAGCCGGCCCAACCCATTTGGCAACGCCTGACTTACGATGGAACCAATCTGATCTGGTCATTCTCCCGAGACGGCGAGTTCTTCATCCCTGCTTATTCGGTTTCCGCCACGGCCGCTCTTACGAATCTCAGTAAGATCGGCCCCGCCGTCATATTCCCACCAAACATCCGGCAAACCTGGTCGGCTTCGTTCCACGTGTTGTCCTGGAATGTCGTGAGCCTTTAAGGGAGGGCACCACGAGTTTCCACGATGATACGCGGTTTTCAGCACGACCTGGAGAGCAGACACGTATAGCATCTGAAGGTGGTTGTCCCGCGGATGCGTAGGCGCACCTGGCAACACGCTCCGCTATCAACGAGGATTTTGCTATCAGGTACGCCACAAAGCTCATGTGCACTCTCTGTCACGGGTGAACCGAGTCATGGCGACTCTCGATGAGCTTTCGCGGAAGGTACGAAAAATGTCGCGGGCATCGTCGTGATTGCGTCTTGCGTAGACAGGGTTGGCCAGGCTTAGCTAAAGCCCGTAATATTTGGCCGCCTTGATGGGATCAGAACCGATGACCCTCTAATTGCGAGAGCTATACCTTTGAAATTTCTCAGTAGTGGACATCGGCAGATGATTTCAATCCATTTACTCGACATATTCTAGCTAATTTTTAAATACATAATTGGATTTTCATTACAAATATCTAATTAAACCTTATTTCATAGCATGAAATTCTATAGTTGCATCCAGATACAATTAAGATCATCAAGAAATTTACCAAAAATAAACTACGTTGATGCATATAGATCTGATTGGGTAGGCTCTAGCTACGAGCGGATGACGACGGGCGGCAAGGCCGCAGCGATATTCGGTGCGCCACCAGGGAATGCGCAGCAAGTGCCCTGCTTGTTTGATCGTGTGCCGAACGGAAGCTCGGCCATTCAACATCTTGGTTGGGGGAACACCATGGGATATTTTAAAACATTCGGCGTCACGGCTCGCTTGACAACGGGCTTCGGCTTTTTGCTCATTTTGATGATCGGCCTGACATTCTACTCCATCAGACAGGTCGAAACGATCGACCGAAATCTTGGCATAATCAACGACGTCAACAGCGTGAAGCAACGCTATGCGATCAACTATCGCGGATCTGTTCATGACAGAGCGATTGCCATCCGCGACATTACGCTCGTGTCATCGGCAGACGAGCGCCAGACGATAGTGAAGTTGATCGAGACGCTGGCGTCGACCTACTCCGACAACGAGAAGAAGATGGCGTCAATGGTCGCTTCGCCAGATGGCGCGACTGCGGAAGAGAGGGCTATTCTCGACGAAATCGCCGCAGTGCAAGCAAAGACCAATCCGCTTGTAACCGAGATTATCGCTCTACAGGAGAAAGGTGATGCCGAAGCGGCACGAAAGATTCTGCTCGAACAAGCCAGACCGAATTTCGTCGCCTGGCTGAAAGCGATCAACAAGTTCATCGACTATCAGGAAGCATTGAACAAATCGATCGGCACGGAGGTTCGCAATACGGCCGGAGGCTTCAACTCACTTGCGCTGACCTCGCTTGCGATTGCCATCGCCCTTGCCGTTTTGGTGGCCGGCTTCACGGCGCGGTCGATTGTCGGGCCATTGGACAAACTGCAGGCCTCCTTAAAGTCGATGGCCGAAGGCGACATGGAGGGCGATCGCAAGTTGGAAAGGCGCGGTGACGAAATCGGCATGCTCGCCCGTGCAGTCGCAGCGCTTCGTGATGCCATTTCGGCAAAGGCGGAACGTGACGCGGACGCCGAGGCAAAGCGGGCTATTCAGGAGCGCGACAGACTTGAGGCCGAGGCGGCCGAGCGCGAGGCTTTGGCGGAGCAGACCAATGCGGCCGTCAGCCAGCTGGCCGACGGCCTGCAGGGCTTGGCAAGCGGAGACCTTACACGTCAGATCACCAAGCCCTTTATCCCCTCCCTCGATCAACTCCGCGTCGACTTCAACCAAGCCGTCGAGAGATTGCACGCGGCCATGCAGAAGGTCGCGGAAAATGCCGGCGCCATCGCATCCGGCGCGCAGGAAATCCGGTCAGCATCCGATGATCTCGCCAAAAGAACCGAGCAGCAGGCTGCATCGGTGGAACAGACTGCCGCAGCGCTTGAGGAGATTACGATAACCGTCTCAGGCTCAAGCACGCGAGCGCACGAGGCCGGTCAACTGGTGCGCAAAACCAAAGAAAACGCCGAGCATTCCGGTCGCGTGGTCCGAAGTGCTGTCGAGGCCATGGGTAAGATCGAGGCCTCTGCTACCGAAATTGCCAACATCATCGGCGTTATCGATGAAATCGCCTTCCAGACCAATCTTCTCGCGCTGAATGCGGGCGTCGAGGCGGCCCGCGCTGGCGAGGCAGGCAAGGGCTTTGCTGTCGTGGCGCAGGAAGTGCGAGAACTGGCCCAGCGTTCGGCGCAGGCCGCCAAGGAAATAAAGAGTCTGATCAATACGTCGAACGACCATGTCAAAAGCGGTGTGTCGCTGGTGGGCGAAACCGGCAAGGCACTGGAAGAAATCGTCGTTCAGGTCCAACAGGTCGACGGAAATGTAAATGCTATCGTCGAAGCTTCCAGGGAACAGGCGACAGGCCTGAAGGAAATCAACACATCCGTCAACACGATGGATCAGGGCACGCAGCAAAATGCCGCCATGGTCGAGCAAGCCACGGCCGCCGCCCACAGTTTGGCATCGGAAGCCGAGGCATTGTTTCAGTTGCTCTCGCAGTTTCGGATCGGCGCACATGCGACGGGCAAATCTGGTAGACCGCTCGCACTCGCGTCGACGGACACCGGGTCCAAGACGGCGACCTCACCCGCGCGCCAATTGACCAAAAGGCTGGCCAACGCCCTTCATGGCAATGCCGTTGTCGCAGGCGGAGACTGGCAGGAATTCTAGTCCGCCTTCAGCAGGGGTGCGGTGGCCGGCGCGGCAGTCTCGCAATAGCTGATCATCGCCTCCCCAGCCCGATCGAGATCCAATATCTTGAGAAGTCCTCTGGCGGCCTCGTTCGTTTCTTGCGCCGATAACGTGGCGGGCGCAAAAAGAGCTGCATAGAGCAGGATCAGACGGAAAGAATTCAGGTTAGTCGAGCTGCGCTTCGAACGCTTTTGCAAGCGTCTCGTAAAGCTGTGCCGATGCATCCTTGTTCTCCGCCTTATATTTGGAACTTACAAGTTTGGCGGCTTCGATAGCGGCGCGGAAAGCATCAATCCGAACCTGAGGCTCCAATTCGGCCTGGCTGCCGATGTCATTGCGATCAAAGGTTCCGACCCGGTATCCCCCATCAAGGTCGACGACACCTATCTGAGGAATTCCGTCCTTCATTTGTCCAAAGAAGGCAGCACCAGCGTGGTTGCCGTCGCGGCGTCGCAGCATGCCATTGCCGGAGGCTTTGCCACCCGGGCAGGTGCCCGTCCAAAACGTAGGTCCGGCCGTCAGGGAAGCAGGCACCACGAACTTGCAATGGCTGGCGGGATCCTCCTGCCATGTCTGCTCCGACCCAGCTCGAGCAAATTCGCTTGCTGCGAAAATTCCTAATGCGGCGAAGAATAGTGCCCAAAGCGACGACAAACGCTTGATCAAATCAGCGACCTTTTCAAGAAATCTGACGCTGCTTTGGCATCGGCAGAACATGCGGGAGTTCCTATTTAACAATAAATCATCGACAGAGGCGTGAGACACCGTCTTTTCCACAATGACGTTACCAGAATAAGCAATTCTTCCCGACCACTTCGCAATGATCAACGACTGCGAGTCAGATCACCTGCGGTGGCTACGACGGGAAAGGCGCCTTTCGAGGTCAAAGAAATGACCGAGGCCGCCGGTTACCCCCACATGGAGAACACCAATTAAGAGCGAGCCGGCTCATGCGTTGTTTATGCTCTTGAAGGGATCTGAACCGGCGACCTACCCATATTTTTAGCTAAGAGACCAGCCAGCCTGTGAAAATAAATGATAAGAGCGCGAGGCGTCTTATGGAATGCCTCATTGACCAGACCACTGTGGCTCAGCCTGAGCGTTCGCTGAAGTAACTTGGCGACCTCGCCCGTCTTGAATTTCATACTCAACCTACCCAGTTTCCGTTTCGCGGTGACCCACAGTTGGTTCAGAATAACGAAGCGTTTCATGCGCGTGTCTCAGCTTGACTGCGTCACGGCCAGTTGGAAAGAATGAGCAAATCAGGACCGAATTCAAAATCAATACTCGATCGCAGGTTTAGCTAATCAAAAACATTTCGCTTAATCTAATATATTCGTAAAACAAATAGCAGTTAAACTCGTCATTTAACCGGAAATGGATGAGATTATAACTATTCTCATGCATCTTGAGGCAGCGCCATTAATTCTGTTTCAATAAAGCTTGGCTAGCTTCGTCTTGGATTGGACAGGGCATGACGCGCCTGTAGTCGAGCGGCGCCTCGACGGCTCACGGACTGCTTTTCTTTTAGAAATTTCACCACAAGGGCTCCAGAAATACTGGTTTTGACGAAGCGGGTCAGCGTTACGGCACCCCGAACGTAGGTGAGCAATTATGATTTTTTCTCTTCGCAATATACTTGTTGGAATTTTCCTTTTTCTCAGCATCGCTCTGTGCGTGCTGACGGGATCTTCGATGCTCGATGCCTATCGCGGCGAAAGCATCTATGCCGACGTCTCGAAGTTCACCGTGCTCGACCGCGCTCTCTTCCAAACACTCGCCAACTTTCGCAACGAGCGAGGCGACGGGTCGTCACTCGCCAAACTTGAGCTTGGCGCGCAAGATGCAACGCTTGCCTTGTTGAAAACGGACAGGGGCATCGTCGACAAATACATGGTCGATGCAAAATCGGTCTTTGCAAACATCGACGACCAGACGCTCAAAGCCCCGATTGGTGACGTCATGAACGCCTACGA
>NZ_JBXSOW010000023.1:0-25773 GCF_057784375.1 Martinezella sp. CNPSo 3964
TCCGACCATCGAGGACGATTTCAAGGCGCTCGTCGAGCGCGGCTGAGATGTGGATTGACTCCTAGTCCTAGAAAAGCGCTCCTCTGATCGTACTGGAGTGTCTTGCAGGCATTTGCTTGATAAAGCTGCGTGTCAATTCGGCGACATTATCTTAGTTTTAAGATGCCCTTTCGATGCGCAGCCCACATCACATGAGAATGATGATCTTCCGAATATAAGTAAATTCTGCATCTCCTTGCCGTATCGAATAGGCTGGTTCTAAGCTCATTACTGCATCTGTTGTATTAGTTTTATACGATAATCGTAAGGCAAGCTTTATTGAGGTTCCAAACCAGTAAAAGCTAATGAAAAATTCAGACCAAAATTGGTGTTTGCGCGGTGCATTCAAAAATGGACGGTCCTTAGCACTTGCAAAAAAAACTGTTCTTGAGTTATTAATTCCCTTAACAATTTGATAACCATGGTGGGCGGGTCTTGTTGGCCTGAGTTTGCATTATTTCCATATTGCTGGGGTATTTATATGATAGCTAACATTCAGCGAGTCATAATCGGAGGTGTTCCAACCGATTGTGTCTCGCGAGCTGACTTGGTTGGGTTGATGCTTGCGGGTAAACCACATGGCAGCAGCACTGCAAAGTTGTTATTCGATATCAATGGCCAGGGTCTGGCGCTATGTCTTTTTGACAAGACTTACCGCACTCATCTCAATTCTGCAGATATCGTACATGCTGATGGCCAGCCTCTTGTCACCGCATCCAGATTGCTGACAAACACTCCGGTTCCCGAACGCAGCGCGACGACGGATCTCTTCCATGACGTCGCATCAGCTGCACAGAAGAGTGGGAAAGCATTCTTTCTTCTCGGAGCTACAGACGAGGTCGTTGATGCTTGTGCCGAGACGATGCGCAAGCTTTATCCGGGATTGCGGATTGCCGGAATGCGCAATGGCTACTTCTCCGAAGCGGAAGAAGCCGACGTTTGTGCCGAAATCAATGCATCAGGTGCCGACATAGTATGGGTCGGTCTCGGCAAGCCGAAAGAGCAGGCTTTCTGTGTCCGGAACCAGCACCGACTTCAAGCGGATTGGCTAGTTACCTGTGGTGGTTGCTTCAACTATGTGACTGGTGCCTATAGTCGTGCTCCTATTTGGATGCAGCAAACGGGAACGGAATGGTTGCATAGGATGCTCACCCAGCCAAGGAAGTTGTTCTGGCGTTATCTCTCGACAACGCCGATCGCGCTTGTGCTTTTGTTGTTGCGCACCACGGAGCAGAATACCGTCCAGCTTCGATCGACTAGTTGACAAACAGGATCTGTCAGCGGCTTGGTTAGTTCGGTCTAATATCTGAGCCGATGTCATAGAAGTACCGCTCGCATTAACCACTTATTAACATTCGAAGTGACTTCGATCGTAAGATTATATAATAAATTCAAATGCATAATGCACATTTCACGATGGAGCCTCCAGTGTTCACTGTAGTCCAAAATCAGGACGCGTCTAATCAATTTGCGCCGGGTTTGGCGACCTCTGGTAAAAGCCATTCGTCCGATATCGCGTCTTCCAGAATTCAAGCCGAACTTGCTGGGCGCCGTTGGCATTTCGCCTGCAAGCGCGCAATGGATATCTCTATTTCCGCGACTGCACTTCTTATACTTGCTCCGCTGCTGATGGTTATTGCTCTTGTCATTCGTCTGGAGAGCAAGGGTTCGCCACTCTTTGCGCAGATGCGCTGGGGAAAGAATGGAAAACAGATTCGTGTTCTGAAATTCCGGTCCATGCGCACAGAACTTGGGGATCCTACGGGCGTGGCACAGACGGTACGCGGGGATCCGAGAATTACGAAAGTAGGAGCGTTCCTGAGACGCACGAATCTCGACGAACTCCCCCAGATCTGGAATGTCTTGCGTGGCGACATGTCTTTGGTTGGGCCACGCTGCCATGCGATTGGAATGTTGGCTGGAGGCATGCTTTATGAGGAGCTGGTTGTCGAATACCACAAGCGGCATGCCGTACGGCCGGGGCTGACCGGTCTGGCACAGATGCGCGGTTTGCGCGGTCCGACAGATCGCCCCGCAAAGGCGCGGGCACGTATCGCATCAGATCTCTTTTACATCGAAAACTTTTCGGTTGGTCTCGATATCAAGATCTTGTTTGGCACGTTGTTGTCCGAGCTGAGGGGTGGACAGGGCTTTTAGGAGCCGTCCGCTTGCTCGGTGCTGAGGTATGTGTGCTCCTCAATCATGTAGCGATAGGACACTTAAGCCGAAACTGCCATCACGCCAAGCGTAGAATTCCGGGATAATTTCCCTGAATTAATCCCGTCCGGATAGAGTTTCTGTATAAATTCAAGATTATCTAGGCTTCGCCTGGCCGAACCATAGATCCGCTATTTGTGATGTTTCACGAAAAAGCCGCTGCGCGTTAGCGCCGGCTTACGATTGATCGCTGACAAGACAAGATTACAAGCACGCCGGTCGGGGTGTCTGCAGATCCGCGCCTCTTTGGATTGTGAAAGTGTCTTGTCGCGGCGCTTCCAGGGACTTTGAACGGAAACGCCCTCGTACTTCATCGGCAACGCTCTCGTAAAAATTTTACTGAACCACCCGGGCCAGATTTCGAAAGCCTGTCTTGTCCCTGCGATGACGCTCGTGTTGATCGCTTCGATGAAGGTCACTTGCTGACTGTCAGCAGGCCTGTTTCAATCGCTCGCGTGGCAACGAAAGTCGATCCTTCAGCGGTCAAATGTCCATAGTCCCATTGTACCGGAACTCCGCCAGCCAATGTCGTACAAGTGTCGCCGCTTTTCGGACAAAGCAGCGAATAAGTCGAGATATAGGATGCGCCGGCAGCTGTAACTGCATGGGCGAGTTCTTCGTCTGTGCCTTTCTGTTCATTGTTGCGCCCCGTTAAAAGGATGGAGGCGTCGTTTCTCCAGTCAGACTGGCCAAGAAGGCGCGGAAGGGGATGATAGTACTCGACGATCGGGCCAAAAACGACGATCTTGCCGACCTTGCCGCGCAACATTTCCAGCGTGCGGCTGACATCGGGCGTATCCTGCCTGATCCACCTTGCGGACAGAACAAGGATGTCGATCGGCTGATGCTGAAGGTATTCACCAAAGACCATATTCACTAGCGCGACACAGCCACGTTCCCCCCGTGTTCCAAGGACAGGTTTGCATCCGGTGGCCGTCGCCTGCATCACGTTCATGTCCCTCATCGCACCATTGAGGCCTGACCAAAGATGGGCGGCATGGCTATCTCCGACAATGAGAACGTTCGGCTTCGTCTTCGACGCGTTGAGACATGTTTGGCTCGGAAAATTCGCAATGGAATCAATGTGGCCGAACATGAAACACGTTCCGCGGCGATAGACGGGATTTTCGTTGTAATCGAGATAGGCTGCCAGGCGTTCACCTTCATTGAAAGGCTGGTGAACGGACAGCAACAAGGTCGCGGTTGCCGCGGTGCAGAGTATTCCCGTCCCACAGAGCGCTCCCGCCCATATCTGGAAGCTGCTTCTGGCAATGCGACGAGCTCTGAAAGGCTGTTCGACATAACGCCATGATAGTGTCCCGATCAGCGTGATCGCAACACACAACAGGGCGGCTTCTTTCACATTCAGCAGTCTCCCGGTCGAGAGCTGATAGTAGATCAGAATGGGCCAGTGCCAGAGGTAGACGGAATAAGAGATCTTGCCGAACCAGACAAAGCCGGGGCTGCCAAGAAGATTGTTGACGAGTGTCTTGTTGCGGCTGCCGAAGAATATGATGACTGCGACGGCCAAGCAGGGCGCGACTGCGTAAAAACCCGGGAACGCCAGGCCAGAATGAAACTTCACCGCGCATGCAAGCAGAACCGCGAAAGCGATGGCCGTCGCGAATTCGGCAACCCACCGACGGAACGTAACCGTTGGAATGAAGGCTAACAGCGCCCCAATCAGAAGCTCCCAAGCCCGGGTCACCGGAAAATAATAGGCATAATCCCGGTTAATATAGGCAAGAGCGATCCCCGCGCCGAGGCTTGCCAGAAGGATAGCGCCTATCGTCCATTGCGCCGTTCGGACCGAACGACGGGCCAGAACGATCATCAGTAGCGGGAAAATTAGGTAGAATTGTTCCTCGACGCCGAGTGACCACGTATGCAGGAGCGGTTGTGAAAGCGTGTCGGCGCCGAAGTAGCCGTCTGATCCGAGTAGATAGAGATTGGATGCCGATGCCAGCGCGGAAATCGCCGTTTCCGCCAGGGTCCGCAATTCAACAGGGAACAGGATAACGGGAGCGACAGCGAGCGTCACAGCTATGACGCAGAAGAGTGCTGGAAAGATCCGCAGAATGCGCCGTTCATAAAAGGTGCTGATTCGAAATGAACCGGCATCGAGATCAGTTCTAAGAAGTTGCGTGATCAGATAGCCGGAAATGACGAAAAAAACGTCTACTCCGATAAAGCCGCCTCGCAATGGCGTCACGCCGGTGTGGTAGAGAAGGACCAAGCCAACGGCAACTGCTCTCAAACCGTCGATATCGCGACGGTAGGCTCCCTTTATCGGGCTGCCTGCGTCCTTGGCAATGGGAATAATTCTACCAGCTCCTTTATCCGTCTTTGGAGCAATCGTAGAATCGGGATCTGCCGTCATCCGCTCATCATACATGAAGTACGCCTTCTCTTCTCGGGCGACTAGGGTCTTTTACTGTCGCTAAAGGTCAAAATTTCTGATGAGCCTATTGATGATTGTATTATTGGCTTAGTGTCAAAAATGAGCGTTGGCAGAAGTTCTGTTTTTGATTAGAGGAAAACACAACAAGCGCAAGTGCTCCAGGGGTATTATAGATTCTTCTAACGTTTATCTGTTGTTTCATTGCCACATCAAGAGGTCGCCATTTACCAACTTTGTCAAACATGTTGCAGTGCACTAGCCTTTATATAACTCTTTTGGTAAAGGCGTAAAAAGGAACTTAATGGGTTTTGTAACGCAATGAATAATCTTGCGATGCAAGGGGTCTCCCTTGCGTTTTTACTTGTACTATGCAGCTGTACATCGCTTCCTCAATCGGGTCCCGATGGTCGCTCTGTTGCGTCAACTGCCAGTCTTACTGTGGCGTCTGGAGACAAGAAGGTTGGTATTCAGTATGCTTTGGTTGATCTGAATCGCAATACCATCGGATATTTTCAGTCTAGTGGTCCTGTTTCGTTGCGCGGTAGTTTCGGCAGTAGCTCGCGTGGGCCGGCAGATGTGCTTCTCGGCTATGGCGACATCGTGCAGGTTTCGATCTTTGAGGCGCAGTCAGGCGGGTTGTTCATTCCGAGCGATGCCGGAAGCCGGCCCGGCAATTACGTGACCCTTCCCAATCAGACTATCGATCGCAAGGGGACGATTAGCATACCCTTTGCTGGATCGATCGCTGCGGCCGGTCGCAGGAAAGAGGATGTTGAGGCAGCGATTGCCAAGAAGCTTAACAACCGGGCCATCGAGCCACAGGTTGTGCTGACCATGGTGACCAATCGATCAAGCCAGTTTTCCGTTGTTGGAGATGTGAAGGGACCAGCAAAATTCGAACTCACGTCTGCGGGTGAGCGCGTACTGGATGCCATATCTCAGGCGGGTGGCTTGTCGGAAGCCGGCATGGAGACGGATATTTCGGTGCAGCGCAATGGCCGGACTGCAACAATCGCCTACCGCACGCTTCTCGACAATCCTGCCGAAAATATTTATCTCGCGGCCGGCGACACAGTTATCGCCGATCATAAGCGCAGGACCTACACGATTTTCGGTGCGTCAGGCGAGAACGGTCGGTTTGATTTTGCCGATAGCAATCTGACCCTAAGTGACGCTCTCGGGAAAGCAGGCGGATTGCTCGATAGTCGTGCCAATCCATCGCAAGTCTATGTTTATCGCCCGGTGGCCCGGTATCAGTTGCAAAACATGGGTGTCGATGTATCCCGCTTTGCCGGTGATATGGTCCCGGTCATATTCCGTGCGAACCTTCGTGATCCGGCTGGTCTATTCACGGCGCAAAAATTTGCCATGCAGGACAAGGATGTTGTCTATGTATCCAACTCGGACTCCGTGGATACGATGAAACTTCTCAATATTCTGAACGTAACAGCGTCGACTGCAAGCCAGGCCAAGACTGTCGGTAACTAAGGGAAATGCTCCGCCGACCAAGGTGTGTCGACGACAGGGCGGCGGGGCAACCAGATCACGGAATTGCTCTCGTAGCGAGAGCGCGGCGCTAATACTGCTGGGCGATTTTTCGGCCACGTGCGCCGACATGAAAGGCTGCGACTTCAATCCAGCCTCAATGCCATAGGAATCGGTAGGGGAGTATTGGTTCTCCTTTGCCCGGTCACGTCAACACGCAGATAAAGAGCGATAAATGCTGTCTCCTGATAAAGTGGCCTCCGCAAGTGATGATGTTTGGGAAGCGGGTCCTGCCATGCAGCCGATCGATCTGGATCGCTTGATTGCGATCGCTCGACGGCAATGGCGTGTGATTGCCGCCTGCGCTGTTATTTTCATGATACTAGGAATAGCCTACGCGCTCACGGCTGAGCCTAAGTTTACTGCGGAAAGCCGTCTCCTCATCGACAAGGGCAACAGCGGAATCGTCAGCCAGCTGTCTGACTCGAGCATCACTGTCGATGACGAGGCAACGGTACTGAGCCAATTGGAAATTTTGAAATCGGATCTCATTGCGGGCGAAGTGGTCAAGAAACTAGATCTGACCAACAACGAACAATTCATGTCTTCGGGCGATACGATCTTGGGCGCGGTGCGTTCCTATCTCAAGAGCATAATTGGAAGCGATGGGCTCGCCCAGGAAGATCCGAAAATGCTAGCAGTCGAGACTTTGCTTGACAATTTGGACGTTGATCGCGTTGGTCGAACCTACGTTCTCAGCATTGGGTATACATCCGCGGACCCGGCGCTCGCTTCTCAGATATCCAATACTTTTTCTGATGTCTATCTGGTCGACAAATTAGATTCAAAGTACGAGGCAACTCGTCGAGCAAGCGAGTGGTTGGAACAGCGAATCAATGAATTGAAGCAGAAAGCTGCCAATGCGGATCTTGCGGTTCAGAAGTTTCGCGCAGAGCATAATCTAATTGCGATGAAAGATGGAACACTCGTCAGCGATCAGCAAATGGTCGAACAAAGTAGCGCGCTCATCGCTGCTGAACAGGAAACCGCGCGTGCTCAGGCGAAGTTCGATCGCATAGAAGCCATTATAAAGAGCGGCAGCACAGATGCGGTTGTATCCGATGTGCTAGATAGCTCTGTCGCAAATGACTTGAGACAAAAATATCTAACGGCCGCCAAGACCGCGGCCGAACTGTCAGGCCGCCTAGGCCCAGATCATGGTCAAGTAACGCGGCTGAAGAGCGAAATGGCCGAATATGAGCGGCTCATGTTCGATGAAATGAGCCGGATAGCGGAGAGCTATCAAAGCGAGCTGCAGGTTGCAAAAGCCAAGGAAAGCACTCTTCGCGCAAGTTTGGACAAAGCTACCGGGGTATCTGCTGCAGCCAATGAGACGCAAGTTCAATTGCGCGAACTTGAGCGTACAAGCGATAGCTACAGATCGTTGCTGGAGACATCCATGCAACGCTTTCAGGAGGCGTCGCAACAGCAATCCTTCCCGCTCGTCGAAGCGCGAGTTATCACTGAGGCGAAGCCTCCCATAAAGCCTAGTAAGCCGAAAAAGCCGCTTGTCGTAGCTATAGCGACGCTCTTGGGTCTAGCGTTTGGCGGTGGAATTGGCGCCTACCGCGAATTCCGTGACCGTTATTTCCGCACCGGAGAGCAGATCCGCCAAAGTCTTGATCTCGAGTATCTCGGCTCAACACAGTTGATCAAGGATTCGTCAGCTCTGAAGCAGACGGAAGTCGGCAATAACCCACGAGCGATGTGGCCGGTTTCAAACATCTTTCGCTATGTCGCTGACCATCCGGGGTCAGCATTTGCCGAAACCATGCGTAGCGCCAAAATGGCTGTTGATCTTCAGACCGGCCAAAAAACCGGCAAGGTCGTCGGTATCGTATCGACGCTTCCGGGTGAGGGGAAATCAACTGTGGCAGTCAATTTTGCTCAGCTTCTCGCCATGCAGGGTGCAAAGACGTTGCTGATTGACGCAGATTTGCGTAATCGCGGCTCGACCCGGGCGGTGGGCCTGCACGCCGAGGTGGGATTGTTGGAAGTGCTCCTTGGCGAGCGGCAGATTGCTGAAGCGCTTCTCGCCGATCCACAGACTATGCTGGCATTCTTGCCTTGCGCTTTGAAGCGCCGCATTCCTCACTCATCGGATCTACTCGCGTCTCCCGCCATGGAGCGGCTGCTTGAAGAAGCGCGCTTGCAATATGACTATATTATCCTCGATCTGCCGCCTCTTCGGCCAGTTGTTGACGCGCGTGCCGCGTTGCCATTGCTTGAATCGCTGATCTATGTCGTCGAATGGGGAGCAACCTCACGCAAGATTGTCCGTACTTCTGTCCTTAACGAGCCGCGCCTTCATCACAAGTGCGCTGGTGTGATCTTAAGTAAGGTTGATCCGACAAAGGCCAAGTTCTACCAGGACTTCGGATCGGAGGAATATTATACGTCACGCTATGTTTCGTATTATCGGGAGGCGTAGTTTGACGAACCTTCAAGGAATCGGAACGTTGAAAGCGTTGAGACGCCATGTGCACTTCGCCTAACACGGTCGTATGCATCGCGACATTTTGCCGGCCGCTTGGTATTTCTCGCTGCCTTGACGCTTTGGGGAAGGCGAACCTTCGAGGCGTTTCACGTGTCATAGTCGCAGATAACGATGCGGTTGGACGGGCGGGGTTTACGGTATGCGAGGAGTTAAAAAATGCGGGGCTCCCGTTTCCGCTTACGGCGATCGTTGTGACGCAGCGTGGCATATCTCAGGTCCGAAATGCTCTCGTCGCCGAGGCCATCAAGGATCCGCGAGTGGAATTTATTGCCATGATAGATGACGATGAGTGGCCGCTTTCTGGCTGGATTCAGTCATTGCTCGCGACGCAACAGCAAACTGAAGCCGACATCGTTGGCGGTCCGGTTGAGCGCGTTTTTGCAGCCCCGGTGCCTCCATATCTGAAGAGCGCAAATCTCGCAGACTTTTCGAAAATTCAAACAGGAGCCGTCGAATTTGTCGATGGAACCTGCAATGTACTTATTCGCGCCGATCTTTTTCGCCAGAGAAAGACGCCATGGTTCGATCCGGCTTTCGATCTCCTCGGCGGAGAAGATACAGACCTTTTTCTTGCCCTGAAACTCCAGGGCGCACGATTTGCCTGGTCGTCCGAGGCGATCGTCAATGAGGAAATGCCAGCATCGCGGTCTTCGGCACGGTGGATGTTGGAGCGGGCATACCGGATCGGCAATACCTATAGTTTAGTAAATCGAAAACATCGTCCGCCCGGCTTTGGAACACTGCGCGAAACTCTCAAGATTGCCGCGACGATGGCTTTTGTCGCGATGAATCTTGTCGTCTTCTTTTGGCATCCAGCCCGTCGTTTCGAAGCCGTGAGGCTCGCGGCCCGTGTTCTAGGAAAAATAGCGGGGCTCATGGGTTACGGACATGCGGAATATCGAACTGTGCATGGCCGCTAAAGTTGCATGGAGAAGAAAAGGTCCGCCTGGAGTAGTGCCAGGTTTCTTGCTGGGAATGCTGACGTAAATTGTGAAAGCAAGTTGATTGGATCCGACACTAATTACTTGACTTTCCATCTAGAATTGCTTTGCTGCAGCGCAGCATTTCGCTCTATAATTTGTTTTGGACGATATCAAGAAGGTAAGAGAGCAGCATGCATATTGTTATGATTGGTTCTGGCTACGTCGGTCTTGTCTCTGGTGCCTGCCTTGCAGACTTTGGTCATCACGTGACCTGCGTGGACAAATCAGAGGCCAAGATCGACGCCCTGGAACGCGGCGAAGTGCCGATCTTCGAGCCTGGTCTCGACGCGATCATTGACCAAAACCGCATGCATGGCCGCTTGGATTTTTCCAAAAATCTCGCTGCTTCCGTCGCCGTCGCCGACGTCGTTTTCATCGCTGTCGGCACGCCCTCCCGTCGCGGTGATGGCCATGCGGATCTCAGCTACGTCTATGCCGCCGCGCGCGAGATCGCCGCCGCCGTCACTGGATTTACCGTTGTCGTCACCAAGTCCACGGTCCCCGTCGGCACCGGTGACGAGATCGAGCGCATCTTCCGCGAAGAGTTTCCGGATAAAGATATCGCAGTCGTCTCGAACCCCGAGTTCCTGCGAGAGGGCGCGGCGATCAGCGACTTCAAACGCCCCGACCGTATCGTTATCGGCACCGAGGATTCTCGTGCCGTCGAGGTGATGCGAGAGGTCTATCGCCCGCTTTATCTGAATGAAGCACCGCTTTATTTCTGCGAACGCCGCACGTCCGAACTGATCAAATACGCTGCCAATGCTTTCCTTGCGATGAAGATCACCTTCATCAACGAGATCGCCGACCTTTGCGAACAGATTGGCGCGGATGTTCAAAAGGTCGCCAAGGGTATTGGGATGGATAAGCGCATCGGCGACAAGTTTCTACACGCAGGTCCGGGCTATGGCGGCTCGTGCTTCCCGAAAGACACGCTGGCGCTGGTTAAAACAGCACAGGATTTCGACAGCCCTATTCGGCTCATCGAGGCAACCGTCGCCATCAACGAGAACCGTAAGCGAGCCATGGGACGCAAGGTGATCGCGGCTTGCGATGGCAGCGTACGTGGTAAGAAGATTGCAGTGCTCGGCTTGACCTTTAAGCCAAATACCGATGACATGCGTGATGCCCCCTCGATCACCATCATTCAGGCACTCCTTGATGGAGGCGCAACAGTGCACGCCTATGATCCGGAAGGGATGGATGCTGCTAAGGATCTTCTCGGTCCGATTACCTACGGCGAATACCCTTATGAGGTGGCCAAGGGCGCGGATGCGATCGTGATCGTCACGGAATGGGATGAGTTCCGCGCCCTCGACTTCAAAAGGTTGAAGGCCGCAATGAAGACACCTGTCATGGTCGATCTACGTAACATCTACCCCGCCGCCGAAGTCAGCCGCCACGGCTTCAGCTACTTTGCCGTCGGTAAGAAGTGAGACCTGAAGTCGATTGGAAAATGGGCAGCCGCGGAGTGTGATCCGCCTCGTAAAAAGCTAGAAATGAGGACCGCCGCGTGGCGACAAACATTAAGGATATCTTCCGCCTTCTTGGGAACTACGGGCTATCGACATTTGCGACGGCGGCGGTTTCCGGAAGTCATCTCCTTATGCAGCTCGCCGTTCTTCATAGTCTCGGCAATGCCGAATTCGGCCTAGTCGCTTTCATGCTGACATTGATGCAATTTGGATCTGGTCTCTGTAACTCAATGGTAGCCGCGCCCTTCACGGTCCTGATTAACGCGGATAGATCCATGCATTCCGCCGGGGGCCTCTTTCTCATCAATGCGGGTCTGGCATTTTGCAACGCTATTGTGACGTTTCTAGCGGTTTTCTGGCTTGGAACAGGTACGGTCGTGACGGCTCTTGCATTTGCCGCTTCCAGTGCCTTGTTTACTATCAGGTGGTTTGCCCGCACTGAAGCATATGCGATGCACAATCCTGTCAAAGCTGCTTTGTCGGATGTTGTCTATGCAACGGTCCTTCTGGCATGCCTGACGGTGGTGTGGTTCTACGGGATGTCTCTTTCGTTAGCTGCGGGTCTCTTCGTGATCGCCGGCTCCGCCGGGATGTTGCCGTTCGGCAGAGCATTCCTGGCCAAACACTTCCGTGTAAGTTTGCGGAGCGCTCTAGCATCCTACGGTCCCATATGGCGCGATCAGTCTCGCTGGGCGGTTGCTGGCCTGGTGACAACGGAAGCAACATCGAATGCGCACGCCTACATCGTCACGTCCATCGCGGGGCCAGCGGCATTCGCGCCTATTGCGGCGGCGATGCTCTTTCTTCGGCCTATTGGGGTCTGCATGGTCTCCTTGACCCAAATCGAGAGGCCGGCAATGGCACGGGCCTTGTCTAACGGGAATCGGACTGGCGCCCTACGATATGCGGCGCGATTCATGGCTGTGCTTGGATTCATGTGGGTTTCGACCATTGTCGCCGTCGCATGCATAGTGCGCTTTTTCCCGGCTCTCGCATTCAAGCCCGGCCTTGATGCAAACTTGATCGTGATCTCATTTGTCCTATGGGCGGCTGTGTGTCTGGTGCAGTGTATCCAAACCCCCTTGAACGTCTTTCTGCAGGCTGAAGGACGGTTCAGAGAGCTGGCCGACGCAAGCATCAAGTCCTCTATTCTCACTTTGATCACGGTGCCCGTCCTACTTTTTCTCTTGGGTCCGATCTATTCGACGATCGGCGTAATTTTGGGTCAAACCGTTATGACGCTAGGCATCGTCCTCGCAATGAGGTCGCCGCGTCCCGCCGGGCCTATTGCGGCAACAATGATCGACCAGGGCGCACGTTGACCATGAAGCTGCGGCTTATTTTCATTTTCGGAAAGGTAGCGTCTTGATGCGGATGCTGAAGAACATCCTCAAGCCGACCTTCATGCATGGGTTGGAAGCCTGGACCCGATGGCGCTGGCAACACCGACGCCCTGCGCCACCACATGGCCTGCCTCATCGGCTTGTTGTTTCCCTAACGTCCTATCCCAAGCGGTTCGACGTATTGGAACTCACTCTGAAAACCATTCTCATGCAGGACGTGAGAGCGGACGAGGTGGTGCTCTGGATCGCATATGAGGATATGGATCGACTGACACCTGCAGTCACCGCGCTTAAAGCATACGGCCTTACGATTCGCGCAACGGAAGACTTGCGCTCGTATAAGAAAGTGATCCCCGGGCTCGAACTATATCGTGATGCGATCATCGTTACAGCTGACGACGACGTATACTACCCAAACTCCTGGCTGAGGCGTCTGGTGGATGAGTACCGCGACGGTGTGGCCGAGGTGCTTTGTCATCGTGCGCATCTAATGCGTCGGTCCGAAGACGGATTTCAGCCCTATGAAAGCTGGGTCTTCAATATCAGGTTCGCTCAGTGCAGCCCCGACGTGTTTTTCACCGGTGTTGGCGGTGTGTTGTATCCACCAGGGATACTTCATGCCGATGCTACCAATGTTGCGAAAATTCGTGAGCTGTGCCCGACCACCGACGATGTCTGGCTAAACTGGATGGCGAGACTGAATGGAGCATCGATCAGAAAGATAGACGGCTGGATCAGGTTCTATGAATGGACAGGGTCGCAGAGCGTTGCGTTGCAAAATTCGAACCGGGGCCAAAACGGCGGCAATGACGTCCAGATCGCGAACTTGGTGCGAGCCTATGGAATACCGGGGACAACACCATGAGCGCGAGAGCAGAAGCTTTCTCTGCCGTCAGATGGACGACATTCGTGACAGTCAGCCGTGTCGTGCTGCAGACCGGTCAGCTAATAATCTTGGCTCGCCTGATTTCTCCGCATGACTTCGGGGTGATGGCGATGATCTTGAGTGTTACGGCATTCATCCAACTTTTCGCAGACTTGGGTGTCAGCTCAACCATCATTTATGCCAGGGACATATCGAGGGAAGTTCTGTCGACGCTTTACTGGCTGAATGTCTTGGTCGGTGCCGCGCTATCCGCCGCAGTATGGGTTGCAAGCCCGCTCGCGGCCAATTTCTATAACACGCACGAGCTCGAAGTGCCGTTGGCGCTTGCCGGCAGCTCATTCTTTCTGCTTGCTCTGGGCCAGCAGATAAAGGTTCTGGCAGAAAAGCGGCTTGCATTTCGGTCGATCGCAATAGTGGAGATGGCCTCTGCATTGTTGAGTACGGTGGTCACGATCACAATCGCCTTTTTGGGCGGAGGGGTCTATTCGTTGGTTGCAGGCGTCGTAGTACTCGCCGGAGCAAATAGCTTATTTTATTGGATTTTCAACCGCGATGGCTGGCTGCCAACGTGCCACTTTCGGCTGCATGAAGCATCCGAGTATCTGAAGTCTGGTCTCTATTTGCTTGGCGCAAGCCTGGCCAATACTGCTTCACTTCAGGCAGATGTCATAATTGTAGGACGATTACTCGGCGGTGCAGCTCTCGGCTTTTACACCGTTCCACGTGAGCTGACCTTGAAAGTCATGTTTGCAACGAACCCAATCGTGACAAGGGTTGGGACGCCCCTAATTGCTAAGGCGCAAGGTGACCGCGATCTCCTTCGACGAATATATCTAGCAACGATCCGAATGACATCGGCAATCAATTTTCCAATTTACGGAGCCATCGCGGCGTTTCGGCATGAAGTGGTTCAGATCGTCTTCGGTGCTCAGTGGGCACAATCTGCTGATCTTTTGGGGATAATGGCAGTTTGGGGAATGTTTCGTGCGCTGGGGAACCCCGTTGGAAGCCTCCTGTATGGCACCGGCAACGCTCGTCTTGCCTTGGCGCAAAGTGTTGGCGTGACGGTCTGCATCGTCCCAACCATTATTTTCGGCGGGCTTTGGGGCGCGGTGGGAGTGGCGACCGTGCTGACGATTTTCTACCTTGCTTTTACGTTTGTCGCCTGGATCGTGATCGTCCAGCCGATCACTAATGCAGGGGTCATCGAGTATACAATGCAGTGGGTAACGCCCCTGCTTATCACCGGCCTTTCAATAGCAATCTCGCTCGGAACGACTTTCCGCCTGGAAGGTGACCTTTTGAGGCTATTTGTTGGCCTAGCGACCGGAGGCCTGTCCTATCTTGTTCTGAGTTGGCTCTTTAACAAGCAATGGTGGGACGCGATGATGGGGCTTGCCGGCTTCGCAAGAACGAGGAGAGCTTGATGTCGGTAGAGGTCATAAATCTGTCTCAGTTGCAGCCGCGTTTGGTTAGGAAAGAACATACAGACCGATTCATCCGGTTCATCGAAATACTCTTCTTCGTATTTTTGTTGGTAGTGCTTGTTCGGATATCGGTTGGTGAATCTGACTCCTTAGATG
The DNA here is from genome assembly GCF_057784375.1 of Martinezella sp. CNPSo 3964. Lineage (NCBI taxonomy): Bacteria > Pseudomonadati > Pseudomonadota > Alphaproteobacteria > Hyphomicrobiales > Rhizobiaceae > Martinezella > Martinezella sp. CNPSo 3964. The sequence continues at coordinate 14,970 of NZ_JBXSOW010000023.1, forward strand.
CGCGATTGGCCCGAATGGATGCGACGGAGGCAGGCGACAAAGTAAAGCAGGCAGCCTATACGCTTGCTTTTATAACCTTCGTTGGTATCTGGATTAAAACACGGGGATTGGCTCTTCCTCGAAGCGTGTCGATTCCCCAGATTATTCTGTTATGCTGGATATTGCTGAGCACGACATGGGCTTATGATCCGAACGTATCATTTCGTCGCGCGGTTCTTCTCGCCTTCGTCTTTGGTAGTATAGCAATCTCGATCGACTTTCTCGGCCCAAAACGCAGCATGAACGTCCTGTATGCAGCACTTGCTACCTGCATGACAGCATCCCTTGTTTCAGTTTTCTTGTTCCCTTCTTTTGCAGTTCATCCTCCAACCGAAGTGGACCAAAGCATCGTTGGAGGCTGGAAGGGCGTTTTCATTCATAAAAACACCGCCGGCGCGGTTTGTGCGATGGCGGCAATACTTTTTCTACACTACGCCTTGGTGAAAAGGCGTTGGAAAGATTGGTTCTTTCTCGTCGTGTGTCTCCTGTTTCTCGTAGGCTGTAAAGCGAAGACGCCGTTAGGTCTTCTCTTGCTGGCGATGCCCGCGGGATTCGTTTATCGGGCAGCCTGGCATAGTGCCGTTGGACGACTGCTCGTTCTACTTATGATTTTCCTGGCCGCATCACTCGTATTTGCCGCAGCTTGGGGATATTCGGAGCATCTATCCGCCATCTTTTCCGATCCAAAGTCATTCACTGGTCGTGTAGCGATTTGGAATACGGCACTGGCGTTTTGGGCGGACCATCCATGGCTTGGTTCAGGCTATAGCTCCTTATGGGCCGTCAGTAGCACGCCGCCTATCTTGCCATACATTACTGATGATTTCTTGGAGGCTATCGTCCATTCTCACAACGGTTATCTGGAAATTCTGGCAACAACCGGCTTGCCGGGGTTGTCTGTCGCTGTGATCGCCGCTGTTCTGATACCATTGCTGCAATTCCTATTTCCACCTTCGCCACGCAGCGTACCCTTTTATGCAATGCTATTCTCGCTTTGGTTTTTTGGTTTGCTAGAAAATATGATGGAGACCCAACTCTATACCCGCGATCGCGAGGTTTGGATCGTGCTTTTCACGACAATCCTGGTGGTTCACCTGAATGGGCAAATCGGAAAGAAACGACAATCATCGCCCATTAATCTCCGCCCGCGTCTGTTAGCCAAAAAGCTCAACTCAATCTAACCTGTGGCTATTTTGCCTGCTTCTCGTACGAAAGTCGAAAATGCGAAAACCTTTATTTTCCGTTATTATCCCCACCTATAATAGAGAACACATCATCGGCCGAACGATCGAATCCGTCCTCAATCAGGATTTTCAAGATTTCGAAATTATCGTGGTGGACGACGGCTCAGAAGACGATCCCGGTCGTGTGATCGGGCGCTTCAATGACGATCGTATTCGTTTAATCAGACAAACGAACGGCGGCGGCGGGGCAGCGCGCAACAACGGTATTCTCAATGCGAATGGCAAATATGTTGCGCTGCTCGATTCAGACGACCTGTTCGTATCGAATAAGCTGAGTCTTTATGCACGCGAACTGCCGATCGACAAGCGAATGGTGCTGTATTCATCGATGATTGTCGATCGTGGCGTGGAAAAATTTTGGACGCGCCCTGATCGCGCAATCAGAGAATCCGAGGATGTCGGAGAGTATCTTTTCTGCGCAAACCAGCTCATTCAAACATCGACAATAGTTCTGGAATCCGACTTTGCGAAAGAGGTACTGTTCGATCCCGGCTTGCGTCGAGGGCAGGATCTCGATTTTTGCATCCGTCTGCAGGCTGCAGGCGGAAAGTTCAAAATGATCGACGAGCCCCTGACGATTTGGCTGGATAGCAGCGAAGTCGGCAGAACATCGTATCTCTCCGGCTTTGAGGCCTCTACGAAATGGCTCGACAAGCGTGGCCATCTTTTAACGAGAAGAGCACAGCTGGGGTATCGTGCGACCGTTCTGGCCTACCACCTCGCCCGGGTGAAGCCGCTGGTCGCTGCAGTGGACCTGTTCAAGGGCTGGGTATGGGGAGGGGTTTCCACGAAAACGACCGCCCGGCAAATCCTGAGGGGTTATATGCCTCGGTCACTCTATAGAACGATTGTCAACACCTTTGTCGCTCGTTTTGGCAGAGCTTGATGACCGTCTTTCCGTATTCGAGCGCGTTCCCCCGTATGTTTTCTGATGGGCCAATCTTTACGGTAGTCATCCCGGTCTACAACCGGGCAAGTTTAGTTATTGCCGCGGTTCGATCGGTGCTCGCCCAGACCTTCCAGAGTTTTGAAGTCGTTGTCGTCGATGACGGATCTACCGACGATGCGAGATCGGCGATCCTTGCGATACAAGACCCACGTATCCGCTTCTTTCGACAGGAAAACCGAGGAGCGAGTGCCGCCAGGAATAAGGGCATCGACGAGGCAATTGGGAAATACATCGCATTTCTTGATTCCGATGATCTCTTTCTCCCCGATCATTTGGAGACTATGGCAGCGCTGCTGGCGTCGTCAGATGCTACAATCGCCTATGCTCCAGTGCTGGTCATAAGGGACTCTATGAGCGCCTTCGTGAAGCCTCCGCGTGGCATTCGTCAAAACGAGAATATGGCCACATATCTGGTTTGTGATCGTGGCTTCGTGCAAACCAGTGGACTGGTTCTGCCGGCCGACATCGCCAAGGGGGTGCGCTACCGTGAGGACGTCAGCTTCGGCGACGATACAGACTTTGCGATCAGACTGCAGCTGTCAGGACATAGTTTTGTGATGTCTAACCATCCTACGGTCGTGTGGACCGATGACGCCGATCGCGAAAGGCTTTCAACCGGGCGAAAGCCGTTAGGGGATCTTGATTGGCTTGAGGACATTCGCGATCACATTCCGGCGAAAGTATATCACGGATACCGTGGCTGGCATCTGGCTAAGAGCATTGCGGAGAAGAGACCAGGCAAGGCGACATTCCTGTTTTTAAGGGCCTTGTTCCACCGAGCCTATCCAATAGAGTTGGCCGCCGTCATTTTCCTGCAAATTTTCCTTCGAGATCGACACTATCGAGCCATGACCAACGGATGGCTGCGGATTTCAAAAAACTGGCGAGGTGATCTTGAGACGACGTGAGTTCATTTCCGGTATAATCTCGGCGGCGGCGGTGCCTGCCTTGGTGCCCACTTCTCTGTGGGCATCAGAAAATTCGCTTGCCAAGCTCGCGGCGGCGAAGGGTCTTCTGTACGGCTGTGCAGTAAAGTCTCGGATCTTGCGCGAAGATGCCGGATTTCGTGCCGCCGTAGCGGCGGAGGTCGGAATACTGGTGCCAGAGTACGAGCTAAAGCGAGAAGTGCTTCAGCCGGCGCCTGGTCGCTATGATTTTTCTGGCTCAGATTACATCTTCTCCGCGGCGATGCAGATGAAGCAGAGGGTTCGCGGCCATACATTGGCTTGGTACGCGGCCAATCCTCCATGGTTGCCTGAATTCCTGTCATCTCGAGGAACGACTTCGGAAAAAGAGAGTGTGCTGACCGATTATATCACGGCTGTTACTACGCGATACAAAGGCCGTGTTCACTCTTGGGACGTCGTGAATGAGGCGATTGAACCTGACGACGGGCGCAGAGACGGTATGCGTAGTAAAAATATTTGGTTCGACGCGCTGGGCGAAAACTATATAGCGCTTGCATTTTTAGCCGCTAAGGCTGTGGATTCTGAGGCGATACTCATGCTGAACGAATTCGGTGTGGAGGCGCCAGTTAGATGGAATGAGCGTAGACGATATGCGGTCCTGAAATTACTTGACCGTTTGAAAGCCCAGAACGTTCCCATAGAAGGTTTCGGAATCCAGGGGCACTTGCACCCTTATCGTGACGGTTTTGATCCCGAAATCTTCCGCCGCTTCATTCGCGACCTCGAAGGTTACAACCTAAAGCTCATGGTTACGGAGCTCGATGTAAGCGACAGAGGTGGCAGCAGCGTCGATCCGAACGTCCGAGATACAGATGTCGCGGCGGTAACACGCGACTTTCTTGATGTGGCTTTGGACAGCCAAAATACGATTGGGATTCTCACGTGGGGGCTCAGTGACAGGTACACGTGGCTCGCTAGCAGCGAGAAGTATCGTTGGCCCGATGGTCAGTATCCTCGAGCTCTACCACTCGATTCCAACTTTCAGAAAAAGCCTATTTGGGCAGCCATCGCAGAGAGCCTGGAGAAAACTGCGAACCGTTCCGGACGTTAGGGGTTCAATTGTCTATCATCAGCTTCCCAACGAAATCTGTGCCCGTGCCTCTGAAAAGCGAAGGCCTTTCATCCATACAGGTCATTCGTTGTTTTGCATGCCTGTTAGTTGTTCTGCACCACGCGATCCGTCTTTTTACAGTGAACGCGGCCGATGGATGGTCCAAGCCTGGTCTTCTCGACGCGCCTTGGTTCTATGAGCGCCTCGCCGTCGGCGTTGACATTTTTTTTGTGCTGAGCGGCTTCATCATGACATATGTCGCAGCGCCGTATTTTGAGAAGAGAAAACCGCTTAGCGCTTTTCTAAAGCGTCGGGCGATCAGGATATATCCGGCATATTGGGTGATGACTGCTTGCCTGCTCGTGCTCTTGGCAGCGGCGAGCATATCAAGGGGGAGCATTTCTTACGACTTGCAACCGACAAGGGTTTTTGCCTCGCTCCTTTTGTTCCCGAGTTTCGACAAGAATATGGTGCTTCAGCCGATACTGGGTGTAGGCTGGACGTTAAGTTACGAGATTTATTTCTATTTTTTGTTCGCTTTCACGGTTGCGCTTTTCCGCTACAATTTTCTTTTCCCGCTATCATTCGCAATAATTTCACTGATAGTTTTTGGCCAGTTTCTGCCCGAACCGATGGCTATCGCCGCCTTTCTTCGCAATCCTATCGCGATCGAATTCCTATTTGGCTGCGCCCTCGCCAAACTCTATTCGGATGATCTACTGACAAAATATCGTTCAATGCTGATGGGCGTTACCTTGATTGCAATTATCCCTTCTCTGTTCATCGACATGAACGAAAATATAAGGTTCATTCTTTGGGGATTGCCATCATCGCTTTTCGTTGCATGCATCCTCTCATTCGAAAAGGTTGCCTCTTGGCCAAGGGGGTTCATATTGATCGGAGATGCCTCCTACTCGATCTATCTCGTTCATGTTCCATTTCTTTACTTTCCTGTCGTAAAGATTATCGAGATAGCGAGGCTGGCACATATGAATAGTTCGGCCGCTGATGGGCTTGTTATAGCTGCTTTTGCCTTAGCTGTGGCCGTGGGCATCATGTTTTATTTTATTGTAGAGCGGCCTCTCAACAGTATTCTGCGCCGGTTTTGATGTTGTTCTGCGTCAAAAGCGATAGTGTCGCTGTCGCATGCTCCCAAAACCAAACGCTGGCATCGGCAACGGCACTTTCTCAACTTTGTCTAACAGTCGCAGATGCTGATGATCGAAAGCCGTCGTTTATTTGCAGATATGCAATTGGGGGCACAACAGCGGATGTGTGCCTCGTCTAGATTTTGTTGCCGGAGGGCTCTATTAAGAAAGACCGAGTGATATGTGCGAACATTGGTACGGACACAACTGCGTCTCAAGCGCACAGGCATCGCGGCACCTTTTCTGTCGCGCGGGCATATTTTAAGATCTGGAAAATAGAGTCTCTAACATGACGGTCTAGAGTTGGCACTTGGGATCGATCATATCTTCCGCGGAGCCACGGGCATTGTTTTCTCCAATTATTCTCGCCAGAATATAGAAGCCATGCTGCCCGTCTGCCGATGTGGAGCTGAAGACTCCAATGATCACGTTTTCCATATTCGAGCGGGCGCCAAGGATGCCGTCTGCGACGAGTTTCAACGGGTTCATGTTGGAGAGGTCATCGGCCTCGTAGAATATAGCCCACCAACCGGCCTTGGTTTTTAGGTTCGTGAACCGCCTGCTTCCGATCTCCGTCGCATGGGTCTTCAGCAAAGCGCGAAAGCGAGGCGTCTGACACCCCATGTGAATATGAAGCCGATCCTGGGTGCGCCAATTGGCGGCATTGATCGCCAGCGCGAAATTCCGCGGCGAATCCTTCCACGCGGGCAGTCCAAGTCCATCGGTTCGCTCTCTCCAAGCATCCTCGAAGTAGTTCGGCGCGTCCGCCGCCAGAAGACGGGGATCTTCAATGCCGGACACATCGGCGAGTGGCGCAAGAACGGTGCGCTCCTTGTTGGTTGGCTCCCGAAGAACGACGTAGGACGACAATGGATCCTGTGCGTGAACTATCTTGAGGCACGGATACGGCGATGCCGTGAGGGTAGAATTGACCTCGCAAGCTCTAATGACCAGCCCCAAGGCAGAGCGGCTGGCAAAGGAGCTCATGATGACGACGGCAACGACGAGGGAAATGGAGAGAACGACAAGCCGACGGTTCATGCGCGATTTTGATTTCCTGCTGAAGAGCCAATCATCTGCAGACATTTCGTTCTCAGGATACGTTAACTTAAACCGCTTGCAATATACCCTGGAAACTAGACCCAGATTATCAATGCAGATAGACGCGTTCTGTTCTCATGCCCAAAAGCATTCATGGAGTACGAGGGTGCGCAAGATGGATTACTGCACCTTACCCACCATTGAGCCATAAAGTTGATTGGCGATGTGGTTGCCGGTTCAGATCCTTCACATCAGGATTTTTGTCAATTGGTCATTCAAGTGCATCGAATTTCTCCTAGATAGGCGTCCGCGGTCTAGGCCCATATCAATTACCGGCTCGTCTGCGGGCCTAGGCTTTCCATATCTCCAGCTTGTTCAAGGATCTGTTTTTCGGGAGTCCGAACGGCAAACTCGACCGGTTTTTGCTCGATCGTTGAAGAGGATCGAACAACAGAGTTTCGATCCTTCCAATCGCGTTATTCAGTTGGGTCCGGCGCCACCATCTTGAAAACCTGATGAATGAAGGGCTCAATTGCGGATGAGCTTCAATCGGCAGTCGTCTCAATCGGGCCTGATGTCTAGGTGAACCTATTTAATGGAAAAGGCGACGCTCTCAAGCACCTTACCGTCCACGGACAGGACAGCCTCGTATTTGCCGACCGGGAACCCTGCATTCGGCTTGCTAAGCGACGCGTCGACGTGGTTTTCCAGCGAGCCGATATCAAAACTGGCTTCGTCTATCTTATAGTTTGCTGGTGCCACGCCGTTCGTATCAACAGCGATCCATGAAACGGTGATTTTTGAACCTGAGTCGATGTCATCTGAAACGCCTGCGGACAGATAGATAGCAGCACTGTTCGCCGGAAGCGTCGTCTGTGTCTCATCGGCGTCCTTGGTGTTCGAGATGATGATGTTCTCGAAGCCCGAGGCCCAAGTCGTTGAAGTCGAAGCAATGGCTGCCGTAAAAATAACCGCCTGTAAGATGTTCCTGATGTTCTGCATTTTGAATTCTCCCGATTGGCGATATGTTCTTATGTCAACTTCATGAATCCAAGATTAGAAGTGCAGAGCCGCAACAGACATTATTGGCGTTATTCCCCAGCGAACCAAAAATAGTCGTCAATCAGCGGATTGCCCGTCGATGAAATCGAATTAGAAGTCGCACTTTTGCATGCTGCAAAGTCAGGAGGCAAAGGGCAGTATCTTCGCACTCTCGGACCATTGAGCGTTCGGATCACGGATGGACTTGCGGCGGTTGAGCTTAAATCGACGAACCAGATCCGCCAGTAATTCGGAGTCAGATGCCAGCGAATGACTGATGGCGGTTGTTTCCTCGACCATGGAGGCGTTCTGCTGCGTCATTTGGTCAATCGAATTTACAGCCGTGTTGACTTCGCTCAAGCCAACCGACTGTTCGCGACAGGCGGTGCTAATTGCCTCAACCTTTGAATCGATCTCTCGGACGAAGCCTTCGATTTGGTTAGAGGCCGCCAGGCAGATCACGCTGCTCCAGGCCCTCGGCCGCGACATCGCCCGGTGGCAGGACGATGCCTGCAAAATACCAGAACCCCACCCGCTGTTCGGGATCGCCGGAGCCGATGCCGATACGTGTCCTGTCATGCCAGGCGCGCCCGCGCGCCGCCAGCCTTTGCGCAAGCCGACGATAGGTGTGCGGTATCGTCTGGGCCGGCCCTTCGTGACGCAGCCCGAAGAGCGTTGCGGGAGGTTGGTCGCTGACCGTAACGGTCGGCAGATTTGCAGTGATCGCCTGCTGTTGAAGCTGGAATGCAGTCGGGGTGAGGCCAGTCATGCCGCGAAAGGCGCGGGCGAAGCTCTGCGAGCTGTCGTAGCCTGCCTCAAGCGCTGTCTCGGTGACCGAGGTAGGACTCGCGGCCAATTGATTTGCGGCCTGCGCAAGTCGTACCCGGCGGATCGTGGCGGCAACGCTTTCGCCTGTCATCGCCCGATAGAGCCTGTGAAAATGAAACGGCGAGAAATGCGCGATCGCCGCCAGGCTTTCGACGGAATGGGGTGCTGCGGGGTCGAGAATGATCGCCTCGATGACCTGGGCAATGCGCCGACGGTAGCTTTGTTCTGTAGCGGTTTTCATGGACGCGAGATCTAGCACGGCTCTGATGTATTGGCGGTGCAGCAATTGCGGATTTTGCTCAGTTATGCATGCCGGCTCACCTGGTTCTCGAAACACATATGCTGTTGACATATGTCGAACCCCAGTAAGCTGCTTGTAGCCGGAGTGCCGATTGAGTGTTCATTTGCGTCGAGATTTCACCTAACTTTGCCTTTCGTGGTTACCCTGCTTCGATATCGATATAGCAGATTCATCAATTGGTTCCCCGTGCCTGAACGGATCATCCTCAAATGAAAATCCGGGTTAAAGCGTCGTGAAACTCGACAGCTTCGGTAATCAGACGGTCAGTAAGCGAGGCCGGTTGACGAGAACGCGGGCAGGTTCCCTTCGAGAATTGGATACTATTGGGGAAATTCCTTCTCAGCCTAGTTCCAGATGCGAAGATTCATGCAAAAATATGTACCCTGATTGTTTCACTTTTTGAGCTGCACAATGCCTGAAGAGATCGAGGTTGATACCGACAAATTGCGTGAAGCTATCGATGAGGAGATCGAGAAGAAATCCGCCTCGCTGCTGCGTTTCATCGCTCTGACAACGGCGTTCTTTGCCGCGCTCGCAGCAATCGGCTCCCTCCTGGCGGGGGGCTCAATCAATGAGGCGCTGGCGTTAAAGACGGAGGCGGCTCAAAAGCAGGCCCAAGCCTCCGATCAGTGGGCCTATTATCAGGCGAAAGGTATCAAGATTGCGATCCTCAAATCGCAGATGGAGCTTCTCGCCGCGGAAGGCAAGCCGGTGACGCCGGATCTCGATGAAACGAACCGACGATATGCGGACGAAGAAAAATCAATCAGCGCTGCGGCGCATGAACTTGAAAAAATGCGGGACGAGAAGGATGGCGAGGCCAATCTCCTCATTCATCGCCACCACTACTACGCCTACGCCGTCGCCATGTTGCAGGTTGCAATCGCGCTGGGTGCCGTGGCCGCCCTGACACGGAGACGCTCGGCCTGGTGGGGGTCCTCAGCTCTTGGCCTTTTGGGTGGAATGCTACTGTTGTGGGCGTGGGGCGCAGGGTGATCCAGGTTCCGCTGTATCACCCGCCATCAGAACCAGCCCTTCACCTTGAACCAAACCAATGGAATGAGGGTGCTAAGTATGATGACAGCCCAACCATATTGATATCCCCAGGCCCAATCATATTCCGGCATGTTCTTGAAGTTCATGCCGTAGATGCCGGCAACAAGGGTTGGAGGAATGCCGGCGATCGATACGATGGTCAGAACCTTGAATATGTCATTTTGAGCAATGCCAATCAGGCCGACGAGAGCGTCAAGCACGAACTGGACTTTGTTGGCAAGTTGCTCTTCATAATCCACGAGCGAATGGATATCTCGGCATAACCCTGCCAGACGCGGTTCCAGATTTTCCGACCACCCCTTGGCTTGCTGCTCAGTGTAGGTCACAACGCGCCCGAGGCCCTGTAAACCGTCTCGAATCTCGGAGAAACGGTCTCCTAGACGCCCCACCTGGCGCAATTGTGCTCGCAACAGCTTGTTTGCGCGGGCTGCATGGTGGCCGCGGGGGTCCTCAGCGCGAAAGGCGCTTGTTGAAAGGCCATTGAGCTCTCCTGCCAGGTGCTCAAGAGCATCGGCAACGCGGTCGACAATGTCTTCACAGAGCAATGTGAAGACCTCGAGGCTCGATTTTGGAGCATCTTCTCCGGCAAATCCGGCCGCGATGGCGTCAACAGCCGGCAGTGCCATGAACCGGACCGTGACAAGGCGATCCATGGATAAGACAAATCCGAGGGGAGGTGTCGTATCAGCCCCCTCCGGATGTCGGGCTGCCGACGGCGTACTCATGTAAAGCACGCCATGCTGATTTCTCAGTCGGCTCGACGTTTCGATTTCACTAAGGGCACCAAGGGAGGGGAGAGGCGCGCCAATGGCCTCCTCCACTTCCTTTAGCTCAGCACTGCTAGGACTCAGGAGGTCGATCCATAAGGCTTCTGCAAACGCTTGCGGCTGGCCCTTCTTATCGTCTTGCGGCACTGGGAAAACGCTTAGCATTTCCTATGGTCACTCCCTGCGTATGGCCAAAAACTCTCGATTCGCCCGAGAATGGCACTCAGTCGACCGAACGGCAATTGGCGAGAATGAGCGCCGGAAGCATTGATATGTTCCGGCGCGCCTGATTTTGAAGCCTGGCAATCCTTCAAGGACTGGATCAGGCTTAAAGATCAAAACTCTTCCCAGGATGCCGATGCGGCTGCGGT
>NZ_JBXSOW010000024.1:0-20649 GCF_057784375.1 Martinezella sp. CNPSo 3964
CCTCGAGAATTTCCCCGGCGGCACGGTTCATGTCGGAAAAGGTAAACTGCTTCATAGCGGCCTTATGAATAGTATCACCTAAGATATGTATTTCATGCGAAACATGTAGCGGAAGTTCGGGTCATTGAGATTCGAATAACCGAACTGGTCCATGCGCCATTAGCACCGGGAAGCCAGAATTGAATTGATTTACCCCTCAAGGCGAAAGGGAATCTGGGTCCCAGATTACGGAATATCAATTGTTACAGAGATTTACCCAGTTTCGAGAATGGGTCGACGGTTCGATCCCATTCAAGAGCAAACGGAAGCCAGATACAGGTTGCGTTGCAAAGCTGCTGTAGTGGCGGGATCGGAAGTTCAAATATCGATATAGATTATTCCAATATTCTAGAAGATATATAAAGAGCATTTTCTGTAAAATATACACGTGTTTCGGTGAATTTTATCCTAAAAATGGTAAAATATACACTTTATAGTCGAAAATTGTAAATTGTATTCAAGAATATATTGTGATAAACTTTCTATAAATTTGGGAGGGTGCGGTGTTTTATCTGCGTCACGCCGTGACCGTTGTGTTGAGCGCCATGCTGCTCGCACCATTGTCTTCGAAAGCCGCCGAGAAGGTCGGCCAGGCGGTGCTGATTAAAACCGAAGTTACGGGTGCTGGCGGTCCGCTCGCGGTCGATGATCCCGTTCATCGGGACGAGCAAATTCGCACCTCGATTTCGGGCCTCGGACAGTTCACATTTCGGGATGGCACGAGACTGGCTGTCGGAGCCGGATCGTCCGTTACCATCGACAAATTCGTGTTCGATGACTCGGGCGCCGTGAAAAAGCTGACCATAAATGCGGCAAAGGGCAGCTTTCGCTGGATGAGCGGAAATTCGAACCACTCAGCCTATCAGATCGTGACGCCGGCCGGAACGATCGGCGTGCGCGGAACCGCGTTTGATTTCTATGTCGGAGCCAACGGCACGACGGCGGTCGTTTTGTTGAACGGCGCTGCGCAATTCTGCGGCGCTGGTGGCTGCAGACAGCTGAAACAGCAATGTGATTGCGTCGTTGCGAAACGCAACGGTCAGATCAGCGAACCTCGCCGAGTCAATCGCAACGTTCTCAAAACGCTGGGTAACCAGCGGGCTCTGCCGTTTCTGTCGGGGGATCAGCAACTTTCAGGGCGAATGGGTTTTGTCGGTGGCGGTGGTTGTGGTCTGTCGATGGCGATGAGGAGCCAGCCCAACGGGATCTCTCCACGCAGCGTTCCGGCGAACAATCCCAGTCCGACACAGCCCGATACGCCGAGTGTACCCAACACGCAGGATTCGCCACATACGGAGACGCCGACTACACCGACCGAAACTCCCACCACGCCGAATGTCCCAAATACACCAAATACGCCCGACAAACCGCATAACCATGACGATGATGATGGCAAGCATCATGACCCTCATCATGGCAGAGGCGAGCACGGATGGGGCGATCATCATCGGGGCGACCAGGACAATGAAGGCGATGACGGCGATCACAATGCTCAAGGCGATCACGATGGCGGACATCACCATCGCTGAGGTAATTCCAGGAAAACTGTGCAGCGGCTTTCCGTCCTGAATTGCGAGAAAACAGCGAGTTAGGGCGGCTCTGAGATTGCCTGAAAAAGCCTATTCGCAAAATGAGCTAGATATCGGCTGCCTTGTCCGCAGTCTCATCGACGAAGTGTCCACCCCGTCGCGAAATCTGGCTGTAAAAATCCTGCAACAGTCCTGTTGTCGCGGCTTGCGCCTTAAGTTTGGCGGCGCTGATGAGTTTGCGGCTGCCTGTCGAGCGTACCCGAAGGGCATTGACAAGCTGCCTGTGCGCAGCCTGCAGTTCGACAAATCCGGCGGATCTCGCCACGTGTTCGTCGCCGACCACCGCAAAGAGTTTGGTTCGCATACTCTTACCCTTCAGCGTCAGCGCTCCCGCTTCGAGCAGAGCGCAATCGGGCAGCAAGCCTGCCGTCGGTTCGGATACGAGAATGTCGAAATTGACGTCCTTGCAGGCGGATTCGATACGCGCGGCAATGTTTACGGCATCGCCGACTGCCGTGTAATTGAAACGGGTCTCGGCCCCCATATTGCCGACGCATGCAAGCCCCGTATGGATGCCGATCCCTATTCCGACCCGCCGCGCGTCTCCGAAACCGAAGGCATCGCCGCCATTGAGGCGGGCGAGTGTTTCCCGCATGCCGAGAGCCGCACGCACGGCTTTGCCGGCATGATCGGAGACATCGACAGGGGCATTCCAGAAGGCCATGATCGAGTCTCCGATGAACTTGTCGAGCGTGCCTTCATTGGCGATGACGTGGTGGCTGAGCGCATCGAGCAGCGTGTTCAGAAACGCGACGACGGCGCTCGGGCTCATCTCCTCGCTGATCTGGGTAAAGTTTCGCACGTCGACGAACATGACAGTCAGCTCGCGTTCATCTCCCCCGAGGCGTAGTGCATCGCGCGTATGCTCGATGCGATGGAGCAGCGATGGCGAGAGGTAATGGCCGAAAGCCCGCCGCACGTCGCGCCGCTCGCGATCCGTCACGAGAAAGCGGAATGCTGTTGCGGCGAAGTGCGTGATCGATCCCGAGACGATCGGTGCCAGCGGGTCGAAGAGAAGCCCCCCATAAAGAAAGGCAGCCCAGGAGGCCACAAGGGCAAAAAAGGTAATTAGCAGGCCGCAGGCGAGGGCCGCGGCCGGATTGACGAAGGTGGTGACGATCACCAGAAGGCTGCCTAAGACGGCGATAGACAGAATTTCCAGTCCGTCTGCCCAATCAGGCCGGGAAAGGAAGCGGCCTGAAAGGATCTGCTCGACGATCTGCGCGTGGATGGAAACACCCGGCACATTCTCGTCAAGGGCCGTCGTGCGGACATCCTGGAGGCCGGAAGCGGAGGTTCCGACGAAAACGATACTGCCTTCGATGGCGGTTCTGATATCGGCGGAGGCGCCCTCGGTCGCGAGTATCTTGCTTGCCGAAATATATCGCTCCGCGGTGTCTCGGCTGACATAGAGCCAAAGCTCGCCCGCCGCTGTTACCGGCACGACGAAATTGCCGATCTTGACCCGGGTGAGTGTATTGGGTGTGTGCGGCGCAGCGTCAAGCACGTAGGTGGAGGCTCCCTGTGCGACGCGAAGCGCCTCAAGCGCGAGATTGGGATAAAGCTGCTTGCCGTCACTGAGAAAAAGCGGAACCGCGCGCACCACCGCCGATGAGGTGCCCGGATTGAGGCTGATATGGCCGAGCCCTGTAGCATTGGTTTCCAATTGCGGCTGCAGCGGCGTGGCGGCCTTGATCGTTGGCGGGGCACCGGAGGGATCTTCGCCGGTATAGGCAAACCCTGCCTTGACCGGCGGCAGATAATTTCCCTCGTTGGAGAGGCCGAAGCCCAGAACCACCGGCCTTCCCGACAGCGATTGGGAAAAAATCTCATCATTGTCCGGTAGTTTGCCAAGCAGTGACGGATCGATGCCAATGATATCGCGAAAGACGTTGCGCGGCGACAGACGGTCCGGCTCGGCGAAGAGGATATCGAAAGCGATGGCGGCCGCACCCAGATCGGAAAGCCTGTCGACAAGCGCGGCAATCCGGTTTCTTGGCCAGGGCCATTGACCGAACTCCCGCAGTGACGCCTCGTCTATGTCGACGACCCGGACCGGCTGGTTCTCGAATGTCCGGGGCACCAGGCGCTGATACTGGTCGAATGTCAAATCGCGGGCGAGCCTTAGCAACGGAGGATCGCTTGCCCGCAGGGTGGTCAACGCGGTGACGAAGGCCAGGCCGATAACGACGCCAATTTGCTGCGCACGCGTCACCATTATGGTGTCAGCCCCTTTGCCCTGCATCCCGGACAATAAGTAACGGTTCGAAGAAGTACAAAAGTCTATTGGTCTGCTTCACCAAGGAAGAATACGCTGCCTTGTTACCGTGCACGATGCAATGATCAAAATATTGAAGGGATAGAGAAAAGAATTTTGCAAGGCGATAGTTGAGGCAATGCTGCAGGTTAGCGAAGACTTCGCGAAATCCAGCGCTTCAGCCCAGGATTGGCTCCATTCCCGGGAATTGAACATGGCTATTCGGGCTGACGAAGCGTTTGTAACGGTGGCCACATACTCACATATGCGCCAATCGCGGTTTTCTCAGTTCAGGGAGCACGTTGAATGAGCCGATTGACAATCGGCATCACTGACCAGCAACATCAGAGCCTAAAGGCGTTGGCGGCATTTATCGCGTGGCACTTCTGTGGTTGCCGCCCCTTTTGGCAAGAGGTTTCTGACCGTCTTTGACGCGTGATCGAGTGCGGTCTTCTGTCAGGCCTTTCGTTGCGGCGCTTGCAAAGGCCGCTGGCCTGTATGGTGATCTGCGGAGCGGGTCCAAATCTCAATGTCGCAGGGCATCACCTTGCATCTGGCCTTTGATGACAAAAGCACGATGGACCTGGCGTCGACATCGAAGCAGGCCGGCAAGGCACTCATGATCGCTGTCAGCTCAAGTTTTGGCCTAACTGGCGACATCCGGTTTGAGGCGGAGCTTGCGACGACCGCCGACGGCTTCCCGGCGCGACGCCATTAGCGTTTGCCGAATGCGCGCAGAAAGGTCTTCGTTGCCTCTCCCGCCATGCGGTGGACTTCTTCCTCTGGAGTTGGACGGCCGATCTGTTGGTTGATCCGCAGATCTGTTGCGAGCAGCGCCATGTACTGCCGCGCGGCAAGTGCCGGATCCTCTATGTCGAGATGGCCAGCGAGCGCGAGCTGTGCCAGGCGAGCTGCGATGGCGGGGTATTTCTTGCCCGGTCCGTATTCCTTCCAGGTCTCAAACAATTCGGGAAATCTGCCACCCTCGGTCTCGACGAGCTTGCGTAGCCAGCGGCCATTCGGATCGCAGACCGCCTTGCGCAGGAGAAGCGCCGAAAATTCGGTCAGGTCCTTTTCGAGATCGATAGGCGCCACGGGAAATGTATCCAACACGCGAAAGAAGTCGGCGCTCGACTTCTCGGTGATCTCCGCAACCACAACCTTGAACAGATTATCCTTGTCACCGAGTTGATTGTACACAGTCTGACGTGACACGCCGGCCCTTGCTGCGATGGCATCGATGCTCGCCGCCGCAAACCCGTCCTCGGCAAAAACGTTTGCGGCCGCGTTCAAGATTGCCTGGCGTTTGCTGGTGGCGGGCGGACTCTCTGTCTCGGAAGAAGCCGCTGCGGGCGAAGTTTTCATGACACCACCATATAGGACTTGACCAATTGGACAATACTGTCCAAAATATTTTACAGAAATGACGATCTATGCGTTGGAACCATCTTCGTCTTTCCACTGTCCCATCTATAATCGCCCACTCAATCCCCGTCACATGCTTTTTGTATGAGACTTTGCTTCGTCCGGGGAATGGTGTGCGGAAAAGGTCTTTTCCGTGCAGAGCAAGGATTCCGTTTCATCCCCCAGGGCCGGCGGCTCCCACCATGCCATCGTCCTTGGCCTTCTTTCAGCCGTGGGTCTCTTTGCCCTCGACATGTATCTACCCGCGTTGCCGGCGATCAGTCTGGATCTTCACGCTGACAGCCATGCAGTTCAGGCAAGCCTGATCTCCTTCTTCGCCGCCATGGCTGTGTCGCAAATTGTCTATGGGCCACTGTCGGACATGTTTGGCCGCAAACGGCCTCTGTACGTCGGTCTGGTGCTCTACATCCTTGGTGCGATCGGCTGCGCGCTTTCCACCGATATTAGCTGGCTGGTCGCATTCCGTTTCGTTCAGGGCACCGGCGCCTGTGCTGGCGTCGTAATTGCCCGCGCCATCGTGCGCGACCTGCATACGGGGGCCGCCGCCGCGCAACTCATGTCGCGGCTTATGCTGGTCTTCAGCATCTCACCCATCCTGGCGCCGCTCGCGGGCAGCATCGTGACAGTGTTCGGGAACTGGCGATTGATCTTTTGGGTCATGGTCTTCGCCGGTGTTGTCGGCTTCATCGCGGGCCGCTTTTTCCTTGAAGAGACCCGTCCGGTTGCGGCGCGCAGTGAAAGCAGCCTCGGCGGAGCATTGAAAGCCTATGGAACGCTCCTCAAGGACCCGTACTATCTCGGTCTGGTGTTGATGGCCTCCTTCGGCATGTCAAGCTACATGATCTATGTCGCCAACTCTTCCTTCGTACTGATCGGCCATTACGGGCTCTCTCCGACCTTTTACAGCTTGGTCTTTTCGGTGAATGCCATTGGCTTCATCGGCATGTCGCAGATGAACGGCTGGCTTGCCCGCCGGATTGGTTTGCGCAAGGTGATTCGCGGTGCGGTTTCTGGTTATGCGCTGACGATGGTGGCGCTGGCCGTCCTGATGGCCGGCGGAGCCGATCGCCTCGACATCATGGCGGCCTTCCTGTTTGCGGGCTACGCTTTCCTTGGAATGATCGTGCCGAATGCGGCGGTACTGGCGCTTGAACACCATGGCCGCATCGCCGGTACGGCCTCGGCGATGATGGGGACGATCCAGTTCATGACATCGGCGCTGGTGGTTGGCATCAGCGGTATGTTCATGGACGGTACGGCGAGACCGATGGTAGTCATCATCGCTATCTGCTCGGCCATCGTATTCCTCCTTTCGATCGCAGTGCTGAAGAGCAGGCATGTAGTGGCGGCTGAATAGATCTTGCTGCCAACGATTGCAGTGGCTTGCACAGACCGCTCGTGCCGAAGCACTCTTCAGTGCGAGCGAGATGCGCTTTCGGAGCGGCTCCAAAATCTTCGGACAGCGGAGCTTCGGGCTAACATCTCTTTTTCCCATCAGCCGCGGGTGTTCGCGTCAGCGTCGTCAGCGAGGGCTTCCAGCTCTGCAATGTCATCGCGGCATCGGGAGCTGCCGCATTCTGCTTCTGGCCGACTAGGGGGAGTTTGTTGGTCAGCGGCTTCAGCTGGGGCAGCATGCCATTGTAAACCTCCTCCCGGCTGCTTCCTTTAGGCAGCGGATTCTCCGGACTGTACCTTCCGGTCAGGACGCCCTGTTCGAGCGCCATATAGGCGAAGAATGGGATGTCGAGATGCGGCAGTAGTCCAGGATGCCAGCTTGCTTGGAGCTTCGGTAGAGGAGACTGTAGTGATTTCGAATGGCCTCGACCCGGAATCCGGCTTTTCCGAGGATCTGGAGGCATCCCCGGAGATGAACATGCTAAACCCGCTAGGTTTCCTGCGAACCTTCGCCGATCGATAGGAAGCGTCTGTCCAAGATCATGACCTTTCAAGTTCGGCGATTGCGCTCACTCGAAAACGAGCTGAACCTTGAGCGTCCGCTCCGGATGCCGTTCTACAAGGTCGAAAGCGGCTCGCGCATCTCTGGCGTCGAAACTCTGGGTGACCATTGCCTCTGGCCGAAGCGCACCCGATTCCAGCCATGTCACAACCTCTGGAATGAAACGGCGGTTGAGGCGTGAGCCGACCAGCGTCAGTTCCTTGCGAACGATTTCCTGCTGGCTGATGTTGCACGGTGCCGGCGAAAAGCCGAGCAGGCCGATGCGGCCGGCCGGAGCGGCGATGCGGCAAGCTTCTTCCAGCAGGCTCGGAATGCCGGCGCCGTCGATGACGACCGAAGGGCCGAGACCGTCGAGTTCCGGCGCCACGACTTCGGCAACGGACTGCTCACGCGAATGGATGACGACGTCGGCGCCGAATTCCTTCGCGCGCTCCAGGCGGTCGGCGTCGATATCGGCGATGATGCAGCGGGCGCCGCGCATCTTGGCGACTTGCAGCACGGTGATGCCGACCGTTCCGGCGCCATAGATCAGGACGACGTCGTCCTTGGTGCACTCCGTCCGCCACAGGACGTTTGCCGCGACGGCAAGCGGTTCTGCGAGCGCTGCAACATCGAGTCCCAGTTTTGGGGATACCTTAACGGCGTTGGCCTCGGGCACTACCGCAACGGAGCGGAAGCCGCCATCACGGTGGACGCCGATCACCTGGAGCTTTGCGCAGACGTTCGAACGGCCGGTGCGGCAGGGATGGCAGGTGCCGCAGGAGATCACCGGATCGGCGACGACGTGGTCGCCAACCGCGAGCGAGGAGACACCGGCGCCGAGCGCCTCGACGACGCCTGCGAATTCGTGGCCTATCACGCGGGGATAGGTCACGAAGGGGTTCGAGCCGTGCAGGATGTGCATGTCCGAGCCGCAAATGCCGGCGCGCTGTACGCGGATGGCCACTTCACGGGGGCCTGGTTGCGGTGCCTGCCTGTCGTCGACGACGAGGCTATGCGGTTCGCGAACGGAAATCGTCACCATGGTCTTTGTCCTCTTGCAAGTCTTGGCATTTGTATGGCGTCACGCGACACGTAGGGCAGCCAGTCGGGTGTCGACACGCATGCGCCACGTGTCGTCATTGATGAGGGGCGCCGGAAACAGGCCGGCGATATCGAAGAATGGTGCCGCCGACCCGGCCGATGCAGCGAGAGCTGCCGCCGATTTAAGGTCGGACGAGCGCGGATCGTCGATGTGTTCGGTCGTGATCAGGTAGGCCAGCCATAATGCGACAACGTCGGCAAAATCGGCGGCGTCGTCGCCAGCCGCCAGCCGCTCCATGGCGGGCGCGAAAATGCGCTGAGGCATCTTCTGCGTGCCGTCCATGGCGATCTGGGCGGTCCGATGCGCGATGGCGGGGTTCGAAAATCGGGCCACGAGTTCTCCGCGATAGGAGGCGAGGTCGATCTGCGGCACCGCGTCGAGTGTCGGCAAGACCGCTTCCATGTGCCGTCGCACCCGTTCGACATGCGCGGGGATTGCCATGACGTCGCGAACATAGTCCAGCCCGTTCAACTGGCCGATATAGGCGATCAACGAATGGGAGCCGTTGAGCAGCCGGAGCTTCATCTTCTCATAGGCATGGACATCCTTGATGAAGATCGCGCCGCCGGTTTCCCAGGCGGGACGGCCCGCAGCGAAATCGTCCTCGATCACCCATTGGGTGAAGGGTTCGGTTTCGAGCGCCAGGCGATCTTCCGCGCCGATGAGCGACGCGGCGAGCGCACGTGTTGTGTCCGTCGCGGCCGGCACGATCCGGTCGACCATACTGGAAGGAAAGCGGATTTCCCGCTCGATCCAGGCCGCCAACTCGGGATCGCGGCGTTCGGCCATTTCCGCGACGAGACGGCGGACAATGTGGCCGTTGCCGGGCAGGTTGTCGCAGCACAGAACGGTCAGCGGGTCGCGGCCGAGCGTCATGCGGCGCGCAAGCGCTTCGACGAGAATGCCGATCACGCCGACCGGCTCCTGGTGATGCGTTAAGTCGTGGGCGATGGCGGCATGCGACAGGTTGAGCCCGCCGGATATCGGATCGATGCCATAAGCCTTTTCGCTCACTGTCAGGGTGACGACGCGGGTACCGTTGTCGGAAAGCCGTTGGAGCAGGCGTTCGCGCCCCTCGGTTGCGGCAATGGCATCGACGATCGAGCCGACGATGCGGGCTTGGTCGCCATTCGCGCCGCGGCTGACGACGCTGTAGCGGTAGTCCTGTGCCTTGAGGTCGGCGACGATGTCGACCGACCTCAAGCTTGCGCCGGCGATGCCCCAATCACCGGACCGGGCATCGATAGCCTTATCGGTGTAGATGGCTTGATGAGCGCGATGGAAGGCGCCGATACCGATGTGGACGATGCCAACCTTGAGCGCCGCAGGGTCGAAGGCCGGGCGCTCGACGTTCGAAGGGAGGGAGGTGTTCTTGCCGAGGCGGTTCATCGCTCAATTCATTCCAAATACGGGATGCGAAAGTGTCTGCTCGATGCCGCGCAATTCGGCTAGGCCCTTGAGCCGCCCGATGGCGGGATAGCCGGGTTGGGCGCCACGCGTCAGATCGTCCAGGATTTCCTGGCCGTGGTCCGGACGCATGAATATCTGATGATCGGTGCGGCCCTCAGCCCTGCGGCTGCGTTCCTCGCTCACCAGCGCGGCGATGACTGCGATCATGTCGGTATTGCCGTCGAGATGTTGGTCCTCGAAGAAGGAGCAGGGGAAGCCTTCAGTCTCACGGCGGACATTGCGCAGGTGGGCAAAATGGATGCGCGGCGCGAGACGCTTCACCATGGCGGGCAGATCATTGTCCGGGCGCGCGCCGAGCGATCCCGTGCAGAAGGTCACGCCATTGGCGTTGCGATCGACGGCATTGAGAACTCTGACATAATCTTGCTCGGTCGAGAGGATGCGCGGCAGGCCGAGGAGCGGCCATGGCGGATCGTCGCCATGTGCACAAAGACGCATGTCGAGTTCCTCCGCGACCGGCACGACTTCGGAGAGGAAATCGATGAGGTTGTCGCGCAGCGCATCGGCGCCGATCCCGTCATAGCGCGCCAGCGCGGTGCGCAGCTCGGCGATGCTGTAGCCGTCGGACGAGCCTGGAAGGCCGGCGCCGATATTGCGGGAAAGGGCGGTGATCTTCTCCTGCGGCATGCCGGCAAAGCGTTCCCTGGCGGCTTCGATCAGCTGAGCCGGATAGTCGTCCGGCGCGCCGGGCCGTTGCAGCATATGAATGTCGAAAGAGAT
This sequence comes from Martinezella sp. CNPSo 3964, assembly GCF_057784375.1. NCBI lineage: Bacteria > Pseudomonadati > Pseudomonadota > Alphaproteobacteria > Hyphomicrobiales > Rhizobiaceae > Martinezella > Martinezella sp. CNPSo 3964. The sequence continues at coordinate 10,542 of NZ_JBXSOW010000024.1, forward strand.
GAAATCAACGAGATCGAAGCGCATGGCACGGGCGCCGTCGGCGGTTTCCCAGCGCAGGTCCGTACGGGTCCAGTCGAGCACCGGCATGAAGTTGTAGCAGACCGTGGAGATGCCGGCCTTGGCCAGCTGGCGCAGGCTTTCTTTCCAGGCCTCGATATGGGCCTTCCAATCGCCGGTCATGGTCTTGATGCTTTCGGAGACGGGAATGCTTTCGACGAGTTCCCATTCCAGACCGCCGGCGCGGACTTCGTCCTGCCGCTTGCGGATTTCCTCGAAAGTCCATGCGCTTCCGGTCGGCACATGATGCAGGGCGCTGACGATGCCCTCAGCCCCGGCCTGGGCGGCATCGGGCACGCTCACCTTGTCGATAGGGCCGAACCAGCGCCAAATATGTCTCATGCTTGTTTTCCTTATATGGGCCAGGCTCAAGCCAGGGCCGCAGCGGTGTTCGACTGACCGTTCGCGGCAAAGGCCGCGACGGCGCGAAGAGGGGAGCCAGAGCCGCCGGCGATCGGCAACGGCAGAGTGATCAGGAACGAAAAGGCCGGCACGTCGCCGAGGCGGGCGAAGTTCTCGCCGATGAGGACGCCTGCGCTGAGCAGCAGCTTATGGGCCGGGAAATCCGTGCTTCCGAAACAGTCGAGCGACAGGCAGTCCGAGCCTGCTATCCGGATACCGCGGTTAAGCAAGTATTCGCACGCCCCGCGCGACAGGCCCGGCCAGTCGCTCAAGAAACGCGGATGGTCCGCCGGATTGTGCCAGAAGCGATCCCAGCCGAAGTGGAACAACACCGCATCGCCGGCGTCGATTTCGCCATGGGCGGCTTCGAATGCCTTGATCCGCCTTACCCTGACGGCCTCTCTCGGCGTGCAGTCACGTGCGTCGATCTTCGCCATGCGTCCAAAAAAGGTCTGCAGATGAACTGCGTCGATCCCGGCGGCGCCTTTGACGAAGTGCAGCGGCGCATCAAAATGCGTGCCGGTATGTTCGCTCATGCCGAGGAAATGGTTGCAGGCGAGATCGCCGCGATCATAGCTCTCGATCACTTCCTTGCAAAAGAAGGGATGCGTTGGCCACACGGGGATCTGCGGCGTCAACGCGTGGGTGAGATCCACGAGGGTCATGTCGCTTCCGAAGGCCTTTTTCAGGGTGGTGATGTCCATCTCACACGGCCTTCGGTTTCGGGACGAGTGCGACGATGAGGATTATCAGCGCGCCGGTGAGGACGAAGCGCACACCGGCCTGCATCTGGAAGGTGTTGAGCATCGTCGCCATGAGGTTGAAGAACAGTGCCGCGCCCCAGATGCCGACTGCGTTGGCCTGGCCACCGGCGACGCTGGTGCCGCCGAGGACCACGACGGCGATCGCTTCCAGCAAATAAGTATCGCCCATATTGAGCGCTGCGCCGCCTGAAAAACCTGCAAGTAGGAAGCCGGTAAGGGCCGCGGTCACGCCGCAGAACATATAGGCGATCAATCGGACGCGGATGACCGGGACGCCGGCGAGGCGTGCCGCCCGTTCGCTCTGCCCGACCGCCAGCAATCGCCGGCCCCAGACGCTGCGGGCCAGAATGACGGCGACGGTGACAGTCAGGACGATCGCCGTGATCGGCATGATCCGCATGCCCGCGACCGACCAGAAGGTGAAGGCGGAAAGGGCCGCCGGAGGTTTCAAGGTTGCTTCGCCGCCGAGATTGAAAGCGAGCGACTGGAAAACGAAGCTCCAGGCGAGCGTCGCGATGATCGGTGGCAGGCGCAGCATCGTGATTGCCAGGAAGTTTGCCGCGCCCGCCAGTGCTCCGACCAGCACCGCGACCAGAAGACCCGGAAGGATCATGTCGTTGCTGCCGCTCATGACGGACATCGACAGATAGGCCGACAGGGTCAATACGGATGGTATGGACAGGTCGATGTTTCCGGGGCCGGACGCGATCACCATCATCTGACCGGTGCCGACAACGACGCTGAAAGCAGCAAAGACAAGCGCTGAAGACAGGGTCGGCACCGCGCTTGCAAAGCCGGAATAGGCGATGGTCGCGATCCACATGACAAGCGCGACAATGAAGCCGTAGGTCCAGGGTTTCAGAGAAAAGCCGCTCATGATTTCTTGTCCGAGAGCAGGATGCGTCCGGCCAGTACCAGGAAGAGGATGCCGCCCTGCGCGCCGATCTGCCATGTCGGCGGCACTTGCAGGAAGCTCAGGAGCGATCCGGCCAGCGCGAGCGTCAGTGCCCCGATGACCGTTCCGACCGGGGAGACGATGCCGCCGGCGAAAGAACCGCCACCGAGGATGACGGCGCCGACGCCGAGGAGGGTATAGGCCGGTGCGACATTCGGATCGCCAGAGGTCGTCAGGCCGGTCAGGGCGATGCCAGCAATGAGGCCGAGTAGGCCGGCGGCAGCATAGACGGCGGCGCGGATCACGGTGATCGACCAGCCGGCGCGCTGGATGGCGCGGGGGTTGCCGCCGGCACCCCTCAGCACAGCCCCGTAAGAGGATTGGCTGATGACGAAATGACCGATGAGGGCGGCGGCAATGGCGAGCAGCACCGGCAAAGGCAGGAGCGGCGGCCGCCAGGCCATGAAGCCGGACAGCCATGCGGGAGCAGCGCCACCCGGAGCGGGCAGGATGATGATCGCGACGCCAAGCCAGATGAACGACATGCCGAGTGTCACGATGATCGACGGCAACTGCCGCAGATGGATGACAAGGCCGACGCCGGCATAGACGAAGATGCTTCCGATATAAATCGCGATTGCGAGCATCGGGGCCGTGTCGAGATAGAGCGCCGTGACGCAGGTGACGAAGCCGACGAAGGAGCCTATCGACAGGTCGATGTCGCCCAGCATGATGACGAGCATCTGTGCCAGCGCTGCAAACATCAGCGGCACAGCCAGCTTGAACAGCAGCGTGAAGCCGAAATAGCTCATCGCCGTCGGGCGAATCCAGAAAATCACGGTGAGCATGACGACGAGCGCGATGGCCGGAAGGCCGACCTGCAAGGCGGGCGCGAGCCGTTTTGCAAGATTGCGCTTCTGCCGGGGAAGAACGAAGTCAGCCATCCGCGCCTCCGAACGATGCTTCGAGGATGCGGTTGTGATCGATCTCGTTGCCGGCGACTTCGGCGACGGCGCGACCTTCGCGGAAAACATAGAGACGGTCGCAATTCTTCAGCTCTTCGAATTCGGTCGTGTACCAGATGAAGATCCGGCCGCGTTCGGCCTCGTCACGAATGAGCTGGTAGACTTCCTGCTTGGTGCCGACATCCACGCCGCGCATCGGGTCATCGAGCAGGATGACCTGGCCGTCAGACGCGAGCGCGCGGGCAAACAGCACTTTCTGCTGGTTGCCGCCGCTGAGCGACAGGATCGGCGTATCGATCGACGGTGCCTTGACCTTGAGACGTTGTGACCAGGTCTGCGCGAGCGCACGCGCGGCGGATGGCGACACAAAGCCGCCCTTCCGGAGCGCATTGAGGCTCCGAAGCGTCAGGTTGTCGGCGATCGACCAAAGCGGCATGACGCCTTCGACGCCGCGGTCTCCGGCGACAAAGGCGACGGGCACCTTGCGGGTAGCGGCATAAATGGCCCGCAGGCGTTCGCGCTGCCCGTGACCATCGAGACCGGCGAAACCGATGATGTCACCGGGAGCCGCATTGATCGGCAGATCCGCGCCATCGATGCCGGCATGGTTTACGATCGGGGCCTGGGTCGCTTTGCGCGTGGGGACAGCGTTCCGCTCGTGTGGCGTTTCGATATTGCCCATCATCCCGACCAGATCGGAGCGCGTCAGGCCGGCAGCCGGACGGTCTCCGACGATCGCGCCATCCATCATCACGACCACACGGTCGCAGACGGCCAGGATTTCGTTGAGGCGGTGGGTAATGAGAATGCAGGCGACGCCACGCATCGATGCCGTCTTGATATAGGCCAGCAATTGCTCTGCCGGCTTGTGCCCGAGAGCCGAGGTGGGCTCGTCAAGGATAACGCAGCGTACCTTGTCTACCGTTTTGGTGAAGGCGCGGGCAATCTCGACCATTTGCCGCTCGCCGATCGAAAGGTCGGCGATCTTGGCATCCACATCGATTCCATGGCCCGGAAAGATATCGTCCAAAGCCTTGGTGATCAGCCTGCGCGCCTTGTGCCGCCAGCCGACGCCGCGCAGGCTGCGATGGATGATGCGCGCATTTTCAGTGGCGGAAAGATTGGCGCAGAGCGATAGCTCCTGAAAAATGCACCGCAAGCCGCCGGCTTGCGCTTCGGCGACTCCCCAGCGATCCACCGCCTGACCACTATAGATGAATTTCCCTTCCGTTCGCTGGATCGCGCCGGAGATGACGTTCATCAGGGTCGACTTGCCGGCGCCGTTATGGCCGACCAGTCCGAGGACTTCGCCTAGGGCAAGACTGAAATCGACACCGACGAGCGCGTGGACCGCGCCGAAGCTCTTGCGTATCCCGCGGGCCTCGATAAAGAGGCCTGCGGCAGTATCCACGGCGGTTTGGGAGGGCTGCATTGCTGGTCGCCCTACTTCGGAGCCGGAACCATGGGCAGCGGTTCCTTCTTGACGTTGGCGTCGATAATCTTGGCGACGAGATCCTGCGGATAATCGGCATTGACGACGCCACCTTCCGGAACCGTCTTCAGCCAGGCGTCGAGATCTTGCTGCTGGATCTGCAGGAGGGGCACTTCGACGAACTTCGGAACGTTCTTCCCAGCGAGGACTTGCTGTGCGACCCAGAAGGCAACCTGTGAGACGGACGGCGTTGCGCCGAGAGAGAAGGTCTCGTAGCCGGTTGCATCATGCTCCTGCTTCCAGAGCGCTAGCTCGTCCTGGCGATTGCCCATGATGATGATGGGAAGCTCGCGACCCGCAGCCTTAAAGGCCTGCGCTGCGCCATAACCATCACCGCCCTGTGTCAGAACGCCATCGATCTTCGGCAACGACGGAAGAATGCCGGATACTTCTTTCTGGGCCACGGTCGCGGTCCATTGGCCATAGACCTCGCCAACCCTCTTGTAGTTCGCATGGGCTGCCAAAGCCTTCGTCACGCCCTCGTTTAGCCGCTTGTCGAATCCGTCACCCGCCATGCCCCGGATTTCGAGGATGTTGGCAGGCTTGTCTCCGAGCTTGCTCGAGATGTAATCCAGTTCAGCCTTGGCATAAGAGTCCAGGTTGTAATCAACCACATATGCGCAGGGTTCTGTAACGCCGCTGGCAAAGGCGACAACCACGATGCCGGCGTTGCAAGCGTCCTTGATTGCGCCGTTCAGTGCCGTGTCCGAGCCGGCAAGGACAATGATGGCGTCGTAACCCTGCAGGATGAGGTTCTGTATCTGCGATGCCTGCTCGGTGACCGAATTGTTGGAGCTGACGACGGCCGTGCCGGCGATCTTACCATCGGCCTTCGCCTTGGCGCCCATCGCCTCGAAGCTCTTGATCATCACCTGGCGGAACGAATTGCCGGCATAGGAATTGCTGAAGGCGATCTTCTTGCCGCTGGTGTCGCCGCTCGCCACCCCTTCCTGCGCTATCGCAGCGCTGCAAAAGATTGAACCGGCCAGAAGTGTTGCAGTTGCAGTCTTGAGTAACCCGAATTTCATGGTGTCATCCTCCCTGGATCACGTCACACAGTCATCGGCGCTCGCGGTCCTTGTCTCGGACGGATATCAGGCAAAACCATTCGCATGGATGCGGTTCCTCTCGTCGCGCCTAGTATTGAAATACATACTACCATGGTAGAGTGTCAATCCAGCTTGTGGATTATTGCCGAATAATGTGCGATTGCCATATTGTTTGCATACAGCGGAGGTCAGGAACGATGGCGACGAAGAGATCCAATCAGATAGAAGCCGAAGAGCTTCGTCAGAGCACGCCGTCGTCGACGGTCCTGCAGGCGATCAATCCTCGCCAGCCCATTGCAGCGCAAATCTACGAGCGGCTGCGGCGGGCCATTACGACGCTGTCCATGCTGCCGTCGGAGGCGTTGAGCGAAAAGGAGCTTTCCCTGCAACTTGGCGTCAGCCGGACGCCGGTTCGCGAAGCGCTGATCCGGCTTGCGGACGAAGGGCTGATAGACATCCTGCCACAGCGCGGGAGTTTTGTGGCACCGATCCGGCTTCGTGACGTCGAAGAGGCTCAATTCATTCGGGAATCTCTGGAAGTCGCGGTCAGCCGCAGACTTGCCGGCGGCTGTTCGCGGCGCTTCCTGACGGAGATCAAGAGCAATCTCTACGACCAGGAAAAGGCGGTCAATACCGAAGCGCTGGACCTCTTTCTCGATCTTGACGAAGCTTTCCACCGAAGTTTTTGTGAGGAAGCCGGCCTGCCGAAAAGCTGGCGTGTCATCCAGTCCGTCAAGCTGCAGATGGATCGCGTTCGCTATCTGAGTCTGCCCGATCTCGGTCACCTGCGCGTTCTGCTGACCCAACATCGCTCGATCGTGGACGCCATCGAATCAGGTGATGTCGAGAAGGCAGGCAACGATATGGCGGCGCACTTGCGCGAAGTGCTTCGTACCGCGCGAAAACTGAGCGAACAGCGTCGCGATCTCGTGGAAAACTAGCCCGTCCGCCCTCGGGCGCATGCGCGCCACATCGTAATTGACATTGTACCATGGTAGCATTACAAGCCATCGCCAATGGAGATCGATCGGGGTGATGGAAACCGCGCGACAGGTGATCCTGGTGCGGGACGAGGAGAGGTATGGGCGGAGGACCGGTCGCCGATCGCCAGACTATCGAAATGGGCTGTGTTCCGCTCGGCGATAGTGGCGCGGTTTCATTGTCTTACAGGCCGCATCGCTTCGTTCCGCACAGAATGAAGCAGGCACGAGCATGTATCCGCACCATCCGGCACGGTAACGCGCTTCGGATCCGCAGCGTCGGGGTGGCAAAGGCGGGCGCGGACATCGGCAACATTCGGATTCACCAATATATTCAAGGGAGGAATGCATGAACATATCTCGCAGAACATTCGGTATGCTGACGGCTGGAGCCGCAGCCGCAGGTCTGTTGTCGGCCCCGGGCCTGTCCCGCGCCGCCGCGAAGGTCAAGCTGCGCTACGGTACGGCATTTCCGGCCAGCCATCCCGGCGTCGTCCGGATCACCGAAGCCGCCAAGGCAATTGCAACCCGCTCCGAAGGCGCGGTGGAGCTTCAGGTTTATCCGAATAGCCAGCTCGGTGGTGAAGCGGATATGTTCACCCAAGTTCGTGGCGGCGCGCTCGACCTCATGTCGACCTCCGGCGTCAACCAGACGGTCGTTCCCGTCGCCAGCATCAACGCCGTCGCCTTTGCCTTCCCGACCTATGACCACGTCTGGAAGGCGATGGATGGCGAACTCGGCGATCATGTCCGCAAGGCATTCCTTGATGCCGGCCTGTTCGTCTTCCCGAAAATGCTGGACAACGGCTATCGCAACATCACCACCGGCGCCAAGCCGATTACCGCACCGCAAGACCTCAACGGCATGAAGATCCGCGTCCCGGGCAACCAGCTGTGGGTCACGCTGTTCCAGACGCTGGGCGCGGCGCCGACGCCGATCAATTTCGGCGAGCTTTATGCGGCTCTGCAGACCCATGTCGTCGACGGTCAGGAAAATCCGCTGGCGTTGATCCAGAGTTCGAAGCTCTACGAAGTGCAGAAGTATATCGCCCTGACCGGTCATATCTGGGATGGCCACCACATCTTCTGCAACAATCGCCGCTGGCAGGCGATTCCGGCCGAGATGCGCACGATTATCCAGGAAGAATTGACCACGGCAGCCGTGAACGAACGTGCCGACGTAAAGGACCTCAACGAAAAGGCCATGGTCGACATCAAGGCAACGGGTGTCGAGTTCAACAAGGTAGAGACCGCGCCGTTCCGCGAAGCGCTTGCCAAGGCCGGCTTTTATTCGAAGTGGAAAGAAAGCTTCGGCGCCGAAGCCTGGGGTCTCCTGGAAAAGGACGTCGGCACGCTGTAACGGGCCGATGATGAATAGGACGCTCGCTTTGCCGTAAAGCGTGCGTCCCGCCGCAAATAGCGGAGGCGTATCGCTCCGCCTAAACGTTCCGGTTTGCGAAAAGGCAGGCCGCGCCGCTCGGATCGGCGGATTTTTGGGAGGTCAATCATGGGTGCGACAGCTGGTGCGGAGGTGATTGCTCCGCGTGGGGCGTTTCAGCGTTTCGACAGTCTGCTCGGCCATGCCGTGGAGGCGACCGCCGCGCTGCTGGTTCTGGCGGAGGTCATTCTGCTCGGTTGGGCGACGCTTGCTCGATACGCCCTTCACAGTCCGCTCGTCTGGTCCGACGAAGTTGCCACGATCCTGTTTATCTGGCTGTCCATGCTTGGCTCGGTGGTGGCGCTACGCCGCGGCCAGCACATGCGGCTGACGGCCTTCGTCCGTAAGTTCTCGCCGCCCTGGCAAGAGCGCGCCAATGCCTTTGCGATGATGATCGTCTCGGCGCTCCTGCTCTTGATGGTGGTGCCGACATGGCAGCATGTCGAGGAGCGTATCATCAGCGTGACTCCTGTCCTGCAGATCAGCGAAGCATGGCGCGAAGCCGCGATGCTTGTGGGCGTCGTGCTGATGCTGCTCACAGCGATCGATAAGATGATCCAGTCAAGCAAGCCGGTACAGTTGATTGCAAGCCTGGTGCTTCTTGCTGTCATCTTCGGCCTCTTCCAACTGGCGACGCCGTGGTTCGACGAGATCGGCAATTACAGCCTGCTGATCTTCTTCCTCGGCATTGTGCTGGTGGCTATTGTTCTTGGCGTGCCGATCGCCTTTGCCTTCGTGCTGGCGACCGCGGCCTATCTCAATTTCGCAAGCTGGGTGCCGCTTTCCATCGTGCCGGGCCGGATGAGCGAGGGCATGTCGCACATCATCCTGCTCGCCGTGCCGATGTTCGTGTTCCTGGGCGCCATCATCGAGATGGCCGGACTGGCGCAGGCAATGATCGCCTTTCTCGTCTCGCTGATCGGCCATCTGCGTGGCGGCCTGCAATATGTGCTGCTCGGTGCGGTCTATCTCGTTTCGGGTATTTCCGGTGCCAAGGCTGCGGACATGGCAGCCGTCGCTCCGGCGCTGTTTCCGGAAATGAAGAAGCGCGGCAATCGGGAAAGCGATCTGGTCTCCCTCTTGTCGGCGTCTGCGGTCATGTCGGAGACCATCCCGCCGTCAATCGTGTTGATCACGGTCGGCTCGGTCACCGGCGTGTCGATCGCCGCCTTGTTCACCGCAGGCCTTCTTCCCGCCTTCATCGGCATGCTGGCGCTCTGTGTCGTCGTCTACGTCCAAACGCGCGGCGAAGATATGAGCCATGCGAAAAAGGTCGATAGCAAGCTCAAGCTGAAACTGTTCTTCGCTGCGATTCCCGGCCTCGGCCTGCCGATCGTCATCCGCACGGCGGTGGTCGAAGGCGTGGCAACAGCCACCGAAGTCGCCACGATCGGCATCATCTACTCGATCATCGTCGGCGCTCTCTTCTATCGCAAGATGGAGTGGCGCAGACTTTATCCGATGCTGGTCGATGCGGCCTCTCTATCGGGCTCCATCCTGCTCGTCGTCGGTGCGGCGACCGCCATGGGATGGGCGCTGACGCAATCCGGCTTTTCGCAATATCTGGTCGACCTGATGCAAGGCGTTCCCGGCGGAAAGATCAGCTTCCTGCTGATTTCGGCGCTGAGTTTCATCATTCTGGGCAGCGTCCTGGAAGGCGTGCCGGCGATCGTCCTGTTTGGGCCGCTGCTTTTCCCGATCGCCAAGCTGCTCGGTATCGACGAAGTGCATTATGCGATCGTCGCGGTTTTTGCGATGGGCTTTGGGCTGTTCTCTCCGCCCTTCGGCGTCGGGTTCTATCTGGCCTGCGCCATTGGCCGTGTTTCGCCCGACGACGTCATCGGCAAGGTCTGGCCGCATCTTCTGGCGTTGTTCTTCGCTTTGCTGTTGATCATCTTCATTCCATGGATTTCCATCGGCTTCCTCTAACGCCCCAACTCGGCAAAGCAGATACAAAAATCATGCAATTCTCGATGGCGGCGGCGCCAACAACATGTGTGGAGTGAGAGGGTTTTGGGCACGCATAGATCTTTCCTCCGTAAAGCACAAAGCGGCCTGCCGTGGAT
>NZ_JBXSOW010000025.1:0-9509 GCF_057784375.1 Martinezella sp. CNPSo 3964
CTATCGTAGTGCATGCGGAGAAGGTCGATGAACATGAACGGCGTCCTTGAAAGCGGCATCCCAGCCCCGGCATCTGCCGCAGTTTCCGACGGCGGCAACTTCACGCTGTTGGCTGCGAGATAACCGGCATGCAGCAAACAAAACGAATCCTGGTTACCGGCGGAGCAGGTTTTCTCGGCTCCTTCCTATGTGAGCGGCTCTTGCAGGAAAAACATGAGGTTATCTGCGTAGACAATTTCTTTACGGGACGGAAAAGCAACGTCTTCCATCTGCTTGACAACAAGTCCTTCGAAATCGTCCGCCACGATATCACCTTTCCCCTCTATGTGGAGGTCGACGAGATCTACAATCTCGCCTGTCCGGCAAGCCCGATTCACTACCAGTTCGATCCGGTGCAGACGACCAAGACCAGCGTCCACGGTGCGATCAATATGCTCGGCCTCGCCAAACGGGTCGGCGCCAAGATCCTTCAGGCCTCAACGTCCGAAGTCTATGGCGATCCCGAGATCCATCCCCAACAGGAGGATTATTGGGGCCGGGTAAACCCGATAGGGCCTCGCTCCTGCTATGACGAAGGCAAGCGCTGTGCCGAGACCCTGTTTTTCGATTACTGGCGCCAGCACAAGCTGCGGATCAAGGTGGCGCGCATCTTCAACACCTACGGTCCAAGGATGCGTCCCGATGACGGCCGGGTCGTTTCCAACTTCATCGTACAGGCGCTGCAGAACAAGCCGATAACGGTTTATGGCAGTGGCCAGCAGACGCGCTCGTTCTGCTATGTCGACGATCTTATCGACGGCCTGGTTCGCCTGATGGGAACAAAGGACGAGGTGACAGGCCCGATCAATCTCGGCAATCCGGCGGAATTTACGATGCTGGAGCTCGCCAATCTCGCGATACAACTGACCGGAAGCCGCTCTACGATAAAATACCTGCCCCTGCCGGCTGACGATCCCAGACAACGGCAGCCGGATATCGGGGTCGCATCGCGCGAACTCGGCTGGAAGCCGAAGGTTCAGTTGCGGGAAGGCCTTGCCAGAACGATCGCCTATTTCGAAAACTTGCTGTCGTCAGGCCGTTCGCACGCGATCGCTGCCGAATGAGGACGGTCCTTGTCACCGGCGGAGCCGGCTATATCGGATCGCATTGCTGCAAGGCCTTCGCCGAGGCGGGATGGTCGGTCGTTACCTACGACAATCTCTCTCGCGGCTGGCGTGATGCGGTGAAATGGGGGCCGCTGGTCGAAGGCGATATTGCCGACGCCGAGACGGTCGCGGCAACGTTGCGCCAATATCGCCCGGATGTGGTCGCCCATTTCGCGGCTTATGCCTATGTCGGCGAATCCGTGGAATTTCCTGAGCTTTACTATCGGAACAATAGTTTCGGAACGCTGGTTCTTATCGAGGAAATGCTGAAAGCAGGTGTCGACAGGCTGATCTTTTCAAGCACCTGCGCATCCTATGGCATTCCGACCCGTACCCCGATTGACGAGACCCATCCGCAATGGCCGATCAACCCCTATGGATGGTCGAAATTCATCATCGAGCGGATGGTGGAGGATTTCTCGCGCGCCCGCGGCCTCAATGCTGTGATGCTGCGATATTTCAATGCAGCCGGCGGCGACCCCGATGGTGAGATCGGTGAGCGGCACGAGCCAGAGACCCATGTCGTTCCGCTCGCTATAGAAGCGGCGATCAGACCGGGCCGAACCTTCACCATCAACGGCACCGACTTCGACACGCGAGACGGCACGGCCGTGCGCGACTACATCCACGTCAGCGATCTCGCGCAGGCTCATGTCCTTGGCGGAGAGAAGCTATTGCGGGATGAGGGGGTGCATGTCTACAACCTTGGCACCGGCAACGGAACGACTGTCAAGGAATTGGCTGACGCCGTCAGCCGCATTTCGGGGCAAAACCTTCCGGTTGCCTATGGTCCCCGCCGAGCCGGCGATCCACCGGCTCTCGTCGCAGCAGCCGATAAAGCCGAACGGGAGCTTGGATGGGTGCCCAGGCATTCCAGCATCGACAGGATTATCGAAACAGCACTCGCCTGGTATCGCAGCCGGATGTGATCCTCACCTGCTTGCCGTTGTAAGAAACTCATCGAGAGCAGCGCCAACTGCTTCGATCGAAAATTTTTCCGTCACTCGCCTGCGGGCAGCCGCACCCAGTCGTGCTCGAAGAACTTCATCACCGCTCAATCTTGCCAAGGCCTGCGCGATTTCTTCCGGCCGCTCCTGCCCGACCATGAGACCGCCCGAGGCCTCGCCTCCGACCAAAATGTCCGGCAAACCCTGCGCATCGGAAGCGACGACAGGAAGGCCGCAAGCCATGGCTTCCAATGGCGCAACCGGCATGCCCTCGATACGGGAAGCCGTGACATAGACGTCCGCGGCGGAAAGCCAGCGCCGGATCAATATTCGGTCCGTCGTATAGCTGGAAAGCCACTGCACATTTGACATGCCGCTTCCATGAAGCAGCTTTGCGAACGCCTCGCTATCCTGGCCCGAGCCAATGATTATCAGCTGGGCGGAAGGATTGTCGGAGAAGCGCGCCCAAGCCTTCAGAAGCACATCAAGCCCCTTGCGGCGGATATCGATGCGCCCGTGATTGAGGACGATGAAGCAATCCTGAGGCAGGCCGAGATTTGCTCGCGCTTCGCTGCGATCCATCGCTTGCCATTCATTGGTATCCAACGGATTAGGGATATTCGCCATATTGGGAGCAATGCGTGGATAGGCCTTGGCAAGGCGATCGCGCTCTGCGGCGGAAGCAACGATTAGACCGCGGCACGCGCGCAGAGAAAGCTGTCTTGCGGCAGCCTCGACCCAGGACAGCGTGCGATCTCCTCCCTGAAACGTGGCGTAGAGGGGAAGGTTTAGGCTGCGTGCCAGCCATGCCAGCGCGTCGAAACGCGTATATTCATATTCCTGGGCAAGCAACAGGTCGCATTTGGAGCGGGAAAGGATCTCGCGGAAGGCTGAAAGCGGTGTTGCAGACCAGCGCCGCAGGCTATAGGCGGCAGGAGAATAGCCTTGCCGAGCCCGTTTTGCCGGCGCAACCCAGATCGGCGTGCCAGTACCCAAATGCTCGTGGCGCTCTATTCCGGTCACCCGCTCGGATGCACAAACGATGATTGGCTTGTGGCCCACCGAACTCAGCGCAGCCGCATAGCCGAACAGCCAACCTCCTGTCATCCGTTCGATGAAATCCCGAAGCTCAAGCCCGATCGGCTCGAGAAACTCCTCGATCACATCGCCCCACGGAAAGAGAGCGATCACCTTCGACGTCTGGCCATCTCTCATTTGCGCCAAGCAAACGCGGTTTCCGTGCCGCGCGTGGATGGCCGGTGCATCAAGTAACCGAGGAAAGTCACGGGTGCGGCCAGAGCGTAGAGGACCTTGCGGCGGCGACGGCCGATGCGGGAAAACGAGACGTCATGGAAAAACGCCGTGGCGGCGTTGATGAAGGTGGCGCGCCGCTCCGGGCGCCTGTCGAAAAGGGCTGCGAGTTCCGGGTCCCGGTATCCCCGCCTGACATGGCCCCATTCGCGCATCAGCTCGCTTTCATGCGGACAATGGCGTTTCATGACACTGAAATAGGGATAATGCCAGTTGATCTCGGGGGTGGAGATCAGGACATAGCCGCCGGGCCGTACCACCCGCAGCGCCTCCTGTGCGGCGCGGCGGTCGTCCTCGATGTGCTCCAGCACATCGAACATGGTGACGATATCGAAACTGTCGTCGTCCATTGGCAGCGAGCAGGCGTCACCGCAGATGAAGGTCGATTTCGCCCAGGAGGGCTGATGGTCGGCCAGCTCTGGGTCGATATCGAGTGTGACGATTTCGGCTTGCGGATAGAGGATGCTGGCAAGGCCGCTGCGACCACCACCGATTTCCAGCACCCGTCCGGTGCCTCCGGTTTCGAGAGGAGCGACCCGATGGATGGCGCGCATCTTTTCGCGATAGAACAGACCATCCGTCAAGCCGTTCGGATAGGGGTTTCCAGACAGAAACTGGCCAAGCGCTGCTTTCCTGATCATCGCGATATTCCTTTTTCAGCCGTTGCGGCATTCCCCATCGGAGGTCGCCGCATTCTCCAGCCGAAGCGCGGCAGAAACTGCAGGCCGGCGAGCCAGCCCTCTACTTCGGCCGCCAAAATTCCGAGCCTGCCCGGAGGCCCTTCGAAGAGCGCCTTGACGAAGGTCTTGGCAAAATAGATCGGCAGCTGCTTGCCGATACGCACCATGTTTCCTCGATCGCCGAAATTATCGTATTGCGTCACAAGGGCCGCGACGTGGCCTTTCATATAGGCTTTGATCTGCCGCTTGAGGCCGGGCCAGTCGCTGCGATGGTGGTGGAAGACAACGGCCCGAGGCTCATAGAGGCACACGCCACCGGCCGCCAGCAGTCGGTACCAAAGCTCAGAGTCTTCGGAACATCCCGCCGCCCCCGCGCCCAAGCGTTCGTCGAACAGGCCGACCCGCTCGAATACGGAGCGTCGAAAGGCCATGTTAGCACCGGCGCCGATCTTCCAGACATGCGCCCCGCTTGGCCGCGTCTCCTCAAAGAAACGCCTGTCGAAGGTGAGCGGCACGAAGGTCGAGCCGAACCCACCCATGGTGAATTGAAAGGAGCATTGCGCTGCCGTATCGAGACGCGCCGGTAGCACGAGACCGGTAAACGCCTCGACATCCCGTTCCGCGAAGGCACGCGCGATCTCTGTGGTCCAGCCCGGATGCGCTTCGACATCGTCGTCGGTGAAGGCGATGATATCAAACCGGCTTATTTGAACGCCGGTGTTCCGGGCTCGGCTTAGACCGGCATGGGGCTCGTGGACATAGCGAAAATCGGGGAATTGCCTGCAGATGTCCCTCGCATTGCCAGCTTGAGAATTGTCGACGATGACGACCTCGCCCGGAGCGCTGCGTTGTGCTGCAAGGCTGGTCAGGCATTTGCTCAGAGCCGGACCGCGATCGCGGGTGCAAATGACCACGGAGATGTCCTGCGCCGAAGCGGAGGATGCGGTTGCGATCGCATCAAGCGCCCCCACCAGATTTTGCGCTTCAAGCGCCGCCTCCAGCGAGAGCGCGGGCTTTGGCCGTCCTTCGTAGGTGGCTCGTAACGGTGCACCTAGCCCGATGCTGCGAGCCTGGAGTTGCGCGGCGGCATATTCGGCCGCAAGCTGACGCAATTGAGAGGTCCCGTAAGGTAGCTCGTCCTTAAGGGATGCCCGTGCTCCCAGCGGCAGGTCTTTCCACCAGAAGACCGACAATGCGGGCTCGCGATCGCTACCGATATCGGCAGCCGCCAGATCGACATGCCTCACCTCAAAACGTTCTGTCCTCATGAATTGCGCTCCCGGATCGATCTGATACGGGAGCGTGAGCGATCATATTCGCCGGCAAGGCCGTAAATTCCACCCCACAGCTCCGCTATGCCGAACCGCAACTCATGGCCGCGCAGCCGGCGAGCCGCACGGGCAAGCGCCTTCAACTGGTCGAAGAACCACCAGCGGACCATGGCGCGATGGCGCGATCGCATCTCGTCATCGATGCGATAGCTCTTGACGAGAAAGGCCATCATGCCGAGGCCCCAGGTCCAGTATTGCCGCCTGAGCTGCGGAATGGTTTCGCGATGCTCGTGATAGACGGCATATTCCGGCTCATAGATCATCGGGCGTCCGGAGCGCAGCACGCGGTAGAATATATCGAGATCGCCGCCTCCGGGCAGCGGCGCTCCCGTATCGAGCGCCTCATCGAAGCCGCCAAGCTCGATCAGCAATTTGCGGTCGAAGGCCATGTTGCAGCCGGCGCCGAGAACGCCGGCGCCGACGGGGTGGAGCGGGTTGTCAAAGCGAGCCCTGTGAAACTCCCTGCGCGCAAAGCCGCGGCCAAACCCACCACGCCGCTCGAAAAAGATCTGCGCCTCGGTGTCGAGACGAAACGGCAGCACGAGGCCGGTGAAGCCGCCGACGCCAGGGTTGTCGCGGCACGCCTTGGCAAGGCCTACAAGCCAATTGCGGTCCACCACGACGTCATCGTCCAGATAGGCGATGATATCGCCCCAGGCTGCATGAAGAGCGGCGTTTCGGGCGAAATCCAGCCCAGCCTTCGGTTCGAAAACGTAGCGGATATCGCGGAAGCTCTCGACGGCTTCGCGCGTGGCCGTATCCACCGAGGCATTATCGACCACGATGATTTCGACGAACTGGAAGGGAGAGTCACTCCGAACCTGATCGAGCGAGCGCAGCAACCGGGAAAGGCGCTGTGCACGATCCTTGGTGCAGATTGCGATGCTGAGGCTCGGCAGCATCGTCTCGTTCGCCGGCAAGCGCGCCCTCAGCTCCTCCTCCAGCTTCGCAACGAGGATGCATTCGGCAAATCGCTCATCGGCAAGGGCTTTCAGGCTCTCGGCCGACAGCATAGAGCCAGCCGGCCGCCCGATCATTTCAAATGCGATCAGCCGGCCCTGCCATCGTGCGATCAAGCCGACGCCGGTCTGCTCAGCCGAGAGTTCGATCGACGCCAGGGGCTCCGACAACTCGATATCAATAAGCTTGTAACTCATCACCTAACTCCCGCCCGCTGCGGCGGCCGTGCTGAAATTCGTGGAGCCTGGAAAAATGCCCCTGCCGTTTGAAGAGCTCGTCCGGCGAACCCGCCTCAACCACACGACCCTTTGTCATCACGATGATCTGATCGGCCGCCAGAACGGTCGACAGACGGTGAGCGATCACGACAACGGTGCGGTTGTGCGCGTACTTGTCGAGCGCCAGCTGAAACGCCTGTTCGGTTTCGGCGTCGAGCGCGTTCGTCGCCTCATCCAGAAGCAGAATGTCAGGATTTCGAAGGATCGTTCGGGCGAGTGCTACGCGCTGCCTTTGCCCACCCGACAGGCGCATCCCCTGATCGCCGATCCGTGTCTCGTAGCCATCCGGAAGCAGCCGGATGAAATCGTCCGCCTTGGCGATTTCGGCAGCCTTGCGGATCTCGTCTGGCCCGGCATCCAGATCGCCATAGGCGATATTGGCTGAAATCGTGTCATTGAAGAGGTGGACCTCCTGCGACATCAGCGACAGGCGCTTGCGCCAGCTGCGAAGATCGAATTCGGGAAGAGGCATACCATCGGCGACGATTTCGCCGGATGTCGGATCGATGAAGCGAAAGAGCAGCGCCATCACTGTGGATTTTCCCGCACCGGACTCGCCCACGATCGCAGTGGTCTTGCCGGCGGGAATGCTGAAGGAGACATCTTCCAGCGCAAGCGGCTGACCGGGCGCGTAGCGGAAAGAGACATTGCGGAATTCGACGGCTTTCCTGAAGGTGGGTGCCTGCACATGCCCCTCCGAGAGAAAAGGCCTCTCCGTTGTGCGGAGGAAGTCATCGACATCGTCGATGCTGCCGGCGAGCCCATCGAGCGCGATCTTCGATTGCAGCAGCTCCCGCGTTGGGCCTTGAAGACGATATAGTAGCGAGAGAAACGCGGCCAGCGCCGCAATGCCCAGGCTCACCGATTGAGCCACCAGGACGAGCGCACCGATCAGGATTGTAATCGAGATTTCCGAGACAGGCCCCGGTGTCGCCCACAACATATCGAGCTTCAGAAGGCGTCGCCGCACTTTGTCGGAAGTCTTCCGGAAACGGTTGCGCTCATAGTCTTCCTGGGCGAAAGCGCGGATCAATTGCAGCGCGTTGATGCTCTCCCACATCCTCAAGCCGAACTGCTTGTTTTCCTCGACAACAGCCTTGCCGGTTTCGTCTGCGCGGCGCGTGGCCAGGCGAATGGCCATGGCCGCGAAGAGCAGAAACATCATCGAGAAGAAGGTCAGCCGGACGGAAATCAGCAGCATCAGCAGCATGAAGACAACGAAGGTGCAGAAGCATATCGTCAAACGGTAGGCGAGACTTAAGGCCTGACTGACCTTCCAGGTGTTGTTGGCAATCGTCGTGATGATATCGGAGCGTTTGTTTTCCACCCGGTAGTCGATGCATGAGCTGATTGTCTGGTCGAAAACCCTTGCCCTCAGCCGATGAGCAACGAGACCATCGATATACCGGGTCACCCAGGTATTGATGAGATGGACGGCATTCTTAAGAAGGATGCTGACGCACAGCACGCCTACCAAGAATGCCGTCAAATGGCTTTGCGGAACGGGTGCGAGAAGCCGGTCGAAAATTCGCTGCCATTCTCCCTCCTGCGCGGCTGCGGCGCCGAGGCTCTGAATAAGGGGAATGAAGAGAAAGAGGCCTGCACCCTCAAGGACCGCAGCGGCCAGGCCGAGCCCGACTATGGTTGGTCCTGCCCAGGTCGGCGCCTCTGCCAGGCGGAAGAGCCGTTGCAACCGCATGAGGAACGAACTCCCCGACCTCACGGGATCGTCTCCATATAGAGCGGCCGCAACTCGGCGTTTCTTTGCAAGCCCCTCAGCCGAGCCTTGAGCCAATCGGGAACCAGCCTGGCGCGGCAATATACGTCCAGTATGTTCGGCAGACTTGAAATCGCCAGGCGCGGCGCCAATGCCAGAAATCGCCTCAACAGATCACAGCCATCGAAAAATCGCCCGCTGACAAAGGCTCTAACGACAAGCCAGTGGATCATGTCGACCAAATGGGCGTCGAGGTCGCTGCCATATTGAGGATATTTTCCGCGATACTCGGCGAGGACGATTTCGCATGAAGACAGCATCCGCTTGACGTCGCTCGACATGTTCGTGTTCGTCATGCGGTAGCCGATCAGGTGCTGCTGTATGACGCGGAATTCGTAGTTCTCCGCAATTCTGAGGCAGATCAGAAGATCCTCGCAGCCCTGGGCGTTGCGCGCCCTTAAGGACGGGTCGAACTGCCCGGCTTCTTCGAACGCGGAACGACGCATGAGCATCGAGCTGCCGTTGCCGACGAAATTATTTCTGCACATGCGCTGGAGCACATGCCCTTCATGGCTCGGCCGGTTATGCAGCGAAAATACGCGGCTATGCTCGTCGATAAGCGCATACCAGCAATAGGCCAGTCCGACCGATGGTCCGCCCTCGTCAAGCGCTTGCCATTGAAGGGCAATCTTTGACGGAGCCCATAAATCGTCGGCATCGATAAATGCGAGAAACTCGGCATCGGTCGCAGCCGCACCATTGTTACGCGCTGCGGCGACGCCGCTATTGGCCTGCCGAAGGATCCGGATTCGCGGATCCTGCTTTGCGTATTCAGCCACGATGGATAGCGATCGATCCGAAGAACCATCGTCGACAATGATGATATCAAGAGCCTGATGCGTCTGGCGGCAGATGCTGGCCAGGGTCGCCCCGATCGTTCGTTCGGCGTTGAACATCGGCACGATGACCGCAACGGTGGTACTTCGCTTAGCTTCCACAGTCATTGCCACCCTTGGCGGCGAGGCCGACGAACCCGATGATAGCGCTGCAGCCGGAAGCATTGGCAAGCGCCGGAGCTGGGATGCCGCTTTCAAGGACGCCGTTTACGTTCATCGACCTTCTCCGCATGCACTGCGATAA
>NZ_JBXSOW010000026.1:0-7462 GCF_057784375.1 Martinezella sp. CNPSo 3964
CGGAAATACTGCCTTACGAACCTTCTTGGTAGCCATCCTGAATGATCCTTGCAATTGCCGAGAGGATTACGCGCTTGATCAATGCATCTGCCCGAATGCCCAATAAATTCTTCTAAGATCAAGTCGTACGGATATTCAAGAGAGACTTAGCTGATCCATTAATAAAATATTGTATAACTTCTCTCGCCTGTACTAAGCTAATTTTAGTGCTCCCTATTATTGCAAGTATATGTTATATTTAATACATATAAGAAAAATATTTTTGGCTATTGCTGTACATTACTCGCATTTTCAATTGCCTCGGCTGTCCGGGCAAGACTATCGTGTGCTTGCAGTTTGCTGTTGATCAATTCCTGGTTGAATCTGATCGAACATCCACCTGCCGGCACCAATGATCCCACCCCACATCGTAACGGCAACACCGACCGCCATCAGCAGGTTTTTCAATCTCGAGCTCAATACCGTTTTCCTCAATCAAGGGGCGTCGCTATACGGCGATGGATGCTAGCTTCAACATCTTACCAATATGCTTACCGCAGCCCTGACATCGACAATGGGTTAATCGGGCATTAATATGCGAAACGAGGTAGCTCGACACACGAACTTGGCCACCTTGCTCATCCCCGGCTAGCATCCTGATCGATCCAGGAAATCATGAGGCACCTACATTGACCGCGAACGCAAGGATTGCAGGATCGCGGCAATGAGGGTGACGGGCCAGAATACATAGGCAAGAAACATCTTCCAGGGTGATACGCGCTTTTTCTCGTCGGAGCTTGACAAGAGCAGGAAGCCAAGAATGATGGCGATCAAGCCAAGCAGCCAGATGACAAAGACAATATACAGCATGTACCGAAACTCCTCTCCTTCAACATCTATCACGATGTTTCAATCAGGCAAGCTGAGCGAAGGTCGTTCGAAGACGCTTGCGCTGCTTTGGGCAGGGCTGTTCGGAATGCCGACTTTGATTAGCCGCTTCTTGGTCGTCCTCGCCGTTTCAACGGCCATGGCGTCATCCGCGGCAGCTGGTTCCTTTGAGACAGTGTGGCGCGACGACTTCAATGGACCAGCGGGACGACCTGATCCTGCCAAGTGGGTATACGATCTGGGTTACGGAAATGCTCTCTGGGGGAACAACGAGAAGCAGACCTATACAAACAGTGCGGACAATGTGCGGCTGGATGGCTTGGGACACCTCGTGATCACCGCGCGCAAAGAGCCCGATGGACGCTATACGTCCGGCAGGATCAAGACGAAGGGCCGGTTCAGCGCGAAATATGGTCGTTTTGAAATCCGGGCCAAGATAGTACGTGGTCCGGGATTGTTGCCGGCCTTCTGGTTGATGGGCAATGCCGGGCAATGGCCCGCGAACGGCGAGATCGATGTCGTCGAAAATATTGGCGCAAACCCTGGGACTGTGTTCGCCAACCTCCATGCGCCGGGCTATTCCAGCCCTGGCGAACACGTGGCTGATGGGGCTCTCGCCGATGATTTTCACGATTACGCGATCGAATGGACGCCGGGGCAAATCCAATGGTTTTTCGATGGCAAGCTCTTCAAGACCGCCGAAGCCAGCAAACTCCAACCCGGGCAGAAATGGGTTTTCGACGATCAGCCCTTCTACATGATCTTGAACATTGCAATTGGAGGCGATTGGCCGGGTCAACCGGCTGACGACGCCTTGCCACAATCGATGATGGTCGACTGGGTAAAGGTCATGGCCTACCGGCCCTAAGCTTCAGCGTCCGGCGCGCCGCTTTCCCAATTCGGCCTATCACGCACTCCAGTGTAGCATGGGCCAAGATCCACATTCGCACATCACGGTCGTCGGTCGAGGCTCACATTGCAATAGCCGTTCAGGCTATATTCCGGGGGATTAGACGCACAGCCTTGGGCAAATCATCGCGCCAATTGATGCAACTCTTCTGTTCCGGAGTGAGTGCATGTGACAGTTCAGCGATCTGGCTGCGGGATAGACCGGATCGTTCGCAGAAAAACGGATGGCGCGGGCTGCGTGAGAAGTAGTTGTAAAAGATCGCGCAACGGTCGCGCGACGTGGCAGGTTTGCCACGGTGATACTGACTGGCCGTGTCACTGAAGATGACCGTTCCCGCCGAGCCTGTGCAGGTGACGACGTCGCGATCGATGACAGGACCACCGAGCCTTGCCTCAAGCAATTCCTGGCTGAGCGCGGGATAGGTGAATTTGTCCGCCAGATCGCCTGTAACGACGTTCGGGCGGACGACCTGCAAGGGGCCGGTGCCCTCATCGACATCATTGCAATAGACCGCGATCTTGACCATTCTCCGATCCTCGCGGTCTCGATGCCACTTTCGCGTGCCAATCTGGCGACCATCCGCAACGGTGTAGAACATGTTCATTCCGTCGTAGGCGACTGGAAGACCGAGATAGGCCTCGACAATGTTCAGCAAGCGTTGGTTCAGCCCCCAGAGGAAAATGGCGGGATTGCTCATGATCTCGTCAGGCGTCGCCGTAATCGTCTCCCAGCCATCGTATACATTTTGCCGCACACGCTGCTCATAGGTCTTAGCAATCAGCTGCGCTGAAGCAAACATCTCGTTGTTGAGCGACAGGTCGAGCGACGATAGCGTGGTAACGCACACGCCATCGCTGTTCAGTCTCTCCACAATCTCGGCATCTTGGTCGCATAGCTTAGGCAGGCTCGACAAATGGTCAATGCGCGCCCGATCATACGAAGTGCGAAGCTTGGCTTCGATCGTAGGGCGATTGATCACCCACAACGCCAACTCGGATGGCAAGTTACGGACTCGGCGATAGATTTTCCTGGGGATGGTGTTGCGCACCGTAGAATCCTTATAAAATACAGCCCCCGTCGACTACTGTTTCAGGATTCGTGACGACAAGGAAGATGCATCCGCGATCTTTGAACGTCAAAATATGATCCTCTCTTCAGCGTGGTGGGACCAAGCGCATTGAAGCCTTCGGCTTGTCGCGAACGTGGCGTCCCTTACCGCCTTTGGTTTTCTCACCAAGCGGCACACGGCCCTCCCATCATGAAATCGATAAGTCAGATGAACCGGCCTGCAACGCATTCAGAACGCGAGATGCAATTGCGACCCCCGGGCCTTTATCAATCATTAATCATATCGAGGCATCTAGTGTGAAGACTGCACGAACGGTCACTATCGTTGCGCCATGACGAATCGCCTAAAATATCTCCTGCTAGCCATCCTGGTTTCCACGCTTTTGTGGGTGCTCCTGTTTTTTGCTGCCCATTGGATAGCCAGAACCTGATCCCAAATACCCAGAGGGTTCTCACATCGTGGCCCCCGCGTGCCGCCAAAGGCGCAATCCGCTGCTCGCTGGCCATGGTCGACATGGGTTCACATTCGTAGCCCTTCCGTGCCCGGGACAATCGGCGCGAATTAGCTCCGCAGCAACTTGGGGCAGGACTTATCCCGTGTGAGAGGTCGCAAGCGCGTGCTCGTCGTGAGCGTACAGGATCTTCACGCCAGCGGCATCCGGAGTGAAATTCTGCAATGTGACAACCGCGTGGGTTTCAGTCGCAGTTTGCACGGAGATCGTTGTGGCGTTGGTTTTGTCATCCACGACGGCAGTCAAATGATTAAGTGCGTTTGCCTGCGACAAGCCATCCTGTTTGATGAGGGCGTCAATCAAACCCGTCACATCGAGCACATCCCCTTCGGTGGCCGGATGGAAATCCGTTATGATATCGGCCGGGTCGAGTTTGCTCAGGGCAGCGGCATCAATCATGAACGTGTCGGCGCCCGCTCCACCAGTCATTACATTGAAACCCGAGCCGCCATCCAACGTATCATTGCCCGCGCCTCCGATCAGGATATCGTTTCCGGCGCCGCCGAAGAGATAGTCGGAGTGATCGCTTCCAATGATAACGTCGTCATAGGGTGTTCCGATAATTCCGCTGATATCCGAGTAATCCAGGCCGCCACCAGAGATGTCGAAGTGGGTGACGGTGCTGCTGTGCGCTAAAGTGATCTCTATTCCATGACTGAAGCGAGAAAAGTCAAGCGCGTTGTTGCCACCCCCACCGGCGACCGTGTTGAACGAGTTTTCGATGAGCTTGAAGGTATCGTTTCCGCTTCCGCCGATCATAGTATTCATGGAGAACAGACCGGCGACGAAGGTATTGTCACCATCTCCACCATCCATCGTGTTCGTCGCGTAGTCTCCACCGGACAGGAAGTCGTTGCCGCTGCCGCCATGCATCTCGTTCGTTGCATTCGCCGCGCCGATAATCGTGTTGTTACCGCTACCGCCATACATTTTATTGAGTGCATGCTCGGCACCGATGAGCGTGTCATCTCCACCCCCACCGTACAGGATATTGGTCGAGTTGATGCCACCGATCAAAAGGTCATTGCCGTCCTGGGCCGTTTCCGAAGTCCCGTCACCATAGAGAATGTTCTCGGCAGTATTTGCCGAGCCGATCAGGACGTCGTTTCCAAGGCCGCCAATGATCGTATAGCCATCGCCGCTGTGCGCAGCCACGAAAATCTCGTTCGCTGCGGTACCGGTTGTCGTCCAATGGCTATCGATGCTCACCGTGGAGACCGTCTGATGAATTCCGTCCGTCACGGTGTAGTCGAACGACTCGGCATGGCCGGAGACCGCAATCGTGACGCTGTCCCCGTTCAGGGTGGCGACCGATCCCATGATTCCGGCAATGGAAAGGTCCGCGTGATGGGCTCCGGACGCCTCCCACAAGAGTGCCGCCGTCGGGATGGTTATCGTCTCGCCCGGCACCGCATTCGTGGTAAGGGACCAGTTATTCGCAGCAGGTAGGTTGTTATGAATATCAACCGAGAACGATTGGGATACTGCCGTTGTATCGCCGTCGCCATCATGACCGGCGACTGCAAAACTCAGCTTGAAATCGGTCGCATCAAGGTCGCTGATCGGCCTGTAGAGTGTGAAATTATAAGCGCCGCTGACGTGAGTTCCATTTTCAGACAGTGCGACAGTAAAGACCGTTACGTCATTCCCCTGCGAGGAATAATAGGCCGTGAGCAGGGTACCGTCGCTGCTCAGGGAATATTGCAATGCATTTCCACCCGAGGTGAGGTGCGACAAATCAAGCACATGACCGGAGCCATCGGTCAGAGTGATATTTGAGACCGCCGTCTGGCTGACAAACGTAACCGCGGTTTTTGCCGGGCCGTCCGCGCCGAAGGAGAAATTCAGCTCGACGTCGCCAGTACTGATGCCGCCGCTGACAAGTGATCCCGAAGCCAACACCAGATTGTCCTCGGTGAGCGTCTGATCGGGGACCGGCGCTCCGGGGACCGGCACATCGTCAATCACATCGACCGTGAAGTTCCCCGTATTGTGCGAGCCATCAGCATCCGTCGCCGTGTAGCTGAAGGTGAGCTTGATGTCGGAAAGATTGTTCGTGCTGTCGCCATCGTCCAGCGGCCTATAGAGCGTGAATTCGTAGGAGCCTGTCGTGTGCGTACCGTTGGGAGCCGCCAGGCCTACCTCGAAGACCAGCTGGCTCAAGGTCGGTGCCGAGCCCGAGGCCGGGGCATCGCCGGTATAACCATAGAGGGTCGCACCAACCACGACGAAGTGAACGGCCTCGCCATGTGAGATCAGAACGAGCGGATTGCCGTCAGCATCCACCGGTGAGGCGCTGTCGAAGGCAACGCTGTTGCTGGTTGCAGGACCATCGGCACCAAAGGCGATGATCCCCAGCGAACCGGATACCGTCGTATTGTCGGCCGTCACCAACTCATGCTCGCTGACGGAGACGATATCGACGTCTCCAACCGTCGGCGCGTCATCGGCAATGATGAAGCTGAGGGTCGAGGTGGTGGTGTTGCCGTTTTGGTCCGTGACCGTGTAAGTGAACGTCTCCTGCTCGCCGCCGGCATGAACGCCTGACGTCGTCAGCGTGTAGCTGTATTTGCCGTCGGCATCGATCGACAGTGTGCCGAAGGAGCCTTGGACTGTTGTCGTGCCGCTGGCATCGACGGTAACCGAGGCGCCCTTGGCGTCGAGGACGCTGGTGATATGCGGAGCGTCAGGATCGGCAAGCGTGATGCTGCCCTGCGCCGTCACGGCTGCTTCCGACGGCGCGGTGCCACCCGGGAGATTGGCTTCCGATAGCTTCGCCGGATCTACCGTCTCGGGCTGGCTCGTGCGGCCATCCGTCACCGTGAAGGTCAGTGTCGTCGTCGACAAGCTGCCATCGGCATCCTTGATCGTATAGGTGAAGGTGTCCGTGCCACTCTCATTCGGATTGGCATGATAGCTGTAGGAGCCGTCCGCATGCAGCGTCAGCGTTCCGAGCGTCGTGACGATCGCGCTGTCGACATTTGTCGACTGCGCCGCGGTCGCGCTGCCCGCTGCAACACCAACCACCTGGAGGCCGCCGTCGGCACCCGTCACGTCATTGGCAAGCACCCCCGACGCTGCATCGGCCGTGACCGTCGCGCCGGACTGCAGCGAGCCGGTATCTGTCGTGGCGATCGGCGCATCGTCGGCGATGGTGAAACTCAGGGTCGAGGTGGTGGTGTTGCCGTATTGGTCCGTGACCGTATAGGTGAACGTCTCCTGCTCGCCGCCGGCATGGGCACCTGACGTCGTCAGCGTGTAGCTGTACTTGCCGTCCGCGTCGATCGACAGCGTGCCGAAGGAGCCTTGGACCGTCGTCGTGCCGCTGGCATCGACGGTAACCGAGGCGCCCTTGGCGTCGAGGACGCTGGTGATATGCGGGGCGTCGGGATCGGCAAGCGTGATGCTGCCCTGCGCCGTCACGGCCGCTTCCGACGGCGCGGTGCCTCCCGGAAGATTGGCTTCCGACAGCTTCGCCGGGTCCGCCGTCTCGGGCTGGCTCGTGCGGCCGTCCGTCACCGTGAAGGTCAGCGTCGTCGTCGAGAGCGTACCGTTAGCGTCCCTGACCGTGTAGGTGAAGGTATCAGTGCCGCTCTCGTTCGGATTGGCATGGTAGCTGTAGGAGCCGTCCGCATGCAGCGTCAGCGTCCCGAGCGTCGTGACGATCGCGCTGTCGACATTTGCGGACTGCGCCGCGGTCGCGCTGCCCGCTGTCACACCGACCACCTGAAGACCGCCGATCGTTGTGACATCATTGGCAAGTACGCCATGCGCCGCATCCGACGAGGTCGTCGCGCCGGACTGCAGCGAGCCGGTGTCTGCCGCGGTTGTCAGGGGAGCGACGGTCTGTTGGGTTTGAGTGGCCTGGGCATTGCCGCGATTGTTATCCTGGGTTCCCGGACCGCCGGGACCGCTGCCGATTACATCGGCAGGACCAAGGAGACCGATCAGATTGAGCGGCGTGCGGGCATTCCCGGCCTGGCTGTCCGTGAACTGGTGGCCGGAGTCCGTGCTATTGCCGGCGTGAACCGAACCATCGGGACCTTCAGCGACGTTGATGCCCTGCTGCTGAAGCGCTGCAACGATGGCCTGCTGCGGCAGCGTG
>NZ_JBXSOW010000027.1:2500-5000 GCF_057784375.1 Martinezella sp. CNPSo 3964
CCCGGACCTTATGATATCGTGGATGGCCTAGCCGGCTGGAAACGAAGGAGGGGACGGAGGTAGGAAGGAAGCTTGTCGCTCTGGGCCGTCATTGTTGGTATCT
Organism: Martinezella sp. CNPSo 3964; assembly: GCF_057784375.1. Lineage (NCBI taxonomy): Bacteria > Pseudomonadati > Pseudomonadota > Alphaproteobacteria > Hyphomicrobiales > Rhizobiaceae > Martinezella > Martinezella sp. CNPSo 3964. Next base: position 2,604 of record NZ_JBXSOW010000027.1, read on the forward strand.
TTATGGATACCTCTGATGGACGGCTGGATTACCGTTGCCTGACCGCGCGGTATCGGATCCAATCTCGAGAAGCTGGTCTTAAGACAGGCTGCAAGCGAGCTGCTCGGCGTAGCTCCAATAAAGCAAGCCTGTCGAACACGTCGATGGCATCTGATTGGCGCGATTGTAAAAGGTAATCGCGCTTTGGACTGACCGTATGGTCAGATTTGGCACCCCTTTGAGCGCAAGCGAGAAGGAAAGGTTTGCCAAATCCAATAAGGATGAGCATTGGCAATGAGAACGATCAAGTGTCGTAAGGGTATTTAGTGGATGCCTAGGCATGCACAGGCGATGAAGGACGTGATACGCTGCGAAAAGCCGTGGGGAGCTGCGAATAAGCTTTGATCCATGGATCTCCGAATGGGGCAACCCACCTTAAATGCTTAGAAAATCATTTTGGTTGGCAATTGGCTCGAAGCTGCAAGGCTTCGCAAGGCCAAGGGCCGTCGCCGGTTATCCGGCGTAAAGAACCAAAGTGGTTTCTAAGCATTGTTATGAGGTATCTTCACCTGAATAAAATAGGGTGTAAGAAGCGAACGCAGGGAACTGAAACATCTAAGTACCTGCAGGAAAGGACATCAACCGAGACTCCGCAAGTAGTGGCGAGCGAACGCGGACCAGGCCAGTGGCAATGAAGTTTAAAGTGGAAGAACCTGGAAAGGTTTGCCGTAGAGGGTGACAGCCCCGTACGCGTAGATAGCTTTATTGTCCTAGAGTAGGGCGGGACACGTGAAATCCTGTCTGAACATGGGGAGACCACTCTCCAAGCCTAAGTACTCGTGCATGACCGATAGCGAACCAGTACCGTGAGGGAAAGGTGAAAAGCACCCCGACAAGGGGAGTGAAATAGAACCTGAAACTGGATACCTACAAACAGTCGGAGCCCGCAAGGGTGACGGCGTACCTTTTGTATAATGGGTCAACGACTTAGTGTAACAAGCAAGCTTAAGCCGGTAGGTGTAGGCGAAGCGAAAGCGAGTCTGAATAGGGCGATATAGTTTGTTGCATTAGACCCGAAACCGAGTGATCTAGCCATGAGCAGGTTGAAGGTTGGGTAACACCAACTGGAGGACCGAACCCGCATCTGTTGCAATAGATTGGGATGACTTGTGGCTAGGGGTGAAAGGCCAATCAAACTCGGAAATAGCTGGTTCTCCGCGAAATCTATTTAGGTAGAGCGTCGAGCGAATACTCCCGGGGGTAGAGCACTGGATGGGCTATGGGGACTCACCGTCTTACTGATCCTAACCAAACTCCGAATACCGGGAAGTACTACTCGGCAGACACACGGCGGGTGCTAACGTCCGTCGTGAAAAGGGCAACAACCCTAACCTCCAGCTAAGGTCCCCAAGTCATGGCTAAGTGGGAAAGGATGTGAGGATCCCAAAACAACCAGGATGTTGGCTTAGAAGCAGCCATCATTTAAAGAAAGCGTAACAGCTCACTGGTCTAGTCAAGGGTCTTTGCGCCGAAAATGTAACGGGGCTGAAGCCATGCACCGAAGCTGAGGATTCCTCTTTGAGGAGTGGTAGCGGAGCGTTCCGTAAGCTGATGAAGGGATACCCGTGAGGGGTCCTGGAGGTATCGGAAGTGCGAATGTTGACATGAGTAACGATAAAGAGGGTGAGAGACCCTCTCGCCGAAAGACCAAGGGTTCCTGCTTAAAGTTAATCTGAGCAGGGTTAGCCGGCCCCTAAGACGAGGCGGACACGCGTAGTCGATGGGAACCACGTTAATATTCGTGGGCCTGGTGGTAGTGACGGATTGCTTAACTTGTTCACACTTATTGGATTGTGTGGGCGGGGACGCGGTTCCAGGAAATAGCTCCACCGTATAGACCGTACCCGAAACCGACACAGGTGGTCAGGTAGAGTATACCAAGGCGCTTGAGAGAACTATGTTGAAGGAACTCGGCAAATTGCACGCGTAACTTCGGAAGAAGCGTGACCCTTATGTACGCAAGTATGTGAGGGTGGCACAGACCAGGGGGTAGCGACTGTTTACCAAAAACACAGGGCTCTGCGAAGTCGCAAGACGACGTATAGGGTCTGACGCCTGCCCGGTGCTGGAAGGTTAAGAGGAGGGGTGCAAGCTCTGAATCGAAGCCCCAGTAAACGGCGGCCGTAACTATAACGGTCCTAAGGTAGCGAAATTCCTTGTCGGGTAAGTTCCGACCTGCACGAATGGCGTAACGACTTCCCCGCTGTCTCCAACATAGACTCAGTGAAATTGAATTCCCCGTGAAGATGCGGGGTTCCTGCGGTCAGACGGAAAGACCCCGTGCACCTTTACTATAGCTTTACACTGGCATTCGTGTCGGCATGTGTAGGATAGGTGGTAGGCTTTGAAGCAGGGACG
>NZ_JBXSOW010000028.1:0-4834 GCF_057784375.1 Martinezella sp. CNPSo 3964
ACTGAGTGTTTCTGGTGCGGCGGCACGAAAAGATTTCTGACTGCTGAAAAGACCGAGATGAAACGCTGCAAGCCTGCGACGGATCGGAAGCCCTGCATCATCCGCTCGCGTTTTCGAAGCGGCACGTGTGAATTCTCCGCGCGATTGCTCAGGCCCTTGTGCGATCGATGTTCGACGCCGGGCATAACCTGCCGTTTTGCCGCTCCGTATGAGCGCAGTTTGTCGGTGACGATGCGCTTGGGCGACAGGCCCCGCTTCTTCAGCAATCGCCTGGCAGCCTTGGTATCGCGGCGGGCCTGGACGATCTTGTCGAGAACATAGCCGTCCTGATCAACGGCGCGCCAAAGCCAATGTTTCCGGCCGCCGATGGCAATCGCGACCTCGTCCAGATGCCAGATATCTTGCCGTCGCCACTGGCGCTGGCGCTCAGAGCCGGATAGCCATCGGGACCGCAGTACTCGGCGGCATGACGACAGGAACGGTCCTCGCGGTCTTCTATGTCCCGATGTTCTTCGCCTTGGTGAGCTGGCTGTTCCATCGCAAACGGCTCGACGCGAGGTCAGACACTTTGGTCCCGAGTTCCCAATCCTGAGGAGCACTTATGTCTACATCCAACGAAGTTGCCAGCAAGCCCAGCCCGATTCGAGACCGGGGAATCCTCGATGTTATCGCCCGGATGAACGCGGAACGGCGTCATCCCGACCGAAGCGCGTTCGAAACCCAAGGTCACGACGCTGAATCCTTTGCCGGCTTTGGCTTTTCGATCCATCCCGATCAGGGCGACCTCATCTACCTCCTTTGCCGGGCGATGGGGGCAAAGCGCGTCGTCGACTTCGCCACGTCTGTCGGCATGTCCGCGATCTACTTCGCCGCAGCGATGCGCGACAACGGCGGCGGCCTTGTGATCGGATCCGAACTGGTGCAGGCGAAGATTGACGTCGCGCGCAGCAATCTCGCCGACGCGGGCCTGGCCGAATATGCCGAGATCCGCCAAGGAGACGCGCGGCAGACCCTCCGCGACCTCGGGGGACCGCTCGATTTCGTTCTGATCGACGGTTGGCCCCAGTTCGAGGGACCATCGCTCGCCCGCCAGGTGATCGAGATGGTCGTGCCACAGCTTCGCGTCGGCGGCTACGTGCTGAACGACAACGCCGAACCAGACTTTCTCGAATTCGTCCGCGACCCAGTGAATGGTTTCATCTCGATCATGCTGCCGATCAAGCGTGGAACCGAGCTCGCTCTCAAGGTCGCCTAGGCCGAACCCGTGATCGACTTGGGTTCGATATACGAGAACACAGATAACGGAACGTACCGATCGCAGAGGGTGTAACAAGTGCAGACAGCGGTGCTTACCCCTATCGAATAGCGCGGGAGCAAGAGATGACTGACATATCGAGAAGAGACTTCATAACGGCCGTATCGGTGATGGCGGGCGCCACCTCTACGGTCGCCCCTGGCTCGAGTGGAGTGCTGGCGGCTGATAGAAATGGATTCATGGCCGCGTCGTCAACCGGACCTGGCCCGGCTGGAGAGCGGCCATCGCGAAGACCCGGAATCCAGAGAATCTATGCTCTGTGCGAAGTTACCGGCGGTGGCCAGAAGGTCTATGGCATCGCCGTGGAGTATGACACGGACATAGATGCCGCCAGTCTTGCGCTCGACACCTATTCCGCAGGCGTAATTCCAGCGGCACGCGGCTTCTTTCCCGGAATGCCCCAGGAGCCAGACAAGAACGCCACGACAGACGCTACTCAGTCACGCCCGGTGTTCGCCATCTATACAAATTCGGAAGCCACACTGCGTAGCGATGGCACGGATGTTGCTGGGAAGTTCGTCATCGCGGAATTCCGGTACGATCCGGATCTCAGCCTTCCAACGACCGACAGCGACAAGGTGACTCTGATCCAGGTCAAAGACATCAGGACGCAAGGCGGTGCGATCTATGCCGCGGCAAAGACTATCTGGGACAACGCCGGGTCTCACGGCAACAGCGTCGTCATTCGCGGTGTTGATGCCTGGGAGCAGAACCACTGGTGGTGGGACGATAGCCGATCTGCCTGGCTCGAATATAGCATCTATCTGCCGAAGTTGTTTCTGAAGAAGGGCGGTGAAAACAAATCCTATCCACTTCTGCTCGCGATCACCCATTCCGGCATCAGCTACGACGGGACTTGCGCCCAGACGCTGACTGAGCAATGCATCGCCACCATCTGGAGTTTGCCGGAAGAGCAGGAGCGCCATGAATGTGTGATCGTCACGCCGCGTTATGAGCGCACTACGATGAACGACTACTGGGAGCACACGTCGGACGTCGAGAACACCCACAAGCTCGTACAGATGCTGCTGTCTAATACTTGGAACTACGGTAATCCCAACCTCAAAGATCGAGCGGACAAGGTCCTGAAGATCGATCCGAAGAAGGTCTACTGCACGGGGTGGTCCATGGGAGCCATGACCTCTCTGTGGCTTATGGCGAAGCATCCGGAAACCTTTGCCGCCGGACTGATCATTGCCGGACAGCAGCGGCCCAGCGACGTTGCAACCCTTGCGCATCAGAGGCTGCTCATCATTACGGGGACCGAAGATGACAAGGCCACGCCGTGGAACGAAAAGTGCGTACCCGTCTGGCAAAAGGGAGGGGCAAAAGTGACACGCCCTTCAGAGCGCCTCGATCCTTCGCTCATCTTCCCTGTCGACGACCAGAAGCTGCTCACTGACCAAGTCCAGGGATACTTGGCGAAGGGAGGAAATATCACCTTCTTGACGTTCGAGGGCGTCGACCACATGGCTTCCGCGCGCAAGTTCTTCTACATCCGCGCCGCCAGGGACTGGCTATTCCAATATAGCAAACGCTAAAAGCAGGCATCCAAGGACTGACTGTTTGATCACGAGCCCTGCCAACTCGGGACGATAGCTATGTGCAGGGCGAGGTGATCGGCTAACCACAGCACTAATCTTGGTCTTGCGCGATCCTTACGACGTTAATCGCAACCGGATTTCAGTGCCTATTTTAGCGTCAAACTAGTCAGAACTCCGACCACTCCTGTTGGAGATGCTTAAGCGCGGCATTGCCCTGCGTGACTGGAACGGCGCGTGCAGTATGCCGGCCCGTTGTCGGGGCTGAAGCAGGCCGGGCGACGGGCCTCGCCTGTGGCTCCATGCGCTCGGCTTGGCCTGTGCGGAATGCGCTCAGGAGCTCGCCAAGACGCTTACTCTCTTCGGCCAAACCGGCACCAGCCGCGTTCATCTCTTCGACCATGGCGGCATTTTGCTGTGTCGCCTGATCCATGTGATTAACTGCGCTGTTGATCTCCGAAAGCCCCATGGACTGCTCCTGAGCGGCAGTGGCGATCGCATCCATGTGCTGATTGATCTGCAGGACCAGGTCGGCGATGGCTGCAAGGCCCTCGCCGGTGTCGTTGACGAGCTTCACGCCCTCACCGACGGCGGCTTCAGAATTGCCGATCAGAGCCTTGATCTCCTTGGCGGCATTGGCCGACCGCTGGGCAAGTTCGCGCACTTCCTGGGCGACGACGGCAAAGCCTTTGCCGGCTTCACCCGCACGCGCCGCCTCGACGCCGGCGTTGAGCGCGAGCAGATTGGTCTGGAAGGCGATCTCGTCGATCACGCTGATGATCTGGCTGATCTGTTTGGACGAATGCTCGATCCTCCCCATGGCATTGACGGCATTATTGACGACTTGGCTGGAGTTTTCTGCTCGTAACCGGGCGCCGCGGACCAGATCACGCGCATCTCCAGTTCGCTTGGAGGTCGATTGGACATTGGCCGTAACCTCTTCGAGAGCCGCCGCCGTCTCTTCCAGCGACGCGGCCTGCTGCTCGGTGCGCTTGGAGAGGTTATCGGAAGCCTGCGAGATCTCGTAGCTGCCGCTGTTTACGAGTGACGCGGCCTGGTCGACCTGGGACATGGCAGCGCGCAGCTGGCTGACCGATGAATTGAAGTCGTGACGCAGAGCTTCGAACTGCGCCGCCAGCGGCGTTTCGATCTCGCAGCATAAGTCGCCGGATGCCAAATGACGAAGTCCTGTCGCAAGCGAGCCCGTCGCCAGCGACAGCCTCTGTTCGGCCTCTGCTTCGGCACGGCGCTGGACTTCGACGCGTTCATTCTCCGACGTAACGCGGGCCTCGGCGGCTTCGGCTTCCAGTACCTTGTTGCGCAAGGCTGACTGCTGGAACACCTGTACGGAACGTGCCATGGCACCGATCTCATCACGCCGTTCGACGCCACCGATCAGGGCCGAGAGATTGCCATGGGCGAGCTCCGTCATCGAATGGGTTAGCGTCCCGACAGGCTTGGTGACACGAAAGACGATGACGCAGATCCCGGTAATGCTCAGAACCGCGGCAACAAGGAAGGTGAGCCCGTAGGCGATCAGGCTGACGAATGCATCATTCTGGCTGGCGGCTGCCTCGGCGACCATGCCATCGGCGGCTGCCGCAGCGGTGTTCGTGATGGTCAGAAGCGCGGCATTGCCAAGCGGGCGCCAGTCGTCGAGAGGCATGGCCTTCTTCTCACCGGCTGCGAACCTCGCAAGTAGCGCGGTGTGTTTTGCTGCAAAGTCGCCGCTGAAATAGGTCGTGCTGCCGACCTTATAGGCGTCCTTGACGACCTGTGGTGTCGAGGGATGATTGACCAGAGTGCCGATCTGTCCCCAGGTGAAATTCGCCGTGTAATCGAATTGCTGGATCTTGCTGACGTCTTCAGGCTTCATCGCCTCTCCAGAGGCGAGCGTGTTGACATACAACAGGTTTGCGGCACCCGCCGTCGCGCGGGTGTACCATGTCAGTGCGCGGATCTGGATCAGTGCCGTCAT
>NZ_JBXSOW010000029.1:0-2966 GCF_057784375.1 Martinezella sp. CNPSo 3964
CTGGCCGGGATCGTGCGGGCATTGGAAGCGTCGCGTGCGACCGGGGTGCGCCTGGTGGTCGGCTGCCGCCTTGATCTTGCCGACGGCATGTCGATCCTCGTCTATCCCACGGATCGCCCCGCCTATTCCCGGCTGACGCGGCTTCTGACGCTCGGCAAGGGCAGGGGCGGCAAGGGCAACTGCATCCTCAACCTCGACGACGTCGCCCTTTATGCCGAAGGCCTGATCGGCATCCTTGTGCCGGATCTTGCCGACGAGACCTGTGCCCTGCAGCTCAGAAAAATGGCGGAACTCTTTGGCGATCGCGCCTACCTGTCGCTCTGCCTGCGCCGGCGGCCGAACGATCAGCTGCGGCTGCATGAGCTCTCCAATCTGGCCGTTCGTCTCAAGGTGAAGACGGTCGTCACCAACGACGTTCTCTTCCATGAGCCATCGCGCCGGCAGCTGCAGGATATCGTCACCTGCATTCGCAACACCACCACGATCGACGATCTCGGCTTTGAGCGCGAGAGGCATGCCGACCGCTATCTAAAACCTCCGGAGGAAATGGAGCGGTTGTTTCCGCGCTATCCCGAAGCGCTTGCGCGCACGCTGGCGATCGTCGAGCGCTGCAAGTTCTCTCTGGAGGAGCTGACCTACCAATATCCGGAGGAGGCGATCGTTCCCGGCAAAAGCGCTCAGGAATCTCTCGAGCATTATGTCTGGGAGTACATTCCGAACCGCTATCCGGAGGGATTGCAGCCATCGGTGCTGAAGGTGATCCGCCACGAGCTCGATCTCATCCGCACTATGAAATATGCCCCCTATTTCCTGACGGTGTTCTCGATCGTGCGCTATGCCCGCGCCCAAGGCATTCTATGCCAGGGGCGGGGGTCGGCGGCCAACTCCGCGGTCTGTTATATCCTCGGCATTACCTCGATCGATCCCGAGACCAACAATCTCCTCTTCGAGCGCTTCGTCTCCCAGGAGCGCGACGAGCCGCCCGACATCGATGTCGATTTCGAGCATGAGCGGCGCGAGGAGGTGATCCAATGGATCTACAGGACCTATGGCCATGACAAGGCGGCTCTCTGTGCGACCGTGACGCGCTACCGCGCCAAGGGCGCGATCCGCGACGTCGGCAAGGCGCTCGACCTGCCGGAGGATGTGATCAAGGCACTGTCATCCGGCATGTGGTCATGGTCCGAGGAGCTGGTGACCGAACGAGGCTTAAGTGATCTCAACCTCAATCCGGATGACCGCCGGCTGGCGCTCACCTTGAGACTGGCGCAGCAGCTGATGGGCGCTCCACGTCATCTCGGTCAGCATCCCGGCGGTTTCGTGCTCACCCATGACCGGCTCGACGATCTCGTGCCGATCGAGCCGGCCACCATGGCCGACCGGCAGGTGATCGAATGGGACAAGGACGATGTCGAGGCGCTGAAGTTCATGAAGGTCGACGTGCTGGCGCTCGGCATGCTCGCCTGCATGAGCAAGGCCTTCGCCTTGATCCAGGATCACAAGCATCTGGATCTCGATCTGGCCAGGATCCCTCAGGAAGATCCGGCCACCTATGCGATGATCCGCAAGGCCGACACGCTCGGCACCTTCCAGATCGAAAGCCGGGCGCAAATGTCCATGCTTCCCAGGATGAAGCCGCGCACCTTCTATGATCTCGTCATTCAGGTGGCGATCGTCCGACCGGGTCCGATCCAGGGCGACATGGTGCATCCCTATTTGCGGAGGCGGGAGGGCAAGGAGCCGGTCGACTATCCGACACCGGAACTGGAAGCCGTTCTCGGCAAGACGCTCGGCGTGCCGCTCTTCCAGGAGAGCGCCATGAAGGTGGCGATGGTCTGCGCCGGCTTTACCGGCGGCGAGGCCGATCAGCTGCGCAAGTCGATGGCGACCTTCAAGTTCACCGGCGGTGTGTCGAAGTTCAAGGCCAAGCTCGTCTCCGGCATGGTCAGGAACGGCTATACGCCGGAATTCGCCGAAAGGACCTTCTCGCAGCTCGAAGGCTTTGGCTCCTACGGCTTTCCCGAAAGCCATGCCGCTAGCTTCGCCCTCATCGCCTATGCCTCATCTTACGTGAAATGCCACTACCCCGACGCCTTCTGCGCAGCACTTCTGAATTCCCAGCCCATGGGCTTTTACGCACCGGCGCAGATCGTCGGCGATGCCCGCAAGCATGGTGTCGAGGTCCGGCCTGTCTGCATCAATCGCTCGCGCTGGGACTGCGCGCTGGAGCCGATCGAGGACAGTGATCGCCACGCCGTTCGCCTCGGCATGCGGATGGTCCATGGCCTTGCCCAAGTCGACGCGGCTCGTATTATCGCCGCGCGGGCCGATCAGCCGTTCGAGAGTGTCGATGATCTCTGGCGCAGGTCCGGCGTGCCGGCGGCGTCCCTGGTCGAGCTTGCCGAGGCCGACGCCTTCCTGTCGTCGCTCAAGCTGCAGCGCCGCGATGCGCTCTGGGCGATCAAGGCCTTGCGCGACGAACCCTTGCCGCTGTTTGCCGCGGCCGCCGAACGCGAGCAGAGAACGATCGCCGAGCAGCGGGAGCCGGAGGTCAGCCTTCGCCAGATGACGGAGGGACACAACGTCATCCAGGATTATAGCCATACCGGCCTGACGCTGCGCCAGCATCCGCTTGCCTTCCTGCGCCAGGATCTTACAGCCCGCAATATCGTCACCTGCGAGGAGGCGATGTCTGCGCGCGACGGCCGCTGGCTGATGACGGCGGGTCTCGTGCTCGTGCGCCAGAAGCCGGGCTCGGCCAAGGGCGTGATGTTCCTGACTGTCGAGGATGAGACCGGGCCAGCCAATGTCGTCGTCTGGCCGACGCTCTTCGAACGGCGCAGGCAGGTCGTGCTCGGCTCCAGCATGATGGCGATTAATGGCCGTATCCAGCGGGAAGGCGAGGTCGTGCATCTCGTTGCCCAGCAGCTGTTCGATCTGACAAACGATCTGTCCGGGCTTGCCGA
>NZ_JBXSOW010000030.1:0-2800 GCF_057784375.1 Martinezella sp. CNPSo 3964
CGTAGGCGTTCATGACGTCGTCAATCGGGGCTTTGAGCGTCTGCCTGAGTGGCCAAATCGATACCTCCTGCGAAAGACGTTAAAAGCTCCGGCAGCAAGGTTGCAAACTTGTAGGTAAGCGTAACCTGCGAAAAATCATCCAGACCATGGCAGCTGGCGGCATTGTTCAAAGAAATTGCGTTACATCAAAAGCGTGAGTTTCGCAGCTTCTCCCTGCAACTCTGGCGGTGGTGGCCCGTGGGCAACAAACTCGAGAGCTATTGGCGGCGCGAAAGCACTGCGTTTTGAATACTTCGTGTGAAGACGCGCGTGCGAGTGTGTCGAGAATCGTCGTCAATCAACCATTCTGAAGAACGCCGCAAAGATACAACGAACCATTTCGGTCGTACCACGCAAGCTTCAGATCAGGTGCCCTTGCTAGGGATGTCGCTGAGAAATATTCTAGCGGATAGTGCGGGCACTATGAAAACAAAGCAGTTAATTGTTTCGCAATCGCGTCTGTTCCCAGGCATTTACCGCCGTCGCCAGTCAACTATCCGAAAGCCGCTGTAGCTTCCTTATCTGAGGGGACAAGCAAGGCGCCAGCAAGCTAACATTTGGAACGCTCTCTATGACTTCAATTATTTCTTCCCTGTCAGCCAGTCAGATCCGTAATCTCCCCACAGCCACGATTGCTTCCTTAACCACGGATGAGGTCGCTGCGCTGGGAACGAGCCAAATTAAAGCGCTTACTTCAACACAAATCGCGGTGTTGAGTACGCAGGATGTCGCTGTTCTCACCACGAAACAACTGAATGCCGTATCGGCGAGCGCTATCGTGGGCTTGGGACTGGATCAGCTTGCCGTTCTGTCGTCGGTCCAGATTGAGGGGCTGTCAACGACCGAAGTGAAAGCTATGACCTCCAGTCAGATCGCCGGGCTGTCGACGTCGCAGATCGGCTCATTATCGACGGTGCAGGTCGCTGCTTTGACCAGCACAGAGGTTGGTGCTTTATCGTCGCAAGATATTGCAGCATTGTCGAGCGATCAGATCGGGGCCATCAATGCGCGTGCACTATCGCAGCTTTCCACCGACAACATCGCGCTGCTTTCCACCTCCACGATTGCTGCTTTAAAGACGGCGCAGATTGCGGCGCTGACATCCAGCCAGATCGGCGCGCTCACGACTGCTCAGGTCCATGCTCTAAGCTCGGCCCAGATTGGGGCTCTGAGCTCGAAGCAGGTTGCAGCATTAAGCACTGGCGCTGTAGCGTCACTTTCGACCGGACAGATTGCCGCACTGAAGCCCGCCTCGGCCGCAGCTATGACGACCGACCAGATCGCCGCACTGTCGAGTGCGCAGATCGCGTCGTTGTCGACAGCGCAGATTGGCGCCTTGACCAGCACGGAGGTTGGTGTCTTGACGTCGCAGGATATAGCGGCATTGTCGAGCGATCAGATCGAATCTATCAGCGCGCGTGCGCTATCGCTGCTTTCCACCGATAACATCGCGCTGCTCTCTACGGCTGCGATTGCCGCTTTGAAGACGGCCCAGATTGCGGCGCTGACATCCAGCCAGATCGGCGCGCTCACGACTGCTCAGGTCCATGTTTTGAGTTCGGCCCAGATTACGGCGCTGAGCTCGAAGCAAGTTGCAGCTTTGAGCACTGGCGCTGTAGCAGCACTTTCGACCGGACAGATTGCCGCACTGAAGGCCGCCTCGGCCGCAGCTATGACGACCGATCAGATCGCCGCACTGTCGACTGCGCAGATCGCGTCGTTGTCGACCGTGCAGATTGGTGCCTTGACCAGCATAGAGATCGGTGCTTTGTCGTCACAAGATATTTCGGCATTGTCGAACAGCCAGATCGAAGCCATCAGCGCGCGTGCGCTGTCGCAGCTTTCCACCGATAGTATCGAGTTGCTACCGACTTCCGCGATTGCCGCTTTGAAGACGGCGCAGATTGCGGCGCTGACATCCAGCCAGATCGGCGCGCTCACGACTGCTCAGGTCCATGTTCTGAGCTCGACTCAGATTGGAGTTCTGAGCTCGAAGCAGATTGCAGCTTTGAGCACCGGCGCTATAGCATCACTTTCGACCGGACAGATTGCCGCACTGAAGCCCGCTTCGGCCGCCGCTATGACGACCGACCAGATTGCCGCACTGTCGACTGCACAGATCGCGTCGTTGTCGACCGTGCAGGTTGGCGCTTTGACCAGCACAGAAGTCGGTATTTTGTCGTCACAGGACATTGCGGCCTTGTCGAGTGCACAAATCGCAGCGATTGGCATTCGAGGCCTGCCTGGACTGTCAACCTACGATATTTCCATTCTGTCTAGCAGCCAACTCTACGCGATTACGTCAGCCCAAACGAAGGCGTTGAGCACCGGTCAGGTTGCGGCGATCATTGCTGCCTATGCTGCTTTCAGCTGACCATGGCGTCTAGGATCATCGGCGCCATTATCCTCCAGCGGCAAGGTCATTCCATCGCCTCTGAAAGTATTGCGGCAACCCGAATTGAAACGGGGTTTCGCAGATGCGGCTGCCCGGAAGACCGAGCCATTTCTTCCGATAGCTATGAGCTCAAATACTTTCGGATGTCGGAGGAACAATGCTGACGCCTCTGTGGGCGCAGTCGGGCCGGCGGCCGACTGGGAATTGCATATCGAAGCGACACCGTAACGATAAAGATAACAATAGCTTATAAACTTTGAAGCTACATCTCGATGTCGCTTCCAAACGAAAACCGCGCCCTCCGAGGAGGGCGCGGCGGTATTGTTTTCCTGTGTAAGTTGACCAACGCGTGGCGTCGGCGCTTCC
>NZ_JBXSOW010000031.1:0-2599 GCF_057784375.1 Martinezella sp. CNPSo 3964
TGACGGCACTGATCCAGATCCGCGCACTGACATGGTATGGGCAAGATCCCCGGCACACGTGAAGTCATCCCGCATGAGAGCTACCGGCTCATCTATGAAGTGGAGGAAACGGCAAACACGGTAGGGTAATGGCGCTCGTACATACTGCGCGCCAATGGCCGCCCGCCCGTGACGATTAACCGCCTTGGTCAAGAGAAATGCTTGTGGAGCCTGAAGAAAAAATGGGCCCCCGGATAAATCCGCGACCTTAGGTATGAAGGTTTCAAAACCTCCAGAGAGGAACAGTCAATGCAACGACACCGGGAGGGAAAAGACCGCCATATGCATCAACTGCAAGCATAATGTCCGATTCCTGGGCGAGTGAAAATCATCTATTGTGCAACGCAACTATGCGTGCGCTACGTCGCACATAAGCGTTTGCACCGATGCTGGAAATGCGGAGCTCCGGCTTCAAACTGCTTCCGGCATGGGCGCAGCAGCCGCAGGGTGCAGATCACAAAGCAACAACTGCTATCGCACGAGTTCCCGGATCTTGTAGGCGACTTCGGTTCGGTTTGTCGCGTTCAGCTTTGACATGATATTGCGAATGTGCACCTTTATAGTGCTTTCACAAAGACCCATCTCGTAGGCAATGATCTTGTTTGCCTTACCACGCCGTACCGCTTCAGCAACTACGGTTTCTCGCGGTGTAAACAGACTGTCGAAAGCGTTGCTCTGGCCGGCCACGGGCGCGAGTGCTTCTTTCGCAGCCAACAAACTGCTTGCGGGCACGAAAATGCCACCTGCGCGCGCAAGCGCCACAGCTTCTGCAGCAACCCTTATCCCGACATTCGTCGGGATATAACCGCGTGCGCCGCATTCCAGCGCATGCAAGAGCTGTCCAAGCTCATCACTATCCGCACCCACAATCACGGGACTGGTCTGAAACTGCTCAACCAAGGCACGGATGGTGGTACTGACATCGGTCTCAGAAGCGTTGCGTCCACCGATCATGAGGAGAATTGCAGACGGCAACGCTTGCATATTGAGCACCCGCCACTCATCCAATGAGCCGACGGTCACGATGTGCAGTGAGCTGTCGCACTCCATCAAGTTCTTCGACAGACACTCACGACCCAGCGTACGGGAATCGATGAGGAGAACATATTCGTCCAATTCATCCAACTTGGGTATGCCTGCCGCAATAAACGGCCTCAGACCACCGGATGCCCTGGCAGAATTGCTACCTGCGCTCGGCTCTAATGTAAATTTCTCACTCGTAATCGATTGTTCAATCATGACCTCTACCCGTTACATTCAACCCTGAACCCAACCCATGTATATATTTTTAAATAACGGCGTTAAATATAATTAATCTACACTAATCTGTATTTTTAGAACAAAAATTCGCAAAGTATCATTATTATTCATATGTCATTAGATATAATATTTTTCTCTCACTTATATTTTATTAACATACTTTAATTGTTAATGCAATTTTTAATATAATTTTCCTTTTACTTATACTCTTGAGGTGTTTTTAATTTGAATTCTCCTTACGGTTGCTGCTGAAAGTAGAGCTGCGACGCCGATAGATACGACATACTGTTGAAATTTCAGTGGGCTTTGAGTGACACAACGCCGCCGATTGCCAAATAGGTTGGAGCGGCCGATGATGACGGCATTGAGCCCCAACAGGTCCCTCGCCATGGATGGAGCGCACCGGAAGCATAGCGCCGGCCTACACGAGATCAGCCCGGTTTCGAGATCGCCGATTGCCAGCTTGTCGGCATTGACGACATGCAGGCCGTCGACATCCATCTCGCAGAAGCGGCACTGATAACAACGACCTGACTTTCCCTGCAGGGCTACTTGCTGCTGAACGGAAAATATTTTGTGTTGATCATATCATGATTGGAACGGCGCCAGAACACGGCGCATCAGAATGCTGAAAATCGGTATTTCGCTTTTGATCGGTCTAACGCTCTTGGTGGGTTCAGCGATGTTGCTTGTTCAGGCTCATCTCTAGCATCTCTTGCCTAGTGAAATCACTATTTCATCGTCTCGGGAAGATTCCAGCTTTTGTTGATTCCGGCGGTGAAGGATCTTGGACACCTGTTTTCGGATGATGCATCGACTGTCACATCACGTGAGCCGTATGGGTCGACGATTTTCATCAAGGAAGTTGAACCGATCACTCAACCCTGACTCAGCAAAATGGTTGATCGAGAAATCCGCTCTCGGCAACTCTAGGCCTGGATGTATTGATCTGCTGAATAGCTTTTAAGTTTCATTTCAGTTTTACTGATTGATATAATTATCAATCCAGAGATTGCATCAGTAGACATTGATACAATTAGCAGGGAAATTCCAGACATCCACCTGCATCCGCGAATAATACCATGATTAAATTTATGTAATATTTCATCGAAATTAATAGATTTGTCAGCTTGCTCACGGAATCTCACAAGACAGCGCCATTGGCGGTGAGCAGGACGCTCCTTTTCTGTATTTGTCCATCCTCCCAAAGCAGGTCATCGCTGGCGCGCGGCCAAATCACCGCCCTAGCGGTCTCCGGCTCTTCATCGAGAGCGAGCACACCATGTCATTTCTTCAAAAT
>NZ_JBXSOW010000032.1:0-1583 GCF_057784375.1 Martinezella sp. CNPSo 3964
AAACGCCGGCGCATCCGAAGAAATGTCGGCAACCTCGGAAGAGCTCGCCGCCCAGGCCGAAGAGCTGCAGGCCTCCATCGCCTTCTTCCGCGTCGATCAGGCCAATGCCCGCAAGGCCCAGGCCGTTCATGTTCCCATCCATCATGCCGCAAGCCCGGCAAAGGCCAAGCCAGCCGCCAAGGCACCCATCGGCAAGGCAACGGCGGCCAGAATGCCGGCCGCACGCACCGACAACAGCGTCGCCGGTCAGCAGGCTCGTGCCAAGGGCTTCACCCTCGACATGTCCATGGGTGGTCCCGACGCCGATGACAATGATTTTCGTCAGAGCGCCTGAGCGGCTGGCTGAACACTAACAAACGCCGGCGCCGGAAGGCGCCGGACCAAAGGCCGGCAAATGCTACTGCAGGCCTCAAGAACCGGTTCCGGTTCGCGGAAGGGTGAATGTATCGGTCTTCGCGCATCAAGACGGCTCCCCGTCTGACATTTCAAGTATCAAACCCTTCATCTCCACCAGGAGCTTTTCAGAGATGCGCTTTACCATCAAACTCAAACTGGCCCTCGCCTTCGGCCTCCTGATCGTCATGTCGACCGGCATGTCGGTCCTCGCAATCATGAGCCTGTCGTCCCTCAACTCGGCCATCACCGACATCGTCCAGGGACCGGCGAACAATCTGCGCAATTCCGGTGATCTCTCCACCGCCGTGCTGGACGCGATCCGCAACGAAAAGAACGCCATCCTCAATACCGATCCGCAGGCGATCGGCGGTTATATCGATGCTGTTCACGAGAGCCAGGCCACGATCGACCAGCTCGTCCAGAAGCTGGCGCAAGATCCGGCGATTTCAGATAAGGTTGCCGAGTTTTCCAAGCAGTACCCGGCTTGGAAACAGATCGACGATCAGATCCTGAAGCTTGCAGTCGAAAATACCGACGAGAGCAACCGCAAGGCTGGTGCCCTCTCCATGGGCGAGGGACGCAAGGCGAGCGACCTGCTTCAGGATGCCCTCGAGACCGTCAACAAGGCGATCCTTGAAGACCTGCACCAGACGGATCTTTCGACCAACGACCAGTATGCGTCCGCGCGCAACCTCTTGCTGACGTCGCTTGGCATCATGTTCGTGATCTCCACAGCCGTTGCCATCTGGATCGCACTCGGCATCAATCGCGGCCTGAAGAAGATCCAGGCCGTTGCCGAAGGTGTCGCTATCGGCGACCTCAATCAGAACATCGAGATCAAGACCAATGACGAGATCAAGGATCTCGTCAACACCATCAACGTCATGACCGGCAACCTGCGCAACACCGCAACGATCGCCGACCAGATCGCCAATGGCGACCTGACGGTGAAGCCGAAGCCGATGTCGGAAAAGGACACGCTTGGCATGTCGTTGCAGTCGATGGTCGAGCGGCTGCGCGGTGTTGTTGCCGACGCGCTCTCGGCCTCGGACAATGTCTCATCCGGCAGTCAGCAGCTGTCGGCAGGCTCCGAGCAGCTGTCTCAGGGTGCGACCGAGCAGGCCTCCTCCGCCGAGGAAGCCTCCGCCTCGATGGAGGAGATGGCGGCCAACATCAAGCAGAATGCA
>NZ_JBXSOW010000033.1:0-1180 GCF_057784375.1 Martinezella sp. CNPSo 3964
GGCCTCCTTGTAATAGCGATCTGTATTAATGTGCTGTTGTTCCAGATGGAGCGCTTCGCCCCGGGTGGCCACCCGGGGCGAAGCGGCCGGTCGTCGGATCGTCGCCTCCCAAGCCTTTTGGGCTGTTGGTGAGCCAGATCGCGATCGGCCCCTTCATCGGACCCGGATGGTTGCCCGAACGGATCGGTTCATTTGCAAGGTAGGGTCGACGAAGATGACAAAGAATAACACAGGTGTGGCCGGTCTCGATATCGGCAAACATAAGCTCGATCTGGCACTTTTCGGCTGCGACAAGCGCTGGTGCTTTGCAAACGATGCGCAAGGCCGGGCGGCCTTGGTCGCCATGCTGCTTGCCGCCGGCATCGCACGCGTCGGCTTGGAGGCATCTGGTGGCTACGAGCGCGATGTTGCCGATACCTTGCGCCAAGCCGGCTTCGAGGTGATCCTGTTACAGCCCCGGCAAGTGCGGGCCTATGCGCTCTACCGGCTGCGGCACGCCAAGACCGATGCCATCGATGCCGGTCTCATCGCCGCCTGCACGGCCGAGCACAATGCGACCAGACAATCCGCGACGGATCCGCGCATTGTCGCTCTTACCGAGCCGCTGCGGCTGTTGGAACAGACCGAAGACGATATCGCTCAGCTCAAGACACGATGCGAAGCCTATCGCGACGAGGCCATCCGCGACGAGATCAAACAGGAGATCGTCCGGCTCAGGCTGCGGCGCAATCAGCGCCTCAAGGCCCTGCTGTCCGCCTTGCGAACCCATCAGGATCTGGCCCTGCGCCTCGATCTGGTTCTATCCGTTCAAGGCATCGGTCCCCGCACCGCGTTGACCCTGATCATCCGCATGCCCGAACTCGGCAGCATCTCACGCGAACAGGCCGCCAGCCTGGCCGGCCTGGCGCCGTTCAACGACGATTCAGGCGGGCGTACAGGACAGCGCCACATCGCCGGTGGACGCGCCGATGTCCGTATCGCCCTCTATGCCGCCGCTCTGCCCGCCGCCTTTCGATGGAACAAGACGCTCATCGGCCTCTATCAGCGCCTCACAGCCAACGGCAAAGTCCATAAGCAAGCCTTGATCGCTTGTGCAAGGAAGCTCCTCATCTTCGCCAACACCGTCCTCAAACGACACTCCCCTTGGATACCTGCTTAATGGTTGCTCACCATGAGGGCT